>CAWKIM010000003.1:0-578305 GCA_963849745.1 uncultured Rubrobacteraceae bacterium | reverse complement strand
CACTCCGAAATGTGGAGATTTGCAGCAAAAACGGCCTAGTTACAGTAGATCTCAGATATAGTATCGAACTCTTGTGCAGCAACCGTGCAGCAACGCGTAGGGAATACATTACGAAGCACTGAACCTTTGAACGCCGGCGCGAAGCTATTGTTCCTGCGTGCCGAAGATGTTTCGCTACATGTCACGCCCGATTAGAATTGCAGGCAATGGTAGGGAGGTCGACAGAAGCTGAGTCGCGTAAGAATCACATTGATCCCTTGCTTGATAAGGCTGGATGGAGCATTGAGCGGTCCAACCTATCGACGGAGTTCTTGCTGTCTGCGGCGGCAACGCCGACGAAGGATCACCATGACCTTATTAGGCAGGAAGGCAAGGAGTTTATCGAATATGTTCTGTACGGCCGTAACGACAAGCCGCTAGCTCTCGTAGAGGCGAAGCGCGACGGTCGAGATCGCCTGGCCGGAAAGCGACAAGCTGCTGATTACGCAGATCGGATCCACATCACTTACGGTATCGACCCCTTTATCTTCCTGGTTGCTGGCGAAATCGTTTGGTTCTGGGATCGTGGACACTACCCCCGCGTCAGGTTGCTGGCTTTCTAACGCCGGACGATTTGGAGCGCCTCGATTTTCAGCGGCAGTACCGCGAGGGCTTGGAAAGCCTTCGCCCGGACTTTGTGAGCGGTTCTATGGGCACCCGGACAATAGCCTATACGATCCGCCGATACTCAAACTGCACGGCTCTCTCAATTGGCTGACGCACACCTCGAGGCGGGTGTTCCCTCAGTATCCGGAGTCCTACGAGACCCGCAGTAACCCCAAGAATGGTCTCGTCGTGCTTAAGAGTGGCTTTCCGTGGGTGCGCCCAGACTTCAACCCACCCGACGATGCTTTGAGGTGGATACTCGAGCCTGTCATCGTCACCCCGATGCTCTACAAGAACGTCGGAGGTGATGGCTTGATAGGCCAATCTTGGCGTCGCGCTAGACGGGAGCTTTCTGAGTGCCGCCGGCTGGTGGTCGGTGGGTACTCTTTCCCTCCCTCCGATTTCGCGGTCAGAAAACTGTTCTTAGAGGAATTCGTAGAAGGTCCTCCCGACGAGCTCGTGGTAATCAATCCGGACCGTTGTGCAGCAGAGACAGCAGCCTCGCTATGCCATTTCAAGAGCAATCCTGTGGTGAGCCCTAATCTCGCTCAATACCTTGAGGTCTCGTAGCGTAAGTACAGGAACCAGTTTCCTGCATCTTTATCCGACACCACCACATGTTGTGATCGTCTCTCGAGGCTGATTTGCTACGTCGAGGCTCTGGGACATCCCGAAGGTCCGGATTATGCAGAATACTGGATACGGACTTCGTAGAATTTATCAGCGTGTTGAAAAACCCCTTTGCGCTCACTTCGGTCCCCTAAACGCGGGCCGATTACGCAGTCTTGGTAGTGTTTCGGTCTTGTTTTGGGGCTCTTTTGGACCGCCGACCGGGCCAACATCTACTTTTTCAACACGCTGTTATCTTCCACGCACTCCGGTGAATAGAGGAGCCGTGGCTGCCATGCCACGGCTCCTCCTCTTGTTTGAACACAGTTGTTAGTCTGTCAGTCGGCCAGCGTGGCGCACACGGCCTTGACCTCCGCGCGGCGCAAGGCGTCAAAGACGCCGGGGGCTCCCTGGACCGGGCTCAGCTGCTCGTTGACCGACACCGTAACCGAGCGCTTGCCGTTCGGGCTCGCCGCCAGGAACTGGGTGTAGCCTGGGTAGTTGCCCGTGTGGCCCCACACCGTCCCGCACCTGGTCTCATAGCGGAAGATCCCTAAGCCCGCCGAGTTCTTCCCCGGGCCAGGAGGATCGGAGGCTCCCCCCTCGAATACCTTGCGCTGGCGCGCGCGGGTCTTGAGATCGAAGAGATCACCCCCTACGTAGCCGCGTACGAATGCGTTGAGATCCGAAGGGGTAGTGACCATGCCCCCTGAAGCCCAGAACCATCCCGAGGCGAGCACCTCGCTCAGATCATCGGGCGGTTGCTGGGAGGGATCATTGTCGTAGCCGTGGATGAAGGGCTTCCCCAGATTGGGGCCGCGGGGCAGGCTGGTCTTTTTCAGCCCAAGAGGCCTGAAGACCCGCTCCCTGAGCTGCTCCTCGTAGCTCGTGCCTGTGGCCGCCTCGACCATGAGTCCCACGGTAACGTTGTCGGAGTTGGAGTACTCATACTGCGTGCCTGGCTCGAAGTTGAGCGGCTCGTCCTCCACGAAGGAGAGCAGCTCGCGCGGCTGTGGGGCTTGTTTCGGGCTGGCCACCAGTGCATCCAGGAAGCCTTGATCCTTTGTGAAGTCGGGCAGGCCGCTGATATGGTTGAGCAGCTGCCTGAGGGTCACCTCAGACCAGGCGTCGGGCAGGTCAGGCAGGAGCTCGCCGATGGTGTCGTCCAGGGAGAGCGCGCCCTTGCTAACCAGGGAGAGCGCGACGGCCCCGCTGTAGGCCTTGGACGTGCTCGCCTGGCGCATGTGGTCGTCCGCGCGCAGGGGCAGCCCGCTCTTTATGTTACGGACCCCGAAGGAGTGGACCTCCCTGTGGTTGCCTCGCTGCACTATGGCTATGGCCCCCGGTGGGCCACCTTCCATGGCGACAAGTTCCTTTAACGCGCGATCGAGCGCGGCGCCTGCACCTTTGGTCCCTTGGCCAGAGGCGAAGCCGTCCTTGCCGGAGGCCACGGTCTTCTTGCCGGCTAGGTAGGGGACTGAGACCACCGCAGTGGCCATAGCCGTCTGTTTGAGGAAACGCCTCCTGCTGAAGATCGTCGCGCTTCCGAGCGGTCGTCGTGTTCGTTCGTCTGTGGCCATTCTTGGGTTCCCCCTTCGCGTAGGACTCGGCGGTGTCGCCCTTCCTCATTCACCTTAGCATGATGCCATCCACGGAAGGTTCGCGCTTTCACACCCTATTCGCAGACACACAAGGGCTCGACTGCTGCTACCAAGCACCGCGTGCTGATGCGGCAGCAGTGCCACCATGTTGTTATCGAGTGCTTACCGCTGCGTTTGATTGGCCGCTTGCTATCGTCTACATCGCGGAACACCTATTCACGAACTTCTTAGAACTGCGTAGAGGCGAAGTTCGCAGAATCCATATTCTACGAGCTTGGGTGAATAAAGGTAAAAGGAAGGGCCGGGGGTTGGCTCTCACCACAGCCCTTCCGCCAGCTACGCTAGTAGGGATTTAACGTCTCGCAGTTGACGTTAATCACGTCTACGCCCGGCTCGTACCTCCTCACTGTGTCGTTTCCGGGACCGCAGTTGATGCGGTCGATTTCGCCGTCCGGGAGGGAATGTATGGCGTCGGCTCGCTCTCCCCCGTAAAACGCGTCGGGCCCAGAGCCACCATCAATCCTATCCGGTCCTGGTCCACCGCGAAGGGTATCGCTGCCAGACCCGCCGTCTAACCTCTCAAAGGTCCCTGTTAGCGCCCACTTAGGGTTCGGACCTCCAACGAGCGTGTCGTCGCCTTCTCCTCCAGAGAGCCAGTCCAAGTTGTAGTCGGAGCCCCCCTCTAGTATGTCGTTGCCGTACTGGCCCTCGAGGGAATCGATACCAGGACCACCCTTCAGTGTGTCGTTACCATCGTAGTCGGTGTGGCATTTGTCTGTCGGTTCCGTGTAATTGCAGCCCAGTAATATGTCACGTCCCTCACCCCCGTTCAGCACGTCGCCAGCACCGTCGCCGATCAACTCATCGTCGCCTCCGAGGCCGCTGGCAGTGTCGGGCTCAGTGGTGCCGGGGAAAAAGTCATTGCCCTCGGTACCTTCGAAGGTGGCGATGCCAGCCCACCCGTGACTAGCATCGCCACCATCATACTCGCCGCTGCCAATAGGATCGCTGGCTTCTTCCTCAACACTTCTTCCACCCTCCTTCCATAAAGGAGCGGGACTCGTCCGCCCCGCCTATGTTAATAGCTAACGAGGGCAAGTATGAACGGGCACAAGGAGCAAGGCATCTGCCAGGTGGCCATTCCTTGGTGCAACTTCTGAGAAGCCCCAAGAGGCGAAGTTCGCAGAATCCCACAGCCTGTTGAAAAAGGTCCCGCTGAACCTAAGGGGGCTCTCCTGCGATGTCTTCGGACTTTATGGAACCTCCCGGGATAGCGGGCTTCGGGCCGTCGGAGGGCGGCCACCTGAGCCACTCTCCTCGGGTCTCTGCTTCCGAAGGCCAGCAGGCGCTTGACGTTTTGCCCAGTAGCGATCATTAGGGCTTCTGAGTTCACCTTCTCAAGCCCCCTTAGCCTGAACCTCCTCGATCCGTGCCATTCCTTGGCCTCCCCGAAGAGCGGCTCGACCCATACGGCGCGTTTTCTCAGGGCCTTGCGGTAGGCTTCGGTGTCGCGGTAGGCTCTGACCCTTTCGAGGTATTCTTCTTCGAGACTGCGGCTCACCCAGCGCCCATTCGAACTGTTTGTGCACTTGCTCTTCAGCGGGCACTCGTTGCAGGCGGAGGCCTTCGCGGCGTACCTCACGTAGCTACCCCTATGGTCGTGGCCCCGGCGGCGCAAGGTTTCTCCCGCAGGGCAGGTGTAGAGGTCCCTCTCTGGGTCGTATTCGAAGGCATCTATGGTGAATACAGAGGTGCGCTTTTCCTGATCTGCCAGCGCGGTGTAAGCTCGGATAGACGCCTTCTCTATGGCCGCTATGTTCTCCCTCGTTGCGTAGGTTGCGTCCCCCGTGACCGAACGCGGGTGCAGGCGCCAACGGAAAGTGCTCCTGAAGTGCATCTCCAGCATGGGGAGGTTCTCCGTGACCTCAGCAGGGGTCACTAAAACATCCAGGATCACCCGTGCTTTGCCCCCGTCCACTACCCGTAGTGGGTGAGGTAGCCGAGCCTGCTTGCACCCTTGTTCTTCTGGTGCATCGGCGAGGCGTCGGGGTCTGTGGTGCTCACCCTGAGGTCGGCCATCCGCTGGTAGCCCCACCTGAGCGACTCTCGCTCCTGGCGCCCGTTCTTGGCGATCCAACTGTGCCTAAGCGCGTTTGCTTGCGCGAGCGCTTGCCTTTCGTCACCACCGGGTCCCACGACGCCGGCTACGACTGCTAAGTGCTCTTGGTCCTCCTGGACAGGTAGGGTGTTCTCGGGGAACACTCCCGCCAGGTGCTCCTCCAGACGGCCTTCCACAAGAGCGCGCGACCTCGCCGACTCAAGCGAGGCGTTTGCCTCTACCTTGGTGGCGTCAATGAACAGCTCCTCGCCCCACACAAGCCCGGCCGCAAAACACTCCTCAACGATCCTCTCGAAGAAGCGGCGGAAGACCTCCAAACCGAAGCGTTCCCTGATGCGGGTGAGTGAGGAATGGTCGGGCAGCGGCTCGTGCAGATCATAGCCCAGATACCACCTCACAGAGAGGCGATCAGCGACCATCCTCATGAGCTGGCGCTCGCTCCTCAGGTCCTCGAGGAACATCACCAACTGCAGCTTGAAGAAGACGACCGGGTCAACAGAAGGTCTGCCGCCCCCTGCGTAGAGTGGTCCCACCAGCTCCCTCACGAATGAGAGATCCAGCCGCGCCTGAAGACGCCGGTAGAAATGGTCCTCTGGTACGAGATCTTCGAGGGAGATGTCGGGAGGTAAGGGTGCGAAGCTGCGTATCTTGGTACCCATCAAGTTGGTATGGCCTCCTACCGTACGGGAGGCCATGCTAGCGCTGATGCAGGTTTCGTGCTCTCCCGCAGTGCCTGTTTTTCAACACGCTGCCCACTTCCACGCACTCGGGTGAATAGATCCTACGCAGGGCCGCCGCTTCTAGTACTGCTCTTGCAGCGATGCAGAGCGGAATCCTCAGGCTCTCTGCACGCTGGCATCAGCCAGGTACTGATGCACCAACGTCACCGCCATAGCACCCTCTCCCACCGCGGAGGTACACCGCTTGATCGAGCCACTACGCGAGTCGCCAGCAGCGAATACGCCCGGCTGGCTCGTCTCCAGGAGGAACGGCTCCCGCGAGCGTTCTCGCCAGGCGTCCTCATCGAGCACAGAATCGTTGAGCTCCCTACCGGTCAGGACGAAGCCGCGTTCATCGAGGTCCACAGCACCTTGAAGCCAGCTGGTGTTGGCATCAGCCCCGATGAAGGCAAAGAGCGACCGGACTCCGAGGTTCCGTCGTATACCCGAGCGGTTATCCTCGACAACGGTCCCCTCTAGGCGGTTCTCTCCCATGAATTCTCGGACCTCTGTGCTCGTGAGCAGCTCGATGTTCGCGGCATCCGTGATCCGGTCGACGAGATACCTCGACATGCTTTTGCCCAGGTCGCTTCCCCTTATGAGCAGGTAAACCCTCCTCGTGCGTCCGGCCAGAAACATCGCCGCCTGGCCCGCCGAGTTGCCCCCGCCTACGACCGCGACCTCCTCACCTTCGCACCTCTGTGCCTCGGCCTCTGTCGCGGCGTAGTGGACGCTCACGCCCTCGAAACGCCCGAGGCGGGGCACGTCGAGCCTGCGGTAGCGGGCTCCTGTTGCGACTATCACGCTGCGGGCCGCGACTTCACCGCCTTCGGAGAGCTCGATGCGGTAGTGACCATCCTCCCTTCTCAGGCCGACGGCCTCCCGGGGAACCGCGGTGCGGGCTCCGAACTTGTCGGCCTGCACCAGGACGCGGCTGGCCAGCTCGAAGCCAGAGAGCCCAGCGGGGAAGCCCGGGTAGTTCTCTATGCGCGATGAGGTACCTGCCTGCCCCCCAAGGGCCACCGACTCGAGGGCGAGGGTAGAGAGGCCCTCAGAAGCTCCGTAGACTGCCGCGCCGAGGCCTGCGGGTCCTGCCCCCACCACGACGAGATCGTAGGTTCGTTCTAAGGGAGCGTCCACCTCGAGGCCAGTGGTGCGGGCGAACTCGAGGTTCGTCGGGTTCTTTAGCACGTCCTCGTCCTGCCAGACGGTCACTGGCGTCTCAGAGGGCTTCGCACCGAACCTGCCGAGCAAGGCTTCGGCCTCGGGGTTCTCCTCCAGCTCGATCCAGACGTGGGGCACCCGGTTGCGGGCTGCGATCTCTCTAAGGCGCGCCGCATCGCCCGAGTGGCGCGAGCCTATGATTCTCAGACCCAGGCCGGTCCTCATCATGTACGAGCGCCTGGCCAGGAAGGCCTTTAGGATGACGTCCGAGAGGTTGGGCTCCTCGGTGACTACCTCCTTCAGCCGCTCGCGGGGTACGGCCAGCACCTCCCCGGCCTCGCTCACCACAGCCGTGAGGTACATCGCCTGCCCGGTGAGCATGTTCAGCTCGCCCAAGAAGCGACCCGCGAGGAAGGTTCCTATCGTCCGCGCCTCTCCGGCGAAGTCGTCGACAACCTGCACCTCGCCTTGAAGGATGACGATGAAGTCGTTTGAGGTGTCTCCCGCCCTGAAGAGGATGTCCCCGACCTGCGTCTTCCTCTTCTGTCCGTAGCGCTCGAGGATCTCGATCTGGTCTTCCCTCAGCGTCGGGGCTCTCGTACTGCGAATCTCTCCGGTTCGATCTATCACGGCGTGTCCTTATCAATAGCCTTGTCCGTCGCAAGCATAGTGCCTCTTTCGGCAGCTTGGTGCATCTCCACAATCGGGCCCTGTTACTTAAGCGGTGCTATAGGCTTACGGACACAAGTGAGCTTCTAAGAACTCCGTAATGACGGAGTTCGCAGAATTCACCCAAGACGAAGCTCGCTTAAATGGCCTCCAGGCAGCTGGTCGAATAACGATCATCCCCAACCTTGGGCGGATGCAAGCCCTAACGTCTGTGCAGCAACCGTGCAGCAACCCGAGTAAATATCCTGAAATGTCGAGAAATGTGTTCAAGGCAAAATACGTCTATTTGCAGGTATTTTGCAAGCTCCAGAAACCTCTGGCAAACTATCTTGCCGCCTTTGCACGGCGGAGGTCAGGGGTTCGAATCCCCTCGGCTCCACTAAAAAATGTGCGGATTTGCAGGTAAAACGTGAGGGGTGGTTAGAGGCCGCGGAGCTAATCCCGAGCCTCGTACTGCAACCGAACTGCAACGCGCCTCGGCGGAACACGGCGACACCGTCCTCCTCGCCGGTCATGTCGACGGTCAACCTGCCGCCGTCTTCATCAACATCCGCGACGACGACCTTCGCCCCGCGTTCGACCAGCGCGAGGACCGCCGCCCGCCCGATCCCCGAAGCGCCGCCGCTCACGACGGCCGCCTTGCCTTCAACCTCCATCGGTTACTCTTTGTATGGAGAATCCTGCGGGTCTAATTACCTGTCTCCTTTATATGACTTGCCGAACAACTTCGTGACCTGGCTCTGCACGAGTGCTGCCTGGTCCCTCCATGTCAGGTGAGGTGGTCGAAGTCACCCCGTACCCAACTGATGTACCGATCCGCCGACCTGCGGACGGCCGCGCGGGCGTCGGTGTCGATGGTATTGCCGAAGTTGTCGTACAGTCGATCGAACGAGAACTCCTCGACCGCCCGAACGATCCGTTCCACCACCGCCGCCGAGAGCGGGATCCGGTTCGGGTAGCTACGCATGAATGTCACCGACGTCCGGTCTCGGTTCGTCTGGATCGTGTCCGCGCCGAACAGAACACCTTTCCCGCCTCCGCCAGCCGCCCAGTGTGCGACCGCGCTTCCCGGGAAGTGTCCGCCCACCTGGACCAGCGTGATCCCGGGCAAGACTTCGAGCCTGCCGGCCCACGGACGGATCACCGGATCCGTCCGCGAGACCCATTCCATGTTCGGCTCCGAGACCAGCACCGGCACGCCGCCCAGCGCCCGACTCCACTCCACCTGCACGCCAAAATGGTGCGGGTGACTCGCCACGATCGCGGCCACTCCGCCCAGCTGGCGGACCCTCTGTACGGCGTAATCGTCGAGGTAACCGGGCACGTCCCAGAGCAGGTTGCCTGCCGGCGTTCGCACGAGGTGCGCCTGCTGGCCGATGCCGACCTTGGGTTCGACGGTGACACCGAACAGGTCCGGCTCGAGCTCCCGTACCCGCGCCCGATGCCCGGCCGCAGCCAGCTCGTCGAGCGTGGTCCACTGTTGCCCGGCGGCCGGCACCCACTGCCGCTCGTCGGCACAGATGGCGCATACCTCGAGGGCCGCGGCATGCTCGACCCCACAAGTCTGACAGATCCACATGTTCGTTCTCCTTGTACGTTTAGTCCGTGGAGTTGTCGCCACGGTTGAGCGGCCCTGGCTCGAAATGATTGCTAGCTTCCGGGTTCTCGAACACGATCGTCTCCTTCTTGGTTTGCCCGTGTGTGCGGGTCGAGGTGGGGCCGCCGTCGCTTCCCGTCCCCCCTAGGTGTCGTCACAGCGTCCTCTACCCCGGAAAGGCCGAGCTTCTCCTCGTAGAACTCCCCGGCCCTGTCCATGTCGGAGACCGCGACGGACGCGATCACCTTGTAGCTACTCAAGCCCATTCGAGCCTGCTCTGACCCCGCTTTGCAAGCCCCCGTTCGCAGCATACGACAATGGTATTAAGATGTACCTACTAGATTGGAGAAAACATCTAAGCAATCGTCGGTCGGCGGGGTCTCTATTTCGAAGCGTAAATGGGCGCCTCCTTCGGATTATGGCCGGCTCCGGGCGTGGACGTCGGGACGTCTTCGGCCTGCTTGGTCTCGCCTGTGGGTGGCACGTGCCGCAGCGCGACCGCGGTGAGGACGGCGAGGGCGATAAAGATGACGGCGCCGATAGCGGCAACAACGTTGAGCCCGCTGGTGAACGTCTCGCTCGCGGCGTCGAGCAGTTCGGAGCCGAGCGGAGTGGGCAGTTGTTCGGCCACCGCCGTGGCAGCGGCGACGGTCTCGCGGGCGGTCTCGGCCGCCTTGATCGGGACGCCGGAGGGGATGGCGTCGGCCATCTGGTAGTGGTAGACGGCGGCGCCGACGCTGCCGAAGATGGCCAGGCCCAGTGTCGAGCCGAACTCGTTGCTGGTCTCCGATAGCGACGCCGCCGCCCCGGCCTTCTCGGGCGGGGCGGACCCGACGACCATGCCGGTGCCCAGCGCAAACAGCGGGCCGACGCCAAAGGAGACGACGGCGATGGCGAGCACGACGGTGATCAGCCCGCCGGTGCTGCCGACCTGAGAGAGCAACAAGAGGCCGGTCGCCGAGAGCGCCAGCCCGGCCACGATGGCGGTGGCGGGCCTGATCTTCTGGGTGATGAAGGGGACCAGCAGGACGCCGGCGGCGATCCCCAGTCCCGTAGGTGCCAGCCACAGGCCCGCCTGCGCTGGCGAGAGCCCGACGACGCTCTGCACGTACTGGCTGGTCAACAGGCTTGTTCCGGCCAAGGCGGCTGAGCCGAGCGTCATGGCCGACAGGGCGGTGCTGAACGAACGTTCGCCGATCAGGCGCAGGTCCAAGAGCGGGTCGGCGATCCGCAGCTGCCGGCGTACGAACACCACGCCAACGGCCACGCCGATCGCTGTGGCCGCCATGGGCGGCGTACCGGCACCGTGCACGGCGAGCTCCTTGATGCCGTAGACGATCGGCAGGATGGCAGCCAGGGACAGCGCCACGCTGGCCATGTCCGGCCGACCTGCGCTTGCGTCGCGGTACTCGGGCAGCAACACCGGTCCGACCGCCAGCAGCAGCACCATGACGGGGACGCCCAGCAAGAAGACCGAGCCCCACCAGAAGCGCTCCAGCAGCAGTCCGCCGACGACCGGGCCGAGGGCGGCCCCGCCGAACTGGCAGGTAGCCCACAGCGAGATGGCAACCCCGCGCTGGCGGGCGTCGCGGAACATGTTGGAGATCAGGGCCAGGGTGGAGGGCCCCAGCGTCGCCCCGGCTACCCCCAGGAGGGCCCGCGCGGCGACCAGCATCTCGGGGCCGGTGGAGAAGGCAGCCATCCCAGAAGCCAGACCGAAGGCGGCTCCACCGATCAGTAGCAGCCTGCGGCGGCCGATCCGGTCGCCTAGGGTGCCCATCGTGACCAAGAAGCCGGCGAGCATGAAGCCGTAGATGTCCATGATCCACAGCTGCTGGGTAGCGCTCGCCCCCAGATCGGCGCTCAGGTGCGGTAGCGCCAGGAACAACACTCCGATATCCAGGGCTATCAGGAGGGTGGGCAGGGCCAGCACGGCAAGTCCCAACCACTCCCGCCTCTCGGCCCGCGGATCAGACCCGTTTACGGAGTTCGTCTCCATAGAAGATCTTTCCTCCTTCGCTAGGGTGGTTACGGTGCTCCGTCCGGACGCCTCTTGTAGTAGAGTCGATGCGGGCGGCAGGTTCTCGACATCTGGCTCGGTCGTGAGAGACGCATCGCACGGCGCGCGGATTTTTCGCGGCTCAAGCTGCTGCCTCTGCGCCGGGTCTGCGCGGGCTACTGAAATCGGCAGCTCTGCTATTCGTCTTATTGTGGCGCCAGTTCGCGGAAGATCGGGTCACCGATCGGCCGGCGCCGCGCCTCGCGCAGCGCGTCAGGAACTCTTCTCTCACCGGATGTCGAGATCGCCTCGCCCGCTCCGACCTATTTGTGAGAGGCGCCTAAACAGGGGTGCTGCGACAGAGAGGAGCGAAGAAGTGGAGTACCGACAGCAGCGGCCCAACCCGGGAATGTGGTACCCGCGATGGACGTTGACCAGGGTTATGTAGCATAGATGCTTGCCACCCGCCATCTTTGGCGACCGAACTCGACGAGCAGACAAAGGAGAAAGACATGCTGATCAGGATGCGCACGGGTATGAGCCTCGACGGCTTCGCAGCAACGCCAGACGGTGTCCCGGCCATGGACGCCATGCCCGATTTCGTTCCGGGAGAATCGTACGGCATGGACGAGTTTATCGAGCAATGCGTGGCCGTCGTGGTCGGCCGCAGCACCTTCGACGAAGGGCACGCTTATTGGACCGAACACTCGGTCTGGGCCTGGGAGGGCAAGCCAGTTTACGTACTGACCTCTGACCCGCTGCCGGTCGAGGTTCCGGCGGATGTCGTCGCCTCGCAGGGAGGCCCAGAAGGGCTACTCGTGCAGCTGCGGGCCGCACGCCTGGAGGGCGACGTCCATCTGCTCGGCGGGCCGCGGACCCTCCGGGCGTTCCACGAGCTTGGCGCCATCGACCGCCTCGAGATCCTGGTGCTGCCGATCCTGCTCGGCGAAGGAATACCGCTATTCCCCCTCGGTGCCTCGCGGCTGCCGCTGCGACTCGAAGGCCAGCGCGCCTTCCCGGACGGTACGGTCGCGCTTGTCTACGCACCGGCTTGAGGAGCGGCTGATCGAGGATTTTCTACTAGACTGGTAGCGTGGGTCCCTGGAGATCCGGGAGCGGGCTGTGGGCGATCGAACGTCGAGAACCCGACGCCCGCTACGACCTGCCCATGAGAGGGGCGTCACCACGGGTCGTCGCAACCGGGAGAAAGGAGCGAAGAACGTGAAGTACGTGTTGCTCATCTACGACAACCCCGAAACCAGGGAGGCATTCTTCGGGGAGAAAACCGACGAGCTGATGGGCGAGGTGGACGCCCTTCTGAGGGAACTCACCGAATCGGGAGAGCTGGTCGGTACGGAAGCGTTGGCCGACCCATCGAACACGAAGACGGTCCGGGTGCGCGGTGGCGTCCCCGCAGTCACGGACGGACCATTCGCGGAGGCCAAGGAGCAGTTGGGCGGTTATCTAATCGTCGACTGCGAGAGCCCCGAGCGCGCGGCCGAGATAGCCGCGCGTTGGCCGAACGCCCGCTACTGCGCCATGGAGGTGCGGCCGATCATGGAAGATGCAGGGACGGAGATGTGAGAAAGGACGCCTACACCGAGGGCCTGTTGCGCGAGCTGGCGCCGCAGGTCCTCGGCGTGCTCGTGCGCCGTTACGGGCAGTTCGACGCGTGCGAGGACGCGGTCCAGGAGGCGTTGCTGGCCGCCGCCCTCCAGTGGCCCGATCAGGGGCTACCGAAGAACCCGCGGGGGTGGTTGATCACGGTAGCCTCCCGCCGCATGACCGATCAGGTGCGCAGCGAAGTCGCCCGCCGCCGTCGCGAAGAGACGGTTGCGGCACAGGAGGTTCCAATCGATGAGCCCGCGACACCAGGCCCGGATGACGAAACCTCTAAAGACCACGACGACACGCTGACCCTGCTGTTCATGTGCTGCCATCCGGCGCTCTCCGCTTCCTCCCAGGTCGCCCTCACGCTCCGTGCCGTAGGCGGCCTGAGAACTGCCGAGATCGCACGCGCCTTCCTCGTCCCCGAAGCGACCATGGCCCAACGCATCAGCAGGGCCAAGCAAAGCATCAAGGCCAGCGGTGTCCCGTTTCGGTTGCCGCCGGAGAACGAGCGAGCCGACCGGCTGCGGGTGGTCCTGCACGTGCTGTACCTTATCTTCAACGAGGGCTACGCCGCCACCTCCGGCCCTGACCTCGAGCGCAGCGAGCTGACCGGCGAGGCGATCCGGCTGACCCGCGCCCTCCACCGGATGCTGCCCGACGACGGTGAAGTGGCTGGGCTGCTAGCGCTAATGCTGCTAACCGACGCGCGGAGCCCGGCACGCACCCGGCCCGACGGAGGCCTTGTCCCGCTCGCAGAGCAGGACCGGGATCTTTGGGACCGGGGGGCCATCCGGGAAGGTGTGGCGCTCGTCACCGACGTGCTGTCCCAGGGGCCGACAGGCCCGTACCAACTGCAGGCGGCCATCGCCGCGGTGCACGACGAGGCCCAACGCGCGGAGGACACGGATTGGCCACAAATCCTCACCCTGTACGAGTTGCTCGAGCGCATCTCCGACAACCCCGTCGTCACACTCAACCGCGCCGTAGCGGTCGCGATGGTACGAGGACCAAGGGCCGGACTCGACCTGCTGGAGACACTGGACGCTGGCGAGCTGCTGACCGGCCACCACCGCCTCGACGCGGTCCGCGCGCATCTGCTGGAGATGGCCGGCAATCACGCGGCCGCCTGCTCTAGCTACCGAACTGCGGCTCGCCGCACCACAAGCCTCCCAGAACAACGCTACCTCGAAGCACGCGCTGCCCGGCTAGCAGAAAACGTGCAGAACTCTGCCCCTTCGGCCTAGATCGACCTCGGGACACGACAGGAGGACGACGTGAACGACAGACCGGAAGGGCAAGCCAACCCACGAGCAGGGCAAGGCGGCGCACATCCTTGACCTGGCCGACCCGGAGCGCGTCGATGATGCCAATGAGTTAGTGGCTCGAAGACTGACCGAGTGTCAACTCACACGATGAGCTCGAAAGGAGCAGCTATGGGAACAGTTCATGCGAGCTTGGGGATGTCGCTAGATGGGTTCATAGCCGGGCTGCACGCCGGCCCGGACAACACCCTGGGCGATGGGGGCATGCGGATCCACCGGTGGGTCTACGACCTCGAAGCCTGGCGCGAGCGTCAGGGCCTCGCCGGTGGCCGAACCAACCAGGACGACGAGGTCTCCAGAGAGACGTATGAACGGACCGGGGCTTTCGTAATGGCCCGTCGGATGTTCGACGAAGGGGAGGTAGGGTGGCCGGATCCACCTCCTTTCCAGGCACCGGTCTTCGTCCTCACCAACCACGCGAGGGAACCCTGGATAAGGCAGGGTGGGACCACATTCACCTTCGTCACCGGAGGTCCCGAGAGCGCCCTGGAACAAGCGAAGGCTGCCGCGGGCGATAAAGACGTCCAGATCGCGGGCGGCGCGAACACCGTCAGACAGTTCCTCGAGGCCGGACTGCTCGACGAGCTGCAGATCCACCTCGCCCCAGTGTTGCTGGGCGACGGGGTCAGGTTGCTCGAGAGTATCGACCCGGAGCGCGTCGAGCTGGAACCCACTCGGGTGATCGACTCCCCAAGCGTCACGCACATTAGATACCGCGTCGTTGCAAGCGAAAACGGAGGACTCGATGTCTGACGTTGGCGAGCGTGAGGGTAGATATCTGGGTAAAGTGCTCTGGCACGTGACTATGTCCCTGGACGGCTTTATCTCTGGCCCCGGCAACGCGATGGACTGGGCCTACGACACTGTGCCGAATGAGACCGTCGCCGACGTCATCCGGACAACGGGCGCTCTTATCGTCGGCCGGCGCACATACGAGGTGGAGGACAGAGACCGCGGAGGCTTCTACGGCGGCGGGGTCCGCTTCTACGAGAGTCCGGGCGCCGAACGGGTCGACCTGGAGAGGATCGGCGTCGGCCGGTCGGGCCAGACGACGAACCTGCGCTTCCGCGTCGCGAAACCCTAGCTCCGACAGATCGCGGGTAGGAAGTAAGGCCACCGCCGCCTCTCAAGTCAAACCAGCAATCTGGCGTGCGCGCAGCGGCATTCCTACCGCGAACCAGCGCCTGCAGAAGGTTGATACGAGAGCGTCTCGTCAGAGTCCACATTCTGTCAAAAATGGTGTTCTCGAAGGCATTGTACTTCCGCTCGCTAGAAAACTAGCCTTGTTCTCGGAGACTCTGGTCCGTATACTGAACCTAATGGTTCAGTATCAAGGGACACTCGACCACACTTTCACGGCCCTCTCCGACCCGACCCGCCGGGACATCCTCGAGCGCCTCGGGCGTGGGCCCGCCACGATCAGCGAGTTGGCCGAGCCCTTCGGCATGTCGCTCACCGGCCTGGGGAAGCACGTCAGGATGCTCGAGGAGGCAAACCTCGTGACCACCGAGAAGGTTGGCCGGGCCCGCGAGTGCCGGCTCGGACCCGGACAACTGGAAGACGCGACGCGGTGGATCGAGACACACAGGAGGCGCTGGGAGCGCCGACTTGACAGGATGGAGGGCTACATTGAAAGGAAGAAAGGCGATCGCGGGTGAGTCACGAGTTGAGGTTCGAGCGGGTGTTCGACGCGGCGTCGGAGGAGGTGTTCGACGCTTTCACGGACTCCGAGGGCCTAGAAGAGATGTACGGGCTGGACGACCCCGCTTGGATCGTCGAGTCGGAGGGCGACGTACGCGTCGGGGGCGCGTGGAGGGTGGCGTACGGACCTTCAAGGAGCGAGCTGTATCGTCACACTCACGTCTTCCAGGTTATCGACCGTCCTCGGCGCCTGGTCTTCGCCTCCACGGAGACCGCTCCGGACGGGTCGAGCTTGGATGTGGACGTCGAGGTTACCTTCGTAGAGCGCGACGGCAAGACCCGGATGATCATGGTCCAGAAGGGGTTCCCGAGCTACGAGATGCGGGATCTTCACGAGGTCGGCCTGCCGCACGCCTTCGAGCGTGTCGAGCGCTTCATCCGGACGAAAGGGGAGAAGAGATGAGCGACAGGAAGGTTGTTGTCGAATGAGTGGCCCGCGCGCAACGGGTGAAGCCCCGGCTCCGCGGACAGCTACTCGGGGACGTGCCGTGGAGGTTGCGTTGTGGGTGCTCCAGTTCCTGCTGGCGATCCAGTTCGCGATGGCCGGGTTGGCCAAGGTGTTCGGCGACCAGGCGATGGTTGAGATGTTCGCCACCATCGGTATCGGACAGTGGTTCCGTTACCTGGTCGGCGTGCTGGAGCTTGCCGGCGCCGTGGGGGTACTGATTCCTCGCCTCTCCGGCCTGGCCGCCATGGGGCTTGTCTGCCTGATGGTGGGCGCGGGCGCCACCAACGTGTTCATCCTCGGTGCGAGCCCGCTACTCCCGCTCGTGCTGCTGCTACTGAGTGGCTTGGTGGCCTGGGGCCGCTGGCCGCAGACCAGGACGCTCGCAGACAAGCTCGGTCGCTAACCCGAAGAACGAGAACCGTCAGAAGGAGGAGGGTGGATCACCAACGGGATCTCGGAGCCATCGCCAGGACCATCATCGACTCCAACTTCTACATGACGCTCGGAACATCCAACGAGGCCGGACGGCCCTGGGTCTCGCCCGTGTACTATGCGGCCTCAGGATACGCAGAGTTTTACTGGGTTTCCTCGCCCGAGGCGTCACACTCGAGCAACCTCGCAGCGCGCCCGGAGGTGAGTATCGTGATCTTCGACTCTCGGGCACCTATCGGCACGGGCCAGGCAGTGTACATGACGGCCGTTGCCGAGGAGCTGACGGGCGCCGATCTCGACCGGGGCATTAGCATCTACTCTGGCAGGTCCGAGGCGCATGGAGCACGCGAATGGGAGCTGGAGGACGTGCTGCCGCCCTCCCTCCATCGGTTGTATCGGGCGACCGCGTCGGGACACTGGGTGCTCGATCCGGCCGGCCATCCGGTCCATGGCCGTGCCACGAACCATCGGACGCCGGTAACGGGATTGGATGGTGAGAGGCGAATGAGGTGACATCGGTGCCCCTGGACCGCGAGAAAACGGGCTCCGCGTCGAGACGTGCGGGCAATCCACCCATGAAGGGAGACGATCGTGTTCGAGAACCCAGAAGCTGGCCATCAATTCAAGCCAGGACCGCTTGCAAGCGGTCGAGCGATCACGAAACTACCCGCACAAGACCTCGACCGCGCGCGATCCTTCTACCGCGACCGGCTCGGACTCACGCCGGCTGAGGAGCGCGAGGGCGGCCTGCGGTACCTCTGTGCGGCCGGGGAGTTCCACGTCTTCCTCTCGACAGGATCGTCCTCCGGCGAGTCGACGCAGATCGGCTTCGAGGTCGACGACATAGACGCCGTTGTTGCGGACCTGCGCGCCCGCGGGGTCGTCTTCGAGGTCACAGATGGGATAATCGAGGTCGAGGGCAACTACCCGAGCAAAGGCACGGGCGAACGCGGCGCCTGGTTCCGCGATAGCGAGGGAAATCTCCTCGGATTGGGTCAGCCTATAGACTAACGCGGACCCTCCAGCTTCGTGGGAAGGATGACATGACGACAAGTAAAGGGAAACAAGCAAAGTCGGCGGCTTCGTGAGGGAACGCTCTCGCCATGCGCTGGAGGCGACGGTGTCCCTCGCCCGCGAGAACGGGCTTCGCGTCGGGTAGCCGGACCTTCTCAACGACATGTTCTTGCTGATGGTGCACCTCCGACCCGCGCCAGTGGCCGCGCGGGTGGCAACCCCCATGCCGAGGCTGAGGACGCCGATCGCGCCCTGGCTGGAGCGGGAGATCTCCGTGACGACGTACCTGGCGGAGCAGGCACGCTCGCATCCTGACCCGTGGACCTATCCAACCCGGCAAACAAAGGAGGTGCCATGTGCTGCCAGGAGACAAGTACGCTGAACTTGCCGGCAGAGGTGATCGAAGCTTTGGCCCACTACCGCAAGCTCCGTGATCGGCGCGGGTGGGACTGGGGCGGCGAGCAACTCCCGGACTTCTTCCGGTGGGCCCGCTTCTCCCTGCTCGGATCGGTCTTCGAAGCGGTCGCGGAGACCGGCGACTGGGCGAAGGCCGTCCGTTCGGTGATCGGCCATAGTGTCCCACCCGGTATCGTCGTGGTGCGGATCGATGAGGGCGTGGGCCTGCGGGCCGACATCGGGTCAGCCCGACCCGCGATCTCAGGACATACGGTGACGATCGATGTCGTCGTGGACTCGGCCGTGGATGCCGATCTCTCGCTCAGCGTCGCCGGCCGCGAAGTGCGCGTGGGCCCACGCGGAGCCGCGATCGAGACGATAGATCTCGACGGGACCGATCCGATCTTCACCATCGTGCTCGGCGACGAGAAGTTGAGCGTCGAGGGAGCGATCCGACCCTCCGCGGCGGCCGAGCTCCGGCTCTCGTCTCCCCGGTGCGCGCGGTGGTCTGTGACCGACTCTACCGGCGGGGCCTGGTTCCCGGAGGGCGTGCTGGCGAAGTGGGACGTCCACCACCGGCCCTTCTTCCACGGCCACGACGTGACCGTCGCGGTTCCGGCCGAGTCACTGCACGTGGTCTGCGCCCGGGGCCTCGAGTTCGACCGAACAGAACTCGATGTGGATCCGACAGCGGGCGAAACATTAGTCGTCGAGTGCGACCCGCCACGGCTTGTCGACCCGGCGGCCGAGGGTTGGTACGGCGGCGACCTGCACGTCCACATGAACTACAGCGGCGACTTGATCTGCACCCCAGGCGACGCGGCCCGGATGCAGCTCGGCGAGGGACTTCACCTCGCCAACCTCGTCGTTGGGAACCTTAGCACCTCACTCGTATACGACCGCGAGATGCTGGAGCAGACCGCTGGCACCGATCTGCCATGGTCGACCGGCGACGCGGTGGCGCGGATGGGAGTGGAGTACCGAAACGACCTGCTCGGCCACGTGCACGCCCTCGGCCTGAGCGCGCCCCCGACCCGCTACTACGCCGGCCACGAGAACTCGGACCACCCGGAGGACTGGCCGCCGAACAAAGTGGCGTGCGACGAGTTGCGCGCCCTGGACGCCACCATCGGCTATGCCCACCCCGCACTCGAGCCGTTTCCGGAAGACGGGTCGACCGGCCGCTTCTTTCACGTCTCGCGATCGGTTGAGGCCCGCGAACTCGTCGCCGATGCCGCGCTCGGTGTCGTCGATTCCGTCGACCTCGTCTCACCCACCAACGACGAGGGAGCAGTGTTCCTCTACCACCGCCTGCTCTCGTGCGGGCTGCGGCTCGCCGCCACCGCCGGGACCGATGTCTTCCTGTCCTTCTCCCACGGTCCCGGAGTGGCCTCCAATCCTCCGGGTTGGGGGCGGGTCTACGCGCACCTCGGAGATCGGGGGCTGTCCGTGGAGGCGTTCAAGGAGGCCATCCGGGGCGGGCGCACGGTGGTGACCAACGGTCCGTGGCTCGACTTCGAGGTCAACGGACGGGTCCCCGGCGCCGTGCTCGACCTGGCCCTTGGCGAACGGCTCGACATCCGGGCCGGCGTGCGGGGTCCGGGGGCCGAGCACCTGGCCCTCGTCGGGCCCGACGGGACCATGGCCGAGGGCGACGCGACATTCGAACTGCGGTTCGAGACGACGGTGGAAGGTCCGACCTGGATAGCGGCCGTGGTCCGCGGCACCTCCCACCCCAACACGCTCGACGAATCGGTGCTGGCCCACACCTCGCCGGTGTACATCGATGTCGCTGGCCGGCGCGTCGCCCGCGCGGCCGATGCGCGGTGGTGCCTGGAGTTCCTCGACTCGCTCGAGCGGTTAGTGGACGAGCACGGCCACTTCGATCCCACGACCCGCGACGACCACTTCGGCGAGCTGGTCGCGGTCCTCGATCAGGCTCGTTCCTTTTATCGTCAAGTAGCCAAGACGGCGAACAGGTAGGAGGGACTTCTGGTACCCGCGTGCAGGCTGAGCGCGATAACGGCTCCTCGATGACGGGAAATCTCACGCTGATGGGAACTCGGCTCGAAAAGAGATAGGCAGTGGGTTCGGCAGGATTCTTCCATGCAAGGAGAAACCGATGGAAATACAAGGCAAGGTAGCCGTCGTCAGCGGCGGCGCTTCGGGGATCGGGCAAGCAGCGGTCCTCGCGCTGGTCGAACGCGGAGCGAGGGTCGTCGTCGCGGACCTCGATGAAGACGGCGGCCGTCGGACCGTCGAAACAGCCAGCGAGGAGGGCGGCGTTGCCTTGTTCCGCCGCTGCGACGTTACGAAAACCGAAGACCTATGCTCGGCTTTCGGTTTGGCGGTCGATCGCTTCGGGCGTCTGGATATAGCCTTCAACAACGCGGGCATCGGTGGGGAGGACCTTTTCGCCGACGACCCGGGCGACTGGAAGCTCGTCGTCGACATCGACCTCACCGCGGTCATCGACGCAACCCGTTTCGCCGTCCGGGAGATGAGGCAGGCAGGAAATGGCGGGACGATAGTCAACACCGCCTCGCTTATCGGTCTGTGGCCGATGCCGAGCGCCCCCGTCTACGCCGCGGCGAAGGCGGGCGTCGTCAACTTCTCGCGGTCCCTCGGTTACCTGGCCGAGGAATCCGGCATCCGCGTGAATGCGATCTGCCCCGAGCTAGTCGATACCCCGATGGCGCTCGAGCTCGGTGAAGAGCAGTTAGGGGAGTTACGCAGATCGGGTGGCATCCTCACTCCCGAGGACGTCGCAGCCGGCGTGGTCGACCTCATCGAGGACGACTCGCGCTTCGGGGAGGTGATGCAGATCACGTCGTCCGGCGGGCAGGAGTACGTGCCGGTGTAGGACCGCACGGCAAAAAGCAAAGACCGTCACGACTTGACAGGAACGGAGCCCTGGTGATGGGTCGTCGGAAGTTCGATGAGGTGGGGTGGCCCGGTCCCCTCCTTTCCGGGTGCCGGTCTTCGTCCTCACCTACCACGCAAGTGAACCCTGGGTAAGGCAGGGAGGCACCACCTTCAGCTCCGTCACCGACGGCATCGGGAGTACCTTGGAGCAGGCGAGGGCCGCCGCGGGCCGGTTGACCGGTGCGGCCGGATGCGGTACTTTCGGGGCGACGACAGAGCAACCGGGGAGAAGAAAATGCGCCGAGCTTTCGTGTCTATCCAGAGTGGAATGAACACCTACTCAGAGGACATGAAGCTCCGTGCGAACTCTAAATTTGGGGATTGTGGCGCATGTAGACGCCGGTAAGATCACCCTGACCGAGCGGCTGCTCTACGCCGCCGGCGTCATCGACGAGATCGGCACGGTCGATGACGGCAGCACCCAGACCGATTCTCTGGCGCTCGAACGCAAGCGCGGCATCACGATCAAGTCCGCCGTCGTCTCCTTCGACGTCGGTGACGTCACGGTCAATCTCATCGACACGCCCGGCCATCCCGACTTCATCGCCGAGGTGGAGAGAGTGCTCGGCGTGCTCGAAAGCACCTTCGACTCCTACGGGGCGGTCCGCGGCGAGGGCCCTACCCGTCCGCGCTCGGACCATAACCCGCTCGACCGCAAAGAGTACCTGCTGCGCGTCGCGCAGCGGATTTAGCGCGAAAGGAGATCACGGTGTCGACCCAGAAGATGCACGAAAGCGAGGTGGACATAGACGCATCGCTCGTAAGGCGGTTGCTCGCCGAACAGTTCCCGCGGTGGGCAGACGTTCCGATCCGTGCTGTCCGGTCGACGGCGACGGTGAACGCCATCTACCGGCTCGGCGACCACCTCTACGCGCGACTGCCGCGCGTAGAGGTGTGGGCGCGCGATCTGGACAAGGAGTGGCGCTGGTTCCCGAAGCTCGCTCCAGCTCTGTCACTGCGAATCCCCAAGCCGGTAGGGATGGGCCACCCTGCGGGCTCGCACCCCTTCTGTTGGGCGATCTACGGGTGGATCGAAGGCCAGCCGTATGCGGATGATCTCGTCGACGACGAACGCTAGGCGGCCAAGGACCTTGCGCAGTTCGTGGTCGAGCTGCGCCGAATAGATCCCATCGGGGCACCTCCCGGTGGGCGTAATCCACTCCGCGAGCTCGACGCCGTCACGCGCGCGGCGATCGAGTCTGCGCGGGGCATCATAGATGGCGATGCAGCCACTGCCGCCTGGTGGAGCGCGCACTCCAAGCGCCGGCGTGGAAAGGAAGACCGGAGTGCATGCATGCCGATTTGCTGAGGCCAAACGTGCTCGTTCATGGCGGCCGGCTCTGCGCGGTCATAGCTTTCGGCGCTGTCGGGGTCGGAGATCCCGCCGCTGACGTGATCGCCGCTTGGCGCGTGTTCGGCCGTAGGGAGCGAAAGACGTTTCGCAGTGCCCTCGACGCCGACGACGGCACGTGGAACCGGGCGCGCGGCTTCGCGCTCCACCAGGCGGTCATGACCATCCCGTACTACGCCGAGACGAACCCAAGGTTTGTCGCGCTTGCGAAGCGCACCGTCGAGGAAGTCCTCGCCGACTTCAACGCCTTTACAGTGGACGGACTTTAGGCGTACCTTACGGTCGGAAGCAACGCGCCGACAAGGCGCGTCGGGACGCGGGAAGGGAGGAGCAGCAAAGTGATGCCAGACGACAAGTCGTACGCATCGCTCGGGAACCGGCGCTGCGGTCGAAGTCGCCGCCGGGAATCGCGGACGGAAGATGTGCCGTGTGGACCTACACCCCGGCGAGTGGGCCGGCTTGGGCAGGGGGAAGGGACCGGGGGAATGTCGATTTCGCGGCGGCCCGTTCGTCGTAGGTATGTAGGACGAAAACGAGAGGAAGGAGAATCCCGATGCCCCAGTACGCGATACTGCTCTACTCCCCGGCGCCGGCCGATTGGTCGGAGACGCCGCCCGAGGAGCTGGAGGCGCACGACCGCTACGCGGCCCAGATAGAGGAGCTGGGCGGCAGGATCGTCAGCGGACAGGCGCTCGAGCCGAGCTCGACGGCGACCTCGATCCGCGGCGACGTAGTGACCGACGGCCCGTTCGTGGAGTCCAAGGAGGTGCTCGGCGGGTTCACCGTCGTCGAGGCGCGCGACTTGGACCACGCCCTGGAGATCGCCAAGCTGTCTCCCGCGACGTGGCGCGGCGGCGTCGAGGTCAGGCCGCTCTTAGGATGAGGCTCTAGGTGAGCCGGGCGTCGAGCCGAGCGCGCGCCTCCCCGGTCGAACGGGCCGTCGCAGAGGCGCACCGTCGCGAGTGGGCCTTCGTGCTCGCCGCGACGGTGCGCGTCGCCCGCGACCTCGACCTCGCAGAGGAGTGCGTCCAGGAGGCGTACGTGGCTGCGCTGGACGCCTGGAAGCGCGACGGCGTTCCCGCGAGGCCAGGAGCCTGGCTCACCACCGCGGCCAAACGAAAGGCGCTGGACGCGCTGCGGCGTGGGCAGACGTTCCGCTCCAAGATACCCTTGCTCGTGGAACCCGAGGAGACACAGATGGACGAGTTGACACACGGCGCAGTCGGGTCCGAGGAGGCGGGTCCGGACGATCCTACCGGCGGGGCGGTACCAGACGACCGGCGGCGCCTGATCTTCACCTGCTGCCACCCGGCGCTAACCCGGGAGGCCCAGGTAGCGCTGACCTTACGCTTTATCTGCGGCGTGAGCACCGGCGACATCGCGCGGGCGTTCCTGGTATCCAAGACGACGATGGCGGCGCGTCTGACCCGAGCCAAGAAAAAGATCTCCGCGGCCCACATCCCCTACCGTGTCCCGCAGGCGCGCGAGCTGCCGGAGCGCCTCGATGCCGTCCTCACGGTCATCCACCTGCTGTGCACCACCGGGCACACGGCGCCTTCCGGGGAGCGACTGGTGCGCGTCGACCTGGTCGGCCGCGCGCTGGACCTGGCCCGTATGCTGCAAGAACTCATGCCAGCCGAGCGGGAGGTGCGGGGACTGCTGGCACTCTTGCTGGTTACCGACGCCCGGCGCTCTACCCGCACCGACGACCATGGTCGTCTGCTCCTGCTTCAAGAGCAGGACCGGTCGGCCTGGGACAAGGCCGCCATCGAGGAGGGTCACCTGCTGGTCCTCGACTCACTTAGGGGCGGCAACGCGGGCAGCTACGCGCTGCAGGCGGCCATCGCCGCGCTGCATGCCCAGGCGCCGAGCTACGCCGAGACCGACTGGCCCCAGATCCTCGTGCTCTACGACGAACTGCTCAAGGTCTGGCCCTCGCCGGTGGTAGCGCTCAACCGGGCCGTCGCCGTGGCCGAGGTGCGGGGGCCGGAGGTCGCGCTGCGCGAGGTCGAGACCCTGGAGCGAGACGGCCGCCTCTCCGGTTACCGGTACCTGCAGTCGACCAAGGCCGACCTGCTGAGACGCCTCGGCCGCCACCACGAGGCCGCCCACTCCTACCGCGCCGCGCTCGACCTTGCCGACAACGAGGCCGAACGCAGGTTCCTCGCGTCCCGGCTGGCCGAATCGAGCGGTCGCCGAGGGTCGGCATCCTTGCGCCGAGAGTTCGTCACAAGAGGTGTCGCGAGTAATCCTTGGGAGCGGGTGGGGAAGCCCGTAGACTATCTGTGCACCGGTCGCGTCGGTATCGCGGAGACGAACAGACAACGGGTGCGGATCCTCGCGGTCGGTGCCAGGGACGGGAGGTTGCGCGTGACGGAAACCGATCTGGAGCTGGGCGACGGCCGCACGCTGCACGCGTACGACACGGGCGCGGACGACGAAGACGGCCGGCTCGCCGTCTTCTGGCACCACGGCTCGCCGAACATCGGGGCACCCCCCGAGCCGCTTTTCCCCGCCGCGGAAGAGCTCGGCGTCCGCTGGGTCTCCTATGACCGGCCCGGCTACGGGGGGTCGACCCCCCTCCCGGACCGGGACGTGGCGTCGGCGGCCGCCGACGTCTCTCGTGTTGCCGACGCTTTGGGCATCGACCGGTTCGCGGTCATGGGCCATTCCGGCGGTGGCTCGCACGCCCTGGCGTGCGCCGCGCTACTGCCGGAACGCGTCCTTGGCGCGGTCGTAGTGGCCGGGATGGCCCCGTACCATGCCGAGGGTCTCGACTGGTTCGAAGGATTCAGCCCGGGCGGCGAGGCCCAGCTGCGCGCGGCGGCGGCCGGGCGCGCCGCACTGGAGAAGTACCTAGCGGAGTCCGACGACGAGCCGGGGTTCACCCCCGAAGACGAAGCCGCCCTCGCCGGCGAGTGGTCGTGGTTCATCGACATCGTCCGTCCCGCCCTCGCCGGTGGGATGGGGGGGTTCATCGATGACGATCTCGCCGGCGTCGGCGCGTGGGGCTTCGAGCCCGCCGACATCGTCGCCCCGACCCTTTTCCTGCACGGGGGCCGGGATCGGGTCGTGCCCAGCTCGCACGGCGAGTGGCTCGCGCGCCGCTGCCCCTCGTCGGAACTGTGGTTGCGCCCGGACGACGGGCACATCTCGGTCCTCAACTACGGCGCGGCGGCCCTGGGCTGGCTGCGGGAACACGCCCACCGAGGCTGAGTCCCGCGCGGATGTCGCCCCCTAGGGTCGGGTCGTGAATCCTAGGACTTACTGAATCGATCTGTTCATCGCTCCCCATGGCAGTAAGTTTGCGTTCGTTCAGACCAAGCCTTCCAAGCTTGTGGCGTCAGGGTTTGAACTGTGGGGGACGGCCAAGTGGGTCGGAGACTAGATCAGACATCTAATAGTCCACTTGAAGTATGCCCTCGTACATGAGGGTACGTGCCTATTCGGGGCTCGGAAAAGAAGGGATAATATTGTTGGGACAATCGCCGAGCCCCGAATACAGTGGCAAACCTATAGGCTACCTATACCACTGCGGCGCGATCTAAAACATGACACGTGGTTACGGTAGGGGCCATTCTGGCGGCAGCACAGCCACACCCCGATGCCCTACGTCCCTCCCGAGCGGGAGAGGTTGCTATCTCGAACCTCCGGTAAGTAGTTTTCGGCGTCGCCACCACCGTCTCAGGGTCCGGCAAGGACTGACGCCCACTTCAGGCGCGGCCTCCTTCCGCTGCGACGGCCGATCCGCCAGCGTGGGGCTGGGCGCCCGTCACGTGGTGTTGGTCGTGCCGTTCTTCAACCTGGCGCTACACGTGGTGGATGCCGCTACGGAACCATTGCTTTTAGACTCCGAGAATCTCTACTTCGAAACCGTCTGAAACCTCTTGAACGTTCTAACCAAAGACCTCAGGTACAGCTGTACTGGGGCATAGAGCGCCTATCCTTGCGATGTTACGCTACCAAAAGGGTTCTTCTAGCCTTGTAGGACCGGGGCCATGCACGATCTTGGAGATTCTCGGAAGTCCGACTTTCTGCCGATGCAGCGGTTTCGATCCTCCTGCTGTCTTCCGCAGAAGCCCGTTTGCTTGTACACCCACCGGGGTGTATCTTAGGTTCCGCCTCCGATCTCAATAACAGAAGGGGGAATAGTCCCTTGACGCTGAGCGTAGTAAACGGTCTTCTGGTGGTTTGTGGGGCTTGCTTCGCTGCGGTACTCGGGCTGGCGTTGGTGCAGCGCCTGGTGCCCATGACGATCCGCAAGGAGCACAACGACGTGGCAGGCTTCATCTACGCCGTCGTGGGTGTCATCTACGCCGTCTTGCTGGCGCTCGTGGTCATCGCAACCTGGGAAGAATTCGGGCGTGCCCGCGTTATGGTGGAAACCGAGGCAAACGCGCTGGCCGAGATTTTCTTCCTCGCTCATCGGCTCCCCGAACCCGAAGGGCGAGAGCTCCAGGAGCTCTGCCGATCCTACGCCGAAGAGGTGGTCAACGTAGGGTGGCCCCTGATGGAGCAGGGGCGAACGCCTTCCATGGATCGTTCTCAAGAGAGTTCACGTGCGTGGGTCCTAATCGACGACATCCGGGCGAGCCTCCAAGAGATCGAGCCTCGCACGGTGGCTGGACAGGAGCTCTACGCAGAAGGGCTCGACCAGGTCCAGCGGCTGGCGGACGCCAGGAGGATGCGCTTGGTCATGGCCGAGGAGAGCCTACCAACCGTGCTGTGGGTCGTTCTGATCGTTGGGGGGATCGTGGCGGTGGGCTTCGCTTACCTCTTCGGCTTGCAGAACACAGTGGCGCACGCGCTGATGGTGGGATCGCTAGCAGGGGTGATCGCGCTGGTGCTGTTCACCATAGCCGCCATGGACCATCCCTTCTCCGGCGCCGCCCAGGTTGGCCCCGAGGCCTTCGAGCTAATCCTGGAAAGGTTCGAGACGAGCAAGCTCAGCGACCTCTGAGAATATCGGCGGCGTGCGCGACCGCGGCAGCAAGGCACCATGAGGACCGCACCCAAGCGAGGCTTATAGATCCGGGAGCCAGGCGAGGCACGCGCGGTTTATGTACCTGGGAAGTAGGCGGATGGTGTGAATGAGAGCTAAAGGAAAAGGCGCTGCTGGTTAGGATGGGCTGCTGGCTTTCTGGAGCAGGGATCGAGGCATTGGAGGTAACGAATGCGGCTAGGAGAGCACAGCTGGAACGAGATCGAGGGGCTAACGGAGCGCGTGGCGGTGTTGCCGCTGGGTTCCTTCGAGCAGCACGGCCATCACCTGCCTCTCTTGACCGACACCATGATCTGCACGGAGATAGCCCGGCGGGCCGAGGTGGAGCTGGGTGATGAGGCGCTGTTCCTGCCGACGCTCTGGGTGGGGGCGTCGGATCACCACCGCGCCTTTCCCGGAACCGTAAGCATCCGCAACGAGACCTACGTTCGGGTGCTCACGGACGCTCTGGAGAGCCTCATCGCTGCGGGTTTCCGGCGCGTCTTCCTGCTCAACGCGCACGGAGGCAACGTAACGCCGGGCCGGCAGGCGATCTACGACGTGCAACTCAAACACCGCGAGGAGCCGGATCTGTGGCTGGCCTTCGCGAGCTGGATGACGATCGCGGCGGAGCGGATAGCGGCACTCGAGGAGGTAGAACAGGAGCACGTCTCGCACGCCTGCGAACAGGAGACGAGCATGATCTTGGGCCTTCGTCCGGAGTTGGTGAGGCTGGGGGCAGCACGCGGGGCGAACATCCCGTTCGAGTCGGCGTTCTACTGCCCTGACTTCTCCCGCCCGGGCAGGGTGGACGTTGCGCGCACCTTCGACCAGCTCAGCGAGACGGGAGCCTTCGGCCACCCTGAGACAGGGACGGCGGAGAAAGGCGATGCGCTGTTCGAGGCGGCGGCGGGCGAGGTGGTCTCCTTCGTGCGGGAGTTCGCGGGCTGGCCTGGAATACGACCGCACTAGGCGCAGATGCGAACTACCTTCGGCGGGAATATAGTTCGTGGACCTACAAGCTCATAGAAAGGTGGAAAACATGAGTGCACTGTCGGAGATGAGGTGCACCGCCTGCCGGGGCGGCGAGCCTACGCTAACCGACGCCGAAATCGTGCAGATGCACCCGCAGGTCCCCGAGTGGCAAGTAGTACAGCGGGAAGGCATCAAGCGCCTGGAGCGCGTGTTCAGGTTTCGTAACTTTGCCCAAGCACTTGCTTTCACCAACAGAGTAGGCGAGCAGGCCGAGGAAGAGGGACACCACCCCGCACTATTGACCGAATGGGGCAAAGTTACGGTCACCTGGTGGACTCATAAGATTGGTGGTCTGCACCGAAACGACTTCATCATGGCGGCTAGAACGGACGAACTCTTCGAAGGACGTAAGTAGCCACCTCTCTATAGTACATCCGGCGTCGAGCCCGCCCGGCGGTGCTCTCTGATGTCGTGCAGCCTTCCGTCTCGGATCTCCACGTCCCGGCTTCCTTCCACCTGGCCACGGCCATCGAAGAGGCGAACGTCCCTTATCAGCACGGAGGCCTCACGTTTCTTCGGCGTCACTTGTTACTCCTGTGTTCGGCGCTGCCCGAAACACGCGTTTGGTCGGCAGAGACTTCCCCGGACTGCTTACCACCGGGCATGGGCTGTGGCGGTTGCGAAGGACGATCCGAAAGAGTAGGCTGGGATCCAGGGCGGAGGCATCTCTCCAAGGGGGACGAACACTGTGGCTGCGACCGCGCTTCTCGCGAACGCTTTCCTAATAGACTGTGTTAATGCCGAACCGTGCGAGCGGGCATCGGTGCTCGTCGAGGGCGAGAGGATAAAGGAGATTCATCTCCAGGGGACGAACCCTACTGGCCGCTACGACACCGTCATCGACTGCGCTGGGATGACGCTCATGCCGGGCCTGACCGACGCCCACGTCCACATAGGCGCGGTGGACGTGAACATCCTAGTTCAGCACAGGAAGCACCCCGCCAACCTCGTCGCCCTGATGATGGCGAGGACCCTCGAGGACACCCTCCAGCAGGGGTTCACCACAGTGAGGGATGCCGGTGGCACCGACTGGAGCTTCAAGGCGGCCATTCAGAGGGGGATAGTAGAGGGTCCGCGGCTCCTGATCAGCGACCGTCCGCTCTCGCAGACCGGAGGACATGGGGACTGGCGCCGGGCGACCGAGACGCAATCGCCGGAGATCTTCTGCCCCACCGCGGGGATGCGCTCGGTGGTGTGCGACGGAGTGGATGGGGTCCGGCGCGCCGCCAGGGAGCAACTCAGGTTAGGAGCGGACCAGATCAAGGTCATGGCCTCGGGCGGGGCGATGTCCCCCGCCGATGAACTCTCGGCGACCCAGTACGCCCTGGAGGAGCTCAGGGCTGCCGTGGAGGTAGCCGAGGCCGCCCGCACCTACGTGATGGCCCACGCCTACAACGACGAGAGCGTGAGGAACTGTCTCGAGGCCGGAGTACGCTCCATCGAGCACGGTAACCTTATAGACGAGCAGACGGCGCAGATGATCGCAGCGTCCGGCGCTTACCTGGTGCCCACCCTCGTTACCTACGACGCGCTCTCGGAGGAGGGGAAGGGCTACGGCGTCCCCGAAAACGTCATCCGCAAGATAGACGAGGCGCGGGAGGTGGGCATCAAGGCACTCCGCTACGCCTACGAAGCCGGGGTGAAGATCGCCTCAGGCTCGGACCTTTTGGGACCACTTCAGGTCCACAAAGCGAGAGAACTCGAGATCAAGACCGAGGTCATGAGCCCGATGGAGAGCCTTATCTCCGCCACCCGCACCAACGCCGAGCTCTTCGGCATGGAAGAGGAGATAGGCACCGTGGAGGAGGGCAAGCTGGCGGATTTGCTCGTGGTCGAGGGCAACCCCCTGGAGGACATCTCCGTGTTCCACGCGCAAGACAACCTGAGGCTCATCATGAAGGGCGGCAGGGTAGTCAAGGACACGCTGGAGAGTGAAACGCAACCTGATCGTGGACGTAGTCAGTTCGACACTACTAATCCGACCTGGTAGCTAATTCTCCCGACACGGTAGAATGGGTCCTCGGAGATTGGCGCTGGGGTGGCATCATAATCTTACTCGTGGTAAGAAAGGCCCGCCCCAAACGCCTCGGAGGTCCTAGAGGAAGGTGACATCGTTAGTGTCGGCCGGCATTACCCGCAGAAGCTCGGATAAAAGGTGACCGACGAGCGGCCACGCTCGGAGTCGTCGGTCTTGGGCGGTCTCTTGAGTGGTTCGACACTCAAGCGCCGGTTGCTCTCCGGCAGCATCTGGGCCGTCGCCGGGAGGTTCGGTGGATCCATGGTCAGCATCCTCACCGCCAGCCTGCTTACTTTCGTGATCTCCCCGAAGGAAGTTGGCGCGTACACTCTGGTACTCACCATAGTCGCCTTCGGCGCGCTCGTCGGGGCTCTGGGACTCCCCAAGACGGTGGTACGGCTGGTCGCCGAGAACATGGGGCTGAATCGCTCTGGGCGCACGCGGCGGGTAATCTACACCGTGCTCGGGCTCGGGGTAGCGGGAACCCTGCTCACCAGCCTCGCCTACTACCTGGTGATCGGCGACATCGTCGAGGGGCGGCTATTCGATTCTCCGCTCCTACTTGGTCTTACCGGACTGATAGCCGTGTGGATGGCGATAGCAATCGTACAAGAGATAACGGCCGAAACGTTCCGGGGCTTCCACGACATGCGCTGGGCCACCCTTCTCGGTGGCCTGGCGACGGGCGGCAAGAGCGGCGGCCTGATCATGAAGCTCCTGCTGCTCGGCGCCTTGGGCCTGCTGGTGGTGACGGGCGCAAGCGTGGACCTGAGGGCCGTCACGCTGGTCTCCATAGGAGCGGGTTCGGTGACCGTGCTGCTGTCGTGCTGGCTGCTGTACGGCAGGGTGTCCTCCCTCGGCTCCAAAGCGACCGAGGAGGAGCCGGTAAGCATAAGAGAGGTTCTGGACGACGCCATCCCGTTCCTGGGGATCGCCATGACCTCGTTCGTCTTGCTGACCGCGGACATCTGGATACTGGGTGCCTTGGATTCGGATACGTCGGTCGCCGTCTACGCCAACGCCTCCAGGCTGGTCACCTTCGTGGTGATGCCGCTCTTGGTGGTCAATCTCGTGATGCCTCCCATCGTCGCGGAGATGTATGCTCAGGGCAGAATAGCCAGACTGGAGCGCACGATACGCGCCTTTAGCACCCTGGCCGGCGTGCCGGCGCTGTTGGTCTTGGTGGGGTTCATGCTGCTTGGCGGGCCGATACTGGGCTTGCTCTACAACCAGGACATCTACTCCAGCAACACGGCCTGGTTGGTACTCTTGATCCTCAGTGCCGCTAAGCTAGTGGCCGTCTGGTCCGGCTCTTGCGGTCTCGTGCTCCAGTTTACGGGCCACCAGGGATCGATGTTGCGGGTCAGCCTGCTCACCTGCCCACTCTTCTTCGTCTTGGCCATATTCGCCGTCACGCGCTACGGACCCGTAGGGGTGGCCGCCGCAGCGGCCCTTACCACGAGCCTACAGAACGTGATAATGGTGCTCCTGGCCAAGAGAAAGACCGGGATGTGGACCCACGTGAGCTTCTCCCTCTCCCCGTTCCGGAAGGCTCTGAAAAAGGACTAGAGCATCGAGCCTGCGGCCGCGAACAGCTGCAGCCCGAGAAGGCTCCCAGCCAACACACCGCTTGTCTCTCGCTCACCCGGGCACCCGGCAGGTACGCGGCGTCAAATGCTACGGCCCTCGTCACCCTGACGGCCACCGATCTCCACGACTCCGTGACGGGCCGCGAACACCAGCGCCTGCAGGCGCGAGTGGACGCCCAGCTTGGCGAGGATGTTTGCAACGTGGTTGCGTTCGGTCTTGGCGCTGATGTGGAGCCGACCGGCGATTTGCTCGGCATCGAGGCCCTCGGCAAGTGCCTCCAGTACCTCCCGTTCGCGATCGGTGAGACGTGCGATTGTCCGGCTGGCCTCGTACTCTTGTTCCTTGCGGGCGCCGGCGAAACGGAGGAGCTCGACAACATCCTCAAGGGGTAGCAGCGTCTCACCCGCCCTAAGACGTCGGACGGCGTCGATTATCTCCTCCATGCCGGCGGATTTGTGGAGCACACCGGCCGCCCCGCTCTCCACCGCCCGGGCGATCTCCGCACGGTCCTGGCTCGAGCTCAGGACGAGTGCCTGGGCGCGCGGGTTGGCGACGCGCAGGGCCCTGATCAGATCTCCTCCGTAGCCGTCCGGGAGCCCGAGATCGAATATACCCACGTCCGTTTCGTGAAGCATCCCCATCGCCTCTGCGAGCGACCCCGCCTGCCCCACGATGCTGAAGCCCGGCTCCCCCTCCAGCGCGGTCGCCACGCCCTGCCGGAAGGAAGCATGGTCGTCCACCAGCAGGATCCACGCTTTGTCAGCCCGCGCTTCTCCCGAAGCCCCTACGTTCTTGACGGCGGGCATCTCGAACCGTACCCGCGTGCCACTATCTGGTCTGCTAGAGAGCACCAGATCTCCCTCCAGCGCGCGGGCCCTCTCCCGCATCCCCCTGGTCCCTGTCCCGGGGGAGGTTCTCGCCGAATCGAACCCTCGCCCGTCGTCGGAGACCTCGACCCACAGTTTCCCCGGCGATGTTCCGGCGGCTACCCAGGCGTGGCTAGCTCCCGAGTGGCGCCGGGAGTTGGCCAACGCTTCCTGCACTATGCGCAGCAGGTCCTTCGACCGTTCCTCCGGGAGCTCCTCAGGGAAACCCTCATGCACCTCGAGCCCGAACTCGCATTCGGGATACATTCCCCTGTTCAATTCGACGAGGGCCTCCAGGGAGCGCAGGAACCGACCGTGGTCCTCCGCTTCGACGCTCAGGTCATAAACGGCGCTCCTGAGACCACGTACCGACCTTCCCAGTGCCGCCACAGCCTCGTCCAGGCCGGCGCTTCGGTCCTGCTTGGTTCGGGAGAGCTGCACCTTCTGGAGGGCGTAGGTCAGGTCCTGGAGGACCACGTCGTGCAGGTCGCGGGAGATGCGGCTGCGCTCGGCCTCCCGGATCTCGCGCAAGGCCTTCTCGGCGTTCTTGAGCTCGGTAATGTCCGACGTCACGCCGATGACACCGACCACCTCGCCTCGATGGTCCCGGTATGGCGCTTTGGTGGAGTAGAAAGTCTGCACGGCGCCAGCCACCGGCAACGATTCCTCGAGCTTGCGAACTTCCCCCGTGGTCATGACCTGGCGGTCGATCTCCATCAGCGAACGGGCGACTTCGGGCGGAAGCAACTCCGCGTCGTCCTTGCCGAGGATCTCCTCCGCGGGCCTGCCGATGATCTGCGCGGCGGTCGAGTTCGCCATAAGGTAGCGCCCCCAAGCGTCCTTGAGGTAGATGGCGTCGCTAGTACCTTCGATGACCGAACGTAGCAGCGTGTTGCTCTCGCGCAACTCTTCCTCGGCCCACTTGCGGTCGGTGATCTCGTAGCGGATTGCCACGTACTGGTAGGGTTTGCCCCGCTCGTTCAAGAACGGCACGATCGTCGTGTCCACCCAATAGATCGAGCCGTCCTTCGCCCGGTTCCTCAGCTCGCCCCGCCACACACGCCCCTGGGCGATGGTCCGCCAGAGGTTCCTTATGTACTCCTTGGGATGGTATCTGGAGTTGATGATGCGGTGGTCCTGTCCGAACAGCTCGTCCCTAGAGTATTTGGAGATCTCGCAGAATTTGTCGTTTACGTAGGTGATCCTGCCCTTCTGGTCGGTGAAGGCGACTATCGCCGACTCGTCCAGGGCGAACTTGAGGTCCGCTAGCTCCTTGAGCGAGGTCCGCAGCGCCTCCTCGGTCTCTCTCTTTTCCGTGATGTCGCGTGTCAGCCCGAGGAGCCCGTGGATCTCGCCGCGTGCATCCCGGAGCGGCACCGCGTGAGTCTCGAGCCAGCGGCGTGCACCTTTGAGACCGGAGATCTCGAACTCCAGCGTCCCCGACTCGCCGCTCGATACCTTCTCCGTGAGCGCCCTGAAAGCGTCCCGATGCTCGGGGATGACGATTCGGTCCAACGGCTCGCCACACACCTGCTCCAGCGAGTCGGCCTCGATCATTGCCAGCCCGGCGGGGTTCATGTCCAGTAGCGAGCCGTCCGTGCCGAGCACCGCCACGCACTCCGGTTCCGTCTCGACGATCGTGCGCAGACGACGCTCGCTCTGCGCCAGGCTCTCTTCGGCGCGCTTCCGTTCGGTGATGTCGGTATTGGTCTCGAGCGTCCGGAGGAACTGGCCGTGAGCGCCGCGCTCCAGGGTCCACCGGCTCGAGGCAACCAGGCTGGTGCCGTCCCTCCGGGTGTGCCAGAGCTCACCTTGCCAGTGTCCGTCCCGCAGGAGGTCGGCTTGGATCCCTTCCAGCGGTTTGGGGAACCAGGTCCGAAGCAGCTCATGGGAGACTTGGCCGATGGCTTCCTCGCTCGTCCAGCCGTACATCTCCTCCGCCGCGCGGTTCCAGAAGGAGATCCTGTCTGCCTCGTCGCGGACGATGACGGCTTCCTGCGTCAGGTCGAGGAGATGCGCCTGCTGCGCCAGGCTCTCTTCATCCCGCTTGTACCTGGTTATGTCCTGGATGACGGCCATCGTGTGCGACGGGCGTCCGGCTTCGTCCCGGACTATAGTCGCGTTCACGTTCACCCACGCGACCGAGCCGTCTTTGCGCACGTAGCGCTTCTCGGTTTCGTGCTCGAGCTCCTCGCTGTCCACAGCACGCCGGAAACGCGCGAGGTCTTCTTCTCGGTCTTCGGGGTAGGTGATGTCGGCGAAAGTCATGCCGAGCAACTCCTCTTCGGAGTAGCCCGCGATCTCACACATCTTCGGGTTGACGCGCAGGAACCGTCCGTTTGCGGAGTCTGCCTGAGCCACCCCCACGCCCGCCAACTCGAACATCGCCTGGTTTTCGATCCGCCTCTGATTCTCTGAGCGCGCACGCATGGTTATGCCGCGCGCCCCGCGCTGGACCACGAAAACCGCCCCGGTCGTCCGGGACAAGCCGATGTCGGGAACCTGCCGAATACCAGTGCCATCAAACCCCGCTCTGGAGCGTCACGTCCCGTCGAGTAGGCCGTGCCTCTGTTCCGCAAGGATACCATGACTGCTTGGAATATAGGCAATTTTGCCTATACGCGCGCGGGCTTATCGCCCAGGAAAAGATGGTCCGCGTTGCCCATGACGGGATCGTTGTACTCGACGATCATGAGGTCCGTAAGGTCCGGAGAACGAGAGGTTGGTTATGGAGACCGCACTGAAAGTACTGCACGGAGGCCGGCATGACGCCGAGAAAACAGGCGACGCGGTGGAGCTTCCTCAGGCTGTGGAAGCCTTGCTCGTGGCCCGCACGGCCGACGCCGTTTTCGTGGTGGACCCAGAATACCGGATCGTCCACTGGGACGCCCGGGCTGAGTCTCTGACGGGCCTTCTGTCGGAAGAGGTAATCGGCAAGCCCTGCTACGAGGTGGTCTCCGGCAAGTGCGGGGATGGCGGCTCCTTCTGCGCCCGCGAATGCTCGGCTATGCGGATGGCTCGGGCCGGACAGGCGTCTCCCGGCTACGACATGCGTATACTCACCCGCTCCAGCGGCAAGCGGTGGGTGAACGTAAGCATCCTCAGCGTGGACGCCGAGGAGGGACCTTACCTGGTGCATCAAGTCAGGGACGTGCACGAAGCGCACGAGACCCTGGAGATGGCGCGCGGTCTGCTCCGGCTGACCTCCGAGAGGGGTGTTCCCGCGAAGAAGGTTCCCGACCCGAGGGACGTTCCGGCGCTGACGCCAAGACAACTGGAGGTGCTGGAGTTGCTGGGAGTGGGGAAGTCGGTCAGGGAGATCGGGACCGAGCTCTACCTCTCCCAGGCCACGGTGCGTAACCACGTCCGTTCGCTGCTGCAGGCTTTGGGCGCCCATTCTCAGTTGGAGGCCCTGGCGAAAGCCCGCAAAGTGGGGCTCCTGGCCGGGTAGCCGGTTCCTCTAAAGAGAAGCGCGAGCGGATGGACGTTCTCCCGAAGAAGATCGTGCTGGCGACCGACGGCTCGGAGGACGCGGCCCTGGCCACCAGGGCCGCCGCGCATCTCTCGAAGCAGATGGGCGCCGGACTGTACATAACCCACGCTTGGCGGCCTTGGACGCAGCATAGCGATCGTCCCGCGCTGATGTGGAATTACCACGCTCACCTCTACGAGCGCGAGGCGCGGAGGGTGCTGGTGGGCATCGGGGCCGGCGGGGCGCTGAACTACGTCTGGCCGGTGACGCTGGTCCTGGGCGGGCTGTACCTGATCCTGCGCGCCTTCGGACCTGGCCGGAGACCCAGGCCGCATGGATGAACTGAAGGCGCCAGAGGCGAAGAAGCCCGTAGAAAGAGGGACACGCATGAAGAGTTCTGTGGGCGAAGACGCCAGGGCCATTATCGGGGACTACCTGTACAAGCCAGTAGTGAACGATTCAGCCGACGATGCTCGTGGGCGGCGACGTGTCCCAATGTCGGCGCTGTCGCGGGCCGCGCTCGCCTTTCGTACCTTCCACGCCGCTATCGCTGCACAGCAGCTGCTTGCCATCGCCTACGTGTGGTGGTGCGCCCTGACCGGCCGTCGTGACCGTATGCTGCGCATCGCCGTGGCGACGTTACTCGGCGAAGGCGTACTCGTTGCCGCCAACCACGGGGATTGCCCGCTGGGCGGACTGCAAGAAAGACTCGGCGACCCCGTGCCCCTGTTCGAGCTGGTACTCTCGCCGCGCGCCGCAAAGCGGGCGGTGCCGACGCTGGGCGCCATCACCGGCGCCGGGCTCGTCCTGCTGGTTGCCCGCGGGCGGCGGTGAAGGGTCTGTCGGCAAACTACGCGGCCGCCGGTTCGAGCCGGCACCGAGGGAAAGCAGGCGTGATGGACCACCTTCTGGGCGCTTCCGGCGGCGGGACAGCAAGAGACGCCGCGATGCCGACTGACTGTCGCAAGGAGGTGCTTTAGCGGTATAGAACTAACTCACCCTCGCCTATGCGCTCAATTACCTGCCGGATTACCCTGAATTGCCCGGTTCCTGATGGACCTGGGAAGCAAGAGCAATATGCCGAATATAGCGAGCCAGAGCGACCACAGGATGTACCCGACCACCACGATGTTCGCGGCCGGTTCGAACCCTGCCGGTTCAAGCATGCCGACGACTATGCCGGCTGCCGACACCACCCCCAGGAGGGCCAGCCACCTCCTGAACAGCAGCGGCGACCCGAACATGGCCACAGCGACCAAAAAGGTCCACAGGCCGGTGAAGAGGTAGCCGAGGTTCTCTCCCACCCCGACCCCCGCGTACTGATTGAACGCCTGAAAAACGACGGCGACCGACTCGCGGGTGGCCCCGCTCGATGCCTGATCGAGGTAAGCGTCCGCCAGGTAAGGGACCAGGAACGGCCAGCGAACCAGGCCCAGGAACTGCACCACCCCACCGACTATCCCTAAGGCGGTAGCGACCGCCATGTAGGGCGTGTCCTGGCGCGCCAGGACCTTGTGCACCAGGACCGCCAGCGGTACGAACAGCACGGCGGTCAGCATGAACCCGTACCAGATCGCGAGGAGGGAGCTGCCGCCCGCATCGAAGCGCCGCAGGACGTGGCCCGTGGATTCGCGCAGGATGTCGGGGTACTCGAAGGTCACCGACAGTAAGGTGAAAAAGACGTTGAAGGCGATGGGCGTCAGTACGAGCAAGATTCCGGTGAGCCTACGTAAATTCGCTTCGTTCACGACTTGTCTCCTCTTAGGTTGACTGAGCGCTACGGTCTACCCACTCATGTGGTATTGAAGCGCGCTCTAACTACCGTCTGCCGAGTACGACGGGAAGCGCCGAACGGAATACCGCCGCCAGTTGCCGGAGCGGAAGCTCTTCATCTATGAAGCCCAGTGACTCGGCGAGAGGAACGGCGCGCATGACACGGTGCAGCAACGCCAACGGCAGACGTGGATCCTGGGCGGCCAGCTGTAGAAACCCTTTGTCGAGCAGCCGCCACCGCCAGTTAGCTCGCCAGGTTGGCGGCAGAGGCCGATTTTCTCGCCAGAGGCCGGCCAGGTGCTCGCTCTCCTCGGCTATGCGGACTATGCCGTAGCCGGCGCTGGGCTTGACGAGGCCGCGCTTCGTGCCCAGGAGGATGTGCCTGGGTCCGGTAGTCTCTGAGGGCGAGAACCCGAGCGGTATGGAGCCACTCTCCACGTGGTCCACGGTAAACCGGGTCTCTGGATGCCGCGCTCGAAGATACCGGAGCAAGGGCGTCTCGTCTGTTTCCTGGGCCACCGCGTCGAACGAGGCCGACTCGAGTAGGACCTCGGCGCGGCCCAGGGGCAGCTGGTAGGCGAAGGACCGCTCGTCGAGCGGGTAGAACAGGGTGACGGTCGCCTCGTCGAACACCTCCTGGTCGGAGATGACGTGGATGCCGGTGCCGCTCAGCACCGCCCGCGGCTGGCGCGATGTCGGGAAGGTGGGGGGGACTTCCGGGGCGCTGTCGAACACCCAGCGGGCGCGTATGGGGCCGTCGCCGGTCGCGATCTCGTACTGTTCGTCTCCGAGGCGTGAGATCAAACGTGCTTGGGTGCGTAGCCACTCGACGGGAGCATCCTCCAGCAACTCAACCATGTGCGCGAACACGTCCGTGGAGCGCACCAGCCTCATCGTGAACGGAGTGAGGGACTCCGGCGGCATGTCTGCCACCCTGGCTTGCCACCAGGCTCCGATGGCAAAGCGGTCGTAGTAGGTCTGTCCCCGGCTCCAGTAGCTCCAGTGGACGGGTGGCTCCTCCTGGGGTGGACTTGGATCTATGACCGCGACCCGTTCGGGCAACGCGTCTCTCAACTCCTTCAAGAGCAGCAGGGCAGACAAACCGCCGCCGACGAAGACCACGTCATACTCTCGAGCAGACATCGGCAACCATTCTACGCTGGCTTTATTGTGGCGGCTCCGAGAGTTTGGTTTATCTGAACCAGCGATATGACAAGAATTGCCCATGACGATGTTCGCCGCCTCGGGTAGTCTGGTCTCGGAACTCGAAATCGGTGGAGGAGCGAGTGATGGCGCCAATGGCTGGCAGCGCCAGGGAGGATGAATCCGGGAGGATGGCTCTGGACGAACGGTTTCTCGTGTTGCGCGGCGGGGAGCGATAGGATCGAGGCCTTCGTGCGCCGGTTCCATTGTTGCGCTCCGGCTAGCGTGGCATGCCTGCCGGTTGATCGTGATCAGAAAGTCGAACGTGCCACGGGCGGCGGTGCGTCTTCATACGCGCGGGCTGAGGCATGAACGAGGACCTCTCCAGATGCGTGGCTTTTGCGCGGGCAAGCCTGATCGCCACGGTCGCGCTCGGGCTTCTCGTGGCCGTCGTCACGGTCGCCCAGATGGTGCTCCTGAGCAGGGCCGTGGCTCTGGTGTTCGTGGGTGGCGAGGACCTGCGCGGGGTCGGGACTCTGCTCGCGCTTCTACTGTGCGCCGCCGTGGCGCGGGCGGGGCTGGTGTGGGTCAGGGAGGTCGTGTCCCAGCGCGGAGCGGTTCGGGTGAAATCGGAGCTGCGGAAGAGGCTGTTCTCACACATCCTGCGGCTGGGACCGTACTTCGCGGCGGGAGAACGCTCCGGGGAGCTGACCACTGCGGCCACCGAAGGCGTCGAGCGACTGGAGCCGTACTTCGCGCGCTATCTGCCGCAAGTGGCCCTGAGTGCGTTCGTTCCCCTGCTCGTCGCGGCGTACATCCTGCCGCGTGACCTGTCGAGCGCCGTGTTGCTGCTCGTGACAGCGCCTGTGATCCCGGTGATGATGGTCCTGGTCGGAAGCTACGCCGAGGAGCACATGCAGCGCCAGTGGACGGCGCTCTCCCTCCTGGGAGCCCACTTCCTGGACGCCCTGCAGGGGCTCCCGACGCTCAAAGCCTACGGGCGCGCCGCGCAGGAGACACAGAGGCTGGCCGGGACGAGCGAGGAGTTCCGCGAGCGCACGATGAAGGTCTTGCGTTTCGCGTTTCTCTCCGGGTTGGTGCTGGAGTTCATGACCTCCGCCGCCATCGCCCTTCTGGCCGTGGTGCTGGGGGTGCGTCTGATCAACGGCGCCATCTCCTTCGAGCAGGCGTTCCTGGTGCTGCTGCTCGCGCCGGAGTTCTACAGGCACCTGCGCGAGCTCGGCATTCACCGCCACGCCGGAATGGAGGGCAAGGCCGCCGCCGAACGCATCTTCGAGATACTCGACACCCCCGTACCGACACGCGGTGGAAGTGGGGCCCCGGGCCATCTCTACGGCGCGCTGAACGTCGAGATCTCCGGCGTCGGCTTCACCTATCCGGGGAACGAGTACCCGGCGCTCGATGGCGCGAGCCTGACCCTGCCCGCCGGGAGCGTCACGGCCCTCGTCGGGCGCAGCGGCTCGGGGAAGAGCACGTTGCTCGATTTGCTCCTGCGCTTCCTGGACCCCGACCGCGGGACCATCGCGGCGAACGGCCTCCCGATAACGGAGCTTCCCGCAGAGGACTGGCGGAGGTACGTGGCGCTGGTTCCTCAGAGGCCACACCTCTTCTACGGCAGCGTGCTGGAGAATCTGCGCCTCGCCCGGCCCGGCGCGAGAAATTCGGAGGTCGAACGGGCGGCGGAGCTGGCGGGGGCGTCGGGGTTCATACGGTCGTTGCCGCGCGGCTATGACACCCAGGTCGGGGAGCGGGGTCTCAGGCTCTCCGGCGGCGAGGCGCAGCGGCTCGCCATCGCCCGCGCCTTCCTGAAGGACGCGCCGCTCCTGATCCTGGACGAACCGACCTCCAGCCTGGACCCGGAGAGCGAGAGCCTGATCAGGAGCGCGCTGCAGCGCCTCTCGCGTGACCGAACGACCCTTATCGTCGCCCATCGCCTGAACACCGTCCGGAGCGCGGATCGCATCCACATCCTCGACGAGGGTCGCTTGGTGGAGAGCGGGACCCACACCGAACTGCTCGAACGCGGCGGTCCTTACGCACGGCTCGTCGGAACCTACGGGGATATGCCGGCGTGAGGGTCTTTCTGCGCCTGCTCGGGTTCTTGAGGCCGCACAGGTGGCGGGTAGCCCTGGCGGTTCTGCTCGGCGTGGCCACGGTGGCGAGCAACGTTGGCCTGCTCGCCGTGGCGGCGTACGTGATCTCTGCAGCCGCCATAGTTTCCTACCTTTCCGTGCTCGCGATCCCGGTCTACCTCGTGCGCTTCTTCAGCGTCTCGCGCGCGGCCTCGCGCTACGCCGAGCGGCTCCTCTCCCACGACGTGACCCTCGGGCTACTGGCAAACCTCAGAACCTGGTTCTACGGCCGTCTCGAGCCCCTCGCGCCCGCCCGCCTCCTGCGCTACCGCAGCGGGGACCTCCTCTCCCGCATCGTCAAGGACGTCGATGAGCTGGAGAACGTCTACCTGCGCTCCTTCTCCCCGGTGGCCGTGGCGCTGGCGATCTCCCTGCTTGCAGGGCTAATCTTCTACATCTTCAGCCCGCCGATAGCTCTCGTGGCCCTGGCTTTCCTTACCGTGACGGGCGTAGGGGTGCCGCTCCTGGTCCGAACGCTCTCACGGGGCCTGGGACGTCGGCAGCTCGAGTTGCGGGCCGCGTTGAGCGCCCGGATCGTGGACGATGTTCAGGGAGTGCGTGACATCCTGGCCTTCGGGCGCGAAGAGGACGAACGTAGCGAGCTGGCCGCACTCCAGCTCAAGCTCGACCTGACACAGAGACAGATGGCGCTCATCACGGGGCTGCAAGACTCCCTCACCGACCTGATGATGAACCTGGCGCTGGTAGCTATCTTCGTGTTGGCGATACCACTCGTCGCCGCGGGCGAGATAGACGGCGTCTACCTGGCGTTTCTGGCGCTCGTGGCTCTGGGCAGCTTCGAGGCCATAGCACCCCTCGGGACGGCCTTCCAGTTCCTCGAGCGGTCCCTCGGCGCCGGGGAGCGGCTCTTCGAGGTGGTGGATGCCGAAGCGGAGGTTACCGATCCGCCGGAACCCCTTCAGCCCCCCTCGAACGACACGCTCGAGTTCGATGGGGTGAGCTTCCGCTACGATGAGAACGGGCCGCTCGTTCTCGACGACATCGCATGTACGCTGAATCCCGGCGGCAAGCTCGCGGTGGTCGGGCCGAGCGGTTCGGGCAAGAGCACCCTAGTCGGCCTGATCCTGCGGTTCTGGGATCCCCTGAGCGGCGAAGTTCGTCTCGGTGGCCAAGGCATCGGCGAGTACGCCCAGGAGGACCTCCGAGCCCGGATAGGCATCGTCACCCAGAACACCCACGTCTTCGACACGACCCTGCGCGAGAACCTGCTTCTCGCCGACCCGGAGGCCACCGACGAACGGCTCGACAGGGCGCTACAGACGGCGCAGCTCGGCGGGCTCCTCGCGCGGCTTCCCGCCGGGCTGGACAGCCACGTCGGGGAGCAGGGTTCGCGGCTCTCCGGGGGCGAGCGCCAGCGGCTGGCCGTGGCGCGGGCGCTGCTCAAAGACGCTCCGCTGCTCGTCCTCGATGAGGCCACCGCCAACCTCGACACCATCACCGAGCGCGAGCTGATGGCGGCGATCCGGGACCTGATGCGGGATCGGACCACGATCACGGTCACGCACCGGCTGGTCGCGCTGCAGGAGACGGACGAGATCCTGGTGCTCGATGAGGGTCGCATTGTCGAGCGCGGCACCCACGAAGAGCTGGCTCGTGCGAGCGGCCTCTACCGCCGGATGCTCGACGTGCAGCTCGGGATGCTCACCACAGCGTCAAACGGGAACGGATACCCGAATTGAGCAACATTGATCCCGGTTCTGGTCACATTTGTTCAGGCGCGAAGATCGCGCCGGTCTTAGGATGAACACAGTCCAAGTTAGTCAGGAGGCAGGCTTTGGAAGACGCGCTACTGGTATCCCGATTGCAGTTCGCCTTCACCGTGACCTACCACTATTTGTTCCCGATGCTCACCATGGGGCTCGCGATGCTGATCTTCGTCCTCAAGAGCATCTACATGAAAAACGGCAACGAGCTATACAACGTCTCGGCGCGGTTCTGGGGCAAGATCTTCGCCGTAACGTTCGTCATGGGGGTCGTTACCGGCATCCCGCTGGAGTTCCAGTTCGGGACCAACTGGGCCGCCTTCTCCGTCTTCTCCGGCGACATAATCGCCCAGACCCTGGCGATGGAGGGAGCCTTCGCGTTCTTCCTGGAGTCCGCGTTCGTGGGGCTGTTCCTCTTCGGAGAGCGCCGGTTCGGGCAGAGGGTTCACTGGTTCTCCTCTCTCATGGTCTTCCTCGGAACCTGGGCGTCGGGCTACTTCATCATCGCGACCAACGCCTGGGTGCAGCACCCGGTCGGCTACCGGACACTCGAGAACGGCAACATAGAGCTAGACGACTACTGGGCGGTCCTGCTCAACTCCTGGATGTTCCCGCAGTTCGCGCACAACATGGGCGGAGCCGTGGTGTGTGGTGCCTTCGTCATGGCGGGCCTCGGAGCCTTCTACCTGCTCTCGAACAGGCACGAGGACTACGGACGCATCTTCGTCAAGGTCGGGGTAACAGCGGGCGTGCTGGCCAGCCTCTGGATGCTCTTCCCAAGCGGGCACTTCTCCAGCGAGCAGGTAGCCGAGCACCAGCCTGCCGCCCTCGCCGCGATGGAGGGGCAGTTCGAGACGGAGAGGCCCGCGGGTATCGTGTTTATCGGCCAGCCCGACGTAGAAAACAGGCGCATAGACAACCCCATCGTTCTGCCGCGTGCGCTCAGCTTACTGATCTACCAGAACTGGAACGCCGAGGTGAAGGGCCTCGAGGCCTTCCCCGAGAAGAACTGGCCGGATAACATCCCGCTCCTCTACTACAGCTACCATGTCATGGTCGGCCTGGGAACCATCTTCATAGCCATCATGGTGGTGGCGGCCTTCCTGCTTTGGCGGCGCCGCCTTTACGGAGCGCGTTGGATGCTCTGGATCCTGATGCTCGCCATACCCTTCCCGTTTATCGCCAACACAGCAGGATGGTTCACGGCCGAGCTCGGCCGCCAGCCCTGGCTCGCCTACGGGCTCTTCCGCACCTCGGAAGGTGTATCTCCCCTCGTCTCCTCGGGTAGCGTGCTCTTCACGCTCATAGGGTTCGCGGGGATGTATCTGATCATGGGCCTCCTCTACATAGTGCTGATGGTGCGCGAGGTGGACCACGGCCCGGAGGCCGAGAGCGAGATGTTGGAATCCCCAGAGAGTCTGACGAGCTAGAGGAGGAACGGTGGAGACGATCTGGTTTATCTGCGTGGCATTGATGGTGGCGATGTACGTCCTGTTGGACGGTTTTGACCTTGGTGCGGGTGCCATACACCTGTTCGCCGCCAGAAACGATCGGGAGCGGCGCATGATCATCCGCGCCATCGGCCCCGTGTGGGACGGAAACGAGGTCTGGCTGATCGCGGCGGGCGGCACCCTGTTCTTCGCGTTCCCCTTGCTGTACGCCTCCGGTTTCTCGGGGTTCTATCTGCCGCTGATCATCGTGCTCTGGCTGCTGATGATCCGGGGCCTCTCCATAGAGCTTCGCACGCACCTGGAGAGCCCCCTGTGGGCCTCCTTTTGGGACGCGATGTTCTTTGTCGGGAGCGCCCTGCTGGCGATCTTCTACGGCGCCGCTTTGGGCAACGTCGTGCGCGGCGTCCCGCTGAACGAGAGCGGCTACTTCTTCCAGCCGCTGTGGACGGACTTCAGCCCGTTCTCGGGCACCCCCGGCATCCTCGACTGGTACACGGTCCTGATCGGGCTCCTCGCCCTCACGACGCTAGTCGTACACGGCTCGAACTTCATAGCCGTGAAGACCGAGAACGAGCTGAACGCCCGCTCGAACAGGATCTCCCGTGTCTTTGCTGCTGCGACCCTTGTGCTCACCGTCCTCGCCACCCCGGCCACCTTCTGGGTGAGTCCCTGGCTGTTAGAGAGCTTCAACGAGCGGCCCTACGGGTACGTCCTGCCGCTCGTCGCCATAGCCGGGCTCGTCGGGATGCTCTACTTCAACTTCATGGGACAGGACAGGGCGGCCTTTCTTTCATCGAGCGCCTACATCGTCGGGATGCTCACCAGCACCGTCTTCGGCGTCTATCCGAAAGTGTTGCCCGCGGTGGACCCGGCGAACAGCCTCACGATCCAGAACGCTGCCTCCTCCGACTACAGCCAGGCCGTGGGGCTTGTGTGGTGGAGCATAGGTATGGTGCTCGCCGCCGTATATTTCATCCTCATCTACCGCCTGTTCCGCGGCAAGGTCCGGCTGGAGGACGAAGGGTACTGATTCTGGAGAAGCCGGAGAGAACGCTTCGTGAGGGTGTAAGTCGGTTTCTCATCGGACGCGAGAGTCAGGAGCAACGCGGTGGTGGCCGCTGTCGTTACGCTGATCAGACTACGGCGTGCTGGCCTCGGTAGCGGCTGGTGTGGTGATGATGGGTTGGATCTTCGTCGAGGTCCTGTTCCTCGAGCAGCCTTCGTGGACGTGGATCGAGGTCTTCTACTTCGCCGTCGAGTTGGCGATGGCGGTGCTGGGGCTCATGCTCTGGCGAGGGTAGCGGAAAGGAAACTGGTCGCCTCTACGTTCGGCGGTTTGCCCGGGCTGCTCGGCGTGGAAACACGGCTACTTCGAGACGCTTCAGGGCAACGTCGCTACAGATTGGTCAGGCTTGATCAGGAAGATGGTCAACGTGTGCCATGACGAACCACCCTCCCTGTAGCACGCTGATACTGAAGGAATCCATAGCCAGAAAGGAGGACATCATGACGACCACCAAGGTTTTCATCAAGAGGCACCCGGTGGCGACGTACTTCGCCCTGGCGTTCGCTGTCTCATGGGGCGGCGTGCTCCTGGTCATCGGCGGACCTGAGGGAATCCCGGGCACCAGGGAGGAATTGGAGACGCTGCTCCCGTACGCGATTGTGGCGATGCTCGCCGGCCCCAGCGTAGCAGGCATCGTGTTGACCGGCCTCGTACATGGCAGGGCGGGCCTTCGCGGGTTGCTCTCCCGGTTGCTCGGATGGCGGGTGGGCGCTCGCTGGTACGCGGTCGCGCTCCTGATCGCCCCGATCTTGTTCACGGCGGTACTCCTTGCGCTCTCGCTAACCTCTCCCGAGTTCCTCCCCGGCATTTTCACTACGGACGACAAGGCTACCCTTCTGCTGTACGGCATCGCGGCGGGGCTTATGGTAGGCATCTTCGAGGAGCTGGGCTGGACGGGGTTCGCCGTGCCCGGGCTGCGGCTGCGTTATGGTGTCGTTACTACCGGGCTCATCGTGGGGGTGCTGTGGGGAGCATGGCACATCCTTACGAACGGCGTCTGGGCAAGCGGCCCTACCTCCGGAACACTCTCCCCGGCCCTCTTCCTGCCCGTGTACCTCTTCACTTTTCTTATAGGGCAACTGCCGGCCTTCAGGGTGCTCATGGTGTGGGTCTACGACCGTACCGGGAGCCTGCTCGTGGCGATGCTCATGCACGCGAGTCTCACGGCCAGCACGTTTATCCTCGGTCCTCTGGCGATATCAGGGGTGGCCCTCTTGATCTACTCCCTTGCATTGGCCGCCACGTGGTGGATCGTCGTTGCGTCGGTCGCCGTGGCGGGCGGGCACCTCTCGCGGCAAGCGCTCCGGAGGCGGGTGGCGTGAAAAGGGGAGCCCTCACCGACCGCATTCTACGACCAAAACCAGGGCGCAAGGAGAGAAGGATGGCACGAAAGATCTTGCTCGCCCTCGGTATCGTGGGGCCGCTGTTCTATGTCGCGGCTGACATTCATATATCTACGCGATGGGAGGGCTACAGCTACACCGATCAAACCGTCAGCGAGCTGTTCGCTATCGGCGCTCCGACGAGACCACTCGCTGTTCCGCTCATGCTCACGTACGGCGTGCTCGCGATCGCATTCGGGTTGGGCGTCTGGGAATCGGCTGGTGAAAAGCGCGCTCTGCGCGTCGTGGCGGTCGGGCTGATCGGAAAGGAAGTCCTTGGCTCCGTGGCGACGCTATTCGCCCCGATCCACCTGCGTGAGGCCCTGGCAGCGGGCGAGGGAACGTCTAGCGATGCCTGGCACGGGATTCTCACGTTTGGGGGTGCTCTCTGCTACCTGCTCGCTATGGGGTTCGGGGCTACGGCATTCGGGAAGTGGTTCCGTCTCTATTCGATCGCGACGATGCTGATACTCCTCGTGTTTGGTCTTTTGGCAGGTTTGGAACAGCCCCAGCTTGTGGCAAACCTGCCCACGCCGTGGATGGGGCTTTGGGAGCGCATCGACATCTTCGCCACCATGCTGTGGATAGCGGTGCTGGCCATCGCTCTCTTACGCGCCCAAGCGCAAAGGCTCAAAGATAACCTCGATGGGAGAAGTGATTCTGGATGAGTTGGACCCAGTCGCCTGACATGCCGTCTAATCCCTGAACTCCACCGACATCCAGAAGTACGAGGTCTGGCTCAAGCGGACAGGGAGATCGGCGTCTCGCCGAGGAGCTCGACGCAGGCCTCACCGTGGTAGGGAGCAGGGGCCTCGGGGGCGTGCGCGGCCTTGCACCAGAACCTAAATAAGTATGCTTGGATTCGGTGCAACCGGCGGTTTCTGCCTCAAAACCGCTTTCATGAGCGGTGCAGGCTTTGCACTAAAAATCCCCATGAGTGGCCATTTTTAGTTCAGGCTGGATTTCTGAACCAGAATCGGATGGATGTTGAAGGTGTGCATGGCTTGTACGAGCACGCAGATGTTGTGCGCCAACACCTTGCAAAGCGCCTCGTTTATCTGGCCAGTATCGCTCTTGGAACGTAGGGCGCTCCCGAACTTGCCCTTTATCATGGAGTAAGCCGTTTCGATGTTGCTTCTCTTGTGGTAGTGCTCCATATACGCCTCTCTTTGGTACATGAACAGGTGGTACATCCTCGCCCACATGCCCGCTTCCGTAGGCTCTAGTGTGTTGGACTTAAAGGGGATGAAGGGCATAGCGCCAACCGCCTCAACGGCGTTCAAGTTCTTGTGGGAGAGGTAGGCTTTGTCTGCGGAGACTTCCTCAATCCCGAAGTGTGCGGCGGTCCTCTCGACCAGCGGTACAAAGTAGGTGGTGTCGTTCGCGGCCCAACCGCTAATGTCTACGGCGGTTACTACCTTTGTGTTCACGCCGCACATATGAGATGCGCTTTCACCCACTCGCGGTTGTCCACTTCGCGCCCGTACTTCTTGTTGAACCACCTGACGTAGCGGCAAGTGCTGAATCCCGAAGAGTCTACAGCGAAATCTGTCTCTACAGCTTTCAGGGGCAAACTACTGGCAGTAATGAGATCCTTTAGTATGCCCGTAAGCTGCGGGTCGGCAATGTAACGGTTGACCGAGTTGAAGTGCGGGGTGCTGTCTATGTGGCGACCAACGAAGGCGTCCCGCAAGTCGCTGGTAAAGCGCCTAGCAGAGAAGCCCACGTACACCTTGTAGACCGACGCGAACAGCATATCCGAAAGCGGCAAACGTGGTCTGCCCTTGCCCGTCTGCGGCGGCTGTGGGACAGTATTGCAGAGGTCGGCCAGTAACTCCACAAAGCGGTGCTTTTCTTCGATTTGGGCGGCGTTGTAGGCGGTCCAGTTGGGGCTTCCCATCACCCCCTAAGTATACGTAGACGCCTACGCATTACAACGACTATTTAGCTTATCTATGCGGAATTCTGCTACGAGGATTGGTCTTGCTGGCGCTTCTTAGCCCACCGCGCTTTGGCAGCTTTGCGGGCAGACTCGGACCGCTCTTCGGGGGTCATGTTCTTGGCGCGGGCTTTCCCGCCCTTAGCCCCTCCGAGCATGCCCAACAGTCGGGCTGCCTCTCTTTTTTCATCTTCGGTCACGCACCGATTCTAGCCTAGGCGGGTAGGCATGGCAAGTAGAAGCCGACTAAACTCGTAAGCTGTCTAGGTGACCCTTCAATTCCGCAGCGGCGACCATTGCATCCTCAACAAGATCTGGGAAACTCAATATAACATCGCAGTAATCGGCTCTGTTCCTGGCCCGACGCAAACGGTTCCCCAGCACTCCTATTTGCCGTGTCCCTCTTGGATGGCGGTCTTCCTTATACAAGTTCCAGACGTACTCATGCTCCGAGCCGCACTCAGGCGGCTCGTATTCATTATCTATGTTGTCCTTCAATTCGTTTCTGGCGGTACAGAACATCGCGTAGTAAGCGCGGCTCACGGCTGAACGCTTATGGGCCTCGCTGTCGTTTCCAACCCACTCCAGCGCTAAGTCGTAAAAGAGGGACCAATCCACCCAAAACCTACTCTAGGGCGATCTCCATCTTGCCGTTGGCGGTCGGAAGTACGCCCAGCCACCACCCCCGGTCGAGTTCGGCGACCACCATAGACAGCGGCGATGGGTTTCCGATGATTGCTACGGCTTGTAATTTTGAGTCAGACTTTGTAATAAAAAGTCAAACACGATTTATGGTGCAAGGCCTGCAAGGCCTAGATTCCCGACGAAGGGGGTTTAGTGCAGATGCCCGACTTTCTGTGCACACGGGACTTTAGGTGCAAAGCCGGCGTGCGTCGCGCCCTGATCGGGAGCGTCTCGGACTCGGTGGTACGCTACGCTCACTGCCCGGTCCTCGTGGTGCACGAGGGGTAAAATCGCTACGATGCCCCGAATGTTGCCCTGAGCCACGCGCCCACGACGTACGCTATGGTCGCGGCTCCGCCCCCGGTCAACAGGGTCTCCAGCCCCGACCGCAGGGCCGTGCGATCCAGGATCAGACCCTTGACCGCCCCCACTACGAAGAAGGCCACGCCCGTAACGACCGAGCTCGCGACGAACCTCGTCCCCATGTCGAGGCCGGGGAGGACGAAGGGGATGAGAGGAGCGAGTCCAACGACGAGGAAGGCGGCGAAGGTGGCGAAAGCCGCTCGCAGAGGACTTGGTCCCTCCACCTCCAGGCCCAGCTCCTCAGAGAGCATGGTGTCCACCCAGAGCCTGCGGTCGGCGGTTATCGTCTCGACGATTCGCTCCAGGGTCTCGCCGGAGAAACCTTTGGCGGCGAAGATCTGGCGTATTTCCTCACGCTCGCCTTCAGGGATCTCCTCGATCTGGCGCTCCTCGCTGTGTCTTGCCTTCTCGACTTGCTGGCGCTGGCTCTTGGTCCCCTGGTAGTTGCTCACCGCCATGCTGAAGCCGTCGGCAAAGAGGTTGACGAAGCCGAGCACGACCACCACGAGCCCGGAGAAACCGGCTCCCACGGCTCCCGCCACGACTGCGAAGGTGGTAACGCAACCGTCTATGCCGCCCAGCACGGCATCCCCGAGGTAGCCCTGGCCGCGCCGCTCCTTGAGGCGGGCGCTGATCTCCTCCGGGCGGTGCTCGGCCTCCAGCCGTTCGCTAGGCTCCACCTAGAAGACCACCTCTCCCCGCCACATCCTTGCCTTCGAGGATGGCGTCTCCCGGGGGCTCTGCGGCGGGATCACAGGGCCCAGACGCGGATCTTGGGCACATCTTGCGGCTTCCGCGAGTAAGCAGTGGCCTTGGCTACCATGGCCGAGGCGCCGCCATGTATGCGCGCCGTGCCGTCATCGGTGCTGAAGTCTAGCGTGCCCCGGCCGCCTACGCCTACGACCGTCTCCCAGGCGAGCCGCCGCTCCTCGTCTGCGGGACCGGGCTGGGTGCTGAAGGTTATCCTACTTCGACGGCTCGAAGACCAGCCACGAGCCATTGATGGCCATCTCCTTAGCGTAGCTCCCCCTGGTGCTGGGGATCACCTTGACCAGGCAATCCTTTTCCTGGGCGAAGGTCTCGAGCGTCTGGGCGACCTCCTCGGAGTGCACCACGAATGCCACCCGGTGCTCCTCCATGACCTCCTCTGCGGAGGCTCGGCGAGCCTCCTCTTCTCCTACGACCTCGGCCAGGCGCCGCTCCCTCTCCGCCGCCGCTGCCCAAAGCCGGTCCCTGTTGGCCTCGGCCCCGGTATGGCGGACAGCGTCCCGCTTGCGCCACTCCTCGATGTGCTCCTCGACCCGGTACACTATCCTCTCGATCATGGGCATACGACGTTCGCTCATCCCCTACCTCCTTTCACCTCAGCTCATCTTCCACGGCTCTCCTAACCCCTCACGACGAGGACGGGTCCGTGGGCGTGGCGCACGACCGAATCCGAGACGCTGCCCATCAGGGCACGTCTGACCCCTCCCAGGCCCCGGCTTCCCACCACGATGAGACCGGCCTCCAGCTCCTCGCCCAGCTTGACGATCTCGTGGTCCGGTTCTCCGAAGGCCAGGTGCGCGTCCTTGATGCTGACCCCCTCGCTCTCTATCCGCCGGGCCTTCTCGTCCACGAACTCCCGCGCTCTGTGCTTGGCCTCCTCGAGGCTGGATGCCCATCTCTCTCCCAGCAAAGGGTTGCTGTAGGGTGGCCTCTCCTGCGTCCGAATGGCGAAGAGGAGGTGCAGTTCTGAGCCGGTGGCCGACGTGATCTCGACTGCTGCTCTAGAGGCGGCCTCGGACTCCTGCGAGCCGTCGACCGCCAGGAGAACCCTGCCCGACAGATAGCCGTCCTGTCGCGGCTCTCCCCTCACGACGAGCACCGAACCGTGGGCGTGCCTGACCACGCTGGTGGAGACGCTGCCCATCAGGGTACGCCTCAGGGGACCCAGGCCCCGGCTACCCAGAACGATGAGGTCTGCGCCGATCTCCTCGGCGACGTGTACGATCCCGGCGTCCGGACGACCGGCACCGGGGTAGGAGCCCGAGACCTCGCCGCCCATCTCCCTTATCTTTCCGACTTCGTCCTCGAGCTTCTCGTTGGCCTCCCGCTCGGCTATCCTGCGCACCTCGTCCCGGTATCTGGGGTCTATCACCGTGGACTCCGAGAGAGCGTAGGGGCTCGGCAACGGTGTTACGTTGATGACGTGCAGCTCGGAGCCGAGGCTCTGCGTGAGCCCGACCGCCATCCGCGCTGCGCGCTCAGCCTCCCTGGATCCATCGGTCGCCAACAACGTAACGTTCGCGAACGGGCTCATCTGTGCCTCCTTTTCGTCGCTTTATTTTTTGCAGGCTTATCAGTTGGACGCATGACTCTAAACTAGCCTCCCTCCAGGCCCGACAGCACGCCCAGCGGCCACGTCCTCGAAGGATCTCTGCTCCTCCTGACCCACCCCGCACTCGTGCCTGCGGGCGGCCAGAGAGGGGAGTCCTTCCGGGCCGGCGACCAGGATCTCCACGCCCTCGTCAGGTCCCAGACGAGCAACGTGCTCAGAGAGTTGGTGTTCACCCTTGACGGTGGCGTGCGCCCCAGGGACGTGTCGTGCCAGGACGGACGCACCGTCGCTCCCGATATCTCTCCAGCCCGGCGAGCAGGGCCCGGATACTTCGTGTGGCTTCATGCTAACTCCCGCTTTCATCCACGACCAATGTAGCGTCGGGGCGTTGCTTCTTCCTGAGCAATTTGGACCATCCGTCTGGCAAGAAATGACCATAAATGGCGTCCTGGTCACGCTGGCGTCGGGCGCGATAGTCGGAAGTTAGTCAATTTGAACCGGATAACTCGTCAAGATGGATCAGGAAAGCCGGTCCGGCCGGCTGTAGCCTGGACCCTGCGAGATCCATACATCGGAAGAACGGAGCGCGAGATGATGGACAAGTTGCCCGAAGACGCATTGGTGGCCCTCGAAAAGACGTTCAAAGACCGCATCAGACGACCAGCTCGGAACGACGGAACGGGCCCCGGCAGCGCTCTGGCCTCCGTCTTGCCCCTGCACGCCGAAGAGGTGGAGATGCTCTCCAGGTTGGCCGACCACTACTCCATACCGCTGGCAGCAGAGGGCAGCGGTACAGCGCCCGGATCTGTCGCGGTGGGGGGGAGGATGCTGGTCCGTTTCGATCTGATGCGGGGCGTACGGCTGCCCGATCACGATGAAGGCTGGGTCGAGGCCGAGCCCGGGACGCCGTGGCTCCAGCTGGACGATCGGCTGCGTCTCGAGAGCGTGAGCCTGGCGGTCCACCCGACGAGCGCCCCCCGTGCGACCGTCGGGGGTTGGCTGGCCACAGACGGCCTGGGGGTGGGCTCCTTCGAGTACGGTCGGCTCAGAGAGAACGTCCTGTCGGCGAGCGTTGTGCTGCCGGGCGGCGAGCGTAGGGAGGTGCCGGGCGAGAAAATCGGAGCCTTCCTCGCCCCAGGAAGCACGGAAGGGATCATCGTGGGCGCCAGGCTCCGGACCAGGCGCGCCGACTCCGATGTACCCTTCGCCGCTGGCTTCGACACCATGCCGGATCTTGCCGGGACGGTGACGGACCTGGTCGAGGCGATGGTTCCGCTCTGGCACCTGGCCCTATTGAACCCTGGCATGGCGCGCGCCAGAAGCCTCGGGGAGGATTACCTGATCTTCGGAGCTTATCCGTGGGAGCGCAGGGCGGAGGTCGAGGAAGGACTCCGCGGCGTGGTCGAGTCCCGCAGGGGTCACTCCTTTCCCGCGGCGGATGCCTACCGCGCGTGGGGGGAGAGGTTCTTCCCTATCCGGCCGTCGATCCTGCCTCCCAGGTTCCCTGGTGTATCCCGCGAGTTCGTTTCAATGACAGAGCTTCCGGAGAAGCTAAAGGGGGCCGAGGACCGCACGTCGGAAGTCGCCGTGCAGGGCTCCGTCGCCCGGTCCGGAGAGGTGCTGCTCCTGGCCGTGGATGCAGGCGAGCTTGGTCGGGCCAGCTGACCCGAATCGCGGCGGTTGATCTCGCGTCAGGTCTGAAAGGTGTCGTACCGGGGGAGAGTAAGAATGATAGAAGGCGAGGCACGTCCGGTCCTCTCACGCCGGCGGTTCCTGACGCTGGCGGGGTTGAGTGCGGGCGGTCTTACTTTCGGAGGCTGCGGGCTGTTGTCCGGGGTGGGACGGGACTCGCTTCCGTGCCTGCGTCACGCGAAGAGAACCGGCGACGTGCGGGAGTACTCCGTGGTAGCGGCGCCCATCAGCTTCGAGGTCGGAGGTCGCGAGGTCCATACCTGGGGTTACGACGGCGCGGTGCCGGGGCCGGAGATCCGGGCCAGGGAGGGCGACACTTTACGCGTCACGATCCGGAACCGCCTGCCCCGATACACGACGGTCCACTGGCACGGGCTGCCGGTGCCCAACGCCATGGACGGCGTACCGTACGTCACCCAGCGCCCGGTAGCTCCCGGAGAGGACTTCGTCTACGAGTTTGCCGTCCCGACCGCCGGCACCTACCTCTACCACTCGCACGTGGGGCTCCAGCTCGACCGGGGCCTCTACGGCCCGCTTGTCATCGAGCCGAAAACGGAGGAGCTCTACTACGATCGGGAGTACACCCTCATGCTCGACGACTGGCTCGACGGGCTGGCCGGGAGCCCGGAAGCCGCCCTGGACGGGCTCCGTGGCGGCTCTGGGGGCATGATGGGTGGGCACATGAGCGGGATGATGGACGGTGGGGCCGCCTATCCACTCTACCTGGTGAACGGGCGCGCGCCGCAGGACCCAGGGACCTTCAAGGTCCGGCGACGCGAGCACATACGACTGCGGCTCATCAACCCTTCGGCCGGGACCATTTTCCGCTTCGCCGTGGCGGGTCATCGGCTCACCGTGACCCACGCCGACGGCCAACCCGTCCATCCGGTCGAGGTGGACGCCGTGAGGATCGGGATGGGCGAGCGCTATGACCTGCTCATCGAAGCGAACAACCCGGGCGTGTGGCAGATCGCCGCCTTCCCCGAGGGCCAAGGTGGCCTCGCCCGCAGCCTCCTGCGCTACGAGGAGAGCGGCGAGGAAGCGCCGCCTCCGGCGCGGTTTCGACCAGACGAGCTCGACGGCAGGCTGCTCGGATATACGGACCTCCGCGACGCGTGTGGTAGAGCCTATGCCCCCGGCGGCCTCCTGGACGGCCCGGACCGCGTACACGAGCTCGTCCTGTCCGGCGGGATGGGAGGGTACGTCTGGACCATCGACGGCCAGCGCTACCCGGACGCCGACCCTTTGAAGGTAAGCGACGGCGAGTGGGTGACCTTGACTTTGCACAACCTGAGCATGGTTGCGCACCCCATGCACCTGCACGGGCACTTCTTCCAGATCAGGAACGGCACCGGGCAGGGCCCGTTCAAGGACACAGTGATCGTCGAGCCACACATGGGAGAGCTGGACTTCGATTTCGTCGCGGACAACCCCGGCGAGTGGTTCTTCCACTGCCACAATCTCTACCACATGGAGAGCGGAATGGCTCGCGTGGTCACCTACATGGACCAGAGGTGAGTGCCGTCAAGACATATAGCGCCGGGCCAACCACCTCCGTCGCGCCCTGCTTCTTGGCAGCCGTCGGGCCGACCTTACGCAAGAACAGCGGCTCGACCGGCTATGCGAGATCTCCGCTCTTATTAGTCCGAGCCTCCACCTTCGCTGTCTCCCGGACCGGGCCAGGGTTCGAAGGAGAGTCCTTCCGCGGGAACCCAGGGCTCATGAGGTGGTCCCGGCTCGAAAACCTCCAGCCGGGATGCTACCTCTTGGAGGGCATGCTCGGGTAGGGTTTCTTCGATGAAAGGGAATGCCTCTCGCTCTTCCAGGCGGATGTGCGCCTCTAGTCGCTCGCCCAGGTTTCGCAGTGTGTCATCCCGGATCCTGTCTTGCTTGAGTTCGTCGCTGAGTTGCATGGCAAGGCCCCGTATCAGGGCGTGTTGGGTGAGCATCTGCAGTATGGGACGCTCGCCGAGATCCCCTCCGTAACGCGCCAGCACCGGTAGGAGGACCTCCTCTTCCTTGCGAAAGTGGAGGCTGGTGTCTCTTCGCCAGAACTCGAGGAAATCTCGGGCAGAATCGGCAGAGCTGCCGTCTTCTCCGGAGGCAGCCCTCCTGAGCCGACGCGCGTTGACCAGACCGTGGTGGTGGTCATCTGAAAACTCCGTGAGGCTCGGATGACGCTTCATGAGCTTCTCCTTTCGGTGGTCCTCTCCTTACGTTACCCCGAGTCAACGCGGTCGAAGATTTTCTCTGGCGCTCTTGCAGGTTGCGCGCCTTACCCGAGGCCGATCTGCAGCGGTCCCCGCCGACGGTGAAGGGTGAGGTAGGCGAAATCCTCCGAGGCACTCACGATCGAGCGTCGAGCCCCCTTGGGTACGAACACCAGCATCTCGGCCGGTAGGGCGTGTTCCTCTCGATCTACCGTAACGGTCCCCGACCCCGAAACTCCAAGAACGATCACCTCGACCTCATCGTTCACGTGTTCTCTGACACCCTGTCCAGTACCGAAGCGCACCAGGTTAGCGTTCAGGTCGCCGCTCCCATCCAGGCTCCAGATCACTCCGGCGCGGTCGCCAGCAGTCGCGGCCAGGTCTCTTATGTTCACCGAGTTCTCCAGGCTAGCCGGGCCCCGTCGCCACGTTCAGGAGGCAGACCGTATCACCGAGGGCCTCGACCGAATGGCGCACTCCGGCGTCGCACGCGAGCACCGTCCCCGCTCCGGCCTCGACGGCCTCACCGGCAGCAGAGAACCTGATACGGCCTTCGTGCACGCTCAACGTGATCGGACCGGGCGCGGAGTGCTCAGCGAGCCGGTCGCCCTCCTTCATGACCAGCAACACCACGTTCAAGCCCTCGCCCTTGCGCAGTGTGATCGCGTTCCGCCCTCCCTCCTGCCACTCCTTCTCCTTGCGCAAGCGGGTGACCTCGGCGTCCAGATCGAAGCTCTGCAGCGAACCGTGCAAAGACCTCTCGGATTCCGGGTGCGGCCTCGTAGTCATCCTCTATCTCCCTCGCTTCGGAGCATCTGGAATTCTCGTTACACAAATACTATTACAGAATCAGAGATTGAATAGATCGTCACGCTTACGCGCCAGACGTTCCCTCGACTTGTCTGCCTTAACCGAAATGAGCAAGAATGCAAGAGGTGCGTGTAAGGAGAGATGAGAATGCATCTCGAGTTGAGCAGCGAGGGACGATACGCTCTGAGGGCTCTGGTCTACCTCGCCTGGCTGGGAGAGCGGGCGAGCGCCGACAGGATCTCCGCCGAGGCCCGCATCCCGCGCCGCCTGCTGGCCCGCATCCTGGCCAACCTCTCCCGTGCCGGCCTGATCCAGAGTGAACAGGGCCGCGGTGGAGGCTCCCGCCTCGCGCGGCCGGCGCGGGAGATCACGCTCAGGGACGCCGTGGAAGCGGCCGAAGGCCCCTTCGGCGTTACCCGCTGCATAATGCAGAACCGCGCCTGCGGCACCGGCGCCCCCTGCGCCCTGCACGACGCCTGGGAAAAGGGACAGCAAGCTATCCTCGAGTACCTGCAGAAACTAAGCCTGGAGGACTTCATCACCCAGAACCCGTCAGGCAGGTTTCCTCCCAAAGGCTAGGCCAGACCCTTGCGCCCGGACCATCTCCATTTTATATTACTCTTTTGGTAACAGTTTTAGGATAGGGTCTGGCACCCTGGCGGCGAGTGGCCGGGAGGTAGCTGATGGCGGCGCGAACTGGGCGGCGGGAGTTGCTGGTCTCGAAGGGGTGGGTCCAGGCTGTTGCTCTGGTCGTTTTGTTCGGTTTTTTCGTGCTCGGTCTTCTCGCGTACCGGGCGTATTCGGGCCAGCCGCCGATCCCGGATCGGGTAGTGGACCCGAGCGGGAGGGTGGTCTTCACCGGCGAGGATGTGACGGCCGGGCAGGGAGTCTTCCTCAAGAATGGTCTGATGCAGTATGGCTCCATCTTCGGGCATGGAGCCTATCTGGGGCCGGATTACACGGCCGACTATCTGCGGCGCTCCGCGCTCTCCGTGCGCGAGAGCTACGGGGGAGAGGGCTCTGATGAGGCGGCTGTGCGCACGGTCGAGGATTTCAAGGAGAACCGTTACGATCCCGAAAGCGAGACGCTGGAGTTTACCGCGGCGCAGGCGGCGGCCTTCGGGGAGTTGCGAGGGTACTACGGGGACTACTTCGGGGAGCCGACCACCAGGTACGGCCTCAGACCCGAGGCGATAAGTGACCCCGGGGAGATCCGGCAGCTCACGGCGTACTTCGCCTGGACGGCGTGGGCGGCCGCGGCCTTGCGGCCCGGACTCGACTACACGTACACCAACAACTGGCCGCCGGAGCCGCTCGTGGAAAACGAGCCGACGGGTGAGGTGGTGGTGTGGAGCGTCTTGTCCTTAGTCGCCCTGCTCGGCGGCATCGGGTTGCTCTTCGCCGCCTTCGGGCGGTGGAACTTCCTCGGGTGGCGGGGGCGCGAGCAGGCGACCCTATCCTTTCGGGCGCCTGGTGACGTTGCCCTGACGCCGGCGCAGCGGGCGTGCGCTTGGTTCTTTCTGGTGATGGCCGCCTTGTTTTTGATCCAGACGCTCGTCGGGGCGGCGTCGGAACATTACCGGGCGGATCTGGCGAGCTTCTTCGGGATAGACCTGGCGCAAGTGCTGCCTTACAACCTCATGCGCACCTGGCACGTGCAACTGGCCATCTTCTGGGTGGCAACGTCGTTTCTGGCGGCCGGCATCTTCCTCGCGCCGATGATCGCCGGCCGGGAGCCGCGGGGCCAGCACTTCCTCGCTTACGGGCTGCTCGGGGCCCTCGCGGTGGTGGTGTTCGGGAGCATGATCGGGGAGTGGCTCGGTATGTTCGGGTTCATGGGCGGGTGGTGGGCCTGGTTCGGCAACCAGGGGTTCGAGTACCTGGACCTAGGGCGCTTCTGGCAGGTCCTGCTCTCCATCGGCCTCTTCTTCTGGGTGGCTGTGCTGTTCAGGGGCCTGCGCGGACGGCTGCGCCGGGAGCACGCGGCGAACATGCCCTGGCTGTTCTTCTTCGCCGCCCTGGCCATTCCGGCCTTCTACGCCGTCGGGTTGCTCGCCAGGCCCGAGTCCCACTTCACGACCGCGGATTTCTGGCGGTTCTGGGTCGTGCACCTGTGGGTGGAGGACTTTCTGGAGCTGTTTACCACCGTCATGGTCGCCTACATCTTCGTGCTGCTTGGGGTGGTAAGGGAGAAAGTGGCCCTGACCGTCATCTTCCTGGACATCTTGCTGTATTCGGCGGGGGGTGTGATCGGGACTATGCACCACCTGTATTTTTCGGGTACGCCTGCGGAGCACATGGCTTTGGGAGCTTTCTTCTCTGCGGCAGAGGTCATCCCCCTTACGTTCCTGACAGTGGAGGCGTGGAGTTTCTTGCAGCTCGGGGCCAGGCAGGAGTCGCGCTCGCGCACGCCGTTCCCGCACCGCTGGGCGGTCATGTTCCTGGTGGCGGTCGGGTTCTGGAATTTCCTGGGGGCGGGGATCTTCGGGTTCCTGATCAACCTCCCCATCATCTCCTACTACCAGATCGGCACCGCCCTGACCGCCAACCACGGCCACGCGGCGATGATGGGCGTCTACGGGATGCTCGCCGCGGGACTGGCCTTGTTCTGTTTGCGCTATCTGATCCCCGAGGACCGCTGGTCGGAGAGGGCGGCGAAATGGAGCTTCTGGTCGCTGAACATCGGGCTCGCCTGGATGTGCTTCGCCACGCTCTTCCCCCTGGGCATCCTCCAGCTCTACGAGTCCGTCAACAGCGGGTACTTCGAGGCCCGCAGCCTGGAGTACATCACCAACGACACCAACGCCCTCCTGGAGTGGATGAGGCTGCCGGGGGACGTGGTGTTCATCGTCGGCGGCGTGCTGCCGCTGCTGTACCAGTGTTACCTGGGCGTGCGCCACACCGTGCCGCGCGTGACGTTGGAGGAACCGGAGGACATCCTGTTCACCGACATCGCCGAGCCCGAAACCGCCGGGCAGCGGGAGTAGATGATGATCATCCACCCAGAGGTGTTCCTTGCAGCGGGGTACGCTATCTTCCTGGTCTGCGTCTCTTTGGGCCTCGACTCTCTGGCCCGCCACTCGCACGCCCGCTCCGAGCGCTACAGGACCGCCGGGTTCACTTACCATCACACCAACGACGCCTGGATCTGCCCCGAGGACCAGCTCCTCCTCAGGAGCGAGGTGGACCACGGGCGGCGCCTGATACGCTACCGGGGACGGCCCCAGATCTGCAACAGCTGCCCCGCCAAGTCCGACTGCACCGACTCCGATGAGGGCAGGGAGGTGGTGCACGCGATGGATCCCTGGCCCCACTCCGAGGCGGGCCGTTTCCACCGGGGCATCTCGCTCGCGGTGGTCCTGATCGCGGGCCTGGTCCTCGCGGCCGAGACCATTCGCAACCACGCACCGCTCGAGCTGGCTGTGCTCGCCGCCGCGTCCCTGGTCGCCGTGCTGACGGCCTGGCACCTGCACGCGGCCTTCCGCGCCAGCCCGGCCAACTTTCCGACCCCTGCTCCTCCCCCGCAGGTTCACCCAGAACGCGTCCGTTCGGGATACTCGAAATCAAGAGGGACGGACCATCCGGCGAGATAGGCCCTCACGGTGTCCGGGCCGGCCAGCCCCGTCTGGTGCGCGAGCTCCTGGGGATGGGCGCGAGCGGTTTCCTCGCCAAGAGCGCCTCCCCAGCTGAGCTCATCGCTGCGGTCAAGCGATCCCCTCCGGAGCGCCCGCCGCGAGAGGACTCCGGCGAGTTGCCACCCGCTACTGGGGTGTACACGGAGTAGTTACTTCTTTATCGCACTTCTCCTTTGCCGAGGCGTTCGGCGAGTCGCTCGGCGGCCCTGTAGCAGAGGGCCCAGAGGGTGTGGGTCGGGTTGATGCCGGGGCACGTAGGAAAGACGGCCCCGCCGAAGACGTAGAGGCCCGGGGTGTCGTGAACGCAAAGCTCGGGGCTAACGACGGAGGACGCAGGATCTTCACCCATGCGGCAACCGCCCAGGTCGTGGCTGCTTCCGACCCCGGTAAAGCGCGGGCCGCGCCAGGTTTTCGCCGCGCCCATGCGACGTAGTATCTCTTCCGATCTGTCCTCCATCCACGCGGCGAGGCGCCCTTCGTTCTCGCGCAGGTCGTACGTGATTCGGACGAGGGGCAACCCGAGGCCGCTTCTGTCTCGGTGGCGGGGGTCCAGGTCGAGAAAGTTGCTCTCGTAGGAGAGCGTGTCTGGTTGGATCCGAACGGTGCAGAAGTGCTGCCACTCCCTGATGTGGTCTTTGTATCCTTTGCCCCAGGCGGGCACCTCGGGAGGAAGGTCCTGGCGGCTGATCTGGATCGGTAACAGCTGGTTCTCCACGCCCAGCGTGGCCCCGCCGACGAACCCGTTGGAGTCGTAATCCAGATCTTCGGAGAGGAAGTCATCGAGGACCGTCGTCTGCGCGGCGGGCCCTGTGTGCCGGTTGAAGACCACCCCGGGGAAGAAGCCGTCCACGTGGGCGAACATCTTGGTCATGAAGTGCCTGCCGACCTGCCCCTCGTTGTTCCCGAGACCGTCAGGGTGCCGCCCGTCCCCCGAGAGCAACAGCAGGCGTACGTTCTCGAAAGTGTAGCCGCACAGGATGACCGTGCGCGCCTCCTGTACGTGGACGTCGCCGCCGGCGTCGACGTACTCGACGCCATTGGTGTGTCCTTCACCGTCGGTCACGATGCGGACGACGCGGCAGTGGGTCTTGAGGTCGAGGTGACCCGACTTCAGGGCCTCGGGGACCGAGGTCAGGGCCGGGTGCCACTTCTCGTTGTCGAAGGGACCGAAACCGAGATTCCAGGCCGTGTACCTGGTCGCCGGGTAGCCGTTGTACGGCTCGCTGTTCATGCCAGCCGGCACCGGGTGCGGGTGCAACCCCATCTCCTTGGTCGCCTGGCGGAAGTTCTCTCCGACCCGGCACGGGCGAAGCGGCGGCATCGGGTAGGGTTTGCTGCGCGGAATGAAGGGGTTGTCCTCTTCTCCGCCCGCTACGCCGACCAGGTAGTCGAGGAGCGTGTAGTACGGTTCGAGATCTTCATAGGTTACAGGCCAGTCCGCGAGGGTGCTCCCCTCCGGCAGCACGCCCGGTCCCCAGCGTTCGCGTATGTGGGTGAGGTGCTGGAAGTGGTGCGGATGGTACCGTCTGAGCCAGGCGCCGTAGTGGACGATGGAACCGCCCACGCCGTTCATCATGCGTCCCAGCGAGAAGCTGGTCTCGCGAGTGGGCTCGCCCTCGTTTCGTCTCCAGCGAGGCGTCTCGCCCAAGAACTTCTCACCCATGTTTCCCCTGCAGTAGTAGGCCGAACAAAGCTCATCGGGGACGAAGTCCCGCGCCAGGCGCCAGGGCCCAGCCTCCAGCGCGACGACACGCAGGCCCCCGCCGGTGAGAACGGGGGAGATCAAACCTCCCACGCCACCCATCCCGACGAGCACGACGTCGGCCGGTCCTGACGGAGGCTCGACACTTCTCTGCGGGTCGTAGCCCTCGATCTCTCCCGGCCGCCCGGTGGAGCCACCGAGCGAGTAACCCGCGTCCTGGAGTGACCGGATCTCACCTCCTTTGGTTACGGGCTGCTCTGAGAGGCACTCTTCGGCGCTGTTCTCCAGCCAGACACCGGGGTGTCCGAGGAACCTCCACCCGAGCTTGTCGCGGTTACCGCCGTGTGCGGGGTCGGCGAATAGGCCCTCCTGCAGGTGGTCGAGGAGCATCTTGAAGAAATCGTGTGGGGACGGCGAACAGAGGCCGGGTAGCGTGCCGTGTTCGAGGGCAGAGATCATGCCATCCTGCTCGTCGGGGTCGCAGTCTGCGAAGGACATACCATGCATCTCCCGCGCGGCGTGGTCGAGGGCCGCAAGGCCCAGCCTGTAGGCTTCTGCCCGGTCGCGGTAAGCGCCGGACAGCGCCCGGTCAACGTAGGTCAGAACTCCGATTTCGATCGCGCCGGGGCCGTTTTCGTCGGCGGGGAAGAGACGTTCGAAGGCGGCAGCTGCCGTACGCGCCTCGACGGGGTTCAGGCTGATCAAGGCCGCTGATTCTCTCTCTATGCGCTCCTCAGCCGAGTCGAAACCCTCCTTTTCGGTCTCCCAAGCGTTCCTTGGCGGGTAGTTCTTACCCACTCGGCGGGGCCCGCCAATCGGACCGGGATCAACGTTCGGCGGCCAGCGCGGCGACGTGGCGTCCTGGCTCCCTGTAGAGTGGGTAGAATGTAGATCCGGGTCTACAGCGGACCCGAAAGAGAAGGCCGGGACGTCGATCCCGAACGAGGAGATTCATGGTGTGGTGGGCAGATTTGTTGTGGGGGTTCTGGAACGGCCTTACGGCCTGGATCGTCCTCGTCGTGCACGTCTTCGGCGGTTGGGAACAGTTCCCGTTCTACAACGAGGCGAGGAGCGGTAACTGGTACGACTTCGGGTTCCTGCTCGGAGCCGGCTCCCCCCTCCTTGGCGCCGTGGGCGGGAGAGGCCGACGAAGTTAGCAGACCGCGTAACTGTCTTTGCGGTGGCTCTCCGCATCGAGCCGTTCTCTTGCTTCATCGTGCCTTCGGTTCTATCTGCACCGCGCCCCGCCGCAGGTGTACCGTGAGGTGGGAGAAGCCCTCGGAAAGTACGAGGATCGACCTCCTTGCGCCCTTGCGTACCAACACCAGCGTCCCGGCTGACAAGTGATCCCGCTTCCCTGGCGCGGATGACGGCCTGCGCCCTGTCGGCCACTTGCAGCCTGGTGAAGATGTTGGAGACGTGGTTTCGTACCGTCTCGAGGTTGAGAAAGTGCCACTCCGCCAACTCCCTGTTGTCGATTGCACGGCCGAGTACGTAAGAAATGGCCCAAAAGGTGCATGACCGGGCGGCATGCCGGTGGCAACATGAATGTCACAAAGAGAACGGAGAAAGAGCTGTCTTATGCGGAAGGGGCGGTTCACTACATCGAGGCGTAACGGACGACCATCCGGCGCCGGGCAAAACGTTCCCTCGAGCCCGAAGGGTCGGACGACGAAAGGGTAGAGAAGAACGTGTTCTACGAAACAACGCACGAGTGGAAGGGCAGTTCGATGCGTTCTCCGTGGTGGCTGATCGCGAAGGGCGCGACGGACCACTTCGAGGTGTTCACGCTCGATGGCGGTAGCATCCTGCCCGTCTTCAGCGGCGAGGACGAAGCAGAGATGTACCTCTGGTTCGAGGGAACGTGCGAAGATGGCTGGGAGGTGCGCAGGAGCTCCCCAGAGGAGCTGATGTCGGTGCTCTACGGACCATGCTCGGACGCCGGAGCGGTGGCCCTCGATCCATCGCCGGAGATCATCGATGGGCCGCCTGCCTGGCTCGATAGCCTGAACCGGAGGCGATTCCTGGGATGGATGGTCTCGGGAAGGAATCTCCTCTCGTGAGGGTTCAGTATCTGAACCTGGCAGTTCAGCGAGCGAGAAGGCATAAGAAGAGCATGGCCGGAGACTACGGTCCGACCATCGAGGAAGACGAACCATACGAGAAGCTTCGCGGGGTGGGGCGAGCTCGGTGCACCGGGCAAGAAGCTCAGCTGAGAGCGGGCAGGCTGAAAGGCCAATAGATTCAATCTTCGATCTTGAGATGATTCGGCGCCCTGGGGGCAGGGTCGGGTAGCACGAGTGGGGAGCGTCCGGGCGTAATACTGCCAAGCACTACTGCCGAGCGCGCCCCGGTGCAGGAGGGCACGTTCGACGGCAGTCCGTGCACGCTCAGAAATCCCATGAGGGCGAAGGCGTAGGCTTCCTTGGCGCCGGACGGGATGCCCCAGTCCTCGATCGTGCGCAGCCGCACCTCTTTGGCGTCCTCCTGCAGCATGCCCATCAGCGTGGCGTTCGACGTTCCCCCGCCCGACGCAACCACCTCAGGGACGTCGTAGCGCTCCAGCGCGTCCGCAACCGTTCGTGAGGTCAGCGCCGTGACGGTCGCTACCAGATCGTCAGCCCCGATGTCCCCGAACGGCGCAAGGCGCTCCAGGAGGTAAGGCAGGTTGAAGAGCTCCTTCCCGGTGGACTTGGGTGGCCCCAGCCCGTAGTAGGGTTCCGCGAGGAGCGAACGGAGTAGGTCTTCGTGGATCCGGCCCCGTGCGGCCCTCCGGCCGTCATGGTCGTAGGTCTCGGAACCGTCGGTGAGATATTCGACGGCCGCATCCAGAAGGGCGTTGGCCGGCCCCACGTCGAAGGCGAACGCAGGGTCTTCGGCTCCGCCGCCGGGCACGACCGTGAGGTTGGCGATGCCGCCGAGGTTGAGCGCGGCCCGCCTCCTTTCGCCGCTTCCGAGCAACAAGACGTCGAAGATGCTCGCCAGAGGCGCCCCATGCCCGCCCGCCGCTATGTCGCTGCTGCGCAGATCCGACACCACAGGCGAGTTGGTCCGAACTGCGATCCAGGCCGGCTGCCCGAGCTGCAGCGTGCCCAGAGCCCTGTCGCCCTCCACCCAGTGGAAGATCGTCTGCCCGTGCGAGACTATGAGATCCGCTTGCCCTCCGCAAAACGCCCCAGCGGCTTCGGCAGCGGCCTCCGCGAACGCACGCCCCAGACGCGTGTCGAGCATGCAAACCTCACCCGCGCTCGTGGCGGCTGGGGGCAACGCTTCGGCTACCGCCGTCCGCAGCCCCGGTTCGTAAGGGACGCCGCGCGACCCCAGGAGCCGCAGCACCAAAGCGTCGCCTTCGAGGCGTAGATCCGCGGCCGCGGTCTCTATGGCGTCGAACGAAGTGCCCGAGATTATTCCGACTACTTTCACCGCCGCCTCCCTGTCAGGCCCCGGACGAGGGTGACACAAGCGCCAGTTCGTCCGCGCACCGCCCGACTCGTGCTCCCAACACTACCATCACCCCTCAGTACCTACCATCGAAACGCTCTGGCGCGCGCCGGCTGCCACAAGATATTAGTATGTTGCGTGAACGAAGGTACGCGAAGGGTAGGAGAAGGTGGGGCTGCAAGCGACGTAGGTGACCCGAGCGCGTGGGCTCTCGTCGCTCCTGAGGAAGGAGGAGGGCATTATGGCTGCTGTTTCAGAAGGACGAAATGGGCCGCCGCTCCGGAGCACACGGGAGGCGCTAAGGGCCCTCTCGGCCGGTTGCGTGGGAAACTTCGTAGAGTGGTACGACTTCGCCATCTACTCCTACTCGGTCCCCATTATCGCGACGGTCTTCTTCCCCGAGGGCAACCGTACCGCCGCAATACTCTCTGCGTTCGCGCTCTACGGCGTCGCGTTCCTGGCACGCCCGTTGGGCGGTGTGTTCTGGGGCAACCTGGGGGACAGGGTGGGCCGCCGCAACACGCTCGCCGCGATAGTCCTCCTCATGGGAGGAGGAACGATGCTGATAGGCCTCCTGCCCACCTACGCGCAGGTCGGCATCCTCGCCCCGCTCCTGCTCGCCCTCTTGCGGCTGGTCCAGGGTTTCTCGGGTGGAGGGGAGTTCACCGGCTCGACCTCCTTCATAACGGAGTACGCCCCTGAAGGGAGCAGGGGGCTTTACGCCGCCATCTCGGCGACTTTCACGACCCTGCCTTCGCTGCTTGGCGGACTGACCGTGCTGGCATTCACGGCGGTAATGTCGGACGCCGCCTACGCTTCGTGGGGCTGGCGCATCCCGTTTCTGGTGGGAGGTCCACTTGCCCTTGTGGGGCTGTGGATAAGGCTCAGGATGGAGGAGACACCCGCGTTCAGAAGGGTCCAGAGCACCGAGCACGTCGAGGGCGTCCCCGTCAGGGAAGCGATCCGGCACCACAGCAGAGAGATAGTGCTCGTCTTCGCGATCGCTTCCCTGAGCGCGCTCGGGGCCTATACCCTCGGGGCCTACTTCGTTACGTACCTGCAGGAGGTAGTCGGACTCGACCCGACGACCGCGATACTCGCCAACTTCACGGCTTTCTTCGTGACCGTGCCACTGGTCCCGTTCGTCGGGGCCCTGGGAGACCGCATCGGGAGAAAACCCCTGCTGTTCATCGGTTCCGTGGGCTTCGTCGTCTTGAGCGTGCCGGGCTACCTGCTGGCCGGCAGCGGGGGCCTCGTTTCAGCCATACTGGGCCAGCTCTTGGTGGCTTTGCCTTGGAGCTTCGTCGTCTCGGCCGTGGTCGTCACGCAAGTCGAGATCTTCCCGACGAGGGTGCGCTACAGCGGCGCCTCGGTGGGCTACAACGTCGCCTACATGATCTTCGGCGGGACCGCGCCCCTGGTGGCGACCTTCCTGGTGGCCCGTACCGGCAGCGACATCGCCCCAGGAGTCTACCTCATGGCGGTAGCCCTGGTCGTGTTCTTCGTCGCCTTCGCGGTGCCTGAGACCTACAGGTACTCCTTGCTCAGGGAGGGCGAAGAACAACAAGAGGGTACGCTAGGCGCGACAGGCGCACGGCCCACTTGAGGAGACGGGACGGAAGCCGCCGAGGAGGGCACGCAGTTGGCGAAAGGACCTTTGATCACCGAGCAGCGTAACCAGGCCAGCGCGGGGCTGGACGAGATGCCTGTGGAGTCGATCCTCTACCTCATGAACCAGGAGGACCGGCGGGTCCCCGAGGCCGTAGCACAGGCCCTGCCGCAGATCGCCGAGGCGGTCGGGTTGATGGTCGAGGCGTGGCGTTCGGGGGGGCGTTGGATCTACATCGGAGCGGGGACTAGCGGCCGCATCGCGGCCCTGGACGCGGCCGAGTGCCAGCCGACATTCGGGGTGCCGCCCGACCGGGTAGTGGCGCTGATCGCAGGCGGAGAGGCCGCCCTCACGCGGTCCGTAGAGGGAGCCGAAGACGACCGCGCAGCGGCCGTCAAGGACCTCGAGGACTCGAGCCTGGAGCCGGGCGACGTCGTGGTAGGGCTCGCGGCGAGTGGACGTACCCCTTACGTCGTGGCAGCAGTCGGACACGCGTCCGAACTGGGGTGCGCCACGGTGGGTATAAGCAACAACCCTGGTAGCGAGCTCGGCGCCGCGGCCGACGTCTGCATCGAGTTGATCACCGGGGCGGAAGTCCTGACCGGTTCGACCAGACTCAAAGCGGGAACCTCGGAGAAGCTGGTCCTCAATATGCTCTCCACCGCAGCCTTCGTTCGTCTGGACAAAGTGTACGAGAACTTCATGGTAGACCTCCAGGCTGGTAACGAGAAGCTGAAGGATCGCTCCCGACGCATCGTTCGAGAAACCGCAGGGGTTACAAAAGGCGAAGCCGGGGAACTGCTCCGCGCCGCCGACGGCTCCGTCAAGGTGGCTGTGGTGATGGGGAAGGGGAGGGTCCCGGCGGACACAGCCAGGGAGCTGCTCGCCGCGGCCGGGGACAACGTGCGCCGGGCATTGGAAGCGGCTGGACCGACCCCGCCTGTCCGTGAGGTTCGAGAAAGGTGACCGAGAGCCGGTAAGCGATGAGTCGCTACATCCTTATTGACGGGGGGCAGGGCGGCTGCCGCATAGTCTATCTGGCGGACGGAAAACAGATTCTTACGGGCAACGGTGCCGGGCTCGGCCGCCGGGCTAGGGACCGCTCCGCAGGTGTGCTTCGAGTGCTCGAACGGGCCTTCGCGGATCTGGGGCCGCGCGCCCCCGATGCCGTCGACGCGATCGTGGCCGGTCTTACCGGGTTCGATGGTGCGTCCGAGACAGCCGGTGCGGTCGCTGACGGCGTCCGAAAGCTGGTTCGGACCGGACGCGTAGTCGTGACCAACGATGCCGTGACCTCCTATCTGGGAGCCATAGGCTTCGAGCCTGGGGCGGTGGTCGCGGCCGGTACCGGGGTCATAGCCCTCGCCGGGGATAGAGACGGGAACTTCGCCCGCAGCGACGGCTGGGGGTATGTCCTGGGCGACGATGGGGGTGGCTACTACATAGGGAGGCGGGGACTCGCCAGCGCCTTACGCGCGCACGATGGTAGGGGAGGCTCCCAAGCCCTCCTGCAACGGGCACAGGATGAGTTCGGAAAGCCCGAATCGTTGAGAGATCTCGTCTACAGCTCATCCAATCCCGCAGGCGAGGTGGCGAGGTTCGCCCGGGAGGTCGCGGAGGCCGCGCGTGAAGGAGATTCCGTGGCCGAGGAGATCTGGGCCATCGCCTCGCGTGAGGTCGCGCAGACGACGACAGCCGCGTTGGGTCGGGTCTTCGCTCCCGGCGCTCCAGTGAGCGTTTCGTGGACAGGCAACCTGTTCGAGGCCCGGGATCTCATGCTCCAACCTTTCCAGCAGCAGGTGGCGGCGATTTGGCCGGAGGCCAGACTGCTATCACCGAGTGGCACAGCCTTGAATGGCGCGGAACTACTCGCGCGTTCGAATCCGCCTCCCATGTTCGAAGATTTGCTGCGCGTGTTTGGGCTTCCCCCGCATAGATCGTAGGCGTCCAAGGCCAGTTGAATAACCTTGTAGGGGTAGTTATGATCCAGGCAACAGTATCTACTTCATTCCGAGTGAGGCGCTGAGATGAACTGTCCCCGCTGCCAGATGCCCAATCCCGAGGGCGCAAAGTTCTGCCTGAACTGCGGCAACCAGCTCGGCGTCCAGGTTCGGGTGGAAGGGGAACGCAAGTATGTGACGGTACTTTTTGCCGACGTGGTCGATTCGACCGGGCTTGGCGAGCGGCTCGACCCCGAGCAGGTCGCGGAGATCATGAACGGCGCGTTCGCCTTCCTCAACGCTTCGGTCAAGAAGTACGACGGGACGATAGCAAGATTGCTCGGCGATGCGATCCTCGCCTTTTTCGGCGCGCCGGTCGCACACGAAGACGACGCGGAACGCGCCGTACGTGCGGGTCTGGACATCCAGGCGGCCGCGCGCGAATACGCCGAGGCGGTCGGGCGGGACTACGGTGTCGGCTTCCAGGTGCGCGTCGGAATCAACACGGGGCTCGCCGTGCTCGCCGCCGTCGGGGACGAGATCAGGACGGAATACACGGCCATGGGCGACACCACGAACGTCGCCGCTCGCCTGCAGAGCGCCGCCGAACCGGGTTCCGTGCTCATCAGCGCCGATACTTATCACCTCGTCAAGCAGCTCTTCGAACTGCGGCCGCGCGGCGGCGCGATGGTCAAAGGCAAGTCTGCGCCCATCGTGACCTATGAGGTGCTCTCTCCCAAGGCCGTGCCGGGCAAGGTGCGGGGCCTGGAGGGACTGGCCTCGCCGCTGGTAGGCCGCGCCGCCGAATTCAAGCATGTGAACGACAAGCTCAATGGGGTGCTCGAGGGGCGCGGCGCGTTCGTGGCGGTGATCGGCGAGGCGGGGTTGGGCAAGTCACGACTCTTGGCAGAGGTAAGCGACTCGGCGGAGTCAGGGCCACAGGTAGGCTGGCTCGAAGGGCGGGCGCTCTCTTACGAGCAGGCCGTCACCTATTATCCCTGGCGGCAGGTGATCCGCGGGGCTATCGGTGCCAGGGAAGGCGAGGCGCCTGAGTCCGTGCGCGCGAGACTGCATAGCGACCCAGCTTGCGCCGCCATGGCCGAGGGTGACCTGCAGTATCTCGAGGTCATACTCTCGGCGGAGAGCGACGCGACGCTCGAGTCGGTCGCGGCGCTGGAGGGTGACTCGCTCGTCGAGCACATCGTGGCGGCGATCCGCGGCTACCTCCGTGCCCGGGCCGGCCTGATGCCGACGGTGATCATGCTCGATGATCTGCACTGGGCGGATACCGCTTCCCTAGATCTCTTGCTGAGCGTGGCCGGCCTGGTGCGGGACTTGCCGCTTCTGATCACCTGCCTGCTCCGCCCCGACAAGAGTGCTCCGAGCTGGTCGGCCATCGAGAAGGCGCGTAGCCAGCTGGATGCCCACTACACCGAGATCGTACTCGAGCCGCTCGACGCCGCACATTCGAAGGAGCTGCTGGGAAACCTGCTCTACATCGAGGAGCTGCCCGAGAGCGTGCGCAACTTGATCTTGAACAAGGCGGAGGGTAATCCATTCTTCGTCGAGGAAGTGATCCGGACGCTGATCGACTCGGAGTACATCGTCCAGGAGAACAGTCACTGGCGCGCGACCCGGGAGATTGTGAACGTCACCATCCCCGACACGCTGAGCGGCGTGCTGAGCGCGCGCATCGACCGTCTACCGGAGAATACCAAGCAAGTAGCCCAGACTGCGGCCGTCCTCGGACGCATCTTCGCGCAACGCGCACTTATGGCGACCTGCGCGGCAGCGCCACCACCTGAACGTATCGAGGACATCGAACCTCACCTCAGCGTACTGACCTACGAGGAGCTGGTCCGCGAGCGGGTACATGATCCCGAACTGGAGTACATCTTCAAGCACGCCCTCACCCAGGAGGCCGCCTACGAACTGCTGCTCATAAGACGCCGCAAAGAGCTCCACCGCCGTGCGGGAGAGGTGCTCGAAAGACTCTATCCGGAGCAGCAAGGCGAACTGGCGTCGGTTCTTGCGTATCACTTCAGGCTCGGAGAGCAGTGGCAGCGCGCTGCCGATTACTCGATGCGCGCGGGCGCGCAGGCGGTGAGTGTCTATGCCATGAGCGAAGCGCTCGAGCACTATGAGAACGCGTACCAGGCGCTGGGGAAGGTTCCCGAGGCTTCCCCCGAGCAGCGCTGCGACGCGATCCTCGGCTGGACGCGGGCCGCTTTCAAGTCCAGGCCTTACCAGGAGGTGGTGGACCGCCTGAAGGAGGCAGAGAAGACCGCGCGCGAACAGAACGATGAATTGCGCCTCGCGCAGATCTTGCACTGGATCGCCAACGAGTACATCTCCCACGGCTTCCCCGGCCGTGGGATGCCGGCGTTGTTCGAGAGCTACGAGCTCGCGGAACGGCTCGGCGAGGAACGGCTGACCCGGGTTGCCACGTTCTGGATGACGTTTGGCATGATTGACCGGGATACGCGGGGCGGACTCGAGAAGATAGGGCATGTGATCGAGGCGGCGCGCAAGGATCGTAACTGGGATGTCGAGGCACACGCTCTGGCCACCAAGGCGATGGCCCACGCGCGCCTGGGGGAGTTTGCAGAGGCTCGGGATGCCATCCGGCTCGCACACGAGGAGGTGCGCAAGACCAACTCGCTGGTGAAGGAAGCCGACGTGGCGCTGGTGTCGTCGCAGGCCATCTTCGATATGGGCGATGTGCAGCGAGGGTTGGAATATAGCCAAAGGGGCACGGATAAAGCTCTAACGGCCCACGGCCTCGAGTGTGCCGTCGCCGGCCATTACTGTACGGGACTCGGTAACCTGCAAACGCGCAACCTGACCGAAGCAGAGAAGGCATTCGAAGCTTCGCTCAAACTACGCGCGGACCATCTCTCCGAGTTCAAAGGAGGATCTGAGCAGCTGGTCAACCGGGTGCACGCCGGACTCGCTATCGCCAGGTTCTTCGGTGGGCGCGTCGAGGCGATAGGCGACATGGAGAAATCGCTGGCCAACGCGGCCTCGCTAGGCGACGACTACACGGTTGCTTTGATAGCGCACGCTCTGGGTGAGGGGTACACGCAGCTCGGTGACTTCGAGCGTGCGCAGCAGAACCTAGAGACCGCTCTGGATTACTACCACCGCAACGGCATGCGTCCGTACGTGGCGCGAGTCCTGAAATCTTCGGCCGACTTGCATCGAGCGCGAGGTCAGGTTGCCGAAGCGGAACGAGACCTCGCAGAAGCCGCACGAATTACTGAGGAACTGTCCCTGCCTCAGGTTCGTCCACCCGGCGACTTACAGCTCGATGCCGACGAACCTGAGCCGGTAGGACCCGCAGATCGCTGAACAGAGACCAGGCAAGGCCGTGCTGATGCTCGACGAGCTACGCAAGATCCCCCTATTCGCCGACCTCTCTGAAGAAGATCTGGAGCGGCTGTATAAGATGGCCGAGACCGTCTCCATCCCCGCAGGGGAGCTCGTGTTGCGGGAGGGCGACCAGGGCGACTCGCTCTTTGTCGTCCTCGACGGCGAGCTGGAGGTTACCAAGCGTCAGGGCAGCCAGGACGTACTGCTCGCTTTGTACAAGCCTGGTCAGTTCTTTGGCGAGATGGCCTTGCTCGAGCAGGCGCCACGATCTGCCTCGGTGCGTACATTGCAAGAGAGCCGCCTGTTGGTGATCAGCCAGGTCGCCTTCCAGACGCTGCTCTCGTGCAGCCCTTCGGCGCCCATGAAGATCCTGCACACCGTAACATCCAGGTTGCGCAGCACGGAATCGGCTCTGATCCAGAACGAAAAGATGGCCGCCCTCGGTACGCTCGCCGCAGGCCTCGCGCACGAGCTGAACAATCCGGCCGCCGCCATAAGACGCAGCGCCGCACAGCTGCGTGAAGCGCTGGCCGAGCGAGACAGTTTGGCGGCCCGACTCCACTCACTCGCCACAGACCAACACCAGAAAGAGCCATTGGGTACCCTGCAACAGGAAGTCGCGGAGCGCAAGATCACGGCGCCGCCTGACGACCCGCTGGCCCGCTGCGACCTGGAGGATGGGTTGCAAGAGTGGTTGGAGGACCGCGGCGTCGACGAGGCCTGGGAACTCGCTCCGGTGCTGGTCGCCTCCGGCTGGGATAAAGATGAGTTGGAGCTGTTGGCCGAACGATTCTCTCCCACGCAGTTGCCCTTCGTAGTCGGGTGGCTGGGAGCCAGCTCTACTGTCTACGGCCTGCTGGAGGAGGTGGGACAGAGCGCTGAGGCCATGTCGGAGATAGTCAAGGCCGTCAAGACTTATTCGTATCTGGATCAGGCGCCGGTCCAGGAAGTCGATGTGGTCGAGAGCCTGGAGAACACCCTGGTGCTCCTCCGGCCCAGGATCACCGCGGGTATCACCATCACGCGAGAGTATGCCGACGACGTACCGCGCATAGAAGCCTACGGGTCAGAGCTCAATCAGGTGTGGACCAACCTGATCGACAACGCGATCGACGCCATAGCGGGACAGGGAGAGCTCACTCTGCGCGCCTTCGCAGCGGAAAGCGCCGTCACGGTCGACGTCATCGACGACGGACCGGGGATACCCCATGGGATTCAGCCGCGCATTTTCGAGCCCTTCTATACGACGAAGGATCCCGGTGTAGGCACGGGCCTTGGCCTGCATATCGCCTACAACATCGTCGTCCACAAGCACCGGGGACAGCTTCAGGTCGCGTCCAAACCAGGCGAGACGCGCTTTAGAGTGGTGTTGCCGATCCGTCTCGCCGGAAGGGATCCCGGCGTGACCTAAGGGCTTGTCAAAGACCCGGTGCCGCCCTCGACAGATGTGTTGTTCACCCGACCATGTGGAAGAGTACGCCAGGGACTAACGCCTGCACGCAGAACCATATACCTGGAAGGAGGTTGCCGAATGCAAGATCCAAATCTCATCGACACTGGGGAGTTGAAAGCGAAGATCGACGGAGGGGACAGTGTCACGCTCGTCATGACCCTGGGCGAGTGGGAGTACCGCACAATGCATATCCCCGGCTCGATGCGGGTCAGCACGGTTCAGGAAGCGCTCGAGGCGCTCGATCCCGAAGATGAGATAGTCCTCTACGACTCTGGTCCCTCCTGCCCCGCGAGCCGGATGGCCCTCAGGATCCTGAAGGACCACGGATACGAGCGCGTACGACGCTACCCTGGCGGTCTGGAGGCATGGGCAACCGCAGGCTATCCGCTCGAAGGCGAAAGCGTAGAAAAGTAAGAGAGCAAAGACCGTTCCCGACTCTATCTAACGAAGACCTCTCGGGCCGTCTCCAGAAACGCTCTCAGGGCCGGGGACTTCCACCGTTTCTCGTGCCACACCATCTGGGTGAAGACCTCGAAGGGCTCCTCCCACCGCAGTGCGGCCAGTCTGCCGTCCTCGATCTCGGCCTCCACGGCCGCGCCTATCAGGACGGATACACCCATGCCGGCGGCCACACACTGCTTTACGGCCTCTATGCTCTGGAACTCCATCCGTTCCGGCGGCACCACACCTCTCTCCCCCAACTGGCGCTCGAACTGGCCCCGGTAGGCGCAACCCGTCTCCGGGGCTTCGGGCAATAGCACCGTCTCCCCGGCCAGATCCTGCGGAGCCACCGAAGTGGACGAAGCCAGCGCGTGGTCGGAAGGGGCGATGACGGTCACACACTCCTCTATCAGAGGTTCTACCGAAAGCCCGGGAACCACAACGGCCCCATCGAGGACGAATGCGACGTCCACCCTGCCCTCTTCAACAGCCCGGCGCATACTACCCACCAACCTGCCGATGGCGCTCGGGCGCACCGAGAGCCTTACTTTGGGATACCTTTCATGGAAGTTGGCCAGAAGCCTCGGCAACCTGTAGGTAAGGAGCGTCTCAGGGGCGCTCACCGTGAGGGATCCCGTCACTTCCCCCGCACCCGCCCCAGCGTCGATAACCGCATCCCGCGCCTCCCCAGCGAGGTCAAGCAACTCCCGGGAGTAAGCGAACATCACAGCTCCCGTCTCGGTCAGCGAGATCTTCCTGCCCAACCGGTCGAACAACCGCACCCCGAGCTCCCGCTCCAGCGCCGCAACCTGAGCGCTCACACTCGACTGCACATAACCCAACCTCGCCGCCGCCCGCGAGAACGAAAGCTCCTCCGCCACCACCCTGAAAGTCCGGACCTGCCTGAGCTCCACAGAATCCCCTTCACTTCCGATTCATCGAATCCATCAATACTTTACATCATTAAATTTCGTTGGACACGATATTAGCACGGCATTAGGATCTTCTCGAACGACGCGAAGAACAGATGGAGGAGAAGTGGTGCGAGACGAAGGCGGGGTACGAGGGGAAGTACGGAGTGGCCTCCCCGCTGTGGTGTTGTTGCTGATGGGGACGCTTGGTATCTCTACGGCTTTCGGGATGCTCTTGCTGTTGCCCTTGTACGTGCAAGTGCTTGGGGGTGACGAGGCGGATTTCGGCGTGGTCCTCTCTGCGGCAGCGGTGCCTGCTGTCCTCTGCATAGGGCTCCTGATCCGCTATCCCGAGGCCTTGAAGCCGCACGTGGTGGTGGCGTTCGCCATAGCGACCTACGGGATCGGGGCCGTCGGCGCATCGCTCGTTATCGGAGGCTGGGGGCCGCTCGTCGGGATCGGGGTCCTGCTCGGCACCGCCTGGGCTGTGGTCTACGCGGCCACGCCGATGGTCATGAGCCGGATGGTAACCGACGAGGGGAGGGCGGCCTACTTCGGCTACCTTACGGGCACCCAGCAGGTCGGTATCGGTGCCGGACCAGTGATCTCCCGTTTCCTGGTAGAGACCCCGCTGGGATTCAGGGGGACGTTCCTCGTTGCCGGCGTCGTCTGCCTCGTCGCCGTGGCGCTTACGCTCGCCGTCGGGACGCTAGTCCCTGACGCCGGGACGGATATCGGAAATGGGGGTGCGGAAGGAAACGGGTCCTCCACGGTCTCGTTCGGCGCGGCGATGCGGCGTATTTTGGTATCCGAGGCCGCCTTCTCGCTCGCGATGATCCTGCTCTTCGCCTGCCTCTTCACCACGATGACGAGCTTCCAGCCTACCTTCGCCGGCGAGAGGGGCCTCGACTACTCGGTCTTCTACGTCGCCTACACCGTCGCGGTGATCTTCTCCCGCTTCGTCCTCGCGGGACTCGCGGCGCGCTTCGATTCGCGACTCGTGATCGCCGGGTCGGTGAGCGTCATGGCACTCGCGGTCGCGTCGTTTCTCACGGTGGGGTCCAACACCCTGTTCTATGGGATCTCCTCGGCCCTTTTGGGTCTGGGCTATGGACTCGCGTTGCCGAGCGTGCAGGCGCAGGCGGTCAACGTCTCGGAGGAGCAGGTAAGGCCGCGGGTGCTTCCGATGGCGGGCATGCTCTTCGAAGGTGCGATCCTCGGTTTCCCGCTGGTCGCCGGGTGGATCATCACAGGCTTCGGGTACAGGGCCTTGTTCGCTGTCCTCCTCGCCTTCGCGCTGGTACAGGTCGCCATCGCCTGGTGGCGCTTCCTGGTCGCCGGAAGATCCAAGGGGATGCCAGAAGTATAGAAACGCCACCTCGCGGTCCTCGTCTCTGTGCTGATCTACTTGTCCTGGCTGAAAGCTGACGGCTCTTTCTCGGAAAGGCACATCCTTTTCGAGGAAGGCTCCAGTTGCTTGACTACGGCCCGTTGAGCCAGGAGAAGCCGATCACGGTTATACTCACTCCGGGTGAAAGGTTTTCCGCAAGGAGAGGAGCACCATGCGCGAGGATCAAAGCGTTGCCGAAATGGCGAACGAAGTGCTGTTGCGCCAGGCGAAGATCCGGTCAGAGCGGAGTAGTGAGCCCATCGAAGTAGCGATGGAAGCCGTTCTGACAACCGAGGCCGGCAAGCAACTCAGGGAACTCAGGGACGGCCCCCACAGCGAAGAGAGCGTCGAAGAGGCACAGGTAGTCGCAGCGAGGGAGCGAGCGCTGAAGAGGGTGGAAGATCTCGGCAAGCGCCTCGAGGAGGACCCTGAGGTCCCCACCCACGGTTAACGGGACGAATATTTCTGAACGTTCCGTTTTCCACGCACCCGGGCGCATAATGATCAACCTGGCTTTCGGTACAGACCAAAACCGTACTTTCGTCCGGTAGCGCTCACCCATGCCGAAGTGGGATGCTTCGGTGCGGTTTGGAGTAAACCTCCAAAGGAGGAGCAGTGTGCATGAGCAGGATGGAGTTTCCGAAGTGCACGTGGTCGAGGCGTGGCACGCAGCCCTCAACGAGGGCGACGTGGACCGTCTGGTAGGGTTGTCGCATCCTGACGTCGAAATCGGCGGCCCTCGCGGGGTCGGTCGGGGCGCGCAGTTGCTGCGAGAGTGGGTGGCCAGGGCGAACGTCCGCCTCGACCCCCAACGCGTGTTCAGACGCGGGAGCACGGTGGTCGTGGAGCAGGCCGGGCAGTGGCGCTCGGCGGAGACGGGGGAGGTGATCGGAAGCCAGACTGTGGCCTCGGTGTTCACCGTCTGCGACGGGCTAGTGACGAGCCTGGTGCGCTACGATGACCTCTCGCAAGCGCTGAAGAGGGTTGGCCTCGACCAGTCGGAGATACGGCCCGAACACCGCGCGCGAGGCCAATAAGGACAATATCGGCGTCAGATCGCGAAGGGGGATCGCTTCGGGGTTCGTTGCGAAAGCATCCGCGTACGAGACTAGAACGGACCTCCGGCGAGCGGGGAAGGGATCTGTAAACACGGTCTTGCGTCTTCGGAAGGATCGAGCAGAAGAATACCAAGAACTGGAGAAATAGTTCGTTCGTACGATACCGCCGGTAGCTTGGGTCTGTTATTGTGAGCGCGGAGAAGGCAGAAAGGTCAGTGGGAAGAGGAGGTTAGCCGATGAAACGGATGATCAAAGTCCTGTTGGTGGCTGTGCTTATGGCGGTGATCCTGGTGGCCAGCATCTCCCCCGCGATGGCCGCGAGAGCAAGAGGCGGAGTGCTGTTGTCGACGACCCAGCCCTGCCTTGCGAACCCCCAAGACCCGCGCCTGGTCCTCAACCCACCCGGTCGGGCACCGGGGTGCTGGTTTCTGTTGCCGCCTGGTGCCGCCAGTAACCCGCCAGTAGCGATCGACTCGGGGGGCGTCGTACTCTGAGTGCTTCATCCGTTCGGGTGCTGAGAGAGAGCTCTCTGGGAGGCTGATCCGTCTTCTGGTCAGCCGTTGGGCTCTTCCAGAGCGTAGACTACAGCGTCTTCGAACTCCATGGAACGTCCCTCTTCCCACGCCGCGGACCAGGTCGCTTCGTCTACCTGAGCGCGGGCGGCTGCCAGGTACGGCTCTCGTAGGGAGTGGGCTCTGGCTGCTTGCTGGTTACCCGCCGCCTCGCGCAACGCCTCCGCGGCCCCGAATAGCCTAGCTGCCCGCTCGGCTGCTCCTCTGGCCCCGGCGGCACACGCGAAACCCTCTATGCTCTCTGCTCCGATCAGCTTATCGCCCAGTTCCCTGCACAACACCAGGCACTCTTCGTGCAAGGCCTCGGCTTTCCGGTGATCACCCCTGATCAGCGCCGACCACCCCAGGTTGTTGAGAGCAACCTGGAGAACTCCCTTGCGTCCTCGCCCCCGATACAACTCCGCAGCTTCCTCGTTTAGCTCTGTGGCTCGCTCAGGGTTGCCTTCGAGCAGATACTCGTAACCCAGGCTGATCAAGTATGCGCCGAGCAACTCAGCACCGCCCAGGTCTTTCGCCAGGGCCAGGCCTTCCTCGTATAGTTCCTTCGCCAGCTCATGGTCACCGCGATCGCCCGCCACGTTGGCCAGATCGCCGAGGGACAACGCAACGCCTCTAGTGTCCATGACTGCCCTGTGGAGCGCCAGGCTTTTCTCGAGCAACTCCGCCGCCCGCTCGTAGTCACCCCGGTGCCGTGCGGTGTCCCCCAGCACGTTATGGAAGTCGGCTACGATTACCTTACCCAGCCCTGCCTCAGTGCTCAGCTTCAGCCCCTCGTTGGCAGCGGCTTGCGCCCGATCGAGGTCACCTTGACTCGATGCCAACCAGCCCACCCCTTCCAGAGTCCTGGCCCGTGCCTCCGCCGCCGCCGCGCCCCAGTTCTTGCCTAGCGCTGCCTCGAGCCATCTCCTTCCCTCGCCGTAATAGCCTTCCATGTACCAGAACCACCGAAGCGCTCCGCCTACCCTCAGGGCAAGCGTAGCCTCTTCTTGCTCTATAGCCCAAGAGAGCGCCGCCCTCATGTTGTCGTGATCTTGTTTCAGCCGGTCCAACCACGTCGCATCATCTGCTCCCCACAACATGGGCTCTGCTGCTTCCGAGAGGGCCAGGAAGTACTCGGCGTGGGCACGCCTCACGGCTTCTACCTCCCCGCTCTCCTCGAGCTTTACTTGCGCGAACTCATGGATGGTCTCCAGCATCAAGAAGCGCGGTTCGCCTATTGCTTCCTCCTCTTGCCGCAGGAGGCTCTTGTCGAGGAGCGAGGAGGCGCCATCGAATACGTCCGTGGGGAGATCTCCTCGCGCGTCGCACACCGCCTCGATGGCCTCCAGGGTGGCCCCACTCGAGAAGACTCCAAGCCTCCTGAAGAGCAGCTTTTCGCCCTCGTCGAGCAGCTCGTAACTCCATTCGATAGCGTTCCTCAGGGTCCTCTGTCTCTCGGGCAGGTTTCGCGCGCCACCGGTGAGGATCTTGAGCCGGTTGCCGAGCCTATCGAGAAGCGCCTGCGGAGGGAGCAGCTTTATGCGGGCTGCTGCGAGCTCTATCGCCAGGGGCAGCCCATCAAGCCTCTCGCAGATCTCCACCACTGCAGGTCCGTTCTCCTCCGTCAGGGAGAAGTCGGGCCTTACGGCCCTGGCCCGCTCCACGAAGAGCCTGATCGCCTCGTACTCGGTGAGGTGTTCCAGAGGTGGCAGGGAGTCAGGATCGGGCAACGAGAGGGGAGGTACGGGGAACTCATACTCACCGTAGAGCCCGAGCGTGATGCGGCTGGTGGCCAGGATCTTCAGGTTCGCTGCGCTCGAGAGCAGCCTTTCCACTACCGGCGCCGCCTCTATGACCTGTTCGAAGTTGTCGAGTAACAGGAGCGTCTGTCTGTCGCGCAGGTAGCCTTCGAGCAACTCCTCCGGTGTCTGGGCACCCTCACTCAGTCCCAGTGTCCTTGATATGGTCGGGGCCACCAGCGCGGGATCCGCGATGGCGGCGATCGGCACGAAGAAAACCCCGTCCTCGAAGTCGTCTGCAAGCTCTGCTGCTACCTGCAGTCCCACACGGGTCTTCCCCGTGCCTCCAGGACCCAAGAGGGTCAAGAGCCTCGTCTCGGAACTGCGCAACAGCCGACATGCCGCCTCCACCTCCCGCTCGCGCCCGATGAGTGGTGTAGCCTGCAAGGGCAGGTTATTGGTGTGAGACTCCAGGGTTCTCAAGGGGGGGAACTCAGACGGCAGGTCGGGAGCCGTAAGCTGGAAGACCCTCTCTGGTCTGGAGAGATCCTTGAGGCGTCTCTCCCCCAAGGACCTAAGTTGTGTGTCCGCCGGTAAGTGATCCCGCACCAGCTCCTGGGTAGAGGTAGAAAGGAGTACCTGCCCGCCGTGGCCGGCCGAGAGCAGCCTCGCCACCCGGTTGACCGGGGGGCCGAAGTAGTCTCCGTCTCGTTCATGGGCGGCCCCCGTATGGAGCGCCATCCGCGCCTTGAGGGTGCCGATCTCCGCCCCCCACACTTCTGAGAAGAGACCCCTCTGGGTAGCAAGCGCCGCCTCGAGGGCACCGAGGGCCGTGGGGAATACCGCACAAAAGGCGTCGCCTACCGTCTTGAAGACGAAACCACCGTACTCCTCAATAGTCTCCCAGAGCAGGGCATCATGACGGGTAAGGGCGACCTGCATGCCTCTCGGACTCTTCTCCCACAGCTTCGTAGAACCCTCTATGTCAGTAAACAGGAAGGTGACGGTGCCAGTGGGCAGGGTTGCCATAAGCTTCTGAGCATCCTCCTTTGCCTGAACTCCACTATATAGCATTCCCAATGACATGATGCACCGCTCTACGCGCCATTCAACTCGGTTGGCTGCTCCGTTCAGAACTCGATCGTCTCGAGGTCTTGCGCCGCACTCACGGGTCCCCCGAACGCGGTTTCGGCTTCGGCTGTCAGTGCCCCTGGATCGACGAACCGGCTCGAGCGCAGGTGGGTGAGGACGAGTCGTTGTACGCCGGCCGCGCGGGCCGCCTCTCCTGCATCGGTCGCCGTCGAATGTCCCATGGCGTACGCCTGCTCCGCCGCGTCCTTTGGACCGTAGGCGTCGTGAACGAGGAGATCCGCCCCGCTCGCGTTCTCGGCGATCTCCCTGGTCGGTCGGGTGTCTATGGAGAAGGCCGCTACGGCCCCAGCCTGGGCGATACGGAAGCCTACGCACTCCAGACCGTGGTCGAGCGAGAAGGGCGTAACCTCGGTCTCGCCTACCTCGGTAGGCTTCCCCGGGATCAGCTCACGCCAGCCGAGGCGTTCGCCGAGCCAGCCCTCTGCGCCGGGAAGCGTCAAGTCGAGGAGGTTCCGCAGCGCGCGGAGCGTGTCGGGCGCGGCGTGAACGACGAGCGAGGCCTCAGGGAGGGAGGCCAGGGTGGCGAGCAGGGGGGCGAACCCGCCGACGTGGTCGAAGTGGCGGTGGCTCAAGAACAGGTGGCGCACGCTCTCCAGCGGAATACCGGCCGCCTCGAGGCGACCGAGCAGCACGGTGCCGCTCGAGGTATCGATCAGCATCGTCTCCCCACCAGAGAGCGGTAGAGCCAGGCTGGACTGCGCCCTCTCGCCGTTGAGGGCGTCGCCGGTGCCGAGGAAGGTCAGACGTCTCAAGCCGGCCTCTCCCGGGCGTTGCAGCCCATCTCCTTCGTTCACCGTAGGAGCAGCACCCGTCGTTGGATCATCGCTCATGTACGCCTTGCGTATAACACAAGTAGCAGGCGGACGCGAGCATATCAACCAGTGCAACGGAAGAATCTCAAAATGGGTCGCGAACAGCCCCTTCCAGCAAACCGCTCTCAAAGATGCTACAAACTACCTTACTGTCTTTACAAGGGCAGAGTTTAGGGACTCCAATCCCTCAGGATCTAGGGCATCTGGAAGGTTGCACTTGGGCGCGGAACACAGTGGCACGAAGAACGGATTGGACTTCGATCTCGGCGCCTTCGACCTCGACGGGACCGTGTTGCGGCGGAATCGGGGGATCACACAAGGTACCGTTGCAGCCTTGCAGAGTCTCAGAGAGCGGGGGATGAGGCTCATCGTGGCGACGGGAAGGCGCTTCGAGAGCGCCAGAGAGTATGCAAAAAGGCTTGGCTTTGCGGATCACGACCCCCTGATCTGCTACGGCGGTTCGATGGTGAGGAGGCTGAACGGGGAGACTCTGCTTCACCGCACGCTGCCGGGGAGTCTGGGCATAGAGGTGCTGGAATGGGCAGCGGCACGAGATTTGCACGCCCGTGTCTTCCTCGATGGGCGCATCATCACCTCGCCGGACATACCGGTGGCGCGCCCCGAGCCCGAAGCCTCCATCGTGGACTCGCCGGCGGATTGGCTCAGAAACAGCGGGAAAGAACCGACGAAGCTCGTGATCGTGGACCGCCCCGACGATATACAGGGTTGGCTCGGGGAGGCTCAGACGTCCTTCGCCGGGCGGCTCTTCGTTACGCGCAGCCTGCCGCACTACGTCGAGATCGGCAGTCTAGAAGGCACGAAGGCGGCGGCCCTCGGCTTCCTGTGCGAGCGGTGGGGCATCGAGCCGGAGCGCGTACTCGCCTTCGGCGACGCCGACAACGACATAGACATGCTCCGCTTCGCCGGACACGGGGTCGCGGTGGGGGGCATGTCCGGCGAGGTCCGCGAAGCCGCCGACAGGGTCGTACCCGGCGTAGACGAGGACGGTGTCGCCGGCTACGTCGAGAAGCTTCTTGGGGGAACGTAGATGCCAGAGTTGCCCGAGGTCACCGTCATCTCGGAGGATGTGGCCGCGCTCGCGGTAGGCCGCGAGGTTTTGCGGGCCGCCGTCTTCAGGCCCGACGTGACCAACGTAGAGCAAAGCGAGTTCGGGAGGCGACTCGTCGGGAAGACGCTGCGTGCGACACGACGCAGGGGCAAGATCATCGTCCTCGACTTCGGGGAAGTCGTCGGGCTCGTGCATCTGGTCATCTCCGGAAGGGTATTGCGCCTGCCAGAGTGGACGGAACCGGACAGGATGAACACCGCGGTTCTCGAGTTCGGGGGCAAAGGGGACCCCTTGGTACTGGCTTTCACGCGTCTCTGGCTCGGGTACTTCGACCTCTACGAGCCGGGAGAGGAAGTGAGACACCCCCTGATCTCACGCCTTGGTCCCGACCCCTTTTCCGAGGACTTCACAGTAGAGTACCTGGCCTGCGCTTTCAGTCGCAAGGCCGGCGTGAAGGCCCTGCTTCTCGACCAGTCCGTGGTGGCCGGCCTCGGCAACATCTACGTGGACGAGATCCTCTTCTCTGCCCGCGTCCATCCCACGCGAAAAGCCAACACCCTCACCACAGACGAAATACAGAACATCCACGCAACAACCCGCGACATCCTGCGTCGCGCCATCGAGTTGCGCGGCACCACCTTCGACTCCTACCACGACGCCTTCGGGGAGACCGGCAAGTTTCAGCATCAGCTCGAAGTCTTCGCCCGCCGTGGCGAGCCGTGCCCCCGGTGCGGCACGAAAATCGTAAAGTCCCGCGTCGCCGGACGGGGAACCCACACCTGTCCAGCTTGCCAAATGTAGGCTTCATACCAAGTCCGTCTAATCACCATCGGATCGGCATCCCTGAGCGTCATTCCCGCGAAAGCGGGAATCCACGTGCCTTAGATTCGCTATCGGAGACGATGGGGTATCGTAGTGCTTCGATACGCGCCACCCTTCTCTCGGACTTGGTATCAGGCATTGTAGGCATCAGGTTTCAGGCATCAGGAAAGATCGGGATCGGCGTCACGTTCCTTATGAATGCGAAGATTTTCTCGCAAGGGGAAAGCTCGGGCTACGCGGCCAGATCGGCCACTCGACGCCGGTACTCATGCCTACCGGACCTGAAACCTAATGCCTGGCTTTATTCCGGCGCCGCCTCGATAAGCTCGGGATTCGAGTTGGCCAGGTTCTGGGCTTCATCGTAGGTTTGCTCGGCCTTCTGGTAGCCTTCCCCGACCTCGGAGAGCAGGGCGAGGGCTTCCTCCCGGTTGTTCTGGAGGGTGGGATCTTCTTCCAGGATGCCGTAGAACTCTATCTCCTTGGCCTCGGCGGCGAGTTGGGCGTCCATCGCCTCCGAGAGGAGGCTTGCGTACTCCTTTACCGAAGAATCGACGTCGAGGTCGGCCACGGTCTCCAGCGATTCTCTGGCGTCCTGTAGATCCTGGCGCGCCTGTTCGAGGGTGTTCTTGGCCTCGGCGATGTTGTCCTTCTCCTTCGAGGGGTCGTCCCCGGATTCGATCTTCTGCTTGACGTCGGCGTAGGTCGAGCGGGCATCGTCGAAGAGCTGGTTGTGCTCGGAGATGGATTGGTTCGCTTCGCTGATGGCCTGGTCGGCCTGCTCACGGGGGTCCTCCCCGAAGACGCCCGAGCATCCGGCGAGCACGAATGCCGAGAGCAAAATCACAACGACGGGCGCCGGGCGGTTTATCATGTACCTCATGAGTGAAAGCAGTCTACCTCTCTTGGACGCTCTCAGGCTACGGTCCTTTCCCGGAGGCGCCAGGCGCCTGCTCGCCCGGCTTTTCGGACGTCGAAAGAAGGATCGGGCGCCGGACCTGGCCATGATCTCGCTGGCCGCATCATCCATCCGGGAGTACGCAGGGGAGCACGCCGCGCTTTTCGAGCGGGCCGAGCGGCTGCAGAAGAAAGCCGACCGGCTGGAGAAGGCCGGAACCCCGAGCGAGAGTGCCGCCAACCGCGCTGAGCGTGCCAGAAAAGAGGTCGAAGCCGGACTCCGCGCCCTCCGCGCTTCCTTCGCCTCATCCGTGGGAGGGAGCGCTGGAGAGCGGGCATTCGACCACGAGGTCGAGCGCCTTTACCCGACGCTTGGCGTCCGGGGCCAGTAACCCCGGCGCTCCTCGCGAAGCGTTCGTTCTTTTCCGCTCCTATTCTCCTGAGGTCAGAGACCCGTAGGTCTCCACAGCGAACTTGCGTGCCTGGGGTCCTGTCCTCGGGTGCAAGAACAGGAAGCCTACGGCCGCTACCAGGATGAGGAACAGCAGGCGGCCGCCCCATCCACCGCGCTCGCGGACCTTCTCCCCCCGTATCCGCTTGCTGCCCTGGCTGGCCGCTCCCGCCGCAGCCTCGACCTGGCCGCGGAGCTTATCGTCGTCCCACAGTTTGGTGATGATGTCGGCGGGGTCCTCGCCGGAGAGCTGGTCCACGATGGAGCGGGCCGACTCGATAAAGGTCCGGATATTGTCCCTGAGGTCGTCGTCGTAGAGCAGACGCTCGATCACCGGCTTGGCGCCGGCATAGGCCGCGGCCAGCGTTGCCATCGGGACTAGCGAGTTGGAATCTGCCTGCTCCTTGAGCTTCTCCGCCCGGCTCTTTCTGCCAAACACACCGAACCTCCCTCTGCTGAATCGTCTATGCCTGTGACCCCTACATCATACCCGTTTCGCCGGGCCTCTACCCTGCCCTGCCGAGCGGCTCTATTCTGACCCATAGAGCCTCCCCGTCGACCGTTACCCTCTCACAGTCGCCGCCAGGGGCGCCCGTGCCGATGGAGAGCTCCTTCGCCAGTACCTCGCCCTTGAAGTAGTCTCCCCAGCGACCTTCCAGAAGCGACGATACCCTGGGGTTCCCAAAGAGGCCGACGCTGATGCTCTCTTCTATCTCGAAGCCCTTCTCGCGTCTCAGGTTCTGCACCCTGTGGACCAGCTCCCGCACGAGCCCCTCGTCGACGAGCCCGGCGTCGAGACTCGTGCGAAGAGCGACGGAGAGGCCCCCCTCGCGCTCCAGGGCGTAACCCTCCCTCTGTCCCGGCTCGACGAGCAACTCCTCGGGAGACAGCGTGATCTCCTCTCCTTCCACGTCCACGGAGATGCTCTCTCCCGCGGCGGCGCGGGCGCCGACCTCGGACGCAGCCTCGGCGAGGGCAGCCCTGAGCCCGGGAACGAGCCTGCCGTACCTGGGCCCAACGACCCCGAGGTTGGGCTTGAGGTCGTAGGCGACCACATCCTCAGCCGTCCCGAAGGCCAGCTCCTTGACGTTCAGCTCGTCGAGCACGAGCTCCTTCAGGCTCTCCACGCCTTCTTTGACCCGCGAGCTTCTCGTACCATCAGGGGTTTCGTCGACGACGACTACCTCCCTCAAGGGCTGGCGGGTCTTTATGGCGGCGGCGTTGCGGGCGGCCCGCCCTAGTCCGACCACGCGCCTCGCCGCGGACATCCGCTCCGAGAGGTCGCGGTCTATGAGTTCTTCCCTGTGCTCGGGCCAGTCGGCGAGGTGCACGCTCTCGGGGGCCTCTTCGCCCACGTTCACCACCAGGTTCTGGTAGAGGGCTTCAGCAATGAATGGGGTAAAGGGGGCCGTGAGCTTGGTGACCGTGACCAGGCACTCGTATAGGGTGGAGTGGGCGGCCTTCTTGTCCCGGTCGTCCTCTCCCTTCCAGAAGCGCCTGCGGCTCCGTCTCACGTACCAGTTGGAGAGCTCTTCCACGAATTCCCCTATGGCCCTTCCTGCGGCAGTTACGTTGTAGGCGTCGAGTCGCTCGCCCACGGTCCTCACCGTGAGCTGTAGCTCACTGAGGGCCCACCGGTCCATCAGACTCCGTCCCTCGGGCTCGACGTAGTCCTTCTCGGGATCAAAGCCGTCGATGCGTGCATATGTCACGAAGAACGAATAGGTGTTCCAGAGCGTGAGCAGGTACTTGCGGACGGCCTCGGCTACCTGATCCCTGGAGAAGCGCCGCGCGTTGCCGGGGTTCGTCGACGTGTACAGCGCCCAGCGCAGTGCATCGGCGCCCTGCGTTTCGAAGACGTCCCAGGGGTCTATGACGTTGCCGAGAGATTTGCTCATCTTCTTGCCCTCGGCGTCGAGGATGTGCCCCAGGACCAGGCAGTTCCTGTACGAGCTCACGCCGAACAACATAGTCGAAACGGCGAGCAGCGAGTAGAACCATCCCCGGGTCTGGTCGACGGCCTCGCAGACGTAGTCGGCGGGGAACTGGCTCCGGAGACGCTCCTCGCCGGCTTCGTCGTGCGGGTAACCCCACTGGGCGAAAGGCATGCTACCGGAGTCGAACCAGGCGTCGAGGACCTCGGGGACGCGGGTGGCCTCCTCGCCCGTCTCGGGGTGCCTTACGCGCACCCCGTCTATATAGGGCCTGTGCAGGTCATCGGGGATGGGGTCTATGGCGAGCTCCTTCAGCTCTTCCGTACTACCGACCACGACCGTGTCGCCTGAAGCGGTGCGCCAGATCGGGAGCGGCGTGCCCCAGTAGCGCTCGCGGCTCAGGGCCCAGTCTATGTTGTTCTCCAGCCAGTTACCAAAGCGTCCCCACTTCATGTGCTCGGGGACCCAGTTGATCTCTTCGTTCTCCGAAAGAAGTTCGTCGAGCACCGCGGTAGTCCGCCCGTACCAGGCCTTCTTCGCGTAGTAGAGCAGTGGTGTCCCGCACCGCCAGCAGTGCGGGTAGGCGTGTTCCAGTTCCTCCGCCCTGAACAGGAGCCCGTTCTCCCTTAACTCCTCGACGAGACCCGGGTCCGCGTCTTTGACGAACTGCCCGGCGAATGGCCCTACCCGATCGTCGAACGTACCGTCGGGCCTGACGGGGTGGATCGTCGGCAGTCCGTACCTGCGGCCCGTGCTGGCGTCGTCCTCCCCGTATGCCGGAGCGGTGTGCACCAGCCCCGTCCCTTCCGTGGTCGTCACGTAGTCCCCCAGAACGACGGTCCAGAGGTTCTCGTAGCCTTCGGCCCGCTCCACGGTTACGTAATCGAAGGGACGGGTGTACCTCTTGCCTTCGAGGTTGCGCCCTTTGGTCTTGGAGAGGACCTCGTAGCGGTCTTCACCAAGCACCTTCTCCACAAGCTCCGCGGCCAGGATCACACGCTCCCCATCTACCTCGACGGTGGCGTAGTCCACGTCGGGCGAGGCGGCGACGGCGGCGTTGGATATCAAGGTCCACGGTGTCGTTGTCCACACGAGGAGGCTCGTGTTCTCCTCATCCTGGAGGGGCAGCCTTACGTAGACGCTCGGGTCTACCACGGGATCAGGGTACTGCTGGTAGCCCAGTGCCACCTCGGCGGAGGAGAGGGAGGTCTGGTCGCGGGGGCAGTGGGGACTTACCTTGAAACCCTCGTAGAGGAGATCCTTCTCGTAGAGGGTCTTCAGGGCCCACCAGACGCTCTCTATGTAGGAGTCGTCGAGCGTGCGGTAGGGATCTTCCATGTCTACCCAGAATCCGAGTCGCTCGCTCATCTTCTGCCAGGCTTCGACGTAGCGGAAGACGGACTCGCGGCATAGGTGGTTGAACTCTTCCACGCCGTAGCGTTCGATATCCCCTTTGCCGTTGAGTCCTAGCTCTTTCTCTACCTGGATCTCGACGGGCAGACCGTGGCAGTCCCAACCGCCCTTGCGCTCCACCCGGTAACCCTGCATGGTCTTGTAGCGTGGGATCAGGTCCTTGAAAGCCCTCGCCAGCGCGTGGTGGAACCCCGGCCTGCCGTTGGCCGTCGGCGGCCCCTCGTAGAACACGAAGGGTCTGTCCTCGGGCCTCCCCCACACGGACTTCTCGAAAGCGTTCGTCTTCCTCCATAGACCGAGTATCTCTTCCTCGAGCCTCGGAAAATCTACCTGCGGGCTGACCTTATCGAACTTCATGGCGCCGACCTCCTCATACAAAAGCTCCCGCCCCCAGGGCGGAGCGTCGCTCCACCGTAGGGACGGGAGCCTGCATGAGGCCCTCGCGGTACCACCCTACTTGGCCGGAACCTCACGGTCCGGTCCTCTCCCTGGCGTCGCGGTCTCCCGGAACGCGCGCGCTGTAACGGGCTCACCCGGCCGGTCCTACTAACGTCTAGGCCACTCTCGCCTTCCGCTTTCGGCCGGCGGCTCGGGGAGGATGTTCGGGTCGCGTCCCGCGCCGGGCTTCCACCGTCCCCGGCTCGCTCAGACGGGGTTCTGCGACCCTACTCGTTCCCGTCATCGCCTGTAGAGACCTTTGTAGCGAAACAGAGCGAATGTGTCAAGTCGGCGTATGATCCGGGCCTCGGAGGGGATTCGTAATGTACTTGTAAGGATTTGTACGGTCCACGCAACCATCCGAGGTATAGACTCAACAGAAGGTCTCACAGCGAGAGGTATTGGAGAGCACTACCATGAGCAAGAAGAAGACACCAAGCAGGATGCGCGCGGGGATCGCCGGTGTGGTCGGGGCCGTGGTCGCGTTCGGGATCGCGGAGTTGGTCCACGGGCTCTACTCCTCTGTTCCTTCGATCCTCGTGTCGATAGCCCAGCGGATAGTGGAGTTGACACCGGGTGGGCTCGTGACGGCGGGAATCGAGCTCCTCGGCAAGGCGGACATACCGACGCTTATCGTGACGGTGCTCCTCGGTACCGTGGCTATCGCCTTCTTCCTCGGCAATCTCGCCGTCAGACACCCTTCTCCGGCTCTCGCCGGCGTCGCCGTCCTCGCGGCCATAGCCGTGGCCGCGGCCCTGGCCGATCCGTTCGTGGCCCCGGCGCCGACCGTGATCACCATCGCCGGATCCCTCCTCGCCGGTGCCGCCGTCGCGGAACTCCTGTTGCGCGCGGCGGGCCTCCGGGCCGCGGTAGAACCCACGGACGAGCCTCCCCTTGCGGGCGAGCCTGGCAGCGCGTCCTCGCCCGTCGTGAGGGCGAGGGAGGCCGGCTCTGACGGCACCATCGCCGTCGGGCGCGGAGGATTCCTGCTGCTCGGCGGCGGCGCAGCCGTGGCCGGTCTCGCGGCCGCCGGCGTAGGACGCCTGCTTGGTGGTGGAACCGTCCAGAGCGCGGCCAGGCCCAAGAAGTTGAATCTGCCAGAAGCGCCGGACGAGAAACAGCCGGCAGGGAAGGGTGAGGCTGACAAGAGCGCCGGAAAGGCAGCGACGCACGAGACGCTGCCGCAGCCTCCGGCGGATGCCTCCATAGACGTGCCAGGCATGCCGAAGCTCATCACTCCGGCGAGCAGCTTCTACCTCATAGACACCGCGCTCAGTTCGCCGAGGATAGACGTGAACGACTGGACGCTCTCCGTCAAAGGCGCGGTGGACAACCCCGTCGAGTTCTCCTACCAGGACCTCCTCGGCATGTCCACCCGCGAGGCTGACATAACGCTCTCCTGCGTCTCCAACACTGTCGGCGGCGGCCTCGTCTCCAACGGACGCTGGACCGGGGTGTTGCTCTCCGACGTTCTGGCTGAGGCCGGCATGAGCCGGGACAAGATCACTAGAGCCTCCAGGCAGCTCGTAGGCCGCAGCGTCGACGGCTTCACGACGGGCTTCAAGACGGACATCGCGCTGGACGGCCGCAACGCCCTGGTCGCCTTCGGCCTGAACGGCAGCGAGCTCCCCGTAAAGCACGGCTACCCCGTCCGACTCGTCATCCCAGGCCTCTACGGGTACATCTCGGCCACCAAGTGGCTCACCGAGATAGAGCTCACCAACTGGAACTTCGACGCTTACTGGATTCAACGCACCTGGTCCAAGGAAGGCCCGGTCAAGACCCAGTCCCGTATCGACACTATCAAGGATGGCGACAACCTCTCCTCCGGCAGGAATCCCATAGGCGGTATCGCCTGGGCCCCACACCGCGGTATCCAGAGGGTCGAGGTCTCGACTGACGGCGGAGAGACCTGGAACACAGCCCGCCTCGCAAAACAACTCGCCGAAGATGCCTGGCGCCAATACGTCTACGACTGGGAAGCCCCTCCAGGCGATTACACCATCCAGGTGCGCGCCACAGACGGTAACGGCGAGACCCAGACCGCCGCGGAAGCCCCCCCACACCCCTCGGGCGCCACCGGTTACCACACCATCGATGTGACCGTGGGCTAGAAACCCGCTACAATATCTCAACTATAACGTTAGGGTCAGGAAAAGGTCGGGCATGTAAGGGCGGTAACATATGTTTCGCCGCGGAGAAACAAGCCTGTAACCAAAGTGTTTCCGATACGTTACGAAACCGTAACATTACGGCAATCGTACCGTAACAGGTTAAGGGTAAGATTCAGATTAAACCGAGCCCCGGCCGATGGAACCGTTCCCCCCTCCAGATTCCATCGGTCGGGACGGTGTTTTTCTGGGGGTTATCAGTGGACAGTCTATCCGGGAGTTCGCCCCGCGTACATATTTGTTAACTTAGGGTTGGATGAAGGTCGACGAGCTCCATGGGTTTGATCTCTCACCGCCCGAGGCCAGGCGGCTGCAGGAAGAGCTGGCATCCAGCGTCGTTACGGGTCCGGCCCTCGACCTCTCCGGCGTGCGGCATGTGGCCGGGGCGGACGTCTCTACGGAGAGAGAGAAGGCCTATGCCACGGTAGTGGTGCTCGAGTTCCCCGGGCTCTCTCCCGTCGAAGTGCGGGGCTTCGAGGCGCCGCTCCGGTTTCCGTACGTACCGGGGCTCCTTTCGTTCAGGGAGGTGCCTTCGCTTGCTGGAGCTTTGCGGAAAGTACAAACCGAAGTGGACGCCCTCATACTGGACGCCCAGGGTCTCGCGCATCCCCGCCGCATCGGCCTGGCCTCGCACCTCGGGATCTTTCTCGACGTTCCGACGGTGGGTTGTGCCAAGAGCCGGCTCGTTGGCAGGTTCGAGGAGCCAGGGAGGGAGAAGGGTAGCGCCGCGGACCTCGTACACCGTGGGGAGGTAGTCGGAAGGGTCGTCAGGACGAGGGAAGGAGTCTCCCCCGTCTACGTCTCGGTGGGCAGTGGGATCGATCTGAGGAGTTCCATGGAGCTCGTCCTGGCCTGCTGCACGAAGTACCGGTTGCCTGAGAGTACGCGGCAGGCGCACAACGCCGCCAACAGGCTTCGAAGAGGGGAGGAGCCTGGTGGCACCATGCGGTTGCTGTAGCGCCGATCCCAATTGGATGTTAAGTTATGGAACCGTTCCAACTGGGCGTTAGATTGCCCAGTATGGACAATATAGGGGCTCGGGAAAGGGGCTATTCTTGACACGGACGCATGAGACAATAACGCTAAACCGCCGCGACTTCCTCAGGCTGAGCGGCGCCGGCCTCGCCGGGGTGGCTCTTGTCGGGATCGCAGGGTGCGGTGGTGGAGGGACCATCGGTGGAGGCGGAGGTGGCGGGAGCAGTACGTTCATCTTCGGCAGGGGTGCTGACTCGGTCGGTCTGGACCCCATCAACGTCACCGACGGCGAGTCTTTGAGGGCTACCCGCCAGATCTTTGATGGGTTGTTGCGGTTCGAGCCGGGCTCCTTCGACGTTGCGCCGGCCCTGGCGACGGAGATACCCAAGCCCGAAAACGGTGGGCGTACCTACACTCTCAAGCTACGCGATGGCGTCAAGTTCCACGACGGGACGGAGTTCAACGCCGACGCGGTCAAGTTCAATTTCGACCGCTGGCGAGACACCAAGAACCCCTACCACAAGGGCGGTGGGAGTAATACCTCGGATTTCGCCTACTACGTCGGCCAGTTCGGGGGCTTCGATGACGACTCGGTTATAGAGAGCGTCGACGTTTTGGACGAGTACACCGTGCGGTTCAACCTCAAGGAGCCGCAGGGACCCTTCGTGAAGAACCTTACTATGTCGCCCTTTGCGATTGCCTCTCCGGCGGCCATAAAGAAGAACGTCGATAACTTTTGGCAGGAGCCCGTCGGTAGCGGACCGTACAAATTCGTCACGTGGGAAAGAAACTCCCAGGTACGCGTCAAGGCCAACGACGACTGGTGGGGTAGTAGCCTCCCCGCCAACCAGGGGTACGGAGGGCCTCACACCAAGCAGGTCGTCATCAAGACGATCCCGGATAATACCCAGCGGGTCGCGGCGCTGACCGGCAACCAGCTCAACGCGGCCGACGGTCTCGTGCCCGACGACGTGCCCTCCGTCGAGGAGCAGGAAGGGTTCGTGGTGAAGTTCCGGCCGCCGAACACCATCGGCTACCTGGCTATGAACAACGAGAAGGCCCCCTTCGACGACCCAAGGGTGCGCCAGGCTTTCAACTACGCCATCAACATACCCCAGATCGTCGAGAGCGTGCTGCGGGGCCAGGGAGAGGTAGCCTCGAACTACTTCCCTCCGCTCCTGTCGTACTTCGACGATAGCATCAAGCCCTACCCTTACGACCCCGACAAGGCAAAGCAGCTGCTCAAAGACGCAGGAGCCGCGAACCTCAAGACAGACCTATGGTATATGCCGATACCGCGCCCCTACATGCCTGACGCCAAGAGCGTCGCGCAGGTCATGCAGCAGAACCTCCAGAAGGTTGGCGTAAGCGCCAAGCTCGTGACCTACGAGTGGGCCACCTACCTGACCAGGACGGGCGAGGGGGAGCATTCGACGTGCCTGCTTGGATGGACCGGAGACAACGGTGATCCTGACAACTTCCTCAACGTCCTGCTCAACAGCGCGGGTGCCACCCCCGAGAACGCCCAGAACGTCGCCTACTACAAAAACCCCGAGGTAGACAAGCTACTCCTCAAGGGCCAGACGACCATAGACGAGAACGCACGAAAGGACGCCTATTACAAGGCGCAGAAGATACTGCACGAGGATGCCCCCTGGGTGCCCATCGCGTATGTCACGCCGCCTCTCGCCATGCAGGAGACTGTGACGGGCCTGGATCCGAACCCGACAAGCAGCGAGCCCTTCAACACCGTCAAAATCGAAGGCGGGCAAGTAGAGGCCGCATAGCGTTGGCTGTTCTTTTCGTTCGGACGGAGGTCTAGACCCTGGTTGAGTACACCGGACGCAGGATCTTGCAGATCATTCCGGTGCTGCTCGGGGTGTCGATCGTCGTGTTCTTCATGGTGCGCGCCATCCCCGGAGACCCGGCCCAGATCATGCTCGGCCAGCAGGCCACCCAGGAGCAGGTCCAGCAGATCAGGGAGAACATGGGTCTCGACAAGCCGATCTTCGTCCAGTACGGGCTCTTCCTCAAGGATGCTCTCAGGGGCGACCTGGGCGACTCCATAGTCACCGGCCGACCGGTGACTACCGAGCTACTAACGCGGTTGCCTGCCACCTTCGAGCTCGTGGCGTTCGCGATGCTCATCGCCATCCTCGTGGGGATTCCCGTAGGCGTGATCTCGGCCGTCAGGCAGTACTCGCTACTGGACAAATCAACCTCGGTCCTGGCGCTTACGGGGATAAGCATGCCCATCTTCTGGCTGGCCATGATCCTGGTCGTGATCTTCGGCGTCAACCTGGAGCTTCTGCCGTTCCCGGGCCGCCTTGATCCGACGACTGGCATCACCGCCATAACCGGGCTCGTGCTCGTGGACTCGCTGCTTACTCTGAACTTCGCGGGTTTCTGGGACGGGCTACTGCACCTCATAATGCCGGCCCTTGCCCTTGCGACGATCCCCATGGCCGTGATCATGCGGATGACCCGATCCAGCATGCTGGAGGTCATGAACGAGGACTACGTGAGGACGGCGAGGGCCAAGGGGGTCGTTCCGTGGCGGGTGGTCTTCAAGCATGCTCTGAGAAATGCCATGTTGCCGACGATAACGGTGATCGGCTTGCAGACGGGACTGCTCATGGGCGGGGCGATCATCACGGAGACTATTTTCTCGTGGCCGGGGATAGGACTGTACACCTACAATTCTATATCCAGCAGGGACTACGCTTCGATACAGGGCGTCGTCCTCTACGCGGCCCTGCTCTTCGTGCTGGTAAACCTGCTCGTCGATATCCTATACGCGATACTGGACCCCAGGGTGAGGTACTGAAATGGCCGAAGCGCAGATGCAGCAGGACACCCAGGCGGCTCCCGGTGTCAAGACACGCAGCCGCAGGGAAGACTTCGTCAAGGCTTTCTTTTCCAACCGTATGGCGATCTTCGGGACGGTCGCAATGGCTATTTTCATCCTCATGGCCGTCTTCGCACCGCTCATCGCGCCATACGACCCGTTGGACCAGAACCTTCCGGAGAAGTTTGACGGGCCGAGCCTGGCGCACCCGTTCGGTCAGGACGAGCTCGGCCGCGACATCCTCTCGCGCGTGATCTACGGCGCCAGGATCTCGCTGACCGCGGGCCTCGCCGCCGTGGTCCTAGCGACGGCCGCTGGTACCCTCATCGGGGTCGTCGCGGGCTACTTCGGGAGCTACACTGACTCGGGCCTCATGCGGCTCATGGACGTGATACTGGCCTTCCCCAGCATCCTGCTCGCCATCATGATCGTGAGCATCCTCGGTCCCTCCCTGGTTAACGCGATGCTGGCCATAGGTATCATTTTCGTGCCCCAGATCGCGCGCGTGGTGCGTTCTGCCGTGATCAGCGTTAGAGAAAGGGACTTCATAGAGGCAGAGCGGGCCATCGGTGCACCGAACTCCCAGATCATCTTCTCCGGTGTGCTCCCCAACTGTATGGCCCCCCTGATCGTGCAGGCCACCCTTACACTCGCGACGGCCATCCTCGACGTCGCCGCACTCTCCTTTCCTCGGCCTCGGCGCCCGCGCCCCGACCCCAGAGTGGGGCGCGATGCTCACCGACGCCTTCCACAGCGGCTTCGGCGTCTTCGTCCAGGGCCAGCACGCCATCATCTTCCCCGGGATCGCCATCGCACTCGCCGTCCTCTCCGTGAACTTCATCGGGGACGGCCTGCGCGACGCCCTGGACCCCCGCCGCAGGAGATAACGGACGAGGGTCTGCTTTGCGAACTCTGGTTAACGCAGTGCGTTGTTTTGTTGCGCCGGGGATGTATCATACTCATTCGTGAGAACCGAACGCTACGAGTCGTGGACCAGCGAGCGCAAGCGTAGGCGTAACTACAGGTCCGGGTGGCGGCCCGGCCGCAAGGTGCTCGTGCTGGCCGGTCTGGCCCTGATCCTGTTCGCGGCAGGGCTCGTTTTTCTCGACGTGAGGAGGGCCGGAGAAGAAGCCGGTGCCCCGCCGCCGAAGAGGGACGTGACGATGAAACTGTCCATCCCGAGCATGAAGAACGTGGATAGCGTGCCCGTCTACACCGCTGCTGCGCAAAACAAGCCGGCGTTGCGCAACGGGACGCTGCACCTCGCTGGAACGGGCTTTCCATGGCAGCGGGAGGCGAACGTGTACATCGCGGGCCACAGGCTGGGCTACCCGCGCACGGAGAGCTTTCTGGTGTTCTGGGATCTGAACAAGTTGAGGATGGGAAGAAGGGTGGTGCTCAAGGACTCGGAGGGTAAGAGATACATCTACAGGGTCTACGACCGTTTCGTGCTGGGCCCGGACGACGCCTCAGCTACCAAACCCGTAGCGGGGAGGAACGTAGTAAGCCTCCAAACCTGCACGCTACCGAACTACACGGACCGCCTGATCGTACGCGCCGAGCTCGTAAGAATCCGGCAAGGCTCGGGGCCTCGGCCTGCGCCAAGCAAACCGTCGTAAGGGCGAATCTTGCAAGGGCGGCTCGCGAACCCGCCCACGATGCACCACCCTACGCCTTACGCGCCCTCAGCGAATACATGAGCGGGATCTTTGGCGTGCCCTCTGGCAGACGGTAGGTATCGAACCCCGACTTCTTTAGGATGGGCCATCTGGGAAACATGGTGTAATCGTACTCGTGCAGCAGTTCGACGTTCAGGCCTGCGGCGCTCACCGCGCTTACCACATCGCCCAGGGTATGATTCCACTCGTAGGTGATATTGTTCGACGTCTCGGCGTCGAAGTCGGCGTAGGTGCCTGGCTCGTCCCACACCCGGGGATTCTCGTCCTGGAAATAGTCGTGCTCCACGCTCAGGTCTTCGTCTCCGAAGACACCGGTGAAAGGGTGGAACTCCGTGAGGTACAGAAAGCCGCCGGGCTTTAGGAGATCCGCGACCACCTCTGCCCACCGTCCGATGTCGGGGAGCCAGATGATCGCACCCCGTCCTGTGTACACGATGTCGAAAGAGAGGCCGCCCGTGGCGCCCACAGCCTTGTAGACGTCCGAGTGCACGAACGTGGCTTCGAGCCCCATATCCGAGGCCAGCCCGCGGGCCGCCTCCACGGCCGGGCCCGAGAAGTCCAGGCCCGTAACGCGGGCGCCGCGGCGGGCCCAGCTCAGGGTGTCGATCCCGAAGTGGCACTGGAGGTGCAACAACTCCTTGCCCCTCACGTCGCCGACCTCGTCTATCTCGAAGGGTTGCAGGCGCTCCTGGCCGCCCTTGAAGGAGGCCACGTTGTAGAACTCCCCCGAGACGTGGATAGGGACCCGCTCGTCCCAGTTGGCCCTGTTCGCCTCCCGCCACTCATCACGCCACTCACCCATCACTTTCTCCTCGATAGACTCCTCGGACATATTGCGAATCGGCAGAAGCATAGCCTAACGCACCTCGCGCTGTCAGAGGTTCTCTATGGGCACCGGTTCGACCGGATCGGCGAGCTCGAAGCCGAAGACGCGCGAGTAGAAATACAGCTCGCCGTCCAGGGCCCGCTTGATGTTCTCGGCCTGCCTGAAGCCGTGTTGCTCGCCCTCGAAAGGTACGTAGGAGACAGGTAGTCCCTTCTCCTTAAGGGCTACGAACATCTTCTCGGCCTGCTCTTTGGGCACCACCTCATCTTCGAGACCCTGGAAGAAAATCACCGGGCAGGAGAGTTCTCCGGCAGAGTGGATCGGCGAGCGCTCCATGTATAAATCGGAGCGCTCCGGGTAGGGGCCTATAAGGCTGTCGAGGTAGCGCGACTCGAACTTGTGGGTCTCCTTTGCCAGGGCCTCGACGTCGCTGATGCCGAAGTGGCTCGCTCCGGCGGCGAACGTGTCCCTGAACGCGAGCGCGCAGAGCGTGGTGTATCCGCCCGCGCTACCGCCGGTGATCATCAGCCGTCCGCCGTCAACGAGCCCACGCTCGGCCAGGTAGATTGCCCCGTTGGCGCAGTCGTCGACATCGACGACGCCCCACGCGCCTTCGAGGTGACGACGGTATTCCCGCCCGTAGCCTGTGCTCCCGCCGTAGTTCACGTCGAGCACGGCGATGCCGCGGCTACTCCAGTATTGGATGCCCGGGTCAAAGGCCGTAGTCGACGCCGCCGTCGGACCCCCGTGGCTCATTACGAGCAGCGGGGGGAGTTCGCCATCAGGGGCCGCGTAGTCCCTGTTTTTCGGTTGGTACAAGAAAGCGTGCGCCGTCCGGCCGTTCTCGGTGGGGTACTCTACAGGCTCGGGAACGGAGAGGTAGCCGGGGTCTATGTGCAGGTCGCCCGAGCGTCGCAGGACCTCGTGCAGGCCGGTGGACGGGTCCAACCTCACAATGCACGCCGCCTCTGTGGGCGAGCTGCCGCGGAAGATTACTGTGCCGGCGTAATCGGCACGCACATATGCGATGCTCGAGTACGGCGTCTCCAACGGTTCGAGCTCCCCGCTCTCCGTGTCGAGGGTGGCGAGGTGCGAGCTCCCGCGCTCCGTGTACGAGCAGACGATGCGCCCCGGCGAGACGAAGGCGTAGGTAGACATCCCGAATGCCCACTGCGGCAGACCGAACTCCACCTCCCTCTCGCAGAGCGGCTCGACGCGTCCCTCGCGCCAGCGGTAGAGGTTCCACCAGCCCGTCCTGTCCGAGACGAAGTAGAGCGTACCTTCCGGGGACCACTCCGGCTGGAAGATGGACTCATCCTTGCCGCCGGCGATCTGCTCGAAGTTCTCGGGAGACCCGTCAGCGCCAAGATCGCAGCCCCTTAGCTCCGTACCGTCCCAGGGCATATTCGGATGGTTCCACGTCAGCCACACGAGACGCCGGCCATCGGGGCTCAGGCGCGGCGAGGAGTAGAAGTCGTTGCCCGAGATGAGCACGCGTTCTTCTCCGCTTGCCAGGTCTACGCCGACTAGCTCGTTTACGGGTTCATGCCAGGCGTGATCCTCCCGCACGACGATCAGGCGATGGCGGTCCCGATCTACGACCATGTCCGCGTATCGTCTGCCGGTCTCCGCCGAGAGCGGCACCGGCTCGTCGCCAGGGGCCAGGTAGTAGATTCTCTGGTCGGCGAAGTTCGAGAAGTAGACGGTGCGCCCATCGACGGTGAAGTCGCCTCCCCCGTACTCGTGCACCCGCGTGCGCGCGTTAAAAGGCTGCGGCGTCACGTCCTCGGTGCGTCCGTCCGGCGTCAGGAGCACGACGACGCTGCGCCCGCCCTCGCCGGGGCGTCTCTCCATCCAGTACACGTCCCTACCACAGGTCACGACTTCCGCCAGCCCCACTACGCCCCTGACTATCACATCAGAGGAGATTGGGGACCTCCAGGAACCGTAGGGCGCGACTCTAGGTTCGGACAAGATTCAGCTCCTCCGGTAGAGCGGTTTCAGGAAGGGATTTCCTGAAACCGTGCTGGTCAGCATGTCAGCACTTCAACAAGGCCCGAGCGTGCTGACATGCTCTTATTCGGAGGACTCGAAGACCAGCCAAGAGCCTTTGAGGCCTTCGCTTATAGACTCGCCTCCCCGGCGGGGCACCACGCTCACGAGCCGGTCGCCCTCACGAACGAAGTCCTCCAGAGTCTCTGCTACCTCAGTGCGGTGCAGGACGAAGACCACCCGATGCTGCTTGGTGAGCTCCTCGATGGATTCACGTCGGGACTCTTCAGTCCCTACAGCCTCGGCCAGCAGCCTCTCTCGCTCGGCCGCCTCGGCCCACAGCCGGCTCCGGCTCGCGTCGGCCTCGGCCTGCAGGGCGGTGTCCCGCTGACGCCAATCTTCCAGGTGCTCCTCGATCCTGTGCAGCATTCGCTCAATGGGGGACCCGCGGTGCTCGCCCATCACCAGCCTCCTCTATCCGTGTGCCCGAGTGCCCCTCACTCTACCCCTGTTTCGCCTATCTTGCCCGATGCCTCCGGAGGGGCTACGCCTTGAGCCGGTAGCCCGTCTTGAAGATCCACCACACCGCCGTCAGGCAGAGGATCAGGAAGAGGAGTGTCATGGCCACGCTCAGGCCCACGCTCACGTCGGCGGTCCCGTAGAAGCTCCACCTAAAGCAGCTGATCAGGTAGACCACGGGATTGAAGAGGGTGAGTGTCTGCCAGAACGGCGGCAGCATCTGTATGGAGTAGAAACTGCCGCCGAGGAAGATCAGGGGCGTGATGATAAGAAAAGGCACGAGCTGCAGCTTCTCGAAACCCTCGGCCCAGATACCGAGGATGAAGCCGAAGAGGCTGAAGGTAAAGGCCGTGAGCACGAGGAACACGACCATCAAGAACGGGTGTGCGACCTCCAGCGGCACGAACAGGCCAGCCGTGGCAAGAATTATCAGGCCGAGGATGACCGACTTGGTCGCCGCCGCCCCGACGTAGCTGATGACGATCTCGATGTAGGAGACGGGGGCCGACAGTATCTCGTAGATCGTGCCCGTGAACTTGGGGAAGAAGATGCCGAACGACGCGTTGGAGATGCTCTGGGTCAACAGCGACAGCATTATAAGGCCAGGCACGATGAACGCGCCGTAGCTGACCCCCTCGATGTCGTCGATTCGCGAGCCTATCGCCGCCCCGAACACGACGAAGTACAAAGAGGTCGAGATGACGGGCGTGACGATGCTCTGCAGCAATGTGCGAAACGTCCTCGCCATCTCGAAGACGTAGATCGCCCGGATCGCATGAAAGTTCACCGCTCCTCCTTCACCAGGTTCACGAATATCTCCTCCAGCGAGCTCTGTCTGGTCTGGAGGTCCCTGAACCCGATGCCCGTACGCGTCAGATCAGCGAGCAGGGCGGTGATATCCGTGTGCTCGGTCTGCGTATCGTAGGTGTAGACGAGTTCGCGACCGTCCGCCGCGAGGTCCAGTCCGTAGCCGGCGAGATCGTCCGGAATCGCGTCGAGCCTGTCGTACAGATGCAAGGTCAACTGCTTCTCGCCGAGCTTGCGCATGAGCTCGGCCTTCTCCTCGACCAGGATGATCTCACCGTTGTGGATCACCCCGATCCGGTCGGCCATCTCCTCGGCCTCGTCGATGTAGTGGGTGGTCAGTATGATGGTCACGCCGTTCTCGCGAAGCCGGCGCACCATCTGCCACATGTCCTGCCTCAACTCGACATCGACCCCCGCCGTGGGCTCGTCGAGAAAGAGGATTCGCGGCTCGTGCGAGAGGGCCTTGGCGATCATGACCCGGCGCTTCATGCCGCCGGAGAGCGTCATGATCTTGCTGTCCTTCTTGTCCCACAGGGAAAGATCCCTCAGCACCTTCTCGATGTAGCCAGGGTCCTTCGGTTTCCCGAACAGCCCGCGGCTGAAGTTGCAGGTGGCCCAGACGGTCTCGAAGGCGTCGGTGGTGAGCTCCTGCGGGACCAGCCCGATCAGGGACCTGGCCGCCCGGTAGTCCTTGATAACGTCGTGACCATCAGCCAGAATCGTGCCCTTGCCCGGATTGACGATCCCGCAGATGATGTTGATCAGGGTCGTCTTCCCCGCGCCGTTCGGACCGAGCAGGGCGAAGATCTCGCCCCTGCGGATGTCCAGGTTGACCTTCTTCAGCGCCTGGAAGCCTGAGGCGTAGGTCTTGTCGAGGTTGGATACCGAGATGACGGGCTGCAAGGTCATGGACCCGTCAGCGAAGCGCGAAGGGCTTGGTCCATAATAATCTCCTTTGCCGGTAGCTCATGCGCCCCTATGGTCGCAAGGATACGGTGCCACCGCGACAATCGAAAGGACGATTTTCGTCATGTACCTTTGTACAGGTCACCCGGTCAGCACTGCCGAGGATATCATTCTATAATCGGGCCAGTAGGTGGTTTGTGGTGGGATACGACTCACCCTTCGGCGAGCGCCTGAGCAGGCGCGAGTTCGTAAAGCGCGGCGGCGCAGGACTGATGGGGGCGATGCTCCTCGGGGCTTCGGGTTGTGGCGGAAACGGCACGTCGCAAGGCAGCAGCGCGAACGTTCAAGGTGCCAAGACCCTGGTCAAAGGCGAGGGTGGCGGTGATGAGGTCGTGTTCTGGACCGCGTTCACGAGCCCCGCCGACGGTGTCCTCCAGCCGCTCGATCAATACGCCGATCCGGCGATCGGAGACGAGTACATCGGGTTCGCCTGGGAAGAGGTGCTCTACGAGGACAAGCCCTACGCGCTCCCGTTCGACACGGACGTGAGAGCCCTCTACTACAGGCGAGATATGTTGCGGGATGCCGGCATCGACCCAGCCGAGTTCGACGCACAGAACGGCCCGGTTACCGTGGCGCGCCTGACGGAGATCGCCGCCGCCGTCGACGAGACCAAGGGAACAGTTACTCCAAGATAGGGTTCATTCCATGGTTCGATCAGGGCTTCCACTACACCTGGGGCTTCGATTTCGGAGGCGAGTTCTTCGACAAGAAGGCCTGTGAGATCACACCTACCGATCCCAGGGTTGTCGAAGCCTTCCAGACCATGTTCTACGATTGGGCCGAAGAGAAGGGTCCCGAGAAGGTACAAGAGTTCATAGTACCTACTATCCGCCGGCACCACCCCCACCTCCGGCCCAACACCCGTTTATCACGGGGCCGCCTGGCCCTCGTGGTCAGCGGGGACTTCTTCATCTCGCTACTGGACCGCTACGGTAAGAACGTGGACTACGGTATCACCTACCTGCCGCTGGCCGAAGGCACGAGCGGGCCGACCACGTGGTAGGGCGGATGGTCGGCCGTTATACCGCAGGGAGCCAAGTCCCCCGAGGCCGCATACGAGTTCATAAGCTATATGTGCGGTGAGGAAGCCCAGAGGGTGTACGTCGAGGACACCAGGCATCTTCCGACGCTCCGGAGCTTGCAGCAAGAGGATGCTCTGTACACCGAAGAGCACAGGTTCTTCAAGGACCTCCTACCGGACTCCAAGAGCAGGCCACCACTCCCCGTGGGGGCCCAGTATTTCGATGAGCTCCTCGCGGCCCAGGAAGCCGTTACGCTCAATGAGGCAGAGCCCGAGGAGGCCTTGCAGAGCGTAGAGGAAAGCGTACAACAGCGGCTCGAAAGGTACTGTCCTATAAAGTAAGAGAGCGGCGCTCTTCCGCACGGAAAGGTTCGTCTTGAGCGTACAGCAGGCTGGTTCCGCAAGGACGAGGGGCAGATCCACGAGGTGGTGGCGGGACAGGAAACAGCGGCGCAGCCTGGCGTTCGGGCTACTGTTTATAAGCCCCTGGATCGTCGGTTTTGCGGCCTTTATGGTCTATCCGATCTTCTTCTCCCTGTACCTGAGCTTCAGCCAGTACAGCGGCTTTAGCTCCCCCGTATGGGTGGGGCTCGACAACTACATCCAGCTCCTCGGAGATGACGACTTCTGGAAGTCCCTCTACAACACCATCTACTATATGGTGCTCGCCGTCCCTTTCGGGATCGTGGTCTCCATGGTCATGGCCATCGCCATGAACCAGAACGTGCGCGAGGTCTCCATCTACAGGGCGATCCTGTACATGCCCTCGGTGCTGCCGCTCTTCGCCCTGTCTTTCATCTTTATCTGGCTGATGAACCCCAGGTACGGTCTGTTCAACCTCGCTCTCGTCAGCCTGGGCCTACCTTCTATCAACTGGCTGGGAGATCCCGAGTGGGCGAAGTTCTCCATCGTGATACTCGCGCAGATGGGAGCGGGGGGGACGGCCCTGATCTTCCTCGCCGGCTTGAGGGCGATACCGCAGGACCTCTACGATGCCGCCAGGATCGACGGCGCAGGCGCCCTAAGACGGTTCTTCAGCATAACTCTGCCGCTTATGACCCCGGTGATCCTCTACGCCGTCATCCTGGGGATAACCCTGGGACTGCAGGTATTCATCCAGTCCTACATCATGACCGAGGGAGGGCCGAACCAGTCCACCCTGTTCTACGTCTACTATCTCTACGAGAACGGCTTCAGCTACAACCAGATGGGATACGCCTCGGCCATGGCCTGGATATTGTTCGTCGTCACCCTGATCCTCTCCATAGGAATCTTCCGCTGGTCGAGGAGCTGGGTCCACTACGAGTTGAGCTAGGAGGGAGCGCCTGGTGAGCTCTCAGACCGCCTCCGCGAAGACCATCCGCCCGCAAAGGAGCGCGAGGCGGATAAGAAAGCTGATCTTCGCCCGCCTGACCCTGCTCCTGCTCTGCGCGCTCTTTCTCACCCCGCTCTACTGGATGGTCATAACGGCCCTCAAGTCGGATCAAGAACTGACCCAGTTCCCGCCGACCCTTATCCCTCACGACCCGCAGTGGTCGAACTTCATAGAGGCGGTGCAGTTCATCCCGTTCGGTACCTACCTCTGGAACACTTCGGTCATCACGTTCTTCAGCATCCTGGGGGCGGCGATCTCCAACCCGATCATCGCTTACGGGTTCTCGCGCATCCAGTGGCCAGGCCGGGACAAGGTCTTCTACTTCGTCATCGCGACCATCTTCATACCCTTCCCGGTGCTCATGGTCGCCCTCTTCGACATCTTCGCCAGGATCGGCTGGGTCAACACCTTCCTGCCGCTCATCGTGCCCATGTTCTTCAGGAACCCGTTCTGGATCTTCCTGATCCGGCAGTTCATGATGCAGATTCCGAACGAGATCTCCGACGCCGCGAGGGTCGACGGGGCCGGCGAGTTCCAGGTCTTCTACAGGATCATCCTGCCTTTGTGCAAACCCGCGATCGCCGTGGTTGCGATCTTCGCCGCGGTCCACGCCTGGAACGACTTCCTGGGACCCCTGATCTACCTGCAAGACGAGAGCAAGTACACGCTCGCCATCGGACTCCAGTTCTTCCGTTCTCTCCACGACGTGGAGTTCAGCCTGCTGATGGCGGCATCGACGCTCGTAGTATTGCCGATCGTCGCAATCTTCCTGTTATTCCAGCGGTTCTTCGTCGAGGGCCTCACCGTCGGCGGCGTAAAGGGCTAGATCTAAAGATATACAGGACCTGCCGAGGCTGGCCGCGATATCACCTGTCAAACAACGATGCGAAGGAGACGACACAGACGTGATCGTGCACATGATCGGCAACGCCAACATTGCCCCCGTGTGGCTGTGGAGGTGGCAGGCGGGCGTGGATGAGGCCCTGGCGACGTTCCGGTCGGCCGTGGACCGCTGCGATGAGTACCCCGAGTTCGTCTTCACCCGCGGGGAATCCTGGGTCTACGAGCAGGTCGAGAGGTTGGACCCGGATCTCTTCGAACGCGTAAGGGAGTACGTCAAGAGCGGTCAATGGCACGTTACCGGCGGCCAGTATCTTCAACCCGACGCCAACCTACCGACCGAAGCCGGGTGGCGGCGCCAGATTCTGCACGGACAGAGGTACTTCGAGGACCGTTTCGGCGTCAGGCCGAACATAGGCTACAACGTGGACACCTTCGGCCACCCGGCGACCGTTCCGGACGTCCTCGCTTCCCTCGGCCATATCGCCTACTTGTTCCATCGCCCCGGAGCGACGCAGATGGAGCTGCCTGCACAGACCTTCAGGTGGCGCGGGTCGGGAGGAGGCGAGGTCCTTGGTTTCAGGATCTCCCCGAACTACGTCACCCACGCCGACAACCTCTACGGACAGATCATGATCTCGGCCGAAGCGGCCGACCCGGACCTGGGCCACACGATGTGCTTCTACGGCGTTGGCAACCACGGCGGAGGCCCTACCAGGGGAAACATCGAGTACATTATCGAGAACAGGGACGCCTTCGACGGCCTCGAGTTGCGTTTCAGCACACCGCAGCAATTCTTCGAGGAGGTCGCCCCGCACACAGGGAAGCTGCCCGTGGTCGAGGGGGAGTTGCAGCATTGTTTTCCAGGCTGCTACAGCGTGATGCACGACATAAAGCAGCGCCAGATCCGTGGGGAGCACCTGCTCGACCAGGCGGAGAGCATAGTAGAGAGCTTCGTAGAGGATGCGCGGGAGAACCGGCGTCTTCACGACAGGATAGACACGGCCTGGGATGACCTTCTCTTCACCCAGTTCCACGACATCCTGGCCGGCACCTCCATCCCTTCATCCTGGGAGTCTGTGAGGTCCATGCAAGGGAGGGCCAGCATCATCGGCGAGGAGGTCTCCATGGAGGCGACGAGGAAATGGTCCAGGAAGAACCTGCCCGAGATCAACCACCAGCAGATCGTGGTAATGAACCCCGACCCGGAGCCCTGGGAAGGCCTGGTCGAGACGGAACTCTTCCTGGACTTCGCCCCCTGGGGAGAGCGCTGGCTGAGCGATCCCGGCGGCAACCCCGTAGACTTCCAACTCGTCCAACCAGAGTCGGCGCAGATGGTCAGCCGCGTACTCTTCCCCGCCTCTGTCCCCGCGGGTGGCTGCAAACAGATCCTCGTCCGCGACGACCCAGTCTCGGAGAAGCCCCCGACACCCACCAACCTCGAAGTCTCTCCTGAAACACTCGCCAACAGCCACCTCAGGGTCGAGCTCGACGAACGAGGAGTAGGAGGCGTCTCGGTAAGGGGCGAGAAGTTGCTCGGCGCCATCGGGCTGCACCTGCGCCAGGACCACACCGACACCTGGACCTTCGACACCGATCGTTTCGAGGAGTCTGTCTCCGCCACGCTCTCCGGTGCCAGGTGGGTCGTCGAGGAAGAAGGGCCACTCAGGGGTCGTGTCAGGCTCGAGGCGCAACTGGGCCGTTCGTCTATCCGCTGGACCCTCGACTTGCACAGGGACGACCCGCGCCTACGGACAAACCTGGAAGTCTCCTTCAACGAGAAGTTTGCGTTGATGCAGGTGCCGGTAGAGTTGTCCACGGCTTCCGAGAGGTGGCTCGGCGGCTCGGGCACGGGATGGGTCGAACGTGCTGCGGGCGCGACGGAGTGGCCCGTACAGGGCTGGTCGAGCGTGGGATCCGAAGGGTACCATCTGGCCCTCGTCACGCACGATGCATACAGCGTTAGCATGAACGGTGGCGTGTGGCAGTGGACCCTCCTCAGAAGCCCCAGGATGGCCTGGGGAGGAGAAGATCCAGAAGTTCACGCCGGGCGGGACTAGCACACCGACCAGGGCCAGCACACCTTCGACTTTACCCTCTGCGCGGACCAGAACCTCGAGGCCGGGAAGCTGAACAAACTGGCCAGGCAGCAGGCGCAGCCCCCCGTGGGGGAACAGCCCGCCACGCTCCCTGTGGCTCGCCTCAGAGCATCGCGCGGTGGCCGACGGAGAGTTGTCCCACTTGGGGTAGGTTGCAAATCTCACACGTAAGCGAGTAGATCGCTTCTGGTTTGACTTGCGGAGCGCCTGCTTCAGTGGATTACCGCCCCTTGCCAGGCCCGCGCATGCTAAGCGCTGCTTGCGGGCGGTATGCTGGTCAGGAAGCCTGTGGCCACGAACAACCCGAGCGCCAAGAGCAGCTCTACGACGACCAGGCGACCGAACGGCCCGCGGCCGCGCAGCAGGAGGTTCGACGTGCCCACGCCGAGCAGCAAACTCAGCAGTACGAGCTTCGCTATGAGGGCGCGGCCGTAGGGTGTGGCCAGCAACGCTTGCGGGTTTGGAACGTGGAGGACGGCCGCGTAAAGGCCCGTGCCGGCGAGCACCGCCACGCCGCATGTGGCCACTGCCGAGAAGCGGCGCACCGAACGTTCGCGCAATTTCGTCCGGCTATCGGGGTCTAGGCTGCGAAACGCTCCGGAGCACAGGGCGACGGCGAAGCCCAGCAAGCCGCCCATCCAGACCGCGGCGGCCATGGCGTGGATCCAGTCCGCCACGAGCGGCAGGAGGCGGCCCGTGGCGGCGGCGTGGCTGAGCCCGGTCAGCGTCATCATGAGCATGGCGCTGACTCCGATCGCGGCCCACCACGGCCAGGTGCGCCCCGACACCGCGGCAGCGGCGATCACCGCGGCCGCAAGCAGCGCCATGCTGAGCCGGGCCAGCCAGACCGCGCCGACCCTGCTGTCGAAGAGCGTTTGCCAGAATAGCTCGGTGCTTAGGGGGTCCCCGGAGGCGCGCACCGCGTAGGAGGAGAGCTCGCCTACGCCAGCAAGCGCGAGCGCCAGGAGCAAGCCCCCTGCCAGCACCCCGAAAGGGCGGATCGCCGCGCGGCCGACGCCAGACTGCCCGCTGGCCGGAAGCCACACTACGGCCGCGAACGGCGCCAGGCCGGCGAGGAACGCGGTCGCAGCGAGGGCGATCCCGTGTTCGATGCTTGCAGCGCGAGTCGCGGCGCCTCCCGCGGCCGGCCCAGGGACGGGCTCTCGCCGGTCGGTGGACGCTACTCCCCCAGCACCCCCTCCATGGTGCCCGGCATGGTGCCCGCCCTGCGCACCTGCGGTTTCGGCTGAGGCAGCCATGTCCCCGGCATCTTCGGACGGCGTACGGTCGTCTCCCGCGGCCACCACGACGAAATCGTATCTGCCCTCCACGACGTGCCCGTCTATGGAGGTGACACGCCACTCCACGGTGTAGGAACCCTCGGGCGCCCTCCGGAGGTCCGCCAGCACGACCCTGGCGTCTTTCGGATCCACGCGGGCATCATGAGCATCGACCCGGGCACCGCCAGCGGCACGCACGACTACCGGGTCGAATTCCGCGTCTACGGGCTCGCTGAACCGAAGCTCGACCCGTTCGGGGGGCTTGGAGACCTCGCTCCCCCGCGGCGGAGAAGCTTCTACGAGGTTCGCGTGGGCGAGCGCCGGTGCGCAAGCCAACAGCAGCCAGGCGCAGGCCAGCTCCGCGAGGACCGCGGCGCGCCTCTTCGTCGCGCTTTTCGGCATCCTCTACTCCAGGAGACGTCGCGCCAGCAGAGCCGAAAGCACCAGCCCGACAAAGCCAAGCCCCGCATAGACGGCCGGGTTAGTCCCTCCCGTATCTGCCAGGACCTCTGCTTCCCTACCCGCCCTTTGGGAGGCGCTAGCTTCCGTCGGCTGCGGGCTTGACGTAGGACCCTCGGACCCGCCGGAGACCACCTCGATCACAGAGGCGGGCTCCTCTGATTCGGGGGCGCCTACCCACTCTACGACGCTGCCATCCTCGTAGGTCTGGATCGCCTTCCACGGGTACTCGCCTGGTTCCTCGGGGGCCTGAGCCTGCACGAGGAACTGCTGGAACTCCCGCGGGCGTATCTCCCCGCCGGAGAATGTCACGGCCGTCACAACACCCCTGTCCTCCTCGAATCTGTACTCCCACCCGGGGACGGGCTGCACCCCGGAGAGCAAGAACCCCTCGGGCACCTCTATCCGGATCTCAGTGGTCGGTATCTCCTTCTCCGTGGGAACTGAGACGGTAAAGGTTTCGTAGTCGCCGGCCCTCACCTCCTCAGGGGAGACGACCACGTGGGCCCAAGCCGGGGCAGAGACGGCGAGCAATGCGCCGACGGCGAGTACGCCGCTGACGACGAACAACAATCGCTTCATCTACTCCTCCTACTCCTGACGCGCCATCCCTCGGTCGGGCGGCGATGACCGCCGACTGGCCGAGGTCGGGCTTCTACTGCGACACGATGGTGAGGGTGAGAGGGAATAGGATTGGAGGCTTGTGTGGAACAGAGGGCGAATGCTTGGATGGAAGGTCTTTCGCCGGAGAAGCATAGCGTGTCTGTTCACCGGGTGAGGGCGTCTCTGTTGGCACGGCCAACATAGCCTGGAACAGGGTCTGGAGAAGGTCTTGAATAGGGCCCGCGTAGGGGCGGCGGAAACGAACCCAGGCCCGAGTATTGTCCGGGAGAATTGGACATCCCTGGTGTCGTCTCTGTGCGCGGGCTGGTGCTCGTGGTGTTCCAATGCGCCGTGATGGTGATTGTGCCCGTGGGCGACGGCCGCTTGGTGGAGGGACGCCTGCTCCAGGGTGGTGTGCATCCCTTCGAGCCAGGCCAAAGACGCAACGGGCTGAGAGACGATAAGTAGCAACGCTAGCACGTGCGCGGCCATGACCCCCAGCGGTCGGGCATCGGACAAGAGGTGCGTATGGAAAGGCCAGGCTAGCAACCTACAGCCATTCTACGCCTTTCGCCGAACCTCCGTGAATCCGCCTTCCAAGTACCCGGCGGATAAGCCAACCATGCATATAGCGTCCCGATTGCAACGGTAATGTATCCGCAAGAATCACTCATTTAGGCTATGTGCTGACCGTCCGAGAGTGCTATCTTTATGCACATATCCATGCTGTGGGACGCGAAAAGGAGGAGGTAACGCTTATGAGGCGCATTATCTTGTTGATGACGGTGGCCACGATGGCCGTGGTTAGCACCCTTTTCGTCGTGTCCGCTTCAGGGGCACCCCAACATCCCACGCCCCAGGCACAGAACAAGCCTACCAAGACGGTCGTGATCCAGAACTTCCGCTTCAAGCCGGCCCGCATAACCATCGAGCGTGGGACGAAGGTCAGATGGATCAACAAGGACAGCACAGCTCACACCGCGACGGCCAACAACGGAAGATCGTTCAACTCCGGACTTTTGAGCAAAGGGCAGAGGTATACGCACACCTTCAAGAGCGCGGGGAGGAAGGGCTACCACTGCAAGCCACATCCCCACATGAGAGGAATCGTCATCGTCAAGCGTTAGCGCTAGATGGGAATAAGCAGTCCTTCCAAAGCGACCGAGGGATCGTTCTACTCGCCGCGATGGGATTGACTTAAAGCCTTTGGGGCTGCTGCCCTCAGACGACCTCGAAGTTGGCCATCATCATCATGTCTTCGTGCTCCAAGTTGTGGCAGTGGAAGATGTACTTGCCGCGGTAGCCTTCGAAGCGGGCAAGCACGCGCGCGACCTCGCGCGGTCGCAAGTCTATGGTGTCCTTCCAGCCGGCGTCGGTGGGCGTCGGTTCGCCTCCGTTGCGGGATAGCACCTTGAAGTGAACCAGGTGGATGTGCACCGGGTGGTGCACATCCGTGGCAAGCTCCCAGATCTCGGTCGAGCCCAGCTTGGGGCGGGCGTCGATGCGCGAGGGACTGAACATCTTGCCATTGATGGCCCACACTACGTGGCCGTTGTGCGCAGCCCGGGTGAAATAGAACTTGCGCGTGAGCCGAGCGTTTGACTCGCCAAGCGCCTCGAACTCACCCATGTCCGAGAGCCGCTTGGGCACCGCGCTCCGTTCCTTCTCTTTACGGACGACGTGGAAGCGCATAACCCGTGAGGTGCTGCCGTAGCCGAGGCGGTTCTTCAGCGTGACCTCCGATCCGACCGGGTATTTGGAGAAGTCGATCACCACGTCGAAGCGCTCTGCCGGGGCGATGGGGATCGTCCGGTGGGAGATGGGAGCCCCAAGTAGCCCCCCGTCGCTGCCCACCTGCGCAAAAGGGAGACCGTCGGACGGCCCAGGATCGAGCGCGAGCCTGTAGCGGCGGGCGTTCGAGGCGTTGAGGATGCGAAGCCTGTACTTCGTGTTCGAGACTTCCAGTACCGGCCAGGGAGCGCCGTTGACCAGGATGGTGTCTCCGAGGACGCCGTCCATGTATTCGCCCTTCACGCCGGGTTTGCCCCGTAGCGAGGGGTCCAGGGAAGGGTAGAGCAACGATCCGTCCTCGGCGAAGGAGCGGTCGCAGATCATGAGCGGGATGTCCTTCTCTGCCTCGGGAAGGGGCAGGGCGTCATCCTCGTCGTCTCGGACGATGTGGAATCCTGCAAGACCCCGCCAGACCTGAGGAGCGGTGAAGTCCATGCGGTGGTCGTGGTACCAGAGGGTCGCGGCGCGCTGCTCCAGCGGGTAGACGTATAACTTGCTCCCTCGGTGAAGCGACCGAGCCGGATGGGCACGGCGCCCGTGGTGGGTGTGGGAGGAGCTACTCCTCGGGAGTATCAGGTCGGTGGGGTAGCCGTCGCTCCCTGGTGGCGTCCTCCCGCCGTGCAGGTGCGTCGTGACCGGGACAGGCAGCTCGTTTCGGTAGCGCACAACGATCTTGCGACCGCTGCGGCTCTCGATGGTGGGACCGGGGAAGATCCCATCGTAGCCCCAGAGCGTCGTAGTGAGGCCTGGCAGGATCTCGGCCTCTCCTTCCTTGGGCGTAATCTCGTAATAGTCCGTGGGGACCCCCGCCCAACGTGCCCGAGAAACCGTGCGCTCCGGCTTCAGGACATGGGGCACCGACAACGGGACCATAAAAGGCTTCGGCAATTGTGCCTTGCTGCGTAGTAAATTCCCTGTCGTCCCGTGGCCCCTCCCCCAAGGCGAAGAGGCGGAGGTGCCGGACGAGAGCACGAGGCCCGCTCCACCCACGAGCCCCAGCTTCAAGAATTCTTTGCGCGTGAATGCCATGCAACTTCCCTGTTTCTAGGCCTCGCCCCGTCTCGATTATTGTCGTGTGCGAAGTCTAGCGACCGTTGGCACTATACGCGTACGCCAGGTGGCATATGCCAGGTGGCATATTTTGGTGCTGTTTGGCCGTCATGGGCGAGTCTTAGCACTCCCCGACGATACCCTCATTGCCGAGTGGGCTTGTGATGTCTCGCCTCAACCTCTTGATAGTTCCCGCACTCGGGACAGGTGAAAGGACGTACTTTGCGAGAACCGTATGCCGGGACGATGGTGGTCTTGTTCCAGTCGAAGACGTAGCCGCACGCCTCGCATCGCTGCCTGAACGTAACGACCGTGCCTCGCTCGCTGACGATCTTTCCACCTGTCATCTCTATCGCCATTCAACCTCCGCCAGGAGAGTGCGCCTACGCCCTTATTGTATGCCCACGGCATCCTTCAGATCAGAGAACATCAAGCTGGTACGCATTACCTGCTGATACCTGAAATCTACTTCCCGAATAGCCTGCGCCAGAGCGGGCGTATCGGGTCTGTGGCCGGAGAAGGCCTGTCGCCCGGCTCGCCGAGTCCTGGCAGACCGTGCTCCCGCCTCACGGCGTTGCGGCCCCTGAGTATCCGGTCGTCCGACTCCCAGCCGTCGCCGACTTCTCTTGTTATCTGCTCCTCGATACCGGCGAGCGCGGCTTCACCGACCTCGCCGATTCTCGCGGCCTCGTACTTGATGCCGAGGAGCACGGAGTTCTTGCTATCGATAGTCTCCTCCTCCACCGGTTCCGACTCTGTACTGTGTCAACGCTCTTTCTTGAGTTCGAGCCTGGCCACCGCGCCGCGGTGGACCTCGTCGGGGCCGTCGGCGAGGCGCAGGGTGCGGGCGCTCGCCCAGAGGTAGGCGAGCGGGAAGTCATCAGAGACCCCTGCGCCACCGTGGGCCTGTATGGCCCGGTCGAGGACGTTCAGGGCCACGTTGGGTGCGACGACTTTGATCATGGCGATCTCTGCCCTGGCCTCTTTGTTGCCTACCGTGTCCATCATGTGGGCCGCTTTCAAGGTCAAAAGGCGCGCCTGATCTATCTCCATCCGGGAGTCCGAGATCCAGGTCTGCACGACACCCTGCTCCGCAAGCGGTTTCCCGAACGTCTCCCGCCCCTTGACCCGCTCGCACATCAATTCCAGTGCTCTCTCGGCCACGCCTATGAGCCTCATGCAGTGGTGGATACGCCCTGGCCCGAGGCGTCCCTGGGCGATGGCGAAGCCTTTGCCCTCGTCCCAGATGATGTTCCCTAGTGGCACGCGTACGTCCTCGAATGAGATCTCCGCGTGCCCGTGCGGGGCGTCGTCGTAGCCGAAGACGGGAAGAGTACGCTCTATCTCTACACCGGGCGTATCGAGCGGGACCAGGATCATGGACTGCTGCTCGTGGCGCGGCGCCTTAGGGTCCGTCTTGCCCATAAAGATGGAGATCCTGCACCGCGGGTCTCCGGCACCGGAGATCCACCACTTCCTGCCGTTGACGACGTACTCGTCCCCGTCCCTCTCTATGCGCGCCCTGATGTTGGTCGCATCAGAAGAGGCCACATCCGGCTCGGTCATCGCGAAGCAGGACCTTATCTCACCGTCGAGCAACGGCCTCAGCCACTGCTCTTTCTGCTCCTCTGTACCGTAGCGTACGAGCACCTCCATGTTGCCCGTGTCGGGCGCGTTGCAGTTGAAAGCCTCAGGAGCTATCGGGCTGCGGCCCATGACTTCGCACAAAGGTGCGTACTCCAGGTTGGTGAGGCCGGCGCCGAGGTCCGAGTCAGGCAGAAAGAGGTTCCACAACCCCCACTCCTTCGCCTCCGCTTTGAGATCCTCCATGATCCGGGGTACGGACCACCGGCTCCCTGACGCCCCTAGTTGCTCGTGGTATTTCGCCTCGTTCGGGTAGACGAGCTCGTCCATGAACGCCTCGACCCGCTCCCGAAAGGTCCTACTTTTCTCGGAAAGTTCGAAGACCACAACTACTCCTCTCACAACGGCCGGAGAGCCGATTCTGGCACAGCATCATGGGCGTCGCAAACGGAGGCCACAGGCATCAGGTATTCTCTGCGATCTGAGTTGGGGATGTGCATCAGGGGCGGAAGCGCTCTTCCGATCTGCTGAGTCATGGGTAGCAAGCAGACAAACGCGAGCATCAATGCCAGGGCTGCATTACCTGACACCTGAAACCTGCTGCATCAAGGCACGGAGGAGACGAGCCCGCCGTCGACTTGCAATGAGACACCGGTTATGTACGAGGCGGCGGGGGAGAGCAAGAAGGCCGCCGCCCTACCTAGCTCCGCGGGCTCACCGTAGCGGCCCAGAGGGATTCCCTCGCTAAAGTTGCGGCGCTGCTCCTCGGTCGAGATGCCGAAGTCCTGGGCCCGCGCCTCGTCGAGCGAGCGGGAGCGGGCGGTGTCGATGCGCCCTGGGGCCATGCTGTTGACCCTGACCCTGGGCCCGACCTCTTTCGCCAGGCACTTGACGAGCGCCGCCACCCCGGGACGCAGCACGTTGGAGGCGTCGAGACCCTGTATCGGCTCACGCACCGATGATGAGGTGATAAAGAGCACAGAGGCGCCATCGTTCATTCGCGGGAGGAGGGTGCGCAGCAACCGTACGGGCCCGCCCAACAGCAGACGGAAGGCGTCGAGCCACTGCTCATCGGTCAGCTCCAGGGCCGGTCCGAAGGGCGGGCCACCGGCGTTGACGAGCACGCCGTCGAGCGTACCGAAGCGGTCGATAGCGACCGCGGCGACCTTGTCTACGCCCGAGGGGTGGGAGACATCAGCCACACATCGCTCGGCCTGCTCGCCGAGCTCTCGTGCCGCCTCCTGGATAGCATCCTCACTACGTGCGACCAGGAGAACCCTGGCGCCCTCCGCGACTAGTTGCTCCGCTACCGCCTTGCCGAGTCCACTGCTCGCGCCTCCTACCACGAATGACTTGTTCTCCAGGCCCAATTCCACAGTCGTTCGCCTCCTCTTCCCAAGAATCCCAACAGGGACAATCCTACACTCTCTCGCGGCGCCAGAAGGGCCGTTACTCTATGAACCCGTTCTCCCTGAGCCAACTCCTGGCGACGCTTTCGGGGGACTTGCCCTGCACATCGACCGCGTAGTTGAGCTCCCGCAACGTCTGCGTATCGAGTTTATTGGAGATAGGGACGAAGATCCTTCGTAGCTGCGGGTACTGTTTGTATACGTCCTGCCTCACGGTGAGCGCCGGGTTGTAGACGGCGAAGAATTCTTCGTCGTCTTCCAGGAGACGCAGGTCGAGCTCCCGGATAAAGCCGCTCGTCGTGAAAACAACGCCGAAGTTGCAGATCTCTGCCTCATCGGTGGCGTCGTAGACCGCGTCGACGGACGTCTCGATAAGGTTCTCCTCGGGAAACTCGAACCCGTAGGCCCGCTCCAGGCCGGGTAGGCCGTCGAACCGGGTCAGGAAGTCGTCGTCGTTGTTGAGGCAGAGTGTCGCCTCCTTGGGACGGTCCTCGACCAGGCGCTTCAGGTCCGAGATGGTCTCGACCCCGAGCTCTCTGCTCGTCTTCTCGCTCGCGGCGATGGCGTACGTGTCGTTGCCGGGCGCAGGATCCAGCCACTTTATGCCGTTCTCTTCGAGGTCTTGCCTGGCAACGGCCTCGTATTGCTCTCTGGGGTCGGAGATAGAATCCGTCTCAGAAAGATGGACCAGCCAGCCCGTGGCCGTGTATTCCCAGTATAGGTCTACCTCGCCGGACTCGAGCGCCTGTCGCACCTCCTCGTTGCCGCCGAGGCCCGTCCGGTCGATTACCGTGGCGTCGGCCGCCTCGAGGACCTGGATGGCGATGTTGCCGAGGACCTCCTGCTCGGTGAAGCCCTCGGACCCGACGGCAAACTGGGCGTCCCTCTGCGTGCCGCTCAGCCTGAACTGGTCCCCGGCGATCTTTACCTCGTCCCCGCCCGAGCCTCCTCCGCCGGCCCCACACCCCGCGACCAGGCCTGGCGAGACGATGATGATCGCGAGGAGCAGCAGTCGCGGCAGGGACCGACCCATCAGACGTGGGATCACCGGCCCTCCCTTCCTGGCTGCTCGATCCCAGGCTGCCTGTTGTAGCCCGGCGCCGGCTCTTCGGCCGCGAACGTCTGGCCCGGCGCAGGATCTCCCGCCGACGGTTTGCTACTCGGGTGAGGAGTGGTTGGGGCGTCGCGCCGGTCACTGTCGCTGGCCTCGCTGCGCAGGTGCATGTAGAAGGCCAGGCACATCAGGACCATGATGATCCCGAAAGGCGCCCCGAACAGGACGGAGGCCGACTGCAGCGCGCCAAGGCCTCCGGCCACGAGCAAGATGCAGGCGATGGCCGCCATCGCCGCGCCCCACGCCAGCTTGATCCAGCGCTTCGGTTCCTGGGGACCGCCGGTGGAGAGGCCGCCGAGCACGACGGCCCCCGCGTCTGCGCCGGCCACAAAGAAGATCCAGAGCACGGCGAGCGTCAGGATCGACATGGGCAGCGCGAGCGGGAACTGATTGAGGAAGACGAACATCCCGGAGGCGGGATCGGCCGTGACCGTCTCGGCTATCCCTGCGCCCTGCGTCTCGGCCAGGTGGAGCGCCGATCCGCCGAAGACGGCTACCCAGATAAAGGTGACCACGCTCGGGCCGATCACTGTTCCCGCGACGAACTGGCGGATGGTGCGCCCGCGCGAGATACGGGCAATAAACAGCCCGACGTAAGGGCACCAGGCGATCCACCAGGACCAGTAGAAGACGGTCCAGCTCCCGAGCCAGCTGTTGTTGGGGGCGAAGGAATCGAGCCTCATGCTCATGGGGATGATGCCACCGAGATAGTCGCCGACCCCTTGCGTAAGGGCGCCTAGTTGGGTGGCCGTAGGGCCCATGACGAGGAAGAAGACGAGCAGCACTCCGGCCAGGTACATGCTGATCTGGCTGAGGTAGTTGATCCCCTTGTTTATGGCCGTGGAGGCGGAGATCATGAACGCCACCGTTGTGACGGCGATAACGATGAGCTGCACGGCTATCCCTGTCGAGGTGCCGAAGGTCTCACCGAGGCCCGCGGTGAGCAGGAGACCCGCCTGCCCGAGGGAGACGGCGACGCCGAACAGGACCGCGAGGACCGACAAAATGTCTATGGTCTTACCCAAGGGACCGTCCACCCGGTCGCCCAGCAGGGGCCTGAAGACGGGGCTCATGAGGCCGGGCTCGTCCCGTCGAAAGCTGAAGTACCCTACCGTGAGCCCTACGACGGCGTACATGGCCCACGGATGGAGGGCCCAGTGAAAATACGTGTACTGTATCCCCACCTGGGCGGCCTCGGCCGTCTACGCCTGGGCCATGCCGAAGGGCGGTGCGCTGTAGTGGGAGAGGGGCTCGGCGACACCCCAAAAGATGAGGGAGGGCCCCATCCCGGCCTGGAAAAGCATCGCGAACCACGCGAACGTTCCGAACTCGGCCGTCTCGCCCTCCTTGCCGAGCCGAAACTTCCCGTAGCGGCTGAGGGCCAGGATGATCACGAAGACTAGGAAGAAGTTCCCCGCCAGAAGGTAGAACCAGCCCAGATTCGAGACCACCCAGTCGAAGATCGCCTGGGTCACCGTGCCGAAGTTCACCGGTGTGATCACACCCCACAAAATGAACGCCAGAGCTACCGCCGCCGACACCCAGAATACGACGCCTACCTCGTGTCTGTCTCCCTGAGTGTCCTGCACTGCAGTCCTCCCTTCCTAGATTCTGCCAGCGTTCTCGCCGCCGATAGCCTTCTCTTTGCCTCTCTGGGCCGGTGCCTGCGTAGATGCGACCGTGCCTGATGGGTGAACCGTAAACGTGCTTCCTTCGTTCGATTGGGGTGCGACAGAGTGTCGCGGCAGAAACGCTGCGAGCCACGCCCGGCCAGAAGGTCCCGCACTTGAGCGAAGCGGCTCAGGAACGTTGGGGCGTATGCTACACCAGCCCAACACGAGTTACTACAAGATATGCCAGGCAGGCCCACAACGCACGAAGATCCGGTGACGTTCGGTACACAGCGAAATCTGGTTCGGGCTATGATAGGCGGCGGGAGGATTATCTCTCGTTCGTTCTGAAACCAGAGGGAAGGGGAAGCAGATGATCAAGAACTCTGTTGGGATCTGGGCTTTCGGCCCTGCCGTGACCCGCTTCGTGCCGCCTGGCTACCACAACGAGGTCGCCAATGAGCCAATTGTCGAGAAGACGGAGCGCGTTGCCGGTGGGCTCCACGACCTACTGGAAGGGCTCGAGTACCACTATCCTGGTGAGATCAACGAAGACAACGTCGAGGAGGTCGAGCGGGTCCTCGCCGCCCACGGGATGGACCTACCAGTGATCGCAGCAGGCCTACATCCAGACCCGACCTACGCGCTGGGCGCGTTCATAAACCCTGACGATGCACTCCGCCGCCAGGGCATAGACACCCTGAGACGCGGAATAGACCTCTGCGCGCGAGTGGGGGCGAACTTCATCATTTGGCCCGGCGCTGAGGGCTATAACTACACCTTCCAGCGCCCTTACGCGGAAGTCTGGCGACGCTTTGTCGAGGGCGTCGCCGAGCTTACCGACCACGCCAACGAGAAGGACGTGAAGGTCTTTCTCGAGCACAAGAACTCGGAGCCGGCGATGAAGATACTCATGCAGAACATAGGCATGACGCTGTTTACGATCCAGAAGGTCAACGCCCTCGGGGTGGACACGACCAATTTGCAGGTCAACATGGACTGGCAGCACCTCATAATGAACGGCGAGAACCTGGCCGAGTACGCAGATCTCCTTGCCTCGGAGCACAAGCTCGGCCACCAGCACGGAAACGACGGCTGGGGCACCTTCGACGACGACAACGTGGTCGGCACCAACTTCTTCATGCAGACCCTGGAACTGGCCCAGACCCTCCAGGATACGGGCTACGGGGAGGAAGGCGAGATCATCGGTTTCGACCTCTATCCCTACACGGAAGACCAGGTGGCCGCCGTCAGGCGCGCCATTCTGCAGTGGGAGTTCGTCTGGGACCTGGCGAAGAAGATAGACAGGGCCGAACTTCGCGAGGCCAAGACCCGCGCCGACGCCCTGGCCGGCCAGAAGGCGGTCTACGCAGCGCTCGGCATGGATGAAGATTATGAGGCAGAGATCGCGGGGCGCCGCAAAGAGGCACGCGCAGAGCGAAGCTCGCGGAGAGAGGCGTGAGCGTCCTGATCGGGCTCGACGTCGGTACCGGCGGCGCGAGGGCCGTCGCCGTGGACGAGTCGGGAGAGATAGTCGCCGAAGCCTCATCGGAGTACCCGCTCCACAGCCCACATCCCGGCTGGACCGAGCAGGACCCAGAAGACTGGTGGGAGGGCGCCAAAGAGGTAGTAAAGAACGTCGCCACACAGACAGGGGAGCAGGTAGCAGGCATCGGGCTCACCGGGCAGATGCACGGCTCCGTGTTCTTGGATTCATCTGATGAGGTGATTAGGCCGGCGCTCCTCTGGAACGACCAGCGCACCCACAGGCAGTGCGAAGAGATAACGAGTACCGTTGGGGAGGAGCGTCTGATCTCCATCTCCGGCAACCCGGCACTCACGGGATTCCAGGCACCGAAGATCGTCTGGCTGAGAGAAGAAGAGCCGGAGAACTTCGGGCGGGTCTCCCGCGTGCTCCTACCCAAGGACTACGTGAGGCTCCGGCTCACGGGCGAGTACGCCACGGACGCCTCGGACGCGGCTGGTACCCTGCTCCTCGACATGAGGGCCCGAGACTGGTCGGCCGAGATCCTGGACGCCCTGGAGATCCCGCAGGCATGGATGCCCGAAGTCTACGAAGGCCCGGAGAGCACGGGTGTCCTTCGTGAGAGCGTGGCCGAAGAGCTCGGTCTCCCGCCAGGCATCCCCGTGGCGGCGGGCGGCGGCGACAATGCGGCGGCGGCCGTCGGTACTGGCATCGTCGGCCCCGGACTCGTCAACTCCTCCGTAGGCACGAGCGGCGTCCTCTTCGCCCACGCCAGCGATTTCAACCCCGACCCCTCGGGGCGCCTGCACGCCTTCTGCCACGCCGTGCCTGGCGCTTACCACTTGATGGGCGTCACGCTCTCTGCGGGAGGGTCCCTATCCTGGTGGCGCGAGACGCTCGGGGGCGACTACGACGAGCTGGTAGAGGCAGCGTCGGGCGTCAGGCCGGGCTCAGAAGGGCTCGTATTTCTGCCTTACCTCTCGGGCGAACGGACGCCGCACCTCGACCCCAAAGCCAGGGGGGCTTTCTTTGGGCTTACGGCCCGGCACGGCGTCGCGCACATGACCCGGGCCGTGATGGAGGGTGTGATCTTCTCCCTTCGCGACTCTCTGGACATTATGCGCGGGCTCGGCGTACCCGTCGAAGACGTGAGGGCCACCGGCGGCGGGGCGAGAAGCGAGCTCTGGCGCCAGCTCCAGGCCGACATCTACGGCACCCCCATACGCAGGACCGTCGCAGACGAGGGACCGGCCTACGGCGCAGCACTCCTGGCAGGGGTCGCCTCAGGCACCTACACCAGCGTGGACGAAGCTGTCTCCGTGGTGGAACTGCGAGAGGAGATCACCGAGCCCGATAGTGACCGGACGAAGATCTACGAGGAGCACTACGAAATCTACCGCTCGCTCTATCCGGCGACGAGTTCCGCCATGTCCCGCCTCACTGACCTGGCGGCGGGTTCGATAGGCGAGTAACCCTCGATGGAGGCGGCTTGTTCGACCGGGGCATCGCGTCGAGCCCGGCCGATCACCGCTCCTGCGGCTCGGTGTCCTCCCGGTGCGCGCCAAGGGCGCCTGTGTAGCGGCGCAGCATCTCGGGCATCATCTCTCCGGCCGGTCCGCGCTCCACGCCGAAGACAGTGCCGGGAAAGTCCAGGGGCTTCTGCAGTTCCCAGATCCGCTCGTGCTCGCCGGGCGGTAGGACCTCCGCCGGATCGCCCACCGCCACCCAACCGATGGGAACCACCGTCTCCGGTGGCAGCGCCGTCTTCAGGTGCACGGTCCCGTTGACGCGCACCTCGGCTCCCTCGCCGATGACCGCCCCGTTGAAGACGGTCGCGCCCGTGGCCAGGAAAGCGTTGTCTCCGACCTGGCAGCCCACGAGGTGCGCTCTCGGCCCCACCACCACGTTGTCCCCGATGCTCGTCGGGTGTCGTTTGGTGCCGCGCACCACCGCGTTCTCCATCACCACGCAGTTGGCGCCGACATCCACGGAGCCGCCCTCGGCGGTGAGGACCGCCCCGAACATGACGCGAACGTTCTCGCCTACGGTCACATCGCCGCAGAGGGTGGCGTTTGGCGCCACGTAGGCGCCGTCGTGGACCTTAGGGCTTTCGCCCCTGTGTTCGAGAAACACGGTTAGCCTCCTGTCCGTTGCCCACTGGCAGCGGTCTTTATACCCGGCGATCCGAAGCTAGCCACCTGCCACGGGCGACAACTCGATCGAGACTTCGCAACGGCGGCGTGAAACAATCTCGGCATGGCCGTCGAAGTCGTCCTCAGCGAAGATCCCGCCCAGCACCTCGCAGTAGGGTTCGATGCCCATGCGCCGCTTGCGCACGAGGATGGCGGGTATGCCGGCTGCCTTCGCGTCGCCGTTAAGAGGCTGCGACGAAGATCAATTCGGGGCTCGCCGGGTCGGCCGGACGACCATCCCAGTCCCCGAAGACGTTCTCCACCGAGAAGCCAGCGTCAGATAGGGGCCGGCCCAGCTCCGCCCGGGTGCGAAACCTCAGCTCGTTGGTCGACACCAACTCTTCGCCGGAGCGTGTGAAAAGATAGTGGATCTCGGTGCGCACCCGATCGTCATCGGCAGTCAGGATCTCGGTCCACCATTCGATCCGTCCTGCCACGGGATCGTCGGCCCTCCGGCGAGATGTTCGCGACGGCCAGTCGACGTGGTCCTCGATCTCTTGATCGGCCCACGGCTGGACGAGGGGATTGCGACTTTCGAAAGCGATACGACCGCCAGGGCGTAACGCCTTGCGGATGGCAATGAGCGCCGAGTGCCAGCCCCATCGTCGAGGAAGAACTGGGCCACGTGGCCGGTCATGATCGCAAGGTCGGCCTGGAGTTCACCAAGGCCGAGCGCGTCCCCCTCGATCCATTCCACCCGCTCGCCGCAAGCCCGGCGCCGGGCCACCTCGAGCATCGCTTTCGACGGCTCGACACCGATCATCCGGTGGCCGCGTTTGGCCAACTCGCAGGTCAGCAGCCCGGTGCCACACCCGACGTCGATGACCGACGAAGCCGAGAGTTTCGACGCGAGATCCAGATAAAACGCTTCGTATTCGGCGATCGGATTCACCGTATCGTATACCGCTACCAGTCGGAGATCGTAGAACTCAGCAAGATTCGGCCTGTCGTCAGCCTCTTGATTTCGGTCGTCCATAAGCCTGAAGTCTATCAACGTCGGCCCTACTACTTGCCATTTTTCACCCGAGCGCGTGGACGGCCGATCTGGCGAAAAATCAGCAGATGAGGCCTTCTGTCGCGGTGTCCGCCTTCGGTACTCGAAGTCGCAGTGAGAGCACGAAGATGGCGAGGCCAGCCACCGCGACGACGCCGAGGGCGACCCTGAGGCCTGCCACCTCCGCAAGGCCCCCCACGAGCGGCGGCCCCAGCAGGAAGCCCCCGTAGCCGAAGGTGGTCACGACCGAGACCGCCGACCCCGCCCTCTCGGGCACCAGCTCGCCGGCCACCGAGAAGGCCAGGGGCGCCACAGCGGCGAGCCCCATGCCCACGAGCAGGAACCCGCCGATGACGAGCGCGGGGCTCGTGGTGGCGAGCAGCATCCCGCCCGCCGTCAGCAGGCCGGAGCCGAGCAGCGTGCGGCGGTTGCCCAAGCGCCCGACGAGCCACCCGATGGCGAGCCTGCCCAGCGCCTGCGCCCCGTAGAAGACGGCCACCCCCGAGCCGCCCACGATCGCGGCGAGCCCCAGCGTGTCGCGCAGGTAGATGCCCGACCAGTGCTCCATCTCGCCCTCGGCCAGAAGGCCTAGACAGGCGATCGCCGCTACCAACAGGAGCGGACCGCTGCGGTAGAGATCCCACCGCCCGGCACTGCCTTTGGCTCCCGAGTCCGCGGCGGGGGACGTATCGCTATGCGACCGTCGGTCGCGGGTGCCTTCAATCCAGGGCCTTGGGAACCGGGCCGCGAAGGCCGCCACCAGGGTGGCCAGGGGCAGCAGAAGCGTCAGGTACACCAGCCGGTAGTCCACCCCGGCCTGCAGCAGCGAGCCCGCGCCAACCGCGCCCACCATCGCCCCGCCGGAGAAGGCGGCGTGCAGGTAGGACATGAAGCGCCTCCCACTGATACGCTCCAGGTCCACCGCCACGGCGTTTATCCCCACGTCGTAGAGACCGCTCGAGGAGTAGAGGACCACGAGCGTCGCTAGCAGGACCGCGTAGGAGCCCGAGAGGGCGAGCCCCGCGATCCCCATCCCGAAGGCGCAGGCCACCAGGATCAGGTACGCTCGCCTCCCGAGGCGGTCGGAGGTCCATCCGAGGGCTGCCATGGCGGCAATGGACGCTCCTGCTCCGACGAAGAGGGCGACGCCCAAGGGTCCTGGAGAGAGGCCAAGGGCGCCGCTCAGGTCCGCAAGCAGCACGGCGAAGCACCCCCAGAAGAGTCCGAAAAAGCCGAAGGCCGAGACCTCTAGGGCCAGCAACCGCTTCCAATCCCCCCTTGCCCGCATGACATCCCTCCCGTCTGGTCGGCCTTCTGCGCGGATGGTAGGTCGCCGCGTCCCTGGCCACAAGTACTTACCCGAAAGTGGCATACTCACCTTCGGGTAACCAAGGAGGCAATTGTGGATGGAACCATGAGGAAGACAGAGAGCGAACACGTCCACTGCGTGCTCGACCCAGGGTGTGCTTCGCGGCGCCTCTTCGAGGCGGTCTCCGGGAAATGGTCGCCGTTAATCGTGATGGCGCTGAAGGACGGCGGGAAGAAGCGCTACGGGGAGCTGAGAAGGGAGCTTCGCGGCGTCTCCCAAAAGATGCTCATCCAGACCCTGAGGCAGTTGGAGACGAACGGCCTCGTCGAGAGAGAAGTACACCCGGTCGTTCCGCCCAAAGTGGAGTACTCGCTGACCCCGCTTGGGCGCTCCCTGCAGCCCCTGCTGGAGTCCATCTGTCAGTGGTCGGAGCGCCGCCTGCCGGAGGTGGAGGAGGCACGCCTGCACGCGGGTGCTGATCCTTTCGACTGCGGGACGTAGCCGCTGACTCTCAGCGTTGCTCCAGCCATGCGTTACACACTGTGTCATACCAAGTCCGCCTGATCGCCATAGGATAAACGTCCCGAAGCGTCATTCCCGCGAAAGCTGCAATCCACGTCTGTTAGAGCTGCTAAAGGATGCGGCGGAGGTTCGTGGCTACGCCAAACGCACCTCTCTTCTACCGGACTCGTAGAACACTTCGAACAAGCCCTGGAAGGCATCCTGCTGTAATCGATGCTAACTAGAGGAGCACTTCGAATGCGCCGAGCGGGGTCTCCTCTTCGGTGAGTTCTTCGAACAGGCGGTCGAGCCGCAGGTACTCGCTGCTGAAGCGGCGTCGGAACGTTTCGTATGCGGTACGAGAGACCCAGCGGTCCAGAGTGAGGTACTCTCTGGAGTCCTCTGAGCTCCGGAGCAGTTCAGTGCCGAGGTAACCGTCGTCCCGGCGGAACAACAGTGCCCACTCCCCGGAGGGGCCGTAGGCCCGCTCGAACTCGCTCTCCCGACCCTCCAGGGGCAAAAACCGCCAGAGTATCACGTACATGGTCATATGGTCGTCCCCTTCGACTGGAGCGTCAAGTCGTGAGGATCTACATCGAACCCCGAAAAGTACGCGAACCCATCTGCAGCGTATCCTTTCCGCCGCTTTACAAACGTTCGCGAAACCTAGTAACGTGCATCCCGTGAAGTCCTTTCTGAGCCATGATAGGTCGTGGGCCTACCTCTCGATGCTCCTCATCAGCGTCTGCGCGGTCGCGCTTGGGGTGTGGGCCAGGCTGTACCATCTCGGCTTCCCTGCAAGTATTCTTTGGGATGAGAGGTACTTCCCGGCCATGGCCAACAAGTACTTGCAAGGTGTCTACCAGTTTGATCTTCATCCGCCCCTCGGGAAGTTCATCATAGCCGTCGGCATCGCTATGTGGGGCAACGAGCCCCTGGGGTGGAGGATCATGCCTACGTTGTTGGGCCTGGCCCTTTTACCGCTCGCCGCCTTCCTCGGCTGGTATTGCCTCAAGGAGAGGGTTGGCGCCATGCTGCTGGCCGCCTTCTTCGCCGCAGAGACGATATTCATAGTCCATTCCAGGATCGGGGTCATGGACATCTTCGTCGTCTTCTTCGTGCTCGCGGCCTTCCTTGCGGCGCTGCGGGCCGAGAGCAACCGGCAGGTGATCTTCTCTTCGGTGTTGCTGGGCCTGGCTGTCGCAGTCAAGTGGGCGGCCTTCCCCGTCGCCGTGCCCATTGGCTACGTCCTGTGGCGCAAGGGGCTGCTGCGGTCGTTTGTGGGGGGGCTCTGGATCTCCGCCGTCGTCTACGTCGCTGTGGTCTATGCCGGGGCGCTCATTACCGTCACCACGAACCCCATACGGGCCTGGGTGTGGGCGTGGGACTGGCACGCCGATGCCGCACGCAAGGTTACGGCCTCCATCCCCCATACCTGGGGCTCACCCTGGTGGAGCTGGCCGATCATGCTGCGGCCGATACGCTTCTTCTACGGGACGAACGTGGAGGGACTCTTTCGGGTAGTCCTTGCGATCGGCAACCCCTTGATCTGGTGGAGCAGCACGCTGGCCGTGCTCGTGAGCATCTTCGACATAGCACGCAAGGCCGTAGCCAGAAAGCTCTCGGCGGACGACCCGATCATACCGATCGTGCTCGGCTACGTGTTTCTCCTCGCCCCCTGGGTGGCCGGTACCAGAATACCGTACATCTACAATTATTTGCCCGTCTATCCCTTCGCCATCCTGGCGCTGGCCTACTGGCTTTGCAAGATCTGGAACCTTTCGAGGTGGGGTTCCTGGGCGGTCGTCGGCTTTGCCGCCTGCGCCGTGGCGCTGACCGTATTCTTCCTCCCGCTGGTCTTGGCGATACCCATAAGCGAGGACGACATCATGCGCCGCGTGTGGATCGACTACTGGTTCGAGAACGAGAGACCGGTTCCGGGCAGCGGGTGTCTCGTTGCGAACCCCGCCAAGCTCTGCCCTCAGGTGGGGGAGTAGACTCCCTACTCCCCGGCGATTACATCGCCCACCCTGATGCTGCCGGCCCGGACGACCCTGGCGCAGATGCCGCCTCGACCTTTCAGGGCCCGCGTCATCCCGCGCTCGCTCAAGTCCTGTACGTGTCTGCAGGGCGGACGCGGCCTGTCGTACTCCAGCACCGTCTCCCCGACGCGGAACTTCTTCCTGCGCAGGTCCCCAAGCTTTATGCCACGGGTGACGATGTTACGCCTGTGCTCGCCGTTCTTGACGCCGATGCCCAGCTCGTTCTCGATGTAGTCGAGGTCCTCGCCCTCGATCAGGGTCACTTCGCACACGTCTCCATAACGCGTCCAGAACCCCGTCCCCGCGCAGTAGCGGTCCCCCTCGATGCCACAGCCTTCGACGGTACGGACCTCGTCAACGCTCTCCATGGCCGCGCTGCCTTCCCCTGTAACAAAGATCTCCTCGACGACGCCCTTCATCCTGCGTGCTCCCTCCGGTATAGCGGTTTCAGGAAGGGCACACCCTTCCTGAAACCGCGCATTTCAGCACGCGCCCTGTCGGGCGCTTGTCAGCACTTTAGCTTGTCAGCTTTTTGTTTTGAATCCTGGTAAGAGCTTAGCAGTTACGGTCTCTCGCCGGCACGCCCGTAACCGCCACCGCCGGGTGTCTGTACGGTAACAACATCTCCCTCATCCATCTCCCTGCTGACCTTAGGCGGCAACTCCTCGCCGCACAGGAGGTTGCGGCCGACCCTGCCGGGCTCACCGCCGTCGACGCCGCGCGGCCCGTAGCGCCTGCGGTCGGTGAGCAGGGAGAGGCTCGCGGGTTCGAGCACACGCACGGCGCGGACGATGCCGTCGCCGCCCCGGTGCTCGCCGTCCCCACCGGAGCCGTCGAGCAGCTCGTAGCGCTCCACACGCATGGGATACTCCATCTCGAAAGCCTCGATTGGGGTGTTGAGCGTATTGCTCATGCCGACGTGTACGCCTGAGGGACCAGAACCCCTGTTGCTCGCCCCCTGGCCGCCGCCGATGGTCTCGTAGTAGGTCCAACCGGGACCGCCTATGAGCAGGTTGTTCATCGTGCCCTGGCCCTGCGCGGGTATCCTCTCGGGGGCGAAGCCGGCGAGCGCGGCGAGCACGGTGTCCGCGATGCGGTTGGAGGTCTCGACGTTCCCCGCCACGACCGCGGAAGGGTAGGTTGCGTTGACCAGGCTACCCCTCGGGGCCTCTACGGTGAGCGGGGCATAGGTGCCGGCGTTGGCGAGTATGTCCTTGGGGAGCAATACGCGCAGGGCGAAGTAGCTGGCGGAGCGGGTGACGGGGAGCGGGCAGTTTATGTTGCCGCTGACGGCGTCCGCGGTGCCCGAGAAGTCGATCTTCATCGAGTCGCCCTCGACGGTCACGGTGGCCCTTATGGTGATGTCTTCGTCCGTTATGCCGTCGCCCTCCATGCAGTCCTCTGCGGAGTGCTCGCCGTCGGGGAGGTCACGAATGGCCTCGCGGGTGCGTTTCTCGGCGTAGGAGATCACCTCCTCGAAAGCGGTGAGGATGGTGTCTTGGCCGCGGCGTTCTATCAGCTCCCGGACGCGTTCTTCTGCGATGTTGTTCGCGGCGATCTGGGCGCGCAGGTCACCGCGCCTGAGGTCGGGGGTGCGCACGTTGGCCAGGATCAGGTCCAACACGTCCTCGACGTAATCGCCGCCGCGCACCAGACGGACCGGCGGGATGATGAGGCCCTCCTGATAGATCTCACTCGAGTCGCTCGGCATGGAGCCAGGACGCATCCCCCCGACGTCTGAGTGATGGGCCCGCGTGACCGCGTAACCGATGATCACGCCCTCGTAGGCGACGGGGGAGACGAGGGTTACGTCGGGCAGATGAGTTCCGCCGGAGTAAGGATCGTTGATGGCGAAGACGTCGCCCGGTTCGGGGTCGCGGTCCATGATGGCCGCGACGGCCTCGGGCATCGCACCAAGGTGGACCGGGATATGTTCGGCCTGGGCGACCATGCGGCCCTCCGAGTCGAAGAGCGCCGTCGAGCAGTCGCGCCTCTCCTTGATGTTCGAAGAGTAGGAGCCCCGGATCAGGACGGCCCCCATCTCCTCGGCGATGCCGGCCAGAGCGCTGGCGAGGACAGAAAGGGTTACGGGGTCGAGTCTACCTTCACTCATCTTCTCTCCAACACGAGCGTTCCTACACCATCGACCACGCCCCGCCACCCCGGCCTGACAACGCACGTGGACTCCCTGAACTCGACTATGGCGGGACCCTCTACCTCGGAACCCTCGCCCAACGCCTCACGGTCCAGCACGGGCACCTCCATCCACTCCCCGTCGAAGTTGGCCTCCCGCTCTCCTGTTTCGGCTGTGCTTCTGGCCTCTGGCTCCGTGAGCTCGGGCTTCTCGACGGGGACCGTGGAGATGAGGCGCACGTTCACGAGCTCGACGGCCTCGTCCTCCATGCGGTAGCCGTAACGCTGCTCGTGCGCGGCGTGGAAGCGATGCTCCAACTTCTCTAGAGAGCCAGCCTCTACGGTCAACTCGAAGGACTGGCCCTTGTAGCGGAGGTCGGCCCTGCGCGTGTGTTCAGGGGCGTCGAGATCTGCTTCTGTCGCGTTCTCCATCTGCGCGAACCTGCGCTCGAGCTCTTCGGCGTCCACTTCGCCGAGGGGAGAGAGGTAAGGGCTCACGTAGTCGCGGCGGATGTCCGAGATGGCGAGACCGAGGGCGGAGAGGACGCCGCCGGCGCGCGGGACGAGGACGGTCTGCATGCCCAACTCCTCGGCGAGGGCGCAGGCGTGCATCCCGCCTGCTCCGCCGAAGGCGAGCAGGGCGAACTCCCGCGGATCGAGGCCGCGCTCGACGCTGATGATCCTTAGCGCGCGCGTCATCTCCGCGTTGGCCACGCGCACGGTGCCCAGGGCGACTTCCTCGGCCGCGAGGCTCAGCTTCTCGCCGAGAGAGGCGAGAGCTTTCTCCGAGAGTTCGCGCCGCAACACCACCTCACCGCCGAGCTCCGTGCCGTCGGCGAGATAGCCGAGGAAGAGGTTGGCGTCGGTCACCGCTGGCTCATCGCCGCCCATGTCGTAGGCGGCGGGACCTGGTTCGGCGCCAGCAGAGTGGGGACCGACGCGCAGCGCGCCGCCGGCGTCGGCCCAGGCTATAGAGCCGCCGCCCGCGCTAACGGTATGGACGTCGACCATGGGTAGTTTTATGGGGACTCCTGCGACCACCGTCTCCGTGGTCGTCTGGGCTTCGCCGGCCAGGATCGGGGCGACGTCCGTGCTCGTACCGCCCATATCGAAGGTGAGGAGGTCCTTGTAACCGCCGAGGGAGCCGACGTAGGCAGCGCCAACGACACCCCCCGCAGGGCCCGAGAGGACACAGCCGGCGGCGTCGGAGACGGCATCGTCCACGCTGGTTACGCCGCCCGAGGACTGCATTATGAGCGGTGGTGGCCCCCCGGATTCGTCGATCCGCTCAGCAAGCTTCTCCAGGTAGGCGGCGAGCCTCGGGGCCAGGTAGGCGTCGGCGGTCGTCGTGGAGAACCGCTCGTACTCGCGGAACTCGGGCAGGACCTCGCTGCTTAGGGAGACGTACACGTCGGGGAGCGCCTCGCGCAGCGCCTCGCCGACACGCCGTTCGTGTACGGGGTGTGCGAAGGCGAAGAGCAGGCAGACGGCGACCGCCTCTACCTCAGCTTCTTCCACGGCGGCGACGGCGGCTCTTAGGCTCGCGTTATCGAGCGGCGCCAGCTCTCCATCGGGTCCCATCCTTTCCTGTACGGTGAAGCGTAGGGCGCGGGGGACGAGGGCTGGGGGCCGGTCTTGTGCCAGGTCGTAGAGCGAGGGCCGGTTCTGGCGGGCTATCTCCAGTACGTCCCTGAAGCCGTCGGTCGTAACGAGGGCCGTCCGGGCGCCCCTGCGTTCGAGGAGGGCGTTCGTCGCGACCGTCATGCCGTGGGCGAGGGCGACGACCGCGCCCGCCTCGACCTCCGAGGCTTCGATCGCGTTCATCACGCCTTCCGACTGGTCGCCGGGGGTGGAGGGGACTTTGGCGGTTAGAATCCTGCCTTCCCCGAGTGCGACGAGGTCGGTGAACGTACCGCCAACGTCGACCCCGAGGCGGAGATCTTTCACGGGGTCATCCCTGCTGCTCGGCGACCAGCCGCCGTTCCGCGGGTTCCTCCTCGTAGATGTCCTTGCGGTAGGTCTCATCGGCCAGTAAATAGCAGAGTACGCTAAGGGCGCAGAGCACAGCGATGTAGACGGAGATCAGGGTCGCCCCGCCTATCGGGAAGAGGGCGGCCGCGATTATGGGGGCCAGGGCACCGCCGAAGATGCCGGAGACCTGGTAGCTGAAAGATGCCCCCGAGTAGCGCACGCGCGTGCCGAAGAGCTCCGCGTAGAAGCTCCCCTGGGTCCCGTAGACCGCCGCATGGCCGACCGATAGGCCCATCACCGCGGCGAATATGATCAGGACCGTAGACTCGGTGCCGAGCAGGGCGAAGAACAAGAACGTCCAGATCCCCATAAAGACAGCACCGCCGATGAGGAGCGGCCTGCGGCCTATCCTGTCGGAGAGCGAGGCGAACGCCGGGATGGTGAAGATCTCGATCAACGCGGCGATGGTGATCGCGGTAAGGCCGACGCTCTGAGGGAGCCCCAGGTTGGCGGTGATGTAGGTCAGAGAGTAGACGGCGAGGATGTAGAAGGCGGCGTCGATGCCGATGCGGGAACCCACGCCCAGAAGCACGTTCCTGGGGTAGGTGCGCAGTACATCCACTATCGGCATGCGGGCCTCGGTCCCCGACTCGCGTACCTGGGAGAAGGCCGGACTCTCGTGGATGGAGAGTCGGATGAAGAGTCCCACGGCTATGAGGATCGCGCTCAGGAGGAACGGCACGCGCCACGCCCAGGCCGCCTCACCGGAGACCGCCCCCACGAGGGCGAAGGCGCCTGTGCCGAGCACGAGCCCAGCGGGAACCCCCATCTGCGGCCAGCTCCCGTTGAGGCCGCGCTGGTCTTCGGGGGAGTGCTCGACCGCCATGAGGACGGCCCCGCCCCACTCGCCGCCGAGCCCGATGCCCTGAAGGACGCGCAGCAACACGAGCAGGATCGGCGCCAGGACGCCTATAGCGTCGTAGCTCGGAAGGACACCCACGAGGAAAGTGGCTATGCCCATGATCAGGATCGTCGTAACGAGCATGGTTTTGCGCCCGATCTTGTCCCCGTAGTGGCCGAAGATGAGACCGCCCAGAGGACGCGCCCCGAACCCTACGGCGAAGGTCGTGTAGGCGAGTATGGTCCCCGTCGTGTCACCGAAGCCCGGAAAGAAGACATCGGGGAAGAAGAGGGCAGCGGCCGTGGCGAAGATGAAGTAGTCGTACCACTCGATGGTCGTCCCGATAAAGCTGGCCACGACCACCTTGCGGATCGAAGTAGGCATCCCCGTGTCTTCTCCGCCGATCCTTTCCATCTTCGCCTCCTCGAAAAAGATTCCCTCCGTCCCAAAGGGATTATAGCGGCCCGACCTGCACCGCGCTCCGATCCTGCGCCCGCTGTTGACGCTAGCTCCAGAGGCGCCCACACTTCTCCGGAAGGTCTAAACGATGGCGGAAGGAACGGACATGTCGGACAGGGCAGAGCGCGTCTTCGACCTCGAGCAACCCCGCACGGAAGGCATGCCCATCCACCCCGCCCATAGGCAGGCCGGCTACTCCTACCATTTGCACCGCCGCCACGAGGACGAGTACAGGCCAGAAGAAACGGGACCGCGCACCGGGGCCGCAGGCATTATCGTCTGCGGAGAGCACACGGGGACCCACATCGACGCGCTTTGCCACCAGTCGGACGCCCTGACGCTCTTCGGCGACGTCCCGGTAGACAGCAGCGTCCAGAGCCCGCGCGGCTTCGACAGGCTAGGCGTCGAAGAGATACCCCCGATACTCGCCCCAGGGGTCCTCCTCGACGTGGCCGCGAGCAAGGGCGCCGACGAGCTCGAGCCGGGCTACGCCGTCACGGGGGAGGATCTAGAGAACTGCTGCGAACAGCAGGGCGTAAGCATCGAGGCCGGCGACGTGGCGCTCGTCCGGACAGGCAACGGCCGCCACTGGGAGGATGAAGAACGCTACCTCGCCGGACCTGGCATGGATGCGAGCGCCTCTTATTGGCTCGCCGACAGACAAGTACTGGCGGTCGGGGCGGACAACATGGCGTGGGACGTGATCGGGCTAAGGGATCCCGAACTCGGGTGCATTATGCCGGGGCATCTGATCCTCCTGGCCCGCCGCGGCGTCTACATCATCGAGAACCTGGTACTGGAGGATCTCGCCGCCTCGGGGCACCGCCGATTCGACTTCGTCTGCACGCCCTTGAAGTTCGTCGGGGCGACGGGTTCTCCCGTCAGGCCCGTGGCGGTGATCAACGACCGATAACAGGGTGCGCGGTTCGTCCTTTCACCACTCGGTCAGACTACCCTCGCCATCCTTCTTCGGTGTGCTGCCCGAGGGTCGGTGGGGGACGGCGGATAGACAGGCGTTCGCCGTCGATGAGGATCGGCGAGGCGAGCATTTCGAGGTGTCCGGCAGAGGGATGATCCAGGCCCTGTAGCATGCCCGAGCCGAGGAGGTGCTCGTCGGCCAGCACGTCGGTCATCGTATTGACCGGGCCGCTGGGGACGCCGGCGGCCCTGAGCTCGTCGGCCCACTCGTCAGCAGGCCGCCCGCGGAACTCTCTCTGCAGCTCCGAGATAAGGGCCTCTCTGTTGGCCACGCGGTCGGGGTTGGTCGCGAACCGTTCGTCCTCGGCCAGTTCGGTACGACCGATGACCTCGCACAGGTTGGCAAACTGGGTGTTGTTACCGACGGCCACGACGAGGGGTTTGTCCGCGGCATCGAAGGTCTGGTACGGAACGATGGAGGGGTGGGCGTTACCTATGAGGCCGGTGTCTTCGCCGCTGACGAGATACTCCTGGCCGCGGTTGGCGAGCCAGCCGAGGGTGGATTCGAAGAGAGGCACTTCGATGCGCGCGCCCTCTCCGGTCACGCGGCGCCGATAGAGGGCAGCCAGGATCGCGTTCGACGCGAAAAGGCCGCACACTATGTCGGCTATCGCAACCCCGACCTTCGTCGGTTCGCCGCCAGGCTGGCCCGTGATGCCCATGACCCCACCCCTAGCCTGCACCAGAAAGTCGTAGCCAGGACGCTCCTCATCGGGCCCGGGTCCGAAGCCCGTGATAGAGCAGTAGACCAGATCCGGGTTCGCCCTTTTCAGCTTCTCGTAACCCAGCCCGAGCTTCTCCAGCGCCCCGCGCCTCCAGTTCTCGATCACGACGTCGGCCCCGGCCGCCAACTTCTCGACCCGCTCCAACCCATCAGGGTCTTTCAGGTCTACCCCGATCGAACGCTTGTTGCGGTTGATGGAGAGGAAATACGCCGACTCGCCGCCGGCGAAGGGCGGACCCCAGTGGCGGGTGTCGTCCCCCCGCTCGGGGTGCTCGACCTTCAACACGTCGGCGCCCAGGTCACCGAGCGCCATCGTCGCGTAAGGTCCCGCCAGGACCCGCGAGAGATCGAGGACCCTGACACCTTCCAGCGGAAGCTTCGGACCATTCTCCATGCGCCAAGTGTAGCCCGGTCTCTCCACGGCGGCCAGCAAGGAGAATCAGAGAAGGCGTTCGCAACGCGAAGATGGGCGCTGTGGAATAATCCGGTTCGATGGTGAGGCTCCCAGAGAGGTGAGAAGATGGCTGTGACCAAGGCCGGAAGAGACACGAGCGCCGGCTCCTCGGCCCGCCCTGATACGATAGATCTCCTGAACATCGACGACCACCTCTCCGAAGAGGAGAAAGACGTCAGGGGGAGGGTCCGTTCCTTCGTACAAGAGAGGATCAAACCGAACATCGAAGGGTGGTACGACGCGGCCGTCTTCCCCATGGAGATAGTACCCGAATTCGCTGACCTGGGTCTGCTCGGGATGCATCTCTCCGGCTACGGGTGCGCGGGCAAGAGCGCGGTCGAGTACGGACTGGCGTGCATGGAGCTCGAGGCCGGCGACTCCGGCCTTAGGACCTTCGTGAGCGTGCAGGGCTCACTCGCCATGAGCGCCATCCACAAGTTCGGATCGGAGGACCAGAAACAGAAGTGGTTGCCGCCGATGGCGAGGGGTGAGGCCATAGGATGCTTCGGCCTCACCGAACCGACCGCCGGCTCAGACCCTGCGAGCATGAAGACCTTCGCCAGGAAGGACGGCTCCGACTGGATATTGAACGGGGAGAAGCGTTGGATCGGGCTTGCCACCATCGCCGACGTCGCCGTCGTCTGGGCGCGCACGGACGAAGAGAAGAACCCCGTCCGCGGCTTCCTCGTTCCTACCGATTCAGAAGGCTTCTCGGCCACGGACATAACCCCCAAGCTCTCTATGCGGGCTTCGATCCAGTGCGACATAAGCCTCCAGGACGTCCGCCTCCCCGAGGACGCGATGCTACCCGAAGCGAAGGGCCTCAGCGGACCATTCGCCTGCCTGGGCGAGGCCAGGTACGGCATCATCTGGGGCGCGATGGGTGCAGCCAGGGACTGTTACGAATCCGCGCTGGCATACGCTATCGAGCGGGAGCAGTTCGGGCGGCCAATCGCCTCCTTCCAGCTCATCCAGCAGAAGCTCACGAACATGCTCATCGAGGTCGGCAAGGGTACGCTCCTCGCGCTTCACATCGGCAGGATGAAGGACGCGGGCACGCTCAGGTCCGAGCACATAAGTTTTGGCAAGCTCAACAACGTCAGGGAGGCCATAGAGATAGCGCGCGAGGCCCGCACCGTCTTAGGAGGCAACGGCGTCACGCTCGACTATCCTCCGATGCGCCACATGAGCAACCTGGAGAGCGTAAGAACCTACGAGGGCACGGACGAGGTGCACACCCTGATCCTCGGCGGCGCCATCACAGGTATCCCGGCTTTCCGCTAACGTAGGGGCAGGTTTCGAACCCGCCGTTGCGTGGCAAAACCGGCCCTACGCGGCAAACCCGTACAACGGGCAGCAAGATTATCGGAACGCAAACGGGTTAGCGCCGGCAGCGGTAGGGGCGGTTCGCGAAGCGCCCTGCTGCGGTGCGAATAGATCTGGAGGCGACATGGCACAGATGAAAGCGATAATGGTCGAGGAGTTCGGTGAGCCCGAGATGCTCCGACACATCGACGTCGAGCGTCCTTCTCCGGGCGAGGAGGAGGCTTTGATCGAGATCCGCTCCGCAGGCGTCAACTACGCCGACACCATGCGCCGCCGCAACCAGTACGTCGAGCCCCAAGACCTTCCTTTCATCCCAGGTTCTGAGGTGGCTGGCACCGTGGTCGAGGTAGGGGAGAGAGTGGACGGTGTCTCCCCCGGCGAGCGCGTAGTCACCCTGCTTGGTACGGGAGGGTATGCAGAGTACGCCGTCGCTCCCGCGGGGAGCCTGATCCCACTCCCCGAAGGCCTCGACTTCGACGAGGCCGCAGCCATCCCACTCCAGGGCCTGACCGCCTATCACTGCATCAAGACCTCGGGCGCCCTGAAGGAGGACGAGAGCGTACTCGTACACGCCGCGGCCGGCGGCGTGGGCTCCCTCTCCGTCCAGATGGCGAAGCTCCTCGGGGCCGGCACCGTAATCGCCACCGCGAGCAGCGACGAGAAGCTGGACCTGGCCCGCTCCCTCGGCGCCGACGTCCTCATAGACTACACGGAAGAAGACTGGCCCGAGAAGGTCCGCGAAGCCACCGAGGGCAAAGGTGCGGACGTGATCCTCGAGATGGTGGGCAGCGATTTCCCGGAGAAGAACCTCACGTGCCTGAACGTCTTCGGCAGGATGGTCGTCTTCGGCGCGGCTAGCAGGGAGAGGGGGAGCATCGTGCCCGCCACCCTGATGAAGCGGTGCCACGCCGTCGTCGGTTTCTACCTGCCGCAGATCATGCGCCGTCCCGATCTCTTCGTCCCCAGCCTCCGGGAAGTGCTCGGTTGGATCTCCTCAGGCAAGCTGAAACTCACCATCGGCAGCACCTACCCGCTCGCCGAAGCCGCCGAAGCACACTCCGCCCTGGAAGGCCGCCAGACGACAGGTAAGTTGCTACTCAATCCATAAAGGCCACAGGTCTTGTGCTAGATAGGCCAATCCTGCGTCGGTCGACAACCCGCGATCCAGCTCCATCCCAACACCTAGAGAAAGCGAAAGGGCGAGGAGACGCTCCCCGCCCCAATACCTGAAGCCTCTAAATTACTGAACTCGAAGGTCCACCAGCGACGTAAATCGTCTCACCACTGATGTACGAGGCGTCGTCGGAGACGAGGAAGGCGACTACGTTGGCGATGTCGTCCACCCGACCGAAGCGCTTGAGCGGGATGTTCTTGGCGAAGCGGTCCTTCATCTCCTCCATGGTCATCCCGACCCGCTCTGCGGCTTCCTTGGTCATCTCGGTCTCGATCCAACCCGGAGCCACGGCGTTGACGTTGATGTTGAAACGTCCGAGCTCTAGCGCCAGCGTCCGCGCGAGCGCCTGAAGACCGGCCTTGGCCGCCGAATAGTTGGCCTGCCCCTTGTTCCCCAGAGCCACGATGGAACTAGTCATCACGATCTTGCCGTACTCCTGATCGACCATGTACTTCTGCGCGGCCTTCGAGCAGAGAAAGCTGCCCTTGAGATGCACGTCGAGCACGTTGTCCCAGTCGTCCTCGCTCATCTTGAAGGAGAGGTTGTCGCGCAACAGCCCGGCATTGTTGACGAGAATGTCGATGCGCCCAAACCGGTTGGCGATCTCCTCGAACGCCTTCTCGACCTGCTGCGCACTCGACACGTCGCAGGCGATCGCGATCGCCTCCGACCCCACAGCCTCGACGGCCTCCACCGTCTCCTGACAGGCCTCCGCCGAGAGATCCAGGACCGCCACGTTCGCCCCCTCCTGCGCCAGACGGATGGCCTCAGCCGCTCCGATCCCGCGCGCAGACCCCGTTACAACCGCCGTACGTCCGTCAAGCCTCAAAGGTCCACCTCTCTTTAAGTCAGGGAACACTGCCGTCTACACCCAAAGAGGGTGTAGGGTGTCGTCTTTGTTACATGACAGTTAATTGTATACGAACTGAACGTATGTGTCCAGCACAGATATGTACACATTTAGATGCAATCTCTGCTGGTTCTCTCTCTGGGGAGGCGTACGCGTTCCGGGGTTGGCTGCCTATCTGGAGGATTCCACGGCCGGTTGTGGAAGGAGGCCCCGCCCGTGGGTAGGCGGGGCTCTCTCTCGCTACGTCCTGATGTAGATACCGCCGTTTATATCTATGGATTGGCCTGTGATGTAGTCACCGTCTACTATGAGGTAGCGGACGGCCCTGGCGACCTCTTCCGGTTTTCCGAAGCGGCCCAGGGGCACTTGTTTGAGAAGCTTCTGCTGGGCTTCCTCGGGGATATTGGCGACCATATCGGTCTCTATGAATCCGGGGCAGAGGGCATTGACGGTGATCCCGAAGCGGGCCAGTTCCAGGGCGGCCGTCTTGGTGAAGCCGAGTAGCCCGGCCTTGGCCGCCGCGTAGTTGGCCTGTCCTATATTGCCGGCCTCTCCGATGAAGGAGCTCATGTTGATGATCTTGCCCCCGCCCTGGTCGGTCATGTGGGGCAGCACCGCGTGGACCGTGTAGAAGGCGCTGTTGAGGTCAACTTGAATGACCTTGTCCCAATCCTCGACGGAGAGCTTCCTGAGCGTGCGGTCTATGTTGATCCCGGCGTTGTTGATCAGGACGTCTACCCGGTTGAACCTCTCCAGTGCCTGATCTATGAGCTTCTGGGCCTGCTCCGCGTCCGAGACGTCGGCCTGAACCGCGATGGCTTCTCCACCACTATCGGAGATCTGGCCTACCAGCTCCTCGGCGGGCTCCTTGCTCCTGGAGTAGTTGACGACGACTTTGGCTCCTCCACCAGCCAACTCCTCGGCTATGGCTCTGCCCAGACCTCTGCTCGCGCCGGTCACGACGACAACGGCTTCTTTCAAGGTGCCCACGCTATCCTCCTTTTGCTGTTCGCATGTGAGACGGAGTTTATTGACTGGAGCATTCAGACGCAAGATCGGTCGAAGTACCGAGACGGTACACGTCGACTCCTGCTCCAGGTCCGTTACGAGAAAAATCCCGGCGCCGTGCACCAGAAGCGCGGGGCGATGCCGGTGGAGGTAGAATCGGCGTCCGTGCTGGTGGGGTGATAGTAGGAGAATGGGAAAGGAGTAGCCCCGGACGCCGATTCCATCCTCCGCGTGTACGGAGTATGCTCAGCTTACATCGCTATCCAGGGCGGGTCATGCACCTTTCGATGTAATTTCGATGAACAGCCCATCAGATTTGGGCTAAGATGTACTGCGTACTTATGTTCGATAGACAGATATGCGCGGAACGCCCTCATAATGGGTTCGTAAATGTGAGGTCCGGCATCGTAGCGGCGCTCTCGATGTTGAAAGGAAAGCTCGGAATGAGAGCCCCAACTCGACCTTGACAGACTAATATATATATGTAAAATGCACATAGGTTATGGAAGAGAGAGCAATGAACAACGAAGAGCGGGAGACCGGAGGCAGGGAGCGAGGGTTCCGTGGGGTTGAGGCACGGCCGAGGAATTGGCTGGTGCCGGTGATCCTGCTCTCATTACGGGAGTGGAACTCGTATGGGTACGAGCTCATGGAGCGGGCTTCGGCCTTCGGGTTCGAGGCGATGAACCCTGGAACGTTGTACAGGACGCTCCGGCAGATGGAGAAAGAGGGCATCGTCGAGTCCAGTTGGGAGACTTCTAGGGGCGGGCCTGCGCGCAGGATGTACACCATCACGGACGCGGGTAGGACGTACCTCGACTTCTGGGCCAAGTCGCTGGAGCAGTACCAGCACACCATGGACAACTTCTTCCGGCTGTACACTGGCAGGCCGTTGAAGGACAAGGAAGAGAGTGGCGAGTAGTTCGCGTATTACGCGAGAAAGGAGATAGAGATGGCCACCACGCAGAAGACCAACAGGGCTGTAGAGAGGCTCGCTGAGAGCACACGGGACACCTACCAGACGGTAGTGGACCACGCGGTGGGTCTCCAGGAGCGGAACGTCAGGTTCGCGCAGGGCATGGTGGACGGCACCATCAAGGAGCTCCGCCACCAGGCCGAGAGCAACCGCAGCGTCGTGGGCGAGCTCTTCGAGCGTGCCGAGGATCAGCGCGACGCTTACCAGACCCTCGTCGAGCAGTCCATCGACGCCTACATGGACCTCGCTTACGCGCCCTTCACCTACTACAAGGAGGGCCTGGAGGCCGCGAAGAAGGCCACCAGGTAGAGCGTCGCTATCAGAGTCGAAGTGTTAGGGGCGGACTTTCGGGTCCGCTCCTTTCTTTTCGGTCTCTTTGATGTTTCACGGCCCTGAAATCGGGTAATTTCTAGTACATATGTAGGTTGAGAAAGAGGAAGTGAGATTGTGGACCAGAAGCAGCAGAGACAGGTCAACGAAGCGGCGGAGATGTTCGCCGATGCGCTGAAGGAATCCTACCAGTCGATCGCGGACCGCTCCGTCTCGGCCCAGGAGCTCAACGCCCAGTTGACGCAGGACTTCTTCAACGGCGTAATCAACAACCTGAGGACCCAGGCCGAGGGCAACAGGGCCCTCTCTGAGGACTTGATCGAGCAACAGCGCAAGCAGCGGGAGGCCTCCAAGGCGCTGGCCCAGGAGTCGGTCAACGCCTACACGGACTTCCTGAACTCCATGTTCGCCTACTACAAGGGCAACCTGGCCGAGGCGCAGCGCAGGGCCAACCAATAGTCAAAGGACGAGACACTCGAAGTGCGTATAAGAAGGCCCGGGCCTTATGGTCTGGGCCTTGTCTTTTGATGTATCCTCTTACCTGGAATAGACGGAAGGAGAAAAGGTGAGCTTTGGCAACGGAAACGGTGTCGGCGAGATAGTCATCTCGACGCCCTTAAGGACGGGTATAGGGACTTTCGGCGGTTCGCTCAAGGACACGCCGGCCACAGAACTCGGGGCCACGGTCGGCAAAGAGGTCCTCTCGCGCGCTGGGATCGAGGGGGACCAGGTCGACCAGGTCATAGTCGGTAACATCCTCTCTGCGGGCCAGGGCATGAACCCCGGTCGGCAGGTCGGCATAAAGAGCGGCCTCCCCGTGGAGGTCCCTGGCATGACCTTGAACAGGATGTGCGGCTCGGGGCTTCAGGCCATAGTCTCTGCTGCGCAAGAGATAGCCTTGGGCGACGCCGACGTGGTCATGGCCGGCGGTATCGAGAACATGGACATGGCGCCCTTCTTGCTGGATAAGGGCCGTTACGGCTACAGGATGGGGATGCCCAAAGCAGATATCTACGACCACCTGGTCTACGACGGCCTGTGGGATATCTTCAACGACTACCACATGGGCGTGACGGCCGAGAACGTCGCCGAGGAGTACGGCATAACCCGCGAGGACTCCGACGCCTACGCCGTGCGCAGCCATCAGCGGGCCGCCAAGGCTCACGAAGAGGAGCTCTTCGACGGCCAGATCGTGCCCGTCGAGGTCAAGCAGAAGAAGGAGACCGTCCAGTTCACCACGGACGAGCACATCCGCGCGAACGCGAGCGTGGAGGGCCTTCAGAAGCTCAAGCCGGTCTTCAAGAAAGACGGCGGCACAGTAACCGCGGCCAACGCTTCTGGTATCAACGACGGCGCTGCCATGATGCTGGTGAGCAACGAGCGCAAGGCGGAGGAACTCGGGATGCCCGTGGCGGGCAGGCTCCTCTCCGCCGCCGTGGCAGGTGTCGACCCTTCCGTTATGGGGACGGGTATGATCCCGGCCTCCAGGCTGGCCCTCAAGAAGGCCGGGCTCTCCATCGACGACCTCGACGCCGTCGAGGCGAACGAGGCCTTCGCCTCCATCGCCATCGCCGTTGAGCGTACGCTCGAGGTGCCCGAGGAGAAGATGAACCCTGTCGGCGGGGCGGTGGCCCTCGGACACCCCATCGGGGCCACGGGCGCCGTCCTGACCGTCAAGATACTTCACCACCTCGCCCGCACGGGCGGCCAGTACGGCCTGGTGACGCTCTGCATCGGTGGCGGTATGGGTATAGCCGCGATCTTCGAGCGGGTCAGCTAGTCAGCACGTCGCCAGGCTTCGCCAGGCGACTTGTCAGGTGGTCAGCCAAGGGCCGAGGCTCAACGCCTCGGCCCTTTCGCTTGTCGATACGACCCGCCCGAGGACGACGCCAGCAGGTTACTACCTTTCCTCTTCGGCGCGTCGCGGGGGTCGAGGGGAGAAGGCGCGGTGGCCGGTTATGGCCTGGCCCACGATGAGGGTGTTCACGTCGTTGGTGCCCTCGTAGGTGTAGACGCCCTCGATATCTGCCATGTGCTCCATCACGCGGTAGTCCAGCAGGATTCCGTTGCCCCCCAGGATATCTCGCGCCAGCGCGGCGATTCGGCGCGCCTTGGCGACGTTGTTCATCTTGAACATCGAGACCGTGGCCGGGTCGAGCCCTCCCGCGTCCTTGAGGCGACCGACGTGAACGGAGAGGAGTTGGCTCAGTGAGATCTCATTGACCATCTCCACGAGCTTCTGCTGGACGAGCTGGAAGGAAGCGATGGGTTGCCCGAATTGCTCCCGTTCTTTCGCGTACGCCAACGCGACTTCGTAGCAGTCCGTCGCCTGCCCGAGCCCGTCCCACCCGACGCCGTAGCGAGAATGCGTGAGGATCGACAGGGTCGAGCCAAGGCCATCTGCTTTGGGCAGCTTTGCAGCCTCGGGCACGTGGCAGTCTTCCAGCGTGATGTGTGTCTGCCAGGCGGCGCGCTGGGAGGCCTTGCGGGGGAGGACGTCGGCCCGGAAGCCCGGATTCTCGGTCTCGACGAGGAAGCCGGAGACATTATCGTCATCGGTCCTGGCCCAGATCACTGCCACGTCCGAGAAGGAGGCGTTGCCGATCCACTTCTTCTCGCCGCTCAGCACGTAGCCGCCGTCCTTCTCTACGGCCGTCGTACTCAAAGTGCCAGGGTCGCTCCCGGCCTCCGGTTCGGTCAGGCCGAAGCAGCCGATCTTCTCGCACTTCGCCATGGGCGCCAGCCAGCGCCGCTTCTGCTCCTCAGATCCCAGCTCGTGTATGGCCGTCATCGCAAGCCCGCTCTGGACGTGCAAGAACGTAGCCAGGCTCCCCGACCCCCGAGCCACCTCGGCGACCGCAAGGCCGTAAGCCACGTTGTTCCAGCCGGCGCAGCCATACTCCTCAGGGAGGACGCCACCCACGAGGCCGAGCTCCCCAAGGCCGGGGAGGAGCCCGAAAGGGAACTGCGCCCTGTCCCAGTAGTCCGCCGCAACCGGGATGACCTCACGGTCGACGAACTCGCGTACCCTGTCCCTGACCCGCTTCTCCTCGTCCGAGAGCAGACCGCCCACGCCTATCAAGTCAACAGGCCGCTTCTCCCGGTGCACCCTCTCCGATGTAACCGCCATTCGATCTCCTCCATGGTCCGACTCCAGGCTCCACCAGACACTCCACTCAAGGCAAGCATAGGTTCTGGCGGCGATCCGGTCAATCCAGGAGTGATGGCTTTCACGCCACCAACTTGCTCCTCATAACAGACCCTCTAGAATATACTCATGCTGCATCTAAGTGCAGAGTGCATTTATTGCGATGGAGGGAGATGCTGGATCCGGGCGACCGGTTCCGTTTCGGGCTGGCTCTCTCTGTGGAGCGAGAATCGAGGTGAGTAGAGAATGCCGGTGACGATCACCGAGAGCACGAGCATCGACTACGATATCAACGGAGAAGGCCCGCCCCTGCTCCTAATAAGCGGCCTTGGCTTTGGGCGCTGGGGTTGGTTCAAGCAGGTCCCTGCCCTCTCGCGCCACTTCCGGACCATCACCTTCGATATCAGGGGAGAGCGCACGCTCGAGAACGGCGTCCATGACCTGGTGCGCGACGTGGTGTCGCTCCTAGACCATCTGGGTGTAAAGAAAGCACATGTGATCGGGGCTTCCCTCGGCGGCTTCGTTGGGCAGGAGCTGGCGCTACTCAGGCCCGACCTTGTCGACCGCCTGGTGCTGATCTGCACCAGCTACGGTGGCAGGGGACCCGAGTCGATGTCTGTGCAGGCCCTGTCTGACATGCTTGGATGGAGTTCCCTCTCTCCGGAGGGGGTCGTCAGACGGGGCCTGGAGACGGCGACCTCGGGGACGTATCGCGCCGAGCACGAGGAAGAGTTCGAGCAGATCGTAAGCTGGCGTCTCGCTGATTCGCCCTCCGAAGCCTCCTACTACGAGCAGGCAAGGGCCGGGGCCGGCTTCGACCTCTCCCGTGATGTGGGGCACATAACCTCGCCCGCGCTCGTGATCCATGGGGCCGAGGACCGCTACGTGCCCGTCGCCAACGCGGCGGCCCTCGCCGGGGCCATCCCCGGTGCCAGGCTGAGGGTCCTCGACCACGCGGGCCACCTCGTCTTTATCGAGCGGTTCGCCGATGTAAACAGGGAGGTAGTCACTTTCCTCAAGCCTCGCGGGGACGGTGGGCGAGGCGCCCAAGGACGGCAGTCGGGTTCACCTACCAGGTCACGGTCCTTGATCTCGGGGTTGCGACGGTCCCTCGGCCGTGGGGTCCGGAAAGTGTGGGACGGCATCTTCTGAAGTCGCCCGCCGGCCGCCTTTAGGATGCCGGCAGAATGGGTAATATAGTGAAGTAGAACACAGGCTGGCGGATCTCATTCCGCCGGGTGAATCTCTCTGAGGAGGAAGACTAGATGAGCGAAGGCAAGACCGGTAAGCACGGTTCCGAAGTTCCACCCGAGATGGCGCCGTTCGACGCGTGGTCGGAGTGGATGCGGGCGAACATGGGACCTATGACGGCGACGCCGGGTGCGAGCGTACCCTGGCTCATGATGCCTGGCGTTAGGACGGGAGAAGAGGCTGCGGAGTTGCCCGAGGGGGCAATGCGGAACGATCCTTTGCTCTCCACCGTCGAAAAGCTGTGGGACGCCAACCCCATTCAGAGCGTTTTGCCCGTTGACTGGATGGAGATCACCCGCTCGTTGCAGACACTCTGGGCGCGCGAGATGTCCGACCCCGCGCGCGCCATAGAGCGGGCCACGGACTTCAACGCCAGGCTGTTCGGCGCCACGATGAGGAGCTGGCAGGAGGCCACGAACCGAATCTGGGGTCTCGGGACATCGCAGGAGGAAGAAGAAGAGGGGCGTCCCGACAAGCGGTTCTCGGCGCCCGACTGGGAGCAGAACCCGTTCTACGAGACCCTCAAGGAATCATACCTGCTCGCCTCGGAGTATCTGCTCGATGAGGCGGAGAAGACCGATGGTGAGGACACACCCGAGCAGCGGCGTCTAAAGTTCCACCTCAAGCAATTCGTGGACGCCATGGCTCCCGTCAACTATCTGCTGACTAACCCCGCCGCCCTCAAGCGGGCCTTCGAGACAGGGGGGGTCAGCCTCGCCGAGGGTGCCCGCAACCTTCTCACGGATCTGCAAGAAGGCCGCATGAGCATGACCGACGCGAACGCCTTCCAGCCGGGAGAGAACCTGGCCATCACACCTGGCAAGGTCGTCTACCGCAACGAGCTGATAGAGTTGATCCAGTACGAGCCGACGACCGAGCAGGTGCGCGAGACGCCTGTGATGTTCGTACCGCCCTGGATCAACAAGTACTACATCCTCGATCTGCAGCCGAAGAACAGCCTGGTCAAATACATGGTAGACGAGGGCTACACGGTGTTCATGATCTCCTGGAAGAACCCGGACGCCTCGATGGAGGAGACCAAGTTCGACGATTACATGACCAAAGGCCCGCTCGCCGCGGCCGAGGTCGTGAGGGACATCACGGGATCCGAGAAGGTCAACCCCGTCGGCTACTGCGTGGGAGGAACGCTGCTCGCGATCGCTCTCTCCTGGCTCGCCGTGGGCGACGACGAGAATCCCTTCGGCCCGCCGACCTTTATGGTCGCTCTGCACGACTTCACGGAGGTAGGTGACACTGGCGTCTTCATAGACGAGCCGCAGATAGAGTTCATGGAGCAGCAGATGCTCGAGCGCGGCTATCTCGACAACCGCAAGATGGCCAACATGTTCAATCTGCTGCGCTCGAACGACTTGATCTGGTCCAACGTAGTCAACAACTACCTACTCGGCCAGAAGCCACCTGCTTTCGATCTCCTTTACTGGAACTCGGACGGCACGCGCATGGCCCGCGACGCCCACAGCTTCTACCTGCGCAATACCTACCTGGAGAACAACCTCATAAAGCCAGGCAAGGTGGAGATAAAGGGCCGTCCCATCGATCTCTCCAGGATCGAGGGCGACATCTACGCCGTCGGGGCCGAGAAGGACCACATCGTCCCCTGGTCCTCGGCGTGGAAGATCTCCAGGCTCGCGAACGGCACCACCCGCTTCACACTCGCCAACTCGGGCCACATAGCGGGGATGATCAACCCCCCGTCAAAGGGCAAGGGCCGCTACTGGGCGACCGAGAACGGCGGCGCCTTCCGTACCCCTACACAGTGGCGCGAACAGGCCAAAGAACACGAGGGCTCCTGGTGGGAAGACTGGAGCAAGTGGCTCGATGCCAACTCCGGAGAGATGGTAGATCCCCCCGAGATGGGCAGCGAGACGTACGCGCCTATTGAAGACGCCCCGGGTACGTACGTGAAAGAGAAATAGGTTTCGGGCAGCAGGAAGAACACATGACTGACGTGGAATACGCCCCGCTCTAGGCATGGTGCCCCTCCCGTACACGTCATTCCGCGCAAGCGGGAATCCACTTCGAGGAGGCGCAGGTCCGTGCGCGATGGCCTTTCCCGTCGTGCCGCTGGCATTCGCCCGGACTCGGCATCAGATACCAAGCGCACCCGCCGCTACGAAGCGCAACGCAATAGCGACGGGTGCAGTGCCCAGTTAGGCTCTGTGGTCATGTTCCAAAGTTATCACCACTTTTCCTCGGGCGTGTCCTTCTTCCAGATACCGCATGGCCTCGGGGACTTCGGCGAGGGGGTAAGTCCTGTCGATTACCGGGGTGAGCTTCCCGGATTCGATGAGCTCCCCCAGGACGATCATGTCCTCGTGGTTCTCCTTGTTGACGAACGTGCCCAGCTTCTGGCCCACGAACGGCGATAGCATCATCGCTCGGAGCTGGCGATCGGTGCCTCCCAGCCACCGTCCTCCCCCCTCACCTCCGGTGATGACGAGGGTCCCCCGAGAGACGAGGGCGCGCCTGAGGCGTGTCAACGACGAGTTCCCGCCGATGTCCAGGATCAGATCGTAGCGCTGATCGCCCTCGGCGAAGTCCTCGCGGGTGTAGTCGATGACGTGATCCGCACCGATGGATCGGACCATCTCCACCTTCTGGGTGCTGCACACTCCGGTAACGCGGGCGCCGAACGCCTTGGCGATCTGCACGGCGTAGGTTCCCACTCCTCCCGACGCACCGATAATCAGCACTTCCTGCCCCGGGCGTACCTTTCCGTGGTCGCGCAAGGCTTGCAGGGCGGTCGACCCCATGATGGCGAGAACCGCCGCCTGCTCGAAGGTGAGGCTTGCGGGCTTGGACGCGAGCTTGTCCTCCCGAGCACACACGTACTCGGCGTAGGAGCCCTTTCCGATGCCGAACACCTCATCCCCAGGCTGGAACCTGCTCACGTTCTTGCCGACTGCCTCCACGACCCCGGACACGTCCGAGCCGATCACGGGGTTCTTGGGCGCGCGGAAGCCGTAGCCCGCGAGGCGTATCGGGTAAGGCAAACCCGTCATGACATGCCAGACGTCCCGACCCACGCCTGCAGCATGCACGCGAACCAGTACCTCCTCGTCTTTGATCTCGGGGATGTCGATGTCCCTGAGTTCCAGGACGTCGGCTGAGCCGTAGGTGTCTCGAACGATGGCCTTCATAGTGTCTTACCTCCAACTTTGGTTTGGCGCGGCACGCAGGGCCGCGCCAAATCTGGTCATTTCATGCTCTTGACAAACTCCTCTTGTCTCTCTCGTTTATACCTGTTCTGTCAGGCTCGAGAACGGTTGCGGGTGAATTGAATCCTTTTACGCTAAGCGCACATAATCGCTCCCAATCGGCCTACAACCAGCCTCTCTTCTCGGCCAGCCGTGCCGCCTCGACGCGGTTGCGCGCCCCTAGCTTCTTGATGGCCGTGGAGAGGTAGTTGCGTACGGTGCCTTCTGAGAGGTAGAGCCTGGCCGCTACGTCTTCTATCGTTGCTCCGCCTTCCGAGGCTGCGAGCACCTCGCGCTCGCGTTCGGTAAGGGGGCTGTCGCCTTCGCTCAGGGCGGCGGCCGCCAGGGCGGGGTCTACCACCCGCTCGCCGGTTGTGGCCCTGCGTATGGCCTCGGCAAGTTCGGAGGCAGGGGCGTCCTTGAGCAGGAACCCGACAGCGCCGCTCTCCATGGCGCGCCTGAGGTAACCGGAGCGGCCGAAGGTCGTCAGTATGACCACCAGGCACGAAGGCAACCGCTCATGCAGGACGGCCGCAGCCTCCAGGCCGTCCCCGCCTGGCATCTCTATGTCGAGCAGCGCCACGTCGGGAAGGGTGTCCAGTGCAGCGGGAAGTACCTCGTCCCCGCGCGAGGCCTCGGCCACGATCTCGATGTCATCCTCCAGGGAGAGCAGGGCAGAGAGCGCACCGCGTACCATCGCCTGGTCCTCAGCCAGGAGCACGCGAACGGTCATCGACGACCATCTTCGCCGGTGGATGTATCGTCGAGCTTCGGTTCAGGCCAGGCTGGCTGCTCCGCAACGCCCCTCGCCGGCAGGCTGACACGCAGGCGAAACCCGCCATCTGGCAGCGAACCGGCCTCGAGGAAGCCGGCGAAGGTTGCGACGCGTTCCGCCAGGCCCGAGAGACCGCTGCCCGAGACCCCTGTGTCCTCCGTCTGGCGCCCCTGTCCGTCGTCGGTTATCTCAGCGTAGATCTCCTCATCGTCACGCGCCAGGATGATCCGGCAATGCTTTGCACGGCTGTGCCGGATCACGTTCGTCGTTCCCTCGCGCACCACCCAGGCGAGAACGGCGTCGACCTCGTTCGGCAGCACGCCGGCTTCGTTCACTATCCGGCAGGTGATACCGGCGGCCTCGAGCATCTCGCTTGCACCGATGAGCTCCTCGTCGAGTGTGGGCCGCCGGTAGCCGGCGACGGCCTCGCGGACCTCGCTGAGGGCCTGACGCGCGACTCCCTCGATGTCGTGGACCTCTGTCGCCGCCTTCGCCGGCTCCGCGGGAAGGAGCCTGCCAGCCAGCTCGCTCTTGAGTGTGATGAGGGAGAGGCTGTGGCCGAGAAGGTCGTGCAGATCTCTGGCGAAGCGCAATCTCTCTTCGCTGACCGCCAGGCTGGCGAGCTCTTCTCTCGCCGACCGCAGCTCCGCGACGGCGGCGACCTGGCGGACGAAAGCGGTCGCCCAGAGGCCGATCGCTGCCGTCGGTAGCGCGAGCCACGCCATGCCGGAGACGGAGCCGAGCGCCAACGTGGTGACCGCAAGACCCGCGATCGCCAGGTAAGCGTCCCTGGTCAGAAGCATTATCCCCGCGGCGATGTTGACGTGGAAGAAGAGCACGCGCCACTCAGTTCCAAGGGTGAGGTTGAGCGCGATCGCAAGCCCCGCGAGGAACGCTATGGTAGCCCGGCGCTTGCGCACCTCATTGAGCCCTGCAGATGCAGACCACAGTGGTGTTTGCATCCACATCAGCCACAGAAAGATGCCGGCAAAGAGCGCAGCCCCACCAAGAGCGAGGATGGCCCGCACCGGCGTAGGGTCTGACGCAAGGACGGCCCGGATCGGGTAGATCAGGAAGACCAGCCCAAACAGCGGGCCTAGCAACCGTCCTCCTCGCGGGAAACGGGAGATCCTGGCACCTTCCAGAACTCCGTCGCCCTTTACTCTCTCGTTCACGAGATCTCAAGCCCCCTGTAAGATCCCCCTATCAGCGCGATTGTATTACTATCTCTCACGCGGGACGACGCAGCGCAGTCCTTCCAGCGGGAGAGAGCAGTAGCGCCAGGACCGCCACGAGCGCGACGAGCATGACGCGGTGATAGATGGTGTTCAGCTCCGTGCTGGGGCCCGCTCCCAGAGCCAACGCGGTCACGCCCAGCAGAACTCCTCCAAGGGCGATCGCGTGGGCCGCGAAAGCAGCCGTCCAGGCCCGACCGATGTTGGTGAACAAGGCAATGGCAGCGGCCGCCAGAGCTAGCCCGCACAGACCTTCGACGACCGCAGCAGGGAGTATCCTGGGCTCGGCCAGAACCGCGAACCCTAGCGGAATACGCCAACCCAGGTGCAAGAGTGCTCCGACGAAAAAGGTAAGAGCGTACAGGGCGGACAAAATTCCGACTGCCGTCCCAACGCCTGTCTTGCGACGGATGGTAGGGTGCTCGATCATGTTTGGTATCTTCCCTTCGATATCAGAGGTCGGCCACTGCGGGGATGATTTCCCTGCCGATAATCTCGAGCGGTGAGATCCTATCGACGCCCGGCACGAAGCCGATCACCGTCTCTATGCCCATGCCCGAGAGCCAACGCAACTGCCCGACCAGCCCGTCTACCTTCTCGCCTCTCTCGCCGACGTCGAAAGCGAAAGCACAGGTCTTCTCTATAGAATCGTAATCCCTGCCCACTTCCTCACAGTGCCGGCGCAACACATCGAGCTTCCCCGGTACCTGGGGACCCGGGCGCAGGCTGCAGGCATCGGCATAGCGCGCGACCAGGCGCAGCGTCTTGTTCTCCCCGTCGCCGGCGATCATGACCGGAGGATGGGGCCTGCTTATGCTTTGCGGTAGGTTCAGTGGTCGCCCGAGCCGGTAGTGATGCCCCTCAAAGGGACGCTCGTCTCCGCGCTCGCCGCTCCACATTCGTAGGGCTATCTGTACCGTCTCCTCGAGCATCTCGAAACGTTCTCTCTGCGGCGGGAAGGGAATACCGAGCCCGAGCGTCTCCTCTTCGTAGTGGCCCGAGCCGACGCCGAAGCAGGCACGCCCGCCGGAGAGCACGTCTAGCGTCGTGACGGCTTTTACGAGGACGGCAGGGTGGCGGAAGTGCACACCCGAGACCATTGCCGTGAGTCCGATTCGCTCCGTACTCGCCGCCAGGAACGCGAGCGTCGTGTAGCACTCCGGTTCGTCTGCCTCGGGGCCGCCCATGATCGGGTGTTGCCAGAAGTGATCTGCCACCCCGATGCGGTCGAAACCCACCTCCTCTGCGGTCTTGCCGATATCCGCGAGGTTTCTGCCGAACCGCCCCGGCCCTCCGGTCCAGTCGAAGCTGTTTAGCTGTACCCCGAGCTTCATGCCTGCCCGCCCTGTTCCTGCATAGTAACTCCTCCTTCGTTTCTTCGAGCTTTCGAGGAGGAGTGTATGGGCCCGACGTCGGGGCCGGTAGTGAAGATCGTCGTGGTTTACGGGTGACGAATGTCATAGCGGGGTTTGGAAGGGTCACCCTTCCAAACCCCGTGCTGACAAGTGAAGGCGCTAGCCTGAGCGGGTGCCGAGCCAGTCGCTGACCTTTGGCCAGAGACCTTTCTTGGCGCCGCGGCCAGTCATGAGGCCGACGTGGCCGGCGTCGAGGACGAAGAATTCTTTGTCCTCGCTTCCGACGAGGTTCATCGTGGCCTCAGCCTGGGGGAGGGTGCAGATGTGGTCCTTCTTGCCGGCGATGTTCAATAGCGGAACCCTGATGTTCGAGAGGTCGATGCGGCGGCCTCTGAGGACCATCTCTCCCCTGGCCAGCTTGTTCTGCTGGTAGAACTCCGTGATCCACTGCCTGAACGCTGCGCCTGGGAAGGGAGGTCCGTCGTTGACCCACTTGTTCATCGCGAGCCAGGTCTCCATCGGCTTCTCCTCGAAGATGCGCTCCCACATGTTGACGTAGGTACCGACGTAGTTGGTCACGGGCTTCAGCATCCTGTTGCCCGTGTCGATAAGGTCGCCCGGGATGTTGCCGAACGCGTCGGCGAGCAGGCCGGGGTTCATGTACTTCTCGCTCGTAAACAGGCTGTAGAGACCCATCTCGCCCTCGGGGAACTCCACGGGGGCGGTCATGAGGATGAGGTTCTTCAGGTGCTCGGGGAACAGCGAGGCGTACATGGCGCTCATCGTGCCGCCCATGCAATAGCCGAGAATGGTGAGCTCGTCGGAGTGCGAGTGCCTGAGGACCTTCTTTACGGCCCTCGGCAGATAGTCGAGGACGTAGTTCTCGAACGTGAGGTCCTTGTCCTCGTCGCCCGGCACGCCCCAGTCCAGCATGTAGACGTCGAAACCCTCGCCGATAAGGTACTCGATAAAGCTGTTGCCCGGCATGAGGTCGAGTATGTAAGGCCTGTTGATGAGGGCGTAGACCATGAGGATGGGGACGGGATGCTTCTTCTGGGCGTTGGGGGCGTAGTGGTAGAGCTTCGCTTTGTTCTTGGTCCAGACCGTCTCCTTGGGGGTCTGGCCCGTGTCGGCCTGGGCGCCCTCGACGACGATCTTCATCCCGCGGCTGTACTTGTCGAAGAAGTTCTCTACGTCCGCCGGTATAGCGGCGTCGCCCGAGGTGGGAACCGCGCCGTAGTTGGCCGTCTCGGTCATCTAGCTCTCTCCCTTCTTGCGCACGTCCTCGACGGTGACCTGACCGCCGGCCCCGGTCCCGGTTACCTCAGCCAGATCGACGCCCATCTCACGCGCCTCGCGCCTCGCGGCATCGGTGGCCTTGATCTCGCCGCCAGACCCGTTGGTCTCCGCCTGTGGGCCGCCGTCCTGCATACCGCCTTCGAACGCTACGAGCAGCCTATCGAGCTTGCCCTCGACCCTATCGAGCCGCGTCTCGAGCCTCTCGATGGACTCGGTCGTAGCGGGCTCGGCGTAACCGTACTCGAAGTCTTCGAGGACCTCCTCGATGCGGTCCACTTTCTCCTCCAGGTTTACGACGAGGCCGGCGATCCTGGAGATGTCCGAGCGGACGGGGAGCTGGAGGTTCTTGAGGTTGTCCTCGGAGTTGCGCTTGAAAACCTTGTAGAAGCTGGCGTAGCTCTGTAGGAAGCGGCTCGAAGGCTCGAGAAACTCCTCACGCTCGATGACGTCACCCACAAAGTCCGAGAAGGGACCGCTCGTGGCGTTGTACCACTGGGCCGCGACCTGCAAAGGGTCGCTAGGCGGTGCGCCTCCGGCTAGCAAGTTGGTACGCGCTTCGTCTAGCATCTGCATCCAGCGCGGCAGTACCTCCAGCGCGTTTTGGCCCATCTCGGCGCTCTTCTCCCAGGAGTCCAGGCTCAGCTCGAACCACCGCCGCCACAGGTCGCCTACCCCCGGATTGCCAGCGACAGGCTCGGGGACCGCCCCGATCATCCGCTCCTGAACCTCTTGTACGCCTTCGAACCACCGGCGGTAAGCCCCGTAAGGGTCGACCTGCCGCCCCTGAGCCCCGGCCATCTGCGACCACGCCTTGCTCCCCGACTCCATCCACTGGCGCCAGAGCTCGGCGGGGTCCAGGCCGGACATCGCTCCTCTCTGCTCCGTCAACCGAAACCTCCTCGTCACGTCACGAAACAATATCCATCGCCGGCACCCTCCTCGCTCTCACCGCAGCGAGCGCCGAGCACGCCAATTATACAATCAATCGAAACGTATGTGTTAACGGCACATACCAGCAGTTCAGCACTCTTAGGCTGACGCCTCAGCTTGTCGGCACGCCGCCTCCCTTCGGCCGGAGGCTTGTCAGCTAGTCAGCAAGGGCTCGCGAATGCTGAAATGCTGAAAAGCGCCCGGCAGGGCGCGTGCTGACAAGGCGGCGCAGCCGCCGTGCCGACAAGCTGAGGCGAAGCCGAAGCGTGCTGAGATCAGGGTTAAGGTTGCTGCCTTGTATCCAGAGAGGTGAAGCCTAGTTCGATAGCGCGCACGGCCGCCTGGGTGCGATCCGAGACCCCTAGTTTGCGGATTATCCGTTCCACGTGCACCTTGGCCGTCCCCTTGCTTATTGTCAATGTCTGCGCGATCTGCTGGTTGGTCCGCCCGGTAGTCAGGAGCCCGAGGACTTCCGTCTCGCGGGGCGTAAGCGCATCGTCCGGAGGCTCATGGCGTTTTGACGGAGCACGATTTAGGTTGCGAAGTTTCTCTTTGGCCAACTGCCTGAGGAGTCGCGTGGCGAGTTCCTGATTGAGTGGAGACTCGCCGTCCAGGGTTCTGCGGACCGCGTTGATCAGGCGGTCTGCAGGTGCGTCTTTGAGAACGTAGCCGGCTGCTCCGGCATCGATCGCTTCGAGCAGATAGTCGGGATTCTCGTGCATGGTCACCATGAGTACGCTTACGCCGGGCTGCTCGACTTTGATGTGGCGGGTCGCCGTGATGCCGTCCATCTCGGGCATGCGGACGTCCATTAGTACGAGATCCGGCGACAGACGTCGGCAGATTTCGATGGCCTCGAGTCCCGTCGACGCTTCGCCTACTACCTTCAGTCCGGGCTCGTCGCCTAGCAAGCTCAGGAATCCTCTCCTGAGAAGGTGGTGATCGTCTGCGAGGACGAGCCGCTTTATCTCATTTTGCATCGCCGGAGCCCTCCGTAATCTCTGGCAGTTCGACCTCCGCCGTTACCGTCGTGCCGGAGGTCTGTCTCGTAGAGTGCGAGCACAGCGCTCAGGCTGCGTCTCAGCATTTCTTCGACCTCCCATCACGTGCGTGTAGCGGTTCGCATGTTCACCTCTCGTTGCACTCACGACACTATTTTGCGCCTTCGGGAGGTCCCGGGCATCCCCTAAATGCAGTATTTTGCAGTATCTATTACCCTCTACGGTGGTTTGCAGCGTCGGATCACCCCTCCACAGTCTCTACTGCTCCGTTGTTGCCCGGATTTCTATTGTGGTTGGGCCGAGAGTACATGGAGGTTGCAAGGCACCAGGGTAGCATCGCCACTCCTTTGCCCCGCATCTAGATGATTCGTGTGCCTGAGCTGTCTGGTTGATAAGGTATCCACCAGAGGGTGAAGCCCGCTCGATTCGAGCGGGCTTCGGCGCCGTTGTACCTCCTTGTAGTGGATTCCCGCGTGAGGTCCCAGCTTAGGTAGCCGGGACCTCGCGAGTGGGTTTGCTAGTCGTTGCTGTTGACTGGACCTCCGTTCGTGATGTCGGCTGCTGTGTTCTCGACACAGCTGGTCACCGCGGGGTGATTAGCGTCGCCGGCGTAGGCCACCTTCCACCAGTAGGTGCCTTCGTTGCTAGCATTGATGGCGAAATCCGCTGGCGCATTGTTGGGATCACCGTTGGTGGTGCTGGCCGAGCCGCTTGTGAGCGCGACGGTCTGCGAGTACCTCACGGTTCCCGTGCAATTAGTGCCAGGCCCGTACAGCTCGAACGTGACGTTACCCGTGGGGGTGCCGCCGAGAGTTCCGGTGACGGTCGCCGAGTCATTCGGGAAGACGCTCTGCGCTGTTGTGATGGTCGATACGCGCTGTTGGTTGGTGTAGGTGCACTCGAGCACGTCGTCTTCGTCGTTGATGTCGAACGTGACTACAGCTCCCACAATGGAATCTGGGGTCACGTTGGCGTCCGGGTTGTCCGCGTTATTCGAGCAGTCGACGCTAACGAATTCCCATCCTCCGGTCGGCAGGTTGGCCCCGAGGAGTTCCTCGACGGTGTAGTTGTCACCGAAGAGAACGTTGGTGAACGTCTTCGTGCCCTCGTCTCTGAGCGAGAACGAGTTCGTGGAGGGCGGGTCAGTGCCAAAGCTCTTCGAGTAGTTGAACAGTGGCCCCGTGGTCGGATCCGTGTCCGGATTGGTCTCCTTGTGGATGATCACCTTGCCGCAGTTGGTGAGGTCGATGCCGACCGGCGCTACGAAGTCCTTCAACTGCGAGGTGAACGAGTCCGACGACCGGCTCTTCAACATCGCGCTGCCGAACGACGCGCACTTGTTGGGCTGGAAGATGAGGCGAAGGTCGATTTGCGCCTCTCCGAACGTCCGCGCGTTTTTCTGAACGGTCGGCGGGTTAGTGATCAGTCCGTCGGAGTCCGCGGCCAGGATCGGCGAGGTGTTGATCGTGCCGGCCGCGCACGGCTGCCCGCCGCAGGTGGCGGAGGGCACGTCGAGGTCCTGGGTGGGACCCCAAGCGGTGCCGGTCCATCTGCGGGCGGTGATGTCGGCGCGTGATCCGCCCTGGTCTATGGCGTACTCGATCAGGAGGTCACCAGCGGTGCGCACTTTGTTGGGACCGCTCGAGCAGTTGGTGCTCGACTGGTTGAACTCGAAGTCCATCAGCGTCGTCCCGCTCGGTTCCGAGACCCGGCTCCATGCCAGGTTCAAGAACCCTGGGTGACTGCCGCTCCCTGGCTCCCTGTACACGTGGAAGCTCAACAGGTCGCTCTTGTTGGGCGGGATGGAGTCAGTCGTCTGTCCGGGGCAGACGGTGTCCTCCTTCACGCCGCCTGCGTAGGAGTCGTCGCCGGTTCCGTTCACCTTGTCGGTCGCCCGGATCTCGGTGACGCCAGCCCAATCGGTCGACGGCGCGGGGTCGTCGACCTTGAGGTTCGCGTCGGTGTCGATCTCGAAGTTGCTGCCTGCGAGGCTAGCCTCCGAGTGGGCGGCGAATGCGGCAACTTGCCAGCCAACGACCAGCGCCAGGATGGCCCCGAGCGCTAACACTATGATTCGTCTACTCACTACATGATCTCCTTATCTCAGCTCCTGTTGCAGAGCTGGCTGCTTACGAGGCCGTCGAACCTACCTATAGGTCCGCAGTACTCTGAACCGATCATGCTCTATCCTCTGCAACATCTCCTTTCCCTTCCCGCATGTTTGGTGTATGGCGACTCAGGGTAGTGGAATGATCGTGGGGGTCGGGTTGTCCTTGTATCGGTGCCTAGTCGAAAAACAAGCGTCCGGCCCTTACCACTGCTCCTTGTTCCTGAGCTAACGTTTTCTCATCACCTCCCTCGTGGCCTTGCCTGGTTTGAGATCCCTCTCCGCTTCCTCTACCTTGCTCTGCAGTTCTTTAGCGATGTACGTCTCCAGACCTCCTTTCTGCCTTCTGGCACTCACAAACAAAAACCGGCTACCTCGTCTATGAGGTAGCCGGTTGCGCCATTGGCTCCACCCGTTCCGGGCGCCCAAATCTCTGGATGGGTTTCTCAGCCTCTACCGTATGCAGCCAGCGAACTGCCAGCCTTGTAGTAATAGTAACTTTAGGATCAGGATCGACCTGGCGCATCTGCCGTTCGGCATATTTCGTGGCTGGCTTGTATGCCATATGGCATACAGCAAATGGACTAGAGGGTTCTATTCCGGAGTGCACGTAGATAGCAAGGCACCAGGGTAAGATGGCTACTCCCTGGCCATAAAGGGAGATGAGAGATCAAAATACTGATAGAGACCCCCTGAGCAAATCGCTCAGGGGGCCTCGTCCTAATCGCCGCGCTGGCGTAGAGGCAGTGTCAGCGCTGCGCTAGTTGGTCGTGTCGTCGTCGATATTCGCCGTGAAGGCCTCCTTTCCGCACGCGCTCGTGGCGTCGTTGTGAACTTCGTCGCCGCTGTAGGTGACGAGCCACTTGTAGTTGCCGCTCTTGGCCTGGTTCACCGAGAACGTGGTGTTGTCCGTGTTCGCCGTGCCGTTCGTGAGCGTAACGTCACTCTCCGTGTAGACGGGGGCCGCGCCGCTCTCGGAGCAGGTCGGGTTGTCCGGGCCGTAGAGCTTGAAGGTCACCGTTCCCGTCGGCGTTCCACCGGCGGTCGCGGAGAGCGTGGCCGAGTCCTGCGGGAAGAGCTCCTGCGCCGTTGCGATGTTCGCCGGCGCCTTCTCCACTACGCTGGACTCGTTGGCGTCGCCGCACTCGCCCGAGACTTCGAGGTTCTTATCGTCGCCGCTGTAGCTGGCGATCCAGTAGTAGGTGCCAGGGGCGGTCGGGGTGAAGTTGCCCGAGTCGTAGTCGCCGTTGCCGCTGACCGTGACCGGACTGAGGCCGGTATTGACCTCATTCTGGCACTGGTCGTCACTATAGAGCTTAAAGGTGATGGTGCCAGAAGCGTCGCTGGTCGCGCCGCTCAGGGTCGCCGTGTCGCTGATCGGTTCACCGATCGTTACGTTAGCCGTCGCGTTCGTGCTTATTTCAGGCTGTTTCTGCGCCACCACGCTGGACTCGTTGGGATCACCGCACTCGCCGGAGACGGCAAGGTTCTTGGCGTCGCCGCTGTAGCTGGCGATCCAGTAGTAGGTGCCAGGGGCGGTTGTGGTGTAATCGCCCGAGTCGTAGTCGCCGTTGCCGTTTACTGGGACCGGGCCGAGGCCGGTGTTGATCTCGTTGGTGCACTGATCGTCGCTGTAGAGCTTGAAGGTGATCGTGCCACCGGCGTCATTGGTCGCGCCGCTCAGAGTCGCCGTATCGCTGATCGGATCACCGACGATTGCCGGATTCGACTGCGGATTAGACGCGTTTGTGACGATAGCAGGCTGATCCTTACCCACCACGCTTGACTCGTTCGCATCGTTACACGAGCCGGACACAGCGAGATTCTTGGCATCGCCGTCGTAGCTGGCGATCCAGCGGTAGGTGCCGACGGCGGTCGGGGTGAACGGATCTGAGGTGTAGTCGCCGGGGCCACTGACCGTCTTTGTGGACGTGAAGGCTGCGGCTCCCGTACAGTTGGCATCGTCCGGTCCGTAAGCCTTGAAGGTGATCGTGCCGGAGGCGTCAGTGGTCACGTTGCCCAGAGTCGCTGTGTCGCTGATCGATTCACCGACAGTAACATTCGCCGTAGCGTTCGTGCTTATCGTGGGCTGCTTCTTGACGATCAAGCTCGACTCATTGGCAGCATTACAGAGAGAAGACGCCGATTGGTTGTTGGCATCACCGCTGTAGTTTGCTGTCCAGCGATATGTACCAACGGCGGTCGGGGTGACGGCACCCGATGGATAGTTGCCCGGACCACTGACGTTCACCACTTTGGTGTCGACCACAGTGCCGGTGCAGTTGGCGTCGTTCGGCCCGTAGAGCTTGAAGGTGATCGTGCCACCTGCAGTCGGCGTCACGCCGCTGAGGGTCGCTACGTCGCTGATCGAATCACCGATTGTGGCCGGCGGATCATCAGTGCCTGGGGTATTCGACGCGTTCGTGGTCAACGCTGCGCAGTTGCTGATGGTCACAGCCTGCGGCGGGACGAAGTCCTTGAGCGCGGCCGAGAACGAGTCGGAAGAGCGGCTCTTCAGGTAGGCAGAGCCGAACTGCCCGCACGTGTTTTCGCCGAAGAGCGCGCCGAACGAGATCGACGCCTCGCCGAAGGTGCGAGGATCAAGCGGCGGGTTGAGAGAAGCAAGAGAGTTGGCCGCCGTGATCTGGCTTGTGTTGACGGTGCCGCGAGCTTGCGCACTGCTTCCCGTGAGTACCGTCGGACTTCCCCACGCCGAGCCATTCCACGTGCGGATCGAGATCGTCGCCACGGTTCCGCCCCTGGAGAGGTCGTAGGTGATTAGCTTGTCACCGGACGTCCGAAGGGGAGTGAGGTTGTTGGGAGCACAGTTGGTCGGGTTTGCATTCAGGTCGCAGAGCTTCTGGTTGAGCTCGAAGTCCATGTTCGTCGTGCCTGACGGGTCCTGCACGCGCGTCCACAACAACTCGAGGAACTTGCCCGTGGGATTGCCCAGCGTGACCTCTCCGGTCTCCGTGTAGACGCCGAACGCCTTGAGGTCGCTCTTGTTCGGCGGGATCGAGCCGCTCACGACGGTCGGGAGAGCGGTGTCCTCCTTGGTTCCCTCACCAAAGGACTCGTCATTAGCTCCTGACGGTGAGTCCTGCTTGATGATCGGCCCCGCTCCCGGCCCGGTGTTGAGCCAGTCTTTACATCCGGTGGTGTTGACCACCTGGTTCGCGTTAGCGTCTATCTCGAACGCGCTCCCGTTCAGGGTCGCCGTGTTCGAACAGGTGGTCGTGGTGCCGAAGGCGATGCCGCCTGCTAGTGCGGCCATAGCCACAACCAGGACAGCGGCGAGCCCCCAGATTCTGAAGGTGCGTCGGCTGATTAGCGTGCTAACCCACCCCATAAGTCCTCCTGAAGGAGGTGCATCTACACATATACTGCTTCTCCTTTCGCTCGCCCGCAGGTTTGCTGCCTGGCGGATTGGGGCAATAGAGGTATTGGGGATCGGCTTTTTCTTGTATCGGTGCCCAGTCGAAAACAAGCGGTCGGTCCCTTATCTATGCGAATGCCTCCTAAGCTTGCTTTGCCTAGTCACCTCCTCGCTTTCCGTATGAAGCTGCGCTTCCCTTTGTGGACCTCGACATCGGTCTTCTTCCTCTGCCTGATTCTCCGGTACTTCACTGATGCTCGTCTCTAGTCCCGCCTTTCTGTCTTGTCACCTTCGCAAATAAAAACCGGCTACCTCGTCTATGAGGTAGCCGGTTGCGCCATTGGCTCCACCCGCTCCGGGCGCCCAATTTTCTAGAGGGGTTTCTCAGCCTCTACCGAATGTAGCCAGCGGACCGCTGGCCTTGTTATGAGAACTCTAGAATCTGGAGCGCCCGGGCGCGTCTGCTGTTCGGCATATCTTGTGGCCGGTTTGTATGCCGTGTGGCATACAGCAAATGGGCTAGAGTGCTGGCTTCAGGTGTCAGGATTCCTCTGCAAATAGATGTGGGGATCAGGCCGCCGTCGTTCCCGCCCAAGTGGGCTCAGAGCCGATCTGATCGACTTCACATCAGCCACCTGGAGAAGCGTTGCAGGGTCCTACGGGTTGCGGTCGCTCATGCCGGTACGTGTATTCGCCGAAAGGAGCGGGTACCTAATGTTCGGGCACGGCTCGCGGGGAAAGGAAGGCTACCGCCATGCAAGACAACGAGACCATCTTCACTATAGAAGCCACGCCTCTGAAGTACGGCCCAGGCGCCTCGGAAGAGGCTGGTTGGGAGCTGAAGCAGATGGGCGTCGGGCGGGTGATGCTCGTCTCCGACCCGGGCGTCGTCAAGGCGAACATTACGGGCCGTATCGTGGAGACGATAGAGGCGGAAGGCATAGAGGTCGAGGTGTGGGACCGCTCGCGCGTCGAGCCGACGGACGACTCCTTCCAGGCCGCGGCAGACTTCGCCGTCGAGGGTGACTTCGAAGGGTTCGTCGGAGTAGGCGGCGGGTCGAGCATCGACACGGCCAAGGTCTCAAGCCTCATAGCGACGCACGGGGGTGAGATCATCGACTACGTCAACGCCCCCGTCGGCGGAGGCAAGAAGCCGCCAGGTCCCCTGAAGCCGCTTCTCGCCATCCCCACGACCGCGGGCACGGGCGCGGAGGCGACTACGGTCGCGATCCTGGACATCCCGGATCAGAGGGTGAAGAGCGGCATCTCACACCAGTACCTCCGCCCCGACCGCGGCGTCGTCGACCCCTTGCTCACGCTGAGCATGCCGCCGGAGGTCACCTCGTCTTGCGGCCTCGACGTGGTCTGCCACGCCGCCGAGTCCTACATCTCCAAACCCTACGACGCCCGTCCGAAACCGGAGAGCCCCGACGACAGGCCGCCCTACCAGGGGGCGAACCCGATAGCGGACATGTGGAGCGCCAGGGCGCTGGAGTACGGCGGCAAGTACCTCAGGCGCGCCGTCGAGAACGGCGAAGACGTCGAAGCCCGCGGCGCGATGATGCTCGGGGCCTCACTCGCCGGCGTTGGCTTCGGGTCGGCGGGCGTACACATCCCGCACGCCTGCGCCTATCCCATAGCGGGCCTCAAGCACGAGTGGCAGCCGCCGGGGTATCCCGAGGACCACCCTTTCGTGCCACACGGCTGGTCGGTTATCGTGACGGCACCGGCCGCGTTCCGGTTCACGTACGAGGCAGACCCGGACCGGCACCACAGGGTCGCCGAGTTGCTCTCCGGCGAGAAGGCGGAGAAGCCCGACGAGAACACCCTGCCTGGGGTCCTGATCCGGCTGATGAGGGACGTGGGAGCGCCGAAGGGCGTGCGCGAGCTCGGCTACGGCGAAGACGACATAGAGGACCTGGTCGAAGGCGCGATGAAGCAGCAGCGCCTGCTCGTCGGCACTCCCCGTGAAGTCAACGAGGAGGACCTGGCGAACATCATCCGCGAGTCGATGGAAAACTGGTAGCGGATGGAGAAGGGAGGATCCAACCAGGGCTGGCCGCGTGGGACCGCCGTTATCGGGGCGGGCACGATGGGGTTGGGCGTCGCCGAGTGTTTCGCCGTTGCCGGTATCAGGGTGCTCCTCACAGACGCGACTCCCGAGCTGACAAGTGAGGCGAAGAGGCGGCTGGTACAGCGGGCAAGGGGACACGCCGATGCCGGGCTGTTGGCCGAGGGTGCCGTCGAAAGGGTCGAGGCCGTAGAGACCGCGGACGATGTGGCCGGCGCCGTAGGAGACGTGGACCTCGTCTTCGAGGCCGTGCCCGAAGACATCGGGTTGAAAGAAGAGATCCTGGACTCCTGTTCGGCGGCCGCCCCGCAAGATGCCACTATCGTCTCCAACACGTCATCGTTGCCGATCAACGACCTCTCTGAGTTCGTCGGACGCCCCGGGCGCTTCAGCGGGATGCACTGGTTCAACCCGCCCGAATGGACGCCCGGCGTCGAGGTCATACCGGCCGCCACGACCGCACCAGAGGTGGTCGAACGGCTGGTCGAGTTCCTGCGGGGAATAGGGAAGCGTCCCGCCGTAGTCGGTGACGGGCCAGGATTTGTGGCCAACCGCATCCAGAACGCCCTTTTCTTGGAGGCTGTACGGTGTGTAGAGGAGGGGTTGGCCTCTCCGCAGGAGGTGGACGAGGTGGTGCGCAGTTGCTTCGGGTTCCGCCTGCCCTTCTTCGGACCGTTCCAGATCTCCGACATGGCCGGGCTGGACGTGTACGAGAACGTGCTAGACGTGCTAAGAGAAGGCCTCGGCGAGCGTTTCGCAGCGCCCGAGTCGCTGCGGAAACTCGTTGCGGAGGGGCGCACTGGCACCAAGAGCGGTGCCGGGTTCCTCCAGTACACCGACGAGGAGCGGGAGCGGTTGCTCCTGGCGCGCGACCGGCGATACGCGGCTCTCAACGAACTGCTAGAGGATCTGCCACCCGTCGATGTAGGAAGGGACACCCCATGATAGAAGCCAGCGTTCTCGTGGTCGGGGCAGGTGCCATCGGCGGAGTAGCGGCGGCGAAGATGGGGGGCGGGGTGCGGCGCGTAAGCGTCCTCGACGCCAACGAAGAGCACGTCGAGAGGATGCGGGACCCTGGCCTCCTGCTCGACGAACTGGGCGAGGAGCGCCACGTGCGTCTCGATGCCCACGCCGACCCCTCGGACCTCGAAGGCCCCTTCGATTTCGCCCTCGTAACCCTCAAAGCGCCCCACCTCGAATCCGCTCTTGGTCCCCTGGTGGAGCTCGGCCTGGCAAGAACGTTCGTCTCTTTGGGTAACGGGCTGGTGCAGGACCGCATAGCCGCGATCGTCGGGGACGAGAACCTCGTCGTCGGAACGGTGGAGTGGGGGGCGACCAATCTGGGAGTCGGGCAGCTCGCGCAGACCACGCGGGCGCCGTTCGTGATCGGGGAACCCGGGGGCGGGACGAAAGACAGGACCCGTCTCCTCGCCGGAGTACTCGAAACGGTAGCCGACGTACGTATCACGGAGAACATCAGCGGCCAGGTGTGGTCTAAGCTACTCGTCAACAGCGCCTTCTCCGGCCTCGGCGCCGTCTCCGGCCTGCTCTACAGCGAGGTCGTCGCCGACCCCGCAGGAAGAGAGGCAGCGCTCGCCGTCTGGCGCGAAGGCTACGACGTCGGAGTGGCCCAGAGGATCACTATGGACGAGGTTCTCGGCGTCTCCGCCGACTCGCTCGTCGTGCGAAGTTCCGAGGATCGGGAGAAAGCCGACGGAGCCCTCGAAGTGGCGATGGGCCACGCCGGGGCGACCAAGGCTTCGATGCTCCAGGATCTCGAGAAGGGCGTGAAGACCGAGGTAGACGTTATTAACGGCGGCGTTGTCGAGAGGGGCCGAGAATACAACGTCGAAACTCCCCTAAACGCCCGAATCGTCGAACTCATGCACACAATGGAGAGGGACGAACGCCAGCCCGGCAGAGACGTATTCGAAGAGCTGAGTGGCTGACAAGGCGGCGCAGCCGCCGGGCTGAAATGCTCTCAATCCTCGGCGGCTATGATACCGTCGGCGACTTCGGCGAGGTCTGTCCCGACTACATCGGGCAGTTCGACTAGGGGGTCGAAGGGCTGTCTGGCGACGAAGGCGGCCGCGCACCCTGCGCGCAGGGCTCCCGCCACGTCCCACGCGTGGGCAGCCACGAGGCGCATCCCGCGTTCGGGTATCTTCAGCGCCCGCGCGGCCATCCTGTAGGGGGCTGGGGCGGGCTTGAGGCGTCTCGCTGTGTCGGCGGAGAGGATCTGCTCGAACTTATCGGTGAGCCCCGCGTTCTGTATCTGGGCCTCGGCGACCTCCTGCGTGGAGTTGGTAAGGGTGGCGAGACGGAACCCGGCGTCGCGCAGCCTGTCGAGGCTCTCGGGTACCTCGGGATGCGGCGGCAGGTCGCGTAGTCCGCCCAGGATCTCCTGCCTATCATCCTCAGAGATCTCCACCCCCAACCGCTCCTCGGTCATCCCGAGGGCGGCGCCTGCGGCCTCGCCGAAGGTCACGTAGGAGTCCGTAATGGTGGCTACGAAGGCCGACTGCAGCATCTGGTTGAACCACAACTTTCGTACCGATGCGCCGCCGAAGACCCGCTCGAAGAGCGGGTCGAGAGCCGCCAGGTCGAGCAACGTCTCGTTCACATCAAAGACACAAACCCTCTTCAAAACGTTCCTTTCTCGACAGCGTTCCGCAAAGGTATCACCCTCCCGCAAACCGTAACTAGCTGACATGCTGAAAGGCCCGAAGCGTGCTGACCAGCTAGAATGCCACCGCCGCACGGCCCTTGAGGCCGAACGCTTCGCGCGCCTCATCGGGGGTGGCTGGCTCGCGGTCGAACATCGCTCCGAGGGCAACGGCCTTCTCGACCAGCTCGGCGTTCGACTCCGCGCGCTTTTCGCGGCTGACGCGGAGGTTGTCTTCCAGGCCAACCCTCACGTGGCCGCCGAGCATCAGGCACATCGCGGCGAGGTGGTACTCGGCCGGGTAACCGACGCCTGCCGCCGACCACGTGTAGTCCTCCCCGAACAGCTCGGTCGCCGTGCGGCGCATGTGCATCATCTGCTCGATGGTCGCGGCGTTCGCGCCCATCACGCCGAGGACGAACTGGACGTGGATCGGGGTGTCGAGCAGGTCCCTGCCGAGCAGGTACTTTATGTTGTAGAGGTGCCCGACGTCGTAGGCTTCCAGCTCCGGCTTCGCGCCGGCCTCGCGGAACATGGTGCAGACCTTCTTCATGTCGGCGAAGGTGTTGCGGAAGATGTAATCCCGGGTGTCCTCCAGGTACTCTATCTCCCACTCCTCGTAGTCTCCGCCCCGTTCCGCGATCGGGAAGAGGCCGAAGTTGAAGCTGCCCGTGTTGAAGGTGGCCATCTCGGGCTCCAGCTCGGGAAGGACGGCGGCCCTTTCTTCTAACGTCATCCCCTTCCCGCCGCCCGTGGTCGGCTGTACTATCACATCGCACCGGTCCTTGATCCCCGCGACCACCTCGCGAAAGAGCCCGATGTCCGAGCTCGGTTTCCCCGTCTCCGGCTCACGGACGTGGAGGTGGACGATCGTCGCCCCGGCCTCGTGCGCCCCCACCGCGGAGTCGACTATCTCATCTGGCGTTATAGGGATCGCCTCGCTCTGCCCTGGCACGGTCATCCCGCCCGTAATCGCCGCGCTGATGATGAACTTCTCCACACCCGCTCCCTTCGTTAAAGTCCTTACTCGATACTAGATACCCACCAGGGCCGCAGCTAACCGGACCCGGCAGCCGGTCGCGGAAAAATGACGGGCCTCTTCCGGAAAAAGTGAACATCCGCGCAATAAATACTGCAAATGAGTGATGCGCCGGCATCCCGGATCGGTCATGCTCATGTGGCAGTGCCAGAGCACGCAAGACCTGCAGAAAGAAGGCAGAGGTGGAGAAAACGGTAAAGGGCGAAGCGGCTGTTGGGATCCAGGTCGAGGCGGCCGGTGGTCACGCGTCGCAGGGGATCGGCCCGATCCCCACGATAGGCGCCGCCTTACACAACCTGGTCCGTCTCCGGACGCGCAAGAAGATCTCAGCCGAGGCGATCGTCGAACCCGAGCAGGCGAGGAGACCGGGGCACAGCGTGTCACGGTCCCCCATGGACGCTGGCATCACAGGGGGTCTTTCGCTGTTCCTCGACAAGCCAAACGCCCGTAAGCGGCGATGACACATCCTGAAACCTGTAACCTGAAGCCGGAGATCAGGGAAGGCAAACCTTCCCTGATCTCCTTTCACGTGGTCGCGAAGCGTCCGATAGTCCGCTTCGGGCTGACCTCGCCGAGGTCTTCGGCGAAGATGCGGTAGTAGGCGACCTCCTCGCGGGTTCGCAAGGGAGGCTCGACCTCGTGCCGTTCGCGCCTGAACTCCTCCTCGGTGACGCCCTCTTCCATGCGCGTCTTGAGGACCGAGGCGGCCCCAGATCCGTCCCCGAACTGTGCCTTCTTGCGCCACAGGAACTCATCGGGGAGCCAGCCTTCGAAGGCCTGGCGGAGAAGCCTCTTTTCTTCCTGGCCCTCGCCGGCGAGTTTCCACCCTGCCGGGAGGGAGAGTCCGAGGGAGATCATGTCGAGCTCCAGAAACGGTACCCGCGCTTCGAGGCCGTGGGCCATGGTGACGCGGTCGGCCCGCTGCAGATTCAGGTCGTGCAACCCCTCGATGGTACGCACCAGTTCGGCGTGTAGCTCTTCCTCCGTGCGGAAATCCCTTAGGTACTCGTATCCGGCGAAGATCTCATCTGCCCCTTCGCCCGTCAGAACGACCTTGACGTGCCTGGCCGTGAACGCCGCGAGGATGTAGTTGGGTACGGCGCTACGTACCAGCGAAGGGTCGAAGCTCTCGATGGTCCTGACTACCTTCGGCAAAGCCGCGAGGGCGTCTTCAGCCGTATAGACGCTCTCGTGGTGTTCGGTGTCGAGGTACTCGGCGACCGCGCGGGCGGCCAGCAGGTCGGGAGAGTCCGCGAGGCCGACGGCGAAGGTCTTGAGCTTCTCGCCGCGCTCCTCATACCAGCGGGCCGCGATGGCGGCGACGAGGCTGGAGTCGAGGCCGCCGGAGAGAAAGACGCCTACGGGCACGTCGCCCATCATCTGGCGCCCGACGGTCCTCACGAGCCGGCTGCGCACCTTCTCCAGTATGTGCTCAGGGATCTCTGCACCAGGCGCGCCAGGTCCGTCAAAGTGTTCCAACTCGTCTCTGGGCGGAACGGGCGCGGCAAACTCCACGAGGCCGCCTTCGGGGGTCCAGTAGTGGCCCGGCGGGAAGGATTCGACGTCGGGCTGCCAGTCCTCGTCGAAGGATCTCATCTCCGAAGCGAAGCGGACGAGGCCGTCACGGCGGGCCCAGTACAGAGGCTTGATGCCGACGGGGTCGCGGGCCGCGACAAACGTGCCGTCCTCTCCGGCGACCAAGAACGCGAACATCCCGAGCAACTCAGAGAGGGCGCCGGGTCCCCGCTCGGAGATCAGACGCAGCGCCACCTCGTTGTCCGAACGGGTGCCCATCTCGCCGTCTTCGAGGGTCTCCCTAATCTCCTCGTGGTTGTACACCTCGCCGTTGCCGACCAGGTAGAGGTCGCCGTCCGGCGTAAAGAGCGGCTGCTTGCCCCCCTCTACATCGACGATGGAGAGCCGCCTGTGGCCGAGCACGTTCCCCGCCACCTCGATGCGTCCTTCGTCGTCGGGCCCCCTGTGCACGACACGCGCCAGCATCCGCGAAGCGGACTCAGAGTCCATGCCTCCATACCCGCCAATAATTCCACACATCTCACTCCGTTCTACTCCTGGCGCAGTACACACGTCGCCCCGGGAGCGTATCTCCCTACCCGCTAGCGCCCGCGCTCTTTGGTCGGTTCTTCTTCGGGTCTTGCGGTCGAACGTCGCCTCAGGTCCCGCCAGATGCCACGGCCGACCAGGAAGAAGGCGAACCCCGCTGCCGAGGCCACGAGCACCATGACGATCTTCTCGACCCCACCTGGCTGCCCGAGCGCCGAAACGGCGAACGAGAGGATGACGACCATGCTCAACGCGGCGAGGATCGCGGCCACCGACACCACGCCTACCCTTACCACCAGGTTCAAGCACCCCGAACGCAACAAGTTCCTCTCATTGCGGGTTGGGGAGAATAGATCTTCCCCAACCCGCGCCGGTCAGCATTTCAGCACTTCAGCTTGTCAGCCTCTTTGCTGAAAGCTGATGGCTCGGTGTACGGAAGGTTCGAGACGTTTGTGCACGACGCTATCTGTGCCCGACTCTCTGCGGTTTCGTCCATCGCCAGATACTATACTCCCTAAAGCACGGCTTGGGTCGGAGCATGTGCCGTTGGCCGCTGGTGGCGGAGCGAGAAAACCACCAAGCGGATACCTAAGGCCGGAACGGCCTTGACAAACGCTCCGAAATGAGTATACTACTAGTTTGGCAAGATCCTAAAAAAAGCCTGCATTCCCGCACCCATACAACTTCGAGTAACGAAGGGCGGCGTCCGCGCGACGCGTTTTTGTGGGTTCGGGGCGCCCGGGAGTGGGGACGTCGTGCAGGATTTTGAGGGCGTAGACGGTTAATACAGGAGTGAGGAGGCGTTTGATGGACACCATTGGGATAACCAGCGCGCGGCGTAACGAGCGGCCCGCGGAGACCCCGGATCTCATCCCCGGGTATTTCGCGCGCATCGACAAGGGGAATCTCCTGACGCACAGGGAGGAGATCGACCTAAGCAAGAGGGCCAAGGCCGGTGACGACAGGGCGCGCAAGAAGCTCGTCGAGAAGAACCTCAGGCTCGTGGTCAGTGTTGCCAAGAGGTATCGTGGGATGGGGTTGCCTTTCGAGGATCTGATCCAGGAGGGCAACGTTGGCCTCATGAGGGCGGTCGAGAAGTTCGACCCCGATCGCGGCTGGAGGTTCTCCACGTATGCTACGTGGTGGATCCGTCAGGCCGTGCAGCGCGCGGTGGCGGACAAGGGTCGTACCATCCGCGTCCCCGTGCACATGGGGGATAAGATCCGGAAGATGGCCCGCGCCTACAACGAGCTCTCCACGGAGCTGAGCCGCGAGCCCACCGATGAGGAGGTCGCCGGACGCCTGGAGTGGACCGTCGGTGAGGTGCTCGACGTCAAGAGCGCGATGCCTGACGCCACCAGCCTCAACCAGACCCTCTCCTCCGACGGCGACGGCTCCGAACTCGGAGAGCTGATCGAGGATGAGCGTGCCTCTGAGGTGGCGGGCACGGTCATCGGAGAGATGGAGGTAGGCTCCCTCAAGGAGGCCATCCAGCGGCTCCCCGAGCGGCACAGGCACGTCCTCATAAGGCGCTACGGTCTCGGCGACCGCGACACCGCGACCCTCGCCAAGCTCAGCGAGGAGCTCGGGATCTCCCGCGAGCGCGTCCGTCAGCTGCAGCGCGAGGCCGAGCGTATGCTCGGTAGCGGAGAGTTCGGTATGGTCCTCCGCGGCGCCGCGTAGGGCGAATTGGGGCGGCCCAGGCCGCCCCAATTCGCGGTTTCAGGCATCAGGTCACAGGCTTCAGGAATTCTTTGTAGAAGGGACTGGACCTGTGGGCGATGTCTCGCCTCTGTAGGTCAGCCGATTGGATAGTGCGGCAGAAGTCCACATACATTCTGTGCGAAAGGAGCCCCCGTTCGTGGGGCTCCTTTCGTTTGTTCTGGGACATATAGCCTACGGTCCCGACTCTGCTTCCACAACATACCTGAAACCTGAAGCCTAAAACCTGAACTCGGCCATTATCGGATAATGGTCGCTCGGATAGTGTCCTGAGGACTTGTCGGCGTCGTGGATGATGTTATGCGAGTCTATTCGTAGGCGACCTTTGGGGTCTTTCAGGAGGATCCAATCTATGCGCCGCGGCCCGCGGGCGGGGTGCGCATCGCGGTAGTCCGCGCCCCTGAACGAGTGGAACGTGTTCGCGCCTTCCTCGTTACCGGCGGCGAGGTAGCTGTCGACGAAGCCCGATTCGGTGAACGTCTTGTGGACCCTGTTGCCTGGCCGGCTGTTGAAGTCTCCCGTAACGATGGCCGGCGGATCTGCGTGCGTGCGGCCGGAGAACTCCGCGATCTTCCTCACGACGAGCTTGCTGCCTTCCTGGCGTGCCGGGGCGCTTATGTGGTCGAGGTGCGTGTTCAGGTGGAGGAAAGTGAGATCCGTCCCCAGCGCTCCGAACAGGGCCCACGTGGCCGAGCGCGCGACCTTCGTCTGCCAGCTCCTCGAGTGCTTCTCGGGTGTCTCAGAGAGCCAGAATCCTCCCGAGTCGAGCGGCTCCAGCCTTTCGGGGTCGAAGAGGATGGTGTTGAAGTCATGGGGGGTGGAGTTGCCGTATCTCGGGCCGCGGATGTGGGCGTAATGTGGTAGGCGATTGTGGTACGCGCCGAGATTGCCGCGCTGGGCCTCCTGAAGCCCGATCACGTCGGGAGCGTAACGCTCTATGGTGGCGACGTTGAGATCCGCCCGGTTGCGCCAGGCGTTCTTCTTTCGCGCGTCGCGGAACGACCCCCTGACGTTGAAGCTCATAACCCGGATCCGATGTACGTCCACGCGGAGGTTCTCCCAAGGCTCGCCAACGACAGCTCATCGATTGTAGCCGGTGAGAGCGGGCCGGTTTTCGTTGCACTATAGTCGGGTAAAGCGCAAGTCGGGAAAGCACTCGAAAGGAGAGATGATGGACAGGGAGCGAAGAAACCCGTTTCATGGGCTTGTAGATTCCATAAGCGAGTGGAACCGGATGCGGGAGGTGGGCTCGGGGAGGATCGGCCCCGACGCCGGGCACGAGGACCGGCGGAGGACCTACGCGACCGCCTGGGTCCCTTCCACCGACGTAGTCGCCAGGGGTAGAGACCTCGTGATCCGGGTCTCGCTCTCGGGAGTCTCTCCGGAGGACGTAGAGATCACCCTCTCAAACGACGTGCTGACCGTCTCGGGAGAGCGGCGCAGCGATCCGGATGACCAATTTGAAACGTTCTACGTCAGGGAGCGTTACTACGGCGTTTTCATGCGGAGTTGGACCCTGCCCGCGGGAATACGCGACGACGATGTAAGCGCCGACTTCGAGAACGGCCTGCTGGAGATCACCGTCAGGGGCGGCGCAGCGGACGTCCCCGAGCCCCGGCGGATAGAGATAAAGCGTCGAGCATAAGGTTCAGGAGCCCCTCCTCGACCCGCCGTTGCTTGAGTCCGATATCGCCTGGCCGACGGGTTCTCCGGCCTCGTGGCGGCGCATGATCTCCTCCATCTGCTGTTTCTCGACGTTCTGGTCGTGGGCCATGATCTCCTGTACTTGCTGTCTCTCTTCACGATAGTCGCGCCTGAGGGTCTTGTACAGACACCAGCACATAAGGCACATCAGTATCGCGAACGGCGTCGCGGCCAGGATCGCCCCATTCTGCAGCGCGTCGAGCCCCCGACTACGAGCAAGATCGCCGCCAGCGCCCCCATAATCGCGCCCCAGGTGAGCTTGATCACCCTCTTCGGGTTCAGCACGCCGCCGGCGGACATGCTGCCCAGAACGATGGTCCCTGCATCAGCGCCGGCGACGAAGAAGATCCAGACCAGGAAGATCATCGCAATCGACGTGAACAGAAAGAGCGGGTTCTGTTCGAGGTAAGTGAACAGCCCGAGGGCCTCGCTGGTTCCTGCGGCCGAGCTGATCGCCCCGTTGGTCTGGTTATCGGCCTGGATGCCAGCCGCCCCGAATACGGAGAACCAGATCATGGAGAAGATGGTCGGGGCGATCATCACCCCGAGGATAAACTCCCTGATGGTGCGTCCCCTGGAGATGCGGGCGATGAAGACGCCCACGTAAGGGGCCCAGGCGATCCACGTCGCCCAGAAGAAGATCGTCCAATCGGCGAGCCACGTCGCCTCTTGCGGCTCGAAGGCGGCCATGTTGAAGCTCTGGGGAACCAGGTTGGCCAGGTAGACGCCGGTCTCCTGCGTGAAAGCGTTCAGCTGCAAGAGCGTCGGCCCGACGACGATGAAGTAGACGAGCAAGAAGAAGGCTATTAACATGCTCGTCTGGCTCAGGATGTTCACGCCTTTGTTGATCGGCGTCGACGCCGAGAGCATGTAGGCGACCGCGGTGATGGCGATGATGATCAGCTGCAGACCTATCCCGCTCGGGAGGCCGAAGACCTCGCCGAGGCCAACGTCGATCTGGAGGGTGCCAAGCCCCAAAGAGACGGCCACACCGAACAATGTGGCTATGATGGCGATGACGTCGATGGCCTTCCCAATTGGGCCGTCGACGCGGTCGCCCAAAAGGGGACGGAAGACCGTGCTGACCTGCAGATTCGTCATGCCCCTGCGGTAGCTGAAGTACGCGACGGCGAGGCCAACGACAGCGTAGATCGCCCACGGGTGCAGCCCCCAGTGGAAGAACGCGGTCTGCAAGGCCAACGTGGCCGCATCAGGCGTCTCGGGCCTGGCCATGCCAAGGGGCGGATCAGTGTAGTGTGTAACCGGCTCGGAGACGGCCCAGAACACCAGACCGATGCCCATCCCAGCCTGGAAGAGCATCGCGAACCACGCGAAGCGGCCGAACTCGGGTCTGTCGTCAGGCTGGCCGAGCCGTATCTTGCCGTAGCGAGACAGAGCCAGCCAGACGGCGAAACCGAGGAAGAAGCTCGTCATGAGCATGTACAACCAACCGAGACCCGAAGTGATCCAGCCAACGACCGTCGCAAGCGCGCTACCAAAGGGCTCCGTAAAAAACACGCCGGCCAGAACGAACACCGCAGAGATGGCGACCGTTATGTAGAACACCGCTCCGAATTGCTGTACCTGTTCGGCGTCAGCCTCGGAACCAGATGCCTCTCTTCCCTCCTGTGAACGTTCTTGTTCAGCCTGTGACATCTACGAAACCTCTCCCCCTAATTGACTATCTCTGTTCGGTTGTAATTACGCTAGATTGACCTGCGGAAAATTACGCTCGGTACATTTCCTGGCGCAGTCTACGTGCGCACTTCCCCGAATACAACCTGATGTTGCAAATACAGCAACTATAGTTGCACACACATTTTGCCCGTGATACATTCCGGCTGCAGAGGGAGAAGAACAGGAGGGCAGTACCGGATTATTCGCAGTCAGGAACTCGGATTCGGACACAGAGGGTCACAAGTCAGTACATTCCAGGGAGGTATTTCTGTTGCGCATACCCTACGACACCCCGAAGATCCACATGTACACCCGGATCCGCAAGGGGCCGTTCTTCTACGCCCACCAGCGCCACGGCGTCCAGTCCTACACGGTCACTAACCGCCAGTACCACCCCAGGCACTACGACGACATGCTCGTGGAGTACTGGAAGCTCGTCAACGACGTTACCATGTGGGACGTGGCGGCCGAGCGGCAGGTCGAGATCACAGGTCCCGACGCCTTCGAGTTCACCAACTTGCTAACCCCGCGCGACCTGAAGAAGTGCTCGGTCAAGCAGTGCAAATTCGCCCTCAACACCGACGTCGACGGCGGCATCATCAACAACCCCGTGCTCTTACGTCTCGGTGAGAACCACTTCTGGTTGTCGGTGGCCGACGGCGACGTGCTGCTCTGGGCCAAGGGTGTGGCCGCGGTCTCCGGTCTGGACGTGCAGATCCGGGAGCCCGACGTCGCCCCGGTCCAGATCCAGGGCCCGAGGTCGAGGGACCTCATGGTGGACATCTTCGGCGAGGAGATACTGGACCTTAGATACTACTGGATGGACGAGTACGAGCTCGATGGCATGGACGTCGTGGTCTCGCGGACCGGATACACCGGGGAAGTGGGGTTCGAGATCTACCTGAGAAATGCCAGCCGCGACGGCATGAAGTTCTGGGACACGATGCTCGAGGCCGGCGAGCCCCACAACCTCTCGCCGATCGGGCCTTGCCAGATCCGGCGTGTCGAGGCTGGAATCCTGAGCTACGGCTCGGACATCGCGCTGGATAACAACACCTACAGCGACTACCACTTCCTCAACCCCTACGAGGCTGACCTGGGGTACACGGTGGAACTGGACCAGGAGGCTGACTTCATCGGTAAGGAAGCACTCAGGCGTATCGCGGATGAGGGCGTGGGCCGCAAGGTGGTCGGTATAGAGCTCGATTGCGATCCGCTGGTAGGTTACATAGAGGATTACCTACAGGTCGTCGACGACGGCTCGCAGATAGGGCAGGTCTCCTCGGCGTTCTGGTCTCCGCGCCTGGAGAAGAACATCGGGTATGCCCTGGTCCCGATCGGGCTCGCCGATCCGGGGACGGGGCTGACGGTGAGGATGGAGACCGGCGAGTACGATGCCACCGTCGTAGAGAAGCCGTTTATTGATCCGAGAAGGGAGACCGTCAAGGCGGACCTGAAGGTTGGCACGGCCAGGTCGTACTAGCGGCCCGAGACGTTAACCGATGATTAATTCCGTCGACCCCGGAACCTCAGATCCATCGCCCAAAGGAGCGCCCACGGACTGGACACTCCCGGTCAGGGAGGTTAGGGTGGGGGGCGGGTTCGTCTACCCTATCTGCGGGGACTTGCGCACGATGCCAGGCCTGGGCGCTTCTCCTGTCGCTGAGGGCGTAGACGTAGATGAGATCGGCGAGATAGTGGGGTTGTTCTAGAAGATGCAGTTACCTACGCGAGCATCTTACGTCGTTATCGGGGCCGGGGTTCATGGTCTGAGCACGGCCTGGCACCTGGCGAAAGAATTGGAGACCAGGGGGCGCGGCTCGGGCGAGGACGTGATCGTGCTCGACAAGACCGGCGTCGCCGCAGGCGCCTCGGGGATCGCCTGCGGTGTGATCCGTAACAACTACTTCCAGCCAGCGATGCGCGAACTGATGGCCCATTCTGTCTCGGTCTGGGAGTCGGACCCGGAAGCGTTCGCCTACCATCCCGTTGGCTACATGCAGATCTCACCCGAGGTGATGCACGACGACGTGGTGCAAGTCTACAAGGAGCAGCAGGCGATCGGCTACCCCTCTACCCTCGTCGAGGGAGAGAAAGAGTGCCGCTCCTACATGCGGAACATCTTCCACGACTGGCAGGCCGAGAACATCACGAGCATCCTGCACGAGCACCGCGGCGGGTACGCGAACAACAAAGCCTCGGTAAGGGCTCTCGCCGCCAAAGCCCAGGCCGAGGGAGTGCGGATCCACACCGGGGTTAGGGTTACCGGATTTCGCTCGGAAGACGGAAGGGTTAGCGCCGTACAGACGGATGGGGGCGAGCTCGGCTACGAGAACCTCGTCGTGGCCGTCGGCCCGTGGGTCAGGGATATCTGGGCGATGCTGGATCTTCCCGAGAGGATCACCGTCAAGGGTCCCGATGGTGGGCTGTACCGCGACCGTGAGATGTGGACGTACTGGTCGCTGCAGGAGGGTGTGCTCGGTGTCGAGCCGAGTTTCCTTACGGACAACAAAGGCGCCATGCCGCCGGTGATCCACGTAGACACCGACGCCCCGCTCTACGACGAAGAGGGCGAGCTCGTCACGGACGAACTCTGGGGGATCTACTACAAGCCGGACTTCTACTTCAACGGGGTACAGGGCGGGGCCACACCCTACATCGTCGACCAGCCTGCAAGCGAGGTCGCCGTCGACCCTTACGGGCCCGAGAGCCCCGACTTCGTGGTCGGGGAAGACTTCGCCAGGATGTGGACCTCGGCGCTGGCGCACTGCCACGGGCGCTTCGAGGGCAAGGGCTACCTGTTCTCTAAGGAGCCCTCTGGCGGTATCGGGTGCTTCACCCCAGATAGCTTCCCCGTCTTCGACACCTTCAGGGAAAATGCCTACTTCATCGCCGACTCCAACCACGGCTACAAGATGATCGGGGTCGGTGCGCTGGTAGCAAAGGAGCTTATGAACGAACCGCAGGAACTGCTCGAACCTTTCCGCTTCTCCCGCTACGAGACCGGAGAACTGCACCCCACCAGCCACTCACCCTTCCCATGGAGCTGACGCACGGAAGCTCCGAACACGGGATGGATAGGCCTCGGATCGAACGCGCCGTCAAGGAGATACTCATCGCCATAGGGGAAGACCCGGAACGGGAAGGCCTCAGGGCAACGCCGCGCCGCGTCGCCGAAGCCTACGCGTTCCTCTTCGCCGGAATGTCCGATGACCCCGCCAGACACCTGGACGTGGGCTTCCAGGAAGAACATCGCGAGATGGTCCTCGTACGAGACATACCCCTGCATTCCCTCTGTGAGCACCACCTCATGCCCTTCGTCGGCAAGGCCCACGTGGGCTACATACCGGACGGGAAGGTCGTGGGCTTGTCCAAGCTGGCCAGGGTGGTGGAGGGTTACGCCCGCCGTCCCCAGCTCCAGGAGCGTCTCACCGCCCAGGTCGCCGACGCCATCCACGAGAGGTTGGGATCCCGTGGCGCAATCTTCGTCGTCGAAGCAGAACATCTGTGCATGACGATGAGGGGCGTGCAGAAGCCGGGGAGCATTACCGTCACCAGCGCCGTGCGCGGTATCTACGCCAGAGACCCGCGCACCCGCCAGGAGGCCATGAGCCTCATAACCACCCGTCGCTAGAGAGGATTCTCTCCTTCCCGGCCCGCACAAGCGTCCCCGCGGCGCAGACCCCGAGGCGGCGCAGCCGGGGGAAAGTGTATAAAGCAACTATCGTTGCGCACCGGTCTGACGTGTGTGATACTAGCACGGGTGGTGGGAGCGAAAGAGACGAATCTCAGGCGCGAACTTGCCATATTGACGGTTCTTGGTGGGGAAGAAGCAATCGAGGAAGGGGGTTTGGGGGTAGTCCTGATCGCCGACCTGATCGGACGTGAGAAGAGTCAAGTATCGCGAACGCTAAAGGTTCTGGCCGAGAGTGGCTTCGTCGATCGTGATACCAAAACCCTCCAGTACAGGTTGGGGTGGAGGTTCTTCGCGCTCGCGGCGCGCGCGGGCGAGCAGAGGTTGCTCAGTGTTGCGCCTGCGCTACTCGATCGACTCGTAGAGGACCTAAGCGAGACGGCCCACCTCTCCGTTCTGCAAGGAGTGGAGGTTCTGACGGTGCTCTCCAAGTCCCCGCCCCACGCCGTCAAAGCGGATGGTTGGGCCGGCCGCACGGTCCCCATCTATTGCACCTCGTCGGGACGGGCGCTACTCTTCGACCATGATAGCCAAGCCCTCTCTAGCCTTCTCTCGCGCGTGGAGTTCCGTAAGTTGAGGCCTGGCACCGTTCGCAACATCGAGGAATTAGAGGGGAGCATCGCCCGCGCCCGCGAGCTAGGTTATGCCCTGGTGGATGAGGAGTTCGAGTTCGGCCTGGTCGGTGCGGCGGCGCCCGTCAGGGATTTCAAGGGACAGCTCGTCGCCGCGCTCAACGTCTCGGCGCCCAAGTTCCGTCTCGGCGGCCGGCTGGAGGGCGCGGGGCATGAGGTCAAGAAGGCCGCGGACGATCTCTCCGCCCTGCTCGGCTGGTCCTCGGGTCCTCGATCCGCCACCGACGATACCTCCGGGGCGCCCTGATATGCGGTGCTGCTCCGTGCGCTTCGAGCATCGCCCGATCAACGAAAGTCGGTATTAAGCTATAGTATATCGCCGTGGTTAGACGCCAGACGGAGAGGTGGTGGACAGGTTGAGCAGCTTTCTCGACTACATATCCCTTAGCTGGGACCACGTGCTAGAGCTGGCCATCGGTCACGCCATAGTCGTCGCCATAGCGCTGGCTATCGACATCGTGATCGGGGTGGCGCTGGGCGTGCTGGTGTACCGTAGAGAGAGCGCCGCAAACGTGGCGCTCGCGATCACCTCCACCTTCCTTACCATCCCCTCTTTCGCGTTGTTCGGCCTCTTTATCCCGATCTTCGGCCTCGGCTACCTGCCGGCGGTCGTCGCGCTGGTCATGTACGGGCTGCTGCCGATCCTGCGCAACACCGTTGCCGGTCTGCGTTCTGTGGACCCTGCGATCGCGGAGTCCGCACAGGGAATGGGCATGAACGCCAGGGAGCGGCTCCTGCGCATCGAGCTGCCCCTGGCGTGGCCGGTCATCATCACCGGGGTGCGCGTCTCCACCATGCTCCTCATGGGCATCGCGGCGATCGCGGCCGTGGTGAACGGTCCGGGTTTGGGCGACGACATCTTCGCCGGGCTCGCCCGCATCGGTAGTCCCACGGCCCTCAACCTGGTGATCGGCGGCATCCTCGGCATCATAGTGCTGGCGTTTCTGTTCGACACGTTCTTCAACTTGCTGGGTAAATTGACGACTTCGAGGGGTATACGTGACTGACAGAACCGCACAAGAGAACAATACGCAAACCGCTGAAACCATGATCCGCCTGGAGGACCTCACCAAGGTCTTCCCAGCCCAGGAAGAAGCCGCGGTGGATGATCTTTCGCTGGAGATCTACGAGGGGGAGATCGTGGTCCTGGTCGGGCCCTCCGGGTGTGGCAAGACCACGACCATGAAGATGATCAACCGCATCATCGAACCGACCTCAGGCAGAATCTTCCTCCAGGGTGAGGACGTGACGAAGGTCAATCCGGACAAGCTCCGCCGCAGGATAGGCTACGTCATACAGCAGATCGGGCTCTTTCCGCACATGACCATCGCCGACAATATCGCGACGGTGCCAAGAATGCTCGGGTGGGAGAAGAAACGCACCTCGGACCGGATAGACGAGCTACTTGAGACCGTGGGTATAGACCTCTCCTACCGCGAGCGTTACCCGAAGGAGCTCTCAGGCGGCCAGCGCCAGCGTATCGGGGTGGCGCGGGCGATGGCCGCCGATCCGCCGGTCCTGTTGATGGACGAACCTTTCGGGGCGATAGACCCGATCACCCGCGACAGGCTCCAGGACGAGTTCCTGAGGCTACAGCAGGAGATCCGCAAGACCATTGTCTTCGTCACCCACGACATAGACGAGGCCATAAAGATGGGCGACCGCATAGCGATCCTCAAGCATCAGTCCAAGATCGCCCAGTATGATACGCCAGAGAGGATTCTTACCGACCCCGCCGATGAGTTTGTCCAGGACTTCATCGGCTCCGGGCCCTCCATCAAGCGTCTGAGCCTCAGCCGGGTCTCGGACATCGAGACATCCGACTGGCCGGTCGCCAGGCTAACCGACAGTCACGATGAGGTACGGGAGAAGATGCGCAGCACGAGCAGGGATCACGTACTGCTGCTGGATGAGCAGGAAAAGCCAAGGCGGTGGGTTGGCCAGGAGGAAATCCAGCATGACGACACCCCGCTCGAAGAGTCAGGCTGGCCTGCGGTGGCCATCGTCGAGGCCAACTCGAACCTCTACGATACCCTCGACACCATGATCACATCCTACAAAGGCTCGGCCATCATCGTCGACGAGGGGGGGCGCTACCAGGGCGTGGTCGACTTCGATACGGTGCTTGAGGCGATCAACACCATGCGCCCGCACGAGCGGGACCGCCACATGAGCCCCCCGGAAGAGGAACAGCCGCGTGAGAGGACTGGGCAGGACCTGCAGGCCGGAGATGAGGGGCGATGACGACCTTACAGAAGGCCGCCGCGAAAGGTCCAGGCGGCGCGGCGCGCCTGTTACGCTACCTCGCCATGCCCATCTTCCTCGGGCTCGCGGGCCTGGCGCTCTACCTGTACGTAGGTACGCAGGATCTCGACAGCATCGAGCAGCGCTCCCTGAACGCGGGCACCCTCATCCAGCAGACGGCCAGACTCCTCGAACTCGCCGCCGTCTCTAGCGCGATCGTCGTTACGTTGGCCGTGACCACCGGCATCCTGCTCACTCGACCCTTCGCCCGCCGGGTGTCGCCTTTCGTGATCGGGCTGGCCAACATAGGCCAGGCGGTCCCGTCTATCGGTGTGCTGGCGTTTTTGGCCATCATCTGGAGTATAGGGTTCTGGCCATGCATCGTAGCCCTGGTGGCGTACTCGTTTCTGACTATCCTGCGGAACACCATGGTGGGCTTGCGGCAGGTGGATCGCTCCATTATCGAGGCCGCCCGCGGCATGGGAATGACCAAGATGGCTGTGCTATTCCGCATCGAGCTGCCGCTTGCCGTACCCATAATCCTGGCAGGCGTCAGGACCGCCCTGATCATCAACGTCGGTACCGCGACGCTTGGGACGTTCATAGGCGCCGGCGGATTGGGGGAGTCGATCAACAACGCCATAAGGCTGGACCGGACGGTCGTGCTGGTTACCGCCTGCGGGGTGACCGCCATCGTGGCCCTGTCCGTCGACTGGCTCGCTGGCGTGGCTGAAGATGTCCTGCGCCCCAGGGGACTGTAGCCGGAACTATCATCAAGCTCTCGACCACACAAGACCATAAAGGAGGATCGCTGTGCGAACGATACCTGCAAAGCTGACGCAACTGCTTGGGCTCTTCGCAGTCCTAACCCTGATCGTCGCTGGCTGCGGCGGCGGCGGTGGCGGAGGAGCATCGGGGGACGTAGACCTCTCCGGCGCCGAGTTCACCGTCGGCTCCAAGGAGTTCACCGAGCAGTTGATCCTCGGCCAGATCACGCTGCAAGTCCTCGAAAATGCGGGAGCGACGGTAAACGACCAGATCGGCCTGGCAGGAACGGTCGCAGCCCGCAAGGCGCTGGAATCCGGCGAGATCGACATGTACTGGGAGTACACGGGGACAGGTTGGATCACCCACCTCGGCCACACGGATCCCATCCCGGATCGTCAGAAGCAATTCGAAGCCGTAGCCAAGGAGGATCTCAAGGAGAACGATATCGAGTGGCTCTCTCCGCCCTCTCCGGCCAACAACACCTACACAATGGCCGTGCGCAGCGAAGCCTACGACAAGCTCGGCGTCAAGAAGCTTTCGGACTTCAAGCAGCTGGTCGAGGAGAACCCTGAAGAGGCCACCGTGTGCGTGGGGACAGAGTTCTCGACCCGCGACGACGGCCTGCCGGGGATGGAGAAGGCATACGATTTCGAGTTCCCGAAGGAGAACATCGTCAAGATAGACGAAGGTCTGATCTACCAACAAACCGACAAGGGCGAGCAGTGCAACTTCGGCGAGGTGTTCCAGACCGACGGTCGCATCTCGGCGCTCGACCTCGAGCTCATCGAGGACGACAAGAGCTTCTTCCCGATCTACAACCCGGCGCTCAACGTGCGCAAGGATGTGATCGAGGAATACCCGCAGATTGCAGAACTGTTCGCGCCCATCTCCGAGAAGCTCACCACCCAGGAGCTGCAGGCTCTGAACGCGAAGGTCGACGTGGATGGGCAGCTCGAAGACCAGGTGGCCGAAGAGTGGCTGAGTGAGAACGGCTTTATCTAAGGAACTATCCGACCGCGATTGCCGGGTGCAACATCTGGCAATCGCTTCTATCCCTGTTCCCGGCGGCTCTGCTCCGGGGTTACGTGCGGGAGGAACGCATCAACGAATGGGGTAGCAAGTAACCGTGCGGGTAGCACTGGCCCAGATCGACTGCGTCCTCGGCGACACCGAAGAGAACCTCCGCAAAGCCAAAGAGGTCGTGGCTCAGGCGAAGGACAGGGGCGCGGACCTCACCGTCTTCCCTGAGCTGAGCCTGTCCGGCTACGCCCTCGGAGAGCTCGGTGACGATGTGCCAATCGAGGCCTACAGCAAGCCAATAAGCTCCCTGGCCGAGGCCGCGGGAGAGATGGCCGTGGTCGTGGGGTTCTGCGAGGAGGGGCGGGGCTTTCAGACCTACAACAGCGCGGCCTATCTCGAAGGAGGAGACCTCCGGCACCTACACCGCAAGCTCTACCTGCCAAACTACAGGATCTACGAAGAGAGAAAGCACTACAACCCGGGACAGAGCATGCGCGCCTTCGACACCAAGTTAGGCCGCATGGCTTTACTGATCTGCAACGATGCCTGGCAAACGTTTCTTCCTTTCATCGCGGTTCAGGACGGTGCCCAGGTGCTCGTAATCCCCGCAGACAGCGGCTCCTACCCTTCTTACCCCGAGTTGTTGGACACAAGGGGCTATTGGCGTGGGATCACCCGCTTCTACGCCCGTATGCTCGAGTGCTACGTCGTCTTCGTCAATCGTGTCGGAAAACAGGACAACCTGGTCTTCTGGGGCTACTCGCACGTCGTCGATCCCTGGGGGACGGTCGTGGCTGAAGGGCCGCTCCACGAGGAGGCCCTGATCACCGTAGATATAGACCTCGGCAACGTCCGGCGCCGCCGCAGGGAAGTACCCCTAGTGAAAGAGGCCCGCCTCGCTCTTCTGGCCAGGGAATTGAACCGTCTCGTCGAAGAAGGCGGGGATCTCTGATTGGCAACACGCCCGCTCTGGATGTAAAGTTGACCAGAGCATGCCGGATAAACCTGAACCCTTTGTGAGGCAACTCCACACCGCCCTCGACTGCAAGCTCGAAGGGTACCTGCGTACCGATGAAGCCTCGCGCGCCATGTGGTCCACGGACGCCTCCATCTACCTTCGCAAGCCCGTTGGCGTCGTCGTCGCCCGCACGGAAGAGGACGTAGTGTTCACCCTCGCCACGGCCCGCGACCTCGGGCTCTCGATTACGCCTCGCGGTACCGGCACCTCCCTGGCCGGGCAGGCCACGGCCCCCGGACTGGCCCTCGACGTCTCCGAGATGCGCCGGGCGATGGAGATAGACCTCGAAGGGCGGCGTTGCGTCGTCGAGCCTGGACTGGTGCAAGGCGAGCTCAACGCGATGGTCGAGCCGCACGGGCTCGTGTTCGGGGCTGACACTTCCACCTCCGACGTGGCGACGCTAGGGGGTATGATCGGGAACAACTCAGCGGGGATGCGCTCGCTCGTCTACGGGATGACCTCGGATCAGGTCCTCGGACTGCGCTGCGTGCTCGCCTCCGGGGAGACGGTGGAACTCGGCCCGCTAAGCAGGGAGGAGGCCAGAGGACGTGCCCGTCACGCCGACGCGCTCGCGAGGCTGCTGCGCGGGGCGATGGAGATCGGGGACCGCTACAACGACGAGATAAAGCGGCGGTTCCCAAAGATGATTCGTCGCGTCTCAGGCTACGGCCTCGACGCCTTGATAGATTACGAGATCCTGGACCTGACGCGCCTGATCTGCGGCTCTGAGGGCACGCTGGCCACAGTCACCCGTGCCGAGTTCAGACTGCACCCGCTCCCGGAGGCCCGCGCCCTGGCCTCTTTCGAGTTCGGTTCCCTCTCCGCAGCGGCCCGCGCCACGAACCGGTTCCTTCAGTTGGACCCATCGGCGATAGAGTTGCTCGACGACGTCGCCATAGGCCGCGCGAGGGCCAACCCCGCCTACAGGGACTCGACCCGCTTTGTACAGGGGGATCCGAAAGCCGTCCTCGTCGTGGAGTGGAGCGGTACGAAGGAAGAATTGGACGAACGCTTCGCAAGACTCGACGATCTAGCCGGTGAGGTCGGGGCGCTGGCTGCTACGCCGCTTCGCACCAAAGAGGAGATGGGCCAGACGATCCTGCTCCGCAAGTCCACGCTACCGCTTCTGCTCGGTACTACAGACAAAGAGAAGCCCGTCGCGTTTGTGGAGGACGCGGCCGTGCCGCCGGACCGGCTAGAGGAGTTCACGGGCCGCTTCGAGGAGATCGTCGAGAAGAACGGTACCTGGGCCTGCTTCTACGGCCACGCCAGCGTGGGATGCCTGCACGTCAGGCCTGCTCTGGACACCTCGGACCCTGGTGGCGTCTCGCGGATGCGGCGCATCGCCGAAGAGGTCGCTGACCTCGTCGTCGACTGCGGCGGGTCCATCTCCGGCGAGCACGGCGACGGCCTCTCGCGTTCGGAGTTCGTGGAGAAGATGTACGGGGGGAAGATCCTGCGCGCTTTTGCGGACGTCAAGCGTCTCTTCGACCCCGAGGGGATGATGAACCCGGGCGTTATCGTAGACCCTCCGCCGATGGACCGGCAGCTGCGCATCGGCCCAGGCCGCGAGCGCCTACCCATAAGGACCAACCTCTCCTTCGGGGACCAGGGCGGCTTTGCGAAGGCCGTCGAGCTGTGCAACGGGAGCGGTCTCTGCCGCAAGAGAACGGGAGGCACGATGTGCCCGTCGTACATGGTGACCCTCGACGAGCAGGACACCACGAGGGCGCGGGCCAACATGCTCAGGTCCGTGATCGAAGGCACCCTCCCGCCTGAGGAGCTCACGGGGCGGCGCATGAAGGAGGTCATGGATCTCTGCGTCGGCTGCAAGGCGTGCAAGACGGAATGCCCCTCCCGCGTGGATGTCGCGAGCATGAAGACCGAAGTTCTCTACCAGACGGGCAGCGTGCACGGCTTTTCCTTGCGCCAGAAGGCGGCAGGAAACATCCGCCGTCAGCTCGCGCTCGCGGCCCTGGTCCCCTCGCTTTACAACGCCGTCGCAGGAACACGCCTCGCCCGCAATGCCGCCGCCCTCGCTGGCATAGACCCCCGCCGCTCTCTGCCCCGCGTGGCGAACAAGACCTTCTCCAGGCGCTTCCCCAAACTGCCGCAGGGCGCCGGACCGGCGGAGGTAGCCATCTTCAACGACACCTGGAACGAGTACCAGAGGCCCGAGGTCGGGGAGGGAGCCGTGAGGCTCTTCGCGGCTGCGGGAGCGAGAATACACCTGCCCGAGGTCGTCTGTTGCGGAAGGCCCATGCTCTCCGAAGGGCTAGTCGACGAGGCGAGAGAGAACGCGAAACGAAACCTGGATCTCCTTATGCCCTTCGTGGAACGCGGCGTACCGCTCGTCGGCCTCGAGCCGAGCTGCATCCTGACCCTGCGCGACGACTACAGGAAGCTTCTCCCCGATGACGAGCGCGTCGAAAGACTGGCCGGAGCAACCCGCCTCTTCGAGGAGGCGATGCTGGATCTCGACACAGAGCTTCCGCTAAGAGAAGGTATCCCAGTCCTCCTTCACGGACACTGTCACCAGAAGGCGCTCGTTGGTACGGGCCCGACGCAGCGGCTGCTCGGACTCGCCGCCGACGTCGAGGTGGTCGACTCGGGATGCTGTGGTATGGCCGGGCTCTTTGGTTATGAGAAGGGACACTACGAGGTCTCGATGAAGATGGGAGAGCGGAGGCTCTTCCCTGCGGTGCGGGAGGCGGGGGAACGGGTCGTCGTCGCGCCGGGGACGAGCTGCCGCGAGCAGATACTCGACGGAACACAACGGCGAGCCCTGCATCCGGCCGAGTATCTTGCCCCGCTGCTCGACGAAACGAAGACCGTTGGCTGACCTGGAACAGACCCTGTGGTTCGCTTTCCAGGACGAAAGGCTGCTCGTGTTCGAAGACGGGCCTGTCCGTGTGCCGCTCGCCGGCAGTCCAGAGGAACTCGACCTCGACATCAGGTTCAGGTGGGAGATCGGGGACCTCGACGGGCACGCTTGTTGGGCTGTCGAAGTGGTCCCTGACGCCGAGCCACCCGCAGGCATGGTGTTCAGGGACCTACGGACCTTCTTTTTCAGGGTTGGCGAGGAATTCTTCGGGATGGCGGGCAAGTCAAAACAGATCGTCGGCTGGCATGCGACACACCGGTTCTGCGGGCGCTGTGGTGGTGAGACAGAGCGGGTACCCGGAGAGCTTGCGATGAGGTGTACACGGTGCGGGATGATGCACTTTCCGCGCCTCAGCCCTGCTGCCATCGTCCTGGTCAGGAGAGGGGATAGGATACTACTGGCGCACTCGCCAGGATTTCCGCAGGGACTCTACAGCGTGCTCGCAGGCTTCGTCGAGCCAGGAGAGTCCATAGAGGAGGCCGTCGTCCGCGAGGTGCGCGAGGAGGTAGGGATCGAGGTCACGAACGTCACGTACTTCGGGAGCCAGCCGTGGCCTTTCCCGAACTCGCTCATGATCGGCTTTACCGCAGATTACGAGGGTGGCGACCTGGCCCCACAACCCGGTGAGATCGAAGACGCCGGATGGTACACCGCAGGCGATCTCCCACAACTGCCACCCAGGATAAGCATCGCCCGCGCCATGATAGACGACTTCGTAAGACAACAAGGTCTCGACCCGGGAAGATCATGACGGTATAGAGGTAGAATGGGGTGGTTCTTTTCGTCGGGGGACTGTCATTAAGCGGGAGAACGTAACCAGCGGCACGGTATGGGAGAGCAGGGTCGGCTACTCACGGGCGGTACGGCGCGGTCGTTTCGTGTACGTCTCGGGGACCACGGCCACGGACGGGAGCGGGGGATACGTCGGAGTAGGCGACCCCTACGCGCAGACCGTCCAGGCCATAAACAACATCAGGGTGGCGCTCCAGGCCGTCGGCGCTGATCTCTCCGACGTGGTCAGGACCAGGATCTACGTGGTCAACATCGAAGACTGGGAGAAGATCGGATCCGCCCACGGCGAATGCTTTGGGAAGATCCGGCCAGCCACGAGCATGGTCGAGGTCAGCCGCCTCATAGCACCCGAGATCCTGGTGGAGATCGAAGCCGACGCCCTGATCGACGAACCGTAATGACGGTCCATGTATGGCCGAACCGAATACGGATGCGTGTACCCGAACCATGTAGGGGCGGTTCGCGAACCGCCCTCGTACGAACCGCCCCTACCCGATCTCTGAGGCGCGGCCAGCGGCGTCCTCCAGGGCCTGCAGGGCGGAGGCCTGATCCATCCCCGTGCTCCTTAGCAGGTCGACGGCTGCGGAGCGGACCTGGCCGACGAGGACGCTGATCCCAAGCTCGTGGCGATCCTCCAGGATCTCGGTGGCGGTCCTGGCGGCCTCGAGCGCCCACCGGCGGGCCTCCTCAGGCCCTTCTTCATCCTCCAGAAACGCGGCCAGGGCCCTAACGGACCGCGAGAGGTCGAGCACGGCCTCGGGCAGTTGCGGGGCTATTCTGTCTCCTCGTCTGATGGCGTTGACAACGCCACGGGCCAGGACGCGGGTATTTATGACGGCCAGCTCTATCCTTATGCCGGCGCTGCCGTAGAACTCGAGTTGCCTAAGGGATCTGCGGCGGGTGGGGGAGAGCCTGGCCGTCTCGTGGCCGGCTTCGAGCGCCTCGTTCATGGTTCTGACCCTGCCGTCTATCTCCCTGGCCCGTTGTAGGACCCGTTCGGCCCGCTCCTCGCCGCCGCTTTCGAGCACGGCGGAGATCTCCTCCAGTACGGCGACCAGCTCGTCGAAGACGGGGGCTGCGGCCCTCTCCACCAGGCGTTCGGGGTTGATGGGGAATAGATAGTTGATCGCGAGCGCAACCCCGCCTCCGACGAGTGCGTCCACAAAGCGCTCGGGCGAGAAGACGTCTTGGGGGGGTTGCAACACTACAACGAGGACCGCGGAGACGGCGGCCTGGTTGACCAGTATGGTTCCTCCTCCGAAGAAAACGGCGGCCGTCATCGCAAGGAGTACGACGACGGCGATCTGGAGCGTCCCGTTCCCTATGACGAGCACGAGGAGGTCTGCCACCATAAGTCCGACGGCGACCCCGAAGACGAGCTCGACGGCGCGCCTGTTCCTCTGGCCGAGCGTTACGCTGAGGCAGATGACGGCGGCTATGGGGGCGAAGAAGGGCTGCTCGTGTCCGACGAGCACCTCAGCCACGAAGTAGGCCAGGCTCGCGGCCACAGCCGCCTGCATGACGGACCACACGTTGGTCTTGAGGCGGCCGTATCCCGAAGAGAGTCCCTCCTGAACCCTGGAAAACAAACGCCCTTCTTTCACGGAGCCGACCGCACCAACCCTCCTGCGCAGACTATATACCCTGACGGGGGCATGCTACGGAGCGGGACCGAGCAAAGCGTCTTCGCCGGCATCCGCGAAGACGTGCAGCCCGAGACGCTCGGAGATCTCCTCGCACACCGCTGTACCCCTCACGCTGTTGCCGTAAGCGTCGAGCCCCGGCGAGAAGACACCTATGCCGAGCTTGCCGGGGACGACGGCCAGGATGCCGCCGCTCACCCCGCTCTTGGCGGGTATGCCGATCCTGTAGGCCCACTGCCCGGCGAAGTCGTACATGCCGCACGTGTGCATGACGCTAAGGACGTCCCTGACGTAACGGGGTGCGAGCGCCCGCTCTCCTGTCGCCGGGTTCGCGCCGCCGTTGGCCAGCGTGGCCGCCATGAGCGCCAGCTCCCTGCAGGTGACGCGCACCGAACACTGCCGCAGGTAGAGGGCGAGGGTCGCCTCGACGTCGCCCTCGAGCATGCCCTCGCTGCGCATGAGGTAGGCCGTCGCACGGTTACGGTCCGCCGTTCGCATTTCGGCCTCGAAGACGCCCTCGTCCATCTCTATGCCTTCGCTCCCAGCGTAGCGCCTCAGGACGTACAGGATGCGTTCGAGCGCCGCCGCGTCCTCGCTTCCTACGAGGTCGGTCGTCGCGAGCGCGCCCGCGTTGACCATGGGGTTGAACGGGCGGTTGTTCCGCTCGTCGAAGACTATGGAGTTGAAAGCGTCGCCGCTAGGCTCGACCCCGACCCGCGCCAGAACGCGTTCGTGTCCGCAAAGTTCCAGGGCCAGCCCGTAGACGAACATCTTGGAGATGGATTGCAGAGCAAACCGTCTTTCGTGGTCGCCGGTGAGAAAGACCTCGCCGCCCGTGCTCGCCAGACAGATAGAAAAGGGCTTCTGCTCAGCGCCCAGGATCTCCGGTTTGTGATAGCCGACGCCCGACTCATAGTAGCCGGCGACCTCGTCTTCGTGTAGCGAAAGGTGGCGTTGGTATAGCTCCTCCAGCCGCCGCTCTATCCGTTCTCTGATCTCCTGGCTCAGCATTAGACTCCTCCTACCGGGGCATTTGCCTCAGCCTACCCGATGACCGTTCTCTCCGGGATATCTTCCAGCGCATCGCGTTGTGCTTTCCGGGCGACCAGGCGCTGTAGGAGCGAGAGTTCACGGGGAGGAGATTTTCGGATCCTCTCGTAGTCGATGGTGATTCTTCCTTCGTCTTCGCTCAGACAGAAGTAGTTCAGGCGGAAGGACGGACGATAAACCGAAGGCAACAGCCGGGACCGCGCGGGCACCCGCTCCAGCTTCTTCAGCCAGGTGCCTGTGTTGATCACGACCCTCTCGCCGACCCGTTTGAGGGAGGCGTTGTGGGTATGTCCGTAGATAAAGACGAACGTTTCGGGGTCTGAGGCGAACACCTCCTTGGCCGCTTCGAAGCAGGCGGCATCCGTTGGGCTGATAGCGGGGATCGTGGCCAGCACATCGAACCTCACGAGCGTTTTCCTGACATCCCGGTAGAAGATCAGGAGCGGGATGGACACGAGCAGAAGGATGACGATTACGACGGTGTTGACGGTGAATATCACTCCAAGGATGGAACCCGCAATGCCAAAAGGTGCGAGGAGACGGTCGTCCAGGAAGATGCGTGTCCCGACTACGCCGGAAGCCTCGAGCGCGAGTCCTATCAAGTTAACGACGCTCAAGGTAAACAGGATCAAGAACGGCACGACGGCGTAACGCAGCCACGGGCTCATCTCCCTGTAGAAGTAGTTGGAGATGAGCCAACGTGGGATCTCCTCCAGCGGGGTCACCGATTGTATGTCCCTGAGCCAGTTGTATCTCCCACGCCCGGACAACCTGCCCGCGGTCCCAACCAGCGAGTGGGTAACGAAGTAGCCAACCGGATTCGCGTGCGGGTTGCCGAAGTCGGGCATGTAGTTGCTCGGGTCGCGTTGCATGCCGTGCTCGATCCAGATCTTCTTGCCACCCAACTTCCTGGTGATGGACACCTTTTGTTCGAGGACGATCCCGTACTCCCCGAGCCTCTCGACGAACCTGGGGTAGCAGGCGAGCTCGTAGTCGTGGTTGCCGGGGATGAGGGTTATCGTTACGTGTTCCCCCGTCCTCTCGAACTGCTCGAAGAGCTGTGTGTGGTCCGAGACGAGCAGGTCGAACTTCTCGACTCCCTCTGCGGTAGTGAACTCCCACAGCCCGAAGGCATCGCCGATTATGACGAGCTCGGTATCCCCTTCTCTCTGTTCGAGCATCTCCAGGAACGCGATGAAGTCGTCCTCGAAATCGAGGAGCTTCAGTTGCTCATCCCCGCCTATATGCAGGTCGCTTACGAAGAAGTACTCAGTGGGCATCGTCTACTCCTCCGTTGTCTTCGCCGCTCGCCTCGGTCACGTCCCGGTGCCCAGGCGCAAGAGCTTTATCTCCCGTCCTCGAAACTCCGCTTCGATAACGCCCCTAATCCGCTCTTCGGGCTCGTCGTCCGTGAGCGCCCTGACCGTCCAGGCTACGCCGTTCCGCGCGACCTGCTTCTTCGTCAGGTCCGCCCTTACATCCTTCGTCAGATGCTTCGTCGCGAACGACCGTATCTGCGCCCTCCCCTCGTACCGACCGCTTCCCGGGAACGGCGCCGACGACACGAGCGTCGCGTCGTCGGCGAAGAAGCCCGTCACGGCGTCCGGGTCCCCGCTCCTCCAGGCGTTTTCGAAGGCGAGGGCTGCGAGGAACTCCTGTGCCCGGTCCATGCCGTGCGAGATCAGATCCTGGATAAAGCCCGGATCGCGGTTCATCTTGGAGGCGGCTCCAAGGGAGCGCGAGAGGCGGGAGCGGGACAGTTCGATCACGCGCACCACGATGTGCTTGTACTCGCTATCGCGAGAGAGGCGCCCTTGCTCCAGCATCTGATCTATCTTCTCGATAAAACCTAGCTCCTGGTACAGCGAGAGGTTGCCGGCGAGCTCGTTGCGCCGGTCCGCTATCTCGGCGACCGTCCTCGGCTCATCCTCGAGCTCCGAAGGGTTTATCTGGATCACCCAGATCTCGTCCGGCTCCTCGTCGGTAAGCTCCTTGATCGGGGGGTTCTGCGAAAAGAGGCCGTCCCAGTAGGTGCCCCCGTCGAGACGCACGGAGCGGAAAAGGGTCGGGATGGCGGCCGAGGCGAGGATGGTCTCGGCGGAGATCCTGTCCCTTCGGCTGTTGAACGCTCTGAACGCGCCGGAGAGCACGTCCACAGCCCCGACCAGCAGCGCAGGATGGGACCCCTCTGGCTGCACCTCTATCCCATCGAAGTCGATCCGCCGCTCGAGCATCCTCCTGAACTCGTCGAGCCCTACCGCGGAGAAGGGGTTGTAGTAGGGGCTGACCGCCGGCGTCGCGACGAAGTTTTGGAGCTTGCTCGCCCAGATGGTCCACTGGTTGACGAGCTGTTCGTGCGGCGCTGTGGCGGAGTTGTCGAGCCAGAAGGCGTCCAGCGCCTCCGACGCGCCCGCGGGATCGTTCCTCAGCAGGTGGTGCCAGGCCAGCAGCGCGCACACCGCTCCGCCTGAGGTACCGCTTAGGCCGACCACCTCATAGTCCGTCGGCTCCTCAGCCCGGAGAAGCCCTTTGAGCACCCCGGCCGTAAATGCCGTGTGGCTGCCGCCCCCCTGGCACGCTATCGCCACGCGTCTCATGACCTTGCCTTCTCCCATAAGCTCCTCCGCACTACGCGTTCCTCGACCTGGGGTCCGAGAGTTCTATGTAGGGCACCTCCACCCGCCGGCCCGCCGCTCGCTCATCCTCTCTCCTCCCGGTCCTGTTGTTACCAGTGTAAGGGCGCCGTGTACCGCCAACCATCATCCCTCATACAGTACTCCACGGTTTAGGCATCTCCGGTCTTGCTTGCGGCCAAAGGGTGCATCGCCGCGTTCGGTTCGGCGCCGGCGAGTACGATCGCCGCGGTGAGGTTGAGGTAGACGAGCAGCCCCACGGCCGCCCCGAGGCTCCCGTAGGCCAGCGCCGCTGCGTAGGTGGGCATGCGATGCTCGGCGAAGTTGCCCGCTACTTGCTTGCCGAACTCGACAATGCCTTCGGCGAGCGTCGTTCTGTGGGAAGAGGAGGCCGGGAGCCGCAGTCTGGATCTCATGGTGGACGTTCCGTCTCCGCGTCGGGAGAGCTTATGCCCACGATGTTGGCCAACCAGCGCGTCTCCGGGAAGGTGTCGAGCATGACGGCCACGAAGAGGGTCATGGGCAGGGCCAGAAAGGCGCCGGGGCCACCGAGCAGCCACGCCCAGAAAACAAACGACAGAAACACGACTGTCGGGGAGATGCTGAGTCCCCTGCTCATCATCATCGGCGAGAGAACATTCTCGGCCAGGATGTTGACGACCGTAACCCCCGCGATGACGAGCAAGGCCCGGCCCACACCGAACTCGGCCAGCAGCACAGGAGGCGCGCCGCCGCCAGCACGAGCCCCACGTAGGGCACGAAGCTCAAAAAGAAGGTCAAGATGCCCCACATCAGGGCGAAGTCGACGCCGAGCACGAGCAACAAAACGGTGATGCCGAAGGCCGTGACGAGGTTCAGAATGGCGCGCAGTCCGAACTGGCGAACCACGCCCTGGCCAACGAAAGCCAGCCGCCCGACCTGCGGGTGGTCGGTTCCCGCGCTGGCCCGCAGCCGGACCATGAGGGCGGGCCCCTCCGCGAGCAAGAACAACACGATCATCAGTATGAGAAACAGGTTGCTCAAAAAGCCGGCGATGCCGGACAGGACGACCCCGACGGCCCCGGTGAGCGCCCTCGGCTCCACCACCTCGCGGAGTTTCACGTTCGCGAGCCCCAGACGGTCTACGAGGACCTGGATGGACGCCAGCCTCTCGTTCAGTTCGGACGAGTAGTTGCCGATGCCCGCGCTGAAGCGGGCTATAGAAGCGCCGAGGACGTAGAAGATCACCACGAACAGCAGGGTCATCCCGAACAGCATGATCACGAGCGCCACAGGCGTGGGAATCCCGCGCCGTCCCAACCAGGTGTAGACCGGGCCGAACAGGAGCGCAAGGACCACGGCGAAGAAGACGGGATTGAGGACCGGCGCAGCCAAGCGCACCCCGACGAGCACGATCACCGTCATGGCAAGGACACGCAGCACCCGCACGAATGAGGCTCGGCGTGACGCGCCCCAGGCAGGCGAGTCGTTCGAAGATCCATCCACCAAAATGCTGCCCTAACTACGCTTGACGCTCGTCGGTCTTCGAATTCTACGCTAGTGCAGGCTCAGGGACGATGATGACTCAGCCTGCGGTGTGGGCCCTTACCTTATCGAGTGCCTCTCCGAATACCTCGACCGCCAGCGCCCGTAGATCGTGCCGGCAGACGACCGGCGTGAACGGGTGCATACAGGGACGTCTCTTCCACCCGTATAATCTCGGGTGGCAAGCGAGGAGGTGCTTATGAACCGTCAGCGAGTAGAGCCCGGTCCGGGACAGGAGTCCGTGTGGGATTACCCGCGTCCGCCGAGGCTCGAGGACGTGGACAAGAAGGTCAAGGTCGTCTTCGGCGGCGTCACGCTCGCCTATACTATGCGGGCGAAGCGTGTGCTCGAGACGAGCCACCCTCCCGTCTATTACATCCCGCAACAGGACATCCAGATGGAGTTCCTGAGTGGATCTGGCCACACTTCTCACTGCGAATGGAAGGGCCGTGCCAGCTATTACGATATCGCTTCGAATGACGAGATAACCGGCGAGGAGAAGTCCGAGAAGGGGGCCGCCTGGCACTATCCCGACCCGGTGGCTGCGTTCGAAGGACTGAAAGATCACGTCGCCTTCTACCCTTCCAAAATGGACGGGTGCTGGGTCGGGGGGCAGAAGGTCGAGGCGCAAGAAGGGGACTTCTACGGGGGTTGGATCACCCCGGAGATAGTCGGCCCTTTCAAGGGCGCTCCCGGCACCTGGGGTTGGTAGATACATCGTGGATGCCTCGAGTCTTCGCAGAGAATACACGCGCGCAGGCCTGGACAAAGCCGATCTAGACCCCGACCCTATCGTCCAGTTCCACGAGTGGTTCGAGAAGGTCATCGACGCCGATCTCCACGAGCCGAACGCCATGATCCTCGCCACCGCCAGCGTAGACGGGAAGCCCTCGGCGCGCACCGTCCTTCTCAAGGGATCCGACGAACGAGGCTTCGTGTTCTACACCAACTACGAGGGACGTAAAGCCAAGGAGATAGAGGCGAACCCCACGTGCGCCCTACTTTTCTACTGGGGCGAACTGGAGCGGCAGGTCAGGATCGAGGGCCGCGCCGGCCGTCTCTCCGGCGAAGAGTCCGACGCCTACTTCGCGGGCCGTCCGCGAGGGAGCCGTCTCGGGGCGTGGGCTTCCGAGCAGAGCCGCCCCGTCGAGGACAGGAGCGTTCTAAAGGAGCGGGTAAGGGCATTAGAAGATGAGTACCAAGGGCGTGAGATCCCACGCCCCCCCTTCTGGGGCGGATACAGGGTCGAGCCCCACACCATCGAGTTCTGGCAGGGACGCGAGAACAGGTTGCACGACAGGCTCGTGTATCGCCGCGAAGATGGAGCCTGGAGGATCGAGCGCCTCCAGCCGTAGTGGGAAAAACCCTGCTTGACAGCGGTGAGAATGCCCGGCTAGCATGTATCCTTCTATCCGGGTGGGGGTTCCGGAGCAATCTAAGCAGCTTCGGCTGCGGGAAAGAGGAGGCCATGAAAGAAGGCGTCAAGGAATCTGCGGACCGGGTCCTGCGCGGGGCCGTCGAGCAGGAGAACGGCGTGCCCGGCGTGGTCGCCATGGCGACCGACCGCGGGGGTAATTTCTACGAAGGCGCGGCGGGGAAGCGCGAGCTTGGCAAGGAGCAGGAGATGACCACGGACACCGTGTTCGCCATCTTCTCCTGTACGAAGGCCATAACGGGCGTGGCGGTCAAGCAACTCGTGGAGGAGGGTGAGATCTCCCTCGACCACCCCGCGAAGGAATACGCGCCGGAGATCGCTGAAATCCAGGTCCTGGAAGGCTTCGACGCCGACGGTGAACCGCAGCTCCGCCCGCCGGCCTCCGACGTTACGGTGGAGCAGCTCCTGCTGCACACCGCGGGCTTCGGCTACGACTTCTTCAACGAGGACCTCGTAAAGTACGGCGAGAAGAGGGACGTCCCGAGTGTAGTTACGTCTTCGATGGCTTCGCTCACGTCGTGCCTCCTTTTCGATCCGGGTGAGCAGTGGGAGTACGGCAGCAACATAGACTGGGTCGGCAAGGTCGTCGAAGGGGCCAGGGGCAAGCGGCTAGGTGAGGTGATGCAGGAGCGTATCTTCGAGCCGCTCGGCATGAACGACACCGCGTTCACATTGACCGACGACATGCGCTCGCGGCGTGCGTCCATGCATCAGCGCGGCGAGGACGGGAAGCTCACCCCGATGTCCGACTTCGAGCTGCCTTCGGAGCCTGAGCAGCACATGGGCGGGCACGGCCTGTACAGCAGCGTCGGCGACTACATGAAGTTCATACGCATGATCCTGAACGGCGGAGAGGGCGAGTACGGCCGGGTGCTGACGCCGGAGATGGTCGAGATGATGGGCCAGAACGGCCTCGGGGACATGAAGATAAAGGCGTTGCCAGGCGTTATCGAAGAACTCTCCAACGATGCGGAGTTCTTCCCCGGAATGCCAAAGTCGTGGGGATACACCTTCATGATCAACGACCACGATGCACCCACCGGACGTCCAGCCGGCGAGCTCGGCTGGGCTGGCCTCGCCAACCTCTACTACTGGATCGACCGCAAGAACGGCCTCGGAGGTTTCTGGGCGACCCAGATATTCCCGTTCGCCGACCCGGTCTCGTTTACCGGCTGTATGGACTTCGAGACGGCAGTCTACGAGAACGCCCTCTCGCCAGCCTGATAGCGGTATTGAGGAGGGTTCAACCCTCCTCAATACCGCGCTGGTCAGCACTTCAGCGAGTGCATACCGGCGAGGCTCCCAGGCGCGGCCGGGCCTTGTGGCAAACGGTGCGGGGTCGTTTCTGCCGGAGAGCAATTCGAACGTAAGCCGCTCCCCAACAAAGCTGAAGTGCTGACTGGCTGACAAGACGGCGCCGGGCGGCAGGGTCCCTGCTAAGATGCGTACCGTTGCGTCTCGAATCCTAGGAGAGGAGAGCACTTGAAGCTGGTTACGTATTCTGTGGGTGGGGGAGAGGCCAGGGTCGGCTCCCTGGAAGGAGAGGAGATAAGGCCCCTCGCCCACGAGGACATGATCGAGTTCATCGAGTACGGCGGGAGCCCGGAGCCCGGTGAAGACACGGTGCCGCTCGGTGACGCCCGCATCCACGCCCCGATACTGAGGCCCCAGAAGGTTATCGGGATAGGCCTCAACTACGAAGATCATGCCGCTGAAACAGGTGCAGACATCCCCGATAAGCCTATCGTCTTCGCCAAGTACCCGAACACGGTGATCGGGCCTGGCGAGGCTATCAGGATACCCCCCATAACCGAGCAGGCCGACTACGAGGCCGAGCTCGCCGTCGTTATCGGGAAGGCCGCCCGCAACGTCTCCGAGTCCGAGGCCCTGGATCACGTCTTCGGCTACACGAACGCCAACGACGTCTCCTCGCGCGACCTCCAGTTCTCGGAGGGCGGCCAGTGGACGCGCAGCAAGTCCATAGATACCTTCTGCCCGTTAGGGCCTTTCATCGCTACCACAGACGAGATCGAAGACCCTCAGGAACTCTCCATCCGTTGCATCCTGAACGGCGAGGTGATGCAGGACGGGACGACGCAGAAGATGATCTTCCCGGTCGCCGAGCTCGTCTCCTTCCTCTCCCGGGGCATGACCCTCGTCCCCGGCGACGTCATAGTCACGGGCACGCCACCGGGCGTCGGCTCGGCCCGCGACCCGCAGGTCTGGCTGAAGGCCGGGGATGAGGTCACGATCGAGATACAGGGTCTCGGAACCCTCACCAACCCCGTCGAGACGGACTAGAGTATGGATCTCCTTGCGGGGCTCGGCGCCATACTGCCAGAGGACCGCGTCGTTTTCGCCGGAGATGACCTGCAGCATCACGGGGGCGCCATCTTCACCTACCACACCCCGGTTGAGCCCGATGCCGTCGTCTACCCGCAGAGTCGCGATGAGGTGGTAGAGATCCTGCGCTTCGCCAACGAGCATCGCGTACCCATCGTGCCTTTTGGGCAGGGAAGCAGCCTGGAGGCGCACACCCTTCCCGTCCACGGCGGCATCAGCCTCGACCTGGGAAGGATGGATCGCATCCTAAAGATCAGGCCCGACGACTTCATCGCGCGCGTTGAGCCTGGCCTCACCCACGGGGCGCTGAACGCGGCGTTAGCCGGGCACGGGCTTCTCTTCCCGGTGGATCCCGGCTGGGACGCTTCGCTGGGCGGGATGGCGGGCACCAACGCGAGCGGTACGAACGCGGTCAAGTACGGGGTTATGCGGGACCAGGTTCTCGGCCTCGAAGTGGTGCTGGGTGATGCGACGGTGATAAATACCGGCGGCATGGCCATGAAGTCCTCGGCCGGATACAACCTGACCGGACTCTTCGTAGGGTCCGAGGGGACCCTGGGTGTTCTGACGGAACTGATCCTGCGCCTCTACCCGCTCCCGGAGCATGTCGTGGCCGCCAGGGCGGTCTTCCCTGACATCGAGTCGGCGGGACGTGCCGCTGTGGCGATGATCCGGACCGGCATGAGGATCGGTCGCGTCGAACTGGTCGACGCCCGAACGGTCGAGGCCGTAAACGCCTACAAGGGCACAGACTATGCTGTCGCCCCGACCCTCTTCCTCGAGTTCAGCGGCTCTAAGGCGAGCGTCGAAAGCGATGTGGAGGTGGCCCGCGAAACCTCCACGGCGGAAGGTTGCTCTTCGTTCGAGGTCGAGGCCGGCGAGGAGGCCCGCGAGAAGCTCTGGGAAGCCCGCCATGACGCAGCACTCGCCATCCGCGACCTCTACCCCGGTATGGGAATGATGGGCACGGACGTGTGCGTCCCGATCTCCGACCTTCCCGGCGCCTTGCGACACGCCCGCGACACCATCGAGTCCCGTGGCCTCGACGGGGCCATTCTGGGCCACGTCGGGGACGGTAACTACCACGCCGTCTTCCCCGTAGACACGGGTGACGAGGCAGACCAGGAGCGCGCCGAGGCGGTCAACGCCGAGATCGTGGACTACGCACTGGAGCGCGGCGGCACATGTACAGGAGAGCATGGCATCGGAATGGGAAAGACCGGACACTTGCAAAAAGAGCACGGCGACTCTTTACCGTTCATGCGCGAGATCAAAAGGATCGCCGACCCGAAAGGCATCATGAACCCGGGCAAGATCTTCACCGGCTAGTAACGGCAGCACATCGATGCTGGCATCTCTTCCCTATTGTCTAGCCGCAAGAAAGAAACAGATCTTCTGAATAGATCTGGACGATTCCGGCGGGACCTCGAACCTCGGTCGGCTGTAGAATTGGCGAATAGGCGAGAGAAGGAAGACCCTGGTAGAACCAGAGAAGACATCATACCGGCCTGTGAGGGTGATCGGGGTGCTCCTGATCCTCGAGGTGATCGGGCTCGTCCTACTCGGCGGCTACGAGTTCTTGCAGGTCGACTGGAGGGGGATAGATCTTGTGAGTCAGCGGCATCAGGCCGTCGAATTGGCGGTCTTCGCCCTCTTCATCCCTTCCGCCGTCCTGACGCTGATCTCGGCGCTGAGCTTCCTGTTCCTGTACCGTAGGGGGTGGCTTCTGGCCGCCATCGCACAGGGGTTGAGCCTGGCCGTGTGCCTGTGGCTTTACTCCTGGTTCCAGCCGGGTTACGTCTACCCGATCATGGCCTACTGCGTGCTTATGATCCTCTACCTCAACTCCCAGGACGTGCGGATGGTATTCCGTTCCGGACAGAGCCCTCAGGCGTCGCATGAAAACCGATAGTCCCGACGTGGAGGCCACAAAGGCACTTCTCCGGCGCTTCGAGCCCGTGATCCGCTCGACCACGGGGGACAAGTTCTACCCGATGGACGTCGAACCCTACGTGCGGGCCTGCAGCCTCTGGGTGCAGAGGCCTGGTGAGGAGGCCGTATGCGTCGTGCCCGGTGGGAAGCTGGGCCTCGACCGGCTCGCGCAGCAGCCCATGGACGAGGCCGGCGCCGTACATTTCCTCAAGTTCACAGACAAAGACGACCTCGGCCCCGATGCGCGCGGCAAGCGCGCGTTTCTGCGACGCGCGAAGGACCGCAGGGAGTCGAGGAGGGCCTTCAAGGCCGGGCGGGGCCGACTGGCCCGCGTCGGGTACTTTTCCCGCTTCGTCGACGCCCTTTACTCGATAGCGCTCCTCGCCCGCGGAAGGGTTCCCGGGGAATCGGCCGCCGCGGCTTCGGTCGCCTACGAGCGCATAATGGCCGAGCAAGAACACTACCGCTACCACGGGCGCGTGGTGCGCCAGGACGGCTGGATCGTCCTCCAGTACTGGCTGTTCTACCCGTTCAACGACTGGAGGAGCGGGTTCTTCGGCGCCAACGACCACGAGGCCGACTGGGAGAAGGTGTTCGTGTACGTCTCGGAGACGGAGCCTGGTGAGGTACGCCCGGAGTGGGTTGCCTACGCGGCCCACAACTACACGGGGGACAATCTCCGTCGCCGCTGGGACGATCCGGAGGTCGAGAAAGTAGGGGAGCACCCTGTGATCTACGTCGGCGCCGGCTCCCACGCCAGCTACTACGCGCCGGGCGAGTACCTGACGGAACTGACCCTCCCCCTGCCTTCACCCCTCGCGAGGGTGGCCGAGGCCATCCGCATTTTCTGGAAGACGAGGCTCGGCCAGTACGTGGGAGATGGCGAAGAAGACGGCGGGTCGGGCTACTTCAGCATCCCTTTTGTGGACTACGCGCGCGGAGACGGCCTGAGCGTGGGAGAGGGGGGAGAGAGGTCGTGGGACGAACCCAGGCTCATCGCGGACCCGACCCCCGACTGGGTCTCTGACTACCGCGGGTTGTGGGGCCTCTACGCGAGGGACCCCTTCGAAGGCGAGGATGCCCCCGCAGGACCCATGTACAACCGCGACAAGAGCGTCAGCCGCGCCTGGTACGACCCCGTGGGATGGGCAGGGCTGGACAAAGTGGCTCCCCCGACCGAGACGCTGGAGGCCATCCTCGAACAGCGGGCCGACATCATCTCCCGGTGCGGCGCCCTACGGACAGAGATCGAAGGCAAGAGCCGGCAGCTAAAGAAACTCGGTGCCGAGCTCGCGGCGATGCGCGACAGGTCCCACCTCGACGCCCCTTACCGGGAAGGGACCAGACGCGTCGCCGAGCTCTCCGGGGAGCTGAACAGGCTGCGTGGAAAACTCGCCACGGACGAGGCCATATCCGAGTCCCTCGCCGAGTACGCCGACCGTCTGAGGGCCGGGGAGCATGACCAGGCCCGCGCCCACATCTCCCGGGCCCACAAGCCGGCCTCAGAGGATGAGCTCAGGGTGAGCCGCGTGGCCGAGGCCTGGGCGGCCATAAGCGTGAGCCTGATGCTAATAAGCTTCGTGGGGATAGCCATGTTCGAGCGGGAACACCTCATCTCCATGCTCGTTTTTAGCATCGCCTTCTTCGCGTTCGTCGAGGCCGGCTTCAGGGGCCGCCTAGTCAACCTTGTCAGCAGCGCCAACATCGGACTCGCCGTCGTCGCCACGCTCATCATCATCTACGAGTTCTTCTGGCAGCTCGTGGTCGCCGCCGTGCTCGTGATCGGCCTCTACGTCCTCTGGGACAACCTGCGCGAGCTAAGAAGATGAGAACGGCGCGAGGTTCGGGCTCCGGGTAGAATGAGACCACTGTGGCGCGTACGATAAGGGTGGTCGTAGCGAAGGTTGGCCTCGACGGGCACGACAGGGGGGCCAAGATCATCGCCCGCGCCCTGCGCGACGCCGGGATGGAGGTCATCTACACGGGACTCCACCAGACCCCGGAGCAGGTCGTCGAAGCGGCCATCCAGGAAGACGTAGATGCCATCGGCATCTCCATCCTCTCCGGCGCCCACATGACGCTCGTGCCCCGGATAATCGAGCTGCTCGCAGAGAACGAGGCCGAAGACATCCTGGTCTTCGTAGGCGGCACCATCCCCAAAGAAGACATAACGAGACTAAAGGAGCTCGGCGTCGGCGAAGTCTTCACCCCGGGAACACCGACCAAGAAAGCTGTAGAGTACGTCGAGCAGGCAGTTAGTTAGGCATCAGGCTACAGGTTACAGGTTATTCCTGATGCCTGAAGCCTGAAACCCAGAAACGGAGTTTCGTCTTGGACTATGTGAAGGTAGAGCGTGAAGACGGCATCGCTGTTCTTACCGTCGACCGCCAGGAGAAGTTGAACGCCCTGGACGGGCAGGTGGTCGAGGAGATCGGGCAGGCGCTTCTGGATCTGGAATCAGAGGGACCGCGCGCCATCGTCGTTACGGGAGCGGGGGAGAGGGCCTTTGTTGCCGGTGCTGACATAAGGGCCATGAGCATTATGGAGCCTCTGGAGGCCAAGCGCTTCTCCGAGATCGGGCACGCAGCGATGGCCCTGCTCGACAGGAGCCCCGTCCCCACCATAGCCGCCGTGAACGGCTACGCGCTCGGCGGAGGCTGCGAGGTCGCCCTCGCCTGCGACATCAGGATAGCCGCCGAGAACGCGACCTTCGGCTTCCCCGAGGTCGGCCTCGGGATACTCCCCGGCATGGGCGGTACCCAGCGCCTGCCGCGTCTGATCGGGCCCGCACGGGCCAAGGAGTTGATCTTCACCGGCCGCCGCATAGGCGCCGGGGAGGCCAGGGAGATAGGCCTCGTCAACCGTGTCGTCGCTGAGGGCGAAGCGTTGAACGCGGCCAGGGAACTGGCCGAGGAGATCTCCGCCAACGGACCCCTCGCCGTGAGGCACGCGAAGGCTGCCGCGAACCGGACGCTGGACGTCGACCTGATAAGCGGCCTCGAGTTCGAGGCCGACCAGTTCGCCCTGCTCTTCGCCACCGAGGACGCCCGCGAAGGCATGAACGCCTTCGGCGAGAAGCGCAAACCGGAGTTCGAAGGAAGATAGTCCACGAGACCAAAATCCGGGTCCGCTACGCCGAGATCGACGCCCAGGGGCACGTCAACAACGCTACCTACCTCTCCTACTTCGAGGTCGGGCGCGTGGAGTGGTTGCGCGCCACTGGCCACTCCTACAGGGAGATGGAGCGTCAGGGCCGCGGCCTCGTCGTCGTCGAGGCGCTCCTCCACTACCGCAGACCGGCCTTTTTCGACGACGAGCTTACCCTCATCACCACCCTCACCGAACTCGGCAAGGTCTCCCTCCGCTTCGACTACGAGGTACTCCGCGACTCAGAAGTCCTCGTCACGGGCCACACGCGCCACGCCTGCATCGACCTGGCCACCGGCAAACCCATCAGGATGCCAGAAGAGCTGCTCGAGCTCGGAAAGGGCAGTTGAATCGTGAAGTTGGGTCACACGCTAACCTATGCTCGGACGGTGCACCGACGAGGTGAGGAGGCTTTGGAACGTGGATCCCGACGCGAGCGGGGTGGGAGGGGATCAGGGTTATCTGCGCCGGGGAACGCCGGGGTTCAGGCGGGCCAACCTCGCGCTCTTCGTGGCCGGACTGGCCACGTTCGCCATGTTGTACTCCACCCAGCCTCTGTTGCCGGTATTCTCGGCCGAGTTCGGCGTGACGCCGGCGGTGGCGAGCCTCTCGCTCTCATTGGCGACCGGCACGCTCGCGGTGGCCCTCATCCTGGCCGGCTCGTTCTCGGAGGCATGGGGACGCGTCCCCATGATGACCGTCTCCCTGGCGTTGTCCTCGTTCCTTATGGTCCTCGTGGCCTCGAGCCCCGGCTTCGCGGCCCTACTGGTGCTTCGTGCGGTGCAGGGCGTGGCGCTGGCCGGCCTCCCGGCGGTAGCGATGGCCTATCTGGCCGAGGAGGTGCACCCGGAGCACGCCGGCTTTACTGTAGGCCTGTACATCGCCGGCAACAGCGTCGGCGGCCTGGCCGGGCGCATCCTGTCCGGCGTCCTCACCGACGCTTTCTCCTGGCGCGTGGCGCTCGGCTCTCTGGGGCTCGCGTGCGTGCTCGCGAGCTTCGCCTTCTGGCGCATACTCCCCCCTTCGACGCGCTTCAGGCCGCGTCCGCTCATCGCCAGGTACCTCCTAGCCTCGCTCGGCGGCCACCTCGCGGACCGAGACCTCCTAAGTCTCTACGCAATAGGCGCCTTGCTTATGGGCGGTTTCGTCGCGCTGTACAACTACATCGGCTACCACCTGCTCGGGGCGCCATACGAGTTGAGCCAGGCGGTGGTGGGTTGGATCTTCGTCCTGTACCTCGTCGGCACCTTTAGTTCCGCTTGGATGGGCCGTCTCGCGGACGGTCTGGGACGCCCCAGGGTGCTGTGGATCGGGATGTCGATCATGCTGTTCGGCGTCGGCATGACGCTGGCGAGTAGCCTTGGGGTGCTCATCGCTGGCATGGCGGTCTTGACGTTCGGGTTCTTCGGGGCCCATTCCATCGCCAGCGGCTGGGTGGGCCAGAGGGCGCTTGCCGCCAGGGCTCAGGCCTCCGCGCTTTACCTGCTCTGTTACTATCTCGGCTCCAGCATCGGCGGTTCCGCCGGAGGCCTCGCCTACTCCTACGCGGGTTGGCCCGGTCTCGTCGCCATGGTCGCCACCCTCCTGGTCCTCGCCCTGATCTCCGCCGCCCGGCTAACACTCTCCCCAAGGGCCACCGAAAAAGACACCGGCTAAGAGCTTGCGTCCGATAGGCTAGTAGCGAGGAGGTCTCCGAGACCAGGGCTAGCCCATGCCTGTCGATCTCGATCCTCCGCCGCTAGTAGGCTTGCTCGGTCGGCCGGATCAGGATCTCGTTGACGCTCACCCGTTCGGGCCTGGTGACGCAGTAGTCTACGGCGGAAGATACATCCTCGGACTGGAGGATGTCGAGTTGATGAATGGCCTGAACCCCTGCTGGGCTTCCTCGTCGGTGATGTGGGTGGCGAGTTCCGTCTCTACGGCTACTTATGTCTGCGTGTCGGAGATGGAAGCAGATGCTCCGGTGTCTTCGGAGTGCGGGTTCACGCAAGCGGTAAGCACTGCCGCAACGGCAAAAGTGAAGAAGGCGATCGCCGGGCTCGTCGCTCCTGCCAGGGCTCCGGATACGGGAGAACCGACCGCCTGTCCTACGGCGATCAGGAGAAACCCGGCTCCGAGCCCGGCGGCCGGTCTCTCTCGAAAGACACTGACCGACCATACCAGGATTACGCCGGTGAGCATGATGTAGGTCGAACCGAAGAGTGCTGCGCTGGTGTAAGCCAGAGGGAGCACGCCCGAGGCGACCGCGAGCAGCACCATCGAAGCGGCCATCGAAACGAGCCCGCCGCGCAAGACGGACGTGAGCCCCAAGCGGCCCACGAGATCGCCAGCTGCGCCACCGGCGAGTCCGGAGATCCCGATGACCGTCCAGAAAAGGGTGGATCCCGTCTGGCCAAGACCACCCGATTGCACCACGATCTCGCGCGAAAAAGTCCAGTACACGGCGCTGGCGAAGCCCACACCGAAGGCGGCGGCGAAGAGCGGCAAAGACCGCGGGCGCACGCGAGCACCGATCAGGTAAGAGAAGGACAAGTGAGTGCTACCCGGACCGACGCCCGCCTCGGCACCAACTGCGTCCGGTTCATCACTTTCGCCCTCGTTCTGCAAGGCCTTGCGCGGCATCACGGCGGCGTTCCACGCAAGAACGGCGAGTCCCACGAGCGCGAACATCGTCCACGCTAGTCGCCACTGCCCGGTCAGGAGCAGCGCAGCCGGTCCGGAGAGCGCGACCCCCACGCTGGTGCCGCTGTTGATGAGGGCGTTGGCCCTGTCCTGAAGGCTGTGCCGGATCGAACGCGCGACTGCCTCCGCCATCGGCGGGGAGGCGAGTCCCGTACTGCAGCCGGCTACCAGTATCCCCAGAGCCAGAACCCAAGCCACCGGCGAACTAGCCACGACAGCCATGCCCGCGACCGCCACCACGCCAGCACCAACCGCCATCAGGCGCGGCCCCGTCCTCGACGTGTAGACCAGCGAGATAATGACCGCGACGCAGTAACCGAGGTAGGAACCGGCGCCGATCAGCCCCAGCAAAGATGGGGAAAGGTCGAACGCCTCGCGCATCTCCGGCAGAAAGAGCCCGTAAGCGAAACGGGCCAGCCCGTAGGTGACCGCGATCAAAGCCAGCCCCGGCGCCACCAGCCAGGCGATCGCCTCCCTACTCCGGCCCCCCACGTTCGCTGAACGCTCAGAACCACCCACCAGCGCCCCTCCTTCCAGCCCGGTGGTTCCGGACGCGCCCCCCCAACGTCCGCCGCCCGCAACCAGCACCCAGGCGAACCCGGGCCGCACGCCGCATCCCCGTGGTCCTCTTTCCGACCGGCGCGTACCCGCGTCCTACGGCGATGCCACGATCCACCTCGCGTACAAACCCGATGAACCACTCCGTAATCCGAGCCAGTTTCCTGAACACCTCGGACACCTGCACTACCTCCTCATACTGCCGACACCACCGCGTCTACCACACAAAACTACACAGACCTGTGTAGTTTATGAACGCAGTATAAGTACACAGACCTGTATAATCAAGAGGTCGGGCGAGAGAATTTAGAGGAATGGGCGATGGAACAGAGTTCGAGTGACGAGAAGCGGGCCACCAGGAGGAGGCCTGGGGCGGAGCGGCTTCTGGAGGCGGCTGCGGATCTCTTTTATCGGGAAGGCATAAGGGCTGTTGGCGTGGATACCATTTCGGCGAAGGCGGGAGTCTCCAAGAGGACCCTCTACAACCGTTTCGGGGGTAAGGACGAGCTCGTGGCCGAGTATCTCCGTCGTCGGGACGAGAGGTGGAGGGAGTATCTGCAAGAGCAGACCGGAGGGGTTGTGGATCCCAGGGAGAGGCTCCTGGCGGTTTTCGCGGCTTACGAGGAGTGGCTGGTGGGAGAAGATTTTCGGGGCTGTGCGTTCGCCAACGCTGCGGCGGAGATCCCCGACCCTGACCACCCGGCTCGCATCGTTGCGCGGCGGCATAAGGATGGCGTCAGAGAACATCTGGCCGCTCTGGCGAAAGAGGCGGGATTCGATAAGCCCGAGCTCCTGGCAGAGCGGTTGCTATTGTTGCTCGAAGGCGCAGCCGCGACGGCGGCGATGCGCCGCAGCGGCGAACCTCTCGAAGTGGCACGTTCCGTCGCGCTGGAGCTACTAGACGCCCGGTCGCACTAAGGCAGGATCACGCACCCCTCGTACGCGCGCAGGCGGAGGCAGGTGAGGTCGGTCGTACCCTCGCGGTCGAGGTGCGTAGATACTCGTATCTCGGCGGCACCGAAACGAGGCAGCGCCAGGCTTCTCTCCTCCGAGGAAAAGTTGAGGGCTACGACGACGGTCTGGTCTTCGTGGGCTCGCAAATAGACGAAGCAATCCTCCGGCACCTTCTCCTTCGTGCGTAGGTACTCTCCTTTACTTAGCGCCGGGATGGCGCGGCGAGCCTGGATGAGGGTGCGGGTGAGGGAGAGCATCGACCGGGGATCTCTCGCCTGGGCTGCGACGTTTGTATGTTCGAGACCGTCGCCCATGGGCAGCCAGGGCTCTGTATCGGGCGCGCAGAAACCGGCGTTCGGAGTGTCGTTCCACCGCATCGGGGTTCGCTGGGGGTCGCGGCCCCTTCCTGGCATGTTCTTCTCCCAGGGATCCTTTGCCTTCCCGGGAGGTATGGCGCCGTCGACCATCCCCAGTTCGTCCCCATAGTACAGCGTGGGTGCGCCGCGCAGGGTTAGCAGGAGCATCATCGCCAGGCGGGCTTGCTCGGAACCCACCCGTGAAGCGATGCGCGGCTGGTCGTGGTTGCCCCACACCCAGTTGGGCCAGGCTCCGTCCGGTGTGGCGGACTCTACAGAATCGACGACCTCCCCGACTGCCCGCGCTCCCCATTCTCCCCAGATCAGGTGGAAGTTGAAGGGCATGTGGATCTCGTCGAGTTCGGCGCCGTAGTAACTCGCCCAATCCTCGAGCTCGTCCCTGTGTAACTCTCCGATGCTCAGGCGCGGGCGCTCGGCGCTGTATGAGTCCAGCAGACGCCGGAACTCCCTGTACACGCCGTGGACGTCGGGGTGCGCGAGGTCGTGCACGTGCAGCTGCTTTCCCCATTCGCCCAACATCCGTACCTTCTTGGCGGAGTCTGGGTTGGTCGGGTTGTCGCGCATGAGCGGGTCCTTCATGATCAGGAGTGCCACGTCGATGCGGAAGCCATCCACCCCGCGCTCCAACCAGAAACGGGCCACGTCGAACATAGCTTGCTCGACTAGGGGGTTGCGCCAGTTGAGGTCGGGCTGCTCCGCCGAGAAGGTGTGCAGGTAGTACTGTCCCGTCCTCTCGTCGAAGGTCCAGGCCGATTCGCCGGTAAACATGCTGACCCAGTTGTTCGGTGCCCCGCCGGTCGGGCCGGGATCCCGCCACAAGTACCAGTCCCGTTTCGGATTCGTACGAGAGGAGCGCGATCTCTCGAACCAGGGATGCTCGTCAGAAGTATGATTCGGTACGAAATCCACGAGCAGGCGGATGCCCTTGTCGTGAGCCTGCGCCAGGAGATCATCGAAGTCCCGGAGGGTGCCGAAGACCGGGTCGACGGCCGTGTGGTCAGAGACGTCATACCCGAAGTCGGCCATAGGGGACCGGTAGAAGGGCGGAACCCAGATCGCATCCACGCCCAACCACTCGAGGTAGTCGAGCCGCGAAGTGATCCCCGTCAGGTCTCCCACGCCATCCCCATAAGTATCCTGAAAGCTCCGAGGGTACGCCTCATAGACGACCCCATTCTGCCACCACAAAGATCCGCTCCGATGGTCTCCCGGAGCTTCGTCGGTCCATCGTTCGTCCGCGCTCACGCGATGAGCGTAGTGGAAGGACCTCCCGCCGGCAAGACCATTGAATCACTCCAATCAGCATCACAAGACCTAAGACGAGACTCACCTGAGGGCCTCCGGCACCGCGGTATGCCCTCTCGCGCTGGATGCGCTCTGCTAAACTCAGGCTCCGTGAACCCCCTTCTCGAACAGCAAGCCGACCGGCTCTCCGAAGCCGGGGTGGCCGGCAACTATACCTCCCACGGTGCCGAGAACAACCTCTACAAGATAGAGCTGCTCCTCGAGCACGACGTGTCAAACACGTTCGGGATGGAGGACTTGCTGTGGGATGTGGGTTTCGAGGAGGCCTATGACGCCGTTGCCTTCCAGATCGGCAACCCGCCAGACAGAGAGGAGAATCCGGGACGGGGGTGTATAGATCCGGCACGCACGGCCGCCGGGCTCGTCGAAACGGGAGAGCGGATAGAGGACGTCGCCGGCTCGGGGGGACGCTTGATCTTCGCCACCGGGCATCCTGGAGCCATGATCCTCTACTACCTCGGGCTCTCCGGGTGGGCAAAAGAGCTGGGCGGAGAGGTCCTCACCGCAGAGACGCGCGGACGCTACGAGCGCGGAGTATCCCTGGACTGGGCGGAGTCGGTAGCCACTCTGGGCGACGGGGCCAGCCTGTTCCACACCCATGATCCGCAACCTATGAGGGATGTACTGCGGCAGGCAGGATCGGTCGACCTGGTGGTCGCCGACCACGGTTTCGCGGGGGTCGCGATCGCCGCCGGCGTCCCCACCATCGTGGTGATGGACACCAACGATCCGGCCTTCGCCGTGGTCGCCGGGCGTGGCTCCGACGTGACTGTCGTGCCCATGGACGACAACCGTCCGCTGAACGCCTACTCGACGGCCCTCGACGTGGTTCGAAAGGTCCATGGGAAGTAGAGCGCAGCGACTACTTCGGCGCCATCCGAATCGACCCGTCGAGCCTGATGACCTCGCCGTTCAGCATCTCGTTCTCGATGATGTGTTTCACGAGATCCGCGTACTCCTCGGGCTTCCCGAGGCGAGAAGGGAAAGGAACCTGTTTGCCCAACGAGTCGCGGGCCGCTTCCGGCAAACCGGCCATCATCGGGGTGTCGAAGATACCGGGCGCGATGGTCATGACGCGGATGCCACTGCCGGCAAGCTCGCGCGCGACGGGGAGGGTCAGGGCGACGACGCCGCCTTTGGATGCGGCGTATGCCACCTGCCCGATCTGGCCGTCGAAAGCGGCCACGCTGGCCGTGTTGACGATGACGCCGCGCTCTCCGCTCTCTGACGGACCACTGCTGACCATGGCCTCGGCGGCGAGCCTGATGATGTTGAAGGTGCCGATGAGGTTGATCTGCACGACCTTCGTGAACGAATCCAGCGAGTGCGGACCCTCTCTTCCGAGGACCTTCTCCGCGCTGGCGACCCCGGCGCAGTTTACGGCGCCGCGTAGCCCTCCCACCTCCAGAGCAGCGTTCACGGCCGCCCGCACGCTGCTCTCGTCCGTAACGTCGGTCTCGACAAAGCGGCCGCCTTCAGGAGCTTCGCCCTTGAGGTCGGCGACCACGACGCGGGCTCCCGAAGCGACGAGCATGCGGGCTGTAGCTTCCCCCAGACCGGAGCCACCGCCGGCTACGAGAAACGTGTTCTCCTCTATGCGCATCTTCTACCTCCCAGGTTGAGGATATGTCGTTTTCAGGACCGCATCCCAAACACCGTCAGGCAGGAGATGCTTGAGCCGCATAAACAGATGTGCCGAAGGCGTGACGGCGTAGCGGCTCTTGGGGCTGCGGGCCGAGATCGCCCGCTCTATAGCCTCGGCGACCGCCTCTGGTCCGCCGCCCAGCCTGGAGATGGGTCCCCGCTCGTAGTTCTCCGCCGTTGCCCTGGCGACGGCTTCATCGAAGCCTGCGTACGGGTCCTCTGCGTCTGAGCCGTCCATCGAGCCGACGGCGATCTCTGCGAAGCCGGTCCTGATGAGTCCTGGCTCTATGACGGAGACCTCGACGCCGAAGCCTTGGACTTCGAAGCGCAGGGCGTCGCTCAGCGCCTCGACGGCGTGTTTGGTCGCGTGGTAGTAGCCGGCGCCGGGGAACGTCAGCTTTCCGCCCATGGAAGAGACGTTGACGATCCTGCCGTACCCCTGCCGCCGCATCCCCGGCAACACGAGCTGGCACATCCGCGCCAGCCCGAAGACGTTCGTCTCGAACTGCCGCCTGATCTTCTCCATCGGCACGGCCTCCACGGCCCCAGACTGGCTGTAACCGGCGTTGTTGACGAGCACCCCGACGGCCCCCTCCCGCCGTTCGACCTCATCGACCGCCGAGATCATAGATTCCTCGTCGGTTACGTCGAGGGGTAGGAGCTCGCAACCACGCTGTTCGAGCGGGGCTACCTTCTCGACGTTGCGGGCCGTGGCGTAGACTCTCCAGCCCACGTCCACCAGGCGCTCGGCGGTGGCCCATCCTATGCCCGAGGAACAGCCGGTGATCAAAACCGCTTTCGAGACGTTCATCCCTCTACCTTTCTACTACGGTTCGTGTTACCCTGCTCCGTCGTCGGCGGGCATGTAGACGTTGGACATCAGGGTCGCGCCGTCGCGCATCTTCGCGGGGACGTCGCGCTGGATCAGTACCCCTGGTGTTCCGTCCAAAACGACCTTCCCTTCCATAGTCGGACATAGACTCCAGGGGAGTCTACCCGAGCCCCGGATCAGGGTCTCAGATATGGTGCAGCATACATCCCCTTGTATGCGACTGATCATTCCGAAACGTTTATAGTGGCGAACATGAGATCGGAGTGACGTGCAAGATCATCGGCCAACCGCAAAACGCGAACTCGGCTATGAGCGAGAACAAAGCGCTGACAAGCTGAAATGCTGACTAGCTTTTTCAACGAGGAGGCAGGAGTTTGGTAGCCGGGAAGTCGGGATGGTGGAGGTCTACTGCGTTCGTCGTGGGGTGCGGGTGTTTGATCGCCCTCATCACGTACGGTTTGAGGACGAGCTTCGGCCTGTTTGCCACGCCGATTAGCGAGGGACGCGGCTGGTCGCCGGAGGTATTCGCCCTCGCCATAGCGATACAGAACATCGTCTGGGGCCTGGGACAACCGTTCGCGGGAGCCATAGCTGACCGCTACGGTTCGGCCCGCATCCTCGCCGCCGGTGGCGTTGTCTACGCCGCAGGCGTAGCTCTCATGGCCGTAAGCCCGACGCCGCTAGCCTTCAACCTCACGGCCGGTGTACTCGTTGGCCTCGGACTCTCCGGCGCCTCCTTTACCATCGTCATCGCCGCTCTGGGGCGGCTTGTCCCCGCTGACAGGAGTTCGCAGGCCATGGGTCTCGCGACCGCTGCAGGTTCGCTCGGACAATTCTTGTTCGCCCCGCTCGGGCAGGCGTTCCTCACGGACTACGGTTGGCAGGCCGCACTCCTGCTGCTCGCCGGTTGCATGGTGGTCGTTCCCGCTCTCGCCGTGGCCCTCAAGGGTGGCGGAGAAGGCCGGCAGGCCATGGACGAGCCCGCTTTACCCGCCCGCGACGCGGTTCGGCAGGCTTTTGGGCATGGCAGCTACCTGCTACTCGTTGCGGGATTCTTCGTGTGTGGGTTCCACGTGGCGTTCATTACCACACACCTGCCGGCGCACATCACCTCCGTCGCGGGACACTCGCACGGGGGTATGCAAGCCGCGGGCCCCGCGGTTGCGGCGTGGGCCCTGGCGCTTATCGGGCTGTTCAACATCGTAGGGTCATACGGCTCGGGAGTCCTTGGCGCACGCCACAGCAAGCGGCGCCTGCTCGCCGGGATCTACCTCGCCAGGGCCGTCGTCATAGCGGTTTTCATCTCACTGCCTCCGACCCCGGCGGTGGTGCTCGTCTTCGCGGCCGCGATCGGGGTTCTGTGGCTCTCGACGGTGCCGCTTACTTCAGGACTCGTCGCCGTGATGTTCGGGACGAGGCACCTTGGTACGCTCTTCGGGATCGTCTTCCTCAGCCACCAGGTCGGTGCGTTCCTCGGGGTGTGGCTAGGCGGAGTTGCCTTCGAGCAGACCGGCTCTTTCATGCCGATCTGGTGGGCCGGCATCGCCCTCGCCATCGTGGCCGCCGGCCTGCACTGGCCCATCGTCGAACGTCCCGCGCCTAGCTTCGCAGCCTCCGCGCAGGCCGGGAGCTGAGAGGAGAGCGTCCGGTGCCCCTGGCGATCAGGATGAGCAAAGCAAACAGCAAGACGAGGAGCGCAACCGGCGCGACGAAGGAGAGCGCCTTCACTCCTCTTATACGGCGTCGCATCTCCGCCGTGTCGTTCGTGCGGGGAAATGGTTCGTCTGGTACTTCGACCCCGAGGAACTCGCAAAGGGGTTCCCAGCCTGCCTTTACGTCGTAGACGAGCAGCCTATCCTCGGGAACGCGCCGCTGGACCTCCGCGCTGTGGCGCTCGAAGACCCCAATGGCATAGGTCTTATCCTCGAAGCGGCCGTCGAAGGTTCCCCGCCAGATGATCTCGCCCGCCAGGTCGACGATTCCCGGCCCGCGAAAAACGAAGAAGCTGACGAGCTTGTAGCCGATGCGGTAGATGGGGTGGCGGGGGATGACCACGCTCAACTCGTAGATGGTGTTCCTTACGCTCTCGTACCAGCGCTCGGGGTCGCGGACGCTCAGGATCACCTTCGCGTCTGGGTTGCGCTCCATGAGCTCCTCGTAGAAAGTGCACGCCGGCCAGTCCACGGCCGCCTCATACCCTCCGAGGACCCCATCCCAGTCTGCGGGTTCTCTTCGCCAGGCGGAGATCCAGAACCCCGCATGATCCGGGTGCGCGAAGACCTCGGTCATGTGGTAGCAAGGGTCGAAACCCAGGGTCTCGAGCGCGACCTTCAGCGACATCGTGCCGGTTCGGCCGAAGCCGGCCCCTATGAGCTTCATGCTAGCTCTTGGGGGACGTGTAGCCTTCGAATTGCTCGCGCAGCTTCAACTTCTGGAACTTGCCCGTCGCTGTCATCGGGATGGCCTCCACGAACTCGTAGGCATCTGGCAACCAGAACCTTGCGAAGTCCTCTTCGAGGTGGGAGTGCAACTCGTCCTCCGTCGCGCTCTCGCCCTCCACGAGGACGATGGCGGCCAGGGGCCTCTCGTCCCACTTCTCGTGGGGGATGGCGATTACGCAGGCCTGGGAGACGGCAGGGTGGGCCATAAGCGCGTTCTCCAGCTCGACCGAGGAGATCCACTCCCCCCCGCTCTTTATGAGGTCTTTGCTGCGGTCGGTGATCTTGATAAACCCGAAACGGTCTATGGCGACGACGTCACCCGTCTTGAACCAACCGTCGTCCGTAAACTTATCATCGCCCTCCGGCGCCTCGTAGTAAGAACTCGCGACCCAGGGACCGCGGACTTCCAGCTCGCCCATGGTCTCCCCGTCCCACGGCACAAAGCCCTCGTCGCCGCGGGCGCGTATCTCCACGAAAGGCACGGGGTAGCCCTGCTTGGCTTCGTACTCCAGCTGCTCTTCTTCGGGGAGCTTCTTCATCTCGGTCGTCAGGTTGGCCACGGTCCCGATGGGGCTCATCTCCGTCATACCCCAGGCGTGGACGACCCCGATCCCATGCCGCTCCTTGTAGTCTCTTATGACGCCCTTGGGCACCGCAGACCCCCCGATGACCATCGCTCGCAGCTTCGACAGGTCGTACTTCTCCGGCTCCGCTTCCAGGGCCTGCAAGACAGCGAGGAAGACGGTTGGGACGCCCGCGGTAAGCGTCACCTCTTCTTGCTCCAGGTCCTCTAGAAGGCTTGCCGGGTCCAGGTTCGGGCCAGGCATCATAAGCTTGGCCCCGACGAGGACGGAGGCGAAAGGCAATCCCCAGGCGTTGACGTGGAACATGGGGACCACGGGCAACACACAGTCGGCCTCAGAGAGCGCGAACGTGTTGCCCATCGCCACCATCATGGAGTGGAGGACCGTCGAGCGGTGGGAGTAGAGGGCCCCCTTGGGCCGTCCCGTCGTCCCCGAGGTGTAGCACATCGCAGCCGCCTGGTTCTCGTCGAAGTCGGGGTACTCGAAGTCGGCCTCGTCGGAGCCCCCGACCAAATCCTCGTAGGAGACCATACCGTCAGGCACATCCCCGCCCTCCGTCACGACCACGGCATGCTCGACGTTCGTGTGCGCCCTGAACTTCTCGAAGACGGGCACCAGGGCCTCATCGACGAGCATGACCCTGTCATCGGCGTGGCCCGCGATGTAGGCCAGGTCGTCCTCGTGTAGCCTGGGATTGAGGGTGTGCAACACGAGTCCCGACGAAGGTACGCCGAAGTACGCTTCGAGGTGCTGGTAGGTGTTCCAGCCGAGCGTGCCCACCCTGTCCCCCGGCTGCAGGCCAAGGTTTCCCAGGGCCACAGCGAGCTTCTTGGAGCGAGAGACGAAGTCGGCGTAGGTGTGTCTGTGGAAAGACTTGTCGGGACGGCGGGTGACGATCTCACGGTGCCCGTAGAGTTGCTCGGCCCGGCGTAGAAAGTAGGGAAGGGTAAGTTGGAAGTCCTGGACAAGTCCTTCTAGCATCTCGTCTCCTCTATAAGTCGGGTCCGTCACGCGTACGGCCCGAACGCTATACTCCCACTCCCGAAAAGCATTGCCAGGGGCGATCTTAGCAGGCAGAATGAAAGGGGGTCAAGACTGGAGCCGGGTGGAAGAGGAACGCTTCGAGGTGGTGGCGGTGACGCTCTTCGGGAAGATAGTGGTGGCCCGCTACGCGACGCTGGAGCAGGCCGAGTGGCGGGCCAGGGAGCTGGGCGAAGAGGCAGAACGCAACCCGCGCGGCTACGTCCAGTACCTGGCGCGGCCAGCACAAAGGCCTGCCAGGGAACAATAACTCGGTCTCCGCGGGAGGTATCATGAACTCGAAACGGTGCCTGGCGGCGAAGCCGGCGCTGCTATCGTAGAATTGTGTGGCGGAGCTTCTGACGGGTTCGGAACGAAGAGGAGGTTGAATGGCGACCGAGTACCTGCAGTTCGCCGGGGCGCTGGTGTTCTTCCTGGGGATACTCATTGGGTCTTACTGGTTCGTCTACGTGCCTAACCAGGGTGAGAGAAGGAGCGACGATGAAGGTTGAGACCGGTGGGTATGGCCCTCCGGGGAGAGTGAGGTAGCTTGCAGGTCTCGGCCAAGACCGACTACGCTCTAAGGGCGGCCTCCGAGCTGGCGCTTGCTGCGACCGAGGACGCTGGCCCCATAAAGGGGGATTGGATCTCGGAGACCCAGGGCATCCCCAAGAAGTTCATGGAGAACATACTCCACGACCTCAAACGCTCAGGCATAGTCCGTACCAGGCGTGGCGCCTCCGGCGGCTACTGGCTCGCGTTGCCGGCGGAGGAGATCACACTAGCCGCCATCATCCGAGCCGTCGAAGGACCCCTCGCGAACGTCAGGGGCGAGTGGCCAGAAGCCGTCGAGTACAAGGGCGCGGCCGAGAACCTGCAGGAGGTCTGGATAGCCGTGCGCGCCAACCTGCGCGCCGTACTCGAGTCCGTAACCCTCGCCGATATCGTCAACGGAAAGCTCCCCTCCTCGATCACGAAGCTCACCAGTGACCCCGAAGCCTGGGTGCACCACTAGCATCTCAGCACGGCGCTTCGCGCCTTGTCAACACGCTCAGGCTAGCGCCTTCGCTTGTCAGCTCGCCTGCTTCGCAGGCTTGTCAGCATTTTGCTGGGTGGGCGTGAGCCGGTGAGCGCTTCGCTTCTTCGTTAACGCTTTGCGGGGGAGGGTAGACGGGCTCATTCCGGACTCGTTCGGACAGGATGGTGTTCGGGGGGCGGGCGCTTCACAGCTTCTCCCTGCGTCATTCCCGCGGAAGCGGGAATCCACTGCTGCGACGGGGCTCGTGGCAGTGGCTGGCTCTGTGATGCCTCGGATATCTACCGGGACTCACCGTGAGGTCGCGGGCTTATGGTGGCGAGGCTGACCTCCAACCGATGCTGGAGCTCTTATCTTCGGCAACATCCGTCGCCCCGCTAGGGGCGTACTGGCACCCCGGCGACCTACGCCAAGAAACGCTAGAATCGTCGGTCTCCATCTTGACTTCCGATGTAACCGTGGTTACTCTACTCTAGGTTGTTCACTAAAAAAGTGGAGATGGTTTGGAGAACGAGAAGGTAGCAAGAGGGGTACCCGAAACCAAGCCGGTCGAGTTCTGGGAGGCTTTCTGGTTCTGGGTGAAGCTCGGGTTCATCAACTTCGGGGGGCCTGCGGGCCAGATCGCGATAATGCACCGCGAGCTGGTCGAGAGGAAACGGTGGGTCTCTGAGGGCCAGTACTTGAGGACGCTCAACTTTTGCATGCTCCTTCCTGGTCCGGAGGCCCAGCAGGTGGCGACCTACATCGGGTGGCGTTTGCACGGAACGCTGGGTGGGATCGTGGCCGGCTCGTTCTTCGTGATCCCCTCGATCTTCGTGCTGTGGCTGCTCTCTTATCTGGCCGTGGCCCACTCGGACGTACCGGCGATCACGGGGCTGCTATACGGGATACAGCCTGTGGTTATAGCCATCGTTGTCGAGGCTGTCCTCAGGATCGGCAAGCGCACCATCAACCACAGGGTGCTCGTCGGCTTCGCGGTGCTGGCCTTCGTCGCCCTCTACTTCCTTTCCGTACCCTTCCCCCTGGTCGTCCTGGCTGCCGCCGTGGCCGGGCTCGTCTTGAGCCGCACGGGCTTCGCCGGGGAGGCCTTCCTGGGAGGGGGAGAAGGCCCCTCGGAGGAAGCGCAGTCTGCCATCGATCAGACGGCTTCGAACGACCGGCCTACATTGCTACGCAACCTGAGGCTGCTTGGAATCTTCGTTCTGCTCTGGGCTATTCCGTTGGGGGCGCTCTACCTGTGGAGGGGCGGGGATGACGTGCTCATCAAGGAGGCGCTGTTCTTCACGGGGGCGGCCTTCCTGACGTTCGGCGGGGCCTACTCGGTCCTTAGCTACGTCTCGGACGTGGCGGTCAACTACTACGGGTGGCTGACGGCCGACCAGATGGTGCAGGGGCTAGGGTTGGCCGAGTCCACGCCGGGGCCTTTGATCATGGTCACCCAGTACGTCGGGTTTATCGGCGCCTGGAACGACCCCGGCTCTTTCTCGCCCCTGCTCTACGGGACGCTCGGGGCCCTGATCACGACCTACGCGACGTTCTTGCCGTGCTTCTTGTTCATCTTCTTCCTCGCCCCCTACATAGAGCTTCTGGCCAACGATCGCCGCCTAAGAGCGATCCTAATAGGGGTAACGGCTGCGGTCGTCGGGGTTATCGCCAACCTGGCCGTCTACTTCGCCACGCAGGTACTGTTCCCTGAGGGCGTCTCCCTTGCCGGCATCGATCTCTTCGCGTTGGTGGTTGCGCTCGTCTCGTTCGTGGTGCTCCAGAGGTACAAGGTGCCCATATACTTGATGGTGCCCGCGGGGGCGGTACTGGGGATGGTATGGACCCTGCTGTAGGAGTGGCCAGAGTACGAGGAGCAGGGTAGGCTGACGCCCTTGGAGAGAACGCGCTGGGTACTGCTCGTCTACCACCTCCCGAGGGAGCCCTCGCGCCACCGCGTGGCCGTGTGGCGCAAGCTCAGGGACCTTGGCGCCCTCTACCTCCAGGACGGGGTGGCGGTCCTGCCCGAGGACGCCGTCACCCGAGAGCAGCTGGAGTGGCTGCAGCTCAGGGTGAGGGAGGCGGGGGGCGATGCGACCCTGTGGGAAGCCCGGCCGGGCACGGTGGCCGAGGAAGCCGGACTGGTGGAGGACTTCCGTCACTCGCGGGAAGAGGCCTACCGGTCCATCATCGCCGAAGCAGCTCGCCTGCGGCGCAAGGTCCGGATGGGCGGCGGTGGCGTGTTGGAACAGCTCGGCAAGCTGGAGCGCCGGTTCCGCGCCGAGAGGCGCCGCGACTACTTCCGCTCCCCGCTCAGAAGCGAGGCGGCGGAGGCGCTCAAGGCAGCCCGCGAAGCAGCGAGGGCCAGCGAAGGGTCGGCCGCGGCCCTCGGCGGCGAGGGTAAGCGCTGATGCTGTGGGCCACTCGCCGGGGCTGCCACGTGGACCGCACCGCCTGCATCTGGCTGATAAGGCGCTTTTTGGACCCGGAGGCCGACTTCTCCTTCTTCGGCGATCCCGCGGAAGCCCTTGAGGGGGCCGAGCTCTTCGACGTGGTCGGGGCCAGGCTCTCCCACCGAGGGGAGGACTGCTCCTTCGAGACTTTCCTGAAGGAGTACGAGCTGGAGGACCGGGTGCTCCGCGAGATAGCCGAGATCGTCCACGACGCCGACCTCATGGACGAGAAGTACGGGAGGCCCGAGTCCGAGGGGTTGGACGCCATCGTGCGCGGCCTGCAACTCGCTCTGCCCGACGACCATACGCTCGTGGAACACACCGACACACTCTACGACGGCCTCTACACCTACCTGAGGCGTGAGACCCTCTAGCTTGGACCGGTCCAAGCTAGAGGTCCGCGGGCTCCGGTACGGGGCGGGCGGCGCCGAGATCCTGGCCGGCGTCGACGCGTTGGTGCCTCGGAACGCTCTCATACCGCTCCTTCTTCACCACACGCCACCAGCTCCGAACCACGCCACCCGAACAATAAAGAAGCTGAAATGCTGACAAGCGAAGGCGAAGCCTGAGCGTGCTGAAATGCTGACTAGCCGCCCGGCGAAGCCGGGCGGCGTGCTAGAACGGCCTGCTGGTACCCCCGGTCGGGCGCACCACCAGGACGGGGCAGTGGGCGTGGCGGACCACCGAGTCGGCGACGTTACCCATGAGGGCACGTCTCATCCCGCCGAACCCGCGGCTGCCGATCACTATCATGCCGGCGTCGATGTCCTCGGCAAGGTGTACTATCGCCTCATCCCTATCCTCATCCATCTTCAGGTGGGCGACCGCCACGGTGCCGCCGGCGTCTTCGATCTTGCCGACCTGTCGGTCGAGTATCTCCTGGGCCTCCTTCCTGAGATCGTCGCGTCGCGCCTCGGCATATTCGTCGTAGACGGCGCCGGGAAACGTGCGCGCGACCGCAACGACGTGCAGTCGCGAGCCTGTGCTCTGGGCTAGGTCTATCGCTACCTCAGCCGCCACATCCGCGTGCGGAGAACCGTCGGTTGCCAGTAATATGTGCGTGGGGAAGATCTTCAACTCGCCGTCCTTTCGTAAGAGCTTGCCTCAAACCGGTTCATCGCGGGGCTCGACCAGGATCTCGTTTACAGCGACGTGCTCTGGCTGCATTAGTGTGTGCACCACCGACGCGGCCACGTCCTCGGGATCTAGCACCCTGCTCTCGCCGGGCTGTCCGTACTCCTCGAGCGCCTCCTCATCCCCGCTCATCTCGATAAGGTCCGTCGCCACGTTGCCCGGTTGGATCGTCGTAACCTTCAATCCCGTGCCGGCGGTCTCCAGTCTCAAGCCCTGAGACAGCGCCTCCACGAAGAACTTGCTCGCCGAGTAGACCGCAAGACCGGGAAAGACCTTCCTTCCGGCGTCCGAAGAGATCATGACGATGTGCCCCCGTCCTCTCTCCAGCATCCCAGACAACACCGCGCCTATGCAGTTGAGCGCGCCTTTGCAGTTGACCTCGGTGGTCCGCTCCCACTCCTCCTCGCGCCGGTTCTTCATCAGGGTGTAGTACATGACCCCGGCGCAGTTGACGAGGATCTCCACGGGGCCAAGCTCCTCCTCGACGCGCGCCACGAGCGACCGCACCTGCCCGCGGTCCGTAACATCTGTCGGACAGACTATGCACTTCCGGCCGTTACCGCCGTCGAGTCCAGCCTGGATCTCCAGAAGCGCCTCTTTACCACGGGCGGCGAGCGCCACGCGTGCCCCCTCCGCGTTCAGCGCCCCGGCCACAGCGGCGCCGATACCGCTCGACGCCCCGGTCACCACAGCAATCTTGTTTCGCAGAGACCCCACCTTAACCCAATCCTCGCAAAGCAGTATTCACGAGAATCGGTCCTGCATCCCCAAAGAGCTGAAATGCTGACCAGCGCGGCATGGGGAGGCCCCATGCCTCCCCCATGCCGCTATCAGCGAGAGCTCCAGTTGTACTCCGTCTCCTCCGCCTCCCTGGGCCAGAGGTACCCGAAGAACTCGAGCTTCTCTATGACCCTGCGGGCGCTCTCATCCGGAGACTCTTCATCGGTCTTGAGGATGAGGTCAGGGGCGTTGGGCGGCTCGTAAGGGTCCGAGACGCCGGTGAACTGCTCTATCTCCCCGGCGAAAGCCTTCTTGTAGAGGCCCTTGACGTCCCTCTCCGCGCACACCTCCAGAGGAGCATCGACGAAGACCTCGACGAAGTCTACGATCCTGCGCCGCACCTGGTCCCTCGCCTCCTTGTACGGCGAGATGGCGCTGACGATCACACCCACCCCGTTGCGCGTGAGCAGGTTCGCCACAAAGCCGATCCTGAGCACGTTGATGTTGCGATCATCCCTGGAGAAAGTGAGGCCTTTGGACAGGTTGGTCCTCACGATATCCCCGTCCAGGACCTCCACGTGCCGCTCCCTCTCGCGCAGCTCGTGCTCGACTATCTCGGATATGGTCGTCTTGCCCGACCCGGATAGACCGGTGAACCACAACGTGAATCCGCGATTTTCGTTCATATACGTTCCTTTCGATGTTCCGACTGTCTCTAGCCGTAGTTTACATTTCCCTCAGGGCCCTGCTCACACGATGATCGTGGGATCGTTGGGGGAGAGCCCATCGGGGTCGTTGAGCTCGGCGCCCTCTGGAGCAGGCACGTCCCCGTCGAGGAGAGGGTCTTTCGTCTCGACCATCCAGGCATCTAGTCTTTCACGCAACTCCTCAAGCGTCTCCGCGTGGGCGGGATCTTCGGCGAGGTTGTTTACCTCGTTGGGATCCAGGACCAGGTCGTAGAGTTGCTCTGCAGGAATCTCGCGCTCTCCCCATCCGTAAGAGAGCAGCAACTCCTTGCTCGGACCGTCGTCGGTGTTGGGCAGGACGGGCCTGGTGCGCTCTCCGAAGCGCCGGATGTACTTCCAGCGGTGGGTGCGGACGCACCGTTCGGGCTCGTAGGCGACGTGGTAGGTCTTCTCGGCGAAGATAGATTCCCTGACCTCCTCGGCCTCCCCGTTCGCGAGCGGGAGGAGCGACTCGCCTTGCAGCCACTCAGGCCTTTCGACACCGGCGAGTTCACAGACGGTCGGGAAGAGATCTATGTGGGAGACGAGGGCGTCGCTCGCCTTTCCGCCCGTGAAACCGCCTGGCCCGCGCAAGATGAGCATTACGCCGAGACCCCTGTCATAAAGAGTGGCCTTCGCGCCGGGGAAGGCAAGGCCGTGGTCGGTCGTGCAGATGACGAGCGTGTCCTCGGCCAGCCCTTCGGCGTCGAGGGCGTCGAGAACGGCCCCTATGCCCCTGTCGAGCGAGCGGGCGCTCTCCTGGAAGGCGGCCATGTCCAGGCGCGTCTCTGGCGCGTCCGGCAGATTGGGCGGGGGGATGACGTAGTTGGCCTTCTTCGGCGAACTCGGACGGAACCATTCGCGGTGGGTCTCGAAGAACCCGACGGAGAGGAAGAAGGGCCTGTCGCTGGCGCGTTCCAGCAGGTCGAGCGTCACGGGCACTACATCGTCGGTGTGGCTGGTGCTGATCTTGACCACCTCGTCGTAACCGATGATGTCGGGCTTCTTGGAGATGTGCTGCTCGCCTATTAGCGCCGACCAATACCCGAGATCTCGCAGCGTGTGGACGATGTGGTGCCTGTAATCCTTGAGCGAAAACCCGCGGTGGGCTAGACCGACCATCCCGTTGGAGTGGGCGTACTGCCCCGTGAGCAGACAGGCCCGGCTCCCCGAACACGTTGGGGCGGCGCAGAACGCCTTGCGGAAGAGCACGCCCTCCTCGGCGAGCCGCTGGATGTTGGGCGTCCTTACGGAGAAGCCGTAGGGCCTGACCCACCGCCCGGTGTCGTGAGAGTGTATGTAGAGGATGTTCGGAAGATCCGGCAACTTTATCCTTTCTGCACGGTTTTCGCGACAGCGCGCTCGTCGTACAGGCGGACCCACTCCTCGGAGAGCTCGTCAGCCTGACGCCTCATTTTAGGCTCTGCGACGGCGAAATTCTCCGGAACGGAGATCCCGATACCATCGAGAAGCCATAGTACCGTCCCCCGGTAATCCTCGACGAGCTCCTCGTAGACCACCTCCATGGGCTCCACGCCACACCCCTCGAAGAAGTCCTGCCAGGCGGCGTTGTGCTCGTCGATGCGCAACTTCAAGTGGTCAACGGCGGCAAAGCTGAAACGCAGGCCTTGTCCGCCGACGTCCTCGTCGGAGTCCTTGCGCCACTGCTGGGTCTGCAGCGCCTTCCACAACGAGACGGCTTGACGGGTCGTGTCCCTACGACGCATCCAGACAAACCGTCGAAGGTTGGGCAAAACGGAGGCGGGCACCTCGCAGGGGAGCACATCGGGCGCGGTCGCCCGACGCGCCAGGCGGACGAAGTCCCGGAAATAGGCCCACATGATCTTGGTCCCTAGCACGCCGTTATCGGTCGTGCCCTTCCTCAGCGCCTCGTCCACCAGCCTCTCGAAGTCGGGCGGACGCCAAAGGGGGTCCCTTCGCGCCGGATGCTCGGAGTATCTGCCTCCGTACTCGCCGAGAACATCCCCGAACTCCCGATCGTCCAGCAGCGCCCACACTTCGGGATCATTGGAGCGCTGGAAGTAGTCGCGTGGTTGCCTGGGCTGCCCAGTCTCGAGCAAGACCTCGAAGTGCTCCTCAGGATGGCCCGCTATACCCGTGTCGTCGAGCGCCGCGCAAAGCAACGTGCTCCCACTGCGTGGCGTCGCACAGATCAAATACGACAGCACCGTCCCAGCGGACCAGGATCCATCACCCATGAACCTTCCTCCCACGTACCTCGATATCGTCAACTAAACCCATCTTGTCTATTACGATGGTAAAGAATACACGAAACCCTTTATGGATCAACACGCCCGGATGCCGAACACACTCGTACTTCCCGACCGGGTAAGCGCGAGAACGAACCCCGGCGCTTGACACCGTCAAGGCGGTTGTATACCATATTGCCTACTTATAAGGTAGACAATAGACGAATAGAGTGGAGGCTGGGGAGATGAAGTGGGACCTGGATCTCTGGTACGAGCTTTGGGACAGGGCTGGCAGTCAGGGCTTGGATACCTGGTACGACCTGCGGGGCGAGGCACGTGATGGACCTGCCCTTGGCCATACACTGGATGCCGAGAGCCTGGACACGGCGCAAGATAGGTCTTCCGAGGGGGTTTGACCACCCAAGATACGCCACAAAGAGCCGGCGTTCGGTGGTGAGAACCGTAGGCGCGCACGGCCTGAGCTTGGCCTTGCTGGCCAAAGTAGTGTCCTCGTTCGTGGGTGCCGAGAAGTCTTCTTTGCTTGTATCGTGCTCGCCTGGCTCGTTCTGCCTGCCGTAACCTTACGCTGCGGCGCCCACGGCTTCTGATCAAAACACCTCCACCGGGTGTCCCACGACGCCGCCATACAGGTAGCCCAGGGCGTTCCACGGCGTCGCTTCGTGCTGAACGTTGCCCAGGACGTCCGTAGCCCGGATCCTCAGCTCGTGTGTTCCAGGCCGCGCGTTCCAGGCGAAGCGCCAACACGTCCACGCTCCGGGAAGGTTCGGCCCCACGAGCTGCGTCGGTCGCCACTGCGGGTCGCCGTCCAAAGCATACTCGACCCTCGCTATCGCGGCGCCACCCGACCACGAGCGCCCGGTGATGGTCTGCTTCCCGCGCCGTAGCGTGGCCGGCCACGGCAACTCGATGGCGCTTTTCGGCACCTGCGCGCCAATGGGTTCGCGCCGGGAACCCCATCTGCCACCGGTCATGACATATTTGGCCGTGTTCCATGGCGAGTAGAGTGGGCCTTCGGACACCACGAGGCGCCCGACCCACTTCACGCTCGCCACCGCGGCCCAGCCGGGAACTATCGTGCGCGCCGGAAAGCCGTGATCCGGCGGCAAGGGCTGCCCGTTCATGCCGGTGGCCAGGATCGTATCCTCTTCGAGGGCCTTCCACAGCGGCAGCGGACGGCGCATCCTGACCGCGTCGAGACCCTCTACCATCACCCACCTGGCCTTCTCTTTGAGGCAGGCCCGCTCCAGGACCTCGCGCAGCCGCACCCCGGCCCACTCGGCGACCCCGATCGCCCCCAACCTCCACGGTGTCCCGGGGGCCTCCTTGCCCTGCTGCTCCGCGAAGAAGACACGCCCGTTGCCCGCGCACTCCAGCGCCCGCACCACCGAGACGCCAGGTAGCCGGCCCAGATCTTCATAACCCAGCTCCAGCGTACGCTCCACGCCAGGACCCTCCACGCGGAGCCGCCAGGTTGCGGGGTCAACGCGCGGGGTCGGCGCGTGGTTGCGCACGAAGAAGCGGTCGATGGGTGTGAGGTAGCCGGAATTTGACATCGCTTCCCACCGCATCTCCGCGTTGAGGGCGAGGTCGCCCGTAGGGTCCCCGGCCTCCTTCTCGCCCCTCCGGAGATCGATGAGCGCCTCGGGAGGCAGAGACTTCAGGATGGCCTTTCCGCAGACCGGTGTGCCCCTGATCGCGCTTCGCGTCACGTGACCCTCCCAACCCTGCGAACGGCACGGGCGAAGAATGTACGGAGCTTTCGACGCGGCGCGGCCACCGGGTTCATCTCTGCCTCAAGTGGTCCAGGATAGCCCAAGTCAACCCCGCCAACACACCAGCGATCACGACCACGGTCCACCTCTCCGGACCGGAGAGCGGTAGTACGAAGGCCCCTATCGCCAACCCCGCCAGAAACGCCAGCTGAGCCTTGAGGATGAACGGAAGGTAGGTGCTCTCCCTGGAGAAGAAACGCTTGATCACCCTCTTCGTCCTTCATGCGCTCCGTTCGCTCCAATGCCCGGTTCGGACTCCTTCTCCACACTGATTCTATTGTTAACTTTCTCTATTACTTCAGCATACAAAGCGAAGAAAGTACCCCATTCCATCCACGGCGTCAAGGCCACGTCAGTAAGATAGCACCGGGAGGGAGCGACACGTCCCTACCGGTTCCCCGATAGACTTCGTACCTTCCACTGGAGTGCCCGAATAGTAGCGTGTCCGTCACGCGTACCACGGGAACCCCTCCGCAGCCGCCAGCTCTCCCAGGACTTCGACTTCTTGCGAATATTTTCGAAGCTTCTTTAGATTTTTTGTCGAAAGTCGTTGTTGCGAGTTTGGTGCGAGGGAATGGCGATCATGAACGCCGCCCACACGCCGCCGCGCCCGCAAACACCGTTGCTTTGCTACCAAAAGAACTTGACCTCCGCAGAGACTCGGAGTAGCCTCCCGTATTGTTCAGTCAGATAACCAACAAACTGCACAAAGGAGGTTAGCGGTATGACCGACGTGGTTAGCGAGAGGATGGCTGGTGACGGGAGGGAGAGACAGTCGGTTGTGGACGTGGACGTCCACGAGATGCTGACTTCGATAAAGGATCTCGTGCCTTACCTGGATGAGCCCTGGCGGAGTCGCGTGGCCGTCAACGACGGTTTCAAGGGACCTCCTGGAAATCCCTATGCGTTCCCGCAGGCGGCTGGGGTGGCCACGGCGGACGCCGTCACGGACGACGGTAACGTGCTCCTCTGTCCCTGGCATGGGTTCGACCTCGAGACCGGCGGCGACCCTTGCGTGCCGGGAAGGCCCGACCTCAAGCTCAAGACCTACAGGGTGGAGGTCGAGGACGGCAAGGTGGTCGTCTATCTACTTCGATGCGATACCCAACGACCTCAGGGACGCCGCCCTGGTGGACGGCTGCACCGGGGCTATGGCTTTCTGGCGGGTGATGTTGCCGCTCGCTGCCCCGGGGGTGGCCGCGGTGACCATCCTCGTCGCCGTGCTCACCTGGAACGACTTCCTGATGGCCCTCTCGCTCACCCTGACGCCCAACGCCCAGACGGTAACGGTCGGTATAGCCAACTTCATGCAGAACTTCTCCGTCCAGTTCGGCGAGCTGACCGCCGCCTCGGCAGTAGCCACCGTGCCGCTCGTGATCCTCGCCGCCCTCGCCCACCGCTACATCGTCGCCGGGCTTACCGGCGGCGCCCTCAAGGAGTAGCGGATGAACGCTATGGTGGTCCTCATAGACAGCCTGAACCGCCACCACCTGCCCGCTGAGGCGGTAGGGCCGGGGCTGACTTCACTTCTGGGAACCCTCGACTTCCTCTTCCACCGCGAGGAGGACCCAAACCAGCAACGCGACCTGTGGGACGACAAGCCAAGGGAACGCAGAAGGATGCTGGAACTGACCAAGGCCATGATCTCCGATGAGGGCGCGCCCGCCGAGCAGTACGAGCGGCTCGGCATGCCCGTGTGAGAAGGGAGGTGCGGGACTTTGCTCCGCGCGGACGAGAAAACAGCGATGCATTCACGATACCCGTTGTTGACCGTGGACTCCGTAAGGATAGGGTACGAAGCGGACGGCGAGACAAACCTCACGGTCGAGGACGTAAGCTTCGAGATCTGGGCCGGCGAGAAAGTCATGCTCCTGGGGCCTTCCGGGTGTGGAAAGTCCACGCTCATCAAAGCGATAGCGGGTTTCATCCGGCCCGCTGGCGGGACTATATCCTTCGCCGGCAGGGAGGATCTGCGTCCGGGACCCGACCGGGCCATGGTCTTTCAGGCGTCGGACCAGCTCTTTCCCTGGCGCACGGTGATGGACAACGTCGCCTTCCCCCTGCGGCTCATGGGACAGAGCAGGGAGGTGGCCGAGGCTACGGCCGACTGGCACCTGGAGATGATGGGCCTGGAGCACGCTGCAGATCGATTCCCGCACCAACTCTCTGGGGGCATGAAGCAGAGGGTCGCCATCGCGAGGGCGCTGGCGCTGAATCCACTCGTCTTGCTTATGGATGAGCCTTTCGCCGGGCTCGATGCCCAGACCCGCAACCGGCTGCACGCGGAACTGAACGAGATAGTCTCGCGTACACAACTCACGGTCGTCTTCGCGACACGCAGTCTCCAGGAGGCCCTTCTCCTGGGCGACCGCGTCGTAGTGCTCAGCCGTGCGCCGTCCAGGGTCATAGACGTTGTCGAGGTCTCCAGCGTGACGGACCCGGACTCGGAGAGGTTCGCCTGGAGCCGGCGGCAACTGCGCAAGCTCCTCGACGTCGAAGTACATGGAAGGCGAAGCCTTTGAACGAGGTAGAAGTCAAGCACGACACAAAGTCAGCTAGAGTCGCGGGACACGTCTACAAGTTCTCATGGTCGCGCTTACCCAGGATCCTCAGGTATGCCGTGTTGCTCGGAACGCTCCTCGCCCTCTGGCAACTCTACGTCATGCTCCTGGCCCCGCCAGCGGTGCCAGGACCACCCGAAGTGGTCGGGGCCCTTGTGGAGGGTTGGATGATCGGCGGTTACCTCGCCGCCGCGACGTGGAAGACCCTGGGCGTGCTCGCCGTGGGGATGTTCATCGGGGTGGCGATTGCGGTCCTGCTCGCAGGCTTCGCAGCATGGACGAGGATTGGGGACGATCTTCTGACGCTGCTCGCCCGGACCCTCGATACCATCCCCGCCATAGCCGTCTTGCCGCTGCTGGTCCTTTGGTTGGGCACGTCACCCGCTTCGCTGGTCCTAATCGCTGTCTATGCTGTTACCTGCCCCGTCGCCATAAGCCTGAGGTGCGGCCTGAAGGATGTCGACCCGACGCTCGTCATGGTGGGGCAGAACCTCGGCCTTCGGGGTTGGGGAATGGTCACGGACGTATTCCTTCCCTCGGCTTTGCCCCACGCGATCTCCGGAGCCAGAACCGGGTGGACTCTCTGCTGGCGCGCCGTAGTCGCCGCCGGACTCGTCGCCTGCATCTTGGGCGGGAACCCCGGTTTCTTTACGGACGGCGCAGGCTGGCTACTGGGGGTGTCCGAGCTCTTCGCAGGGCTGCTGAACCTGGCCCTCATCGGTATCCTGGTAGAGGCGGCTTTCGGCCTGCTCGAGCGCCACACCGTCGTCCGCTGGGGGATAAAGACCAAGACGTAGCCAGGCAAGATCATCTTGCCTGGCTACGCGAAAAACCATCGGAGCCGTATCCTCGTTATCTGCTCTCGGTCTTCTGTCCCTCCATTAGCACATCTATGACTTCGGGGCGGGAGAACTCGGGTGGCGGGTACTCGCCTCTAGAGAGCATCTCCCTTACCTTCGTCCCCGATAGGAAGACGTGGAACTCGGGGTCGTGGGGACAGGTCTTGGAGGAGCCCATGCCCTGGCACTCCGTGCAGAAGAAGGCGTGCTCGAAGAAGAGCGGTGTGATCCCGAGTTCCTCCGGATCGAACTCTTCGAAGATGTGCTGGGCGTCGTAGGTGCCGTAGTAGCTGCCGACGCCGGCGTGGTCACGGCCCACGATGAAGTGCGAGCAGCCGTAGTTCTTGCGGCAGATGGCGTGGAAGATGGCCTCCCTAGGGCCCGCGTAGCGCATCGCCGCCGGGAAGACGGCGAGCATCGTGCGGTCTTCGGGATAATACCGGTCCAGGATCACCTCGTAAGACCTCATCCTGACGTCGGCCGGTATGTCATCGGATTTGGTCTCACCCACGAGCGGGTTCAAGAGGAGCCCGTCCACGGTCTCGAGGGCGCTCTTCTGGATGTACTCGTGCGCCCGGTGGACGGGATTCCTGGTCTGGAAGCCAACGATCCGCTTCCACCCTTTCTCGGCGAACGAGGCCCTGAGCTGCGCCGGGGTGTAGTAGTAGCGGGGGAAACGTCCCTCATCGGGCGGGCGCAAGAGCTCTACCTCACCGCCGAGCAGGACGTCGCCCTGCCTGTAGACCGCCGCGACCCCCGGATGGTCCGCGTCGGTCGTCCTGTAGACCATGCTGGCCTCGCGCTCCTTGTCGTAGCCGTAGAGCTCCCTGAGCACCATGGTCGCCACGGGTTCCCCAGCACCGTCGACCAGTGCTATCTCCGAGGTCTCCGACAGCTCCCTCGCCTTCTCCTCGTCAGCAGAGAGGGTAACGGGCAGGCTCCAGGCCAGACCGTCTTTAAGGCGCATGTCTTCGACCACGCCCTCGTACTCGTCGCGCAGCATGAATCCTTCCAGGGGGCTGAAGACCCCGGTCGAGATCATCTGCAGATCCGATAGGGCCCGCGGACTCAAGGGCACCCTGGGTAGCTCAGCGGCCTCCATCGACCGCTCCCTACGCTCCTCTTCGGGTACCACGCGGTCTACGAGTTCCCCCCCGTGCGGGGCTATCGCGCGCTCTGTCCTTAGCAATATCTTCTCCTTCTCGTCTTCCGTACGTCCAACGGCGGTCCGCCGCGCCACGGATGGGATCGCATGCGCCGCCAGCTCGTAGTAGTAGGGCAAACAGTGCTCGTAGGCGGCCTCGAGCTCCTCGGGCAGTTCGGGGTCAAGGCGCTCGGCCGGCTCTATTCCAGTGCTGCTCTCGGCATCCGCATGCCATCCTTCCCAACTCTCCCATCTCCGAACATCCCGTGACTCCCACGTGAGGGAGCCGGCCGTGAAAGGCACCTCGAGGTGCTCGCAGTAGGCCGCAAGCACACCCGCCGGATTCTCCGAGAAGGTCATCGCGTCGACCACGGCAACGTCTTCACCCGCGTCCGTCGCATAACGGAAGAGCCTGTACAAATCCTCGTAGCCGGTCTCCTCCAACGTAAAGTCGGGCCACATCTTGTACAGCGACACCAACACGTACTTAGGGTCCCTCACTATAAACGTGTTGGCGAACCGCGAGGCGAACTCGGGGCTCAACACCGTCTTTGCGTGGTAGGCCATGTCCTTGAGAAAGACGCGCTGCTCGCGTGACCTGAAGACGTCCTCGAGCACCCGCTCGTAACTGTACTCGGCCTTCGGCTCGGCATCCGCGAAGCGGTCGCTCAGGCGATCCTCTCCATAGTAGTAAGAGGCCGAAAACGGCTCGTGCAGTACCTCGAAGTCGTCCCTCTCCACAAAGACCCGCTCGAACGCAGTAGATATGGAGCGGGGTACAGCCCACAACGCAACAGGTTTGCTCTGTGTCACATGCGCCTCTCTCTCGTACTCAACAAGGTAAGCCAGACTCCGCCGGTTCTACCACGCCTGGTGTGGGGATACGCCACAACGTCACAGGAGCATACCGCTAAACCTATTCATTTTGCCTACTAGATTTGTGAGCATCGGAAGACTGTAGCCCAGCAGCATGTCCGGGTCAAGCTTACAGGCATCAGGCTACAGGCATGCGAAGCCCGAAGGGCTGAGCGCACTGAAACCTGATGCCTGTAGCCTGAAACCTTCTCTTCAGAAGTTCGGCAGACGTCCCGCGGCGTCTTTCAGCGCGTACTCTTCGTACATCCTCTTGACCGTCTCGGGCTCGGCTTCGGCCAGGTCCCTCCTCTGCTCCGCGTCGTTTACGGCGTCGAAGAGGTGGGCGTCGGTCATGTCGGTGCGGCAGAACATCACCCTGTGCTCGTCCCTGCAGCAGACGTAGTTCTTGTAGCCCTGGGTGAGATGGTCCCTCGGTTGCGCGGGCTCCTTACCATCCAGGATGGGCGCCAGGTCCTGACCGTCCATGGGATCGGCCTGCTCCACCCCGAGGAAACCAAGGATCGTCGGTGCGACGTCGTGGGTGGAAGCGTAGAAGTCGCTGCTCTTGCCGGCTCCCTCGCCCCGTGGGTGCCTCATCATGAGGACTATATCTGTCAGCTCGGGGTAGAGGGCGTAGGCGAGCTTCCCCGTGTAGCCGTGCTCCCCGAGGAGGTGGCCGTGGTCGGAGACGACCACGAACAGGGTCTTCTCCATTACCCCGAGCTCGCGTGCCCTCTCGATAAACTTCCCGAGCCAACGGTCCATCATTGTGACCTCGGCGGCGTAGAGCGCCCTCATTCTGAGGAGTTGGCGGTCGCTCAGGTAATCGTCTGTGCCGTAGTTGTCGTCCAGGGGCTCCTTACCCTCGTAGCCTTCGTCGTAGAGGCTTACGTACTCCCGTGGCGGGTCCCAGGGCTCGTGGGGGTCGAAGCAGTCTGCAACCAGGAAGAAAGGCCGATTCTCCCCCGCGGCCACCTCGAGTGCATCCATGGCGTCGAGGAACACCCTGGGGGCGAACCAATCCTCCTCGCCCTTGCGGCCCTGTACGTTGGCCAGGTATTGGCGAGCTTTCTTGCCCTCCCCCAGGATGATGTAACGGTGTCGCATCTCCTCCTCGGAGATAGTGGAGGGGTCTTTGTAGGGGTCCCTCTCCTGGCCCCGGATCACGTTATAGGCCGCGAAGCCCCGGCCGAAGTTCATGGGGAACTGTACGTAGGTGTCGGTCACCAGGTAGGTGCCGAAACCCTCTTTCTCGAGCATCTCTGCCACCGTAGTCTGCCCGGGTGGGATCGGCTTCCATCCAAAGGAAGGCGGTCGGGTTGGCCAGGTTCTCATCCCCGTGTGGATGGCACGCCTCACCGGGATGGTGGGCATGGCTTCGGGGTAGGCCTGGGTGAAGAGCATGCTCTCCTCGGCGAGGGCATCGAGGGTGGGGGTCTTTATCCAGTCGTTGCCGTAGGCGCCGACGTGGTCCTTCCTCAGGGTGTCAATGATCACCAGTATCACGTTCGGCCCGGTCCCACCGCCTGGAAGGTATTCCTCGGGCAACCGCGGTACTCTGTCGGCGAAGCCGGCGCACCCGACCGCGCCGAGCAGGGTCGCGCCAGCGCCAGCGGCCCTCAAGAAGTCCCCGCGCGTAAACGTCCTCTTCGGTCTCTTGCTCACTGCAGGCCGACTCCCGAACCGTTACCCACAAATGCCGCACTCTACCAACTATCAGGTCGTCCATCAGCATCGACCGGACGACGCAGAAGGAAGGCCGTCGGTGACTCAGGCCATGTTTGCTTTGAGGGCGTCGGCCATGTGATACACGGGCGTGAGTCTGTCCGGGTTCTCCCTTTCCATGTACTCCACGAATTCCTCTTCCGTGCCGAAGAGCATCTTGGGGTTGCTCTCCTTCTCTTCCTTCAGTATCGAGTGCTCGCGGCCGTTGTAGTCGTGTCCCGGGTAGACGAGCAGGTCGTCGGGGAGGGCGCGGTAGGTGTAATAGAGCGTGTGGTACTGGCGGACCGCGTTGCCGTTGGGGAGATCCGTGCGCCCGCAGGACCCTATAAGCAGGGAGTCGGCGGTAAGGATGCGGCCGGGCAGCATTACGGAGACCAGGTCCTTGGCGTGTCCCGGCGTGTGGATGAACTTGATCGAAACGTCGCCGACCAGGAGGCGGTCGCCGTCCTCGACCCTAATGTCTACGCAGCTCGCAGGGGCCTTCTCGTGCATAACGATCTTCGCCGTTGTCTTGTGCTTGAGTTCCCTGGTGCCGGAGATGTGGTCGGCGTGCGTGTGGGTGTCCACTATGTAGGCCGGCTTGAGGCCGTGCTCGAAGATAACATCGAGCATGGGCTCGACCATCTCCAATTCCGGGTCGAAGATCGCGGCCGAGCGGTCGTCGGCGACTATGTAGCCCAGGCATCCGCGGTCGACGCGGAACTGCTCGAAGAGGTAGTCCCGGTCGCTCTCTTTCATGGGCGGTTCTCCTTCCCGGCGCCGATTCTCGACAGCAACGCCGTGAAGGTATCCTAGAGCATTCCTTTAAAGCATGTCAGCATTTCAGCACGCCGCCTTTGGGGGCTAGTCAGCACTTCAGCAAGTCGTCTCACAGCGTCGCCGCGAGCGTAGAACACTACCTCCGGCTAGGTGGTGCCTCGTGCGCTGCCAGCCGAGGCGCGAAGAGGAGAAGCTGACTGGCTGACAAGCGAGGGCCTGCAAAGGCCCGAAGCCTGCCGAAATGCTGACCAGCGCGGGGAGGGCCCTAAAGCCCTCCCCGCGCCGTTATCATGCGCTCTCTCTGACTGCCCTCCACTTCTCTACCGCCTCGTAGCGGGGGGACAGGTACTCTTCCGGCGTACGCACGCCTTCGAGGAAGGAGAGGGCCTGCTCGGCGAGCAGCGTGCCTTCGCTGCTCGTAGCCCACGTGTTCTCCCTCTCCTGCGGGTCGTGGGCGAGGTCATAGAGCTCGGGCTCGTCGTCGGGTCCGCCCAGGATCAGGGACCGCTCCGGCGTGGTCACGGTTAGCGGCATGTAGTCGTCGATCCTGCGCGCCTTGGAATCCACCGCGGTGATGATCTCACCCTTGGCAAGGTACAGCGGCCAGGAACTGACCACGAGCGACCTGTGCTCCTCCCTCGTTCCTTCGAGCACGCCACCAAAGGAGTCGCCGGTCATGGTCGTAGGCACCCCGCCCAGGCCGACGAGGTCCATGATCGTCGGCGCTATGTCGGGGGCTGTCGTCATGGCGCGCGTGCGCCCCGGCTCGAGGCCGGGCCCGCGGACTATCAGGGGAATGTTGGTGAGCTCCTTATAGAGCGGCGACCGCTCGACCGTAAGCAGCCAGGACTCCTGCAGCCACTCGGGGAGCGAAGAGTCTTCGCTGATCTCGGCCTCCGGGTCGTGTACCCACTCGGCCTTGCCGAAGTAGTCGTGCTCCCCGAAGTAGAAGCCGTGGTCGGAGGTGAAGAGCACGATCGTGTTCTCGCGCAAGCCCAACGCGTCGAGCTTGTGCAGGAGGCGTCCGATCCAGAAATCGACCATCGATACCTCGCCGCAGTAGGTGGCGTGCCCGAGGTCCACGTCGTCTTTTTTCAGGCCGGCCTTCTTCCAGTTGCCGTAGGCGGGGTAGATCTGCTCCCCGTCGTAACCCTCCCTGTACTTCCTGGTGTAGTACTCGGGCGCGTCCCACGGCTCGTGCGGGTCCCACGTGTCCACGTACAGGAAGAACTGCTCGTCGTGGTGCCGCTCCAGCCACCGCTCGGCCTGCGTGACAGTGCGCGCGACCATCCTGTCCTCCTCCGAGCGCCACGTCGAACGCGCGTCGGCCCGCTCGTACGGCCTGGTGTCGTCGCCCTGGCCCCTGACCCAGATGAAGTCGTCGAAGCCGCGGTCGTACCCGAACCCGTTGCGAATAAAGAACGGCGTGTCCACAACACCCATCGTGTGGTAGCCGGCTTTGGAGAGCGCGTCGGGCAACGTCGTCAGATGCCGTGGCAAGGGCTCCCAACCCATGTGCGTGTACGAAAACGTCCCCGTCAACATGTCCGCCCGCGCCGGCATCGTGGGAAAGGAAGAGATTACGTGCTGGTCGAACACAACAGAAGAACGCGCAAACTCGTCTATGTGCGGCGTGCCAATGTACGGGTTCCCATAAGCCCCAAGGTGATCCCTGCGGAAAGTGTCCGCCACGATCATCACCACGTTAGGACGATCCATCTTCTCTCCCCTCTTGCGACCTTTGTCTACAAAGTTTATTAACAATAGCGAGAGGACTCTAGAACAGGTCGGGCGGCGAGTCAAGAGCATTTACGTAGAAATTTTAAGAGATTCGAAGATTTTTTACCGAGTTTGGGCAACTTCGTCGTTCGGAGTCTTGACATAGCCCCTTCGGGGCTCTATTGTGCGCAACGTATTTTACATCGAAACGGTAGACAACGTAGGAATGGTAGACAAGATGGAGAGTGGAGGGATGGGATAGATGACCAATTTTCTGTTGCTGGCGATAGTGGGGCTCATCGCGCAGTTGGTCGACGGGTCGCTTGGCATGGCTTACGGGGTGACATCGCAGAGCCTGTTGTTGACGATCGGCATCGCGCCCGCTCTTGCTTCGGCGAGCGTGCACATCGCCGAGGTAGGTACGACGGCGGCATCAGGGGTTTCCCACTGGCGGTTCAAGAACGTGGACTGGGCTAAAGTCTGGCCGCTTGCGATCCCTGGTGCGGTAGGGGCTTTCTTTGGCGCCGTGGTGATAAGTTCGTTCATCACCGCGGAGGCTGCAGCGCCGATAGTGGCCATCTTCCTGTTCGGGCTCGGCGTCTTCGTGCTCGCCCGCTTCTCCTTCAGGCGGCACGAGCGTCCTGTCCAGGTCAGGCCGGTCTCCAGGGGGTTTTTGGCTCCTCTGGGCCTGATCGCCGGGTTCCTCGATGCCGCTGGCGGTGGGGGATGGGGCCCCATCTCCACGCCGACTTTGCTCTCCTCAGGACGGATGGAGCCGCGCAAGATCATCGGCACCGTCGATACCAGCGAGTTCCTCGTCGCCCTCAGCGCGAGCATCGGCTTCCTCCTGGCACTCACTTTCGCCCAGATCCCGTGGACGATCGTCGGGGCGCTCCTCCTCGGCGGCGTGATAGCCGCCCCCATTGCCGCCTACATCGTGCGCATCCTGCCAGCCCGCATCCTCGGAACCGCCGTCGGCGGCGTTATCCTCGTCACGAACATGAAGACGTTCTTGGAAGCCGTGGGCATCGGCGGGTTCCTGGCTGTTCTGATCTACGTCGTGATCGTGGCCGTCTGGATCGCCGCCCTCGTGTTCTCGATCCGGGTCAACCGCAAGGAACAGAGCAGCGTCGCCGGAGACCCCTCCACCAGCCGGGTCGTCTAGGTCGCTCTCAGATCCTTCGTAAGGTACGGCGGGAGCGCGAAAAAAATCTCGCCGTGCCCTTGACACCATAGCCATCACGCTATAGAGTCCGTGACGGCCTTGTAAAGCAAACAATAGTTATAGACAAACTGGGTTAAGGAGGTTAAGGTCGATGAGAAGTTTCATACTTCTAGCGCTGGCGGGTCTAGTGGCGCAGTTGGTGGATGGATCTCTTGGGATGGCTTACGGGGTCTCGTCGACCACGTTGCTCTTGTTCGTCGGGGTGGCGCCCGCGCTGGCGTCCGCGGCGGTCCACATAGCGGAGGTCGGGACGACGGCGGTATCTGGCATCTCGCACGCGAGCTTCGGCAACGTGGACTGGTCTAAGATCGCCTGGATGGCGGTCCCCGGTGGGATAGGTGCTTTCGGTGGGGCGTACCTGCTGGTGTACGCTTCCACCGCTGAGGCTACGGCGGGCCTGGTCGAGCCGCTCGTCGCCGTCTTCCTGTTCTGCCTCGGCGTTTACGTCCTCAGCCGCTTCGCCTTCAGGAGGAGGGAGCGTCCCGTCGATGTCCGACCGATCAGCCCCAAGTTCCTCACTCCCCTCGGCTTCGTTGCCGGGTTCCTCGACGCGATGGGCGGCGGGGGATGGGGCCCCATCTCCACGCCGACTTTGCTCTCCTCAGGACGGATGGAGCCGCGCAAGATCATCGGCACCGTCGACACCAGCGAGTTCGTGGTGGCGTTTTGCGCGAGCCTCGGCTTCCTCTTCAGCCTGACCTTCGCCCAGATCCCATGGCAAGTGGTGGGCGCTCTGCTCGTGGGCGGTATCATCGCGGCTCCGCTCGCGGCCTTTATCGTCAGGCTGCTCCCGGCGCGCATCCTTGGAACGGCGGTCGGCGGCGTCATCCTCATTGTCAACATGAAGACGTTCTTTGAGGCCATCGGGGTGACGGGACCGGCGGCCATAGTAGGCTACCTCCTGATCATCACGGTGTGGGCGGCGGCAATCATCTTCGCGATCACGGCGATCCGCAGGGACCGCACCGTTGGGACGGAGAGCCAGCAGCCGGCCTAGTCCCTCTAACACAACGCCCTTGACCCGCGCGGCGGGGTCCGGACCACGGTCCGGACCCCGCCGCTTTTCGTTGCGCAAGCACAACGAGGTACTCAAACGTCGCCGCGCGGTTGGGAGTCACGCCTCTGGCCGCGCGACGTAGCTGCGCACCTTCTCGTGTGCTGCATTAGCGCCGGTACCGCCCATGCTGTACCTTTTCGGTAGAGTGAGAGGAGCCGGCATGAAGAGCGTAGAGTTTTACTACGATCTCGTAAGCCCCTACTCCTACTTGGCCTACGGGCGGGTGGGGCGTATCTGTGAGGAAAACGGGGCGGAACTAATTCTGCGGCCGATGTTGCTGGGCGCGGTCCACAAAGCGGTGGGACTGCAGGCCCCGATCGAGATAAGGCCCAAAGCCAGCTATCAGGCGCAGGATATCCGTCGCTGGGCACAATACTACGGCCTTCCGCTGGAGTTCCCTGACCCCTTCCCCTTCCGGACCTTGAAAACGATGCGCGCAGCGATGTTCCTGCAGGAGAGGGAAGAGCTTGGGGCGTTCACCAGGGAGGCTTTCGCGCTCTACTGGGAGGAGGGTGGCGCGCCGGGCGGTCTCCAGGAAACCGACGAGGATGCCCCGGTCTCCACGGTAGCCGTGCGGATAGGGGTCGACCCGGAGGAGGTGTTGCGTGGGGCCGCGAGCCCTGGGGTGAAACAGGCGCTCAAGGTCGCAACCGCGGAGGCGGTGGAGCGGGGCGTCTTCGGGGCACCGGCTTTCTTCGTAGGCGACGAGATGTTCTGGGGCAACGACCGGCTCCACTTCGTCGAAGCTGCCCTGCAGCAGGAGTAAAGATCCGTCCCCGGTCGCCCTGCCCTGGGAGCCAGGTCCCCTACGTCGGGCAAGTGAAGGGGATAAGGGGTCTTGCGGGAACAGGTTGCCGCTGCGGGGAAGACGTCGATCCTGACACGGGTGTGTGGGTGGGTTGCGTCGGGTGGCAGGGCATGAGTAGTATTCGGTAGGTAGTGGGGACTACCGGAGTCCGTATCGGGCTCAGGCATGCAAAGGAGGCTCGTGTGGAGAGATTGGGTGGAGAGCAAGAGGGGCAGGTTAGTTCGATCCGTCAGGTGGCGCTGGCGAGCTTTATAGGCACCGCCATCGAGTGGTACGACTTCTTCCTATACGGGACGGCGGCGGCGCTGATCTTCCCCGCGCTGTTCTTCCCTGAGTTCTCCGAGACCGCGGGTGTGCTCCTGGCATTCTCGACCTACGCGGTTGGCTTCGCGGCGAGACCACTGGGCGGCATAGTCTTCGGGCACTACGGGGACAGGATCGGACGCAAGGCGATGCTGATCCTGTCGCTCCTCATAATGGGTATCGCGACGTTCCTTATAGGGTTCTTGCCGACCTACCAAGCCATCGGCGTCCTGGCTCCGATCTTGCTCGTCGTGCTGCGCTTCTGTCAGGGCATCGGGGTCGGCGGGGAGTGGGGCGGGGCCGTCCTGATGGCTGTCGAGCACTCCCCTGAGGGACGGCGAGGCTTCTTCGGAAGCTGGCCGCAGATGGGGGTACCGGCGGGTCTGCTGCTCGCCAACCTGGTCTACTTCGGCTCCTCCACCATGCTGCCAGGGGCGTGGGGCTGGCGCGTGCCGTTCCTGCTCAGCATCGTGCTTGTCGGTGTCGGCCTCTTTATCCGGCTGAGGATCATGGAGACCCCGGCTTTCACGCAGGTCAAAGAGTCCGGCACCGAGGCTCCCATGCCGATACTGGACGTGTTGCGCACCCACCCGAAGAACGTCTTGCTCGCGATGGGTATGCGCGTCGCCGAGAACGGGACCTTCTACGTCCTGACCGTCTTCGTGCTCGCCTACATAGAAGGCGAGCTGGGAATGGAGCAGAGCACGGGCCTGGTCGGTGTCATAATCGCTGCCGCCATCGGGCTCGCTACCATTCCCCTTTTCGGGGCGCTCTCCGACCGCGTAGGACGTCGTCCTGTGTACCTGTTCGGGGCCGTTTTCTCGCTGCTCTTCGCTTTCCCGTTCTTCTGGCTCTTGAACACGGGCGTTGCGCCCCTGATCTGGATCGCCATCGTCCTCGGTGTGAACCTCGGTCACGACTCTATGTACGGACCTCAGGCAGCCTACTTCTCAGAGCTCTTCGGCACCCGGGTGCGCTACTCCGGAGCTTCTTTGGGCTACCAGCTGGCCTCGGTCTTCGCCGGCGGACTGGCGCCGCTCATTGCTACCGCCTTGCTCGCCAGCTTCGGCTGGGGGGCGGTCGCGGCTTACACGGCGGCGATGGCGCTCATCACCGTGATCTCGGTCATCCTTGCTTCGGAGACGTACCAGGGGGACATAACCGAGACGCGGGCTGAAGAGCGCCGGCTCATAGCGGAGGCCCCGGGAGATCCCGGGACGTAGCGAGGGATCGCGCTACGCCTCGACTCTCCGTGTGGTGAGGCTAGCCTCCGGCGTGTCCCCGGTCGGATCGGACCTAGCCTCTGGTTCCTGCTAGCCGCGTCACGTCTCCCACGGTGTCCGCCTCGCCAAGCCCCTCCAGCGTGCAACGCAGCTCCTCGACTTGCTCGGCAGGCAGGACGCGCCCGGCATTCGTTCGGAACTTGACCTCGAGTTCCTCGTCGCTCAGGGGATTCTCAGGCCCGCCACGGTTGTGCGATACGCGCGACTCCCGCACTTCGCCGTTCTTCAGCCGGACACGCAGCACGGCCGGAAACTGGTTCGGGAAGATGCGACCGCACTCCTCATCCGCGAAGCAGCGCACACGCGAGGCGAGGTCGAGTTTCACGGGGTCCTCGGCATCTTCGTCCGTGAAGTCGTCCAGGGAGACACCGAGGCCACCGCCTCCGACGAGCGCGGTCGCCACGGTGAAAGGGCCGCTGAACTGGGCGGCGTAACCCGATTTCGGATGTGCCTTCTCGTCTTCTGGCCGGCCGATCGTGCGCAAGACAGGGCTGGCGACGCCCAGCTCTATCTCTTCGAGTTCCTCGATATCTAGGCCCTGCTCGCGCAACGATATCGCCGCGTCTATCCCCGCGTGGGTGAAGTGGTTCGCGGGGTAGGGCTTGAAGAAGGTCCTTGTCACCTCCCATTGTTCTCCGAGTCCTCGCGTCAACGCTTCGGCGTCTGCTTTATCGTCGAGATATGCCTGCAGAAAGCCGAACCGGCCTTCGAAGGCCGTCGGAGGTCCGGTCAGGCCGCGGGCGGCGAGCTCGGCGGCGGTAATGCCGGAGTGCGCGGCCCAGCCGCAGTGTATGCGTTTGACCGTCCCTCCGGTACGGTTCGCTTCGATGATGCCCGCGCCCATGCTCGCCGAGATCGCTACGGCGTGACCGAGTTCCTCTTCCCCGAGCCCGTAGACCATCGCCGCAGCGAGTGCAGCACCGAGTGTCCCGGCGATAGAGGTGGCGTGCAAACCTTTCTCGAAGAAGATCGAGTTGCCCAGAGCAGGGTCGTAGCCGGCCATGCCGACACGCACGACCAGCTCATTTCCAGCGGCGATGGCAGCGAGGAGATCCCGCCCCTTGGCCCCTGAGGACTCGGCCGCCGCGAGCGCCGCGGGCACGACCGCTGCGCTCGGGTGCAACACGGAGGGGAGGTGCGTGTCATCGTAGTCGAGGGAGTGCGCCAGGGTGCCGTTCATAAGGGCGGCGCTCGCGGCCGGATACCTCTCGCCCCGTCCTATGACGCCCGCCTGCTCCTCGCCGCCCCAACCTTCGATCACTCCTCCCACTATCCTTGCCGGCTCCATCCCGCTCGCCGCAAGGGCTATACCGATGATGTCGATAGTCCGCCTTCTGGCATCCTGGAGGATCTCCGGTCCGAAGTTGCCGTCCCGCACGCCAGCGGCGAACCTGGATACCTCTTGCAACAGGGTCTCTGGTGTCATCGCTGCACCAGCGCCAGCGGGCGTACCGGGGAGCCCGTCCCTCCCACTATCTTGAGCGGCGCGAGGACGAATGCGAACTCGTGCACACCGGCCGACGCGAGCCCCGAGAGGTTCATGACCTCGATAATGTGGATGCCGTGCTCAGCGAGGAGCAGGCGGTGTACGGGCAGTAGAGCGTGCCCCACCTCGGGCTTTATCTGCTCGTAGGCTATGGTCTCCGCGCCCGTCGCCCGCACGCCCCGACCTGCGAGCCAGCGGGCGGCCTCCTCGGTAGGGCCAGGCACCCCACTCTCGTGTCCCAGGAAGACCTCGGCGTCGCCGAAGTGCCGCGCCCAACCCGTTCTGATGAGGGCGACGTCACCGGCCTTGATCTCCACGCCGGCCTCTCGTTCGGCCGAGGCGAGATCCTCTGCCGTTATGCCGTACCCGCCCGGCAGCACGTCCACGCCGCGCAGCTTGGCCACGTCGAGAAGCACGCCGCGGCAGACCAGCGGCTCGATGGTGTCCACGCCGAGCCTCGAGAAGCGTCCACCCTGCTGGGCTTCATCCGCCGGGGCGCCGCCGTGCAGGTTGCCCATGTAGGAGACGTGGGCCAGGGCGTCGACGTGGGTACCGGTGTGGCCTCCGGTCGAGATCAACTCGCTCGCGGCTGAGCTGCCGTCAGCGCGGACCATGTCGCCGTGGCGGCGCATGAGGGCCATCCTGAACGGCGGATGGTTGGGCGAATGTGGTGTCTCGGCGGCGAGCGGCTGCGCCAGGTCATAGACTTCGATGCCGCCCTCGATCGCATCGAGCAGACCATTCCTCAAGCCGTTACCTCCCCCTCGCCAGGGCGAGCGTGAGGCGCGCGGACTCGACTACCGCCCTGTCCACAAATCGGCCGTCCTCGAGCACGAACGCGCCCTCCTCGTTGCCGAGCCGGCCGAGCAGACCCTCTGCTTCAGATACCTCCTCCTCCGTCGGTGTAAATACGTCGTTGACGACGGATACCTGGGAAGGGTGTATCGTCGAGCGTCCCACGAAGCCGAGTCTCTTCCCTGCTTCAGTAGAACGGCGCAATCCGTCGAGATCGTGGACGAGCGTGTACACGCTCTGGACCGGATGCGGCAGCGCTGCCGCACGTGAGGCGCTTACGATGCGCGAGCGTGCGTAGAGCAAGCCCGCCTCGTCGGCTACGCCAAGGTCCGTTGAGAGATCGGCCTCGCCGAGGCTTATGCCTGCGACCCTCTCGTGTGAGGTGGCGATCTCGAACGCCCGTTCGAGGCCAAGGGCGGATTCGATCAGGCACTGTATCCGGGCCTCGCTGCCAAGTACTTCGAGCGTCTCTGCCACCAACCTCACGCTCTCCACAGATTCGGTCTTCGGCAACCGCAACCCGGCGAGGTTGCCTACCGCCACCGCGTCGATGTCCGCTGCCGAGAGCTCGGTTCCCACCGCGTTAACCCTGACGAAGACCGGCTTCTCCGGCTCCGACTCGAGAACGCGGGCGACCGTCTCGCGGGCCTCCTCTTTGCGGTTCGGGGCGACGGCATCTTCCAGGTCGAGGACGACGGCGTCGGCCTCGCTCGCGAAGGCCTTCTCGATCCTTCGCCCGTCGTCACCAGGCACGTAGAGATAGCTCCGAACCGGCGGTTTCACAGGATGCCCTTCTCGGAGAGTTCATCCAGGTCGTGCTTGCCGATGCCTAGCTCTCCGTAGACCTCTTCGTTGTGCTCTCCCAGGGTGGAGCCTGACCATTTGACCTCGCCGGGAGTCTCGGAGAGACGGAAGAGGACGTTTTGCATCTTTGTGGGGCCGAGCTCGGGGTCGTCCACGGTGATGATGGAGTTAAGCGCCCCGTACTGGGGGTCTTGCATGATGCCCTCTATGTCGTAGATGGGGGCGACGGCCGCCCCCGCCTCCTCGAAGGCCGCCACGACCTCCTCTTGGGTGCGATCGGAGATCCAGGCTCCCACCACCTCATCGAGCTCGTCTGCATGTTTGGCCCGCTCTGAGCCCTTCGCAAACCACGGCTCATCGATGTACTCGGGGTGTCCGACCAGGCGCATCACGCGCTCGGCGATGTTCTGGGCACTGGTGGAGACGGCGACCCAGTGGCCGTCCTTCGTCTGGTAGGTGTTTCGCGGTGCGTTGTTTACGGAGCGGTTGCCGCTCCTCTGTTGAATCTCTCCGAGCTGGTCATAGACCGTCGGCTGCGGGCCGAGGACGGTAAAGATCGGCTCGATTATCGCAAGGTCGACGACCTGCCCGCGTCCGCCGGCGTCGCGGGCTCTGAGGGCGGTCAGGATGGCGACGGCACTCGCCAGCGCTGCGATGCCGTCGGCCAGCCCGAACGGCGGAAGCGTCGGCGGTCCGTCAGGTTGGCCCGTCACGTGGGCGAAGCCACTCATGGACTCAGCCAGGGTGCCGAAGCCGGGCCTGTTCTTGTATGGGCCGAACTGGCCGAAGCCGGTGACGCGGGCGAGGACGAGGCCTGGGTTTATCTCGCTGAGGCGCTCGTAGCCCAGGTTCCACCGCTCCAGGGTGCCAGGCCTGAAACTCTCGATCACGACGTCCGCGTCACTCGCGAGACGTTCGAAGATCTCCTGTCCCTCTGGTTTGCTCAGGTTCAGGGTCACGCATCTCTTGTTGCGCCCCAGCATCTTCCACCAGAGACCCACGCCGTCCTTGGCGTAGCCGTGCGAGCGCGAGGGGTCTCCTTTAGGATGTTCGACCTTTATGACCTCGGCCCCGAAATCGCCTAGCACCGTCGCGGCGAGCGGTCCGGCAAAGAGCGTCGCCGCGTCTATGATCTTGATCCCCTCCAGCGCCCGACTTCCGTCCAAAGTACGCCCTCCTGCCCGAGTCATTACGCTCCCATCTTTGCTCATGAACCGATTGACCGCAAGGTTTTGACCGGGCCGCGCACACCGTGCTATGTTGGCGACGCTCTATGCGTTCTTCGGGGAAGGAGTGGCGATGGGCCGATTCGATACGGTCGTTCTGGGAGGGCAGGCCGTTCTGCCGGGACAGGGCCTGGCCAGGGCGGACATAGGCATCAAGGACGGGCGTGTCTCGGTATTGGGGGAGGGCCTGGCTTCGGGCGATGCGGAAGAGGTCGTAGACGCTGCTGGGAAACTCGTGCTCCCTGGTGCGGTGGACGCCCACTTCCATCTCGGCATCTACCGCGACATCACCGAGGATACGCACAGCGAGACGCTCTCATCGCTCGCGGGGGGCGTCACGAGCATTATCAGCTACTTCAGGACGGGCAGCCACTACCTCGAAAAGAGTGGTCCTTACGCGGAGATCTTCCCCGAGGTACTCGCCGCGACGAGCGGGCATTCGCGTGTCGACTACGGGTATCATCTGGCCCCGATGGTCCGGGATCAGATCTCCGAGATCCCCCGCCTCGCCTCCGAAGAGGGTGTCACCTCTTTCAAGTACTACATGTTCTACAAGGGGCTCGACCTCGCGGGCGCCTCGAGCGACGCCAGCGGCTACACGATGAGCGAGAACTACGACCTAGGCCACCTCTTCGAGATCATGGAGCAGGTTGCGAAAGCGCAGGAGACAAGCGGCTCGCGGGTCTCGCTCTCCATCCACTGCGAGCAGCCCGAGCTGATCCGGGTCTTCTCGGAGAGGGTCAGGCAAGAAGGCGTCCTCTCGGGCCTCGAAGCCTACAGTGCCTCGCGCCCGACGTTGACCGAGCACCTCGCCGTCGCAGAGGTAGGCGTCCTCGCCGGCCACACGCGCTGCCCCATAAACCTTCTCCACCTCTCCAGCGAGGAGGCTTTACAGGCGGCGCTGGAGTTGAAGGCTCTCGACCCTTACCTCGATGTTCGCCTGGAGACAACGCTCCACCACCTCGCGCTCACCTACCAGAACTACAACGACCAGCGCGGCAAGGTCAACCCGCCCATAAGGGCCGGCTCAGATGTGGATGCGCTCTGGCGCGGCGTAGTACGGGGTGAGATAGATTGGGTCTGCTCCGACCACGCCTGCTGCTCGGAGGAGCACAAAGAGGGTGACCTCTGGCAGGCGCTCCCCGGTTTCGGCGGGACGGCCTTGATCTACCCCTTCATCCTTACCGAAGGCCCGAAACACGGCCTCTCGCTAGAGCGTTGCGTGGAACTCGTGGCGACCAACCCGGCGCGCGCCTACGGACTGAGCCCGCGCAAGGGTGCGATCGCCGTCGGCGCCGACGCCGACCTGGCCATCGTGGACATAGAAGAAACCCACCCCGTGACGACCGAACGCCTCCTCTCCGCCCAGGAATACACGCCCTTTGAAGGGATGGAGCTTACCGGCTGGCCGGTTCACACGCTCTTGCGCGGACGGACAGCCTTCACCGAAGGCGAAGCCGTGGGAGAGCCAGCAGGCACCTACCTCGAGCGCCCACTTACCACCGGACAGCCCCTCTCCACGCCATAAGGCAGCGGTGCCAGTGGAACCACGCCCCAGAAACGACACTCCCCTGGTCGTGGTCGGCGCGGGCGCATGCGGGATGGTTGCGGCCCTCGCCGCTGCCAGGCGCGGGGCACAGGTCCTCGTTCTGGAGAAAGGGCCCGAACCAGCGGGCAACACCGCCCGCTCTACCGGTCTGATCCCCGCCGCTGGGACCCGATTCCAGCGCGAGGTGGGCGTCCTCGATGACTCCTCGGAACTTATGGCCAATGACATCTTCGAGAAGAACAATGGCGAGAGCGACCCCGAGGTCACACGCCTGCTGTGCAGGGAGTCAGGCCCGCTCGTCGAGTGGCTCGTGGACGAGATCGGATGCGAGATGCTTTGCTACACGGACTTCCTCTATCCGGGCCAGAGTCGCCACAGGATGCATGGACCGAAGACGAGCTACGGCTCCGAACTCCTCCGGCAACTGGAGAACGCCGTCGTCGAAGTCCCCCTCATAGAGCTGCGTACGGACGCCGCCGTGAGCGGACTCCTCTCGGAAGGCGGCCGGGTCACCGGCGTCGAGACTGCGGAAGGTCCGATCGATGCAGGAGCCGTCGTGCTGGCACTGAACGGCTTCGGTGGCAACCGCGAGATGGTAGAGAGATATCTCGGTCCCGCGGCCGCGGTCGCACTCTACTACGGCTCGCCGAACAACACGGGTGAGGGCATCGAGTGGGGCGTCGCCCTCGGTGCCGCGACCGGACACATGGGCTCCTACCAGGGGCATGCCTCGGTCGCCGCCCCGGATGGTCCGCTCGTCACCTGGGGAGTCGTCGTAAACGGCGCCATCCTCGTCAACCGGGAAGGTCGCCGCTTCGGGTGTGAGACCGTCGGCTACTCCGAGTACGCGGGCGCGGTCATGGCCCAGTCGGGGGGTGAGGCCTGGGAGATCTTTGATCGTGAGGTCTACGAAGCGTCCCTCCGTACCCGCTTCGATGAGGTTGTAGAGGCCGGCAAGGTGGCGAGGTCCGAGACCCTGGAAGAGCTGGCCGAGACCTTGGACCTTCCCGCAGGCGCCCTGGCGGAGACCGTGGAGGATGTGAACTCTTCGGCCCGCGGCCAGGTCCCTGACCCCTTCGGGCGCGAGGATTTTCTAGGTGGGCCTCTGGAGCCGCCGTTCTACGGTATCCACGTGCTCGGCGCACTCTTCCACACCCAGGGCGGTTTGATAGTGGACACGCATGCCAGGGTACTGAAGTCCGACGGCACGCACGTACCAGGTCTGTATGCTGGCGGCGGAACGGCCGTCGGGATCAGCGGGAGTGGGTACGAAGGCTACTCGAGCGGCAATGGACTCCTGGCTGCGGCAGTGCTAGGGAAGGTCGCCGGCGAGGCTGCTTCGGGCGAGTTAACGGAAGATCTACCAGCGTAATCGTGCTTTTCGCGCCCTTCGCGGAACCTCTCTCCGAACACTTTGCTCTACAGCGCTGTGCATGAGCCTTACGCCAGGCGGGCCATCAACCTGTCAAGCTGATTTGCTGAGATGCTGACTGGCAAGGGGGTGGGAGACAGGTCCAACCCTTCCCCTACCCGCTGTATACTGGTTCTTCAGTTGCGTTTCGGGGAAAGATCCTGTCGAGGTCCGGTGATTTCTTGGATAAAGGAGGGATATGAGCGAGGTTTCCCTAACATCAGGACCGTCGTCCGTTAACGTGGACCTGACGAAGCACAGTGCCATAGTGACCGGAGCGGCGAGCGGGATCGGGCGCGCTTGCGCCGAGAGGCTCTCGCAGGCAGGCGCAGCGGTTACCGTGCTCGACCTGGACGGTGACGCCGCCAGAGAGGTCGCCGAAAGTATTGGCGGGGAGGCGGTGCAGGCCGACCTCTCGGACTACGAGGTGCTGAAAAGCCTCGAGGTCGATGCTGACATTGTGGTCAACAACGCGGGACTGCAGCACGTCGCGGCCGTGGAGGAGTTTCCGCCCGAGCGCTTCTCCATGATACTCAGGATCATGCTCGAGGCGCCTTTCAGCATCGTGCAAAAGGCCTTGCCGGGGATGTATGAGAGGGGCTGGGGGCGCGTCATCAATATCTCCTCTATCCACGGCATGGTCGCCTCGCCTTACAAGGCCGCCTACATCTCGGCCAAGCACGGCCTGGAGGGCTTCTCCAAGACCGTCGCCCTGGAGGGAGGGGCCAAGGGCGTGACTTCCAACTGCATCTGTCCTGCGTACGTCAGGACGCCGCTGGTGGAGAACCAGATCTCCGACCAGGCCCGCACGCACGGGATCTCGGAAGACGAGGTGGTCGAGAAGATCATGCTCACCGAGCCCGCGATAAAGCGCCTGATCGAACCTGAAGAGGTGGCCGAGTTCGCCGCCTTTCTCTGCACGCCCGAAGCATCGTTCATAAACGGCGCTTCCCTCGTCATGGATGGCGGGGCGACGGCCCACTAGAGAGCCTCTATCGGAAAGGAACGAACGTGACCGAACCTGCAATAGGGACCCTGCTCTGGGAGCCTTCGAAAGAGCTCAAGGAGAACGCCAGGATCTCCGACTACATGAAGTGGATGAAGGCCGAGAAAGATCTCTCTTTCGAGGACTATAACCAGCTCTGGGAGTGGTCTGTTACAGACCTCGAAGGTTTCTGGGCCTCGGTCTGGGAGTACTGTGGCATCAAAGCCTCCAAACCTTACGAAAAGGTGCTAGGAGAGAGCGCGATGCCTGGGGCCGAGTGGTTTCCCGGGGCCGAGCTGAACTACGCCGAGCACGTCTTCAGGCACGCCGCAGACCGCCTCGATGAGACCGCGATCCTGCACCAGTCCGAGGTGAGGTCCCTGGGTGAGGTTAGCTGGGACGAGCTGCAGGAGAAGACGGCCGCGCTCGCAGCGGGCCTGAGGGAGATGGGCGTCGGTCGGGGCGACAGAGTCGCGGCTTACCTGCCGAACATACCCGAGGCGGTGATCGCCCTACTCGCCTGCGCTTCCATAGGCGCTGTCTGGTCGAGCTGCTCCCCCGACTTCGGCGCCGGCAGCGTCGTCGACCGCTTCGAGCAGATAGAGCCTAAGGTCCTGCTCGCGGTCGACGGCTACCGCTACGGTGGTAAGGACTACGACAGGATGGATGTCGTCGCGAAACTGCAGGATGAGATCCCGACACTACAGAAGACCGTCGTAGTCCCATATCTTTCAGGAGATCCGGACACGAGCGCTCTGCAGAACGTCGTCATGTGGGACGACCTCCTGGCCGAGCACCAGGGGACGGAGCTCGCCTTCGAGCAGGTGCCTTTCGACCATCCGCTGTGGGTGCTCTACTCCTCTGGGACGACGGGTCTTCCGAAGGCCATCGTACAGAGCCAGGGCGGCATCCTCATTGAGCATCTCAAGAAGGTGGTCTTGCACATAGACCTCGGACCGGACGACCGCTTTTTCTGGTTCACAACGACGGGTTGGATGATGTGGAACCTGGTCGTCGCCGGCCTGCTCAACGGCTCCACGGTCTTGCTCTACGACGGTAACCCGGGCTACCCCGACATGAACGTCCTCTGGGAGTTCGCTGAGAAGACCGGCATGACCTGTTTCGGGACCAGCGCGAGTTACATCACAGCCTGCATGAAGGCGGATATAGAGCCGGGGAGGGACTTCGACCTGACGAACCTGAAGTCCATCGGTTCGACGGGCTCGCCGCTACCGCCCGAGGGCTTCGAGTGGGCCTACGAGCATGTCAAGGAGGACCTCTGGCTCTTCTCGACCAGCGGAGGAACCGACCTGTGCAGCGCGTTCGTCGGCGGGGTACCGCTCCTGCCCGTTCGCGCGGGGGAGCTACAGGCCCGTTCCCTGGGGGCGAAGGTAGAGGCCTTCGACGAGGAGGGAAACCCACAGATAGGCGACGTCGGGGAGCTCGTCATCACGGAGCCCATGCCTTCCATGCCGATCTACTTCTGGAATGACGACCAAGGCGAGCGTTATAGAGAGAGCTACTTCGATGTCTACCCCGGTGTGTGGCGTCACGGGGATTGGATCAAGGTCAAGGATAACGGGGCCTGCGTGATCTACGGTCGCTCCGACTCGACCATAAACCGCGGCGGCATAAGGATGGGGACGAGCGAGATCTACTCCGCCGTCGACAAGGTCGAGGAGGTGGCCGATTCCCTCGTCGTCGACGTCCCAAGAGATGGAGGAAGCTCATTCATGCCGCTCTTCGTTGTCTTGCGGGAGGGCGTCGAGCTCGACGACGACCTCAAGGGCAGGATCAAGTCGAGCATCAAGGAAAACGCCTCCCCGAGGCACGTGCCGAACGAGATCTTCGCCGTCAGCGACATCCCGAAGACCCTCAACGGCAAGAAGCTGGAGGTGCCGGTCAAGAAGATCCTATCAGGCACCCCACCGGAGAAGGCCGCGAGCAAAGAATCCCTGAGCAACCCCGAGTCCCTGAACCGCTTCGCGGAGCTGGCCGGGAACATGTGATCCCACCGTGCCCGGCGCCCCGAACGCGCCGGGCACAATTTCGCGTCTCCCAGGCAACGATTGACTCTACCCCGCAATTCTTCTAATCTGCCGCAAGGGAAGCATCGAAAAGAGGGGGAAAGCGCATGGTCCGGTCCTGGAGAGAGTTACCCTCGAGTCCTGCTCGTGGGATCGTCCGTAATACGGGGTTCGAGGGGAGGCTTGCATGACAGATTCCGCTGGACAGGTGGCGGCGCCGAGTCCGTCCACGGTGCGGAGGGTAGCCCTGGCTGCGATGGCCGGGTCGGCGATCGAATGGTACGACTTCTTTATCTACCTCACGGCGGCCGCGCTGGTCTTCGGACCCCTGTACTTTCCTGGTGGTAGCGAGGTAGCGGGCGTACTCGCCGCGTTCAGCACCGCGGCGGTCGGGTTCGTCGCGCGTCCCATTGGGGGCATCCTCTTCGGCCACTACGGGGACAGGCTCGGACGCAAACCGACCCTCGTTATCGCTCTGCTGCTGATGGGCACGGCGACGACACTGGTCGGCGTTCTGCCCACCTACGCCACCATAGGGGTCGCGGCCCCGATACTGCTCTTCGTGCTTCGCTTCATGCAGGGCCTCGCCGTCGGCGGCCAGTGGGGCGGCGCGGTCTTGCTCGCCACGGAGTACGCCCCCGCAGGCAAACGGGGTTTCTATGGCAGCTTCGCCCAGGCCGGCGTCCCGGTCGGGCTCGTGATCGGCAACACCGTCTTCCTCGCGCTCTCCGCGCTCTTCGGGGAGGCGGCGTTCGCCGCGTGGGCCTGGCGCATACCTTTCCTGCTCAGCGTTATCCTGATCGCCGTGGCGCTCTACATACAACTGCGCCTGGAGGACACGCCTGTGTTCAGGCGACTGGAGGAGAGGCAGCACGAGGATGAGGAAACCGAGTCCCGCTCGCCCGTTCTCGAGGTTATCACCCAACATCCCAAGCAGATTCTGCTCGCGGCGGGCGCGTTCTTCGTCGTAAACGGTGGTTTCTACGTCCTGATCACCGGCATGCTCGATTACGGTACCAGGGTCCTCGGCCTCTCCCAGAACCTGATGCTGGCCGCGGTCTTGATCTCCGCCGTGGTCGAGGGCATCGCGATCGTGGCCATGTCGGCGCTCTCGGACCGCGTGGGCCGTCAGACGGTATTCATGGCCGGGGCCGTCCTGCTGGCGATCTGGTCCTTCCCCTTGTTCTGGCTCGTCAATACGGGGTCGTTCATCCTTATCGTCATCGCTCTGTGCGTCGCCCAGTTCTTCCAGGGCATGATGTACGGGCCGCAGGCTGCGCTCTTCGCTGAGATGTTCAGCGCGCGGGTGCGCTACTCGGGGGCCTCCATCGGCTACCAGGGAGCCTCGGTCTTTGCGGGAGGGCTCGCGCCCATCATCATGGTCTGGCTGCTGGATACGACGGGTACCTCCCTTTCCGTCTCTTTCTACCTGCTCGCCATGTGTGCCATCACCTTCTTCTCGGTCTACTTGATCACCGAGACTTACGAGGACGAGATGACGAGGGACCAGTCACAAGAGGAGACCGAGGAGACGTCCTCGACAACATAGCAGTGCCCACGAAGGGGAGCACAATGCCGTTCTAGGAGGCAAGTTGTACGAGACCGTGCTGTACGAGAAAGCCGCCGCGGTGGCCAGCATCGCCCTGAACCGGCCGAAGAAGTTGAACTCCTTCGACTCCACGATGCACGAGGAGCTGTACGACGCACTGGGTGAGGCCGCCGGCGACGAGGAGATTCGCTGCATAATCCTTCGGGGCGAAGGTCGGGGCTTCTCCGCCGGCGCCGACCTGGCGCAGGTCGTCAGGGAAGCGGATGGAGACCCCGACCTCGGGGAATACCTGCGCACCACTTACAGCAGGCTCGTAAAGCGGATGGTCGGGACCCCAAAGCCCATAATCGCCGCCCTGCACGGGCCTGTCTACGGTGCTGGGGTGGGCCTGGCGCTCGCGTGCGACCTGCGCGTCGCGGCACAAAGTGCGAAGTTCTCGGTGGCCTTTATCAAGATTGGGCTCATGCCCGATGCGGGGGTCACGTTCTTGCTGCCCCGCGTCGTCGGTCTCGGCAGAGCTATGGAGATGAGTATGCTCGGCGACGCCTTGGACGCCGAAGAAGCCTACAGAATAGGGCTCGTCAACAGGGTCGTAGCCGACGATTCGCTCTCGGATGAGGTACGGAACCTGGCCGGGCGTCTTGCCACGATGCCGACGAGTGCCCTTGGCAGGATGAAGCACGCCCTCTACGCCAGCTTCGAGAGGGACCTGGAAACGGCCCTGGAGGCCGAGGCCGAAGGCCAGACGTTCTGCGGGTATACCCAAGACCATAAAGAAGGCGTAACAGCGTTCTTCGAGAAGCGCGAGGCGAGATTCACCGGCCTGTAGGGGCGGGTTTCAAACCCGTCCCTAGGTTCAAACCCGTCCCTACGGGCCTTCGAGCTCGGGGCTGCGTCTACCAGGCAGCGAGTAGAACAAGGCTCCGTCCCTGCTCTCCACCGCGAGGTGCCCTCCTCCAGCGAGCTCAGATAGAATCCCGTCGGCCTCGCGCACGGTAAGCGAAGTCTCCATGGCCGCCTCCGCAGGCGTTATGCTGCCGCCGTTGGCCTTGATCGCTGAAAGGAGCTCCCGCTCTTTGTTGGCGGGTTGCGGCAGGACGTGCCGATGTTTCTGAAAGTCCTTTAGGGCCAGCCCGAGAAAAATGGCCGCCGGTATCACGAAGCCTACGCCCGCCGCGGGTACCCCCGCGGTGGCGATGACCATTATCCCAGCGACCACGAAACCGATCCCAAGGGTCAGGTACAGGTACCCGTTGCCCCCGCCAGGCTTCGATTCCTCCCTATTGGGCCGATCTAGATCACTCACCACGCCTCCGGTTTGCCCGAGCTCCGAGCCGTTCGCGTCAGGGAATCCGCGCTTTCGACCCCATTCTAGTCCCTGCCATCCACGGTGCAAGCGGAGTCTACGAAGTTCCTACCTGTGGGTTTCTGTAGAATGGTGCGGGCTTTCGGACGAGACAGGGGTCGGCGATTTTTTGAAGAGACTCAGGGTGTTGATGACGCGGCAGGAGATCGTGCCAGAGAGGCTTGCTGGTGCCGCCGCCGTCGTCATCGACGTGTTCATGGCGACGACGACCCTGCTGACCATCCTGGAGAACGGCGCAAGGGACGTCTACCCGGTTGCGAGCCTGGAGGAGGCCGACGAGGTCAGGGCGAAGCTGGATCCAGCAGGCGTCCTGCGCGGCGGTGAGCAGGACGCGACGCGGATAGAGGGCTACGATCACGGTCCCTTCCCGGAAGAATATACGCCTGAGGTCGTCGGGGGCAAAGACGTGATCTTCGTGACCACCAACGGCACCCGCGCCATCGCCGACGTGGCCCCGGCGGATAAGGTTCTCCTCGGGACCCTCCGCAACGCTGGGGCCGTAGCACGCCACCTCGAAGCCTCGGGGACGGACTCCATCTATCTGGTCTGCGCGGGCGCAGGGGGCCGCTTCAACGTCGAGGACTTCCTCGGCGCGGCGACGGTCCTCTCGCGTATGGATGTTGACGGCTATCGCTTGAACGACGGCGCATTGCTGGCTCTCGACTTCGCCGAACGCCACAAAGCGAACGTGTACGAGACGCTGAAACGGAGCCGGGCGGGTCGATGGTTCGTCGAGAACGACAGGATGGACGCCTTCGACTTCGTCGCCGACATTGGCGCGAGCGGGCTGGTCCCCGAGGTCGTGGGTAGCAAGCTCCGGCCCGCCAACGAGCACGAAAGGTACGTCGGAGACGCCGAGTGGGGTAGAAGCCTGGGAGAGAGGACATGAGCGAGACGATAGAGATTCGGGAAGGCGAGGACTTCGACCTCGAAGCAACAGCGCGTTATCTGCGGGCACATGTAGAGGACGTGCCAGAAGGCGAGCTCGAAGTCAGCCAGTTTCCCTCAGGCGCCTCCAACCTGACATACCTCTTGAAGGTAGAGGATTGGGAGGGCGTTCTGCGCCGCCCACCGCTCGGCCCGGTCCCGCCGAAGGCACACGACATGGGCCGCGAGTCGGGCATCCTGGCCAGGCTCAACGCCGTCTTTCCACTCGCCCCGAAACCGTACTTCTTCTGCGAGGATGAGTCGGTCATAGGGGCTCCCTTCTACGTGATGGAACGGAGGACGGGCGTCGTGCTCGACGAGTCCTTCCCCGAAGGCGTAGGGCATGACGAAGAGTTGCGCCGGGGAATCTCGCGCACCGTAGTAGACACGCTCGTCGAACTGCACGCGGTAGACGTGGGGAAGGCGGGGCTGGGGGACCTCGGCAAGCCCGAAGGTTTCCTGCAGCGCCAGACGGAAGGTTGGATCTCTCGCTACGAAAAGGCCAAGACCGACGAGATAGAAGAGGTTGCCCCCCTCACGGGCTGGCTCACCCGCGACATCCCCGAGAGCCCACCCCCGGCCGTCATCCACAACGACTACAAGCTCAATAACCTCATGTTGGACCCGGAAGACCTGACGAGTGTACGTGCGGTCCTCGACTGGGAGATGGCGACCGTCGGAGACCCCCTCTTCGACCTCGCCGTCTCGCTCTCTTACTGGATCGAACCCGGTGACCCCGACGAACTCGCGGCCGTCATGCCGACCGTTACGGTGACGCCAGGCTTCATGACCCGCAAAGAGATCATCGACCGCTACGCCGATGAGAGTGGGCGCGACCTCTCCGAGATGCACTGGTACGTCGTCTTCGGGTACTTCAAGCTGGCCGGGATACTGCAGCAGATCTACGCCCGCTACAAGAACGGCCAGACCACAGACGAGCGCTTCGCCACCTTCGGCGAGCGGGTACGCACCTTGATCCTGCACGCCGAAAACCTCTCCCGCACAGGCGAAGTCTAGTGGAGCAGAGAGACCTGAAACCTGACACCTGAAGCCTGTAGCCTGCGACTGAAAGGAGCGACACATTGGGCCGTCTCGACGGCAGGGTTGCGATGGTGACGGGGGCGTCACGCGGTATAGGTGAGGCCACGGCGCGACGCTTCGCGCGCGAGGGGGCGCGGGTGTGCCTTACGGACGTGAAGTTGGAGGGGGCACTCTCCACGGCGCGCCAGCTCGTAAACGAGGGTATGGATGCCTTCGCGGCCAGGGTGGACGTCACTAGCCGTGCCGAGGTGGAGAACGCGGTAAAGGAGATCATCGACCGCTACGGACGGCTCGACATCCTCGTCAACAACGCCGGCGTAACGAGAGACAACCTCTTCTACAAGATGACAGACGAGGACTGGCGCACCGTATTGAACGTCCATCTTGGCGGTGCGTTCTTGTGCACCAGGGCCGCCCAGAGGCACATGGTCGAGAGGAACTACGGCAGGATCGTCAACGTCTCATCGACGAGTGCGCTCGGCAACAGAGGCCAGACCAATTACTCCGCGGCCAAGGCGGGTATCCAGGGCTTCACCAAGACCCTCGCCATCGAGCTCGGCCGCTACGGCGTAACCGTGAACGCCGTCGCCCCCGGCTTTATAGAGACGGAGATGACCCGCGAGACCGCGGCCAGGCTCGGTGTGGACTTCGACGACTTCGTCGCCCAGCGCGTACAGAGCATCCCCGTCGGCCGCGCCGGTTGGCCCGAGGACGTGGCCGCCGCCATCCTGTACCTCGCCTCCGAGGAGGCCGCGTTCGTGACCGGCCAGGTGCTCTACGTCGACGGCGGGCCGAGAGACTGAAGGGTTGCCGTTCTCGGGATCGCGCCAGAAGGAGAGCTTATGGAAGAAACAGCAGGAAGCCTGAACAAAGAACAGTTGACCCGACTCGCCAGGTACTTCGACGAGAAGGTTACTTTCTCGCGGCACATAGGGAGCAAGGTCGAGGAGGTCGAGCCGGGGAAGGCCGTCTGCCACATAGACGTGGATAACATCCACCTCAACGGCAACGGGACGCTGCACGGAGGGGTCTACGCCTCTCTCCTGGATAACGCCATGGGGCTCTCGGTGGCCGCGCTCGTCGGCCTGAGGACGGCGACAATCGGCCTCGACGTCCACTTCCTCGGTGCCGTGAGGGAGGGTAGGATCACCTGCTCCGCCGAGGTCGTTCACCGCACACGCCGCATCGCCACCGTCGAGGCCAGAGTGCGTGATGGTGATGGAAACCTCGTGGCCATGGGCACAGGAACCTTCCGCATCTTCGAGAAGCGGGGCGACCCAATCGTCTGACGACATACGCGGCGCACCGTGACACCACCGGGTTGCCGGTATGGGTTCGGTATGCGGCAACCAGCGTAGGGGCGGGTTTCAAACCCGCCCACGTACGAACCCGCCCACATACGAACCGCCCGCGCTGCCGTGGTTTGGTCGGTATCATTTCGGGTTAGATACATGGGAACGCCACGCGGCGGTGAGGAGGAGATATGTTCCGTAAGGAGAGACCGTGGCTCGAAGTCTACGAGGAGGGGAGAGTCGAGCCTGAGACGCGCATCTTCGAGGGCTCTCTGTACGAACTGTTTGGGCGCGCGGTCGAGGAGCACCGCGGGAAGTCAGCGTTGAACGTCCACGGCACTACCTTCGAGTTCGGGAGGCTGCAGGCCCTTGTGGAGAAGATGGCGGCTTCGCTCGCGGCGAGCGGAGTCGAGAAGGGGGATCGGGTCGCGCTCATGCTCCCGAACTGCCCCCAGTATGTAATCTCCTTCTTCGCGACCGTGAAGCTCGGAGCCATCGTCACCCAGATCAACCCTATGTACGTAGAGCGCGAGATAGAGCATGTTCTGAATGACTCCGGCGCCGAAACCATTGTGGTGTATGCGGACGTGTACGAGCGGGTGAAGGCCGTACTACCAGATACGAACCTGAAGACCGTCATCGTGGTGGACTTCGCAGGCGGGCCGGAGGGACTGGGCGCAGGGCACCGTTCCTTCGGAGATTTCCTCTCGACGGACGCCGACCCGGCCCCCGAGGTGGATATAGATCCTGCCGAGGACGTGGCGGCGTTGCAGTACACGGGCGGAACGACGGGGATGTCGAAGGGCGCCATGCTCACCCACCGTAACCTGGTCGCGAACGTTCAGCAGACTATCGACGTGTTCGTCCGCGATCCGGCCCAGTTCACGGGCCGCAAGTGCGTCGGCGCGCTGCCTTTCTTCCACATCTACGGTCTTACTTGCGTAATGCTCTTCGGCATCGAGCTCGGGGTCGAGCAAGTCTTGCTCCCCCGCTTCGAAGTACAGGAGGCGCTGGCGGTTTTCGAGAACGACCGGCCGACGATGTTCTCCGGCGTCCCTACGATGTACATGGCGCTCCTGGCGAGCGGCGCGGACTTGCGCAAGCATCACCTGCACGACGTGCAGATCTTCAACTCGGGCGGTTCGGCGCTCCCCGTAAACCTGAAGCGTTCCTTCGAGGAGAAGGTAGGCAAACCCTTGTTCGAGGGCTACGGCCTCTCCGAGGCCTCCCCCGTGACGCACAACAACCCGCCGTTCCTCGGGCAGGGACGCGAGGGTAGCATCGGCATCCCCATTCCTTCGACAGACGCGAGAGTCGTGGACGTGGAGACGGGGGAGACCGAGTTGCCCGTCGGCGAGTCGGGGGAGCTGATCATCAAGGGCCCGCAGGTCATGAAGGGCTATCTCAACTTGCCCGACGAGACGGCTGAGACGCTCAAGAGCGGCTGGCTCTACACGGGCGATGTCGCGAAGATGGACGTGAGCGGCTACTTCTACATCGTAGACAGGAAAAAGGACATGATCGTCGCGTCAGGCTACAACGTGTACCCGCGCGAGATCGAAGAGGTCCTCTTCGAGCACCCCGACGTGGCGGAGGCCGTCGCAATCGGCGTCGCCGACGAATACCGGGGCGAGAGCGTCAAGGCTTTCGTCGTCAAGCGGTCCGGCGCTCAGGTGACGGAGGAGGATGTACTGGCCTTCTGCAAGGAGCGCCTCGCCGCCTACAAGACCCCCAAGGCCGTCGAATTCCGCGAGGAGTTGCCCAAGAGCGCCGTGGGCAAGCTCTTGCGCCGCGTCCTGGTAGACGAGGAACGCGCCAAGACACAGACAACGCCCCAGAGTTAGGAGGATAACGCTTTGAATGCCCTGGATCTCTTCCGCCTCGACGGCAGGACGGCCATAGTGACCGGTGGCGGACGAGGCCTGGGCCGCTACATGGCAGAGGCCCTCTCGGACGCCGGGGCACGCGTCGTGCTGTGCTCGCGCAAGATAGAACCTCTCGAGGAAGTGCAGAGAGAGATAGAGGCCGGAGGCGGCAGGGCGCTGGCCGTCGAGTGCGACGTCACCGATCCCGAGGACGTGGAGAGGGTCGTGTCGCGGGCTGAGGAGACTTTCGGGAGTCTCGATGTAGTCGTCAACAACAGCGGCGCTACGTGGGGAGCGCCGCCCGCAGAGATGCCCCTGGAGCGCTTCGACCAGGTGCTCAGGGTAAACGTGCGAGGGACCTTTCTCATGTCCCAGGCGGCCGGGCGGCGCATGATCGAACGCGGATCCGGCGGTACCATCATCAACATCTCTTCCGTCGCCGGCCTTCTCGGCGGCCACCCCGACTACATGCAGACCGTGGGCTACAACTCGTCCAAGGGCGCCATCATCTCCATGACCCGTGACCTGGCGACCTCCTGGGCCCCACACGGCATCACCGTCAACGCCATAGCCCCAGGCTGGTTTCCAACCCGTATGAGCGGAGGCCTGATCGAGCAGTTCGAAGAGAGGATGCTCGAGGGCATCCCACTCCACCGCTTCGGAAACCCCGAGGACCTCAAAGGAGTCGTGATCTTCCTCTCCTCGCCCGCCGCCGCCTACATCACAGGCCAGACCCTAGTCGTAGACGGCGGCGCCACGGCCTGGTAGGCCGTTATGTCCACTTGTGGTCGAGACGCTGGTCCACTGTTCAGAGGAGAAACCGATGAAACGAACCACGGCGCCTGTCGTGAAATCAGTTGAGCTTCGCGGTCGGGTGACGCTACCCTACGTTGAGCAGGGAGACCCTTCGGGCGTTCCCGTAGTACTCCTGCACGCCATCGCGGACTCCTGGCGATCCTTCGAGCCTGTGCTGTCTAAACTGCCCCAGTCCATTCACGCATTCGCCTTGACTCAGAGGGGCCATGGTGACGCGAGTCGTCCCGCGAGGGGCTACCAACCTCGCGATTTTGCGGCGGACCTGGAGGCATTCATGGACGCGGTCCATCTCGATGCTGCCGTACTCATCGGCGGTTCCAGTGGCGGCTTCATCGCCCGGCGCTTCGCGATAGACCATCCAGAGCGCACCCTGGGACTCGTCTTTCTTGGCTCGCCAGCCGTCCTGCGAGATAAACCGGGCGTGCAGGAGATGTGGGACTCGACGATCTCGAAGCTGAAGGACCCGATCTCCCCTGACCTCGTGCGCGAGTTTGCGAACGGCACGTTGACCAGGCCGGTGCCACAGGCGTTCCTCGAGACCATCGTGCAAGAGAACCTGAAGGCCCCGGCAAGGGTGTGGAGAGAGACGTTCGAGGGACTGTTGGAAGACGATTCCCTGGAGGACCTCGACAAGATCAAGGCCCCCACGCTTATCGTATGGGGAGATCAGGATGCAATCCTTCCGCGAAGCGATCAAGAGACCCTCGCGGCGGCGATCCCGGGCTCCCGGCTCCTGGTCTATCCCGGCGCCGGCCACGCCTTCTACTGGGAGGACCCAGGCCGTGTTGCGTTAGATCTCGCGGCCTTCATCGCGGAACTCGCGACAGAGTAATCCACCCATCGAAATCGCAAGAAAGGAGCAGCAGAAGGGTGTGCGCGAGCTTGCGCGAATTCTCTGTTTCTGCTAATAATTGGCAACTGCATGGATATCTCTGCTAAACCGCTCAGGGACCGGGGGATGCGGGTGACCCCGCAGAGGGCGCACGTGTGGCGGGTTCTGGCCGAGTCAGGGGCCCATTTGAGCGCGGAAGAGATCTGGGAGAGGGCCAGGGACGTACTCCCTGGCATGGAACTTTCTACGGTTTACAGGTCTTTGGACGCTTTGCGCGAAGCGGACCTGGTGGTGGAGAGCCGACTTTCGGGGGGGCCTGCGCTGTTCGAGGCGAGGGCGAGTGCGCACCCGCACCTGGTCTGCGAGCGCTGCGGGAAGATCTCCCACCTGGAGGCTTCGCCCGAGGTCAACCGCGGGCTACTCGCCTCGTTCGCCGCCGGTACGACGAGCTTCGAGGTACGCGAGTTGCACGTGGTAGCCAGGGGTATTTGCGCCGGGTGCCTCGGGCGGAAGGAAGTCGAGCCTCCGGCCGGCGCGTGAGCGAGAGGAAAGGGATGGGGGCCGCGTAGACTGCGCGACGCCGGGCCACCAAGAAGGAGGTAGAAGGATGCACATTCCCGACGGTCTGATGTACCCCGCGACCGCGGTGGCGACGGGTGCTGTTGGCGCCGGTGCGGTCGCCTACGCCCTGAAGAAGTCTCGCGAGGAGCTAGACGAGAAGCGCATACCCGTCGTTGGCCTTACGGCGGCCTTCATCTTCGCTTCGCAGATGGTCACGATCCCCGTGGCCGGTGGCACCAGCGCGCATTTGCTCGGGGGGGCGATGGCGGGGATCATGTTCGGGCCGTGGGTCGGCACGCTGGTGGTGAGCGTGGTCTACCTCGTGCAGGCCGTGGGCTTCGCCGACGGCGGTGTTACGGCTCTGGGGGCGAACATCTTGTGCATGGGGGTGTTGCCTGCGGTCGGGGGTTACTATTTCTTCAGGGCCCTGACGGGGATCCTGCCGCGCACGCGCACGGCCTATCTAGGCTCCGTAGCTATCACCTCCTGGCTTTCGATCGTGGCGGCGAGTGCGCTGGCGTCGGTGTTCATCGTGGTCGGCGGCCCTCTGCCGCTCGCAGCGTTCCCCATCATGATCGGGATCCACGTCCTGGTGGGCGTCCTCGAGGCCGTAATCTCCACCAGTGTGGTGGCTGCCGTGCTCGGCACCAGGCCCGATCTCCTGGTCAACCAGGATAGACTGCCGGACCGTGCGCCTGCGGCGGGTCAGGAGGCTGCATGATGAATTCATCCGGGAATCGTTCGGTCATCACTTTCGTGCTCGTCGGCCTGGCGATAGCCCTCATGATCGGGGTGGTCGCCTCCAACTTCGCCGCGAACACCCCGGACGCTTTGCAGCGCGCGATCCTCGACAGCGCATGCAGGGACGCCCCCGATAAGGAAGCGTGTCTGGTAGATCGGGAAGGTGAACCCGTACTCGAGATCGCGCCCAGGGCCTTGCTCGACTACCAGGTCACGTGGCTTTCCGGGCTCGTCGGGGTGATCGTAACCTTCGCCGTAGGCGTTGGTCTGGTCACGCTGCTGCGTCGCCCCGGCGGAGCGACCGGACACAGGGTAGAGTGAGGGAGTGGGCGGCGGACATTACGGCGGGGGTCTTGGCGCCGTCGAAGCGGTCGCGGCGAAAGATTCCCCGGTCCACCGCCTGGACCCCAGGGTCAAGATCCTCGGCCTGATCGGGCTCGTACTGGTTACGGTAACGCTGCCTACGGGCGCCTGGAGCGCGTTCGGCGCCATAGCGGCGATCCTCGTCATCCTGGCCGCCGCAGCGCGGCTACGCCCCACGTACGTGCTCGGGCGCATGACCGTAGAGGTGCCATTCCTCCTTGCCGCGGCGGTCTTGCCTTTCACGGCAGAGGACGGGCTCGCGCTCGGGGCTACGGTCGCCATCAAGGTGAGCATCTCGGTGCTCGCGATGGTCATCTTGAGCTCAACGACGCCCTTCCCGAGCCTTCTGCGGGGCTTCGAGATGCTAAAGGTTCCACGCCTCATCCTCACGATCGTGGCGTTCATGTGGCGTTATTTACACGTGCTCGCGGGAGAGGTCTCGCGCATGAAGCGCGCCCGCGAGGCACGCGGTTACTCGGCGAACTGGTTCTGGCAGGCGGCCTCCACCGGTCCCTTGATCGCCACCCTGTTCATACGCTCCCTGGAGCGCGGGGAGCGCGTCTACCTCGCCATGATGGGTCGCCTCTACGACGGCAGCATGCCGGAGACGGTCACGGGCCGACTCAGGACCTCCAGGGCCGACGTGGTGTTCATTTCGGCGATCACCGCCTCGTTGGTCCTCGTCGTAGTAGTGCTGGTGTGATTGCGTCGTGAGCGAGGCGCCCTCGGACATTCGTATCGGTGCGCGAGAAGGAGACTCCGCTCCGGCACCCCCTGCCATAGAGATCCATGACCTGAGCTACTCCTACCCCGACGGCCACCGGGCGCTATGCGGGATCACCCTAAAGATCGAAGCCGGAGAGAGGGTCGCGATCCTCGGTCCAAACGGCGCCGGCAAGTCTACGCTATGCCTACAGCTCAACGGCATACTCGAACCCACGGGAGGATCGGTCTCGGTCTGTGGCCTGCACTTCGGTGGGTCGGGCCACAGAGCCAGGGACATCAAAGAGGTGCGCAGGAGGGTGGGCGTGGTCTTCCAGGACCCCGATGACATGCTGTTCATGCCCACCGTCGAGGCGGATGTCGCATTCGGGCCGTCTAACCTGAACCTCCCCGAGGAGAAGATCCGCGCCCGAGTAGAACGGGCGCTCGGCGCGGTCGGGATGGAAGGTATGGGAGAGCGTTCCCCGCATCATCTCTCCTTCGGGCAGAAAAAGCGGGCCGCGACGGCCGCGGTCTTGAGCATGGACCCCGAGGTGCTCGTGCTCGACGAGCCTTCGAGCAGCCTGGATCCTCGTGGCAGGCGCGAGTTCGGCGAGCTCCTCGCGGGCCTCACGCAGACCATCATCATGACCACCCACGACCTACCCTACGCCCACGAGATCTGCGGGCGGGCGGTGATCCTGGACAGCGGGCGTGTCGCGGCGGACGGTCCGACGGACGAGATTCTGGGCGACGCCGATCTGCTGGCGGCGCACGACCTGGAACTGCCCCACGGCTTCGTGATGGATCATCACTAGCTCTCCTGCGGCGCTCGGGGTCTCTAGGAGTGGTACCCTGGGTTTCGACGTCGCCGATACGGAGGAGACGAGATGTCCGAGCATGATCACGGCAATGCCCACGCTCACGAGCATCGACACGAGGGTACCGTGCACTCCCACGAACACGACAGCCACGACCACGAGCACACCGAGCACGATCACGAGCATTCTCACGAGGAAGGTGGCGTGCACTCCCATCCCCATGAGCATCAGGCCGGGCTCGAAGAAGCGCACGAACACGAGCACGATTAGTCAGCACGACCGCAAGTAATACCGAGTCCGCTCGAATGAAACCGCATAGGGGTTGCAGGCGGACACTCAAATGGGAGGGCCTGCCATCCCACACGTCATTGCCGCCCTCTCTCCCGTCATTCCCGCGCAAACGGGATTCCACGACTAGTACTTCTGCCAGCGCGTCGATCCCGAGTCACTGCCCATCTCCTTCGCTGGCGACGTGCTTACTCACTGAGTAAGCCTCGCTTTGTAACTTCTGTGATCCAGCATTGCGGCGCTAACGTATACGCATCGCCAGACCACGGAGGCCGGGTGGGAACCGGTCGTGGAGAAGGGAGAGATCGTGGTTCGTCAGGGATCCCATCTGCAGGAGCTTCGGGCGGCTGACCCCGACGCCGGGCGTCTCCTGTCTCACCCTCGCGGTCGTGGCTTATCCCCTCTAGGTAGATATCGCTTAGAACGAGATCCGAACAATGAAGGGTGGGCGCAGAAAGAGTGCCCCCACCCGCGGGGACGCGGACCGCCTGGAGCACAGGGTTTTACTGAGTTCGCAAACCGTATCCGCGCCTTGGAACCCCGCGGTTACCTTAGCATACAGAGAGGAGGAAGCGTGCAATCACTGACGCTACGAGCGGGCAAGCGGCAACTGGTACTCGTCCTGTTTGCGCTGGCCATCTCGGCTGTAGCGCTCGGTGTCGTTGGCACCTCGAAGCCGGCGGACGCTTCATCGCACAGAGAAGCGCCGTTTATAAGCGGTGATCCGCAGGCCGATGCCACCGACCTGTACGCGTTCCGCAGCCCCGATAAGCCGAACACCGTCACGCTCATCGCAAACTACGTGCCGCTGGAGGTGGCGGCTGCAGGACCGAACTTCTACAGGTTCGGCGGAGACGTCCTCTACGAGATCAACGTCGACAACGACGCAGATGCCAGAGACGACCTCTCCTTCCAGTTCCGTTTCCAGGATCGCGTCAACAACGGCAATACCTTCCTTTACAACACGGGTCCGATCACCTCGCTAAATGACCAGAACCTCAACCAGGAGCAGTTCTATTCCGTGTCGATGCTCGATGGTATGGATCACGACGATTCGCGTCGTGAGGGCAAGGTCATAGCAAGGAACTTGCAGGTCGCGCCGGCCAACGTGGGTCCCGTTTCCTACCCTGAGGGCTACCGCAAAGTGGCCAATCAGGCCATCTACGATATCGGTGACGGCGTCAAAGCCTTCGCCGGCCCGCGTGATGACCCATTCTTCGCCGACCTCGGAGGCATCTTCGACCTCCTGCAAGGGATCGAGGGCGAGGACTACCTCGCGGATCTGAACGTCCATACCGTCGCCATCCAGGTGCCCATCGGGATGCTGACGAAGGGCGATCGCGACACCATCGGCGTCAGGACTACATCCTACCGCCAGAGCATGAGCGTCCTCCGTCCTATAGGACAGCCGGGTTCGCAGAACAACGACCCGAGCTCCTCGAGTGGACCCTGGGTGCAGCTCTCGCGTCTGGATATGCCGCTGGTGAACGAGCTGGTCATCCCGCTGAAAGACAAGGACCGTTGGAATGGCTCCCAGCCGCGCTTCGACAAGCAGTTCGCGAGCTACGTGCTCGATCCGGAGCCGGCCCGCCTTATAGAGGACATCCTCAAAGTTGACGTGCCCAGTCCACCACGCGACGACCTCGCGACGATCTTCCTGACCGGCATACCGGGTCTGAACAAGCCGGCGGGTGTCGTGCCCTCGTCCCAGCTCAGGCTGAACACGGCAATACAGCCGTCAGACAATCCGAACCGACTCGGGGTTCTGCGCGGGGATAACGCCGGTTTCCCGAACGGACGCAGGCCTGCCGATGACGTAGTCGACATCGAGCTTCAGGCCCTCGCCGGAGGGACGCCGCTCACACCCAACTTCAACAAGGCGCCGAACAACCAGCTCGGCGACGGTGTAAATGCCAACGATGTACCGCTCCGCAACAGCTTCCCGTACCTGGCCGACCCGCAGGACTATACGGAGACGCAGTAACGAGAGCACGGGTTTGTGGTGGGGAGGACTGTCCTCCCCACCCGGCCTCGAACATATCTCACAGGAGGAAGGTAGATGACGGCAATCCGGAGTAGCCGGCTTCGATGGGCTTTGATCCCTCTGGTCGCCCTCGCCGTGTTGGCGACACTGGCTCTCGTGCGAGGCGAACGTCCCGCGGATCAGCGCGTCCAGCTGCCCTTCGATTTCCGTCAGTCCGCTGGCACTTCGACGGATACTCTCATCAGCTCCCTCCAGGAGAGGATCAGGGAGAACCCAAACGATTTCGACTCGCACATCAGATTGGCCGATGCCTATCTCCAGAAAGTGCGCGAAACGGGCGACCCGACCCTCTACACCAAGACGGAAGACCTGCTCGATAAGGCCAGCAAGCTGGAAGATCAGTCTCCTGAGTTGTTTGCTGCACAGGGGAGCCTCGCCCTCGCCCGCCACGACTTCGCGGCGGCGCTGCAGAACGGAACGCGAGCCCTGGCCCTCGACCCGGAGAACGCCAGCTACTACGGGATCGTCGGCGACGCCCAGATCGAGCTTGGGATGTACGAGGAGGCGATCGACTCCTACCAGGAGATGGTCGACCGCAAACCCGACTTCGCTTCCTTCTCCCGCGTGGCCTACGCCCGCGAGCTCTACGGCGACCCGGAAGGCGCCATCGAAGCGATGGAGTTCGCGCTGCAAGCCGGAAGCGGCACACCCGAAAACGTGGCCTGGGCTCACGTGCAACTCGGCAACCTCTGGTTCACCTCAGGCAAACTGCAGGAGGCGCAGAAGGCCTACGACGTGTCGACCAGAACCGTGGGCGCCTACGCGCCGGCACTCACCGGCCAGGCGAGGATCGCAGCGGCAAGGGGGGATCTCGAACAGGCTGCCACCCTCTACCAGCAGGCATTCAACCGCATGCCCCTCCCTGAGTACGCAATAGCCCTCGGCGACGTCTACGCCCAGATGGGCCAAAGAGCGAAGGCCGAAAAACAGTATGACCTTGTCGGGAGCATGGACAAACTGCTGCGGGCGAACGGGGTGGACACAGATCTGGAGATCGCCCTCTTCAACGCCGACCACGACATCGACCTCCAATCGTCACTCGAGAAAGCGCACGCAGCCTACGACGAGCGGCCAGGCATCCACGCCGCTGACGTTCTGGCCTGGACGCTGTACAAGGCGGGGAACTACCAGCAGGCGAAAAAGTACTCTTCAGAGGCCCTGAAGCTGGGAACCCGCGACCCCCTGAAGCTCTTCCACGCCGGCATGATCGCAAAGGCGCTCGGCGAGGAACAGCAGGCCCGGACGTATCTGCAACAGGCCGTCGACCTGAACCCGCACTTCTCCCTGCTCTACGCTGACGAAGCCGCCGACAGCTTGAAGTCCGTGAAGGCGGGAGAAGACTGATGGCCCGCTTGGCATGGCTGGTGGCGTGTCTCGCGTTCGCTTCGCTGATACCGCGAGAAGCGCAGGCCCATCCTCTGGGCAATTTCACGATCAACCACTACAGCAGTCTCCAGTTCACCGAGGAGAACGCACGCATAGACTACGTCCTGGACTTCGCCGAGATACCGACCCTCCAGCAGAAAGCGCGTCTGGACGCCGATGGCGACGGTAAGCTCTCGGAAGAAGAAGCAAACGCGTATCTCGAATCCGAGATGCCTTCTCTCGTGGAAGGTATGCGGCTGCGCTCAGGAGGTGAGGCCTTGCCCCTTGAGGTACGTGATCGCTCGGCGGAGTACAGGCCCGGGCAGGGAGGGCTACCGACCCTGCGGGTGGAGGCCCATCTCCTGGCCGACCTTCCGAAGGATTGGAGGGGTGAGGCCCATTATGCCGACCGGACTTATGAGAACCGTCTCGGATGGCGCGAAATAGTAGTCCGGAGCGGTCCCGGAGTGGCGATCAAGAACTCTACGGTACAGTCCAAGAGCGTGTCTGACGAACTGCGCTCCTATCCGCAAGACATGCTCTCCAGCCCGCCAGACGTACGCGAGGCAACCTTCATGCTCGCTGCTGGCGGCGGGTCGGGCGAGAACGAGACGGCGGGCCGGACGGCGGAGCGCGTCGGAACGAGTTTCGGCGGCGTGACAGGGAGGGTCGATAAGCTGGTCTCCGTGGAGCGCCTATCGGCGGCGGTCATAGCGCTGTCGATGTTGGCCGCATTCTTCTGGGGAGCGGCGCACGCCCTGACCCCGGGTCACGGCAAGGCTGTAGTGGCAGCGTACCTGATCGGGGCCCGTGGAACAGCCAGGCACGCCGGCATCCTTGGGTTGACGGTGACGCTGACCCACACAGCAGGAGTCTTCATCCTTGGGGCCGTGACCCTCTACCTGTCACGTTACATCCTGCCCGAAGTACTCTATCCCTGGCTGAGCGTTGCCTCCGGAGTGCTCGTCGTTCTGATCGGGCTCACCCTCCTCTACCGCCATCTGGACAAAATGCCCCACGACAAGTATGCCGGGCACACGCATGCGGAGCACACGCACTCCCATGGCGAACACTCCCACGGCCATCACACCCATTCTCACGGCGGGCATACGCACAGTCACCTGCCGGCGGATGACTCGAACGTAACGTGGCGCGGGTTGATGGCGCTCGGCGTCAGCGGCGGGCTCGTGCCGTGTCCGGCGGCGCTCGTACTGCTTCTGAGTGCGATCTCGCTCGACAGGCTGGGTTTTGGGATGGTGCTCGTCCTCGCGTTCAGCGCGGGATTGGCGATCGTACTGACCGGGATCGGACTGCTGATGATCTACGCCAGAAAGCTCTTCGAGCGGTTTTCCTTCGAGGCGAGGGTGCCGCGCCTGGTGCCGGTCGTGAGCGCCTCGATCATCACGCTGGCCGGGGTAGGCATCGCGCTCGGAGCCCTGGGCCAAACTGGGATCGTGTAGGGGCTGTTCGCGAACAGCCTACTTCAGCAAACAAGAAGCCTCCTCTTCTGCCCATATCTCTCCCTCAGAAGGTGTTTTCTGAGACCCCATTGTAGATGCTGCCCGGCTCGCAATGGCACCTTCAGGAGCGCGGGTTTGACATGGCGTAGAATAACCTCCCTGCAAAGCGACGAGCGGAGGATCCTCTTTGATGCCGAACGTAACTATTATCGGTGCCGGGCTCGCCGGGAGCGAGGCGGCCTGGCAGGCTGCAGAACTCGGCTGCTCGGTCGAGTTGTGGGAGATGCGGCCTGAGAGGGAGACCCCTGCCCACCGCACGGAACACTTCGCCGAGCTCGTGTGCTCGAACTCGCTCGGAAACCTCGCCTTGGAGACGGCCTCTGGGCTGCTCAAGGAGGAGCTCAAGCGTCTTGGGTCGGTGATCCTACGCTGCGCAGACGCCAACCAGGTTCCCGCCGGCGGTGCCCTCGGGGTCGCCCGCGAGGACTTTCCACGCGCCGTCACCGAGACCGTGCGTTCCCACCCCAACATCAGGGTCGTCCGCAAAGAAGCCACCCGCATCCCCGATGGTCCGGCCGTGGTAGCGACAGGACCCCTGACCTCGGACGTCCTGGCAGAGAAGATAAAGGATCTCTCCGGGGAGACGCTCTACTTCTACGATGCGGCCTCTCCCATCATCCACCGGGACTCCCTGGACGACTCCTACATCTACCGCGCCTCCCGCTACGGCAAGGGAGAGGCCGCGTACCTGAACTGCCCGATGACCGAAGAGCAGTACTACGCCTTCGTAGAGGACGTGGCTGCCGCCGAACTAAGCCCCATAAAGGACTTTGAGGAGGACCTGTACTTCGAGGGCTGTCTCCCTGTGGAGACCATCGCCCGCCGCGGAAAGGACACCCTCCGCTTCGGGCCAATGAAGCCCGTCGGTCTCCCCGACCCGCGAACCGGCGAGATCCCCTACGCCGTCGTGCAGCTGAGGCAGGACGATGCCGAGGGGCGCCTATACAACATCGTCGGCTTTCAGACGCGCCTGAAGTGGGGCGAGCAGCGGCGAGTATTCCGGACCATCCCGGGCCTCCAAGACGCCGACTTCGCCCGCATGGGCGTCATGCACCGCAACACCTACCTTCCCTCGAATCATATGTTAGACGCCACCATGCAGATAAGAGAAGCGCCCGGCGAAGCCCCCCTCTTCTTCGCGGGCCAGCTCACCGGTGTCGAGGGCTACGTCGAGAGCACGGCGATGGGCCACATAGCCGGCACCAATGCCGCCCGGCTCGCCCGTGGCGAGGAGCCCATAACCATGCCGCGCGGCACCATGATGGGGGCGCTCGCCCACTACATCACCACCAAAGAAGGCACCCTCCAGCCCATAAACTCCAACTGGGGCCTCGTCCCCACCGTTCCGAAGCGAGAGAACGGCAGACGCCTCAGCAAACCAGAACGCAGGCAACGCCAGGCCAGGATGGCGCTCTCCACGCTCGATGAGTTCATGCGGGAGGGCATAAAGACCGCCGTCTAAATGGGTATCTCCGCCTCACCAAACCACGGCCGAGAGAAGTTGCAGAACCACTATCGCAAATCGCTCACCCGGCAGGGAGCTAAACCAAAAAGCTGAAGTGCTGACGAGCGAAGGCGCAAGCCTGAGCGTGCTGAAATGCGTGATCAGCTTTCAGCTGATCGATCTAGCGCGTGCGCCTCGTTCGGGGGCTTCGGCCCACCCCGGTTAGCATCACTGCCGAGACTGCCGCCACCCATGCCAGACCCACCAAAGCGGCCAGTAGGGGGAAGAGAAAATGCAAGAACGTCAGTAGTGCTACCAAGAACCCGGCCAGAGCAAGCCAACCCGGCAAAACACGCGTTCCGACCGCCACCAGGGTGGTGGATAACACCATGGCAGATGTCCCTATCTGGCAGTAGTGGTAGAGCCATGAAGAAAGCGTCAGCGAGACGAGCACGAAAGCGGTGTCGGATCGGAGTTCACCGAAGCGCTGCAGGACCGCCGGGTAGAAGATCTCTACCGCGAACCCTGCAGACGTGAGCGTCGCGAATACGATCCCTCCGGCGAGCGCCACCGCGGGTAGTGCCTCTCCCACTCCCCTGGCCTCGCTCCCGGCACTCCTTAGCATCCCGTACAACACCCCAAGGAACAGGAGGAAGAAGAAAACGTGGAAGAGGGGTAGAACTCCGTTGGCGAACACGAACATACCCGACTCGGCAGCAAAGTAGGTCTGGGCCTCCAACAGGGAGCCGGGGGCGTCCGGATAGCCAACCAGGTAGGCTGGAATCATCGAGATCACCGCCAGCAACCCGGAGACACCACCCAAACGTAGCAAGTTCCCGTCCGCCATGTACCTCTCCTCCCAGAGTCGCTGTCTTTGTCGGAGGAAGTATAAGCATAACCATGTGAGGGACGCATCTCCTGTTTCCTCTCTCGAACTCCGGTGTGTGCTGCGGGGCAGACGCTTCGCTATTCTGTAGACGTAGCTGGCGGCCACGCAGGGAGGCGGCGATGTCAGAGACGACGCCGGAGAGGGAGATACCCGAGACCTGGGTCGGACGGCGCGTCAGGGTGGGACACGCCCACAGCGCGTCGACCCACACAGACGGGGTATTGCTCGGGGTTGGCGACCGGGGCATCGTTGTCGAGGGCGGCGAGCTGGTCCGCTTCTACCCCTGGACCTCCGTTGGGAGTATCGAGAAGGCCCACGAGGAGGGTACCGAGAATCCCGGCGTACAGGCGAGACGGGCCTGGTAGCGACGGCCTCCCAACAATAGACGAACTGGCCTGCGTGAGGAAACTGCAGGCGGTCGTTCTACCCGGCGGGCGGTTAAGGTTTGTGACCCACGAAGACCTCGACGCGCTCGCCGCCGGTCGACGGGTCTCCGACGATTTCTGGCTCGAACCCGACGTCTCCGAGCAATCGTAGCCAGGTCGCGCGTGGGAAGACTCCCACGACCTGACGGTCCACGAGGGCGCGCAGTTCGTCGCCCTCTTTCAAAGCCACGATGAACTCGTAGTTGACTTTGGTGTCGTTGGGATCTGCGTCCCAGGTCCACTCCAGGTACCTGACGCCCCGATCTCCTCTGTCTACCCCCTCGTGGGTAGTACCGGGCCTGAAGGTCTCGGCCACCCAGTCGGGTACGAACACGGCGACCCCACCCGGCTTACAGTGCTCGTGGGCAGTGAGCAGGGCCGCGCGCAGATCCTCCTCGCTGACCATGTACATGATGGCGTCGTGTATCAGGACGCCGTCGAACGTCCTGCCGAGGCGCAACGTGCGCATGTCGCCCTCGATGTGCTCGAGCTCGGGGTTTTGCTTCTCGCTCTCGGCGAGCATCGCTTTCGAGATATCTGTCAACGTCAGGACGAAATCCTTCTTTAGAAACCAAGCCACGTTGCCGCCACCGCAGCCCAGCTCGAGCACGGTCTCGGCGGCCTCGGCCCGGAAGAGCCCGGCGAAGAAAGCGGCTTCGTCCGCGTAGTCTTCGGTCGGCGAGATCAACTGCCACCAGTCTGCCAACTCGACGTACAGTTTCGGGTGTTCGGAGCTCATAATGCAACGTTACCACTTCGCCGCCTTTACCCAAGGACGAAAAACCTTACAGCTTCGCTGCTGCCTCCGTGCGTAGCGCCGCGTCGAGTATGGTCTCGACGAGCGTCTCGAAGGTGGTGCCTGTGGTCTCGGCCGCGAGTGGGAAGGTCGACGTCTCGGTGAAGCCTGGGATGGTCTTCACGTCGAGGATCCAGGGGTTGCCTCCGGCGAAGATGGTATCCACCCTGGCGAAACCGGAGCAGCCCAGAACTTCGTAGACGGTGAGCGCCGTCTCCTCTACGCGCGAGGCGGCCTCGGACGGTATCTCTGCCGGGATGGCGAAGTCCGTCGCGCCAGGGGTGTATTTCGCCTCGAAGTTGTAGGCGCCTTCACGGGGTCTTATCTCGACCAGGCCTAGCGCCCTTGGCTCCTCGCCCGCCGGTTCGATGATGGGGATGGAGATCTCCGTCCCCTCCACCCAATGTTCCAGCAGGATCTTGGCGTCATAGCCCAGCGCTTCGTAGACGGCGTCGAACAGTCCTTCGGCACCCTCGACCCTGGAGAGCCCGAAGCTCGACCCCTCCCTGGCGGGCTTGACGACGAGCGGGTACCCCAACTCCTCGGCGGCGACGTCCAGCGCCGCAGAAGCCCCCATCTCGTTCATCGCCCTCCTCAGGAAGGTGCGGAAAGGCGGAGTCCGTATGCCTGCGGCGCGGAGCGCACGCTTGGCGTAGTCCTTGTCCATGCAGCGGATGGAAGAGAGCGGCCCGCTCCCCGTATAAGGGATGCCCAGGGTCTCCAGCAGCGCCTGCACCGTGCCGTCCTCGCCGCCGGGGCCGTGAAGGCAGATAAAGGCGGCGTCGGGTGAGATCTCTATCAACGCGCCCGTAGTGGAGTCCTCTATGTCGAGCGGGTGAACGTCGTGGCCGAGGCGTTCGAGGGCGTGCTGGACGCGCCGGCCCGTGATGAAGGAGACGTCGCGCTCCATCGAATGCCCACCGCGCAAAACGGCTACGCGCGCCACCCTACCCTAACCTTCCGTGCCCGAACCGAAGCCCGCCGTGCGGCCGCCGTGTATCGCGCTTTCTTTTCGGTGCGAGCCACGTTCCAGATCGCTCCTGAGCTCCATGCGCTCCCGGATCACCTCGGAGAGCAGCTCTATGCCGCGCCGGATCCTCTCTGGTTCCACGAACGAGAAGTTGAGCCGCATGTTGTTCTTGCCCGTCCCCGGAGCGCCGCCGTAGAATCCCTCGCCCGGTACGTAGGCGACGTTCCTGGCTATGGCGCGGGGGAGCATCGCGGTCGCGTCCAGGTACGAGGGGAGCGTGGCCCACACGAAGAGCCCGCCCTCGGGGTGGGTCCAGTAGACCTCTTTGGGCATGAACTCGGCCAGAGAGTCGAGCATCGCGTCGCGGCGCTCTTTGTACATGGATGTAAGGCGCCTGACGTAGGCCCTCCAGTCCGCGTTCTGGAAGTAGGAGGAGATCATCATCTGAGACAGGTTCGAGGAACAGAGGTCGGCGCCCTGCTTGCCGACGTTGATCTTGTGCAGTATCCCCGGCTGGGCGTGTACCCACCCTAGCCTGACTCCGGGGGCGAAGATCTTGGAGAACGTCCCCAGATAAACGACCCTGTCGAGGTCTCCCTCTTCCTGCTCCAGCGCCGCGAGCGAAGGGAGCGGCTCGCCTTCGAAGCGGAGCATCCCGTAGGGGTTGTCCTCCACGATCACGAGGTCGAACTCGCGCGCCATCTCCAAGAGCTCCCTGCGCCGCTCGGCGACCATCGTAACCCCCGCGGGGTTCTGGAAGTTGGGGACGGTGTAGAGGAACTTGACGTGAAGCCCCCCTTTGCGGGCCCTCTTGAGGATCTCGCGGGCGGCGACGGGGATGATACCGGCCCTATCCATCGGGGCGTGGGCTATGCGCGGCCTGTAGGCGGCGAACGCGTTGAGCGCCCCGGCGTAGGTCGGACCCTCGCACAAAACGGCGTCGCCCTCGTCGAGGAAGACCTTGGCGATGAGGTCCAGCCCCTGCTGGGCTCCTGTCGTGACGAAGACGTCCTCCTGCCTCGCCGGCGTGCCCTCCGCGCCCATGACTTCGACTATGACGTCCTTTATGGCTTCGAGGCCCGCCGTCGGCCCGTACTGGAGGGCCTGGGCCGCGTCCGAAGCGATGTTCCGGGAGATCTCACGGAACGCCTCCTCCCCAAAGGCCGTCGTGTCCGGAAAGCCGCCAGCCAGCGAGATGATGCCTGGCCGCGAGAGCGTGGCCATCAGGTCGCGGGTCGCGGCCGACCTCATGCCTTTGACGCGGTTGGCGTAGAGGAAGTCGAATCGGTCGAGGTCTACGAGCGGCAAGCCCTATCTCCCCCCTTATCGGACGAGGGCCGCATCAGGGCCCTACGGCTCTCGAGCTTCTCCACCCTCACCACTGGCATGGAGGCGACTGTACCATAAAGAATCGTTCTTGTAGACTCCCAAGCTATGAAGGCCATCTTCGTGACCACCAACGAGCACAAGCGTCGCGAGGTACAAGAGATCCTCGGCTTCGAGCTGGAGCGGGCGGATCTGGACCTGCCCGAGATACAGGCCATCGAACCCGCCGAGGTCGCCGCAAATAAGGCCCGCGCCGCCCGCGAAACCCTGGGTAGACCGGGGCTACCGGTCCTCGTCGAGGATTCGGGGCTCATGGTCGACGCGTGGGACGGCTTTCCCGGGGCGCTCACGAAATGGCTCATGCAGAGCGTCGGCAACGAGGGACTGCTCAGGATGTTGGCGCCGAACGAGGACCGTTCCGCCAGGGCCGTTTGCGTCGTCGCGGTCGCTGAGGCTGGCGGGACCGTGCTCACCTTCAGGGGTGAAGTGCCGGGAACTCTGGCAGAGAGGCCGCGGGGTACCGGTGGGTTCGGCTACGATCCCGTGTTCGTCCCCGGGTGGTCTTCGATGACCTACGCCGAGATGGGCGAAGGCAAGAACAGAGACTCCCACAGGGCGCGGGCGTTCAGGGCCGTACGGGAGTGGTTGAGAGAGGTGCAGAACAGGGTATAGGAGCGCATGTAAACACATACGAAACCTGTGGTTTTGGTATTCTGTCTTTAGGTTTGTACCTCTGAGAGGGAAGGGGCCGTTGATGTCGGCAGATAACGAGCACTCGGAAGACGGGGGCGTAGAGACCCGCCAAGACGGTGGTGCCATTGCTACCAGCTCGGAACTACTCGTAGATTTGTATCGTCGGATGGCCTTGATCCGGGCCTTCGAGGAGGCGTGCCAGAAGGGTTTCAGGCAGGGTAAGATCGGAGGTTACCTCCACGTCTATATCGGGCAGGAGGCCGTCGCCACGGGCTTTTTACAGGCCTTCAAGGAAGGCGACAGGGTCATCACGGCCTACCGCGACCACGCGCACGCGCTGCTCTTGGGCAGTGATCCCAAAGAGGTCATGGCCGAACTCTACGGCAAGGAGACGGGCTTGGTAAAGGGCAAGGGTGGCTCCATGCACCTCTTCGACGTCGAGCGCGGCCTGATGGGTGGCTACGGTATCGTCGGCGGGCACATACCCGTCGGGGTAGGTATCGCCTACGCCCTGCGCTACCAGGAGACCGACCACATCACCCAACTCTATCTCGGGGACGGCGCGATCAGCGAGGGCGCCTTCCACGAGGCAGCCAACCTCGCGGGGCTCTGGGGCAAGGAAGGCCTGTGCCCCTGCCTGTTCATCATCGAGAACAACAAGTACGGGATGGGCACCAGCGTCGAGCGCACCACCGGCATGACCGACCTCGCGGCCAAGTTCGACGCCTACGGCATCGAGAACGAGAAGGTAGACGGCATGGACGTCGAGGCCGTGGTCGAGGTCGCCGAGAGGGTGGCCGAGCAGGTGAGGGAGACCGGTAAACCCTACGCGATCGAGGCACTCACCTACAGGACGGCGCCGCACGGCGCGGCCGACTTCTTCGAGAAGTACCGCACCAAAGAAGAGATCGAAGAGTGGCGCGGGCGCGATCCTCTCGCGATGGTCGAGTACAAGCTCATCGAGAACGACGCACTCGACGGGGAGGAGATCGAGGAGATAAGGGACGAGGCCAAAGAGCGGGTACAGGAGGCCGTAAAGTTTGCCGACGAGAGCGAGGAGCCGCCGGAAGAGGAACTCTACACCGACGTCTACTCCGGCAAGGACGAGTATATGGGGGAGGAGTAGGCCGTGGCGGAGACGAAGACCTACCGCGAGGCCCTGAGAGAGGCGATGGTCCACGAGCTCGACAGGGACGAGAGCGTAGTCCTCATGGGCGAGGACATCGGCGTCTACGGCGGTACCCACCTCATAACCGATGGGCTCTACGACGAGTACGGGCCCAAACGGATAATGGACGTGCCGATCTCCGAGAACGGGTTTACAGGCGCGGCGGTCGGCATGGCGATGATGGGTATGCGCCCCGTGGTCGAGATGATGACCTGGAACTTCTCGTTTCTGGCGGCGGATCAGATCATCCAGAACGCCGCCAAGGTGCGCTATTTCTCGGGCGGACAGGTGGAGGTGCCGCTCGTGATCCGGGGCCCCAACGGCGGCGGCGTCCAGCTCTCGGCCCAACACACGCATTCCCTGGAGAGCTTCTACGGCCACTTCCCCGGCCTCAAGGTCGTAGCACCCGTGACCCCGAACGATGTCAAGGGCATGATGCTGACGGCGATCAGGGACCCCAACCCCGTGATCTTCCTGGAAGCCGGCGCCCTGTACGGTACCAAGGGCGAGGTCGAAGAAGGGGACAACGCCGTACCCTTCGGCAAGGCCCGCGTCGCCCGCGAGGGCTCCGACGTCACCCTGATCGCCTACGGCCGGCAGGTCAACCTGTGCCTGAGGGCCGCAGACACGCTCGCAGAGGACGGCTTCGAGGCCGAGGTCATAGACCTGAGATCTTTGAGGCCTTTCGATGAGGACACCATCGTCGAGTCCGTGGAGAAGACGCACAGGGCCGTGGCCGTCCAGGAGCAGTGGCGGTGGTTCGGGGTGGCGAGCGAGGTGGCGGCGATCATCCAGGATCGGGCCTTCGACTCGCTCGACGCTCCCGTGGAGCGGGTGAGCGGCGCCGAGGTTCCCGGTCCGTACGCGCGCAACCTCGAGTTGATGGCATTCCCCAGCGAGAAGCAAGTTACCAACGCTGCCCGCAGGGTTCTGTACGAGGAGGAGAAGTAAGTGCCTGAAGTCATTATGCCCAAGATGGGCGACGCGATGGAGGAGGGCACCCTCCTCAAGTGGCTCAAGAGCGAGGGCGAGGAGGTCTCCGAGGGGGACCCGATCGCAGAGATCGAGACCGACAAGGTCACGATGGAGCTCGAGGCCGAAGACGAAGGAACTCTCGCCCAGCTGATCGCCAGCGAAGGCCAGGATGTGCCCGTCGGCGAAGCGATAGCGTTTATCCAGGGCGAGGGCGAAGAGGTCCCCGAGCGTAGCGAGGGCGGCGGGGAAGGAGAGGCCGAAGAGGGCGGCGAGGAAGACGGCGGCGGGGCCCAGGCCACAGCCACCGAGACCGAAGCGCCCGAGGAAGAGGAAGCCGAGGCGGAAGCTGACGGACAGGCCGATGGCCGGGCCGACGGGCACTTCAGGGCCTCACCCATAGTCCGCAGGCTGGCCGAAGAGAACGACCTCGACCTCTCGAAGATAGACGGCTCCGGTCCTGCGGGCCGCATCGTAGAGCGCGACGTGCGGGCCGCGATGGAGAGCGGGACCGCCCAGAGGACCGAAGACGGCGCGGCGGCGCCGGAGCAGGCGCAGCCCCAGCAGGCGGAGATGCAGGGCTTCCAGCCGGCCCGCCTGCCAGAGCCGACGGAGGAGCCGGGTACGCAGCTCGTCGAGCCGACGCGGATGATGCAGGTCATCGGCGAGCGGATGACCGAGGCCCAGCAGCACATCCCGCACTTCTACGCCACGGTAGAGGTCAGGATGGACGCGGCGATGGCCCTGAGGAAACAGCTCAACGAGCAACTCGAGGCGGAGGGCCTCAAGCTCTCCGTCAACGACTTCGTGATGAAGGCGTGCGCGGTCGCCCTTAGAAGCTACCCGAACCTGAACGCCCTCTACACCACCCGTGGGGTCGAGCTGCACGAGAAGGTAGACATGGCCATGGCCGTAGCCCTGGATCAGGGGCTAATAACCCCGGTCATAAGGGACATCGGCAGCAAGGGCCTCGCGGCCATCTCCCAGGAGTCCAAGGACCTCGCCACCAGGGCGCGCGATGGCAAGCTCCAGCCCGACGAGTACCAGGGAGGCACCATAACCGTCTCCAACATGGGCATGTTCGGCATCGAGAGCTTCACCGCCATCATCAACCCGCCGCAGGCCGCCATCGTCGCCGTCTCCAGCATCGCCAGGCGCCCCGACTACGACGAGAACGGCGAGATCGTCCCCGCGAGCATGATGAAGCTCACCCTCTCCGCCGACCACCGCATCGCCAACGGCCGCGACGGCGCCCTCTACATGGCCGAGGTCAAACGGGTTCTCGAGAATCCCGTAATGTTGATGGTGTAGGGGCGCGGCTCGCGGGACGGGCGACCCCACCCGCGAGGTAGCCGTTGGCCACCATCGTGATCAGTTGGTAGACGGCGTCCTCGCGGGGCGAGAGGGGTCCGCGGCGGTAGCCGCGCGAGGAGACACCCCTCTGTACCGCCTCGCAGGCGTGCCAGTCCTGGCGGTTCGTGATGTCCCAGAAGTCACTGGCGTAGGAAGGATCGAACCCTTTAGCCTCCGCCGCCTCTTTGGAGAAAAGCCACTCGCACTCAACGGCGGTGCGGTCGGGGGCGAGGGGCCTGAGGCGGTGGGTCAAAACGTAGTCGGGATGGAGGCTTATAAGGAGGTTCGGGAAGAGCTGGAAGTAGTAGACCGTGCGGTCCTGTCCCCCGGTGAGGCGGGGCAGGTTGGGCGCGTGGCTCTTGCCGTCTAGCGACATGGTCTCTACGCCCTCGTAGAGGTCCATGGGGCCCCCGATCCAGGCCCCCTCAGGCTCCAGGTTGTCGCCGCCGCTTGTCGGCGGGCTGACCTTGCAGAGCTCGGGATGTATGGAGGAGCAGTGGTAGCACTCGTGGTAGTTCTCCACCAAAATCTTCCAGTTAGCCGCTATCTGGTAGTCGTGGCGAGCGGCCACGACTAGCTCCTCGCAACCGTGGTTTCGGACCAGTTCCTCCAGGTTGCCCACGTGTTCCTCGAACGCGGGGGCGTCACCACTGGCGTTGGCGAAAAGCCATCCCTGCCACTCCACGACGCGCCGGTTGCCGGCCACTTCGAGGCCGCCAGCCCGGCCGGCGCAGACCCACCCCCTGTCGAAGAAGTGCTCCTGTTCCCACCGGAACACGGACCCGGCGGTGTACGCCTCGGCGGGGAGGGTGCTGCTTCGGCCGAAGTTTTCCAGCGACGGTGCGAGATGCTCGCGGGCTATGGGCGTCACGTGGACCTCCCTCCGTGTCGGTCCCGAGGGTCGGGTGGATGGCGCTTGCTGCTAGAATGCCTCAATTGTACTAGAAACAGAGTGGAGTCGGGGAAGGAGCGTAATGGTCTCAGACGGTCTGCAACACGACGCTGTGGTGATCGGCGGGGGACACAACGGGCTCGTGTGCGCGGCGTACCTCGCGCGAGCCGGCATGAAGACGGTCGTGCTGGAGCGGCGCCACCTGCTCGGGGGGGCGGCGGTGACGGAGGAGGTGTGGCCGGGATTCAGGGTCTCGACGGCCTCCTACGTGGTCAGCCTTATGTCGGCGAGGGTCGTACGCGAGCTGGATCTCCCCAGGTACGGCTACCACGTCTACCCTCTCGACCCTGCCTACTTTGCTCCCTTCCCGGACGGCTCGGGCTTTCTGCTCTGGGACGACCCGGCGCGGGCGGCCGAGGAGATCGGGAAGATCAACGCCAGGGATGGCCGGGCGTACCTGGAGTACAACCGCGAACTCGGCGATCTCGCCGATCTCGTGCGACCCCTCCTCTACAGAACGCCGCCAGACCCCGGCGTCCGCTCCCTGACGGACCTGACCGAGGCGTTGTATCTCGGGCGCTACGCCTTCGGCAACCGCAAGAGCATCACGCGTCTCGTTGACCTGATGACGATGAGCTGCGCGGACTTTCTCGACCGCTTCTTCGTGGACGAGCGGATAAAGGGCGCGCTCGCCCCTGGCGGCGTCATCGGCATGTGGGGCGGCCCGATGAGCCCAGGCTCCGCCTACGTGCTCTTGCACCACAGGATGGGCGAGATCGACGGCGTGACCGGCGGCTGGGGCTTCGTGCGCGGCGGCATGGGGGGCCTCTCCGAGGCGATAGCCGCCTCGGCCAGGGCCGCAGGGGCGGAGATCCGCACCAACTCCGAGGTCGCCGCCATAGACATCAAAGGAGGCCGGGCTACCGGCGTCACCCTGGCTGACGGTGCCCGCATAGAGGCCGGTACGGTCGTCTCGGGAGCCCACCCCCAGACCACGCTGCTTTCGCTTCTCGGCGCGGAGCACCTCCCTGATGAGGTCGTCCGGGAGCTCGAGACCTTCAGGAACCGGAGTCCTTCGGCCAAGGTCAACCTCGCGCTCTCAGAGCTTCCCGACCTCACGGCGATGCCTGGTAAAGAGCCAGGTCCGCAGCACTCCGAGATCATGATCAGCCCTTCCCTCGAGTACCTGGAGAAGGCGTGGGACGACGCCAAGTACGGGCGCTTCTCGGAGGGACCGATGATAGACGCGGTGATCCCCACGACCAAGGACCCGACCATCGCACCCGAGGGCCGTCATATAATGACCTGCTTTGTGCAGTACGCCCCTTACGAGCCTAGAGAGGGTAGTTGGGACGGCGGCGCCAGGGAGGCCCTGGGTGACAGGGTTGTGGATACGATCAACCAGTACGCCCCGAACTTTAGGGACTCGGTGGTCGAACGCCAGGTCCTCACGCCCTACGATCTCGAGCAGCGCTTCGGCCTTATCGGGGGCAACATCTTCCAGGGGGAGATGTCGCTAGATCAGCTCTTCTCTTTCCGCCCCACCACGGAGCTCGCGGGATACAAGACGCCAGTGGACGGCCTCTACCTCTGCGGCTCCGGCACCCACCCCGGCGGCGGGGTCATGGGTATCCCCGGTCTCAACGCCTCGAAGGTGGTAGTCGGGGACTACAAGAACGCGGAGCGAAAGCGGCGGCTCAAGGAGCGCCTTGCCTCGTATTCGCGCCGCTGAACCGCTATAGTGCACACGTCACGAAGGGGCATCGTGGGAACGGAGAGAATGAGCATGAACACGAAGAGGAACCCGGGAAGGTTGACGTCGCTGGCCGTCGCGCTTGCGGCCATACTGGTGGTCACTGCCTGTGGGGGAGGCGGCTCCGCCGGGGGTGGCGGCGGTGGCGGGGGCGGAGATCTCCTGCAAGAGGTCAAGGACCGGGGTACGCTCCGGGTCTCGACCGACCCGGCCTACCCGCCGCAGTCCTTCCAGACCAACAGCGGCGAATTCAAAGGCTTCGACATAGACGTGACAGAGGAGATCGCCAGGCGGATGGGCGTCGACGTCGAGTGGATAGTCCCCTCGTGGGATGTGATTACCGCGGGCAGCTGGAACGGGCGGTGGGACCTCAGCGTGGGCTCGATGACCATCACCCCCGAGCGGGCTAAGGTCCTCCATTTCAGCCCGCCCTACTACTACACACCGGCCTCCGTAGCTGTGCACGAGAGCAACACCGACATCACCAACGTGGAGACCGACCTCGACGGCAAGACGATCGCGGTGTGCAGCGCGTGCACCTACGAGTTCTACCTTGACGGCACGCTCAACATACCAGGAAACTACGAATTTGTGGTGGACAACCCGCAGATACGGACCTACGACACCGACTCCTCGGCTATTCAGGAACTCGCTCTCGGCGACGGCGTTAGGGTGGACGCGGCGATGTCCGCCCTCACCACCCTCAAGGAGGCCAAAGACTCAGGCACCCCCATAAAGATCGTCGGCGACCCGCTCTACTACGAGCCGCTCGCGGTCGCCATAGACAAGAAAGCGCCTGCCGACCCGCAGCCGCTCGTGGACGAGGTGAGCAAGATCATAGAAGAGATGCACAAAGACGGGACGCTCACCGAGCTTTCGAACAAGTGGTACGGCTACGACCTGACCAAGAAGCAGGGCGCCTGATCTTCCTCTGAGGCTATCATGTCGACGCTCTCCAACATAAGGGACGCCCTGGAGACGCGGTCCGCGCGCGTCTCCTTCCGCGTCAAGCTGGCCCTGGTGTGGGTACTGATCTTCATCGCGCTCGCGGTATTCTTCGCGGCCTTCCAGTTCAACACGGCGTTCATGCTGGAGTGGCTGCCGTTCCTCCTCGCCGGCGTGCCGCTCACCATCCTGATCTCTATCCTCAGCATCCTGCTCGCCGTCCCGCTCGCGTTGCTCGGGGCCCTGGGGCGGCTCTCGAACAACCCCGTGTTCTACGGGTTGAGCGGCTTCTACGTCTCCTTTATCCGCGGGACGCCCCTGATCGTGCAGATCCTCTTCGTCTACCTCGGCCTCCCGCAACTCGCCCAGTACGCGCCAGGCCCACTGCAGAACGTCTTTATCCTGAGAACGGTGACGTCAGGGGTGCTGGCCTTGGGGGTCAACTACGGCGCTTACATGGCGGAGATCTTCCGGGCCGGCATACAGTCGGTGGGACACGGCCAGGTCGAGGCGGCGCAGGCCCTGGGGATGACGCGGACGCAGACGATGCGCCGCATCGTCCTTCCCCAGGCCGTAAGGGTCATCATCCCGCCGACGGGCAACGAGTTCATCGCGATGATCAAAGACTCCGCGCTCGTCAGCTTCATCGGCACCCAGGAGCTCTTATTCCGCGCCACGAAGATCGGGCGCCAGTACTTCCAGAATCTGGAGATGCTGGTGGTGGCGGCGATCATCTACTGGATACTCACCAGCATCTTCTCCTACTTCCAGGGACGGCTGGAGCGGAGACTGTCCAGAGGCTATGTAAGAGAAGGCGGCGGCCCGCATGGTCACTGAGGCCCCCTCCATAGTGAGCCTTCGCGGTCTGCGCAAGGTCTTCGGGGAGAACGAAGTCCTGAAAGGTATAGACCTGGACATCGCCGAGGGGGAGGTCGTCGTGATCTTCGGACGGTCGGGATCGGGGAAGAGCACGCTCCTCAGGTGCATCAACTTCCTGGAGGAGCCGACGGCGGGAACCGTCGAGGTGGACGGTGTCAGCTACGAGGCCGGGCCGGCGAACCGCGCGAGGCGTAAGACCATACGCGAGATTCGGTCCAGAACCGGCATGGTCTTCCAGGAGTTCAACCTCTTCCCCCACCTGAGCGTGATCGAGAACGTCGTCGAGGCCCCGACCACGGTCAAGCGGATGCCAAGAGGGGAGGCCGAAGAGCTCGGCATGCGCTTTCTCGAGATGGTTGGCCTCACCGAGAAGCGGGACGAGTACCCGATACGTCTCTCCGGCGGGCAGAAGCAGCGGGTCGCCATCGCGCGTGCCCTGACCATGCGCCCCAGGGTAATGCTCTTCGATGAGCCGACCTCGGCGCTCGATCCCGAGCTGATCGAGGAGGTCCTCGCCGTGATGAAGGACCTGGCCCTGGAGTCGGGCACGACGATGGTGGTGGTCACCCACGAGATGGGCTTCGCCCGCGAGGTCGCCGACCGGATGGCCTTTATGCACGAGGGGAGCATCATAGAGGAGGGCCCACCCGCCCAGATCGTCGACAGCACCAAAGACCCAAGAACCAGACGATTCCTGGAGGCCGTCCTGTAGGGGCGGGTTTCAAACCCGCCCGAACGACAAACCCGCCCGAACAACAAACCAGCCCCTACACCGTTCCATCTCCGCAAACCTTTCTCAAGCTGCTGCGCGCCTCTTGTGTGCGGGGCCGGGCCTGCGCGGACGGCTTTCCTGCGATAAGCTACGTGCCCCGAGCGCGGGGACGAAGGGGTAGGCTCAAGAGAGGAGGAATCCGTGGCTGTAGAGACGGAGACCATCAGAAACGTGTGCCTGATCGGGCACCGCGGAAGCGGCAAGACGTCGATAGCCGAGGGTATGATCGGGCTGGCTTCGGGCCGGAGCGGACCGGCGAGCGGCGTTCTCGATTACACGGACGAGGAGACCGAGCGGGGCATGACGCTGGGTATGAGCGTCGCCAACCTCGGGTGGAAGGGGCGCCAGGTCAATGTGCTCGACACCCCCGGAGACGGGGGCTTCGTCGGGGACGCCTTCATAGCCCAGAGGGTTGCCGACTGCGCGATCCTGGTAGTCCACGCCCAGGACCCGATCCAGGTCGTCACGGAGCGCGTGTGGCGCAGGGGGGAGAAGGAGGGCATCCCCCACGTCATCGTCGTCAACCACTTGGATCGGGAGCGCACGGACTTCGGGGCCGTACTCGAAGAGCTCAGAGAACACTTCGGGCAGGCCGTTGTCCCGCTCAATCTGCCTATCGGAAGCGAGAACGACCTCCAGGGTATCTACGGGCTGCTCACAGGGACCTCCTTTGTGGACGGCGAGCAGAGACAAGAGATCCCCGAGGGCATGGAAGACGAGGTAGACGCGGCCAAGACGCAGCTCTTTGAGGCCATAGCGGAGAGCGACGACACGCTGCTCGAAAAGTACCTCGAAGGCGAGGAGATAACCACCGAGGAGGCTTTCGACGGGATCCGCAAGGGGATCGCCGAGGGCCTCATTATTCCCGTCCTCGCGGCGAGCGCGGAGCGTATGATCGGCATAGACCGCCTGCTCGATGTGATCGCCGGAAGCGCCCCTAGTCCCTCCGACCTGGAGCGTTGGATCACGGAAGACGGCGAAGATATCCCTTGCGATCCCGAAGGCCCCTTCGCGGCCTACGCGTTCAAGACCTACGTAGACCCGTACGCCGGACGCCTGAGCGTCCTAAGGATCGTGGGCGGGCGATGCCGCACTGACGAGGCGCTAACCAACCCGCGCACCGATTCTTCGGAGAGGCTTGGAGGCATCTCGCACCTCGTCGGCAAGGAGCGCGAGCCTGTAGACGAAGCCGTCGCTGGGGATATCATCGCCGTCGCCAAGCTCCGCGATACGGCGACCTTCGACACCCTTTGCAAGCCTGAGAAGCAGATGTCTTTCGAACCTGTCGAGCTTCCGGAGCCGACGTCCACTTTCGCTGTCGGCGCCAAAGCACGCGGCGAGGAAGAGAAGGTCTTCGACGCGATAAGGCGCATGGTCGACGAGGATCCTTCCCTCAAGCTGGATCGCACGGAGGCGACGGGCGAGGACATCCTGTCCGGGCTCGCCCAGATGCACGTCGAGCTAGCGCTGGAGCGCATCGAGCATCGCTACGGGGTCGAGGTCGAGGCGAGGCCGCCGAAGGTGCCTTTTATGGAGACGATCACGGGCTCGGCCCACGCCCAGGGCCGCTACAAGAAGCAGACCGGCGGCAGAGGCCAGTTCGGGGACGCGAGGATCGAGCTCTCCCCACTGCCCCGCGGTTCGGGCTTCGAGTTCGAGAACGGCATCGTCGGCGGCGCCATCCCGCGCCAGTTCATCCCCGCCGTGGAGAAGGGAATCATCGAGGCGATGGCGGGAGGGAACATCGCCGGTTACCCCGTGGTCGACGTGAAGGTGCGCCTCCACGACGGCGCCTTCCATACCGTCGACTCCTCCGAGAACGCGTTCAAGGTGGCTGGATCGATGGCCTTCAAGAACGCCGTCGAGAAGGCCCATCCCGTGCTGCTGGAACCGTACGTGAAGGTCGAGGTGCTGACGCCTTCCGAGCTGGTCGGCGACATCATGGGCGACCTCTCCAGTCGCCGCGGGAGGCCGATGGGCGTCGAGCAACGCGGCGAGCGCCAGATCATACAGGCCGAAGTGCCCCAGATCGAGATGCTCACCTACGCCCGCGACCTCCGCTCCATAACCGGCGGACGCGCCAACTTCCACGTCGAGGCCGGCCACTACGAAGAAGTCCCTCCGAACCTCGTAGAAAAAGTCCTCGCCGCCAACGAGAGGGAGGAGGAGAAAGCAGCGAGTTAGGTTTCAGGCTACAGGCATCAGGTTTCAGTGAAACCAAGCTGACTAGCTGACAAGCGGAGGCGTCAGCCGGAGCGTGCTGAAATGCTATAAACGCGGTACGTTGACCCCGACGAGGGAGTCGCGTGTGACGAGACTGGCGAGCTCGTCCTCGTTCATGTCTTCAGTACCAGGCGGGCGCATTGGGAGGACCATGTAGCGGGCGTCTGCGGTGCTGTCGTGGACGACGACCTCGACGCCTTCGGGCGGTTCGAAGCCGAACTCGCGCATCACGGCGCGCGGTTCCCTGACGGCGCGCGAACGGTACGCAAAGCTCTTGTACCAGTCTGGCGGACGGCCGAGGATGGCCCGCGGATAGCAGGAGCACAGGGTGCATACGACCAGGTTGTGAAGTTCCGGCGTGTTCTCCACGACAATGAACTCTGCGGGGTGCTCGGGGTCCATGCCGAGTCGCGAAGCCGCGGCCTTACCATCGGTGAGCAGCAACTCCTTGAAGTTCGGGTCCACCCAGGCGCGGGCCACGAGCCTAACGCCGTTGGCCGGGGAGCGGGCCTCCATGTAGGAGATATTATCCTGTACCTCAGGCTCCGTGAGGATGCCCTTCTCGAGTAGCAGAGCCTCTATGGCCCTGATGCGCGCGGCGTAAGGGCTCGTGGTCCCCCTCGCCTCCTCATGCGAGTGATGGTCGCTCACGTACTTCCCCTTTCGGGCTCCAGCCAGTGGTCGTAGATGTCGGCGTACAGGCGGTCTTCGGCGGGACCGCTGTAGTCGTCCCAGAGGTCGGTCTGCCTGAAGCAGACTTTGTACAGGGGCCGTTCGGGCAGGCCTGAGAGGCCGTAGGCGATCTCTTCCGGGTTGGGGAACGCGCCGATCAAAGACTCGACCCACCCGGTCTTTCCCTTGAGGTAAGCCGGGGTGCGTACGTGGCCGGGCTTCTCCGAGGAAAGCACCCTGACCCGGTCGCCGGGTTCGAACGTCACGGTTTGTTCCAGCGACGCCTGATCTCTGCCGTCCTCTCGTCTATCTCGTCGCTAGAGAGGACACCCTTCTCGATGAGCAGCTTCTCGGTCGCCGCTACCCAGCGTTCGTAGTATGAGAGGTCCCGGTATTCTTCGAGGCTCTCTATGGACCTGCGGAGCTCGTCTGTGGTCTGGAGCCCTTTGCTGCCGAGAGCAGAGTTTATGGCGTCGGCCAGACGCTCCCAGTCTTCGACCTCGTGCTGGTCCTTGACAATGGGTCCTCCGGGCGACCCGCCCATGTCGTGGGCTCCACCCAAGGTCTTACTCCTATCCGACCCTCAGGACTTCCTTGATCGGGGGCCGCTCGACGAGTTCCTCGACGTACTCCTGGAGCTCGAGGCCGTCCGGGGTGGCGACTGCGTGCAGGTAGTCTGAGAGCTGGAAGAGCGAGTCTGGCATGCCAGGGTCCCGCACCTGGTTCAGGCGTCCCTCCTGGCGCATGCGCCGGGCGACTGCGCGAAGGACGGAGTAGGCCATGCGAGAGAGATCTCGCAACGGTTGGTGCCTGTTCTGGCGGGTACCAAGGTCGACCTGCGCCATTGCCTCCAGCCCGACCGCCTTGAGGACATCTATCATGATCCCGGTCTCCACCGCGTAGCCGGTGAGGAACGGGATGGAGGAGAATAGCTCCCTGTCGGCGACGAACTCCCCTGCGAGGGGTTGCACGAAGCCTGCGAGCTCGGGGAAGAAGAGATTGAAGAGGGGTTTGGCTGAAAGCTCCGTAACCCTCCCTCCGCCGTCCTGCTCCACGGTCTCGTAGCTCTTGAAGGGACGCCTGTAGGCAGCCTTGACGAAGCGGATCCCGGGCACTTCCAGGATCGGGCCGAGTATGCCGTAGACGAGCTCGGGCTTGAAGTCTTTGGTGTCGGCGTCGATGTACATGACGAGGTCACCCCGCGCGACGGAGAGCGCGCGCCACATGGCGTCGCCCTTGCCGTGCGCGCCACCGTGGTTGCTCATGAGCTCGTTCTCCGAGTAGACCTCGGCGCCCTTCGATGCGGCCACATCCACTGTACCGTCGGGTGAGTCGGCGTCGACGACGAGGATCTGGTCGACCAGCGGATGATCACCCGCCTGATGGTTGACGACGTGGATCTCGTCGACGATGCCGCCCACGGTGTCGGCGACGTTGCGGCAGGGCAGAACCGCGCTGACCGTCAGGCCGAGGTCGCGCTTGCGGGAGCCCAGAGTCTCCAGGTCCGAGAACCGCTTGTAGTCATAGGAGCGATGCTTAAACCACTCTACGGCGTTCACAACATCACACTCCTTACGTAGGTCTCTCCATCACAGCCACGGTAAGCTACCGTATATGTGCGGCTTTGTCCATTCTTTTTTCTTAATGTTACGAATAGCCCATTTCTATACCGGATACCGCCGATTCCTTTGCCCGGCTGCCGGGGACATCGGGGCCGGGATGATAGAATCAGGACCCTTTTGGACGACAACGACCTCCGGACTTACGGAGGGTATGGAGCTATGCGCATAGTATTGACCAACGACGACGGGATCGAGGCACCGGGACTTCTGGCGGCCAGGCGGGCGCTGGAGAAGGTGGGGGACGTCATCACCGTTGCCCCGGACCAGAACCGTTCGGGAGTAGGCAGGAGCATCTCCTTCGGTCGCTCGCTCCACGTCGAGGAGCGCGAGATGGCGGACGGGGTGATCGGATACGCCTGCACTGGGACGCCGGTCGATTGCGTGCGGCTCGTCGCCCTCGGGCTCATGGACTTCGAGCCAGACGTCGTCGTCTCGGGGATAAACCACGGGGAGAACCTCGGCGACGACATCACCTATTCCGGTACGGTCGCCGGCGCGATGGAGGGAATAGTGATCGGGGTCCCTGGCATCGCCGTCTCTCTCAGCATAAACCGCCCCTGGCATGAGACGGTCCGGGATACCATGCTCCTGGACGATAGGCTCCACTTCGAGTCCGCCGCGGATTTCACGGCACGCCTGGTGATGGTAGCCCTCAAGAGCCTCCCGTCGGGACGAATCCTCAACGTCAACGCCCCTAATCTGCCCCGCGAGAGGCTAAGGGGCGCGCGGGTCACCAGGCTCGGGCGCCGGTTCTACAAGGATGAGCTCGTCGAGGTAAGGGACGAAGAGGGGAGGGTCGGCTACGACATCTACAACAACCCTCCGGGCCACCACGAGGAGGAGGGTACGGACTTCGCCGCCATCGAGAACGATGAGATCAGCATCACCCCCGTCCACCTGGAGCTAACGGATAAACCTGGCCTCGAAGAGCTCGGCGCCTGGGACGTGGACGGGCTGCTCAGAAACGGGCTCGATTAGACGTTGCTCTCCGCCGTCCTCTTCGATTTCGACGGGACGCTCGTCGATACGACGGAGATGATCCACCAGTCCATGCGCCACGCTACGAGCTCGGTCCTCGGCCGCGAAGACATCCCCCGTGAGACGCTGCTGGCCAACGTGGGCCAGCCCCTCCCGCGCCAGATGGAGCTCATAGACACGGAGAACGCCGAGTCGCTACTGGAGGCCTACCGCAGCCACCACGAACGACACCACGACGCCCTGATCCGGGAGTTCCCCGGCGTCGAGGAGTCACTCGACAGACTGGGATCGGCCGGAATAAAGGTCGCCGTGGTCACCTCCAAACGCCGCCCCTCGGTGGAGATGGCACTCGAGATCTTCCCCGGTCTCCGCAACGTCGTGGACCGCTTCATCACCCTGGAGGACACCACGAACCACAAGCCCCACCCCGAACCGTTGTTGAGAGCACTGCAATTGCTCGGCGGCATCCCAAGAGAACGAGCCGCCTACGTGGGCGATTCCCCCTTCGACGTGGAAGCCGCGAAGGCCGCGGGCCTCACGAGCGTCGCCGTAAGCTGGGGCGCCTTCTCCGAGGATGCCTTACGCGCCTCAGAACCCGACCACCTCCTCCCCGACATCCAATCGGTGGTCGACGTCCTATTGACCCTGTAGGGGCGGGTTTCAAACCCGCCCCTACGACAACGTCCGCACCGCTTCCGCCAGTGCCTCCAGTTCCTCCTCCGTATTGAACAGGTGCGTGCTCGCCCTGATATAGGAGTTCGGGGCGGGCAGGTAGCGAAGGATGAAACCCCGCTCCAGCAGGCGTTCGACGGCGTCTTCGGCCGCAACGCCTTCGACCTCGAAGCTGACGAGCCCGGATCGGACCGGCCTCGGTGAACGTATGGTAACGCGCGGTAGCCCTGAGAGGAGGTCTATCAAGGCATCGGCGCGGCGGCGGATCTCCTCGAACCACGCACCGCCGCGCTCGTAGACGGCATCCGCTGCGGCGGCGAGACCGCCTGCGAGGGCGGGACTCATGGTGGAGGCTTCGAAGCGGCGGGCGTCGGATCTCAACGTGTAGCCACCCTCGACGTCAAAGTCGGTCGGGTCGTTCAGCGACATAAGTCCTACGTTCGGGCTGTAGACCTGCAGGCCCGGCCTGACGTAGAAAGCGCCGATGCCTTCGGGACCGAGCACCCACTTGTGGCCGGTGAAAGCGTACATGTCCGCTCCGGTGGCCGGCACGTCGACAGGGATGTTCCCGACCGATTGGGCGCCGTCCACCAGGGTGAGGACTCCCCGCTCCCTGGCCACGGCGCAGATCTCCCGCAGCGGCAGTACACGTCCGTTCGTCCAGTCCACGTGCGATAAGGCAACGAGGCGTGTCCGGGGCGTCAGGGAGGCTTCGATCTTCTCCGGCGTCACGGGGGGCGGGATCAGGTCGACCTCTACCCCGAAGCGGTTCTTCAGGTTGTGTAGCGGCACGAGGCAGCCCGGGTGCTCCGTCGTTACCGCGACGACCTCGTCGCCTTCGCGCCAGTCTATCGAGCCGACGCCGAGATTCATGCCGTGGGTGGTGTTCTGGGTGAGGGCCACGTCGTCGGCTCCCACGAGGCGGGCCGCGGCTTCCCTGGCGCGAGAGTTCGTCTGGGCCTGGTGGACGAAGAGACCGAAGCCTTCGAGGTAGGCGCGGCCCGAGCAGAGGTCGTCCGCTTCCCTCATGGCCGCAAGGACGTAGTCGGGAGGAGGTCCGCTGCTGCCGGTGTTCAGGTAGGCGCAGTCGTTCGTGGCGAGGGCGGGGAACATCTCGCGGGGGAGGCTCGTTTCAGTGATGGCGTTTCTCCTTCCGGGATCGGGATGCCCGTTCTGTATAATAGCCTCTTCATGCAGAACGGTAACCTGGTAAGAATCGGCCGCAGGCGCAAACGCGCGCGCAAAAAGAGCAAGCTCCTAAAGAGGCTAAGGACCGCTCTCCTGCTGCTCTGCTTTGCGAGCATACTCGGGGTGGTCGGCATGGTGGCGAGCGCCGTGAGCACCTACCAGGCCCTCGCCGCCAACATGCCCGACCTCGACGACTACCACTCCACCGAGCTAGCCCAAACCTCCCTCGTCTACGACACCGAAGGCAACATCGTCGACCAGCTCTACGGTGTCCAGAACCGCTTTGTTGTCCCCCTCCAAGAGGTCGATCCTACCCTCAGGCAGGCCATAATCTCGATCGAAGACCATCGTTACTACGAGCACAGGGGGTTGGATTTCGAGGCCATAGGACGGGCGGCGGTGGAGAACGTCAAGAGCCTCTCCATCCAGGAGGGGGGCTCCACCCTGACCCAGCAGCTCATAAAGAACACCTACATAGCCCAGCAGGAGCGCCAGGTCGCCAGCTTCGAACGGAAGTTCGTCGAGGGCTCGCTCGCCTGGCAATACGAGAAAGAGCACTCCAAAGATGAGATCCTCGAACAGTACCTCAACACCGTGTACTTCGGGTCCAACGCCTACGGCGCCGAGGCCGCGGCCAAAACCTACTTCGACAAACGAGCCTCAGACCTCACGCTCTCAGAGTCCGCCCTCCTGGCAGGGATAATCAATCTGCCCGGCGTCTACGATCCCTTTATCGATCCCGAGAGCGCGAAAGCGAGGCGCAACGTCGTGCTCGACAGGATGCTTCAGTATGGCCACATCTCTGAGAAAGAGCACGACAGGGCCGTGGCATCGAAGCTGAACGTGAGCCGCGGCAGGGTCCAGTACCAGAACGACAACGAGTACTTCCTCAACGCCGTCCGAAAGGAAATAGCCGAAGAGTACGGCGACGAGATGGTCTACGAGGGCGGGCTCAAGATCCACACCACCCTGGACCCGGATCTCCAGGCAATGGCGAACGATGCGGTCGACTCCGTCGTCAACCCGGAGGGCGGAGATCCTTCGGCTTCCCTGGTCTCCATCGAACCCGGAACCGGCGCAGTAAGGGCCATGGTAGGCGGCTCGGACTTCGGCCAGGTGAAGTTCAACCTCGCGACCCAGGCGCACCGGCAGGCGGGAAGCTCGTTCAAGCCCTTCGTCTACTCGGAGGCCGTACACGAGGGTATCTCACCAGAGACCCTCTACGTCTCCAAGCACCTCACCATAGACATGGGCAAGAACGCAAAGCCCTACGAGGTGGACAACTACGACTTCATCCACCGCGGTCCGATCACGCTGGAGAAGGCTCTCGCCGACTCGGACAACACGGTCTTCGTCCAGTTGGCCCTGGATCTCGGCCTCCAGAAGGTCGTGGAGATGGCCAACGAGTTGGGCATAGACAGCGAGGTCGACGCCTACCCTTCGACCGCGATCGGGGGCCTCAGGGTCGGCGTTACGCCGCTGGAGATGGCCTCGGCCTACTCGACCTTCGCCAACTCGGGTACGCACATGGAGCCTTACCTGGTAGAGAAGCTCACAAAGGACGACAAAGGAAAGAACACGCTCCTGGAGGAACACCGCCCCTTCGGCGAGGAGGTCCTGAGCAGGGACGAGGCGGCCGTCGTCACGGAGGCGTTGCGCGGCGTGACGGAGAGCGGAACGGCCAGCTACTACCACGATCTCGAAGCCGAGATCGGCCGCCCCTCCGCGGGCAAGACGGGCACCTCCAACGAGTTCGTCGACGCCTGGTTTATCGGCTTCATACCGCAACTCTCCACGAGCGTTTGGGTGGGCTACCCGAACGAGCGGCGCTCCATGGTAAACATAAACGGCCTCCCCGAGATCAACGGCGAGAACTACCCACTGGACATCTGGTCCCTCTACATGCAGAGCGCCGTCCAGAAGTACCCGGTTCAGGAGTTCGACACCCCTAGCCCCGACCTGCCCCTCGAAGTGAAGACCGACGGCCGCGCCTACGTCAAGCCCGAACCCCCGCCAGAGCCGGAGAAGCCCAAAGAAGTGAAGAGCACAGACGCGAAAAAAGAAGACCCGGGCCCAGAGAATACAGTCGCCAGACCCGAAAAGCCGGGTGTCTTCGAGGAGCAGCCTCCCTCCGCGCCGGACACGGTTCGGGAGCGGACATTGCAACAGGTACCGGCCAGCGCTTCTCCGTCATCTGCTTCTCCCGAAGCGGACTGGAACGTACCCGGGGACAGCCAGCCTCGAACCTTCGCCCCGCCCCAAGAGCGGCGTGGGAATAGAGATCCGGAGTAGTTCGTGAAGCAGTCCGGCTTCGCGAGGGACTCTGCCACCTGGATGACTTATGGTCTGGTCGGCTTCTTCGCGTTTATGGAGACGGTGTTGGGGCCGATCATGCCCTTCCTCAGGAGGGAGCTGGACCTCGGCTACGCCGCGGCTAGCCTTCACTTCAGCGCCTTCGCCCTCGGCGCCGTCTTGCTCGGCTTCTTCGGAGACAGGCTCGTTGGCCGTTGGGGGAGACGCGCAGCCCTCTGGGGCGGGGCAGTGGGCGTGGCCGCCGGCGCCATACTCTTGATCTCGAGCCCGAGCGTCTGGGGCACGGTACCAGCGACCTTCGCCATGGGCATCTGCGGCGCCCTGGTGCTCATAACCTCCCAGGCCGTGCTCTCCGACAGGCACGGTGAGTACAGCGCCGTAGCCGTTACCGAGTCCAATGTCACGGCGAGCGCTTGCGCGATCGTCGCCCCGCTCCTGGTCGGCGCGTCCGCGGCATCGGGGCTCGGCTGGCGCGCGGCGCTGGTCTTGCCCGTGCTGGCCCTCGTGTTGCTCGCCGCCCGTTTCTTCTCCCGGAGCCTGGATCTTCCGCCGAATGCGGCGGCGGATGATGCGCCGGCCGATGGCCCGACCCTATCCTCGCTCTACTGGGCGTTCTGGACGCTCGTGGCGCTTGGCGTTGCCTCGGAGTGGTGCGTCGGATACTGGGGTGCGGATTTCCTCGCCGAAGGAACCGGACTCAGCCGCCCGGCCGCTGCAACCTCCCTGACCGTCTTCTTCGCCGCGATGCTAGTCGGCCGGGTCGCGAGCAGCCGCCTGGCGCGTACCCTGCCTCCGGCGTTTCTCCTCACCATAACCCTCTTCGTGGCGTTCCTCGGGTTCCCGCTTTTCTGGCTCTCTCCGGGAATCCCCCTGGCCCTTGCCGGCCTCTTCCTGACGGGGCTCGGCATCGGTGGCGTCTACCCGCTCGGCGTCGCGGCGGCCCTCGCGGCGGCGCCAGGCAACACCGACGCGGCAGCGGCGAGGCTCGCCATCGGAGGAGGAAGCGCCATACTCATCGCTCCCTTCGTCCTGGGAGCCCTGGCCGACAGGATCGGCATCGGCACCGCCTTCGGCATCGTAGTCCCTATGCTCCTCGCAGCCCTGGCCCTGGCACTCATCGCGGGACGGAGAGGACGCCAATAGCCCAAGGTCGCCGCCGTTTCGACGCTGTTACGCAGGGTCGTGCGTTGTCAGGCGCTGTGCAGGGTCTCCAGGACTTCGTCGTGCAGGGCGGCGTTGGTGGCGACGAGGCCATCCGAGGCGAGGCTCCACGGCCCGCCCGAGAGGTCCGTGGCGCGTCCCCCCGCTTCGGAGACGAGGAGGACCGTGGGGGCGTAATCCCAGGCCGTGTTGTGGGTGCCGACGGAGACGTCGAGGTATCCGGCCGCGAGCCAGGCGCCCCTGATCCCTGCGCTGCCGAGAGCCCTTAGTTGCCAGGCCCTGTACAGCACTCTCTCCACCCCTGGGTCTTGAGGCTTTCCGCCGTGCAGGGAGAGGTCGGCGCCGGCGACGGCGTACTCTAGACTCTCCGTGTCGCTGACGCGCAGGGGCGTCTCTCTACCACCACTCTCCTTGAAAGCGCCGCCCCCGGACCTCGCGTGGTAAAGGTCGCCGAGGAGGGGCGCGGCGACAGCGGCGTGGGTAACAAAGCCGTCCTCGATAATGGAGACGCAGGCGCAGAACATGGGGTTCGCCTTCATGTAGTTCGCCGTACCGTCGACGGGGTCGAGGAGCCAGGTGCGCCCGCTCTCCGAGACCGACCCGCCCCGCTCTTCGGAGAGGATGGCGTCGTCGGGGTAGCGCTCCCCTATGGCGTTGACCATCAGCTCTTCGCAAAGGAGGTCCACCTCTGTCACGAAGTCCTTGGGGGCCTTCTCCCTCACCTCGCCAGGGTCATGGTAGCGAGAGATCTGAAGCTCCCCCGCCCTGCGGGCCACGTCGCAGACGAACGCGTGGAGCTCTTCCGAAGTGTCCAGGGCGTCCCCGATCTTGGTGGCGGTTCTCTAGTTGAGGTACTCGCGCAGGTTCTGGGTGCGGCGCTGCTCGCGGAGCAAGTTCAGCGTCTTCATCTGGATCTGGCGTACCCGCTCGCGCGTGATGTCGAACTCGCGGCCCACCTCTTCGAGGGTGCGAGGCCGGTCGTCCTTCATCCCGAAGCGTAGCTCGATGATCTGGCGCTCCCTTTCGGGCAGCTCGTCGAGGGCTTCCCTGAGATGGGCCTTGAGCAACGACTCCGAGACGGCGTCCGTAGGGGTCACGGAGCCGGCGTCCTCCAGGAAGTCGCCGAGCTCGGAGGAGTCGTCGTCCCCGACGGGCGTGGCGAGGCTTATGGAACGCTGGCTGATCTCCTGCAGCCTCTGGATCTCAGCCACGAAAACGCCGAGCTCGAGCGCGATCTCCTCCTCCGAAGGCTCGCGTCCGAGGGTCTGGATCATGCGCCTGTGGGTCCTGTGGTACTTGTTGACCTTCTCGACCATGTGAACGGGGATGCGGATGGTCCGTCCCTTGTCGGCGATGGCGCGGGTTATCGCCTGCCTTATCCACCACGTCGCATACGTCGAGAACTTGTAACCTTTGGAGTGGTCGAATTTCTCGGCCGCCCTTATCAGCCCGAGGTTGCCCTCCTGGATGAGGTCCAGAAACGAAACTCCCCGATTACGGTACTTCTTGGCGATGGAGACGACCAGCCTCAGGTTGGCCTCCACGAGACGGTCCTTGGACCTCTTGCACCCCCTGGCGATGCCCTTGGCGAGCCTTATCTCGTCAGCGTGGGTGAGGAGGGGCACCCTCCCTATCTCCGCGAGGTACATCCTGATGGAATCCCCCGTGGCAACGGCGTGAGCGATCTGGACCGCAGGAGGCTCGGAGACGTGGACGGTAGTAGTCACCGTCGTCCTGCTCCCCCCGTTCTCGGACGCCTCGCCATCCACGAGCGTTATCTCTTCTTCCTCCAGCGCGGCGTAGAACTCCTCCACCTCCGCCGCCGAGAGATCCCCCTCCTGCAAGAGATTGGCGACCTCCTCTGTGCTGAGAAAGCCCTGACTTCGCCCCCGACTCAGGAGCTCGTCAGTCCGCTCCGCCAGCATCATGGAGTTCTGCGTCGCCATTTATCTCCTCTCCTGTGCCTCTGTGTACCAACCGACGGCAGCCGGATACCCATCGACGCAATTGTGAAATCCCTGTAAAAAATAACCCGCGTAGGGTAGCACACCATATATGGTGAGTCACCGCATTTTTCGACCTATTTCGTGTGTGTTCTTTTACCACATTTCCGCTTTCGGAAAACCAGGGCAGGTTTCAGCGCTGTTTCAGCGGTGTTTCAGGCATGTTTCGGAGTGTTGTGTTCTCTTGAGAAAATCTACAGGAAGTTCTCGTTACGGCTCTTGTTAAACTAGGGCCATGATCCTGGACCGGGCAAAGCTCACCGGGGATCTCGGGACGGAGATCCCTTCCGGCGTGTGGGGCGTGAGGGGGGTAACGCATGATTCCCGTTGCGTAGAGCCTGGCTTCGCCTTCGTTGCGATCCCCGGCTTCAAGCGTGACGGGACGGAGTTCGCGCCCGAGGCCGTCCGTCGCGGGGCCTCCCTCATCGTGGCCGAGCACGATGTTCCCGGCGTCCCGACCGCGGTCGTGGAGGACGCGCGGGGTGCTCTGGCGATGTTGGCCAGGGGGGTTAATGGGGATCCTTCGCGGAGCTTGGAGGTCTACGGCGTTACTGGTACCAACGGCAAGACCACTACCTCCTACGTCTTGCATTCGGTCCTTGCCGGAGCCTACGGTGAGGGCGAGTGCGGGCTGATGACCACCGCCGAGACGATCTCTGGGGGACAGAGCCGTCCCGCGGTACGGACTACGCCCGAGGCCACAGAAGTGCAGGAGACGCTTGCCTCGATGCTAGGATCGGGTGTCCGCAGGGTCGTTATGGAAGTCTCCTCGCACGGCGTGTCCCTGAAGCGTATCGCCGGGACGCGCTTCTCGGGGGCGATCTTCACCAACATGACCAGGGATCACCTGGATCTCCATGGCTCGATGGAGGCCTACTACGCGGCCAAGCGGGAACTGTTCTACATGACGGAAGGTCCCGGGCTCGCCAACTCCGACGACGCCTACGGGAGGCGGCTGGCCGGCGAGCTGGAAAACGTGGGTACGTTCGGGTGCACGGCTGAGGCGGACTACAGGATCGCCGAAGTCGAACCCACCCGGAGCGGAACCAGCCTCGCGCTACATCATTCCGAGGGCGTACTCAGTCTCGAGACGCCCTTGCTCGGGCCTTACAACGTGCTAAACGTCGCTGGGGCCGTCTCCCTCGCGCTCGCAGTCGGGACGGATGAAACGGCGGTGAGACGTGCGGTGCGGGGGATGGGACAGGTGCCTGGACGCTTCGAGCGGGTCGCGTCGTCCGGAGAGTACGGGTTCGAGGTAGTCGTAGACTACGCCCACACCGACGTTGGGCTGGATGCCGTCCTGCGGGTGGCGAGGGGGGTAGCCGGTAGCAGGGGGCGGGTTATCTGTGTGCTCGGGGCGGCCGGAGATAGGGATGGGGCCAAGCGGCCCAAGATGGGACGAATAGCCTCGCTTCTCGCCGACATGAGCCTGATCACGACGGACGACGCCTACTCGGAGGACCCCGAGAAGATAGCAAGAGAGGTCGAGGCCGGCTCCGATCTCTCGCGGACCAGCATCGAGCTCGACAGGCGGAAGGCGATCCGGCGCGCGCTGGAGGCGGCGAGAGCCGGCGACGTCGTAGTGGTGGCCGGCAAGGGACACGAGAGGGTCCAGCACCTCCCTGAAGGGGACATCCCCTTCCACGACGCCACGGTGGTCAGGGAGCTACTGGCGGAGATAGGGTATAGAGGGAGGTAGCGAGGGCGGTGCAGAGGCAGACCAAGAGCGAGGTGCTACGCCGGCTCAAGAGCGTGGAGGGCCATGTCAGGGGAGTCGAGAAGATGGTCGAAGAGGGCGACGTAACCTACGCCGATATCGTCCAACAGACCAACGCCATCTTCTCGGCCATCAGGCGAATAAACACGGTCCTGTTGAAGGACTTCGTCGAGGAGCGGGCCGAGCGGGATGGCGCCTCCGAAGAGATGATAAACGACCTGATAAAGGCCATAGACAGGGTAACGAAGTGAGGGTAAGGGGCAGGATATGGTGTCCTTGACTGGGGTTCCTTTCGCGCCTTGCTCGTTGATGGTTGCGTCGCTCGACGAGCGCGCATCTTCAGGAGGCCGAAGACGGGGTTGGGATGGTGTATAGTCCGGAACCAGTGACGACTCCGCCAGCTAAAGCAAGCGGCTTCTCGCAGCACGCTTGTGTCAACCACCACTACGTTAAGCCACGAAGGCTCCGTCCGAGCCTGAAGAGTGTTTTGTCCTTTTTGGCCGGCGCTCTCGCGCAAGAAGTGTACGGCCGGACACAGAACAGGATCGTTTATCCTGACCTGGCTGAGAACACTTTAGCGAGCGGCAGACTACCCGCTCGAACCCAGCGAATGTTCTGTTGTCAAGAGGCTTTCGCCTCGCAGACTTCGATACATATTTTACCACGGAAGGGAGGTGTGCCGGACTTCCTCTGTCGCTTTAAAACGACGGTCCCCGTCCGGTGATTTCTATGGAGGATCGAGGGAAGCAGCAGGACGATCTGGGAGGTCTGGAGGCGAAGGTCGACGAGCTCGAGAAGCTCACCGACTCTCTGGACGACGTACCAGAAGAAGATCTGGTAGGGGCCCTAGGCGAGGCCGTGGAGCTATTGGCCGAGATCAACGCAAGCATAGAAGCCAGGCTCGAGAGTGCGGGGAACGAGTCGCGCGAGATCGGCGCGCTCCTCGGACAGGTCGACTTCGGGTCTTTCGATGAGGCCATGGAGGATCACGAACACAGGGAGAGGACCACAGGTGAACCGGGTGCCTGATCTCGCACCCCGCATCAGGGACGCGGCGCTCCTGGAGGGGGACTTCGTGCTCTCCAGCGGCGAGCGCAGCAGCTTCTACGTGGACAAGTACCTCTTCTCGACCGAACCGAACCTCCTGCGCGACGTGGCCGGCGCCCTGGCGGCAGAGATACCCGGGGGAGTAGAGCGGCTCGCCGGCGTGGAGCTCGGTGCCGTTCCCCTCGTTGTCGCCGCGGCCCTCGCCACGGGGTTGCCCTACGTCATCGTCCGCAAGAGTGCCAAAGAGCATGGCAGCTCCGCCGGACGCAGCATCGAAGGCAAGCTCTACCGGGGCGAGAGAGTCGCCCTTGTGGAGGACGTCGTCACCACGGGTACGCAGGCCGTGCGGGCCGCCAGGAACCTCGAAGAGACTGGGGCAGAGGTCGTGACGATAGTAGCAGTACTCGACCGCAGGGAGGAGGACGGGGGCAAGCTCGGGGGCTTCCCTTTCCGGTCCCTGCTTAGGATGGACGATTTACGGGTAGTTAAACCGAATTGAGGCGCTATAGTGTCTCTGGTAGGTCCTTCCGGTAGGCCGGAGGGAAAAGGAGTGGAAGCGAAGCAGGGAGGAAGTAGTGGCGCTAAACAAGACGGCGTTGATAGAGGAGATAGCCGGCAAGGCGAACGCCTCCAAGAGCGACGCACAGAAGTTCTTCGACGCGTTCACCGAGGTCGTGACCGACAGCCTCAAGAACGGCGAGCAGGTCCAGATCACTGGCTTCGGCAAGTTCTACGTTCAGAAGCGCGACGCGAGGCAGGGGATCAACCCGCAGACCAAGCAGAGGATCAACATACCGGCATCCAAGGTGCCGAAGTTCACCGCGGGCAACGCGCTCAAGGACCAGATCAAGTAGCCCCCCAAGGGCTTTTCCGGTGCCGCGGGCTTATCCCCGCGGCACCATTCTTTTCGCCCCTCTGTCGACCGACCAGGACGCGATGCAGGCGCTTGTAGACGAGGCGCGCCGCAAGCAGAGCATTCTCGTCGCCGGCCTCGACCCCATACCCTCACGCTATCCGGACGAACTGCGCGCCCTGCCCGAGGCCGAAGCGACCCTAAAGTTCTGCCGGGGCATCCTGGAGGCGGTGGAGCCTTACGTCGCCGGCGTCAAGCTGCAAGCGGCTTTCTTCGAGCGTTTGGGTCCAGCCGGGATGGGGATCTATGCGGACCTGATCGAGGCCGCCGGTGAGGCGGGCTTGCCGACGATTGCGGACGTAAAGCGCGGGGACATCGGCCCCGTGGCCGCCGCTTACGCCGGGGCGCATCTCGGTGTCTACGGCGCTACCTGCGTCACAGTCAACCCTTACATGGGGGAGGATGCGGTGCTCCCATTCCTCGAGGAGGCCCGCAGGCAGGGCCTGGGCGGTGGCGTATTCGTGCTCGTCTCGACCTCGAACCCGTCCTCCCGCGAGGTCCAGGAGGCCACGGCTCCGCCGCTCTTCGAGGTCGTCGCCGGGCTGGTTGCCGGGCTTGGGAGCCCGGCTGGCGACTACCCTGATGCGGGGGCGGTCGTAGGGGTCACGCGGCCCGAGATCGGGCGCCGGGTGAGAGAGTTATTGCCCGAAACCCTGTTCCTCTCCCCCGGTTACGGGGCCCAGGGGGGTGACGCCTCCGGCGTGCGCCCGCTGCTCGATCGTAGCGGAGGAGGCGTCCTCGTCAACAGCAGCCGGAGCATCCTCTACGCCTACGAAAGCTCGGACACAGGTTATAAAGAAGCCGCCAGAGAAGCCGCCCGCAAAGCGCGGGACGAATTACGCTTGGCCGGAGCCCACCCGTAGGGGCGGGTTTGAAACCCGCCCCCTCACGAACCGCGATCAAACAGAAAACACGTGGACGAACGCGAGCACCGTCACCAGCACCGTCGCGGCTGCGACCAAAGCCCCAAAAATCTGTACCATGCTCTCTCTGCTCATCTTCTCCTTCGAGTCGTTTCGTACCGAATCCGGTCGATCACTATCAGGGGAGGGAGTCGGACCCCGAAGACGCCGGGGGTCCTATCTTCCCTACTCCCTTCCAACCGCTCTAGCGGCCCTTCTCCGCCTCACTCGCGAGGGCCTCGTCGATGGCCTCCTTGAGACTGTTCTCGTAGCCTTCGTAATAGTAGTCCTGGGCGTATCCTATCGTACCGTCCTCGACCACGAACAGCCTGGGCACCCTCTTGACGTTGTACTTGGAGACCAGCTCTCCCGTCGAGTCCAGGAGCATCGTGTAGGGGACGTTGTCGTCCCTCGGAGCGCTGTTGACGTAGACGACGGCGAAGGAGACCCCGTCTTCCTCGTACTCCCTGGCGAGATCTTCGAAGCCGGAAACGGCCTCGTTCGAGTCCTTGTTCAGGGTGCTCCAGAAGGTGAGTACGTAGACACCTGTATCCGAGAGCTCGAAGACGCGGTCGTCCACGGTCTTCACCCTGAAGCCGGGGGCATTGTCGCCCACGTTCGGGGCTGGTTGGGGCAGCGTGAGCGAGCCCGTACCAGTCTCGGCGCTGCCGAAGGAACGGTAGAACAGCGCGGCGGCCACGACGACGAAGACGACGATGGCCAGGCGTTTCACTAACCCTCCGAAGCAGGTCTCAAGAGACACACGACGTAAAGATTGTATCCGTTACCGTGGCCCTTGTTGTAGGGTAGGAAACTCCGTAGCCTCTGGGCCTCGCGCGGGCGGCGGGTATGGTATACCGTTGAGGGGATTTTCGAATAGACGATAGGTAGGGAGAGGCATGATACTGACCGTCACCCTCAACGCTGCCGTTGCCAGAACGCTGGTCGTTCCCAGCCTGACGCTCGGCCACAGGCACAGGGCGCCCGAGAGCATGACGCTGGCCGGAGGAAAGGGCGTCAACGTGGCCAGGTCCCTGAGGACCCTGGACGTGCCGGTGCTCGCCGCCGGGTTCGCCGGCGGGCGCAACGGTGACGCCATCCGCGACGGCCTCTCTGAGGCGGCCATCCCGTTCGACCTTGTCGAGATAGAGGGATATTCCCGTACCTCGACGGCCATCATCGACCCCATGGCGGGGACACAGACCGAGATCAACGAGTACGGTCCCGAAGTTACCCCCGCCGAGGCCAGGGAGTTCTCCAGGCGCCTGGAGTACCTGATGGAGTACGCTACGGCCGTCGTTTTTGCCGGCAGCGTCCCGCCGAACCTGGACGAGAGCTTCCTCGTTGGCCTCGTGCGGCGCGCGAGAGAGCGTGGAATCTACACGGTGGTGGACTCGCCGCCATCCGTGCTCAGGTCCGCGCTCAAGGCGAACCCCTCGCTCGTAAGCCCGAACCAGCACGAGGCCGAGAGCGTCGTCGGCTTCGACTTCATCGAGGAAGGGGACTTTCCTCTCGGCCTCACGAGGCTCGTCGAGCACGGGGCCGCGAACGCCTGCATCACCTCCCCCGAGGGACTCTCCTACCTCAGCACCGAGAACGGCACCGTCTCGGCACGCGCGCCGAGGATCGAGGCCGTCTCGACGGTAGGGAGCGGCGACGCTTATCTGGCCGGGCTCCTCGCCGGTCTGCTTCACCGCAACCTCGCGCCGGCCGAAGCCGTTCGGCTCGCCGCAGGGTGCGCCGCCGCCAACGCCGAGACCCTCGGCGCAGGCCTCTTCGAGGCGCGCAGGGCCGAAGAGTTGGCCGACTCCGTGCAGGTCGGAATCTCCTCGGTTAGCCTCCAGGAGAGCCGGACCTAGGTCGCTTTCGAGGCTCCGAGAAGCCCGCGCTGGCGTGCTAGAATGTTCGGCGAAGTTCACTTCCAGAGACTACGGAGGTTCGAGATCATGGCGGTAGCCGAAGTAACGGACGCGACTTTCGAGAGCGACGTTCTGCGGTCGGAGAGGCCGGTTATAGTGGATTTTTGGGCGCCCTGGTGCGTGCCTTGCCGGCGGGTATCCCCGATCCTCGAAGAGATGTCCGAGTCGCGCGAGGACGTTGCGTTCGTCAAGGTCAACGTGGACGACAACCCTCAGGCAGCGATGAACTACAGTATCTCGAGCATCCCTACCATCGCCCGTTTCGAAGAGGGGCAGGTTACCCAGCAGGCGGTAGGGGCCCTGCCGAAGAACCAGCTATCGGCACAACTCGGCCTGTAATTGCCAGGAGCAACGCTCCCGGTTACAATCTCTGGCGCATAAGCTCCGCGGAGCCGGGTAAGAGTCCGGTCATCGCGCGGGGCGCCGTACAAGAGTCCGAAGACACAAGGAGGTCAAACGGATGAAGTTCAAGCCTTTGGGAGAGCGGGCGCTCGTCCAGATCGTCGAGCGCGAGGAGACCACGGCTTCTGGGATAGTGCTGCCCGACACGGCCAAGGAGAAGCCGCAGACCGCCGAGGTCGTCGCGGTCGGCCAGTTCGAGAACGGGGTCAAGGTCACCGAGGGCGACGTTATCGTCTTCGCCAAGTACTCTGGGACCGAGATCAGCCTCGACGGCGAGGACTACATGATCCTCGACGCGGACGATATCCTTGGGATAGTCGAGAGCTAGAGGAAAGTGCAAGAGTCGGCTCTCCGGAGCGCCGGGCACCGATGCCCGGCGCTCGCGCGTTAGCCGGCTAGAACACTGAGCGAGCACAGAGGGGAGACCGGTCGGGTACGTGCGTACGCTGCGTAGGGGAGACAGGGGGCGCGAGGTCGTCGACCTCCAGACCCGCCTGCAGGCGCTCGGCTACGACCTGGGAAACAGGGGCATAGACGGCGTCTTCAGGGAGAGGACGGGGCTCGCCGTAAGGGCCTTCCAGCAGCGCCTCGGTCTCCTCGCTGACGGTCTCGTCGGTCCCATCACGTGGCGCGAGATCGTTGAGGCCGGCTACAGGCCGGGGGGACGCCTGCTTTACCTCAGGCAGCCGCCTTTCAGAGGCGCCGACGTCGTCGAACTCCAGCAGATGCTCGACGACCTCGGGTTCGACCCCGGCGCCGTCAACGGCCTGTTCGACCCCCGCACCGTCAGGGCCGTCCGCGACTTCCAGAGGAACGCCGGCCTGCAGGATGACGGGGTGGTCGACGCCGCCGTCTTCAAGGTCCTGAACACGTTCGCCGCCCAGTCCCTCGGCACCCACCAGCTCCCCGACAAGAGCGGGGGTTACTTCACGGAAGACCTTTTCTCAGGGGCCATAGTCGTGGACGCCGCCCATGGCGGCAGGGACACGGGGTACGAGAGCCCGACGGGGATCTCCGAGGCAGACTTGAACCTCGCCGTGGCGCAGGAGCTGGCCCAGATCTTGCCAGCCAGAGAAGTCCTTATGACCAGGAGCGGGGACGAGGAGGTCTCGTCGGTCGACAGGGCCTTCCTCGCCAACTCCTCGAAAGCGAGGATGATCGTCTCCATCCACCACGCCTCCCACCCCACCCCGACAGCCTCAGGCACAGCCTCCTACTACTTCGGACGGCTCGGCTACCAGTCGCATAGAGGCAAAATGGCCGCCGCATATCTGCAACGAGGCACTAGCCAGGCTCTGGATACCCGAGATATCGGGGAGTTCGGCAGGTCTTTCGAGATCCTGCGCGAGACGAACATCCCGGCCGTGATCCTCGAGCCCCTGTACCTCACCAATCCGGGAGAGCTAGATCTCGCCTCGGATCCCTACTATCCAGCGACCGTCGCCGAAGCCATAGCCAGCGCCCTCGAACTCTACGCCGGCCGCGACAAAGCATTCATCGCTGTATAGTAGGCATCAGGCTTCAGGTCGCTCTCCACAAAATCTATTCTCCTTGCCGATAATCGTACAGGGCTCCCGTAAGCGCACCGTTGTAGCCACAGCGTATCTCCCAAGACCTGAAACCTACATTCTAGCTGATACAATCAGCGCCACAGTCGGGACGTAGCGCAGCCTGGTAGCGCGCCTCGTTCGGGACGAGGAGGTCGGAGGTTCAAATCCTCTCGTCCCGACTTTTATGTAGGTTTCAGGTTACAGGCTTCAGGTGTTTCGCGGCCCACCCTAACAATGCTGCTGTCGAATCTTCTGAGCAGAACCTCACGTTTCCTATGTCGCGTACGAGCGCTTCTGGATAGTAGTCTCCGTAGAGACTACCTGATGCCTGTAGCCTGATGCCTGAAGCCTTCAGAGTTCTGTTTCTTCTTCCTCTTCGAGTAGCGCGCCCCAATCAGCGTACAAGGCGTCGAGAGCCCGTTTCAGCTCGCGGTGTTCGGTGACGATCTCGCGGGAGCGTTTGCCGTCGGAGTAGAGCTCTGAGGTGGCCAGTTCTTTTTCGAGGCGGGCCACGCGCCGCTCGGTCGCGTCGATCTCGCCCTCCACGGCGACGAGGCGGGTGGCGAGGACACTTTGCTCTTTGCTCTGGCCGGGCCTGATGCGCCGGCGCTGGCGGCCCTTGGTGCCCTTCGAGCCCTCATCGAGCCTGCGGTGGGAGCGGTAGTAATCGTAGCCACCGAGGTAGTTCCTGAGTTTCCTGCCTTCCAGATCCACGACCCTGGTCGCCAGTTTGCGGAGGAAGTAGCGGTCGTGGGAGATGAAGAACATTGTGCCCCTGTACTCCAGTAGCGCGTCTTCCAGGGCCTCGCGGGCGGGGATGTCGAGGTTGTTGGTGGGCTCGTCGAGCAGGAGCATATTCGCACCGCTAACCACGATCTCGGCCAGGCTCAGACGGTTCCTCTCGCCGCCGGAGAGGGATCTCACCTTCTTGAAGACATCCTCGCCGGAGAACAGGAAGGCGCCGAGAAGATCCCTGGCCTCGGGAGCGTCGAATCCCGTGGCGTCCATCGCCTCCCCAAGGACGGTCTTGGAGTCGTCGAGGCGGGCCAACTGCTGGTCCTGGTAGGCGAGCGTTACGTTGTTGCCGGGCCTGACCGTGCCCGTCTGGGGTGAGAGTTCACCCGTGGCGAGGCGCATGATCGTGCTCTTCCCTGTCCCGTTGGGCCCGAGCAGTGCCACCCTCTCTCCGCGCTCTATAACAAGGTCGAGTTTTGCCAGGAGCGGCTCCTCAGCATCATCGTGGGCGTAGCTCACGTCCTCCATCTCGAGAACTACTCGTCCGGCCCTTGCTGTCTCCCCGCCGAGGTAGAGCCTGACGTTCTTCGAGGAGCTCCTCGGGTCCTCTATCTTCTCCATCCTGTCGAGTAGCTTCTGCTTGCTCTTGGCCTGGCTGGCCTTGCTCGCCTTGGCCCGGTTCTTCTCGACGAAGCGCTCCAGCTGCGCCCTGCGTTCGGCGTTGGCCTTCGCCTTGCGGGAGAGTTGCTCCTCGCGGGCCCTTTTCTCGGCCACGTACTTGCTGTAATTGCCGGGGTAGCGGGTAAGACGGCCATCTTCGAGTTCCAGGATCGAACCGGCGACGGCGTCGAGGAAGTAGCGGTCGTGGGAGACGACGAGGACGGCGCTCCTCGCACCCTTGACGAAGTTCTCCAGCCACTCTATGGCGCGCAGGTCGAGGTGGTTGGTCGGCTCGTCGAGGAGGACGAGATCCGGCTCCTCCATAAGCAGGCGGGCCAGGGCGATGCGGCTCTGCTCGCCGCCGGAAAAGGAGCCTACTGGACGCTTCCAGTCCTCGGGGGCGAAACCCAAAGAAGTGATGGTCGAGGCCACCCGGGCGCGGTACTCGTAGCCGCCGTCCCGCTCGAACTCGCCCTGCAGTCTGCCGTAACGCTCCATGAGCGCGTTCGATGGGTCCTCGGAGAGGCGCGCACCAAGCTCCTCGAGCTCCTTCTCGCGGGCCATCAAGGGCTCGAAGGCGGAGATGATCTCCTCCTCCAGTGAGAGGGCCCCCCTCTCTCCCAGGTAAAGCTTTTGGGTCGTCATCCCGACCTTCGCGCCACCAGGATGCTCGACCGAGCCCGAGTCGGGTTCCGAATGTCCTGCCAGAAGATCTAGCAGGGTAGTCTTCCCTGCACCGTTGCGCCCGACCAGCCCGATCTTCTCCCCGGCCTCGATCGAGAGCGTCGCGCCGGAGAGGACCTTCAGGTCTCCACCGTGGTACTTTACGAGATCTCTTGCGACAATCACCTTCATGCACAAAGATTATACAAAGGGGACCACCTGAAGCCGGAAGACCGAGAGGAGCTCGAAGACGACCTCATCGCCTTCTGCGACCGTGAACTCGACCTCCTCGGGGACATCAGCGGTCTCGACGTGCTCTACGCAGGAGGTTCCTCGCCGCTCTGGATCGAAGGCCTCAGCCAACGGGTGGGGGAGAATGGTAGCGTCACCGCCATCGATATGGATGCGGAACGCGTCGAGGAGACGCGAAATTCTCTGAAAGAGGCTGAGCTTGCCGGTCCGATCCGCGTGCTGCCTGGAAACATCTTCGGGATGCCTTTCGTCCCACGCACCTTCGACCTCGTCTACTCCTCGGGCTTTTTCCACGAGTTTGACGTAAAGGTGAGGAGCGCCCTTGAGGCGCTCGCGGCGCTTCACGTCATGACACGGCCCGGTGGCAAGGTCGCGACGAGCGACTTCATCGATTCTGAACCGGCGGTGCAACTCGAGGAAGAGAGGCTGCAAGCGGGGTTGAGGCGCGAGGCTTGTGGAAACGAACTCTACGGGATCGGGCCACCCGAACGGCTCGTCGCCCTGCACGAGAAGCTTCTCGCGGATGTTCGGTGGCGGGTATCGCCACCACCGAGAATCCGTCACCTCGGGAAGCTGGTCCTGGCGGAGGAAGAACCGGCGGAACTGTCCTTGTTGCCGCCGGCGACAGCGAGGCGGTTACGCGAAAGTCGCGACGCCTTACGAGGTAGGATCCTGGGCGAAGGCTACACGCGTCCGGCCACCCTGTACGTCGAAGGTCTCGTACAAAGTGCGTAGTTCTCGAAGATCACCCAATTGAGTGATGCGCCAATACCGCACGGGCGTCATCATTAGCCTGGTGAGAGTGCTACGCCTTGCTAAAGACAGGAGGTCCCTATGACCCTAATTGGGCTTAGTTCCGTGGAGAAGTCTTACGGAGGCAGGACCGTACTGCGGGGTCTGGGGATGAGGGTAAACGCGGGCGCGAGGATCGGGCTCGTGGGCGGCAACGGCGCCGGCAAGTCCACAGTACTTCGCATTCTCGCAGGCACGGAGGACGTCGATGGTGGGGAGGTGATCCGGCGTCGGGGCTCGAGCGTCGCCACTCTGCCCCAGCACATCGAGGGCGACGAGCGTACGCCGATGGAGGTCGTACGAGCAGCGCGGCCGGAGATCTCGGATCTCCAGGAAGAACTGCAGGCTTGCGAGGAGCAGCTCGGCTCGCCTGGGGTGGCGGCCGACCTGCGCCGCATGCAGCGGGTGCTGGAGCGCCAGGACCGGCTGTTGCGTCGCTTCACGGAGCTCGGTGGTCCCGGTTTTGTGGGCGAGGCACGCGGCTACCTCAGGTCGCTGGGTCTTGGTGGTGGCGACATCTACCGTCCGATGAGGGACCTGAGCGGCGGACAGCGCAAGCTGGCGGTGCTGGCCGCCTGCCTCGCGCGGCGTCCCGACGTCTTGCTCCTCGACGAGCCAGAAGCCCACCTCGACGCCGGGCGCAGGGAGCTCTTGGAGGCGATCGTCCGCAAGTTCGACGGCGCCGTCGTCATCGTCTCCCACGACCGCTACCTGCTCGACGAGACGGTCGAGGAGATCGCCGAGCTGGAAGACGGGAGGATCACCTCGTGGCCAGGCAACTACTCGGCGTATACCGTGGCGCGCGAGCTCAAGCTCAAGCGACAGCAGCAGCTCTACGTCGCCCAGCAGAAGGAGATAGCGCGGCTCGAAGAGGCGATCCGGCGCTTCAAGCTCTGGGCCAGCTTGGTCGTAAACGAACGTCACATCAAGCAGGCCCGCAACAAGCAGCGCCAGATCGACCGCATGGACAAAGTCGAACGCCCCGTGCTGGAGCGGCGCAAGATAGGCCTGGAGTTCCGCGGCAGGCTGAGGGGCGGACGCAAGGTGATCGAACTCCAAGACGTGAGCGTCGCCTTCGACGAGGATCCGGTACTTATCGGGGTCGACCTTACAGTCTCGCGCGGCGAGCGCCTCGGGATAGTCGGACCAAACGGCGCCGGCAAGAGCGTGCTCGCGAAGCTCCTCGCCGGCATCCTCCCTCCGACGGAGGGCGAGCGCTGGGCGGGCCCATCCATAGACATCGGGTACCTGGCGCAGAACGACGAACCGCCACCGGGCGCTTCACCACTCGGGCTGGTGCGGGACACCAAGCCTCTATACGAGGGTGAGGCCGTGAAAGTTCTCGGCCGCTTCCTGTTCCGCTACGAGCAGGTCAGGGAGCCGGTGACATCCCTGAGCGGGGGAGAGCGAACCCGGCTGCAACTGCTCCTGCTCATGCTGAGAGAACCGAACTGCCTCGTCCTCGACGAGCCGACCAATCACCTCGACATAGACTCGCTGGAGATCCTCGAAGACGAGTTGGAACGGTTTCCGGGCACGGTGATCTTCGTCTCGCACGACCGCTACTTCCTCGACCGTATCGCCGACGGCATAGTCGAGATAAGCGAAGGCGAAGCGCACCGCCACACGGGAGGCTACAGCGACTGGCGCATGAAAGCTAGTCAGCCCGCTGCCTTCGGCAGCTAGTCAGCCTGTCAGTACATCGCCTGTTCCAGGCGACTTGTCAGCATTTCAGCCCTCGCATGCAGGAGTCCCCTGGCTGATTGGCTGACAAGGCGGCACAGCCGCCGTGTTGAAGTGCTGTCAAGCGGAGGCCGCAAGGCCGGAGCGTGCTGTCCAGCTATCTCTCCAGGAGAATCGTGACGGGGCCGTCGTTTACGAGCGATACGTCCATCATGGCGCCGAAGCGGCCTGTCTCGACCGGGTGAACGCCGGCCGCGCGGAGCCGTTCGCAGAAGTGGTCGAAGAAGCGCGTGGCCTCCTCGGGCGGGGCAGCCCCGACGAAGCTGGGGCGCTTTCCCTTGCGTGTGTCCGCGAGAAGGGTGAATTGGGAGACGGCCAGGACGGCGCCTCCTACGTCTCTGACGCTGCGGTTCATCTTCCCCTCTTCGTCGGCCATGATCCTCAGGCCTGCTATCTTCTCGGCCAGCCAGGCCGCTTGGGATTCGCCGTCTCCATGCGCGACGCCGACCAGCAGGAGTAGGCCAGGGCCTATGGCGGAGATCTTCTCTCCTGCGACGGTAACGGAGGCTTCTTTGACGCGCTGGAGTACTATGCGCAAGGTCTTTAGATAGGTTGGCGGCCGGCGTAGCCGGCGTCGAGGTCGTGCCAGTACTCCACCCTCTCTTCGGGTGGGTGCCAGCAGAGGAAGACGACTCGGCCTTCGCGTTCGTGCGGGAAGTCGAGCAAACCCATATCCAGGTCTTTGAGGACGACGCCAAGCTCCGCAATGCGTCCTATCGCCAGATAGAGTTTGTACGCCTCTACGCCGTACTCCGAACCCACCTTCCCGCCGCCGTTGCCGGTGGCGGCCCGCAGGATCGGTTCCATGTGCGGGGCCCTTTCGCGCAGGGCGTCGCGGTGGAGCGCGGCTTCGTCCAGGATCTCACGCAAGCTGGGTAGGAGGGCGTTCGCTTCTTCGACGGTGAAGAGCCTCTGGAAGGCGGGTTCCACGCCCCAGGGCTAGCGGCCCACGGCCAGGCGGTCCGCGAGCATGTCGGGGAGGCCAGCGGCCCTTATCTTTGCCTGGGCTTTCCTGATGTCGTACTCGACGAAGCGGTAAGTCACGCGTTCGCCGTCGGCGATCACGTACGAGGCGAAGGTATCCCCATCACGCGGCTGCCCCACCGAGCCGGGGTTGACCAGGTAGGGGCCGCCGAAGTGGAGATCCAGGGTGTGTCCCTCCGACATCGCGCCGTTCGGAGAAGGGGCCACGGCCTTCACGTGCGTGTGTCCGAAGAAGCAGATCGGGACGTCAGGATACTCGCTCTTCAACATAGCGAGGTTGTCTTGCGCGGAGGTCGCGTTGATGATGTACTCATCGGGATCGCGTACCGAGCCGTGGACGAAGAGCGCCTCCTCGCTAAGCATCATACGCGGCCTCGTTAGCAGAAATTTGGCATTCTCCTCGCTCAGGTGATCCCGCGTCCACAGCACGGCGGCTGCCGCTATAGGGTTGAACCAGTTCAGGTCCGTCTCCAGGTCGGTCACGGCGAGGTCATGGTTGCCTGAGACCGTCGGCATCCCCAAAGAACGCACCACGTTGCAACACTCGTCCGGGTTCGCCCCGTAGCCGATAACATCGCCAAGGCAGTAGACGGTCTCTACTTCCTTGGGCACGTCGCGAAGGACGGCTTCCAGAGCCTCGAGGTTGCCGTGGATGTCCGAGATCACCGCGTACATATCGGGTGCGGCGTAGTTTATACGTTGCATGGACGATTTCAATCGCCCCTACGGTCCATTGAAGCGCCGCGGGCGTTACGGTAACATCCTTGGGCGGTTCCCACTCTAGCGCGGGCCTGTAGCTCAGGGGATAGAGCAACGGTTTCCGGGGCCGTGTGTCGCAGGTTCGAATCCTGCCAGGCCCGCTTCCGGTTTGTACTCGGAGGCTTACGCTTCCTCCTGACAAATTTCCCTGCAAACCGTCACTCTATCCCCTGAGCTACAGGCCCGCGCAAGAGCGGGAATGTAGGGGACCACCATCGCGTCTTCTTGCCTTTGACAGCTCTATTGACAGCTTAAGAGAAAGGAGGAGCACCTCGTGGGCAACGGAAAACGAGGTAGGGGAGAGGGGAGTATCTACCGCCGCAAGGATGGCCGATGGGTAGGTCAGTACGAGGTCGATGGGAAGCGTAGATACATCTACGGTAAGACTCGTAAGGAGGTGGCGGGGAAGCTAACGAAGGCCATGGCCGATAGGGATGCAGGCATGGTGTTCGATGCGGGTTCCCTGAGAGTGGGTGATTACCTGGATGGATGGCTCGACTCCATAAGGGATACGCTAAGGAGGCGTAGCTGGATTCGCCACGAGGAGATAGTGAGGTTGCACCTCAAGCCATCTCTCGGGGGCATCAAACTCGACAGGGTAAATGCCCTGCAGATCCAATCCCTCTACCGTGCCAAGCTCGACTCTGGGTTATCACCACGGACGGTGCAGATCATCCATGTCACCCTGTATAAGGCGCTCAAGCAGGCTGTGAAGTGGACCCTACTCCCCAGGAACATAGCTGAGAATGTCGACCCTCCCAAGGTTCCCAAGAAGGAGATAAGACCCTTGAGTGAGGAGCAGGTAAAGAGGCTCCTTCAGGCTGCAGAAGGAGACAAGCTCCAAGCTCTGTACGTGTTGGCTGTTCACACCGGCATGCGTTCGGGTGAGCTTCTCGGCCTGAAGTGGGAGGACGTGGATCTGGAGGGAGGTACAGTTCAGGTGAGACGCTCTGTCTTCAACGGGCACATAGAATCTCCCAAGGGTACAAAGGGCAACAGGAGCATCAAGCTAACCAGGGCCTCTACAAGAGCACTACAGGGGCATAAGAGGACTGGCGAGTGGGTCTTCTCTACCAGAGTGGGGACGACTATAAGCGTTCACAACCTGCACAACCGCTCCTGGAAACCCCTGCTTCTCAAGGCTGGACTTCCCCACACAACGAGGTTCCACGATCTCAGGCATACCTGTGCAACCCTGCTCTTGAGTAAGGGAGTCCATCCCAAGATCGTCCAGGAAGTACTAGGTCACTCCTCGACAACCATTACCATGGACACCTACTCCCACGTCCTCCCTAACATGCAGGAGAAGGCCCTAGAGGCTATGGAGGATATCCTTGACGGTAAGGATTAGGGTTTACTGACCACTAGGGGGGTAATAGTCCATACCATTCTCTCTATCCTTTTATGGATTGTATGAGTGGTACAGAGTATTACCCCCTTCCTCCATATCACTAGGAACAGGACTCCGTGTCATGTCTTGGTGCACTCAGGAAGCCTATGGAGGCTTGGAGGCGGAAAGATCCCCTTGAAAGCTCTTACACTCCTTCACTCAGATGTCCCATACAATCCTTATGGATAGGCCAGCAGTATCGCACTTGGAAGGTAGTATGATCATGGGCTCTCGAACGAAGCACAACGTAGATATGGGGTCGAAGGCTCCGAACTTCACACTCCCCTCTCAATCGGGAGAGCTAGTGAGCTTCAGAGATTTCCTCGGTGAGAAGCCCGTGGTTCTCTTCTTCTATCCCAAGGACGACACCCCTGGGTGTACCAGGGAAGCTTGCGCTTTCAGGGATGAATACGAGCAATTCAGTGAGTTGGATACCGAGGTCATCGGGATAAGTTCGGATTCTGTGGACTCACACAAGAGCTTCGCACAGAAGCACGATCTTCCCTTTACCCTACTCAGCGACGAGGGGGGTAAGGTCAGAAGGCTCTATGGTGTTCCCAACACCTTCGGTCTCTTTGCTGGTCGGGTTACCTACGCAATAGACCAGGAGGGGATCGTCAGGCACGTTTTCTCTTCCCAGATTGGCGTGGAGAGGCACGTAAGGGAAGCCCTTGAGGCTCTGCGCTCCGTAAGTTAGCGTTGCAGAACCCAAGAAACCTCGCCTCACAGCTTCGGAAGCCTCTGAGGCAAACGGTTACCTACACGGATGCCTCGTAGCTCTCCCTACTCTCCACCCGCTCTATCCAGACCATCACGTCAGGGTACTTCTCTAAGCCAACCTCGCCGCTCTTGGCCAGCACCCCTAGACGGTGGAAGTTACCGGCGTGGGCGATGTCCGCCAGGGTGTACTCCCCTACCAGATACTCCCTGCCCTCCAGTTGGCGCTCTAGGCGTGAGAGCGTATCGTAGAGCTTCTCCTTGGCCTCTTGGATCTCATCTTCTGAGTACCCTCGCTGCAGCCCCATGCGAACCCTGTACACAGAAGGGAAGAAGTAGTCATCGGCAAACGCCATCCAGGAACGCACCGATGCCCTCTCCTGGGGGTCCTCCGGCATCAGCCTGGGAGGGTCGTAGACCTCGTCCAGGTACTCGTTGACTACGTTCGATTCGTACAGAGAAGTCCCGTTCACCCTCAGCACCGGGACCTTACCGTAGGGGCTGACACTCAGGAACTCTTCGCTCTTGTTGCTGAGGTCGACCTCGTGTACTTCGAAGTCGATCCCCTTCTCGTGCAGCACCATCCTGGTGCGCAGGGCGTAGGGTCATTGCTGAGTGTTGTAGAGCTTCACCTTCACCAAAGATCGCCTCCTACAGTAGCTCTTCAGAGCCTTGATAGTAGCACCCCACTGTCTGACTCTTTGCTCGCTGTGTGCGTATCATGACACTATGGTCGAGAGAGGATCATCCGGTGGGGGAGGGGAAGAGGGCTTCACCGGCAGGGCAGCTATCGGGTACGACCATGGTTACGACGGGGAGGTCTTCTACCTCGGGTTGGCCCTTGATCCACACTATGTAGATGGTTGGGTAGAGGGGTGCTTGGAACGAATTGGTGAGGACCATCCCGAGGAGGAACAGCTCTTCCGTGACCTCTTCGAGGACGAGACCCAGCGGGATGTGGTGATAGAGAGCCTGAAGGCCGACTGTGAGGTTAGGGTGGGAAGGCCTCCAGGGTAGTCCTTCACCAGGACCAAGCGGTATACTTGACATCGGTAATGGGGCCAGCGGCGGGAGGGAAACGTTAACCCCTCGGATCGAGACCGGAACGACCGCGGTAATGGTACCCCTCATGGTGGTACTGATGAGCCCAGGCATGACAGCGGGACGCCCGGGGAAGACGACCGCTGGTTGCGCTCGGTCGTGGAGAATTCTTCGGAAAACGTCACGATAGTCGATCCCGATGGTACCTTGAGGTACGCTAGCCCCGCCTTCGGGCGGATGCTCGGCTACGCTCCCGAGGAGGTCGTTGGCAAGATGAACGTGCTCGACTACGTCCACCCTGACGACCTCCCACACGTGCTGGAGGAGACCGAGAAGGCCCTTTCTGCAGAGGGTGTCGCCACGAACAGAACCGAGTACCGCTTCCTCCACAAGGACGGCTCGTGGCGGTGGGTCGAGTCAGCGGGCACCTACCTACTCGACGACCCGCACGTGAAGGGCGTGGTGGTGCAAACTCGGGACATCACCGAGCGCAAGCGGACAGAAGAGGCGCTTAGGGAAGCCGAGGAGAGGTTCAGGAAGTCCTTCGACGACGCAGCCATCGGGATGGCGCTGGTGGGGACTGACGGGCGCTTCCTTCGGACGAACCGATCCTTGTGCAACATGCTCGGCTACCGAGAAGTGGAGCTGCTGGGCAAGACCTTCCAAGACATAACCCACCCCGAGGACCTCGATGCGGATCTCGACCAAGTGCGCAGGATGCTGGACGGAGAGATACGCACCTACCAGATGGAGAAGCGTTACTTCCATAGGGAGGGTCACGTTGTGTGGATCCTCCTGAGCGTCTCGATGGTGCACGACGAAGAAGGCGAGCCGCTGTACTTCGTCTCCCAGATCCAGGACATAAGTGAGCGCAAGAGGGCAGAGGAGAAGATCAGGGACGCGGAGGAGCGCTACCGCACCCTGGTGGAGCAGATGCCCGCCGTCACCTACATAGATCCGGTAGACGATCCAGACACCTCGCTCTACACCAGCCCGCAGATAGAGCAAATGCTCGGCTACACCCCCCAGGAGTGGCAGAGTGAGAAGCTGTGGCCCAAGCGCCTCCACCCAGAGGACCGTGAGAGGGTCCTTGCCGCCGACAAGCGCTTCGAGGCGGGAGGCGGCGAGCCGTTCAGGGAGGAGTACCGGCTGCTGGCCAAGGACGGGTCGGTGGTGTGGGTCCGTGAGGAGGCGGTGCTGGTAAGGGACGAAGCGGGCGAACCCCTCTACTGGCAGGGGGTTTTCTACGACCTTACCGAGCGCAAGGCCTTGGAGGAGCGCCTGCACTACCAGGCATTCCACGATTCCCTGACCGACCTACCCAACCGACAGCTCTACATGGACCGCCTCGGGCAGGCCTTGAGGCGCACCAGGAGGTGGCACAATCGGGTCGCCGTGCTGTTCATGGACCTGGATGGCTTCAAGGTCGTAAACGACTCCCTCGGTCACGAGGTGGGAGACCTCCTCCTTACGGTCGTAGCTCAGCGCCTGTGGCGCTGCTTGCGCCCGGAGGATACCCTGGCCCGCTTCGGGGGGGATGAGTTTGTCATGCTCATCGAAGCCGTCGACGATCCGGCGCACGCCGTTCGAGTGGCCGAGAGGATCACGGACGAGCTTCGCAGGCCGTTCAACATAGAAGGGCGAGATCTGTACGTGCTCGCAAGCATCGGCATCTCCTTAGGCGACGCCCGAACCCACGATCCCGACGACCTCCTGAGGGAGGCCGACACGGCCATGTACCGGGTCAAGGACGAGGGCGGGGACTTCAGGGTGTTCAACCCAGCGATGTACGAACGGGCGTTCAGCCGATTGGAGGTGGAGAACGACCTTAGGAGAGCCATAGAGCAAGAGGAGTTCGTCCTCCACTATCAGTCCATGGTCGATCTGCAGACCGGAGAGCTGTGGGGTATGGAAGCCCTGGTGAGGTGGGACCACCCGGAGCGGGGACTCCTGGAGCCTTCGGAGTTCGTGCCTGTCGCCGAGGAGAGCGGCCTGGTGATACCGATGGGGGAGCAGATCTTGAGGGAGGCCTGTTTCAGGGCCAAGGACTGGCAAAGGGGAAATCCCCGCATCCCTCCACTAGTGATGTCCGTGAACCTCTCTGCCTCGCAGCTCTCCCGCTTGGACCTAGCCGATACCGTCGAGAGGGTACTCGGGGAGACGGGGTTGGAGGGTAGCTGCCTTATACTGGACGTCACGGAGACGGTCTACGTAAAGGTGCTGGCAGGCAACACGGCGATGCTCGACCGCTTGAGGGGCATGGGGGTGCGGTTCTCCATAGACGACTTCGGTACCGGCTACTCCTCCCTCTCCTACCTCAAGCGCCTACCCGCCGACGCCATCAAGATAGACCAGTCCTTCGTTAAGGGCCTCGGGGAGAACGTCGAGGACACGGCGGTCGTACGCATGATCATAGAGCTGGCTCACACCCTGAGCTTGGAGGTCATAGCAGAAGGGGTGGAGACCGAGAAGCAGGCGACCCTCTTAAAGGAGTTGGGCTGCGACTTCGCCCAGGGCTATCACTTCGCAAAGCCGTTACCCCCCGAAGCGGCGTCAGGGTTCTCGGCGGGGTAAGCTCTCCACGGCCTTCGCTTCGTGGAGGGATGCCTTGACAGGATCGGCGAGCCCCGGCGAGGATGATCCGGATGAGGAGCTACTCTTCCGGGACCTCTGGGAGGATGAGACCCAGAGGGACGTGGTGATAGAAAGCCTCAAGGCCGACTGCGAAGTGAGGACGGGAAGACCTGCGGGCCTTTGAGCTAGTCTCAAGCAGATAAGTGGCGTCTTCAGCCTACCACCACAATACAGTCACCATGGTTGATGAAGAGTCTGTGGAGTAGGTCCAGCTGATTGATGGCGTTCCCCACCTTCTCTTTACTAATCGCTCTTCTGTCTTCTTCCATGTGCCCGTATTCCCCATAGTAATACAGCTCATCTTCAATTGATCACTATCCAGCCTGTCGCTGTTTGTCGCCCTTTTCCACCTTCTCGCGCCCTCCCCCCGACTCAACCCTTCCTGCCCTCCACCCACGACTGGATAAGAAATACTGCAATTGAGTGATGCGCAATACCACCCTTTGTGGTTACATCGGGGCCGAAGATACATCGGGCACGAGGTAGAGGCTACGACCCCGGTCCTACGCAAGTTGGGCACCAAAGAGGGCCTGGGAAGCCAATGGTGCAACCGGCTACCGCGTTTATCCCCAAGTAACAAGGGGGAGGAGGTGCAATTATGAGCGAGGAGATCCGGGGGTTCGTGGGGGAGAGAAGACCACCGTCACGAGCACCCTAGGACACGCGACGTCGGGCATGGACCACACCGAGGGGCGATCATTGCTCGGTAACGGCTACCGCTTGGACTTGGTGAGCGTGCCTGGTGCGACATTGCTGCGTAGGGAAGATGGAACCGAGGTCGCCAGGTTCAGCATATGGGATGCGACGCGTCAGGCAATCGAGCGGGCAGCGCAGGAAGACCGGCGCACGAATCAGAATCAGAAGCTATAGAGCCTGCTGGCCGTGTGGTAAGAGAGCATGTACACGAGTCGAAGCATCAGGCTTGCTCCAAGTATGGCGAGGTCACAGGTGTGAAGCGGCGTTAAGCGTCGCGAAGCCTGTTTAAACAGGGTTGACCGAAGGGTCTAACTTAGGTACGGTCTAGGTAGTCAGAGCCGGTACCCGTATCAGGGAATAGTGGGGAAAGGAGGATATGGGCACCGGTAACATCCCTTTCATACCATAGATAGCCATACTATTACAGCCTCTCAGCAGTATATGGGTCAAATTGACTGGAAAGGTGTAGGGCAAAGCAAGCATGGACGTGTCTCATCTTCCCTATAGTGGGAACAACGCCATGCTTGGGGGTCAGTGAGCCTCCGGCAGCTAGTGTGTACGCTGCTCTCCCTTCGGAACTGTATCGGGACGCAACCACAAAGAGACGTGGGCAGGCTGCATCGTTTACCTCACCGTCCCACCAGATCGTCGCTTGCGGACGGTTTCTCTACGAGCTTAGGTGATGGAATCATCCTGGTGACCATGACGCCCTTACTATCGGAGCCCTTCGCGCTTTATCTGCCTGCTCAACTCGCGGGCTACCCCCTCCATGAGCCCCAGGTCGCGCTCTCTGAGCGCGGGATCTGCTTTGTGACTCACGCAGCACAGCGTGCCGTATGGGCGCTCATCGGAGAGCACAACGGGCACCGCCACGTAGGAGCCTATGTTTGCCTCGCTAGTCACCCATAGGTCCTTCGTCGAATCTTCCCTCCTGGCGTCGGGGACCACGTTAGGGAGGCGACCGTCGAGCACCCGCTTGCAGTAGGACTCATCGAGTGGGAAGCCTTCCCCTTCTCGCCACCCGAAGGATTCCGCATCCCCCTCCAGCGCGCGGAAGACAAACTGGTCCCCGGCGAACTCCGAGACAAAGGCGACGTCCATCTGCAGGTTCTCCCTGACCATGGAGAGCAAGCTCTCTATCCTCTCAGGCGGTTGGTGTAGACCGCCCATTGATGGTGTCTGTTCGCTCATCGTCTTGCTCCTTACCTATATCTTTGGTGAGGCGGAGGAAGAAAGGTGGAGACCTCCGTCCCGCTACTAACGAGCAGATCATATCCCCTGTCAGCGGAGGGTGCACATCACAGACGGCGCATCTTCACAGTTACTTGAGCATTCCTTGCAGTCGGGTATGCGATCCTCGCCCGCATCCGCTTCACCCTCTGAGGGCAGCGACATCGACTGCGACCAAATCGATGGGCCAGTACCTACCCCGCCTGGAGATCCTAACAACCTGGACGGTGTCAATGACGGACTGGCATGCTAGTAGGCGAAGGTCGGGCTGATCTAGCCTAGCATCAGTTCCAACTCAGATGCTGCTTCAGTCAGTCGGGTACTTCGTCCTCTTTGAGGGTGTATCGGGGCGCAACCATAAGCAGACGTGAGCCGGTTGCATCGTTTCCCTTACCACACCCACCAGGTCGTTATTGAGGGCTTCCAGGTCCGTCTCGTCCCTCAGCTTGAGGGAGAAGGCTTCGAGGGTCTTCCTCGCGTCGTACTTGCTGCGATAGAACCTGCGGTCCACGAACCCCTGCACCCTGCGGCGCAGCGGGACAAACAGGGCAGCGATGGCTAGCGTTGAGGCCACGACTGCGAGGGTGGACTGCTGGCCGGTGAGTAAGACGAAGAGCCTCTGCAACACCACGATACCGCCGAAGTAGAGTGCGACCAGCGTGACGGTCAGGGAGCCGTAGACCAGTGTGCGGTTGATGATGAGGTCTATGTCGTAGAGGCGGTACCTCAGCACGGCGAAGCCCACAGCGATCGGGAGTGCCGTGAAGCTCACTAACGCCGCCTGCTGTAGGAGACCCAACCACAACGGCGTGCCTGCCGCACCCCAGCCCAATGGGAAGAATAACGACCCGACCATGGCGATCAGGTACACGATAACCACCACTGAGGCAGCAAAGGCTATCCACTTGATCTGCTCTCGCTCCTCTCCCCTAGAATGCCGGTAGCGCAACACCAGGCTCAAGGCCGAGGCGACCATGCACAAGGGGAGCAGCAGGAGAATGACTATCCCTGCAGTAGCCACCCAAGGAGGGGTTCCCTCCAGCCCTAAGGGGTTGCGCACCCCCGGATGACCCTCCAGAGGTCCGGGGGCGAAGGTGATTCCCAAGCTGGCCAACACCATCACCACCCCCGAGAGCCAGGCAAGCGGACGCCACCTCCTAGAAGGTAGCTTACCGTCGGGGAAGAGCAGGATAAGGTAGATGCCGAGTAGCCCTACGGGGGGAATCCATATCGCCTGGGTCAGCGCGTCGATCGTCACGGAGTAAGGTCCGGAGCCAGGGATGGAGTCCCCTAGAAAGATGAGCATCCAGAAGAGACCGATGGCCAGGCAGATCCAACCTACTGGGTTCTTGGGGTGCCTAGAGGCGATCAGGGCGCCCACTATAGGGAAGGCTAAGAAGGGAACGTAGATCAACAGCTCGCTGAGAGCGCCGCTAGTGCTCGGACCCTCCTGCGATGAACGGACGAGGACATAGAGTACGACGCTGGCCAGGAACATGGCCACACAGAGACCGGCTAGCGCCCAGGCGAGCCATGCGGAGGGGCGTGTACTCATCTCACCGACCCCGCGACCTTGTTCCCTTGCCCTTTGTGTCACAGCATCACTCTACAGCACTACCGTTTCCCAAGCGTTACGACTAACGTTACAAGGAGAAGGTCCTGAAGAATACCCGTCCGCACCACCAATCACGAGGACATGGTGCCCCGAGGATGTGGTGGGGGGACACAAGTCATCTCACCAGCGTCAGTATGAATGGTGAATACATCTTCAGCACCTTCTCAGAGCGACGAGAATGGCTTCTAAGAGCCTCCGCTATACCTCCTGATGGAGGGATGCTCCAAGAACCTCACAGGGGATTCTCGTGCCTCATCTTTGACCATCCTCCAGCCTTGGCATCGACCGTCACGTACCGGTGATCCTGACGTACCCACGACGAGAAGAGTCGGGCCGGAGGATGAGTCTGAACCCCGATCCGATAGGCCAGCACCATACAGGATCGCGGATATGAACCTCGGCGAAAGCACCTTCTACGCACTTCGGTGAATAAGTCCTCGATCAATGCGCTGAACCTCTCGGGATGGCATCATGGGATGTTGCCGACTTGGCGGGGAGAAACGCGAGTTGGCAAGGAGAAGATGTTATGCCGGCAGAAGAGAACATGGCACTGGTACGCTGCCTCTACGACGCGCAGACCAAGGGCGACCTGCACGCAATGAGGGAGTTGCTCACCCCCAACTTCGACAATCATGGGATGGCTCCTGGCCAAGACGAACCCGGCTGCGAGGGCTACATACGGAGCAATGCCGTGGTTCATGGTGCCTTCTCCGATATCCGCTACATCATCGAGGAGCAGATGGCAGCTGAAGGCGACAAGGTGGTGAGTCGCCTTAGGATACGCGGCACGCTCGACCGAGGCCCGTTCATGGGCTTCGCCCCAGACGGCAAGGAACGTGAGGTGAGGGCCATCGTCATCCACCGCATAGAGGGGGGCAAGATAGATGAGGAGTGGAGGGAGGGCAGCGGTGTCCTAGACCTTACGCGGGCGCGCCTAGAGAAGGAGATAGGCGAGCGCGAGCGCGTCGATCAGGAGCTTAGGGTAGCGAGGCGTATCCAGCACACCTCGCTGCCTGAGGAGGTACCTCAACTGAAGGGCTGGCAGATCTCCCCCTACTACCAACCAGCCAGAGAGGTAGGAGGTGACTTCTACGACTTCCACCTCCTCTCTGAAGGTAGGCTTGGACTAGTAGTGGGAGACGCGACGGGAAAGGGAGTACCAGCGGCGCTGGTGATGTCCACCACCTGCGGTATGTTGCAGCTCGCCGCACAGGACTTGGAATCATCCTCGCCCAGCGAGGTACTCAGACGGGTCAATGAGGCGTTGTTAGCTCGCATACCCTCCAACATGTTCGTCACCTGCTTCTACGCCATCCTCGATCCCGAGAGCGGACATCTCAGATACGCCAACGCTGGCCATGACCTGCCCTACCTACGCCGCCGTAGTGGTGAATGCGAGGAACTGAGGGCAAGGGGGATGCCTCTGGGCCTCATGCCGGGGATGAGCTACGAGGAGAAGGAGATCGAAGTCGATGTTGGGGAGGGCGTCTTCTTCTACAGCGACGGCTTGGTGGAGGCGCACGATCCTAAGGGGGAGATGTTCGGCTTCCCCAGGCTTAGGGCGCTCATCGCCGAGTGGGGTGAGGAGGAGTCCATAGGGGACTTCCTGATCAAGGAGCTTTACTCCTTCGTAGGGGAGGGCTGGGAGCAGGAGGACGACATAACCCTTCTGACGCTGGAGCGCTCCACGACATGACGGTGAATAGGGCGGAGGTGAGGGAGGAGAGGTAGAGGATCGAGCTTGTGCTCGTCGCTGAGGCCGAAGCCCTCGTCCTTACGTCCACCGCAGCAACCTCTAGCCGGAGCACTACGGGAGGACCGGGGCGATCTATTCTTCACTAGTTCTGTAGAGAATAGAGAACTCCCTCTGTATATCGGGCATTATCCAGGTACACCCACAGGTACACCCACAGGTACACCCACAGTAAGTACACAATACACCAACGAGACACACGAGGATGTCCTCTGGGAGCCTCCGAGAACCACCCCAAGGGGATCCCCAAGGGGATCTCTCTCTCCTACCTCCCCTCAAGGTGCTTGGAGGAGGACCGCGGGTCGCTCCCATCACGCTCTGTGTTACTGGCGCCGGTAGATCCTGGCGTCGAGTGGTGTGGGCGGCGATCACGTTGATTTGGTATTGAAAGAGAAGCGTCCATGGTTGAGGTCCTGGAGATAGGAAGGGAGGACACGCATGAAGGAGTACGGGCCGAGGCCTCATTGTGAACGTCACCGCAGGCCGAGCCGTATACAAGAATGCGGAGCGCTCGGAGGCTTCCGGGTGGGGCTTATCGCGACCTTGCTCCGTGAGATACTTGCTTAGGCCGTGAAAGCCCGAGGAGGGGAGACTCTTGACGAGACGGACGCTCCATTTAACGGTGCTAGCTTCGCTAGTGGCGGCGGTGTCGATGGCCTTTGCAGTGGTGGTGTTAGTGGGTGTTAGTGGTCTCGGAGAAGGCGGAGGCTACCTTTCCCGGCAACAACGGCAGGATAGCCTACGCGAGCTACGACGCACCTCTCCCCAAAGGAGACTCCGAGATCTACACTATCAGGGCCGACGGCAGTGGCAAGAGACAACTCACCAACAACGATAGGGAGGACATCGACCCTGCCTACTCACCAGACGGCAAGAAGATAGTCTATGCGAGCGCAGACAAACCCAAAGGAAATTACGAGCTCTACACCATCAACGCCAGCGGGGGAGGGAACTCCCGAGTTACTAACCACGATGCGTACCCCCAGAAGCTCTCCTGGGGTAGTCGTCCGTAGCGGCCCCCCTCCGGGCGAAGCCCACGGCCTCTAGATCTAGGAGAGAGCCTTATGTCTCTAGCAGCCTCGGCTCTCGCCCCCAGTACCCGTGCACATCCCTAGACCCAAAGAGACATTAGTCAACAAGTGGCCCTCTAGGAGAGGAGGAACATGAGTGAAAAAGGTATGAGGAGATTGGCGAGGGCAATCTGCGTCATCTGTGCCACCTTTGCAGTGGTGTCAACGGTGGTGTTCCTTGTAATGACCGCGGGCTACAGCGGTGACTGAAGAAGAGAGCTACGGATGAAGAGGCTACTGGCGGGGGTAGCAGGGGTCACGGCTACCTTGGTATTGCTGGCCTGGGGATACTCAGCCTTGGTAGGTCTGGGCCCTCCGTCCCCGACGTCGGGGGCTGTGGCGATGGCCTTGCTGGTCGGTACGATCTCGGGGGTGATATGGTTCGGCTTCGCATGGGGTTGGGGGAGGCTACTTATCACCGGGCTGGCGTGCATCGTCTTGACGTATGGGGGGGTAGTGGTGCTGGCGATCGCGGACCTTCCCACCGCGCTCGTGTGCGAGAGGGGGAGGACGGACGTGGAAGCGACGCCACACATCACGGGCGGTCGCTTCGAGGAGCGTCGTGTGGGTCCTTGCGTCTTCTACAACCCCGAGAGCAGACTCCCGGGCAGTGACTGAGGAGGACGAGGTAGGGATGAGCGATACTAAGATCTTCATCGCTGTGATGGCCGTGTTTGCGGTCGTGACGGCGTACGCGCTCACACGGCCCCAGTATCCGCAGGCAACCGGCATCTTCCCCCAGGTCGTGTCATGCGTAAATGAGAACCCGGACCCGCCGACATCAGATCCCCACTGGAAGCCCATGTTGAGAGTGAAGGTAGAGCCTGTTCGGGACCCTGGACGAGTCCGGGAGTATCGGGTGCTTGGGTGCCGCCTCTACTACTACCACCGTTTCTTCCGATGACCCCCGGCGGGGTTCATTCACCCGAGTGCGTGGAATGGGTATTCTCGGATGCTCACCGTCGCAAGCTCCCCAACGTGGGCAGGGTCATATAGCGTCGGGGTGGGGCTATGCAGGAGTTCATCGCCCATACATTGTGGGCCTGTTAGTATGCCTTCCGGCAAAGAGTCCCGGAGTGAGACCTCCCCTCTTCTCTGGGCGACGACACACGAGGAGGAGCACCACGATGAACCGTAAAGGGCTATGGGCAGGGGGTGTCGCACTGATCCTAGTGGTCGTAGTAGGAGCGGCAGCCCTACTAACTACTGTTGGAGCCGGATATGCTAAGGATGAGAACGCCTCCAGCAGGGCGAAGTGCTCTGTGGCCACGCTCAAGGGGACGTATCTGTTCGCCTTTGATGGGGTTGAAATTAAGGGCAATGATCAGAGGCCGTTTGCCATTGCAGGCTATGATGTCTTTGACGGCAACGGTGAGGTCAAAGGTGTCGCTTCAGGGAACTCTAATGGGGAGGTTTTTCGCAAGGACCCCTTCACTGGGACGTATACGGTCAAGGCGAATTGCACAGGCACCGTCGCCTATCGGGATGGTCCGCAGATCGATGTGTTCATTGCCCCCGATGGCTCTAAGTTCGCGTTCGTGCGTACCGACCCCGAGAGTGTGGGGGCAGGAATTGACGAGCAGGTGACAGCCAAGCAGGTCGGGGAGTGAACCGCTAAGAAGAGAGCCTGGGCGGAGGGAGTGGGGGAGGCTAATCCTCCGCCTATTCTCTTCATTTCTTGCCTTTATTCACCCAAGTGCGTGGAATCTGTCCTCGCAGAAGTTCACGGTGATTTACAGGAACCCGGGGGCCGGCGACAGGCCCTTTGTTCTGCGGCCCGTATCGCGGGAGACCGAGCCCAAGGAGGGAGTTCCCAGCTACCCTAACTTCGTCAGCACGGTCGTGCTGAGAGAGCAGGCGGATACGGCGGATCTGCACGCACCGGGCACTTACGAGCTTGCCGAGATCGTGTTCGAGACGTACTCGGGCAAGCAGCTTGGCAACGTCCCGCTAGACGCGCCGCTAGTCTTCAGGGTCGCGGAGCCCGGAGCCGGTCCCTACGTGACACGGCTCCGCTTCACGTAAGCCCAGAACGAGAAGCGGCGAGGTTGAACCTCCCGCGCTGCTCGTCGCGAACCGAGAGCTACGGAAATCGGCCCCTCGTTGTGCGGATGGATGCTTCGTGGCATATTGACGATGGAGTCTGCGACGCCCGTCGGTTGATCAGCACCACGAGATGGAAGTGGGATATGCCCCGGAGAGGGGTTACGGGGCGGGTAGTCTGGGTGAGAGGGAAGGGTAGCAAGGATGGAACTCATCATCGGTCTCGGTTCTACGTTGATGAACGCCCTGGTATCGGTGGCGCCCACGGCGGTAAAAATGTACTCGCCTCGGTACGGCTCCAGGGCTTTGCGTAAGTCGGACTCGTACTCCGTTAGCGGCTCTACGAGGAAGTGGTAGGCCTCCGGGAAAAGCTTTGTAGAGCCGCGGGGTTCCGCGGCCCGCTCCCACGTCCACGACCGTCCGGGGACTGAACCTGGCTTTCTTCACCTCGCCGAGAGTCCAAGCTCCAAAGCCGAACTTCGCCAGCAACCATAAGGCCAGATCCCAATACGTCCGTGCGACCCGACGCTCGAACATGGCTCACCCTTCGTTACATGATCCTCAACAGCGAGTGCGCCAGAATACATCTTGCGTACCATATGGGCAACTTCGACACGGATGAGGCCGTGGTCGTGTCGCCCATGCTCCATAGGAGGGAAGGTTCGACTCCGGGTGCGCGTAGCCCTCAATCCTCCACAGGGCGGCCTCGGGGCACGCGGCTTAGATCCTCCTGGCGTGTTCGAAAGGCGTCGTATCGCATAGCAGCACGATTCTCGGGGCTCTACCTGAAGCCGCGGTTTGCACGGAGGGCGCAGTCCTTCTGCAAAGCGCGCCAGAACGACCTCGTACACGATAGCTGGTCAGAAAGGGCCCTCGCGTGGCCTCAGCGCACGATCAAGGACGCTATGAAATTGTCTCGGCTCGTCTGGTGAGATAACGCATCTTCGATCAGCAGGTGCCCGGGCAAGGGACTGAACAAGACCCACGCTACCCTCTCGCGAAGGGCGAACAGAAGCGAGATCATCTCACCAACAGAGAACCCCCTCACGTACCACCCCTCCCCGAGGGCGCCGGACTCTATGAACCTCCTGGCCGCTTCCCTGGCGCAGAACACCGGAAGCACCCCCTCACCGCAACGGAAGAAGGTGTGGGGAACCTCGAAGCCTGTGGGCTCACGCCGGACGATGAGGTAGTGCACCAGCGACTCGTACGCGGGAAGGGGAGAAGTAACTTCTCTTCGTTCCCCTCCTTCGTTCTCAGTCAATGGCTCTCAATTCCTGTTGATAGAGCCTCTCCGAACGCAGGTATTCGTCTTGCCTCTCCCGCCACTCCCGATACTCCCGGTCCCACGGATGGGGCACCTCGTCCTGCGGTTGCCCGAAAGCCGTGGTCTCCCGAACTAAAGCCTCGTGGTCGGTCCCACACCAGCAGACTGAATCCGAGACGGTCAAGATCAATGTCTCGCCGCAGTCGCACTCGACCACGACGCACTCAGGGCACCAAACGTACGCCTTCCCGTAGGATGTGCGCTGCGTCTCGTAGTGCCCCTCTACGTGATCTATCACCGTCGTCATTCAGCCACCCCTTTCTCCCCCCTGGACGCACCACACCGCTGCTTTGTATGTTACTTTTGTATCGAAACACTATAACTATGCGGTGGAAACCTTGTCAACCCCAGGTGTTGAACCTTAACCAAAAGTTAACGAGGGGTCATACTAAATCCGGGCGATCGATGCGTGTCGTTCGTCATTCGGGAGTGGGGAGGAGCGAATCCTGCCTGGCTCCATGTCTCCCATGAGAGGTCTTGCGGGACGCTTTGTATCCTTCGATACACAAAAGGGTGCCCAGGTCTGCTATACATACTAATTGGGAAAGGGAAAGTACATTTGGGGTCGGGTCCTGCATTTTCCTGGTGAACGGGTCTGGCCCCAACGGGGATCGCATAGGAGGTTTTTGCTCTTGCAGGCTTACGAAGCTCGTAGAGGCAAAGTGGTGCGGGTGAGGCACGGTCATTGGAAAGACGAGTTTGCCGGGATGCGTGGCACCATACAGGAGCGCTGGGGCAATTCAGAACATGCTGCTGTCGAAGTTCTGCTAGAGGACGGGAGCTCTGAGTTGTTCTGGCTCGCTGACCTGTCTGAGGTGGATTGGCGCATCTCCGTCTAGCCGTTGGGTCTGTTGCTGGTGGAGCATGAGAGCATAGACGGGCGAAGTGGGTTCTGGTTGCCCTTCGGCTATTACGTGGAACGCGAGGCAGACCTGCTGATCCTGCGTAGGTCCGACAATTCTCTCGTGGCGGAGTTCAGTGCCGAGGGCGTGGACCTCTTCGAAGTGGAGTTCGCAGTTTGGGCAGATGCCGATTAGCGCTCCGGGCAACACCCTCTTGATACGACTGATCTGATGACTTTACCCGTTCGGGCCAAGACGTGTAGCCTGCTGGTATCTTGCCTTTCTCGAAGTTGGCTCGATAGTCTGCCGGCGTGGTGAGGCCTGTTCCGGGTCTCTTTGAGTAGGTGGATAGATAAGATCCGGAGACAGCCTACCCGATCGTTGCACCCGCGGTAGAATCCGCTCTTGTGTTTGATCTCAAGGACAGGGCTGCTGCGACGACGGAGGCCTCGCTGGTCCTGGCTGCGACCTTCTGGGGCCTGAACTTCGCCGCTACCAAGTATGCTGCCGCGAGCATCTCGCCAATGTTGCTGGTGGCCCTGCGGTTTACGGTCGGTGGGCTATTGTTGCTGCTCGTTCTACGGCTTCTCGAACCCAAGAGCAGGCTCCGAAAGAGCGATGTGCTCCCGATGGCTGCACTGGGTTGCTTCGGGGTGGCGACGGCCCAGACGGGTTTCACGTTCGGCGTTAGCCTCTCCAGCGCCGGCAGCACTGGCCTTATCTTTGCGACGGCGCCGGTGTGGGGATTGTTGCTTGGCGCGACCCTCGGTCTCGAGCGACCGACGTGGAAGGGTGTGCTCGGAGTAGGACTCTCCATAGTTGGGGTGGCCCTGGTCGTTCTGGACGGGCTGACGTCAGAGAATGCCAGCCTCGTCGGAGACTTGCTCGTCCTCATCGCCGCCTTCTGCGTCGGCGCATACGCGGTGCTCTCGATGCCGCTGCTGGAGCGTCACACCCCGCTCGCCGTTGCGACCTATCCCGTGTTGTTCGGGATCCCCTTCCTGCTGCTCATCTCCTCGCCACAGATGCTTGGCCTGGATTGGGGGAGCGTGGGAGCAGGGCCCTGGGCCGCTGTCGCCTACTCCGCTGTCTTCGCCACCGCGTTCGCGTTCGCGGCCTGGCAGAGGGGGATAAGCCGCATCGGGGCGAACAGGGTGCTCGTCTACCAGTACCTCATCACCGTCGTCGGGGTCACGTCAGGTATCGTGTTCTTCGGCGAGACGCTGGGGATCAATAAGATCGCCGGCGGAGTAGTGATCCTCCTCGGCGTGTATCTGGCCCGCAGGCAGTAAAGTAGGTTTCAGGCATCAGGTTTCGGGCAACAGGGTTCACACGGAGCTCCTACTCCCTTGCTCTCAACATGATGGGCGGCGCTCCCGGCTCCTGTCGTGTCATTCCCGCGCAAGCGGGAATCCACGGCTACGGATCTCCGCGCTTCCAACTACGAGCGATCTACCGGACGATACCGAATTTGGCTGATCACTAACTTGTAGTTCGTGCTCTCTGGTCTGGGTAGCGTCTACGTCCCGCCGCGTTCGGCGGAACGAGCGGTCCGCCATTGCGGCGATTCTTCGGAGAGCTGCATGAGTTCGATCTCGTTTCCGTCGGGGTCCCGCGTCCAGGCCTGCCAGTTGCCATCGCGACCGACCGTGGGCTCGCGGTCAATGGGGGCGCCGTTCTCCCGCAGATGCTCGACTGCCGCATGCAGGTCGTCCGTCAGCAAACAGATGTGCATAAAGCTCTGCTCCCTGCCAGGTTCGGGTGCCGGTCCGCCCGGAAACACCTCTATAAAGCGGTCGCCCGAGACGTGAAGGTACACGAGCATCAGCGAGCCGTCGTCGTTGTGCAGCCGGAAAGCCTCCTCGATGCCGAGCATTCCGTAGAAGCCGATGGTCTCATCCACGGCGTGCGCCGCGAAGGCGGGGTGTCCGAGGTCGGTGATCATGCATCCAGCCCCTTTCGGTGCAGCAGGCGAGCGATGTCTTCGGCGAAGCGCGCTTCGGAGTCGTCGACGGGCGCGTACCCGATAACCTTCCTGGCGTTGGTTATGCTCCAGAACGTCCTGGCGTTGTCCGAGACGCCGTAGAAGATGTGGAAGGGGACGCCGTGTTCGTCTTCTATGTCCGGCGTCTCTACGGACTTGCAGAAGAGCTGCTGCATGTCGCGCTCGCTGATGTACCCTGCGAGCTCGCGGACGTAGCGTTTGGGCGGCTCGTGCTCGAAGAGGCTCGCGTCGATCACGCGGGGCACGACTATCCGGATCTGGACGACCTCCAGCTTTCGGCCCAGGCTGCCGCAGGCGTAGAGGAAGCCGAGCGGCTCGTAAGCCGCCTTGGCCCACCCGTAGAAGCTGTCCGGACGCGGGTAGTCCTCGGGGTCTACTCTGTCCTTGAGCCCCGCGTAAAATGGGTTCTCGTACCACTTCGCTGCCTGGTTGGTGCTCGCCGCGACCACCCGCTCTACGCCATGCTCGAGCGCGATCCCGTAGACGCGCTGCATCATGTCAACGTTGCGCCGTTCACCCCTGTAGAGCGCCTCGGGGTCGTCGCCTTCCGGCTTGAGATGCCCGCAGTGGACGACCACGTCCGCGTCCGAGAACAAGGGCTCCAGCGTGGAGTCTTCGTCCGAGAGCAGATCGAAGGTCTCGACCCCTTCGACGGTGTTGCCCGAAGCGTCCACCTCCCTGACGTCGATGAGCCTCAGGTCGTAGCGCTCCCTGAACGCAGGCAGGAGCTGGCCTGCAATGTAGCCTGTGGCGCCCGTCAAGAGGACACGCCGGCGCCGGTCTGCATGCGCATCGTCCGATTCGTAGAGGGCCAAGAGTCTTCTCCCAGGTCAGGTTCCGTCCCCCTTATCTACCCACAATCGCGCCCTTCACGCATTACCGGCTGCCCGGCGGAGCAAGCCTGTATCCGGGCTTATCCAGGTCACGGTTTGTGCCTGGACTCCGAGGGTCTCCGCGTGCGCGGCCGGTCGGGGTCGGAACGGAGATAGCTGGCCTGCTGACAAGCGAGGGCCGCAAGGCCCGAAGCGTGCTGACATACTCGCAGCGACGGGCGTCATGCCCGTCGCTGCGACACTTCGATCTCCAGCCGGTGCAGGCGTATCTCGCCCGGCTCCAGCCGGATGACGCGCCCGGCCGCCTCTTCTGCAGCCGGCCCTTCGACCCTGCAGGTGGCCGGCTCCAGGCCCAGGACGTAAGTACCTTCGCCCGTCATGGTCCACTGCACGAACTCGGGCAGTTCCTCCGGATGGAACCTGACAGAGAATGACAGCCCGAGCGCGGGGTTCTCCACGCGCGCTTCGGCCAGCCCGTCGAGCCCTGCGGCGGGACTGTGGTAGAAGACCCTCTCCTCGAAACCCGGTGTCGGGGCAGCGAAGCGGTCCCAGGCTTCGAGCCCGCCCCTTGCCGCTTCGTCCCTCGGCTCCGGCGGTTCTCCGGCTCTCCCCGGACCGACCAATCGGGACGTTTCGTCGAGCAGCGGCCAGCCGAGGTTGATGTGGTAGAGGACCATGAGGGGCTCCGGCTCGAATCCCTCGTTCTCAATTTCGTCCTCGATCCATACACGTGGTTCGCCGACTCGGGCAGAGATACGGCGCCGCAGAACCAGGTTGGGACCGAAGACGCTTGCCTCCCTGATCTCCCCTCTGGCTTCGAGGACGCAGCCTACATCGTCCCAGAACACATCGTAGGAGACCCTGGACGCGGGTAGATTGGAAGCGCGACCGTGGAGGCCGAGTTCTTCGCCTTCGCGCTCGCCGGGAGGTCCGACGTTTCTGAGCCCGCAGGTGACGAGCAGCCCGCCGGGGAAAGAGCGGAGCCAGCCCTCGCCCGCGGGTTCGTAGAACGACGGTGCTACTACACCGTTCGGGGAGAGCCAGGCCAGTGGCGTACCCCCGTGCTCGGCGAAGCTCAGATCCATGCCGCGGTCGGGGACGACGTCGAAAGAGAGGCCGCTACCCGTCCGGAACCGGAACGCGCGCACCCCGCGGGCCGGTCCATCGTCGAAGACGAAAGGCTCTATTCCCGCGACCTGCTCCAGCCTTCCTATCCGCCTGAACAACTCTCTTCGCGTCAGAGGGTTGCCCGAGGGGTCTGTGATCATCGCGGTCCTCCCTTTTTGGGGCCGGGCTTGCGCCCGAGGCTGCCAACAAATGTAGAATACCCCTGTTCGTAGGCGAGGGGATAGGGAGATGTGCCGTGGATGCCTACCCGATCAAGTCGAGTTACCACGTGCGCGACTACTACTTCGGGGAACGTCTGATCCCCGAGATGCTCGGCAAGAGCGACGCGCCAGAGGGCGTGGTGGCCGAGACCTGGGAGATAAGCGACTACCGGGAGACGACGGGGACGGTCGCCAATGGTCCCTACACGGGACGCACGCTCCACGAGCTGGTCGAAGAGTTCCCTGATGAGCTGGTGGGGGAGGGCTGGCGTGGGCCGCATTTCCCGCTCCTGATCAAGTTCCTCGACGCCTCCAAGCTGCTGCCCGTCCACCTGCACGCCGACGACGAGACCGCGAGAGAGAAACACGGCGAGCCACACGGCAAGACGGAGGCGTGGCACATCCTGTGGGCCGCCGCCGACGCGACGATACTCGCCGGGGTCGAGCAGAACCTCTCACGAGAGGATCTCATCGAGGCCTTCAAGGCCGAAGACTACGGCGCCGTCATGCCGCGACACGGGATCCGGCCCGGCGACACCGTTTACGTGCCAGGCGGCATCCTGCACACCTTCGGACCGGACACCCTGATCCTCGAGGTCCAGCAGACCTCGGACTTGGGCCAGTTCGTGATGCCTTTCGACCTCTACGGCAGCCGCCTGGACGAGGAGGAATGGGACGCGAACATAGAAGCCACCCTCGACGAGCTGAAGACGGACTACCTGCCCCGTCCGAACCCCGGACTCGTGCTAGAGGATGGGGCCAACAGGCGCGTCCTTTGCTGCGCAGGACCGCACTTTGCCCTCGAACGCTGGACGCTCTCGGAGGCTTACACCGAACCTTCGCACCCGCGGCGCTTCCTGACGCTTTCGAACATCGGCGCAGGGCAGGTGGAGCTAGGGTACGAGGGCGGTTCCGAGCCGCTAGGACGCGCCGAGAGCTGCGTCTTGCCCGCCTCGATCGGAGAGGTGAGGGTAGCCTCCAGCAACGGAGAGGCCACCCTGGTGGCGTGCTACGTCCCCGACCTCGAACGCGACGTCGTAGGGCCCCTGCGGGAGGCGGGGTATTCGGACGAGGAGATACGGGCTCTCGGCGAGGTAGAGATCTAGCCGTTGGAGAATCAGAGATAGGGTGGGGAGGAAGAGTGGGGAAGATAGTCGCTCTGGGCGAGGTCGTCTCGGATATCTACAGGGGGGAGGAGATCTCGGCGGTCGAGCTGGGGTTAGTCGCCAGGCCTGGGGGCGCGCCGGCGAACGTCGCGGTCGCGGCTTGCCGCCTCGGCTCTGAGGCCGCCTTCGTGGGAAGCGTTGGCGAGGATCTCTTCGGAGACTTCATCCTGCGGGCGCTCGACTCCGAGGGCGTGGACACCTCCGGGGTAGGCCGCCAGCAGCCGCCTACCCGCACCTCGCTGGCCTTCGTGGAGATAGGCGCCGACGGGGACCGCGAGTTCACCTTCTACCGGTCCAGCCCCGCCGCCGACGAACTCCTCTCGCCCGAGGACGTTGCGGAGGATCAGGTCTCAGGGGCGTCTTTTGTGAACTTCGGCAGCATCCCCCTCATCCGCGAGCCCGTCCGCTCGGCGACGCACCGCATCGCCGAGCTCGCCCGCGAGCACGACGTCCCAGTGGCCTTCGACGTCAACTTCCGCGAACACCTGTGGGAGAGCGCCGAGGCCGCAAGAGAAGCCGTGGACCCGCTTCTGGACCTCTCCACCATCGTCAAGCTCGGCGACGATGAGCTCTCGCCCCTGCTCGGAACCGACGACGTCGAGGAGGCCGCCGGGACGCTCCTGGATCGGGGCGTCACCCTGGTGCTCGTCAGCAAGGGACCAGAAGGCGCATCCTACGCCACCGCAGAGTTCAGCGGCGAAGTGCCTACCTTCGACGTCGGCGAGATCGTGGACGCCACGGGCGCGGGAGACGCCTTCCTCGCCGCAGCCCTCGTCCACCTCTCGGACAAACCAATGGAAGAAGCCCTGGTGCGCGAAGCGACCCTGAGGGGCTGTGCCGCCGGCGCCCTCGCCTGCACCGACTACGGCGCCATGCGCGCCCTGCCAACCAGGGAAGAACTCGAACAGTTCATGAAGACCAACACCTGAAACCCCGAAACCGCAGTTGCCCCGTAGGGGCGGGTTTCGAACCCGCCCGAACAAGGTTCGCGAACCGCTCTAGCGCCGAATCCGGCTGACCTCGACAGGCACGTCCACCAGTTCGGCGAGTCGCAGGGCGAGCGGCTCCAGCGAAGGCAGCTCTGTAGCGGCGTGTCCTGCGTCTATCACGGTCAGGCCGAGCGACTCAGCGAGCAACGCATCGTGGTAGTCGACGTCCCCTGTCACGAAGGCATGCGCGCCCGAGGCGGCCGCTTCGGGGATAAAGGAACCGCCCGATCCCCCGAGAGCGGCAATAGTCTCGATCCGCCGTCCCGCATCTGCGACGAGGTGTGAAGGGAAACCCAACGACTCCGAGACGTGGTCGCGCAACTCCCCGGCTGTGAGCGGATCCGGCAGAGTCCCGAGCCTACCGTAGCCGCAGCCCTCAGGAGATCCCTCGACGGGGTAGACGTCCAGCGCCATCTCCTCGTAGGGATGGGCTGCGGTGGCGGCCTCTACGGACCGCTGTAGGGCGTGGGCTGGGACCAGGGTCTCCATGCGTACCTCCGCGACCTCCTCCAGCCGGCCCTTCTCCCCGAGGTAGGGGTTCGTCTCATCACCGCCGCGAAAGGTACCGGTGCCCCGTGTTCTGAAGGTGCATTCTGTGTAGTCCCCGATCACACCTGCGCCGGCCCCCGCGAGTGCCTTCGCCACGGCGTCTACGTTCTCCTCCGGAACGAAGACCACGAGCTTCCGCAGGGCTCCTCTCGGCGACAGTACACGCAGCGGACCGCCGAGGCCGAGCGCCCTTGCCAGGGCGACGGACACGCCCGCGGGGGCGGCGTCGTAGCTCGTATGCGCAGCGTAGACTGCGAGACGGTTGCGGATGGCCCTGGCCAGAAGGTCCCCGGGATAGGATGAGGTGACCATGCTGTTGAGTGAACGGAAGATAAGAGGATGGTGGAAGAGCAGGAAGTCGGCACCCTTCTCTTCCGCCTCGTCGAAGGCCTCGGGCAGTGGCGTTAGCGCGACCAGGACCCTGATTGCCTCTGCCTCCGGGTCGCCGGCCTGCAGACCGCAGTTGTCCCACTCTTCGGCCAGGGCTAATGGAGCAATACGTTCGACCGCTTCAGCTATCCGTGCCACGCTTACCAAGATCCCGGCATTGTACAATCCCCGGACCGTGAACCGCCTCAAGCTGGCCGAACTCGTCTCAGCGGCAACCCGCCTGCCGGTCATCGCCGTTCCGCTCTTCCTCGCGGTCGGAGTGGAGGCCGCAGGAGTGCGGGGCCTGCTTTGGGGCGTCCTCTGCATCTTCCTGACCAGCGGGCTCTCGCTCCTCTACCTCGTCTATCTCACCCGCTCGGGGAAGGTCAGTGACCCGCGAGCCATCCCCAGGGTCGAACGGGTGGGTCCCCTGCGCGTCGTCGCGGCGTTGCACGCTGCGGCTTTCGTTATCGTTACGCTTCTCGGCGGACCGGCGGAGCTCAGGGCCGCGCTTCTCTCCTACGCGCTGGCCACGCTCGGCTTCGTGCTCATCACGCCGGTGAGCAACCTGTCCCTCCACACCGCCGGTGTCTCCGGAGCCGCGGTCTGCCTGGCTTATGTTTTCGGGGTGTGGGGTTTACCGGCCTTCGCACTCCTGCCGCCCGTGTTCTGGGCGAGGCTCGAGCTGGGCCGCCACACGCTGGCCGAGTTGGCGCTCGGCGCCTTGGTCGGGGGCGTGGGGACGTGGGTCTCATTCCATCTCATCGCCTGATCCGGTAGGCTGCCGGGGAGTGTGGATGAACGAAGGAGGGAGACAGAATGCCCGCAGAAGATCCCGATTCCCCCAAACTGCCGAGGTTGCTCTCTGTCCCTGGCCTGATGGCCGTAGCCGTCTTCGGGATCTTGGTTATCGTGGTGTCGCGGCTGTTCGGTCCCGAGAATATCCTGAGGGAGATCGTCACGGAGTTGCTGGCCAGCTTCGGCAGCACGATCCTGCTCTTGGCCATCTTCGGGTTTTTCTTCAGAAGCGGCGTGCAGCGCCTGCTTCGCTGGGCACCGGGCGGGGAGACCCTCGAGGAATCCGCCGAACGCCTCAGAGAGCTTCTGCAAGGCTTCGACGTTCGAGGGAGGGAATCTGAAGGTTCCCAGGACAGAGAGAAGCTGGACCGGATCGAAGAGGGAGTCAGATCCCTGTCCGAAGAGAAAATACCCCGGCTGGAAAACGAGCTTCAGGAGCTGAGGAAGATGCTGGCAGACTCCGCATACGGGAAGAGAGATCAGACCCCCGAGTGAGGCCGAATCCCAGGTTTCGAGTCTCTCCTATTGTCCACCGCCAGCATTCAACAAGCTCACGCGGAGGATGTAGTTCGTAGCAGGAGATCTCTGCGAAGGTGGGCCGTGCCTCCGGGGCTCAGGTTTCCATCCTTTCGACCCACTGCGACCGCCACTCCGGCGCCTCGAACGGTTCGGCGAAGTACCAACGGTCCCGCCACATCTTCCCGTCCTTGAGCTCACTGATCACCACCACGTCGTATACCCGCCCGTCGTCGTAGTCGATGACCCCCTCGACAACCCAAAGTCCCTCCTTGACCAGTACCCGGCGCAACAGGAGGGACTGCGGCGGGGTCGAGTGGTAGTTGCGGGCTCTCTGGAACGCCCGCATGTTCTCCCTGCCCCGAAAGCGCTCTCCTGACTGTGGCATCTCCATCACATAGTCCTGGTGGCGCACCTCGTATTCCTCTTCGGGACTGAGGGTGGAAAACAGCCGGGTGAGGAACTGCCGGGCCTGTTCTTCGTCCATCTCCTCCAGGTTGGTCACCCGTTGATCTTCCATGAAACGCTCCTCCTCACGTAGGCACACGACCTTGTACCGCCCTCTACCGCCATAGTGCCATCTAGCGAAGCCCCATGCATCCACCGAGGGTTATCCACCCAAATCGTAGAAGCTAGATTCACCGCTGTGCAAATCCACCCACCCGCATGGATCGCCCCGCAAAATCCTCGGAAGCCGCGCCTCGCAGGCGCACGATGTAGGGGCGGGTTTGAAACCCGCCCGGCACACGTTTCAAACCCGTCTGAATACGAATCGCCATCGACGTGCCAATTGAGAGGCGGTAGGATCCGGGCGAGGCGTGCGGTTCGAGGAGGACGAGATCTCAGGCTACGCGCCCACTATCGAAAGAGGCTTGATGCACGCCGCTGCCTTCGCGGGGTAGAGACGGAGTGCTTGCATCGTATATCATGTAGACAACTTTGCTGAGGTTGGGAAAGACAGAGCATCATTGATACCTTGGGGGAGGGGTAAGACTCCTGAACAGGAACCAGAAAGCGGTCGCACGCCAGCTCACGTTAGCAGCTTACCTGCTTGCTAGTGATGGTCTGGCAAAGTATGAGGTTCCATGACTGGCTTCTTCCCACGAGTCGCCCCCTGGATGGGAAAACGGCCCGAGCTCGACCTCCTCGAAGAGCGCGAGGAGGTTCCCGAAGAATGATGGCCATCCGATGCAAAGCTCTGATCATGGTTGTCTCACGGTATGCCCTGGTCTATCGTTTTCAGCGCATCGAACTCACGCTGGGCGGACTCGATTAGCTCTCTGTTCTACTTGCCGCCCCACCTGCGCTCCCGGACGGTGACGACCTCGTGCTCCTCACCGAAGAAACGTTTGAGCCTGCGGTCGAGGTTCTCATCAAGCAATAAGCGCATCCACTGCTTCCGGCGACTTCTCCAGGTAGGCGATAACCTGAAGCACAAGGACCTCTGCGTCCTTTACGCGCCGCATCCAGGCCCCCAGTCCATGAACCAGGAAGGCAAGGAGTGTCATCTGAAGGCCGCCATAGAGAAGGCGGCGATTATCGTCGAAGCGCCGGCGAAAGCCGGGCGGCGTGATGCAGAGAACCCGACTGAGCGCTAGCACCTTTTGTGGTGTTACACTGCTTTACGTGTAGAGAGAAAGGCACGGACATGGAGACGAGAAACATCACTCTGTCGCTGCCGGAGGAGACACTGCGCGAGGTGAAGGTGCTCGCTGCGAGGAGGGGAACTTCTGTCTCCGCGCTGCTCTCGCAGACGTTGGCCGATCTTATTGCGAGCGAGAGCGGCTATGCGGTGGCGAGGGAGAGGAATCTGGCGGCACTCGGTCGGGGCCGGGATCTCGGCACGGGGGGCGAGATCGGCTGGGACAGGGACGAGCTGCATGAGCGCTGAGCGGGGGAATGGGGAGCGTCGCTTCGTGGATACCAACCTGTTCGTGTACGCATATGACGAGAGCGCCGGACGCAAGAGGGAGATCGCCAGGGACCTCGTCTCGGGCTTGTGGGAGTCGCGGTCGGGATGCGCGAGTGTGCAGGTCTTGCAGGAATTGTGCGTCAACCTCACCCGCAAGGTGCCGAAGCCGCTGTCAGCGGGAGAGGTGGCGTCGCTGGTGGAGGACATATCCGCGTGGACCATCCACTCTCCAGGTCCTGGCGACGTGCACTCCGCTATAGAGTTGCACGAGCGCGCCGGCATCTCCTTCTGGGATGCCATGATCCTGACCAGCGCCCGTACCCTCGGGTGCCGGACGCTCTACTCGGAGGATCTGAACGCCGGCCAGACCTACGACGGTGTGCGGGTAGTCAACCCGATCGAGGAAGGCGTGGAGCTTTGAAGAATGCGTCCACCGCATCCGTCGGGACCGTTCGCTCCGCCCTGATCGACGCCTTGCGTTCCGCAACGAGTCATAACCGCCCGAGGGCCAGGAGCGCCTCTCGCCGGTGAACATCCGGAACAACAGAACTTCAAACGTCTTCCACCAACCCTTCGATCTGATCGAGCAGCATCGGCGCGTCTTCGGTCGCAGTCTTCCAGATAATCTCGAGATCCAACGCGAAATAATCGTGGATCAGCTTGTTGCGGAAATCTCCCATGAGCCGCCACGGAACGTCGGCATGGGCTTCGCAGAACTCCGAACTGACGCGCCGGGCTGCTTCACCGACGACCTCGAAGGAGCGCACCACCGCATTCTGCATCATGCGGTCTTCCAGGAAGCCCTCGTAGTCGGTTCCCTCGACGAAGTCTCTGACCTCACGCAGCGCATCCCTGATGTGATGCAGGAAGGCTTGATCATCCTTCATACAGGGAGCTCCGGGACGCCAGGATATCATCGCGTATGTAGGGACTCAGCCCACCGCTGGAAATCAGATCCACTTCCTCCCCGAGAAGATCCGCCAGCTCCTCCTGCAACGCGACAAACCCGAGTAACCCTGGCACATGTCCCGGCTCGAACTCGACCAGCAGATCCACGTCGCTTCCATCCCTGGCCTTACCCTTCGCCCGAGAGCCGAAGAGATCCAACCGCCGCACGTGGTGTTTGAGGCAGAGCGTCGCCAGCGCTTCTTCGTCGTATTGCAGAGTGGCTTTGAGCATGAGCTTCTCGCTATACCGTCCGGAACTCAATGCCTTGATCCTTCATCTGCAACACCGTGTTGGTATGAATAAGTGCATCCACTGCTTCCGGCGTCATCTCCAGATAGGCGACGGCCTGCTCGCGAGAGACGGCTGGGAAAGCCCACCAGGAAATCCTCCAGCGGGTCTCCGGCGGCGAGGTGTTGGATCAGGATCTCCACCGGTACCCGAGTGCCACTGAAGACCAGCGCCCCGTTCATCACCTTGGGGTTCCTGGAAACCACGTCTTCCTTTCTCACGACCCGGAACCTCCTCTATCGGGGCGTCGGTTTCTCGAGTCGAAGTTTACACGGCGGGTCATGGTGGAGACGATCGCAGCGTGGCTGGTGGATCGGGGGTTAGTCAGGTCCGGTATAGGCGCACATGCCCATGCGCGGAGAGTTCACTACGGGAAGCAGCATCTCCGGCTCGTCACAGTCGTGGTCCTCGGAATGAAGCTCGCAATAGAAGGGGTACTCACGTTTGTACATGCAGAAGGTGCGGATCCAACTTGCGTTTTCACCGCAAACCTCACACTCCCACACCGGTGCCTCGTTCTGGCTCAAGTGGCGCACACTCTCGCCGCCGATGCGCCCCTGGCGCTCATCTACCACACGCAGCTTCAGCTCGGTGGAAGTGCCGAAGTCGTAGGTGTGCTGGAAACGGCTGCCTTTGCGCAGGATCTCGCCGAGCTTGACCTTCATGGTGCGATCGGTGGGATCTGCGAACATACTGAGCGGCCCCATCTCATAGGAGGTGGTGACCGAGTAATTGATGCCATCTATGTCCAAATCACTGAGGTGGCCGCAGCATTCCAGCCATTCTCCCCTCAAGAAGTCGTCCAACTTTTCGAGGGTGGAGTTGGCACTCATCTCCACGTCCATCCAGAAAAGGGGAGAGTAGGCGTCTTCGATCCTCAAACGAAAGAGCCGTGCGGCCTTTCCGCGCGAAGGTTCGTGATCGGCCAGACAGCTTTTCAGGTGGCGTGACATTCCCGCTTTGGTAGTGCGCTTACCGCAGAGGGCGCAAGTACCGTATGAGGTATATCGACTCATGCCAGTCATTCTAGCGTCTCCAAGTGCGTAGGTCTTTGATGCCGGGACTTGCGAAGCGGGCCGCTTTCAGATCAGATCGTAGCCGAGCTCGGCGGCGATCCTCTCGATGGGGGTAAGCAGGGGTGCGTCGGAGAGCGGCCTATTGAAGGCTGGCAAGCGCGGAAGTGCCTTCGTGACTCTTTCGTACAAGGCCACCGCCGGCTTGTTGCCGTTCATGGAGGAGGCGTAGTACAGACCCATAAGGTGGGGGTAGGAGTCGTAGACCGTGCTCGACCAGCGCCGGCACCTGGGCCGCGGCCCTGAGTTGATGTTCGCCGAGGCCCTCGCCCTTGTCGGCCACTTGCCGGTGAGGTCGAGTAATGATACGTCCTCCATCAGGGTAAACGCAGCGAGCCAGGGCTCGTCCCTCCTGGTATCCACGAGCCGCGTGTCCTGGAAGACCTCGGCGACGCAAGTGGCGATGGCGTCGTCCCCGGTGGCCGCGTAGAGGATGCTGCGGTACTGTGCCCTTGGGGGGTCGAGGTGGTGGTCAAAGCGTGCGCCTTCGACGGGTCCGTAGGATCGCATCTGGTCCCACGTGGCCGGATAGAGTCCGCTTCGGAAGTAGATCCGCCAGAGCTTCGTGCCAGCCAGCAGCGTCGCCACGGCCGGCCGGACGCGCCTCAGCTTGGTGATGGGCGGAGGCTCAGGGAGCTTGGCCACCTTAGCCCTAGAGTTCCTCCACCAGGCGGCCTGGAATCTCCGGGTCGCCGCCGGAGAGCAGCCAGTGCCTCGGGGAGACGGGCCTCGCTTCTCCTTCGTCGAGGTAAAGATCTGGGTTGGGCAGTGCGAACCAGTTGAGGACCGCCACCGGATGCACTGAGCGGTCCATGCGCGTCAACACCTCCGCTATTCCAGGCACCTCGCCCCCACCCTCGAACTGGAAAGCAGGCAACCTGTTCTCCCTTCCCGCCTTCACGCCGTAGAGCGTTCCCTCACTTAACCTCTGGCGGAACGGCTTTCGCTGACCTCGAGCAACCTGGCAGCTTCCCTGGTGGTGAGGGCCGAAGCGAGCAGGGCCACGTACTTGGACGCCGGGAAGATCTGAAGGCGCTGAAAAGGGAGCATCCCCGGATTTCGTGGGACGGTGAGGCGTGACGGTTCACCCAGTGATAGAGTCAGACCTGTGGCCACGAACATCCGCATGGCCATAGGCTCAGACAATGCGCTAGGATCGGGACAGAGGATTGCTTGAGCTCAGGGGCAATGATGACCTACTCGAGGTTCCGCAGTGTCGGCAAAGACAGGATGGTGGAAACCCCCAGGAAGAGCGGGATCATCGAGCAGGCTTAGGACAACGCCCAAGACAGCATCAGAACCTTCGTCACCTCCCTGGGCCATCGAGAGGTGATGTTCGAGTAAGGTACGACCCACGAAACGACTCCGCGCATGTCTTCAAGACGTCCATGAGCCTGCCACTGCCACGCGAATCCGTGTTCACTTTCTTCGCCGATGCGGCCAACCTGGAACGCATCACGCCCCAGAGCTCTTGCTCCGGCCAGGTTGTTACTTCGACAGGAGGTGAGTCATAAGAATCCTTGCTAGGATCCAGTTCTCGACGGGTGGAGTCGCAGGCTACCACATCCATGAGCCGGATGTGACGGTCAGCGCGAGACAGGAAGTATCGTAACCTATAACTGTAAAGCTGACCGTAGCACGGCTCCTGTTGTTCTTGACCTTCGTTGCTACGTTGGTGGTGCTCTTGGCTGCGTTCTTATCTGCCGGAGAGCCTCCTGAGAGGGCGGAGAGAGGAAAGGGCCATTCTGTCCCTGAGGACGCCGAGGTTGCGCGGAACAGCAAGAGCTACGCCTTCTACGTGGGCAAAGACCTCACCGAGGACGGCGGCGTGTTGCTCGGGGGGACCGGGGAGGAGCCCTCCAGTCACTGGCTGGAGATCGTCCCGCGCCAGAAACACGGCCCCGACGAGACGCTCACGGTCGGGGTGACCGGCGAGGCGGCGATCCCGGGTGAGCTCACGCGGATACCCCAGGCCCAGGAGACCTATAAGTACATCACGATGAACTACTCGGAGTTCGCCGGTTTTCCGCCGCCGCTCACCAACGGAGGCCTGAACGAGCACCAGGTTGCCATGAGGGACGTGTGGTCCCCTTCCAGGACAGAACTCATAGAGATGACCCCGACGCCCCAGCGCGGTCCCCAGTACTCCGACCTCGCCCACATCGCGATGCAGCGGGCGGACTCTGCCAGGGAGGCGGTCCAGATCATCGGCAGGATGGTCGAAGAACACGGCTACTCCACCTACGGCGGCAACTCACACATAGTCGCCGATCCAAACGAAGGATGGATCGTAATAGAGATGGCCGGCGGCGAGGGGTTGTGGGTTGCCGAGCGACTCGGAGCGGACGAGGTGCGCGTCGCCTACCCCGGTTACATCGGCGAGATACCCGACAATTACGAGGAAGACCCCGACTACATGGGCTCTGAGAACCTGATCTCCTTCGCGGCCGAGCAGGGCTGGTACGATCCCGATTCCGGCGAACCCTTCAACGTCCAGGGGGTCTACGGTGATGGAGAGGATCTGAGCGCGGGACCCAAGCTCATGGCGCCCAAAGAGATCGAGGCGGAGCTAGAGGATCTCGCGCCGCTCACGATAGAGGAGATGATGAACCTGGTAAGGGACCCGCGCATCGCCGACGACGACGCGGGCTACGGGCAGGTCGCCGACCTCAAGGCCGACCTGCCGCACGAAGAACTCGCCACCCTCTGGGTCGCGCCTACCAGCTCAGTGACAGCCCCGTTCATACCGTGGCGTATCGGGGTCAAGGATGTGCCGCCCGAGTTCGGCGAGCACCGCTACATGACCAAGGGCGCTGACGCCGAGTATCTCAACGAAGACTACCAGTCCCAGGAAGCGACGCAGTTTGCGGGCCGCACCTTCAAGCGGCTCATGTACCATACCTGTGAGCACCCGGAGAAGTTCCTGCCGGAGGTGACCGAAGCCCTGGAAGCGTTCGAAGCGAACAAGCTCTCCGAGCAAGCGTCCGTAGAAGATACGGCGCTTGCGCTTTACGAAGCCGGACGGGAAGATCTTGCGCGCCAATACCTGACCGACTACAGCAAGACTCAGGCGATGGAAGACCTGGAGTTGGGAGAGGCTCTGCTGAGCAGTATCGAGGCTCGTACGAAGGTGCTATACGGAGTCCGAGAGCCCGAAGGAAGCGACATCAACGCCAGCAGCTCGAGTCAGGACAGGAATTCGGTCCACTGCCTCACCGAGGGCGACCCCGACTTTCCCGAGGAGTAGGGAAGGATCACGGAGACTAGGGCTTTGGGTGATACCCGCCAGGCGAGCGAGGAGTTTGGCCAGGAAAACCTCTAGCGAGTCCCCTGTCGCGAGGTGCTGGATCAGTATCTCCACCGGCACCCCAGCGCCCCGTCCATCACCTTGGGGTTCCTGGAAACCACCTCTTCCTTTCTCACGACCCGGAACCTCCTGCGTCGGCACGCTGGTCACTAGACACGAACTTTATACGGCGAGCCGTCTTGAGCCAGACTTTGCACGTCGCCTATACTTTGCCGAGGGCGAGAGAAGGGAGACGAGGCGCATGCTGCACCTTGCGGTTGACGTTGGAGGCACCTTTACCGACATTTGCCTTTTCGACGACCAGGAAGGCAAGATCGGCACGTTCGAGTTGATCCGGCGCCGCGGCGTCATCCTCGATTGGGGGACCGGGGAGTTGCTGCCGAAGACGACGGAAGGCTTCCGAGCCATGCTCGAACGGCGCGTCGTGCCACACTGGAAAAACGACTCCCAAGAGAGTCGAGGCGAGTGACATGGACGAGCCGCGCAACGTGCCGTTCGGCGAGTTGGGGTGGGCCGACGACGCACCCGGAATCAGGGCCAGGGAAGCGCAGGTGGGGGGCAAGCGTTGGGCCACCGTCGAGTACGGGGAAGGAGTCTACCGAGAGGAATGGTGCGAGGAAGGCCACCGCGGGTACGTCATCTCGGGCGAGATCGAGTACGAGTTCGATGACGGCCGCGAACCCTTGAGGGCCTCGCAGGGTGAGGCGTTCCTACTGCCGCCCGCACCCCTGGGAAGCGGTGCACACAGGGGTCGAAACACCGCCCACAAGCCCACGCGACTCTTCCTTATCGACGACTAGGTTGGCGGTTCCGCAAAAGCCCCACGACCCACCCTTTGGCGACTAGCGTGGGCCCCAGTTCGCGTGTCTCCATACCGGACGCCGCTAGACTCGTGGACGCTGTCCTCGAGATGTCCACGGGCAAGGATTCTTTCATACACGGCGAAAGCCACTGGCAGCGGGTCGCCGCGGCCGGTCTGATCCTCCTTCCCGAGACGCCCGGCGCCGACCCGGCGCTCGTGTTCCTGTTCGCCCTCTTTCACGATTCCATGAGGCTGAACGATCATTACGACCCCGAGCACGGTCTCAGGGGAGCAGCTCTGGCCAGGGAGCTACGCGGCGAGGCCTTCGACCTGGAGGAGGCCGAGATGGGCTTGCTGGCATTCGCTTGCGAGGAGCACACCAACGGTGGCATCGGTCCTGATCCGACCGTGGGGGTGTGCTGGGATGCCGACCGGTTGAACCTGTGGCGGGTGGGGATCATACCGGACCCCCGATTCCTCTCGACGGAGGCGGCAAGAAGCGAGGAACGCATCGCGTGGGCGCGCACCTTGCAACAAGAGCAATTCGCCTGGGCAGACTTACACCGGGCTTTCAGGCTTCTCGACGATCGCTGGTGACGATCCGGTGATAAGAGTGAAGCATAGTATGACCTAATATCCCAAGCCGCTCCCGCCGGACTCGCAGGAGACCCTTCTCCTCCCTGCGGGGGATGAGATTATGTCTTTCCCATAGGGCACTTCGCGGTCTTTGCTCTCTCAGTCAACATTCCGCGCTGCTCGTCCAACAGCATGCAAGGGTCATCTGCGTCCTTCGCGTGTATCTCTCCAAGATTCGCCAAGAAGGTTTCGAACATCACTCGTTTGCGGGATGTGGTCAGTCCTGGTACCTTGCTAGAGTGGTGGCGTTGTACGACGCGGCGAGCTGTGAGTAAAGCAGGGTCTCTGGCCTCATCTCCTCCGGGCGTTAGGAGAGGAAGATCTGCCTGGACCGGCGATGAAGAAGCCTGCGTGATGCTGTAGGGTCCCTTTCACGCACTTCGGCGAATAAGCTTCCAGCTGATGTGCCGGGGACCGCCGGGTGGCATCATTACATGATGTTCCGCGACCATGAAACGTCGGTTGGCAGCGAGGAGGAGGCTCCTGTGTCCTCAGCGGAGGAGAACAAGGTATTGGTGCGCCGCTTTCTGGAGGCGCAGGCCAATGCTGACCCGGACGCCCTCGAGGAGTTGCTCGCCCCCGACTTCGTCGATCATAGCCTCCAACCTGATCAAGATCCTGGACGAGAGGGCTTCATACGGTCGGTCGCAGAGGAACCTGCCATCTTCTCTGATCTGCGCGTCAACATCTACGATCAGGTGGCCGAAGGCGACAAAGTGACGACCCGCTTCACCTGGAGGCGCGTCCACGATCGAGGGGAGTTTTTGGGATTGGCGCCTACCGGGATGGAGATCACGACGACCGCCATCGTCATCAACCGCGTATCCGGGGGCAAGATCGTCGAGGAGTGGAGCGAAAGCACGGGTGTTCTTGAGGCAACACGCCAACGTCTGGAGCAAGAGAGGCTCGAGCGAGAGCGCGTAGAGCAGGAGCTACAGCTAGCCCGCAGCATTCAGCAAGCCTCACTGCCCAAAGAGGTGCCCTCCCTCCAGGGCTGGCAGATCAACCCCCACTACCATCCCGCTAGAGAGGTGGGAGGAGACTTCTACGACTTCCATCTCCTCCCTGAGGAGAGACTGGGAGTGGTAGTGGGGGACGCAACGGGTAAGGGGGTGCCTGCGGCGCTTGTGATGGCCAGCGCCCGCAGCATGCTACGTGCTCTCGCTCAAGCCTCCAACTCGCCGGGAGAGGTATTGAGAAGGGTCAACGACGCTTTAGTTACAGACATCCCCCCCAACATGTTCGTCACCTGCTTCTACGCCATCCTCGACCCCAAGTACGGCACCTTGGAGTATGCCAACGCCGGCCACGACCTGCCCTACCTGTGGCGTGGAGGCGATGCCGATGAACTTAGGGCCACAGGGATGCCTTTGGGGCTGATGCCTGGGATGAGTTACGAGCAGAAGGAGATAGGGCTCGATTGTGGCCAGGGCGTCTTCTTCTACAGCGATGGTCTGGTAGAGGCCCACGATCCCAAGGGTGAGATGTTCGGCTTCCCGAGGCTTAGGGCACTGGTCGCCGAGCGTGGTGAGGAGGGCTCGCTGGGGGATTTGTGCCTGGAGGAACTCTACTCCTTCGTGGGGGAGAGCTGGGAGCAGGAGGACGACATCACCCTCCTTACGCTGAAGCGCTTCGCATCCTCAAGCTGAGCTTCCTAGAACTGCGTGATGACGAAGTCCTAAGAATTCTCTCCCCACCCCTCCTGCGAGCGGTAGAACCAAACTCAACAGGGGCACTGGGCTTGATACGGTTTGGTGGACACCTGAGTAGCGTACCCTCGGCGCCGCTGACTCCGAGCAGCTGGTCAAGCCTACCATTGCGTCAAGAAGATAATACCCTTCGATCCTACCGTAAGCACACTCAAACGGCTGCGTTGGAGTAGTAAGGGCCAGGAAACGTTCGGCGCACCGACTATAAGCAGATTCTGCGCTTGTATAGCGAGGTTTCGAAGTGGACCCGACGAGACTCGAACTCGTGACCTCCGCCATGCGAGGGCGGCACGAAGGTTTGCAGGAGCTTTCAGGTGCGTGCAAAACGCCTGCAAATAGCAGCATTCTGATGATAGTACTTTTCTCGGCATTTCAGGATACTTACTCGGGTTGCTGCACGGTTGCTGCACACTCGCTGCGTTCGATTCTTGTTTAGTGATTGTCTGTATCTGAAAGAGATGACGGCACTGCGGTGAACATCATGCCCGACTTGAGAGGACGCCGTGTGTAGCGTGTGCACAAACCGGTTGCTACGATGCTGCTTCGGGATAGAAGTTCCGGACGGTCGGATCGCAGGAAGGGCACAGCGCGATTGTTAGCGTCCCGGACCCAGATACTAGATACATTCAAGAACGACGAGGTGGGTAGCTCGTAGCGGAGACCGCGTGAGCGCTCCCTAGGTAGCTCGCGTACTTGGAGTCATCGGCGGAGAAAGCGAGGATCCCATGTCCAAGATTGCGTACGTCAAGACATATCAGGTTGCGTACCCGCTAGATAAGCCACTGTCAGATTCCATCCACTACATGCCGGTTCGTGCGGCTCTGCTGGTGGAGTTGGGCGCCGATGACGGGGAGATTGGGATCGGGGAGTCTGCGATCTACGGTGGGCCTGCCTCTGTAGTGGAAACCATGATCCACGAGGAACTAGCGCCCCGCATCCTCGGTGAGGACCCCACCAAGCCCGAGTGGCTGTGGCAGGTGATGACGGGCCGCTCCCACCAGCACGGCGACGGGGGCGTGCTCCCGGCGGCCGTCTCTGGTCTCGACATCGCGATATGGGATCTAGTGGGACGGAAGTCTGGCCTTCCTCTCTACCGCTTGCTAGGCGGCTACCGCGACCAGGTACGAGCCTACGCCAGCGCCGGATTCTACGCGGAGAACAAGGACGCGGAGGGGCTGGCAGACGAGGCGCGGCGGTACGTCGAGACGGGCTTCCGGCACGTGAAGATCAAGGTCGGACGCACCACCGACACCCCGGTGAACCCGCTGGTGCACATGGACGCTCCCGAGTTTGCCACGGTGACGCTTGCCGAGGATCTGCGGCGCGTCGGTGCGGTGCGGAAGGCGATCGGTGACGATGTGCATCTCATGGTAGATGCCAACAACGCCTGGACGAAACCCACTGCACTCGAGGCCGGACGCGAGTTCGAGCGCCTCGGCGTCCACTGGTTCGAGGAGCCGGTTCCAACCGACGACCGTGAAGGCAGCGCGGCGCTTGCGGCAGCCATCGACGTACCCATAGCCGGCTACGAGACCCGGACGGGGCTGGCAGGCTTCAGGGACCTCATAGCCGATCGAGCAGTAGACATCGTGCAGCCCGACGTCATCTGGTCGGGGGGCATAACCGCTTGCCGGAGGATCGCGGCGCTTGCTGCGGCGGCAGGCCTGCCATGCGTGCCGCACGTGTTCTCTACTGCGGTGAGCCTAGCGGCAAACCTCCACTTCATCGCCTCCATACCCAACTCCTACTTGCTCGAGTTCGACCGGAACCCGAACGCCCTGCGAACCGAGTTGCTCGATCGTCCGATCGAGCCCGACGAGCGAGGAGTCGTCACCGTCCCGGATAGCCCGGGGTTGGGGGTGCGCCTCGATAGTGAGACACTGCGACGTTACGCAGCCGCCGAACCTCGGACCAGCGAGGTAGGCGAGCATTGAGATGAACCAACCTAGCTAAGACAGCGCGTGAATGGCTGGGACGCAGGCGATGATCATGTGGACACCACTTCTGAAATCTATAAAGCTGCAATCTAGGGTTCGGTTGCGAGGCCCACATGTTACCGACATCAACTAGATAATGCAGGTGTGGGTGACGCAGCCGCAGACTCGCGTCCCAGGGCATTGTGTTGAGGCGAGCATTGTGTTCGCTCGAAGACCCTTGCGAGAGCCGGGAGGTGACCGCGACCATGACAGGTAGCCAGTTGCGCACAAGGTTTTGATACAATACGAACAATAACAAAAACGATGCACATGTGCCGATGTGGGTTTACTTTCGGGATTTGGTGGGTAGTACACAGCTTGCTCTTCTGCGCTGACGAGCAAACAGAGAGAAGCGGCTTGAGGTAGGGGGTTTCATGGGATTCGCTCAAATACCAGGCGAAGTCGGTGCGGCCTCCTTTCAGAATGGACGTTACGGGTCTGGCTGAGCAGGAGGTGACAAACCGTAGGTTCATCATCTTGGCGTGGTCAACAAGGGGTTTCGAAGCACCTTCGTGAGCGAGGTTTGGCAGTGGATGGGAAGTCGAGCGTAACCAAACAACCATGGTTCGCGAGGTAAGAATGTAATCGCAGGCACCAAGCCTGGGGTTTCGAGTTCGACGATTAGCGAGGTAACTTCTACGGAGCGCTCCATCGTGGAGGAGAGGAGAATATGGATACGGAGAGAAGATCGAGCGACGTAGCACGTGAGGAGCTACTCGAGACGCTCCACAGCCGCGGAGACTTCCTGAAGCTCTTGGGAGCGGCAGGTGTCGGCGCTGCTGCCGGGGCGAGCTTGCTACCTGGATCGGTGGAGGGTGCTGTTCGTACCAGCCTGGAGCCCACCGACTTTCACTTCACCACGAGGGAGCGCTTCCGTCCTTTCGACCTGCTGGCGAAGAACTTCGTCCAGCTCGACGATAGCTTCAGCACCAATACGATCGGCGGCTACACGATCCTCCGTCCTGGGCCGGCCAGCGAAGACGATGGTGTCGTCACGATCTCGAACGGCAAGCTACGTTTTAGCGGGCAGGATGATTACTACACCGTCCTCAAGTCCAGTACCGGGCAGCAGGCACCCTACGCGACGGTGATCATTGACGTCGCGTCGCTAACCGAGGGCACCGTCTACGCTGGGCTGTACAAGGATGAGAATAACTACGTCCACGCCTACTACGACAAGAGCACCAACACCGTTGGCCTGGAGGCCCGTGTCAACGGGACGCTCTACGAGCTTGGCAGCACGCAGCCGGACCCGAGCGACTTCGGGACGTCGTTCAGGTTCGCTTTCGTTGCCAACGAGAACGAGGTCACTGCCCTAGTAGGCGATAGCTTCATGGATATCGGTGACTTTAGACCCCTCATAAAGAGGGACGTGAGATCCGGAACCGGCGAAAACCTAGACCTGCGCCGCACGGATGTGCTCGCGACGTTCAAGAACGGCTTCGGCGCGCGTTCCGACTCGGGTAGTACCATCGTTCTCGACGGCGTTCGCGCCGGGTACTTCGGCGAGGCCGGGGTGCGCGATCCGCACTGTGTCCAGTACGCCGACGGAACCCCGTACGTAAAGAACAACAAGCTCTACTTCACCCTCACCAACGCAGGCCTGGGTTTCTTCGAGAAGGCGCACTGGGCAGTCTGGACGATTGACCTCTCCGACTACACCAACATAGAGCAGGTCGGGAACATATTCTGGTACAACGCCGGAGACGAAGACACGATCCTCGGGCACCACGCCGGGCAGATCGTCCGCGACGAGGCCAATAACCGCTGGATCGTCGTGGTGAGCTCGTGGGGCGACTTCGGTCCGCAGGGGGGCGACCAGATCGCTGGAGGTTTTGGCATAATAACGTATCCCGACGAGAACAACTACGAGCCGCCCGTCGACATCCTGTACGACGAGCCGCCCCTCTCTGTGAACCTCTTAAGGGGCGTCCACATCCTGGAGGGGCAGAAGCACCCGGTGAACGCCGTCCCCTTCCCGACCGAGGGCAAGTGGGATCCCGGCCTCACGCTCATCAATGGCAGGTGGCATATGGCCTACGTCATCGCCCTCGACCTCTTTTCGAACTTCCAGCCGGCCCTCGCGAGGAGCCCCGAGGACGCCGACCACACCGAAGTCCGGTTCGTGGGTGCCGACTGGAGCAAGCGGGCCACGGAGGGCCCCATCATCCAGAAGCTCAGCGGAGAGTGGCGTTTGTTCGACTCCTGGGCGACGACGAGCCCGAGCAGTTTCAGAACCGGTACCCGATTTACTTCCTCAGAGCGGCGAATCCCAATGCGCCGGCGAATCTTCGCCCCCGCGATACGAACCCCGAACGCTTTGAGCCGCCCACAGCGGAAGAGGAAGTGCTGCGCAGGCTGGCGTTCGACGGCTACCTCGACGCCCCGCACCCGACCAACATACCGCACCCGCAGATAGTGCCGATATCCATAACGGTCAACGGACGCCGGCGAACGAAGTACATCATGATCACGTTCAACGGTGATCAGTTCTTCGAGCGCGTCCTCGGCTACGGCACGCACGGCGACTTCTTCGTCATGCAGGCCGACCAGACGGTTGCTGGCTGGGAGTTCAATCCAAGGTAGAGCTGGCGGGTACACAAGGTGGCAGGGATGGGGAGGCTTTGGGTTCGCTCCGGCGATAAGCGACCAGAGGATCGCGTGCAGCGTGCGACCATGAGAATAGCGGTCGCGCCGCCTCCCCGAACCCGCTCGCAGATAGTTCAGCTACTTCCTGCCGAGAGAGCAGAAGCGCAAGACGCAGTGACGTAGAACGGCGGCTCGCCTTAGCGTAAGCTGTGACGCAATCGAGGGAAGGACGGGTGAACAGATGAGATCGACGAGGGTAGTGGGCTTGTTGGCAGCCGTACTGGTGGCCTTGGCGCTGATCGTGGCGTGCTCGCCCCCGGGCGCGAAGACGGAGGGTCAGGGTGGGGGGAGCGGGGGCAAGAAGGCCCAGCAGGACATAGCGCAGGCCAGCGGGAATGTGTGCAAGGTCAAGCCGCCGAACCTCAAACTCGAGGACGCCGTCGTCGGGTTCTCTCAATCGGAGAAGGAGGTCAACCCGTTCCGCATCGCCGAGACGGAGTCCATAAGGAGCGAGGCGAAGAAGCGCAACATCAAGGAGCTTGTGTATACCAACGCCAATTCGCAGGCCTCAAAGCAGATCTCCGACATACGGGCATGATCGCCCAGGACGTGGACGCTATCATCGTCGCGCCGCTCCTGGAGGAGGGCATGGACCCCGCACTCAACGCCGCGAAAGAGGCCGGGGTGCCGGTCTTCCTGATCGACCGTGAGACGGCGGGGACGCCCTGCGAGGACTACATAACCTTCATGGGTTCGGACTTCCTCGAGCAGGGGAAACGGGCCGCCGATATCATGGCCGGCCTCACCAACGAGAAAGGCAAGGTCGCCGTGCTCGAGGGGACACCTGGGGCCTCGGTCACGATCGACCGCACCGAAGGCTTCGAGAAACAGCTCAAGAAGTACCCGAACATGGGAGATCGTTGCCTCCCAGACAGGGGAATTCCTCAGGACCAAGAGCCACACGGTCATGGAACAGCTCATACAGTCCAACCCCGACATTAACGCGGTCTACGCGGAGAACGACGAGATGGCACTCGGGGCCATCCAGGCCCTCAAAGACGCCGGCAAGGATCCCGGACAGGACGTCAAGGTAGTCGCCATCGACGGTACCCGACAGGCCGTGCAGGCGATAATCACGGGTGACATAAACGCTGTGATCGAGACCAACCCACGCTTCGGTCCGCTGGCTTTCGACACCATCGAGAAGTTCCTGGCCGGGAAGCCCACCCCACAGAAGATCATCGTCCAGGATGCCTTGTATACCAAAAAGAACTCTCAGGCGAGTTTGGACAAGATCGACTAGGGGAGGGACCATAACAATGGAGCGCCACTCCCCTATCCTCGAGGTGCGCCGGGTGACGAAACGGTTCCCCGGCGTACTGGCCCTCGACGAAGTCTCTTTCGAGCTGCGGCCAGGAGAGGTGCACGCCCTGGTCGGGGAAAACGGCGCGGGGAAATCAACCCTGATCAAGGTTATCACCGGGGTGTACAGGCCCGACGAGGGCCAGGTTCTCTTCAAGCGCTAAAGGTCTTGCTTTCGACGAGCGCGCGATTCGCAGAGTGATCAACCATATACCAGGAGATCAACCTGATCCCGCTCCTCAGCGTGGCCCAGAACGTCTTCCTCGGGCGCGAGCCACGCAACTCGCTGGGCCTGATCGATAAGGCCCGCATGAATCGGGAGGCCGCCGAGATCCTGGAACGCTACGGTATCCGCGCGGACGTCACCGCTCCCTTGCGCTCCCTTGGCCTTGGTGTTCAGCAGATGGTTGCCATCGCGCGGGCCATCTCGGTGGACGCGAGAGCTGTCATCATGGATGAGCCGACTTCGTCGCTGGAGGCGAGGGAGGTAGAGACACTGTTTGATGTGATTGGGCAGCTGCGCGAGGAGGGAGTCGGCGTGATCTACGTCAGCCACCGCCTCGAGGAGCTCTACGAGATCTGCGACCGCGTGACGGTCCTGCGCGACGGCCGAGTGGCGCACACCGGGGAACTCGCCGACCTCTCCAGGCTGCAACTGATCGCCCACATGCTCGGCCGGGAGCTCGCCGAGGTCGAAAAGGAGGGCGCGACCGGCTTCGGCGGGGAGCACGAAACTGCCAGGGAACCCGTCCTCGTGGCGCAAGGCCTCACCCAACACCCTCGCCTCCGCGAGGTATCCCTCGACGTCCGTCCCGGCGAAGTGGTGGGACTCGCCGGCCTCCTCGGCGCCGGCAGAACCGAGACGGCCAAGGCGATCTTCGGTGCCGAGCCAATCGACTCCGGGTCCGTCAGGATGGGAGGGAAAGATATCAAGACCGGCTCTCCCGGAGCGGCGATAAGGGCCGGGATCGCCTTTTTGCCCGAGGACCGCAAGTTGGAGGGTATTATCCCGGATCTCTCGGTGAAAGAGAATATCGCCGCCGCGGCCATGCCGAGGCTCGCGCGGCGGGGATGATCTCAGAGAAAGCCCAGAACGAGCTGGTCGAGGAATTCATGCAGAGCCTCGGCATCAAGGCTTCGAGCCCAGACCAGCCGGTCAGGGAACTCTCCGGTGGCAACCAGCAGAAAGTCCTTCTGGCCCGCTGGCTGTGCATGAATCCCAAGGTGCTCATACTGGACGAGCCCACCCGCGGCATCGACGTGGGAGCGAAGGCTGAGATACAGAAGCTCGTGGACGATCTCGCGGTGAAGGGTCTCGGCGTCATACTTATCTCCTCGGAGTTGGAGGAGATAACCGAGGGTAGCGATCGCGTGGTCGCCTTGAGGGAGGGCGCCGTGGTCGGGTCGCTCTCCGAGGAGGAGATCACCGAGGGCAACCTGATGGAGATGCTCGCGCACGGTGAAGATTTGGGCGATGGGGTTCGGGAGAACGGAGAGCGCACTGATGGATGGGGGGCGACGCCGAACAAGTCTTTTGACATCTCCACGGCAACCTCTTGGGTGCGCGGCCGCGGGGTGTACGTAGCGTTCGTAGTGCTGGTGATCTTCAACCTCATCGTCACCCCCAACTTCGCCTCGGTGGCGACGCTCTCTACCCTGCTGATCACCGTCTCGCCCATAGTTCTGGTTTCTTTGGGCGTGGCGCTAGCGATAGGGACCGAAGGCATAGACCTCTCGGTCGGGTCGGTGATGGCCCTCGCCTCGGCGTTCCTCCCGCTGTACCTCGGGTACGGCTGGCCAGTTGGGTTGTCGGTCGCGCTCCTTGTTGGCGCCCTGGCCGGGCTGGTGAACGGTAGCCTCGTCGCCTTCGTCGGGGTGCAGCCGATCATCGCCACGCTGGCCATGTTGGTGGGGGGAAGGGGGCTTGCCCAGATCTTCGCTGGCGGCCAGTCGCTGCTGGTCACCGATCCGGTGGTCCTGTGGCTCGGACAGGGACGCCCCTTCGGTATACCGGCGCCGGTAATCGTGGCGGGTGTGGCGGTGCTCGTGGTGTGGTTCCTCGCGAAACGCACCACTTTCGGCAGGTACGTGGTGGCCATCGGGGGCAACCGCTCGGCGAGCTTCTTGTCGGGGCACCCGGTGCGCAGGACGCTCCTCGCAGTATACGTTATCAGTGGTCTCCTGGCTGCTCTAGCGGGGATCGTGGCCACGGCGCGCCTCGGGGCTAGCGACCCCTCCAACATCGGCCTCCTGATCGAGCTCTCCGCCATCACCGCGGTCGTGGTAGGTGGAACGCCCTTGAGCGGCGGCAGGTGAAGATCATCGGCACGGTGATGGGCGCGCTCTAATTCAACTGATAAGCAACACCTTTATAGCGAACGACCTGCCCTTTACCTGGCTCAGGTGCTCACGGCCGCGATCGTCTTGGTAGCAGTCTACCTGCAGAAGGGGAGGGGAGTAGCCTAAATGACACCCGACCGGCTGACACAGAGACCGCGGGGGAGCCCCGCTGGCGCGAGCGTCTGTTTACTACGCTCCAGCGGCGCGGGGCCATCGTCGTTCTAATACTGGTTGTCGCCATCTCCGCCCTGACGTTCGACAATTTCCTCACCGCGCAGAACCTCCAGAACATCGTGCTCCAGGGGGCTTTCCTCGGCTTGATCGTGGTCGGCATGACCTTCGTGATCATCAGCGGCGGTATCGACCTGTCGGTCGGGTCGATGGTGGGTTTGGGTGGCATACTCGCCGCGCTTAGCGTGCAGATTTTCTGGCCGCTCGCCCTGATCTTGCCGCTTCTGGCATGTGGGCTGATCGGTTTCGGCAACGGGCTCCTGATCGCCAAGGCCAAGATGGCGCCGTTTATCGTAACCTTGGCAGGATTGCTCGGCATCCGGGGCCTGGCGCTGGCATTCGCCAACGAGAGGCCAATCGGTATCGAGGGAAAGTCGCCTTTCGACTGGTTCGGACAGGGCCAGATCCTCGGCGTTTCCGTGCCCGTGATGTTCGTGATCATCGCTTTCGCTGTGGGCGGGCTGATCCTCGCACGCACCAGCTACGGGCGGGTCATCTTCGCTATCGGCGGGAGCGAAGAGTCGGCGCTACTGATGGGGTTCCGTCCACCTTATGTCGTGAAACCGCTTACAAGTGGAGCGCTGGCAGGCTTCGCTGGCGCCTCTTACCTCTACGCTCGGCGGTCGAACCCACGAGCGGCGGGGAGCTGGATGCCATCTCGGCGGTGGTCGTGGGAGGCACATTGCTGACCGGAGGGGCCGGCTCGATGAGCGGGTGGCTTGCAGGATTCTTGCTGCTAAGCATACTGCAGAACCTAATCAACCAGGTAGGGACCCTTGGCTCCTATGCGCAGCAAGTGGTGAGTGGTTTCTTCCTCATCGTTGTGGTAGTGGTGCAGGCTTACCTGACTCGTAAGGAGAGATCATGACCTTTGTTCCCTGCAGATCTTGAGATGGGACCGCCGCCGCATGTATACATGAGCCTGGTACACCTTGCTGGTGAATTTTGGCGAGAAGAGTCCCTGTTGGGACAGGAATGGCGACTCTACGCGATCGCTTCGGAAGCGCTGGGGAGGTATGCTCCTCAACGGAGGTACCTTCGATGCTCAAGTCCTCGTCAGTGCTTCGACGGCTTCTGCACCCTGCAAGCTCATCCCTAGCCGAGCTGACGATAAATAGTGGATCCGGAGAGACGAACATCAACCCTGTTGGTTTTGACCCCCTACGAGGCACGGACGGCGGCGGCAGTCTTTGAACGCCTCTTTCCGACCGATGAGAGTAGTCCTGGAGCGACAGACATAGGCGTCCTCACCTACCTGGACCGTGCGCTGGCGGGTGCATACCAGGACAAAGCCGAGGCCTACCGGCTCGGCCTGGCAGCGCTGGATCTTGCGACTAGGCAGCGCCATGGCATACCCTTCGCCGACTGCTCCGCCGAGCAACAGGACGCTCTGTTAACCGATTTGGAACTGGGCGTACTCCCCAACTTCCAGGTCCCCCCGCAGCGCGATTTTTTCGAGATGCTGCGCACCCACCTGCAGGAAGGGCTCTTCGCTGATCCTGCGCACGGCGGCAACCGCGACAAGCTGGGCTGGAAGCTCCTGGCCCATCCGGGGATCTGGCTCGAAAACTCCGCCGAGGAGAACCTCTCAGAGGAACCCGTCATGAAGGGTGGCACGATCCAGTCGCTAGAGGACGTGGGCTACTCCCTCGATGGTGCACCGAGCGAACCCGTGGACATCCCTGGCTACGACCCCCAGAGAGGTGCCGAGCCCCCGAGTGGACCGGCAGACATCGTTCTGGTGGGGATGGGGGCTATGGGCAGCGTGGTTGCCCCCGTCCTGGCTCGCGCGGGCTTGCGCGTGGTGGGCTTGGAGGCCGGGCCGTGGCGCACCAAGCACGACTTCTTACCGGATGAGCTGGGGTCCGCCTACTATTGCAGGGGAGAGATGGGGCCCAAGTTCTTGAGCGAGACGCCCCGCTGGCGGCGCAACGAGGGCGAATCGACCCGGGAGGCCACCTTCTCGTTGGGGCGCATGATGAATGGCGTGGGCGGCTCGGTCATCCACTGGGGCGGAGCGCTCAGGCGTTGCCATCCCCACCACTTCGACTACCTCACCCACGTACGCGAGAGCTTCGGCGAGAGGACGTTACCGGACGGGCACACATTGACCGACTGGCCCGTCTCTTACGACGAGCTGGAGCCCTACTACACGACCGTAGAGTACCTGATCGGGGTCGCGGGCAACGAGGACAACCCGTTCATCAGGCGCAGCAAACCCTACCCCCTGCCACCCCTGAGACCCTTCCGCACGAGCGAGATTTTCTCCAAAGCCACAAAGGAGTTGGGTTTACATCCCTACCCAACGCCGGTCGCCGTGAACAGCGAGCCCTACAACGGGTACCCGGCGACCACCTACTGCGCCTGGAGCGGAGGTTTTGGTCCTTTCAACAACGAGCGGTGGCACCCCGGCCTAACCTCGGTTCCCGAGGCGCTTGGACCGGCAACCTGACCTGCGAACCCACTGTAGGGTTGTCCGCGTCCTCACCGCCTCGAGCGGGCACGCCAGCGGCGTCGAGTACGTTGACGCCAACGGGAGCCGTCAAGTGCAGGAGGCGCGTACGGTAATCCTATGTGGTTACACTTTCGAGAACGTAAGGCTCTTATTGCTCTCGGGTGATCAGCGGCATCCAGGTGGCTTGGGTAACAACGCGGGCCAGGTCGGCAAGCACTTCATGACCAAGATGTGGGCCGATGTCTACGGCTACTTCCCGGATGTGGTCTTCAACAAGCACACCGGCCCGGCGGCGCAGATGTGGAGCCTGGATGACTTTATTGCCGCCGACTTCGATTCGGCGGCTCACGGGTTCGTCGGCGGGGCCACCCCCAACGTCGAAAACCAGCTGTTGCCGATACAGATAAGCCGCGAGGGTCTACCGCCTGACGTTGCGTTCTGGGGCAAGGGGTACAAGGATCATCTTAGAAGCTGGCAGCATATCTGTGCGATCCGCCTCCAGCCCGAGTCGTTGTCCTATCACACGGACTTCCTCGATCTGGACCCTCGGCACCGTGACCGCAGCGGGCTCGGGCTCCCCCTTGTGCGTATCACTTGCGATCTGCGAGAGAACGAGAGCCGCCTTGCCGAGTGGATGGAAAGGAAAGCCGAAAACATCCTTTACGCGATGGGTGCGGTGAAAACGTGGCGTGGTCCGCGCTTTCGTGGCGTCTGTAGCAGCCACGACCTCGGCGGATGCCGCATGGGCGAAGATCCTGCCTCCTCGGTGGTGGATCCCGATCTGCGTGTCCACGACACGCCAGGACTGTACGTCTTCGGCGGAGCTGTCTTTCCAACCTGTCCCGGGGTCAACCCGACACTGACGATGTGGGCTCTCTGCTACCGGGCCGCCGAGCACCTCGTGGGGCGCCTGCGACGTGGTGACGAACAGTGATTGGGCTGAGTGTGCGAACTGCCGGACTTGCGTCGCTCGGCCGATCGCGGACGAGAGACATTAGCTTATTGTTTCGACACGAGGTGCCGCTCATTTTGTGTGCTCGAGACGGCATCAAGGCGCCCACTCTGTGATGCTAGGAGTTTCGCTTGCATGCGTGGGGGTACTGTTCCCACGCGTAACCAGTGAGGTTCGGAGGGACTTCGCAAATTCCAGCTAGGGAGCTCAAGAGGAGGCTACAGACGGTGCGTACCGAATTACAGTACGGCAGGGGCGATCTGACCGTGGAGATCCCGTCCTCAAACGTAACCGTGCTGAGGACGAAACATGAGGAGGGGTTGCCAGACGAGGAGGCGGCCTTCCGCGAAGCGGTGCGTAATCCTATCGGCTCCGCGCCGCTCCAGAAACTCGTTGAAGCTAAGGACCGGGTCGCCGTCGTGATCCCGGACATCACCCGTCCTTTGCCCTCTGATCGCCTGCTGCCCTGGCTCTTCGATGACCTCTCGCATGTGACGTCCGAGAACGTCACTATCGTCAACAGAACTGGCTCCCACCGGCCCAACACCGAGGAGGAGCTCGTCGCGATGGTCGGGCGGGAGGTGGCCTCCAACTACCGCGTCGTAAACCACAACGCCCACGACCCAAACACGCTAGCGTTCGCCGGCAGCTCGCCAGAGGGCCGCGACATTTACATGAACCGCGAGTACGTCGAGGCCGACAAGCGCATCGTGCTCGGCTTTATCGAGCCGCACTTTATGGCCGGGTTCTCGGGCGGGTACAAAGGCGTCTTCCCCGCCATGGCAGACGTAGATTCGATCATGCACTACCACCGAGCGTCGGTGATAGGACACGCGCGCAGCACGTGGGGGGTTCTCGAAGATAACCCGACGCAGAGCCAAATCCGCGCGAACGGGTCCCTCTTGCCGGTTGACTTCCTCGTGAACGTCACCATAAACCGCAACAAGGAAATCACGGGCTACTTCTGCGGCGAGGTGCTGGCCGCCCACGAGAGGGGCTGCGAGGTCAACAAGGCGTCGGTGATGGTAGCGTGTGAAAGGGAGTACCCCATCGTCGTCACCACCAACGGCGGCTACCCCCTGGATCAGAATCTTTACCAGGCCGTAAAGGGCATGTCGGCAGCCTACCAGATCGTCTCCGACGGTGGTCTGATCGTCTCCGCCTCTCGCTGCAACGATGGCTTCCCGAACCACGGGAACTTTCGAAGGATGCTCTTCGAGCACTCTTCGCCTCAAGAAATGCTCGAGACTATCTACTCGCCCGGGTTCTCGATGTTCGACCAGTGGCAGGTGCAGCTCTTCGCCCTGATTTTGCAGAGGGCGAGGGTTGGGCTCTACAGCGAGATACCCGCCGACGACGTCCGGAGCGTGCACCTCCATCCGATCGCGGATATAGCAGTCACGATCTCCGAGGAACTGGAAAGAATCGGCGAAGACGCCCCCGTAGCAGTCCTCCCAGAGGGACCTATGACGGTGCCCTACCTGGAGCACGCCCCGATTCGAGCGTGATAACCCGAATCACACAGCTACGGACAACTCTACTCAATTATAAGGGATATCTACTTTAGTGAGCGATGCTGGGACCGAACCAGCGACCTCTGCCGTGTGAAGGAGGTGTGATAGGTTGCTGGACGTCTCTGGAGCACACAAAGTGCCTGTAATTGGAGGTATTTACTCAGGTTGCTGCACGGTAGCTGTTCAGAGGTCGGATTCCTCTGGAACCCGTTATTCGCGCTCTGCATTTTACCTGCAAAACAGACCTTTTCGAAGTGGACCCGACGAGACTCGAACTCGTGACCTCCGCCATGCGAGGGCGCCGAGATTGTTTTCCAAACGTTTCCAGAGCTTGCAAAACTGCTGGAAATCACCGCATTTCTGCGTTCGTGCATTTCTCAACCTTTCAGGAGATTCACTCGGGTTGCTGCATGGTTGCTGCACAGCCGTGGCTCTCGGCTCAGCCGTGACTCTAAGTATCAGATCTTCGACGAGCGCGGTATTTCGTCCACCATACGCCCGTGCGCGAGCCGGTCCTGTGCCCACAACACTTAGTGCTCTGTGGCACATACAACTCTCTTGTACAGGAGTATGATGCGACCGTTACGTGGCAAGAGGACCCCACGTGAAGGCCCAGGACAGCTACCTGCCTGCCTCCTAGACACATCCAACAATTTCTTGTGGGCAGACAATCCAACCAAAACCGTCTGTACGTAGATACGGTCAGATGTCTTATAATGGTTCTGGTGGGTAGCTCGCGACCAGTACTCTCAACCTGCAGGCCACCAAGTAGCCAGAGAAGGAGAACTTGGTCTGAGCCTAGCAAAGCAGCCAAGGATGAACCGATTGGTCCTCCTCCTCCTGTTGGCGGGGGTTATGCTCTGCTGTTTCGGGGTCTTCTCAATCTCATTGCCACACAGCGCACCCGACGTGTCTTCTACCCTTGCGGGGACGAATGTGGGGCATGTGGATCGAGGAGCGAATGCTCCCGCTCCTCTGCCGGACGAAAGCTACCCGCTGATGCCCGCGGAGGAGGCACAGGAGACGGATAGGCCTCCTGTGAACGCCTCTCTCCTGACGATGCTAGTGTTAGCTTGCTCCTTCGGGGCTGGCGTCTTAATGGTGCTGCTCACAAACGCTCGGAGGCAGGGCGTTATCTGCTCCTGGAGCGGCGATGATCGTCCGTGGTCGACTGTGGCCTATGAGGACCCATCATTTCTTGGGGTGTTCCGGCTCTGAGAGGTTTGCCGCTCCGTCCTTGAGGAGCGGAGTATCGATTAGAGAAAGCCTCTACTGCCCTACTTAGAAAGGAGATGCGTCATGAGACGCATCATCGTGCCAGTTATACTGGCGTTGGTCATAGCGGTCCTGGCGGCCGGGAGCGCCTTTGGCGTGGACATCACCACCTTCAATATGGTGTGCTCCCAATCGGCCGTGGACAACGACTGCCTCGCAGGGGCCAGAGCCCACGTGGACATCCGCACCACGGTTACGGACAATCCTATGCTCCTGTTTGTGATCTGCTTCGGGGCGATCGTCGGATGGATGCTCGCATTCGGCCGGGGGCAAAGGGCATTTCGCTTCGTGGGCCTCGATCACCGTTCGTCGTTCGGTACCGCTCTCGAGAATAGATCCTCCCTGGGGATGTTCCGGCTGTAACAGGGGAATACCACTGAACATCCGCGCTATCCATAAGCACAGGTATATCCCACAGCAAGCTTTCAGTCCGCACTCTATGAGGAGGCCTGTTGGCGGCACGTACCGTCGGCTGGTTGCCGAGGAAGGAGAGGTTTCTGTGCGACTAATCGACTACCCAATAATAAAATATGGCTTCGCAACTCGGGCCGTCCCCCTGGACGAGATGGCCAAGGCAGTTCCGCTGTACGCCCCACCGCGCATCGGGGATCTGGTGTTAGCTGAGGTCCAGGACATCGGCCGACACACCAGAATGGAGATCCGTACCGGCGTCACTATGTACCTGTTTCCTGGTGATCACATCGTGGGTGCATTCGGCAACCGCTACGCCACGGACCAGTACGAGGGTTACTTGCCGACGCGGCCGGTCGAGGAGTGTGATCTCCTTTCGGTCGGCGGTGTCTGCGGCGAGGTCGCTTCCCAACACGCCTCCATGTTGGTCGATCCTACGCGCCTGCGTATTCTAGGCTTGGTAGGTGACAAAGGTGATCGGCCAATCAACCAATGCGCCTTCGGTCTGCCGTCCTACGCCGTCGACGGCCACCTTGAGACCAGCGCAGAGGTGATCCTGGTGGTTGGATCGTCGATGAACTCAGGCAAGACCACCACCGCGGGCACCTTGGCACGGGCGCTCAGCCGCGCGAATTTCAGCGTGGCTGCGGGCAAGATAACGGGCACCGCGGCGGGCAAAGACGGTCGCTTCCTTGAAGCTTGCGGGGCTCGGCCGGTACTCGATTTCACTTCTGCCGGCTACCCGTCCACTTACATGGTCGGCCTCGAAGAGTTACTCGGGATTTACCGCATCATATTGGGCAACCTTCGGGCCGCAAATCCCGACTACATCATCCTCGAGATAGCCGACGGTGTCTTCCAACGCGAGACCCGCATGCTGCTCGAGTCAGCCGAGTTCCGCCGGAGCGTCGTCCACGTCTTCTTCGCTGCCAGCGACAGTCTCTCCGCCGAAAGCGGGGTCCGCAGCATCCAGGGGTACGGGCTGCCCCTTCGGGCCATAGCGGGCTCTGTTACACAAAGCCTGTTGGCCAGCCGGGAAGCCGAAGAGGCCGTCGGCCTGCCCTGTATGAGCATAGAGCGCATAATGGACGGCACCCTGACAGAGTTGCTCGGGGCTGGACGGACGTTGGAGTGGAATGCGCGAGATGACGTTTTCGCGCCGACCGACGCCGTGCCTATTACACGTAGATGATGCAGCGCATCCTCCGATTCCAGCTGGTTGAGACGCTCAGCCGTATCTGGCCATATCTAAAGCCAGAGCGGCGCCGGCTGCTCTTGGTCGCCGCGGTGATGCTAGGCCTCACCGTCGTGGAGGTGTCGGTCCCGATCCTGGTAGGTATCTTCATAGACTCGCTACTTAGCGGTCTAAGCGGACGGCAGCCGGCAACAACGGCCCCATTACTGAATAACCGCATGATCATCGGCCTGCTCGCGGTGGGGGCACTGCTGCGAGGTTACCTCCTGTACCAGCAGCGCTCCCTTTCCGGTCGGATTGGGCAGCGGGTGGCCGCCAGGATGCGCGATGCTGTGTGGGTCCACCTACAAGAGGTGCCCCTGGACTACACTCGTCGCCGCGGACCCGGACGGCTCTTGGTGCGCTTCATCAGCGACACCAAGGCCGTCCAAAGGCTAGTGTCTCAAGGGATGGTCCAGCTCGTCCAAGACGTCTTGTTTGTTATCGGGGCGATCACGGTGCTGACGTATCTCAACTTACTTGTGGGGCTCAGTACTACCCTGCTACTGCCGCTCATCGCCCTGGTCTTCTGGCGCATAAACCCAAGGGTGCAACAGGCTAGCCGCGACACCCGCAACCGCCGGACCCGTCTATCTGGCTATCTAAACGCGCGTCTTACGGGCCTGGCAGTGGTAAAGATTCACGGACGTCAGCGCGAAGAGGCGAAGCACGTCAGGAAGCTTAACCGCAATGTTGCCAGCCGCGGCGCCCGCCTGGCTGCCGCCGGTGGGCAACTCCAGGGAGCCTCGGCGGCCGCGGTCGCGCTCGTCACCACCCTCACTTTAGCATTGGCCGCAGAAGAGGTCGCTGCGGGAAGGTTGAGCGCAGGGTACCTGGTAACGTCCTACGCGCTGATAGGGCTTTTGGCCCCCGTCGTCCAAAGGATCACTATCGTCAACCGAACGCTCCAGGAGGCACAGATCTCTGTGGAACGCTTGGCACAGACCCTCGCCGAGGAACCCGAGAGTCCGCACGAGGAGGAGCTCCCTGAGGTGGAGGTAAGCGAAGGTTTGGTGTCGGTTGAGGGAGTGTCGTTCAGCTACCCTGATGGAACGCTGGCGCTCGACGACGTGAATCTGACGGCGCGACGGGGAGAGCTGGTGGCGCTGGTAGGACCGAACGGCGCTGGTAAGAGCACGCTCTTGGAACTCTTGCCCCGCTTCCGGCAGCCGAGCAATGGGTACATCGTGATCGACGGTCAGGACATAGCCGACGTCGCGTTAGAGTCACTACGCTCCAAGATCGGGTTCGTGACCCAAGACACGCCCTTGTTCGACGGTACGATCACCGAGAACGTCACCTACGGGGTGCGCGGCGACGCTTCGGAGGAGCAGATACAACAGGCTGCACGATTGGCGGGGGTCGACGAGCTCGTCGCCTCCCTGCCGGACGGCTGGGAGACGAAGGTAAGGGAGGGCAGGCGGATGCTCTCCCGCGGGCAGCGCCAGCGCGTCGTGCTTGCTCGTGCCTTGGCGGCCGATCCGTCCATCATTCTGCTCGACGAAGTAGGTTCGGGGCTGGATATAGAGACCCAGCGGACGCTGAGCGAGGAGCTGCGTGTGCTGGCCCAGCACAAGACGGTGATCGTCGCTACCCACAGCATGCCCACTATGCTTATGGCCGACCGGGTCTACAGGCTGGATCGCGGCCGCATCGTAGAGGAGGGCCGCGATGTCATGCTCACACGCCTCGAGGGCACGTAAGTGTGGTCTTTGAGGGGCTCTTGCCGGACCAGGTATACCCTATGTGCTAGTAAGGGCTAGCGCTGACCGATTCGATTGCGTTCATCGACGATACCCTCCTCGGAGGCTTCGCACGCATTTCCTTAATGTACCTGCAAATGCGACTTTTCACTTAGGGTGACCGACGGGACTCGAACCCGCGCCCTTCGGAGCCACAATCCGCCGAGCCCCGTTTCCAGGCGCTGCTGCAGGTTGCAGAATCGACTTAGATGGGCTTATTTCCTTACTGGTGGTTGTCCGCTGTTTCTGGGTGTTGCGCTCTGACAGCGGTACTCATAAGGGTTGACCTTGCGGCCGGTAGCCGGCGTGGAGAACCAGCTCGCGGCATCTTCGATCGTGACGGCCGCCAACGCTCGGGCTATCGCCCCTATCAACGCCTCGCGCACGCGTGCGCCGGCCTTACGCACGAGGTGCTTTATCTTGCTTAAGGCCTCCTCTATGGGGTTCAAATCCGGCGAGTAGGAAGGCAGGAACAGGAGGTCGGCGCCCCTGGCCTCTTTACGAGCTCCCTCACCCTTTCGGTCCTGTGCGCCCCTAGCCCATCGAGCACCACCACCTGTCCCTCAGAAAGAGACGGCGCAAGGAAGTGTTCGACGTAGGCTTCGAAGGCCGGGGCATCCGTGGCTCCCTCTATAGTCATCGGCTGGCCCATCGCTCCCTCTAGGGTTATCGCGGCGATGAGGGTGGTGTTCTTACCCCGGTTCCTGGGAACCTTGCCGTAGGCCCTCTTCCCTTTCGGAGCCCTGGCTCTGAGGCGCGTCATGGAGGTGTTGAAGCCGGATTCGTCCACGAACACGAGGCGTCTAGCGTCGAAGCGAGAAGCGAGCCATTGCCACAAACCCCTAGCCTCCTCGTCGCGCTCTGTGGCTATCTTGGACTTTTTTTGAGCGGCCATCCGCCATCGGGCAAGCCGGCTATGGCTCTACCGATGGTGGAGGTGGAAACCTCCTCCCCGAAGTGCTCCCCGAAAGCCTCGCGGTGCTCCTCTAGGGTGAGGTCGTCGTTGGCTTCAAGGTGCTCGGGCAGCCACTCTTGGAGCATCACCCCTTTCCTAGAAGGCCTGCCGGGGATCGGTTCGGGCTCCACGTCCCCGGTCTCCCTACGCCTCTTGAGCCAGCGCTTTATGGTGGGCATCGACACCGAGAAGGTCTTGGCGACCTCCTCCCTGGGTGTTCCGGCATCCACGGCCGAGAGCACCCTGAGTCTCAGATCCTTCGAATACGGTTTCATGCCCGGAGGCTAACATACATAGCTCAATATTTACGGGCACCGCTGTAGATCCAGTCCCGCTTGCCGTCCTCTTAGTCATAGGCGTTCTCGTATCTTATAATCGTCAGCTCCCGGACGACCCGCGTCGAGGAGTGTCAGTCGAAGTTCGACCAGTAGGCTACGACCTCCATGCCCTAGCAAGCCAGGTCGTTCGCCTCCTCCTCTCGGTCTATCGCGGTGGTCAGGGTACCGCGGTGCGGTACCCTGACTACCGCTTCAGGGCTTCTCCGAAGTTCGGCTCTTCCGCACTCGCTTGCCGACCCTAAAGGTGGGCAGCCTGCCCTCACCTGTGCTTTACATCTACCAGTCCTAAGTCCCTCGGATTACCCAGCGGTCCAACCCCACGTACGTAGTACTTCTTCTCGAAGAAAACAGGTTGGAGTGGCGTCCACTCCTTGGTATCCAGCGCATGATCAAACGAACCGTATGGCACTGTGACGGATGTGTTCAAGCTGATCACTTTTGCCATGTCCATAGCCTCGCCAGGATAGTACTCCTGGTGGTAGGACTGCCCCACCTTAGGGTCGGCCGGCATTATGATGCCTGCTTTGGCCCCGTCCACCCCGGCCTCCCACGAGCCCTTGGTACTAACCACCTTGCCGTTTTCGTACTCTTTAGTGTCCTCCCCGAAGTACCAGACGGTGCCTTTGTCGTCCTGGGCGAACCAGTCGTAGGTCTTTTCGATGAGCTTGCCGTCTTCCCAAGCCCTGTCATCGACCACGACGCACTCTACGCCAATCACCTTCTTGGTGTCGTGGGTGACGCTCATCTGGTCGCGCTCTCCTTTCCCCTCGTAGATGAAGGTGGTGCCCGGCTTCATGGGGAAGTACTCATTGTCGATGGTGGTGGTGAAATCGGCGGGATCGATGTGGGGAGCGTAAGTCTTGTGCTCCTGTGAGGAGGAGTTGCTGGTGCACCCCGCAATGAGCACGAGCACCGAGCCTATGATCGCACTCAATACAGTGGTCCCTCTCATAAGTGTTGAGTACCTTTCTCTAGGGAGATCTCCAAACCTCGCCGCGCGGGACGCCTGAAGAACTGGCTCTCCCCTCTCAAAGAGGGGGCTTCGCTGGCTTCGTCTTACGATAGTACTCCTTGATCTCGTAGGCGTGCCTCTCCATCTCGAGCGCGTTCGCGCGGGCCTTGGCCAGACCTTTTTGGCTGAGGCGCACGTCTTTCACCAACTCCAAGCCCTCTTTCTCCTCTTCCTCTGGTCCTCGCCAGCCCACTCGAACATCGCCCACGCCGGGCGCGTAGTACTTGAGCTGGTAGGCGCCCGGCTTGTTGCGCTCGAACTCCTCGATCACAAGAACATCATCGTAGCAATCGACGGGCACACAGGTCTTCTGGTCCACTTTGTACACCCTCCCGCGATCGATCCAGTTGATGGGGGGCGGAGCGTATCCTTGGGCGTAGCCGGGCGTCCCCGGCCTGGGCTCTGCCCTCATAGCGATGCCCGCCGAGGCACCTTCGAAGCCAGCAAGCCAGCCCGGAGCCTTGTCGAACTCACCGCCTTCGTACTCCTCGGGGTACTCGCCCATGTGCCAGACGTTCCCGTAATCGTCCTGTGCAAAGAAGGCGAGCTCCGCCTCCACCTCCTCGCCTTCAGCGTAGTCCCTCTCCCAGACGACCACGGTCTTGACGCCGTCGATCACTTTGGTAAGGTCGGTAACGGTCGATACCACGCGGCGGGAAATGCGCTGGCCATCGTCGATGGCGGAGCCCTCGAAGACAGAATGCTCCCCCGGCATCAGAGGGAACCATTTGTTGTCTACCGTGGTCGAATGGTCGAAGTTGGTGGGGTCGAAGTCCTTCGCGCTGACAGTGCTCAAATGCTCATTGTGGTTTCGCTGAGCGCTCTGCTGAGAACTGCCCGGTTGCGAGCTGTATGCAGCGCAAGCCGAAGCCGAAAACACCAAGAGCAACGCGGCTGTCGCCAAGCTGATGCGGTGCCGTCTCATCTTCTCTCCTCTCTTTTCTCTACTACCCGGCGGAATCACCTTTCACAGATCGGTCCGATCTCCCGAAGCGCAAATACAGGGAGGGCAGGACGAACAGGTTCAGCAACGTCGAGGTCACCAGCCCCCCCAGAATCACTATCGCCATGGGGTACTCGATCTCATTACCGGCCACGCTGCCAGCAACTGCCAGCGGCACGAGTGCCAGCCCCGTGGCCCCGGCGGTCATAAGGATCGGCGCGAGCCGCTCCTTAGCCCCGCGCAGGACGAGCGCGGGCCCGAACTCCTCCCCCTCTTCACGCTCGAGGTGCTGGAAGTGGCTGATCATCAAGATCCCGTTTCGCGCCGCGATGCCGAACACGGTCAGGAACCCGATCAGCGAGCCGAGAGAGAGTATGCCGTCGCCCATCCACACCGCAAGCACTCCGCCAACCAGCGCCATAGGCAAAGTAAGGAAGAGCAGCAGGGCCAGACGCAGACTCCCGAAGGAAGCCTGCAGGAGAAACAAGATCGCCAGTGCTGCGGCCCCCCCGTAGATCAGCAGGTTCTTTTGCGCGGCGGCCAGCTCGCTGGACTCTCCCAGCACCTCCATGTGGTACTCACGCGGCAACTCGACTTCCGCAATGGAATCCTCCACGGCGCTCGCGGCAGAGCCGAGGTCGCCTCCCTCCACGTTGGCGCCGACGTCGATCCGGCGCGACTGATTCACGCGTTCTATGGCGTTTGGAGTCGGCGCGATGCGAACGTCAGCCACCTGCTCCAGTGGAATCTGCTTGCCATCTGGCGTGTCGATCGGTAGCTCGCGTAGGCTGGCAACGTTGTGGCGAGTCTTAGGCGTGCTCCAGACGTGGACGTCGTATGCCTTGCCGCCCTGGAAGATGTCCCCGACTTCCTCGCTGGCGACCAGTGTGGAGGCCTGCCGGCGCACGTCGCCCGGCTTGATGCCATAGCGTTGCGCCGCGGCCAAGTTCACCTCGACCTCCAACTGTGGTACTTCCTCCTGGAAGTCGGCGTGCGCGTCGACGAGACTGGGTATGTTCTGCAACTTATTTGAGATCTCGTCAGCCTTGTCGTAAAGCACGTCGAGATCGGGGCCATAGATGCGCACGACGATGGCTTCGCTGGTGCCCGTCAGAGTCTCCTTGATCCTTTCTCTCAGGTATGTCTGGACGTCATGATAGAGGCCCGGGTAGCTATCTACCGTATCCTGAATAGAGGCCAGAGTCTTGTCATAGTCAACCGCGGGGTTGACGCTGATCCAGTTCTCGCCGAAGTTCACACCGGATATCTCCTCCCCCAGGAAAGCCTGCCCTATGTGCGATCCGCAGTTGCGCACGCCGGGGATCTCCCGCATATCCTTGCAGCCCTGAGCCACGATACGTGTCTCTTCCTTCGCCGAGCTGGCGGGCTTCGTCAACCAGTGCATGAGGAAGTCTCTCTCCTTGAAGGTCGGAAACAGGTCTTCCCCGAGCGTTGGTATCACCACGGCAGCGGCCAGCAGACACACAGCAACGGTGGCCATCGCTGGGCGCGGTGTGCGGATGATACGCGCAAGACCCGCTCCGTAGCCACGCTTTAGCACCCGTAGCAGGGGAGATTCCTGATGCCTGTGCCCTCTGGAGAGGAGGATCAGGCACAGCGCCGGAGTGACCGTCAACGCCACGACCATCGAGGCGAGCACCGCAATCCCATATGAGAGCACGAGTGGCTTGAAGAACGCACCGGAGAGGCCCGGCAGGAAGAAGACCGGCACGATCGCAACTACGTTGATCAAAGTCGCGTAGGTGATCGCCGTTCTGACCTCCACCGATGCCTCCAGCACTATGGCGAAGATCGATTTGCCGGTACCCTCGCTGCGATTCTGGCGCAATCTGCGCATGATGTTCTCAACGTCGATGATCGCGTCGTCTACCACCACCCCGATGGCGACGATGAGCCCAGCCAGCATCATCACATTGATGGTGGCGCTGCGCGAGATGAGCACGAGCACGGCCGCAAGCAGAGAGAGCGGGATCGCAATCAGGCTGATGAACGCCGTGCGCCACTCGAAGAGGAACGCCGCCAGGATGAGGATCACGAGCAATACCCCAATCAGCAGCGCCTCAGTGAGGTGGTCGAGCGCCAGCTCGATGAAGGTTGCAGGCCTGAAGATCGTAGTGTCTATCTCCATGCCGGGAAGGCCAGGGCGCATGTCGTCGATCGCCTCTTCGACGCCCCGCGTCACATCTAGCGTGTTGGCATTCGGGAACTTCTGAACGACCAGCAACAGGCCGGGGCCATCGTTGATGACAGCATCACCGATTAGCGGCTGGGAATCCCACTTCACGTTGGCCACATCATCGAGGCGCAAGTTCGAACCGTCGCTTCCCTCGAGTGGGATCTTGGCGAGGTCGTCCGGTCTTACGATTGGCAGAACGTTTTGCACGTCGAGCCTCTGGCCACGTGTCTGGACGAAACCTCCTGTCCCGATCACCGCACCTTCCGAGTAGCGCAGCAGCCCAGCGTCCAGGGAGTCCGCCGTCTGGTCCATCACCTGCTCCAGCGAAACGCCGTGCTCGGCGAGCTTCCTCGGATCCACCTCTACATGCTCCTGTTTGAGGTGCTCCCCCCAGATTGCCACGTTCGCCACGCCGTCCACGCGCAGCAACTCCTGCCTGATCTTCCAGTAGGCGATCAGGGACATCTCTCTCATGTTCAGCTCGTCTGAGGTGATCCCGATCTTCATGACCCGGCTGGTCGAAGAGAGGGGAGGCATCATGAAAGGCGGACTCGCCCAGGTAGGCAAAGTGGGTGATGCTGCCGTCATGCGCTCCTGCACCAGTTGCCGCGCCTGGTAGAGGTCGGTGTCCCTGCTGAAGAGGAGCTCGATCTGCGATAGGTCGGTGACGGACCGGGAGCGCATCTCTTCGAGTCCAGGGATACCGTTTAGCTGGTCCTCCAGCGGAACGGTGATCAACTCCTCGACCTGCTCCGAGGAGTTGCCGACCGCGATGGTCTGAATCTCCACGCGAGGTGGGGCGAACTCGGGGAAGACGTCTAGATCTGCGTTGCGAGTCTCGCCGATGCCGAAGACTATCAGCGCCGCTGCGGCGAAGAGCACCAACCACCGGAACCGCAAGCTCGATCCAACGATCCAACGCATCAGGCATCCCTCCTAATCATTCCTCGACCTCGAATTCGGTGCCGTACACTTCGTCGACCCCGACCGTAACGACCTCGGTACCGATGGGTGGGCCGTCGGAGAGCACGACGCTATCACCGTCAAAGTGGTCGACACTGATCTCCTGGCGCACATAGGTCAGCGGCTCAGGAGCCGTGTAGGCGTACGTATTGCCATCGGCGTCGTATATGAGGGCGGCGTAAGGCATAATCTTTCCCTGGCCGTCCTGGCGAATCGGGGTCGTCTTAACGCCGACCCGCTTGGCTGCTACGGCGTCGAATATAACGCGCTGGACGTCTGTTCCCTTGATGGGCTCGAGCTTGGCGGGCTCGTGATGGCTTGCCGTCTCGTAGTCATAGCCCGAAGATGCCTCGCTACAGGCAGAAAGCGATACTACAGAGGCGACAAGGACAAGACCAGCGCAGGCGGCACGCAGCCGCCTGCTGCACTTACGGGTGGTGGGCAACCGTCTCACTCGCCGCGCATTGAGTCTGACCATTTTCAGACCCCCAAGCTCGTGGGAAGCACACCCCTTCGTGTGCACGACGCCCGTTCACGTAACTTGCATGGGATGACGTACTGGAGGATGTTCTCCTCACGCTCGTTCGGGGCGCAGTCGCCTAAGAACGTCCTCTTGATTAGCAGCTCACGCAGCTCGCGCGTGAGCTCGTATCTGCTGGGCACTCAGACCCTCCTCTTTACGGTGTTCCGGAGTGGGATTGCTCCTCTGCTCCGCGAGGCGAAGCGGGGAGATCCTTACAGCCGGAAGACGCCTAAGAAGGGTAGGTCCTCACAGGTGGTGGCAAACGACGGACGGACGAAGCCCAAAGAGCACAATGCTCCCTGCCTCAGAGCGTTCCTGAGCAGCCATCCGACGCTCAGCCCCAAGCAGAGCGTAAGGAGAAGCATTGTCAGGAGCTCAGCGTTCAGCGGATACTTTTCTGCGTCCTCCGCCTCCTCCGCGGGCGCGACGAGGTAGGTCACATCCAGCGGGTGACCGTTCCCGTTGGTTTCTATATCGACGCGTGGCAAATTCGCCATCGCCAAAGCAGAGGGCACTTCCGATCCAGTCGCTGGCAAGGGCAGGAGGAAGACGCCAAGGCACAGCAGGAAGCCCACCACAAGTGACCCACCGCGAGCGACGTAGCGAACACGGTGCTCGCAGCTTAGCTGTCGCGCTTCCATTGCGTATGCCCCTGTTCCCTTCATACCAGTGAGTTTGTTAGGAGCTTTACTGAGGAGCTCTGATGTTGCCCTGAACCTTCTTCAGACTTTGTTGGCGTCCAGCACACGCCGCCCACGCAGACCTTCCTCGCACAGCCAATTGTCCCAACAAATCCAAATATACAGAGGTTTATACGCCCATGCAACCACCCGTACATGGGCGATCGAGACTTTTCTGCATTTTGATGAGATGTTGGGGTCCTCGGGGACCTCGACCGTCTATCTTACCCTTATTCACCGACGTGCGTGGAAAAGGGGGATTCTCGGAAGTCTGAATACAGGATGTTGCATAGGCCCGGTCCTAAGGCGCCAAAAACGGCCGGTAGGCCCAGCCCGATGAATAGAAGTCACCACGAGATGTTGTGGTGCCACATAGATATGCAACGGGCTGAATGATGCGACAAGTGGCCAAGCTCTGTATTCACTAGCTGATGGTGCTTGGATCAGTACAAACGCCTAAGATCCGCCCGTTGGTCCGGGTCGCCGATCGGCTGCTGCGCGATACCCCTGGTATGGAGGACCGACTGCTATGGTCTTCAAGATACGCTTGAAATCTCTCCAAAATAGGCGTGTGTTGAAATCACCAACGCTGGTCTTGTAAGCCCACTGAGGGTGAGTTGCATTCCATTTACCTACGAGCTCCTTACCTTCTGGCATCCTTGCACCTCCCGGGGCTCTCGACGCTATAGCTTCCGCCGCTGGTTCGGACAACGACTGGATCCGCTCGATAACAAAGCGGAACAACTGCAGGTTCTTTGCACTCGGTGGTTTGCCACCTCTACTTCCCAAGATCTCGGTCTGCGCCTTTCGGTAGGCCCTTGTCACGGTTGCCATAGGGACCCACGGCGATGCCGTTATTAAGATTGTCGCGTCAAGGTGCCTCAGGCCGCTCATAGTAGCGGGGTAGAGCACCTTAGTGGCATTCCAAGAAATTCCCACCTTCAGAGGTGGTATGGCTGGGATCTCACCGGTCAGAACGAACATCGTAGACTGGGCAGTGATGTTACCTCGGTTTCGTGGACGGGTAGCATCAACGCCACGGCCGCTCCTTCCATTGTAGCCTCCTCGTAGTCGGCAGGACTCTGGTAGCTCAAAGCCGAATGCAGCCTAAGTCGATTGTAGAACCCTTCCAGGTACTCGAAGATGGCACTCCTCGCTGCTCCCCGGTCTGGAAAGCGTTGTCGATGCACAAGCTCGGTCTTCAAGGTGGGGATGAAGCTCTCCGCCATGGCGTTGTCCAGGGCGGTCCCGGTCCTTCCCATCGAAGGAACGATGCCAACCTCTTCGAGGTGTTTGCCGAACGAGATCGCCGTGTACTGAAGCCGCGGTCGGAGTGATGCACGAGGCCGGCGACCGGTCTGCGTCTCCATACCGCCATCTGCAGGGCATCTACCACGAGCTCCGTCCTCATGTGGGAGTCCATAGACCACCCAACGATCTTGCGCGAGTGGGTGTCCAGGATGAAGGCCAGATACAGGAAGCCTTCCCGCGTCGGTACGTACGTGATGTCCGCCAGCCAGACCCTGCTTTGGGCTGGGCGGCCGCGAAGTCCCTGCGAAGCAGATCCGGAGCGGGAGCAGCCCGTGGATCACGGCGGGTGGTTCTGCGCTTCCTACCCCTCATACAGCCTCGAAGCCTGGCGGATCTCATCAGTCGAGCTACCCTCCTGCGGCCGCATCTTACGCCGAGCGAACGCAACTCGGCGTGCACCCTTGGGTAGCCGTAGGTCTCGCGGCTCCTGCTATGGATCTGGCGGATCTTCTCGGTGAGGAGGGCATCGTGCCGACTTCTATTGGAGGGCGGCCTGGTGCGCCAGGCGTAGTAACCGCTCTTTGAGACCCCGAGCATCCTGCACAGCGTCGCCACTGGGTAGCTGGCCCTCTCCGCGTCGATGAGCTTGAAGATGCTCACCGATCCCCGATCTCTTCCCTGGCGAAGAAGGCCGCGGTGGGTTCAACCGGTAAGCGCAACGGTCCTGACCAGTGTAGCAGCTGGGATGCTATAGCCTAAAGTCTTGCGGGGCCTCGTGTTGAGCTTCAGCGCGATTAGGTCGAGGTCGCCTTGATCGTACACCGATAGGTCGGTCTTCCTGGGCAGGTACTGCCTCAGGAGTCTGTTTGTGTTCTCGCTCGTCCCCCGCTGCCAGGGGCTCTTGGGATCACAGAAGTAGACCGCGACGTCCGTGGCTACCGTGAAGCTCTTGTGAGCGGCCATCTCCGGTCCCCTGTCCCAGGTTAGGGTGGCCATCATGGTCCTGGGCAGACGCCTTATCTGCTCGCCGAGGGCCCTAACCACGCTCTCGGTGTCCTTACCGTCTAACCTGCACCAGCATCACGAACCTCGAGCTGCGCTCGACCAGGGTAGCGATATGAGTGTTGCGCGAGCCGGCCAGCAGATCCCCTTCCCAGTGGCCTGGCACCGCCCTGTCCTCTACCTCCTGAGGACGCTCGCGGATGGAGATGGCCTCCTTTATCTGCCCGCGCGGTTGCCCCCTCGTCGAGGCGTGTCGCCCCCTGCGCATCAACCTCCTGCTCCGGAGATGTGCGAGCAATTCCCTTTTCAGAGCGCCTCTGGCCTGCACGAATAGGGTGCGGTAGATGGTCTCGTGTGACACGTGCATCGCCTCATCGGAAGGATACTCCCTTTTGAGCCACCCGGAGATCTGCTCGGGGGACCAATCCGCTCTGAGCTTTTCTGCCACCAAGTCTCGCAGGCGATCGTTTACCGCGAGCAGACACCTTTTCGGACGGCGAGCACGCTGCGAAGCCTTCTCGTCCGCCCTCGTGGCCCGGTATTTTCTGCGCCCGCCATTACGGTTCACTTCCCTACAGACAGTGGAAGCGGATCGGCCTAGCCGGGTAGCGATCGCACGAAGAGATTCTCCTGCAGCGAGCCCGCGGGAGATCTCCTCCCGCTCTGCTGGGGTGAGCGCACATCTTCGCCTGTGCTGCTCGGGCGGAGAGAAGCCGCCGGTGACCTCGATCATCCCGTGGATGGAGCCGGGGGCTTTCTGTAGTGCCCGGGCGATGTCGCTTATGGACTCCCCGGCCCTCCACCGCTCCCACAACTCCTTCTTACCTGCCGCCGACAACCCTCCAGGACGACCCAGTCTCGTCACTCATGCACCTCCAGTCCGGACAACACCGAAAACCTATCGTGTTGCACCGACCGGTTGAACCCACCGCTGCTTTTCGGAGGATCTCTTTCTCCTGGCGCAGGGTCTTCACCTCACGCCTGAGTTTGCGCAACTCCTCCTTCTCCTCCGTCGTGAGTCCTGCTCGCTGGCCGGAGTCGATCTCGTCCTGGTTTACCCAGTTCCTAAGGGTGCCATCTGAGACGCCGATCTCTCGGGCGATCCTGGGGATAGGATGCTCCTCATCGGAGGCTCTAACCAGCCGGGTAGCTTCTCGGCGAAACTCCGGTGGGTAGGTGGGGTTTGTTCGTGGCACTGCTCTCCTTTCCGCGCACTGTTCTCAGTCTTAAACAGTCCACGGAACCGATGCAAGTCCAGTGAAGATCTTGAAGCGGCGTTCTCCGTAGGTGTGACCCTTTTCGTGCAGCCACTCCGAGAGAGCGCGGTCGAGGTTGGTGTAGATCAAACCCTGCAGCAGGTGATTGTACTGGATCGGGACTTGTAGGAACCTACCTTCCGCAGACAGGCTAATTCGTAAGCGCATCTTGAACCCCAGATATCTACCCTACTCGTCTTCTATGCTTGTTCCATACCTACCTTTCTTGTGAGGCATATTACCGGAACGCGTGGACGGAACAACAGTATGTTCACTAATCATTTGGAAAAGCCTAGAGATCCTCCGCAGAGCAGGCGACGAACCCTCTGCATTACCGCTCCTATGAGTCGGACGCAACTGCACGAAGCCGGGTATCGAACGATCGCAATACTGCAGGCACAGATTTGGGTCAGCTTAATCTAAGCACTCGGTGAGTGTATCGATAGCGTTCCGCATTATGGGGTGAGGGCACTCTCGATCACGCTGACGGCCTGATCCTGCATGTCCGGTAGCACGTGAGAATTCGTGTCCATAGTCTAGGTGATATTGGAGTGTCCTAGCATTGCCTGCACGATCTTGGGGTTGACGTTCTCAGAGAGCAGGAGCGTAGCGGGGTGCAAGAGTGGTCGTGTATGCATCCGGGTGTCCCGCACGTGTTCGACGAGAGGCTGAGATACGCACGACGCGTTGCTGCACGGTTGCTGCACAACAGTCTCGGGCAGTGCAGCCTCTATTCCTTGTTCTCCGAGTTTTACCTGCAAATTTGCAGAAAAAGAGAGTGGACCCGAGGGGACTCGAACCCCTGACCTCCGCCATGCGAGGGCGGCGCTCTCCCGGCTGAGCTACGGGCCCCTGCAGCCTCAGCAATCCTAGCAGCCAGGACCGGGATTGCAAGGCACGGAGCGAAGGGCATAGCGCCGCTTTCGTCGGTGGCTACCTGCCGCAGCTGAAGATGTTGGCCATGGACCTGTAAAGATGCTCCCGGAGCAGTGCCAGGTGTCATCGGTAGTCTGGCCCTGGCACAGGAATTGGTATCCTGAAAAATACCAGTACCGAAGTTTCGTGTCATTGATTATACTGATGACATGGAAGTGCATGGACGCGCAACGTATAGGATCTCTGAAGCCGCTCGCGAGCTCGGTATCTCTGCCGAGTGGCTGAGGGTGGGGGAGAAGCGGGGTTACTTTCCTCCCGCCCTTCGCGACCGCAACGGCCACCGCTACTACACAGAAGAAGACCTGGAGCGCATGCGCAACAGGCCCACTTCCCGCAGGACGAAGGGATATGTTAGCGAGTCCCCCGAAGTCAGTGGCGGCGAATCCGGCGGTTCCGAAACGGTTGGGGAGTGACCCAAGTGTGTGAGCAACTGTCCATGAGAGAGAAGATCACGAAAACCAAGAGGTGAACAGAAGGCGCTTGGACTTCGACACCAGAAAAGACAGCGCCAAAGACAGATCCGGCCGCGGGTTTCACCCCCTCTTTGGTCCCCCGGCAACGCAGCATGTGTCCTCAGAGACCGGCTCGAAAGAGGCGACGTTCACCATCACACCGGGCTCCAGGAAGGCGGCCCTGGTGAATCTGGCGCTCGAAGCCTGGCGTGAAGGGGAGATCGACCCCAAGGACCTTGGTCAGGTCCGAGGCAGAGACGTTGACGAAGCCGGCTTTCGAAGGGCCCTCTACCGCACCTCCATTAGCGAGATCGAATATCACCTCGGCCCGATCCTCAAGGGCAGGCGCGTTATCGTCGAGGGGCGACTCCCCGGCGCGGGACGATACGCCCTCATTCGTCTCGGTGCTGAGGTCGAGGAACAGAGGCCCAAAAACGAGGAGCGCTACGTAGACATGACGCCGGTGATCTTCGTCTTCATCGCCCTCGCTATGGCTGCGCGCGTCGTAAGCCTCGGCCTCGACGATCAGACAATGTACATCCTGTCGGGCATCGCCTTCGCATTGCTGTATGGCCTACGCCCCTTCATCTCCAAGTTGCAACGTCCCAAAGACGATTGAAGGTAGCGCGGCGCTAAACTCGACCGCGACGCGTTGGAGCCGCAAATGCTGCTGCGTCGCCGAGAGCGGCAAAGACCACTTCGATGTGCCCGACGCCCCGATGCCCGACCCTGACCCCCCGGCTCCTCCGCGCGGCTCGTTCGAACCCAGTGCCTGCTACTCTAGATGCGCCGTATCGCTGCTCGCACCCGTTGCCATAAGGTAGGCTCCTCTACCAGCTCTTCAGGGCTCGGCTTCACCCCCTCCACGAAACCTGCCGCTACTAGTCCGACCACCGCTTCCACTACGGCATGCGACGCGGACGCTTCGTGCGTAGCCAGGTACTCGGACGTGAGATCCCGCAAGGTGTGCTCCCCGTCGAGACGTTGCCAGACGAACCAGCCGGCGGGGGAGAGACGGTGGTTGGTATCGCGCCTGGCATCCTTGAGGGTGGTGATGGTCTCTCCGGTGATAGTGGTTCGATGGTGCACCTCGATCCCCCGCACCCGGCGCGGACGATCGCGCATCCGCACCAGCTCGAGCATACGCTCTCGTGTTTGCCGATCCTCACCGAGGACCTCCAGTAGATCCGTCCGGCGCAGCGCGAGAAGCGTGCACGGCTCGGTTGCTCTCACCGTGGCGTTGCGTGGGCCGTCGGTGAGCAGGGCCGCCTCCCCGAAGAGGGAGCCGGGATCTAACGTGGCCAGAACGCGTTCGTCGCCCTGCGCCCCCCTCGCGAGCACCTCCACACGACCGCTTCGGAGCACGTAGCATTCTTCGCCGGCTTCGCCCTGGCGAATGATGGTCTCTCCCGTGGAGACCTCTAGACGCTCCAGCCGTGCTGCGAGACGCCGCAGCCGCTCGCCGTCCAGCGTGGAGAAGGGGCTCGCTTGCTTGAGCAACTTAGTTACCAAAAGGTCGTCTGCAAGCCTCTCGAAGGCTGAGCGGCTTTCGGGATGTGCGTCGAGTGCCAGGCGGAAATCTGCAGCGCGCAGGCCAAGCAAGAGGAGGGGCTCGACGGCGGTGATCGTGGCCCGTCGACTGCTTCCAGCCTCCAAGAGGGACAGTTCTCCGAACAGCTCCCCGGTCCCCAACGCCGCCAGAGGAACGATGCCCGAGGGTCCGGTCGTCGATGCCTCGGCCCGACCTTCCACGATCAAATATACTCGGTCGTCCGTGTCGCCCTCTACCACTACCCTTTCGCGAGGCTGGAAGCGTTCCTCCGTCAGACGCGAAGCCAGCTCCTCCAGCACCGGAGCGGGCAGGTGCGAGAAAGCCGGTACGTCTGCCAGCAGCTCCAGGCGCCTCTCTGGTGAGACGATCCGTTCTTCCGATTCCCTTTCATCCACGGCGGCCACAAACCTTTCCGAGCCTGCGACGTTACTTGCTGGAGATCATTAAACACCAGCCCGTGTCCGGATCAAGACGTAGCGGGTCGTGCCGGACTTCGGTGGGGAGCATACAGACGCCATGCAGGACGCATTGCGATAGATTGTGGTGTGGACAGACAAGCCCGTACCATACAGTGCAACCGGGTCTCGAAGTCCGGCGAAAGGAGTAGCATGCAGAAGCGAGCGTCGAAGAACTCTGCAATCGCACGAGGCAATCATGATGTGCTCGGTCCGCGCGAGCTCAACCGCGCCACGTTGGAGCGGCAAATGCTGCTGCGCCGCCGAGAGTTGCCCGCCCTCGATGCCATAGAGCACCTGGTCGGCATGCAGGCGCAGGCCCCCTCTCCGCCCTACGTCGGGTTGTGGACGCGTCTGGAGGGCTTCCGTCCCGACGAGCTGGGGCGCCTGATCACCGAGCGGCGCGCGGTGCGCATCGCGCTGATGCGCAACACCGTGCACCTGGTGAGCGCCCAAGACTGCCTCGCGCTTCGCCCCCTGATGCAACCAGTTCTGAACCGCACCCTGTACTCCACTCGCGCCAACCGCGCTCACCTCGACGGGATGGACATCGAAGCGCTCGTCGCGGCTGGCCGCGCGCTGCTCGAAGAGAAGCCACGCACCGCTAAGGAACTGGGGAAGCTGCTACAAGAGCAGTGGCCAGAGCGCGACCCTACCTCCCTCGCCCGCGCCATTCGCCACCTCCTGCCGCTGGTCCAGGTCCCTCCCCGGGGCGTCTGGGGAAAGAGCGGTCCAGCCGCCCACACCACGGCCGAGGCCTGGCTCGGACGCCCACTAGACCCATCACCTTCCATCGAGGATATCGTGTTGCGTTACCTCCGGGCGTTCGGTCCGGCCACCGTCAAGGATGTACAGACCTGGTCGGGCCTGACCAGGCTCGGCGAGGTGGTCGAGCGTCTCCGGCCGCGCCTCCGCACGTTCAGTGACGAGCGTGGGAAGGAACTCTTCGATGTACCCGACGTCTCGATGCCAGACCCTGACATCCCGGCTCCGCCGCGCTTCTTGCCCGAGTTCGACAACCTGATCCTCTCCCACGCAGATCGCACCCGCTTCATCGCCGGGGAGTACCGCAAGGCACTCACCTCGAAGTACGGCATGGTCCCGGCCGCCTTCCTCACAGGCGGATTCGTCCGCGGGACGTGGAAGACCGAGCGGAGCCGTGGTAGGACCACCCTGGAGATCAAACCTTTCGAGCCCCTGGCAAAAGAGCATCGCGCCGCCCTGGCCGAGGAGGGAGAGCGGCTCCTCCGTTTTGCGGGCGCCGAGGATTTCGAGATCCGGTTCGCCTAGCCCTGAAGAACTTCGACAGTGTCCATGGCCGATCTACCGTAGGGCTCTTGCCCGGAGCCGTTGGCGGCGCGAATACCCCTTCAGGCTGGTAGGCGAATGAGCCTTGGGAGCGAGCCGGAATCTGCGTTGTTCGCCAGGGTCGTCGTTCACGTGGCCGGGTACAGATCCGTCCACGGTATGCCGGGCGAATCGAGGAAGTAGCGCATGATCTCGAGCAGCATCGCCGCCGGGCGCTCGGCCCACGATAGTCCTGGCTGAGGGGGTCGTCCGAGAAGATACAGAGCGATCTGCAGGTGTCTCCACAGTATCCTGGCCTCCGCCGTCTCGTCTCGCGAAAGGGGAGCCACCTCCCGATATCCCTCGAGCACGAAAGGGACCGCCCTGAGTGGTATCCCGGCGAAATCATGGGCCGCATCTCCCCAGCCACACGATCCCCAGTCGATCAAAGCAAGATACGTTGGCGGGTCGGGACGGACCATCACGTTGGTCGTCTGCAAATCTCCATGACGGAAACGCTTCGGTAGCGGGGCGAGCGCGAGGGGCGCCAGAAGTTCCAACCACCCAGAGAGCCAGCGGGCCTCCTCGGAGGTGAAATATCCGGCCGAGGCCAATTCGTCCGGCATCGGCCTCGGATCGGGGAGCGGCTCGCACTCGAGATCCGCTACCGGTCCGTACTCGCCCACTCCCTCGTGCAGTCTGGCGAGATCGCCCCCCACTCTCTGCCACACCCTCGGGGTATCTTCGGGACCGAGGTCAAGCGCACCAAGCGTCTCTCCGTGCACCCGCTCGTAGATCGCATAAGGCACAGGAAGGAGCTCCAGGGTGTCGTCGAAAGCTACGAGCGCCGGCGTCCTTACCCCGGCCGCGCGGGCTGCGGGCACGGCAACTGACTCCTTGCGGATGGCGGCGACGAACGGAGGCGCGTCCCTGGGCACGCGAAGGACGTACTCGTTTCCGACCAGATAGATCGCGTTGAAGATGCCGGCGTCTTTCGACGGCAAGATCTCCCCGGCATCCAGGCCGTGCCGCTCGACGACGGCCTCCAGGGTTTCGACCGGCATCCGCGGGAAATCCGGTAGCTGCAAAGCAGTTGCCTCTCGTGTCCGAGTTCAGAGGGTGCTGAATATACATGAGGTTGGCAACGGGCATCCGTACGCGCCATCATGATCCACCTGGCTCGGATGTTGGCCATACGTGAGGAGCGAACAATGAAGATCGGTTCTATCGTCATACGTTGTTACGAGTTCGACAGGATGCTGGCGTTCTGGCAGGAAGCCCTCCATTACGTTCCCAGAGAGCCTGTCGATGACGGCTGGGTGGTACTTTGTGATCCTGCGGGAAGAGGTCCCAACATGTCTCTGGAGAAAATTCCAGAACCTTTCGAGCCCATCGGCAGAACGAGCAGAGTGCACCTGGATCTCTACACCAATGACCAGCAGGGCGAAGTGGAGAGGCTGGTTGGGATCGGGGCGACCCGGTACCCGCACAGATACAGCCCGGATGAAGATTTCATCGTGTTGGAAGATCCCGACGGCAACCGCTTCTGCGTCGTGCAGATCACAAGCGAGGCATAGTGACCATACATCAGGCCGTAGCAGACGCCTGGGAAAGATCGGTACATACAGCATGGTCAGAGCACCGGCCCATGCTGGTATGTAGAACTTGCGATTCTCCCCCCACTCCCTTCCCACAGACGTACCGAACCTTTCACCCGGACTCTGTATCAAGCGTCTTGTTCTTCGCTCTCCGATATGAGTCGCAACTGCGTGATCACTCGATGTCCCGCATGAAATAGCGGTGATAGTGGATGCCGGCCATAGCCAAGATTATCCTCGAGGCCAGCCCCCCTAAGTACGCCCGAATCGGTCAAAACATAGAACAGCGTTTGCTCCTCTGCTGGTACCGGAAAGGACTCGGTGGGCTCCAGGTGCTGGTAATACTGGTTCGCGGTTTCTAGGAACTCCGCGTTGGCCTCCCGCACGCCCTGATGGGCATGGCCGGCGATGACGCCCCCGCCACTGCTGAGATAGATGCTCGTCGTACCATCGCTTAGAGCGAACAGCGTTGCGGTGCCGTCGGGATATCCGGTCTCCATCAGAATGCCCCAAACGGGAGCTTCGGGGTGCGGCGCAGGGATGCCGACCTCCGTTCTCCGGGCGGAGAGAGCCTGGTGTCGCAGAGCCGAGTACATTTCACCGCTGCTCCTGTCTGAACCAACCTCATCTGGAGAACCGCCAAAGAGCTTTCGAAACAGGCTACGCATCGATCAGTCCGTTCGAGCTCTTATGCAGATGGTCGCCTGATGCCCGGTGTTCGACAGTGGCCGTTGATGCCAACTCACTCGCTTCGGAGTCCGACACTGGACCATCCTCCTTCCTGGATCGACACCTTAACATAACGCCCCGCGATGGCCCTTGGCATGCGGCTGGAGCTTTGTGCTCCGGGCGGCACAGAAGCATGGCGTTTTCCTTCTGGGACGCTTTGATCCTCGAGGCCGCGCTCACATGCGGGGCCGACCGTCTTTTGACTGAAGACCTGCAGCACGGGCAGAAGATCGAAGGCCTGCGCGTCGAAAATCCATTCCTGGAAGCCAGGGAGTGAGGCGATGGTAAGCAGACGCATCGTACCCGCCCGACGCGGCGGGCGCCCAAAGTGCCCGAATAGTTACGAGCGGGAGGCGCGCCTGCGGGCGAGGTGCTTACGCACCCTCTCGCGGTTGCCGCAATCGCGCGAGTCGCACCACCGGCGGCTGCCGTTGCGACTCTCGTCCAGAAACATCCAACCGCATCCCTCCCCGGCGCAGACCTTGACCCTGCGGCGCTTCTGGGACGTCAGGAGCTCTGCCGCAGAGCGCACCACAGGCCACAAGGGAAGATCCAGCGGCGGGCCACCGTAGTCCCCACCCCGATCCCAGCCCCAGGCCCAGGCGCCTCCGGGAGCGGGTACCACCCGCAACCGCGAAAGCGCCCCCGAGAGCTCGCAGTCCAACACCGACATCGCGTCCTCGTCCAAGGGCTCGTCGGCGATCCCGGCCGAGAACACCCGATGTAACGCCTCCCGCAAGGCGATCGCCCGCGACATCACGGCCCGAGCCCCCTCGGGATCGGTCACAGCACCATCGGAGAGCGCCCCCGCCTCGTCCGATGAAAGCAGGCCCGCCTGCCTCTCCCACGCCAGCAGATCCTCGTAGGAGCCAAGATACTCCATGGGGCGGTCGGTAAGCCGCCAGCCCACCGTGTTGACGAAGTCCAGGCACGAAGCCCCACCCCTGAGCTGGTATCTCCTTTCCCGCCGCACGCGACCCACATCCGCCTCCCAGTCTCGAACCATACGTATAATCAATTTAATGAGTATAACGCGTTTGACTCATTAGGTCGAGTGTGGCATACTATTAATGCTCATAATGTGTTTGGACCATTAATCAATCTAGGAGGCAAGCAGACGAGCAATGGGTAGAGAAGAGAAATTTGGTGGCGGAGGCTACCTAGTAGGGGCACGGACGGTGGTGCCGCTTGCGTTGGCGACGGGGGTAATGGGGGTCTCATTCGGGGTCCTGGCCTACGCTGCGGGGTGGGGCGATGTAGCCCCGATCGTCTTCTCCGTCGTCGCCTTCTCCGGGACCGCCCAGTTCGCGGTGGTATCGGTGTTGGGCGGGGGTGGCGGGGTGGTCCTGGCGATCGTCGCCGCCGTTCTGCTGAACGCCCGTTTCTTACCGATGGGGATCGCCGTCGCACCGTACCTGAAGGGCGGGCCATTGCGCCGGGCGCTGGAGGGCCAGGCGGTGGTCGACGCCTCCTGGGCCATGGCCAGCAGGGGAGGTGGGCGCTTCGACAGGGAGTTTATGATCGGGGCCACAGTCCCGCAGATGGCCTTGTGGATCGGCGGCACTGTAGTCGGCGTGCTTGTCGGGGGCGTCGTGGGGGACGTGGAGCGGTGGGGGTTGGACGTGATCTTCCCTGCCTTCTACCTCGCCCTGCTCGTGGAGGAACTGCGCGCCGGCGGACGGGCGGTCGCCGCAGCGCTGATCGCGGCGGCGCTGGCGCTCGCCCTGGTCCCGTTCGCGCCTCCTGGCGTGCCGGTGATCGCCTCCTGCGCCGCGGCGTTCCTTGGCCTGAGGTGGCGGTCTTCGTGACGGCGCTATGGATCACGATCGCGGCCGTGGCCCTGGCAAGCGCGGCGATCAAAGCCTTCGGCCCCATCGTGGTGGGGGGGCGCGAGTTGCCCGCGAGCATGGCCGGGGTCATCGCCCTTCTGGTACCCTCCCTCCTCACGGCGCTCGTGGTCACACAAACCTTCGGTGGGGACGGGCGGCTGGTGCTCGACGAGAAGGCCGTGGGCGTAGCCGTCGCGGCGGTCGCCCTCGCGCTCCGGGCGCCGGTGCTGGTCGCGGTCGCCCTCGCGGTGGTCGCCACCGTGGCGGCCAGGACCTTCATCTGATGATTTGGGTGCGTGAGAGAATTGGGAAAGCACGATCGGAGAGATATGGTCGGAAAACATGGACACGGGAAAAGTCGGGAGAGGACAGCCTTCGGCGGCGAGGGACTCCCCCATACGGGCATCGGGTCCTTGGAGGCGGGGGAACGGCTACGTTTTGAGGAAGAGCTGTCCAAAGGCGGTCTACGGCGGGTGTTGGCCTTGTGGGGAGCGCTATCGATCCCGTTCTTCCGGGCACGTTTGCGATCGTTTGGAGGTGGACAGCGATGACCTACGGCGAGAAGTTCGAGGAGGCGCTGACGTACGCTGCGCGCCTGCACCGGACCCAGATGCGTAAGGGAACGAACGTCCCTTACGTGACGCACCTGCTGGCCGTCGCCGCCATAGTGGGGGAGAACGGTGGTACGGAGGACGAGGTGATCGCCGCCCTCTTGCACGACGCCGTCGAAGACCAGGGTGGAGCGGCCACCAGAGAGGAGATCAGGGAACGCTTCGGTGATACGGTCGCGACTATCGTGGACGGCACTTCGGACACGGACGTCATTCCCAAGCCACCGTGGCGGGAGCGCAAAAGTAACTACGTGGCGCATGTAAGTAGCGCATCGAGGTCTGTGCGCCTGGTCTCCGCCGCCGACAAGCTCCACAACGCCCGCTCCATACTCAGGGACCTGCGCGCGGAGGGCGATGTGACGTGGCAGCGATTCAGCGCCGGCAGGGAGGACCAGCTCTGGTACTACCGGGCGCTGGTGGACGCGTTCAGAAAATCAGGTGGGGCAGACGAGATAGTAGATGAGCTGGAAGAAGTGGTGGAAGAGATAGCAGAGACAGCAGCTTGAGACCGGACTCTGCTGCCAGGTTGCCGCGAGTTCCCATCGAGCAACAGACGCATCTACCGCTTGCGGAATCGTCTCCGGGTAGGCGACGGCTTGTTCGTCACGGTGCCTGACCGCTGTGGAGCTCGCGGGCAGGGTGCCGCGCACGCGTTGTGTACCCGGAGCTATCGACTCCGGCGGGAGATGGTCCAACGGTAGGTGATGTAGAGGCCCAAAGCGCCCCCGAGTAGAAGAACGAGCAAGAGGGGAGCGCGTCCCGACCAATCCCGCGCCGAGCTCCAACTCTCACCGAAGAAGTATCCCACCAGGACGACCGCCGTAGCCCACACCGCCCCGCCGAGGGCGCTGTAGAAGAAAAACGTGCCCCAGTGCATGCGGCTCATGCCTGCTACCAGCGCTTCGAGGAGGCGGGAGATCGAGAAGAAACGGGCCGCGAAGACCGCTTTGCCGCCGTGGCGCGCGAAGAGCCCTTCGACTCTGTCCAGGCGTTCTGGGGTGAGCTTTACATACCGTCCCCACTTCAAGACGAACGGGCGTCCCGCTTTGTGGCCGATCCAGTAACCGACTTGGTTCCCGATGATGGCCCCGAGGATGCCGAACAGTATGGCGTCCCTGAGGTCCAGGTGACCCTGCTGAACCAATACGCCGGCGGCCAGGAGTATGGCCGCGCTAGGGAAAGGGATGCCCGTGGTCCCGAGCATCACGCCGAAGAAGACGACCAGGTATCCGTAGTGCTCGATCAGGGGGTAAACATTCTCCATGGCAATCGAAGTATACGGAACACAGCCGCTCCCGAGACGCTCACGTAGGGATGGGTTTCAAACTCGTTCCTACGGGTCCGGGCTACGGGCACACATTGGCATCCCTCCCATAAGTCATTCCCGCGCAAGCGGGAATCCACGAGCAGAAGGAGGGCGGACGACGATACTCACTCCAGGTGCGTCTGGTCCCCCGCCGGGAAGTTACGCTCGATCCAGCCGACCGCGTACTCGACGAGTTCCTGCGCCTCGAACACGTGAGCGGTTGCCTCCCCGACCGGTCCGCTCCTGCCCACGCCGGCCGCGAGCGCCGAGCGAGCTATGTGCTCGAGGTAGTCCTCCTCGCCCACGATGTGCTCGTAGGGCAAGGCGCCCTCCGAAGTGTCGATGTCGGAGAAGATCCGCCAGACGCGCTCGTCGTCCTCGAGGACCGGGTAACGGTAGCTGACGCGGCGCTTGCCCGGGACCAAGGACACAGCCTCGGCGTGATGCACGAGCGTCACGGAGTTCAGCGGCGCGCCAAGCAACGCGACCTGGCCGCCAAGCTCGACGAGCCTGGCGTAGGGCGTGCCCGCTCCGTAAGCGCCATCGTAGGGGTGAGAGGCGGTGAGCGTCTCGGCGAGCGGGCCCAAGGCCGCCACGCCCGCCTCCGGGTGCCCGCTGTGGAGCGCTCCCGGCCAGGTCCTCAGCGCCTCCGGTACCCGCCCGTGGTCGCGCCGTGAGAGGGCTACGCGCGGGTCGTAGGCCGGGTGCTCTTCGAGGTAGGCGCGCCTCGTCTCCTCGTCCAGGGCGTCGAGATCGTCGGGCGGTGCGTCCTGCCAGCCCGTGTAGGCCATGATGGTGCCTTCCGGCCCCAGGGCGTCGAGCAGGGCGCGCACGACGCTCTCTGCGCCGCCGAGAACGTGGCCGAGCGCGCTCATCCGGCAATGGACCATCGCCGCCCCGCCCGACCTCAGTCCGAGCATCTCCAGATCTCGAGCGAGCCGCGAACGCGTCACCAGCATGCCCCACACAGTAGCAGCAGTGCCGGAGATCGGCCAACGCCGAAGGTGGCATGCCTGGAAGAACAGCACCATTCGTCACGGCTCCCTACCCCAGATCCGATTCCACGCCCCGATTTACGGAGGAGAGGATTTCGTGTGGGCAACCGATCGGGGGTCGGGTAGTTGGCACTCTGGGATGCTGTACCATTGTGGTGCGATGGCAGGCGCCGATCACGAAGCCGGAGCAGGGGGCGAGGAACGCTGGGACGGCCTCGAGCAGGGGGTGAGACAGTGTCGTTTGACCTTCTGATAAGAGGAGCCCAGGTCTTCCCCGGCGACGGCCCTGCGCTCCGAGCCGACGTGGGCGTCGCTGACGGCCGAATCTCGGCGGTCGAACCCGGCCTTCCCACGCAGACCGCTGGGGAAGTACTCGACGCCGCCGGGCTGATGCTCTGCCCTGGGTTTATCGACATGCACGCCCATACGGCGTTGGAGTCGTTTCGGAATCCGCGGCTCGAGCCCAAGGTCGCGCAGGGTTTTACTACCGAGCTGATCAACCCCGATGGCCTCGCTCCTGCTCCCGTGTCCGAAGACCGCTTGAAGGCCCGGCGAGATTACTTGCGGCCGCTCGAAGGTGCGGGTCCCGAGCGGTGGACGTGGTCGACGTTTGCGGAGTACCTGGATGCGCTGGCCGGCACGCGACCTGCGCTCACGCTCGTGCCCTCCATCGGGCACAACGCGGTGCGCGACTTCGTCATGGGCGGCGCCAACCGGCAACCCGGCCGAGAGGAGCTTCGGAGGATGAGAGAAGAGGTGCGCCTGGGCCTCGAGGCCGGGGCCCGCACGTTCTCGTTCGGTTTGATCTACATGCCCGGCGCCTTTTCGCGGACCGAGGAACTGGTCGAGCTCGCCGGGGAGGCCGCGCCGTTCGGGGCGCCGCTCGTCCCGCACGTGCGCAACGAAGCGGACGGGGTGCTGGAGGCGGTCGGCGAGATGGTTGATGTCGCACGCCGCTCGGGGGCACCCCTGCATCTCTCGCACCTCAAGGTGGTCGGCAACCCGGACCTCGTAGAGCCGCTGCTCGAGCTTCTCGAACGCGCCAGCGCCGACATCGACATTACTTTCGACCAGTATCCTTATGGGGCCGGCAGCACCGTGCTGTCTGCTCTGCTGCCTCCCTGGGCGCAAGAAGGAGGTCCCTCCGATACCCTCGCCCGCCTCGCGGACCAGGATCGACGCGAAGCGATGCAACGGGACATCGAGCAGGGTCTGCCCGGCTGGGAAAACGTGTACAAGGCTTGCGGAGCCGAAGACATAGTCGTCACGCATGCGTCAGACCAACGCGCAGATGACGTCGGCAAGACGCTCGCAGAGATTGGTGAGGAACGGGGCTGTGATCCGTTCGTCGCGGCCATGGACCTGCTTGGGGAGACAGACCTGGACGTTACGATGATCGACCACTACGCCACCGAGGAGACCGTGCGCACCATCTTCCGGCATCCTCTGCAACTCGTCGGTTCGGACGGGATCTTCGGGGATCGCCCGCATCCCCGTCTCTACGGCACGGCGGCCCGTGTGCTGGGGAGGTACGCCCTGAAGGAGCGGTTGATCCCCATAGAAGAAGCCGTGGCACGGATGACTGCCAGGGCGGCCGATCGTATCGGTCTGGCAGATCGCGGACGGATCAGATCGGGGTTGCGCGCCGACATCGTGCTTCTCGACCCCGCACGCTTTATCGACACCGCGACCTACGACGATCCCAAACGAATCCCCGAGGGCATCAGCAGGGTATTCGTAGCCGGTCGAACGGTGTGGGCAGAAGGCGCACCGACAGGCGTGCTGCCAGGAAACGTCCTGCGCGAGCCGCTACCAGGACCCTGAGAAAGACCGTGCTGGCGACACACACCGTTCGAAACGCTCCCATTCTTCCCGCTGGTCGCTCACAGGCCCTAGCCAGAGGCTCCTCGGGCATGGCATCGGGGCGTATGATGTCTTCATTGGACGGGTCACTAACGAGGGAGGCGCTGCGCGAATTGCCGCATCGGAGTTCGACCGAATAGGCGAGCAAGACTACGTATGAGCAGCACTCTCGAGCAGAGGTCGCTGAAGCTTCTACGACAGGCCGTCGATGATCCAGCGGCGGAGTTTCGGCGAGGGCAGTGGGAGGCAATAGAGGACTTGCTCTTGAGGAGGGCGAAGTTGCTCGTCGTGCAGCGCACCGGATGGGGCAAGAGCATGGTCTATTTCCTGACCACCCGCCTTATGCGCGAGCGGACGCCAGAGCGAGGCATGACGTTACTCATCTCACCCCTGCTCGCCCTGATGCGGGACCAGATCCGGGCTGCGGAGCGCCTTGGGATCCGTGCCGCCACCATCAACTCATCCAACTACAATGACTGGCTGCGGGTACAGGAACGGATTCGCTCTGGCGATGTAGATGTCCTCCTGGTCTCTCCCGAGCGACTCGCCAACGACGACTTTCTGCAGCGCACACTACTGCCGATGGCGGAGAGGATCAGGCTCTTCGTAGTGGACGAGGCCCACTGTATCTCCGACTGGGGCCACGACTTCCGGCCCGACTATCAACGCGTTACCCGCATCTTGCAGGCCCTACCGCCCAACGTACCAGTACTGACAACAACAGCCACAGCCAACGACCGCGTGGTCACCGATGTGGTGGCCCAGCTTGGCGCAGACCTTCGGGTGGTGCGGGGCCCGCTCGTCAGGAAGAGCCTACGGTTACAGAACATTTCCCTCCCTAGAGCGTCATCCCGGATGGCTTGGCTCGCGCGTTGGCTACCCCAGTTACCCGGCAGCGGAATCATCTACGCGCTTACCATCGCTGATGCCCAGAACGTCGCGGAATGGCTGAGGTCGCGTGGCATAGACGCTTACGCATACTGGGGTGGTCTCGACGCTGAAGAGCGCGAGGATCTCGAAGAGAAGCTTCTCGCCAATCAGGTCAAGGCTCTCGTTGCGACCACTGCCCTCGGTATGGGCTTCGACAAGCCAGATCTTGGTTTCGTGATCCACTACCAACGACCCGGCTCTGCGATCCACTACTATCAGCAGGTTGGACGCGCGGGCCGAGCGCTCGACCGCGCCTATGGTGTCCTGCTCGGCGGCGACGAAGACCAGCAGATAACGGAATACTTCATACGCACAGCCTTCCCTCCTGAGGCCCACGCTCGTCAGGTGCTCGATGCCCTCCAGGCGTCGGAAGATGGCCTCACCAGGCGCGAGCTGGAGAGGGAAGTGAACCTGACAGGAGCCCAGATCGAAAAAACGCTCAAGAGTCTCCTGGTGAAGTCTCCGGCGCCAGCGAGCAAGAGCGGTTCTCGCTGGCATGCCAATCCCGTCCCTTATAGGCCTGATACGGAGAAGATCTCCCGCCTTACGGTCCTTCGACACCGGGAGCAGGATCGCATGTCCGAGTATATGGAGAGCAAAGAGTGTCTTATGCTCTTCCTGGCCAGGGAGTTGGACGACCCTGCCCCCGCCGCCTGTGGGCGCTGCGCCGTGTGTCGGGGTAAGCCCCTGATCCCCGAGACCTACCCTCGAGATCTTGTGGAGCGAGCAGCACTCTTCCTCCGCCACGCCTACAGGAACATAGATCCCCGCAAACAGTGGCCGGCCGACGCGCTCGCCAACCTCGGCTGGAAAGGTAAGATCTCCGAGCAGTTACGCGCCGAAGAAGGCCGGGCGCTGTGCCTCTGGGGCGATGACGGTTGGGGAGAGTTGGTACGCCAGGGCAAGCAAACAGACGGTCGTTTCTCGGAGCGCCTGGTTAATGCCGCGGCTGAAATGATAGAGGAGCATTGGCAGCCTGAGCCCTCGCCCGAGTGGGTCACTTGCGTTCCCTCTTCGAGGCACCCACAACTCGTCCCCGACTTCGCCCGTCGATTCGCTGCGACCCTGGGGCTCCCGTTTGTTGACTGCGTACGCATGCGAGGTTCGACACAGTCGCAAAAGGGTATGGAAAATAGCTACCAGCAGGCCCATAATCTAAGGGATGCCTTCGAGGTCGAAAACCACCGGGCACGCTCCGCTCCGGTCCTCCTGGTAGACGACATGGTCGACTCCCGCTGGACTTTCACGGTGGTAACCGCCCATCTGCGTCTGGCAGGTTCAGGGCAAGTGTTCCCTCTAGCTCTCGCGGAGACAGGAAAGAGAGACTCGTGAGCATTCCGCAGGTCGCTTCCAGCCAGCTACCCAGTCCGGATACGCAGGCCGTGCTTCTGCTCTGTGGCAGGTTCGGCCGCTCGCGGGATGGTGTGACCCCCCTGAGCGACTCCGAGTACAACCATGTGGCAGTGTGGCTGCACAGACAAGGTCTTCGCCCGGCTGATTTGCTCGAAGAGGAAGGACGACAGAAGGTGCTCGCAGAAGGCCCGCCTTTGCCTGCGCAACGTCTCAGCGAACTCCTGGAGCGGGGAGTCGCCCTGGCTTTGGCAGTGGAAGGTTGGACCAACAAGGGTTTGTGGGTCCTGAGCAGGAGCGACGACCGTTACCCACAGCGGCTTAAAGGCCGCGGAAAGCGATCTCAGGCACCGCCAGTACTCTACGGCGCGGGAGACCCTGTCCTGTTGTCCGGCGGAGGGCTGGCGATAGTGGGCTCCAGGGAGGCGAGTGAGGAAGCGTTGGATCTTGCACGCAGCGTAGCGCGCGCTTGCGCCGAGCAGGAAATTCAAGTGGTCTCCGGCGGAGCGCGTGGAGTCGACAACGAGGCTATGATCGCAGCCCTGGCATCAGGCGGGAGCGCCGTCGGCATGCTCGCCAACGACCTCGCCCGAACAGCTACTAGAGGCAAGTATCGTAGTGCCATACAGGATGGCACGCTGGCGCTGATCTCACCGTACGATCCAGGCAGCGGCTTCAACGTCGGGCACGCCATGCGCCGCAACCGATACATCTACAACCTCGCAGACTTCGGACTGGTAGCCAGCTCGTCCTCCGGCAGTGGCGGCACGTGGCAAGGGGCCATCGACGCGATCAAAGCCAGGGAACCCGTGTTCGTGTGGGCAGGAGGCCAGGAAGTACCCGAAGGCAACCGTCAGCTTATCGAGAGAGGAGCACTACCCTTCCCCGAGCGCCCGTGGAAGAATCTCAGAGACGAACTCACAAAGGCTCACTTCTCCTCGAGAGCCGCCGAACCGTTTCAAGAGAAGCTAATAGACGAGGATCCTCGTGCTACATCTGAGCGTCCACTCGACGACCCTGAAACTGGACGTGAGCCTCCCCCTCTCCCCGCAACCGCTTACGAAGCCGTCTTGCCTGTAATGCTGCATCACTTGCGAGAGCCACAGAGCATCAAGAAAGTAGCAGAGCTCCTCGACGTAGGCTCTAGACAGGCGCAGACCTGGCTGACCAAAGCATTAGAAGAGAAAATGGTCGCGAAACGCACCAGGCCCGTGCGCTACGTCGTCGCCGATGCGGGAGATGACGGTCGCGACGGACAATCCTCCTGAACTTTGCCAGTGAAGAGGGGTCCTCAGGTATCTGCTTCATGAAGTCTGTGCGTGAGATAGATCTGGATCAAGTTCGCCTGGTACCCGACTCTAGGTCGGTCGCGACCTCACGACGAGCACGGGTGGAATCCCCACGAAACTCTCCCAAGGGAGCGATGTTGCGGTAGATCTTGAACCGTCCTCGGATTTTGCGAAGGAGGGTTCCTCCAAGCCATCCACCGCGAAGCCGGCCCTAAAGCAAGCCCCGAACAGCTCGCTCAAGGGCCTGTGGAAGTACGGGTGCGCGACAGGCTCCCCTGGCATCCCCGCGCCCTTCCCTGGTGGTACGTGTAGGTAACCGGTCACCCTGACCGAGTAAGTCTCCACCAGGGTGCCATCCCTGTCCTCCACTTCCAGTGCCAACCTGACCGCGTTGGAGTTGAAGGCCGGGTGCTGCACCGAGAAGACGAAGCGGCCTTTCGGCTTTAGAAGGCGGCGCAGGGCGCGCATCAAGGGGTCGATAGCCGGCATGTCCATCAGCGCCATATTGCAGACCACCGCGTCGAAACGCTCTTCTCCGAGAGCGAGCATCTGCTCTTCATCGGTCGCGTCGGCGACCAGGTACTCTACGGCGTCGCCGTATCCCGCTTCCTCGGTACGGGACCTGGCCAACTCGACGAACTTTTCGCTGAAGTCCACTGCTACCACCCTCGCCCCGAGTTCCGCAAGCCTCCTCGCGAAGACACCGTTGCCGCAGGCGACATCGAGCACCGTCTCGCCGGGTAGCACCATGAGCAACCGTTCTGTTGCGGGACCGATGAGCACCCTCTGGAAGGCATTGCCCTCGCCCATCTTCTCGTCCCAGAAGGCGGCCTTCTTCTCCCAAGCCTCGTGCACCTGGTGCGCTAGTGCCGTCTCATCGATTGCGGACCTCGGTCGATCCTCGTTCGCACCGCCGGTCGCGCTCACGCCGGCCTCTCCTGTCGCGCTTGCTCTCGGGCCAAACCTTTCTCAGACCACGCATCATAGCGCAAGCGCGGTTCGCTTAGAATCGCGGCCGCCTGGTTGCGATTTCTGTTAGTGTCGGGGGATGGATTCTGTCCAGCCGCGAATTCGACCGTTCGACGATCGAGATGCCCAGGCGGTGGTCGACCTCTCGCTGCAGGCGTGGGCGCCGGTCTTCGCGTCGCTCGAGCGAGTATTGGGGCCTGAGATCTTCAGGCGCATGCATCCTGACTGGCAGGAGGATCAACGGCGTGCGGTGGAGAACGTCTGCACCGCGAATAGGGCGCGGGTTTGGGTCGCCGAGGTAGACGAGATCGTCGTCGGCTTCGTGGCGATCGAGCTCCATCATCCGGAGCGCACCATGGGCGAGATATCCATGTTGGCCGTCGACCCCGACTACCAGGATGGCGGCATCGGAACCGCCCTGACCGAGTTCGCGCTCGGCAGGCTCGAAGACGCTGGGATGAAGGTAGCTATGGTCGAGACGGGAGGAGACCCCGGACACGCCGCAGCGCGTCGCACCTACGAGAAAGCCGGCTACGTTCTCCTGCCCATAGCCAGGTATTTCAAGAACCTGTAGTGGAGCGGGGGCAAGCCAACGGTGTCCCAGCGTGCCTATCGGCAGGACACTTCCTACCAACCGTACCACAGCCATGCGTCGCGCAACTAAACGCTCGGTGTGGATCGTGAGCTTACCATCCCAGCAGGTCAGCGAAGTATCCCGGCAACCACCGCCTTATGCGATCTGTTAGAGTGCGACTCATGCCCTACCAGCTAGACGTAGAACTAACGGCAGAGCAGAAGGCTTACATGTCACGGTTATCTGCTGAGTCATGGTTCACTTCCGTCGATTTCACGAACGCTACTTCGCCACGTCATCCGTCTTCGAAGAAATTGGAAGCAAACAATGAGATGAAGCGTGGGCTGGTGTCTCCCTGGATCAGAAGTCAGGTCAAAGGCAAACGAGTGCTAGATCTCTTCTGTGCCAACGGAGCCTTTTCGGTGGAGGCCGCGCTAGCGGGCGCCAGGGAAGTGGTCGGCGTAGACTTCAGCCAAGAGCGCGTGGACTGCGCCCGCTTTCTGGCCGGTACGCTGGAGGACAAGGTCCACTGCACCTTCCACTTCATGACCGGGGACGTATACGAGCTAGACACTCTCTTTTCCGAACCCTTCGACGTGGTCATCGCGCTGGGTGGTCTCTACCACATAGCCGACCCTCCTTACGTGCTAACCAAGATCGGCGAGCTGACCGGAGAGCGCCTCATAATGCAAACCTCGCATGTCTTATCCAGAGCGGGCAACTGGGCAAAGTTCATAGTTCGTGAAGACCGCACGGCCGAAGGGCTCACCAGTATTCGCGGTGGTAGCGGCGTCTGGCATTTCACCGTTGACTGTCTCCGCGCCATGCTCACGCACGCGGGCTTCGAGATACTTGACGAACGCCGCCCACCCGAAGACGCCCGCAGGCGCTTCCCCTGGTACAGTGCCCTGGCCCAGCCCCGCAGGATACCGGGCGGATAACGCAACAACAAACAATCTCAGACCTACTTTGCTAAAGTGGCGCGCATGCTCATTGCACCGGCCCGCGGCTTCGTGTTCCTCGCCATGACCAAGACGGGATCCACGGCCATAGAGTCGGCATTCGGGCCATACGCCCAGATCGTGCAAAAGAACTCGCCGCAGCTAAAGCACACCCGATATGCGAGGTTCGAGCGTTTTCTAGCCCCGTTTCTCGCCGCGAGCGGCTGGCCGCGAGAATCCTACGAGGTGGTCTGCGCCTTCCGTGAGCCCATAGACTGGCTACACAGCTGGTGGCGCTACCGCTCGCGCGAAGCGATAGCAGACCCCTCTCACCGCGCCCATAAGAACTATACCGGTAACGTCTCATTCGAGGAGTTCGCCCGAGCATACATCAACGGCACGCATGGGTTCGCCCGCGTGGGCCGTCAGGCAAAGATGGTTAAGGCTCGACCCAAACAGCATGGCATCGACCGCATCTTCCGCTACGAGCGGCTCGACCTACTTATCGAGTTCCTCTGCGAAAAGGTGGGCGAGGATGTCGAGGTGGGCCGCTCAAACGTCTCGCCGAAGATGCCCTACGAGCTATCCGGGGAATGCGAGCGCGAGCTACGCAAGTATCTCGCCGACGAGTACCGGATCTATGAGCTAATCTCCCGGAGCAGCAGATGACCGCCCAGGCTTGCATCTGCTCTTAGCCTCTCGATGCGCACCTACTACGAACCTTTCTGACCGATTGAAGACGAAGCGTCCGGCGCCAAGAATGCGAGGCAGCGGTAGCGTCATCGCCGGCCTATCAGTACAAATGGTGCCCAATAATACGGGTGTCGGTATCTATCCTTGAGCGCGAGCTGGGCGTTGCGCAAGGCTGTCGCCGGTCCGACGTCTTCGCTCAGGTGTTCGTACCACTCCTCCATTAATCTCGCCGTCGTCTCGTCCTGCACGAGCCATAAACTGGCCACGAGCGTCGTCGCGCCGGCCCCGAGGAACGCCCGTGTCAGGCCCATGAGTTCATCGCCAGCGTAGACCTCATTGCGCCCCGACTCGCAGGCACTCAAGGTGACGAGGGCGCCCGCAAGATCAAGCTGTATGACGTCGCTGGCCGCCAGCCAACCATCGCCTAATTTCAGCGATGAGAACATGGGGTTGTCCACCCGAAACATGCCGTGGCATGCCAGATGCAAGACGCCGCAACCAGGCACCTTCAAACGCAGCGTCTCCACGGTGGCCTGCTGGTCTCTCAGTAACTCGGCAGCTGGGAGGTGCTGAACGACGGCTTGCGTCTCCTCTGCCACGGCCGGGATCGAGGGGTCGGCCACGCCCAGCACAAGGGCATTGTCGAAACCTCGTGGAATTCGCCCCTGGCAGAGCGAGTAAACCTTCGCACTTGGGGCGTAGGAGATTTCGAACCGCTCCAAAAGATACGATCCGCCATCGAATAGAGCGTGGAACGGCACCCGATGCAGCAGACCGTGGGGAACGACGACGAGTTTGCGCGACGCTACCCTTCTGTCAGAGGCCCCCTTCAAGGCTTCCTCAAGGAGTGGCTCTAGCGGCTCCATTAGCTCCTTGTATAGCGAAGTCAGCACCCGTTGCGTCAACCGCTCGAGCAACGTCATGTGCCGCTCTGCGAACTCTTTACCCGTACCCAACCGATCCCACTGCACGTCGAGTTGCTGCACGAGACGCGCAACCTTCGCCGCTGAGCCAGGGTTCCGCACGACCCGGATGTCGCCCTGTCCCTGAAAGAACGTCACGATCTCATCGCCTACAAGGTGGTAGGCAAGCAACGTCACGTCGGACGGGAGATTCTGCAAGCTATCCGACGCCTCTGGAGGCGCGAATAGGTCTGACGTTGCGGCAGCGCGCAGGCGCAGCTGGCTGATCTCCCTTTCGAGCTCGACGGCGCGCCCCCGCAGGTCAGGGAGAGGCCTCCCTTGCCCATCGTCGTCGGTGCCGCCAAACATTCGACTATAGGTCACGTTCAGGTCCGACTGCAAATCGCGGATCCGCCCTTCCACCGCGTCATCTGCCGGAGTTGCCGATCCCTGTACGACCCCGGTGAGCAAGTCCACCAAGGCACGCGACTTGGCACGTTCGGCGATGGCAAAGGCGCTGTGCGAGCCCTTTTCGCCCCCCCTTGCGAGATGTAGCTTCAATAGCTCCTCGTAGGCGGTGGTCTTGTCCCGCAGGAAGGAAGCGCGCATCGTCTCGTGGGCGACGGTGCCACGCAGGCGTTCGATCTCGTCGACCGCCGCCTCGAGCAGCACACGCGCCTCCTCATCGCGACCTTGCAGTCGTCGCAAGCTACCGAGTCGCTCGTTCAGCCGGTAGCGCAGGTGCGGTAGAGCCAGACGTTCGGCCAGCCGGCTTGCCTCTAGAAGGTGCGACTCTGCTTCGGAAGTGTCCGTGAGTAGCAAGTCGGCGAGACGCAGATGCGCGTAGACGCGTTGCACTGACCAGTCTCTTTCGGAGACGAGGCTTAGTGCCCGCCTCGCGGTTGCGACGGCCGCTCCATGTTCCCCGCGCGCCTCCTGAAGAGCGGCCTGTTCGAGCATCACCCCCGAGAGCAACGGCGCATTGTCGGCCGCCGCAAAAAGATCTGCGGCTTCGACCAGTGTGGTCTCGGCTTCTTCGAACTCCGAGCTAGCGATCAACGTTGAGCCGATGCCCCAAAGCGCCCGCGCACGATCGTGGACCATCCCGGTGTCGCGCAGCAAGGCATGGGCTTTCTGGTACGCTGCGAGCGCCTCGTCGTACAGGTTGAGTTCCAGGTATGCGCCTGCTGTGTCGATCAAGAGCAAGCCCTTATCCGCGAGCGCACCGAGAGAATCGTACAGGCGACGCGCCTGTTCGAAAGCGTCGAGACTGTGCGTGTAGTCTGCCAACTGCCGGTTCGCTTCCCCGATGTTGCTGAGAGCTTTGGCGTGAGACAGGGTAAGCCCGGCTGCGGCAAAGATGGCTGCAGCCGCCTCGTGGGCTGCAAGGGCTTCTTTACCCCGGCCGAGGAGTAGGAGGATAGCACCTCGATTGTCCAGGATCTCGCCGAGGCGTTCGGTCATGCCGAGGGCCCGGTAGCGCTCTTCTGCCGCGGCGTACGCTACGAGCGCTTCTTCGTAGAGACCCATGTATTCGTAGCAACCGCCGCGGTTCTGGTGCACGAGCGCGGTAAGCATGTCGGACTGCTGTCGCGTGGGTGTAATCCCGAGTTCACCTGTGCCATTGAGGGCGTCGAGAACGACTTGCCCAGCGTCGAGTGCCTCCCTATAGAGCCCTAGCTCGAGGAGCACGGACATCCGACCGACGTGCGTGCGCAGCGCCTCCAGGTTCTTGCCGCAAGCAACGTACCCTGCGTGTGCAGCTTCGGCCATGCTCAGTGCAGCGCCGAGCTCGCCGTTAGCCAGGTATGTCTGAGTGCGAATGTAGGAGGCACGCGGCACGGCGGCGGGTGCGGCGGCTCGGCCCGCTAGGTCTGCGCAAAGTGCGGCCAGCCGATGCGCCTTGCCGGGATCGCTGTGCACCAACCGCTCGGTGAAGTCGAGCAGCCTCTCCAAGCTTTCCGCGTTTAGCAGACCTGCGGTGTGCAAGTACGCTGATCGTTGCTCAAACGTCGGCAGGGCGAGCAGCTCCTCAACGAACCCGGCGTCGACCTTCTGGTCGGAGACGGGGGTCACGTCTTACACGTTCAATTCGACGGGCTTGATCGAAACCTCGACCCGCTCGGAGCTAAGGACGAGCTCATACACTCCGGGCGGTATGGACTCGATAGCGAAACCGCCCAGGTCGTCGGTGGCGGTTATGGCGCGTTCGGTCTCGCTCTGCAGCAGCTGGACGCTAAAGGATCCGAGCTCCGCGTCGCTGTGGGACAAGACCTGACCGTTGAGGTCTAAGTTCTTGTCGCGGGCGCGTGGCAGTATATTCAGGGCTACGTCCAGAGCGTCCGCGGAGTACACGAGTTGCCTGCGTGTCCCTTGCGCGCCCACTGACCTTACGCCCATCGCCGGTCGCAAACCATCGTCGAACGTTAGCGTCGCCACGATGCGTTTCAGTAGCCCGGGCGGCCGCTGACCCTCCGCGTGCCCTTTGAAGCGAGCAATCAACTCGCTCCTCACTTCTTGAGGCGGCGATTCGAGGACGCTTTCCTCCGTGGCCCTGGCGAACTTGCGCAGCCAGGCGACGTCGGCGAGCGTCGCACTGTCGGCGACCACCATCTGCTCCTCGACGGCCCGTGCCTCTTTCTCTGGCAGACGGCCCTCGACCCAGTCGACGAGCTGGGAGAAGACTATCCTCTTTCTAGGACCGGGCACTAGATGGCTACCTCCTAGGCGTCCTCATGTTCCCTTGCTTTGTGAATGCCTACCGATGCGCCCAAAAGTACACCAATCTGTGCGCAGACGAGAGGATCGTGTGTCGATACGACCGATTATGCCCCGGTTCTTGCCCCTGTTACTCACCCAAGACCCGCCTCAAACGCTTCAGGCAGCGAATCCGAGTGGGCCCCACACTACCGACAGCCATATCTAGACTGGCAGCAACCTCGGCGTAAGATGGCTGCTTCGGATCCAGGTAAAGGGCGGACAGGAGCTCCCGACAAGGCTTGCCAACAAGGGATAGTCCATAGTCTAACCACTCTGTCAATTCCCAACGCTCAACATCTTCTGTGCCGGTGTCCTCCAACATCGGGATCTTCTCGCTCGAACTCCCGTACCAACCAGCCTCCTCACGACGTTTCCGGTCGAGCCGACGCCAGGTGTGGCGTCGGGCTACGGTGGTAAGCCACGCGCCCAGGGTACTGTCCTCTGACAAAGTATCCATGCTCTGAAAGAAGATGGTGAAGGTGAGTTGCGTGATGTCGGCGGCGTCCTCCCGGGATAGCCCGTATCTTCGCGGCACGGAGAACACAAGCCGCTCGTATCTGTCGAGCAAGCTTTGCCACGCGCCGAGATCGCCGCTGCGGCAGTCCAGAATGAGGTCTCGGTCTAACCTAATCGCGGCCTGCATGTTCTTCCGTGCGTGTATGCAAACCTCCTCGGTCGTACATGCTCGCCGAGAATCTAACGGTACATCGACCTAGGAGCAAGTGGTCGGAGAGAGGCTCGCGCCCACATCGGCGCGGCCGGCGCCCAACATGGCAGCGTAAACCGGGTCTGTCGCGAGAAGCGATCGGGCGGTGCAGCGCATCCTATTTTCTACGCCCGTAGGGTCGAGTGTGCCGTAGACCGCGTGTATGAGCGCCGCCTGGCCGGAGACGAAGGGCGTCGCCATCGAGGTGCCGCTCCAGTAGGCGTACTTGCTGACCGGGAAGGCGCTCCGGATGCCCTCGCCCGGCGCTGCGATGTCCACCCACCTCCCGTAGTTGGCGAAGTCGGATTTCTGGTCGTACATGTTTGCCGAGGTCACGGCCACAAGCCCGTCTGCAGAGGCCGCGACGCCATCTCCGGCAGCCGGGTAATGCGCCACGGAGCTGTTCGAGTTGCCCGCGGCGGCGGCGACCAGGACGCCGTTTGCCGCGGCGTCCTTGATAACCTCCTGGAGCAACTTAGATCGGCTCGGAGAGCCGAGGGAGAGGTTGGTAACATCCGCACGGTTATGCGTGGCGAAGTGGACCGCCTTGGCTATCGTGAAGACATTACCGTAGCCTTCCGTGTCTAACACCCGGAGCGGCATTATTTTCGTCGCGGGGGCTGTGATGTCGACTATGCCCGCCACGTGCGTGCCGTGGCCCACCATCTCGTCTTTGTCTCCGTCGCAGTCCGCGTCCCTGCCGGCCGGTCGATCTGAAGGGTTCTCGTCGCCTTCCACGAAGTCGTAGCGCTTGGTGCCCGCGAAGTTAGCCTTCAACGCCGGGTGGTCGAGCTGCGCGCCGGTGTCCAAGACGGCTACCTTGGTGCCCTCGCCCTGGCTGATAGCGTGCGCGCTCACAAGGCCCAGCGCCTGGGTCGCGTACTCCTGGGAAGTTGGCGCGACATCGCTGACGCCGAAAGCCCTGTGGCGGGCACCTCCCTCGGGCGACTGGGCAAAGAAGTTGGGCTCGGCGTAAAGCAGTCGCGAGTCATTTGCCATCTGTTTAACCGTCGCCGTCACACCCGAGCCGGTCGGCAGCCTGAGCAGGTAGACGTCCGTGCTGTCCGGGAAGGTCTCGAGTGTGGTCGATCCGTAGGTGGCGTTGATCTGCCCGACCGTAGCTCCTTGGGTCGGATTCAGTTTGACGATGACCTGCTGGGGAACGAAGACCCCCGGTCCGCAAGCAGCCTGCGCGCGACTGGCGGCACCCGACAGCATTAGCAGGCAGAGCGTCAGGACAAGCGTCCCCTTCACGGCTCGCCATTGCGTGAATGGTAGAGACTTTTTCTTCCCCACAAGAGACCGTCTACCTACCATCTTCTCAACGCTTTCTCATAGCCGGTTACACTACTAGCTCCATCCGCCTTTGGTGTTCATAATTACGGGGCGGATTTCTCGGTTTCTACGCCATACTATGGCTGATGCCCTCATATGTTGTGGGTGAAACTATAGCAGCATGGCGAGTTAGTCGCATCTCCCACATGACTTTCTTCGTTCGCCGTGAGGGTTGAATTCATTCACAAGTGACACGAGGGCGAACCGGATAGACATTTACTTGCAAAAGCTGGGTTCTTGCGTATTTATCGGTCCCCTTGGAGGCATAACACTAGTTGTGACATCGTTAGGGAGAGGAACCAGTCGCCAGGGTCGAGGGTGCAAACCAGAGGGCTTCTCCGAGGCAGCAGAACCGTCGAAAGGCGGACATGTCTAGCTCAGCTCGGAGGGCTAGGGGATTGTCTCGCCACACCGGCAACAGCTTGCCTTCGAGGCGAGCTTGTTTGCCAGCGGACTATCACACTCACGACGATGCTGAATGTGACCCTATGTCGAAGCTGCGAGACAGTAGTAAGGAAGGCAAGGAGGTAGTCGTACACACGCGATCCGGAGGTGTTACAGAGATGAAGTGGCTATTGCTTGTCGAAGACCACGCTTTGTTTCGCGAGGGCCTGGCGCTCTTGCTCAAATGGCGAACGGGCTTGGATAATGTCCAGTCTGCCTCGATAGCTGAGGCACGGCGTACCTTGTGCAACGCTGAGGAAGAGCCAGTTTGTGCGATCGTCGACCTGGATCTTCCGGACGGTGACGGGATCGAGCTGCTCGAGCGACTACGTGGGCTGCCGGTGGTGGCGCTCGTCAGCGATCGAAGCCTGGAACGCTGCGTTCAGGCGCTAGAGGCGGGGGCGGACGAGGTGCTGCACAAGGGGGAGTCGAGCGAGAAGATACAAAGCGCGGTGGAGAAGCTCGTCGGCGGGTTGCGAACCTGCGACTGCAATCCAGACTAGTTACCGACTGTCTATGCGTCCAACGGTACTGCTATCATGAAATGGTCGTCAAAGGCGGAGTGGCAGCGGGAGAGCAGTCGCGTTGCGGATACTGGTGTGTTTGGAGAACGATTATCGTACCTACCGGGAGGTGATCGCAGCCGGTATCCATATACTGCGTCCGCACACGGAGGTAGTCACCGCTGAGCTTGACATGCTCAAAGAGGAGGTGCAGCAATTCGATCCACATCTGGTGATCTGTAGCCTGCCCGCTATTGCGGGCTACGGAGACGTAGTCTGCTGGGTTCAGCTTTCCTTGAATAGCTCCACCCAGCCGTCGGTGGTCTGCATCGACGGACGCTACTCCGATCTCAACAACCTCACGCTGGAGGAACTGCTAAGGATCCTCGACGAGGTCGAACAGCTACTCTAGGCGAACAAGGCCGTCTGCAGAGCTAGATCCTGTGCGCCGGAACGAGCACTGGGCAGGGCAGTGGCATTGAAGCAGAGTAGGGCACAGGAAGCAGCGCATACAATCCTGAAGAAGACATTGTATCCTCGTTTTGACGGAGAAGGGCGAAGACGGAGATTACGCTGTGGGATCTAGCGTTCTTGTAGATCGGTCGTAGGAGGATGATGCGGGAAGAAGATTCGCCTCAGACCAGGGGGACCGGTGGCTGCATGTGCGGCGCCGTCCGATACGAAGTGCGCGGCCCGCTGCGTCCCGTGGTCGATTGCCACTGCACGATGTGTCGCCGTAGTAGTGGCCACTTCGCGGCGTTCACGGCGACGCGCCCGGAAGACTTGGTTCTGACCGAGTCCGAAGGGCTACGCTGGTACCGATCTTCTGAGACGGCTCGACGAGGGTTCTGCAAGAATTGCGGATCCAACCTGTTTTGGGAGCCTGCTTCCGGTGAGCGGGTTTCGATCGCGGCCGGCACGTTGGACCTACCGACGGGGCTCGAGACGGCGATACACGTGTTCGTCGAAGATTCGGGCGACTACTACAAGATCAGCGATGGTTTGCCCCAGAGAGCAGATGGCGATCACGGCATCATTATTCCCGCCGATTGATCCTTCACACTGGTCGACTTAGCCGCCCGAGCAGTAGCCGGATCGTCGCTGGCGTTGCGGTGCTCGCGAACCTCTACTTTTCCAACCTGCCCCTGTGTCAATCCGACGCTGGCGATGTGGGCTCTCTGTGACACCAGTCCCACTCCTGAGTTGCGCGTCATGACTCACCAAGCACACGGGCTTTCAGCCACGGATTACGGAATGCTCCGCGCGGGTCGAGCCGCTCGACTAGACGGATGAAGTCTGACATGCGCTCATAGAGCGGAGCGAGCGTCGCCGCATCCGCATCGAAGAGCTTGCCCCAGTGCGGGCGCGCCTCGAACGGGGCGAGCACACTTTCGAGTTGGACGAGCATTTCCTCAACCGCGTCTCGCTCGGGCTTCCAGGTGAAGTGGATGCCGACGGTGTCTTGCCCGTAGTTCATGCTCATCCAGAGCCGATCTGCGGCCACCGCGCGAATCTCGGATACTTGCAGGATCGGTCGGATCTCGTCTGCGAGGCTGCGCACGGCCTCTATGGCCTCCACAGCGTACCGGCGCGGGCACAGGTACTCAGACTGTAGTTCCTCGCCGCTGCTCGGCGTAAAACCCATGCGGAAATGGGGTAAGCGCTCGGCCCAGGAGCCTGTCCTGCCCAACTGCGGCGTACAGGAGCCCGCGTCGAGTCCGAGGATCGGGTGCCGGTCAACTTCTGCCGCGGGCGCTCCGAAGAGGTCATTCTCTACCTGCTCGGGCTCATCCGTCACCCGGCTCTTGACCCAGACCTGATCGATCGTCTCACCCCATCGGGTAAAGATGCTGACGCTGTAGCCGCACGAAATGATCTCATCGAAGTGCCCGAAGAGGGCCTCCCAGCTTAGGCCTTCGAAGACTCGCTGCCGCACCTCGTAGGCTGGCTCCACCTCCAGGGTGATCCGGGTGACCGCACCCAGCGCGCCAAGTCCGACCACGAGGCCGTCGAAATCGGGCTCGCCTCTGGAGATCTCGATGATCTCACCACCGGACGTCACGAGCTCCAGGCCAACGACCGCGGTCGCGAGATTGCCGTTCGTCTCGCCCGAGCCGTGCGTTGCCGTTGCCACGGCGCCTGCAACAGAGATGTGGGGAAGCGAAGCGAGGTTGTGCAATGCCACACCTTCTTCGTTCAACGTCCGTACCAACTCGCCGTACTTCAGAGCCGCGTTGAAGGAGATCGTTTCTGCTGCATGGTCGACAACTACGTCCATGGGCATGGCTTCAAGCGTTATGAGCTCTGAAGAATCGGCGATGTCGTTGAACGAGTGCCGGGAGCCCAAGACGCGCACACAGGGTGCGTTGGCGATGATCTCCTGCACCTGCCCGATCGTCGATGGCCGGTGCAGCTTCCGCGCCAGGTAAGTGTAGTTTCCGGCCCAGTTCTTTCCTGGAGAACGATCTTGGATCATCGCCTCGTGTTTCTCCCCTTTGACTTGGTGGTCACACTCTGTTCACCGACAATCAGGTCAGATACGACATTAGAACCTGCTTCTTCCGATGATGGCGTGAGTGGCAAGGGAAGCCACCACTCCGGAGGAGCGTCGGATCTCCCTGCCGACCTCGACCGGTCCCTCCAAGAGCAACAGCAGGTCCACGTCGCTGCCCTCGTCGGCTTCCTAGATGTGTGTTGTCGGGTTCATGACCACAACTCCTTGATCCTCCCTTGAGGACGGCCCATCATCCGGTTGACGTAAAAAGCATAGGTGTAGGCCGCTATCTTGGCCGCTATCCTGCTCGCAGTCCAATAATGGTCCTCGCCAACGTTTCGCCGAGACCAAAAACTCGCTTCAAGCTCGAAAAGGCGATCTCTACTTGCTGCCTTACGCCGGGTCGCTTGCTTGTGGCTTCGCTGCTCACCAACACGATCCCCAACTCGGTCAGTTCGGCCTCGCGCAATAAGGAGGGTTCGGATTCCACCCCCCGCAGTTGCTGGAAGAGCGCCAGAGCGAGGACCTCCGAGTCCGAGAGCCTCTTGAGGGACGCGTAGAGATCCGCGCGGGTTGAGGATTCGGTAGCGGTCGTCGATCTGGCAAAACAAGGTGGTGATCGCTTCTTCCAGGAGTTGGGCTTGGGTCATCCGGTGCTCCTTTGGTCGGGACTACTACCGATGGCCCTCGTTTTAGCTCATCCAACCACGCAATACACATCTAGAGGCTTCTCGTCAGTGTCTTTACCCTAGTCTTCCTCTAGGAGGTTAGCAACGCCGCTTCTCGGGGTCAGTCTCTGTCCAAGTAACCTTGGCACTCTCGGAAGCGCACGGTATCAGCCTTGCCTTCTGGCAGGCTGAGCAAGCCTTCCTTGTTATAGAGGTATAAGAACGAGTCCGACCTGTCGAGCATCACGAACATGTTCTTGGTGGGTACCTTCGAGCACGCGAGCGTCGTGTTCCTGTCGGCCTTTATCTCCACGAGCGGGAGCGGAGGCGTTTGCGTGGCGGCCAGGCAAACCGCCGCGGCAATGCCCGCCACATAGACCGCCAACACGCTCAAGTAATAGCTCGACTCGGCGGCAATCCACCTCACGTAACCGATCACGAGCCCTGCCGCGGCGGAGAACACGAAGAACCCGATGAAGTACGCCAGCTCGGTGGCGTTGCTCACCCTGACGCTAGTCCATATCCCTACCACGGCGAGCGGCATCAGCAACAGCAGGTAGAGCATCCAACGCCTCGGCCCCCCCTTACCAACGGCAGAGGCCTCCGCGGGTTCTCTGCCCAGAAGGATGAGACCCCGAACTACCAACACGGACACCCCAATGCCGACAGCTGTGGACACCAAGGCGAAGAACAGGAGCCTTATGCCCGTCCCTATCACCACCTTTTCGGGCACGAGCGAGACGGCGGTCCACACCGTGTCCAGGCGGGAGTAGGGGAACAGGGGGTCCTTCGACATCTGGATGCCCACGCCCAAGACGCCTAACGGGTAGAGCAAGGCCGCTGGGATGCCCACGTAGAAGAGCGCGGACTCCGCAAGGCTCCTGACCCTTTTCTCTCCGTGCTGCTCCGTCAAAGTTGGCCGGTCCTTTTGCCTACTACTCCATCGGTCGAGCTCCGTCCGCCGTCAGGATACACTTCTTCGTCCTTCTCAAGCAAAGCCTCTTATCCGGTTCAGGACCTCTCTTCGCGGAGTGGCAGGGCTCGTCGGGACCGACGAACTTGACATCGCTGCTCCTGTAGCAAGCACGAGGTTAAAGGCACATCTGCCAGGTGGACACTTCTTCGGGGGACGATCTTCTCAGAACTGCGTGAAACGGAAGTCCAACTTCGGAGAATCCCTCTTTCCCCGACGTTGGCTGAATAGCGTAGGATGGTGCAGTGGGACCGAGGCTGACCAAGTACGAGTACGAAGGTTTGGTGTTGAAGGCTTTGCACCGATCCCTGATCGAGCGAGACCACGGGCTTCGTTTCGAGGGGAAGATACTCGTGGAGGAGATCCGGCTCGACGCGTACCGGGCCCCGAGCGACGCCAGCATGCTGGAGGTGCTCTTCCGGGACGAGACCCGCCACGGGTGCCTGTTCGGGTGGCGCTTCCCGGCCACCGATGCAGATGCGGACGCGCTAGAGGGCTTCGAACACCAAGCCCGGTGGGGGGAGGGCGTTCGCGGCCCGGAGCAAGCGGAGAATTGGGCGAACACGATCGCCTTGACGAACTTCGAGGAGGAGATAGAGGCGGTTGGCTATGGGCTGCCTTCCGAGTGCGATCCGGGCGACGTAACCTGGGTCGGCGACTACAAACCGTGTTCGCCTAGAGTGGGGGAGACTGATGCGCTGGTCTCCCCCAGAAAAACGCGCGTGTTCAGCCGCTTCCTCTGCGGATCACCGAAAGCGAAGCTGGCCTCACCCTCGTCACCGACATGCGCCCAGCAATGCCATCCACGCCTACCTCGTCTTGTAGCACGCCGTCATGATCCTAGTCCCGTTGGACGTGCGATGTAGGCACATCGAGCAGGGCAGCCATAGCGTCGATCTCTGCTGGTTGATCATTGCCTAACGTAGCAGTAGATAGAGCAAAGGTGCAACAACACCTTCGTTAGACGGCACTAGGAACCAGCGTTGGTGTACTACCGGTGTAGAGCAAGCTGATGCTTGCTCATAATTCCACGTCTCAGGCTTCGTTTCTTCTGCAAGTACCTTCTTCTTCAAAGTGGGCGATGCTGGGTTCGAACCAGCGACCTCTGCCGTGTGAAGGCAGCACGATAGTTTGCTAGAGCGTGCTGGAGCTTGCAGAATCCCTGCAAATAGCGATCTTCTTTCGCGAACACTTTGCTCTGGTTTTCAGGGTGTTTACTCGAGTTGCTGCACGGTTGCTGCGCAGATGTCACGGCTCTTGCACCAGCACTAGGTCTGGGATGATCAACACTTGACCTGCTGCCTGGAGGCCACTCATGCGAGCTTCGTCCAAGGATCTTCTCCGAGTTTCGATGATCACCCAGAAGTTGGGGGTTGCACCACTCTTCGTGCTGTTGTTGCATTGGGTGCAACCGCTTCCCACAGGAGCGGTCGGAATGGAGTACAAGAGATGCACCTCCCACACATCGAACACCGAATCAGCGTCGAGCAAGTGGCACATACTGTTATGGAGGAACACTTATGAAGGCGATTGTCTACACAAGATACGGACCACCAGAGGCCCTTCAGCTCAAAGAGGTAGCAAAGCCTACTCCTAGGGACGATGAAGTACTGATCAAGGTTCATGCGGTATCCGTAAATAGATCTGACTGGGAGGGGCTGAGAGGCAAACCGCTGTATGCCCGCCTAGGCGGGTTTCTAAGGCCACGTCAGCAAAGACTCGGATCGGACATAGCCGGGCAAGTTGAAATGGCTGGCAGAAACATCAGTCGATTTCAACCAGGGGATGAGGTCTTCGGAGACATCTTGCCGCGCCTGGGTGGTTTTGCCGAGTACGTGTGTGCTCGTGAAAGTGCCTTGGCGTCAAAACCAGCCAGTATGACATTCGAGCAAGCAGCGGCCATTCCGCAAGCGGCAGTAATCGCCCTGCAGGGCATTCGCGATAAAGGACAGGTCCAACCGGGGCAAAAGGTTCTGATCAATGGCGCAGGCGGTGGAGCCGGTACGTTTGCAGTCCAGCTTGCCAAAATATACGGGGCCGAGGTGACTGGGGTGGATAACACCAGCAAGTTGGACTTTATGCGCTCGCTTGGCGCAGACTTTGTCATCGATCACACCCAGGAAAACTTCACCAGGAGTGGGAAACAGTATGACCTGATACTCGATATCGTGGCGCATCGTTCGGTTTTCGCCTACAAGCGAGCGCTAAGATCCAATGGAAGTTACTTCCTTGCCGGAGGTTCTGTAGCCACAATGTTGCAGATTTTGCTTGTGGGACCATGGATTAGAGGAACCACGGGCAAGAAAATACGCATCCTGGCGGTTCGACCAAACATAGAAGATCTAGATCTCGTGAAAGAACTCATCGAGGCCGGCCAGGTCACGCCGGTCATCGATAAGACGTACCCCTTAAGCGAGGTCCCTGAAGCTATTGGTTATGTCGGAGAAGGACACGCTCAAGGAAAAGTCGTCATCAGCATATGAGGCGAACCCGGACGATCTATTCTCTCCCTGCTGTATCGAAGCAGATCTCATACCGCAGAGCTAGCTGATAGTCCATCTGCCTCAAGCGGAACTCGTGTCCGACTAATACTAATGCCTGCTCAATCGGCGTCCCCGAGCGCCGCAGCTTGCCGTACTCCTTTATGAACCCTGCGGAGTCCTGAGTGTCCGCAAGCACCCGTATGGCTTGCTCATCCGTTGAGGGTGCCTCTACCCTCTTAGAAGCACGGGTTGTAGGGTTGTACCAGTACATCTCTGTGTCCTCCTTCCCGAAAAGGACGCAGTGTCTCTAATGTTCCCGATGCTACGAGCACTAAAACACTTGCCGAGATTCGACGTTTCTGTAGATTGTTCCTAGTAGCCATGATTGAGCGCTAAGGTCCGTTCCGCGAACTTCGCATGGAAACTGTCCGAAAAGCCTCGGAGGCGTCTGTGACTTAGCCCCACGGATCGCCGAGAAGGCCCTATTCGACCCATTTCGCCCTCCCCATAGCGGCCAAATCCACCCTCGGAGCGTCGCTCAGACCCCTTTTCGGACAGTTTCTGTATGGCGTTCTGGGAAGTTCGCCGATGTGAGCGAGGGTAGTGTCCGCGTAAGTGTGTAAAAGGCAGAGGCCGTTGACGAAGACGGCCACCGTGTGGTTCCTTCGGAAGAGACCAATCTACCGACAAGGAGGACACGATGGCCGATGAGCTGAGGATAGGACTTCAGGAGTTGTTGCGCAAGGCTCGGGTGGAGCACGACGCGGACTTGCTCAAGGAGGGCGTACGAGTGCTCTCTCAAGCGCTCATGGAGATGGAGGTCCAAGAGCACGTGGGTGCTGCGCCTCACGAGCGCAATCCCAGGCGCACGGGACAGCGCAACGGATACCGCGAGCGATCCTGGGACACGAGGGTGGGGACCGTGGAGCTGAAGGTGCCCAGGGTAAGGGACTCCAGCTACTTCCCCTCGCTCCTTGAGCCCAGAAGGAAGGCCGAGAGGGCATTGGCGGCGGTCGTTCAGGAAGCGTACGTGCACGGAGTATCCACCCGCAAGGTGGACGAGTTAGTGAAAGCTCTGGGGATGGGCGGCATCTCCAAGAGCCGGGTATCGGAGCTGTGCGAGGAGCTCGACGAGGAGGTCGAGCGTTTCAGAAGCCGGCCGCTGGAAGGCCCCTACCCCTACGTCTGGGTCGACGCCACCTACCTGAAGAGCCGCCAGGACGGACGAGTAGCCTCCACGGCGGTGGTCATAGCCGTGGGGGTAAACGGGAACACTGGGGAGCGGGAGGTTTTGGGACTAGACGTGGGTCCGAGCGAGGATGGGGCATTTTGGATCTCCTTTCTGCGCTCTTTGGTTGTCCGCGGACTTCGCGGAGTTAAGCTTGTAACCAGCGACTCCCACCGAGGCCTCAAGGAAGCCATCGAAGCTGTCGTGCAAGGCGCCTCGTGGCAGCGCTGCCGGGTACATTTCATGCGCAACGCCCTTTCTTTGGTACCCAAGGCTGCACAGCAGATGGTGGGAGCGACCATCCGCACGGTTTTCGCTCAGCCCGACTCAGAAAGCGCCCACCACCAATGGCGCAAAGTCTCGGAGGGCTTCCGAACTCGCTTCCCGAAACTCTCACAGCTGATGGATGAAGCAGAGGAGGATGTCCTCTCCTACAGCGCTTTCCCCGGCGAGCACTGGCAGAAGATCTGGTCGAACAACCCGCTCGAGAGAGTCAACAAGGAGGTCAAGAGGAGGACCAACGTGGTGGGGATCTTCCCCAACGAGGCGGCGGTGATTCGGCTGGTAGGCTCGATCCTGAGCGAGCAGCATGACGAGTGGCAGGTCGCAAAGCGCTACTTTAGTGCCGGATCGTTAGCGAAGCTGGAGCGAACGGAGGAGGTGACAGAGCAGCCGCAGTTGATGGCGGGCTAGGAGTGGGGGACCATGCAAGAGGCAATTTACACACTTGACAGGACACATACTGAGCGAGTGCATCAAGGGCATACTCGGTATGCGGGTGTTGGTTCGGGGAGGGACTTGGAGGAGGCTAGGCGATGGGCTTGAGCAGGTACAAGGTGGCCGCGGGGCTCGCGATCTCGGACATGGACAGAGCCAGGGAGTTCTACGAAGGGAAGCTCGGCCTCTCAGTGGGTATCAACTCGGGCGACAACGTACAGTACAGGTGCGCGGAGGGGACGGTGTTGCATGTCTACCTCTCGCCGGAGCACGCCGGCAAGTCCACGGCGACCCTGGCCGGTTGGGGTGTCGACGACGTCGAGGGGATCGTGGACGAGCTCGCCTCCAAGGGCGTCGCCTTTGAGCGCTACGAGGAGGGCCCTATTGTCACGGACGAGAAGGGCATCGCCACCTTCGAAGGCGGGGCTAAGGTCGCCTATTTCAGGGATCCGGACGGCAACACCCTCTCGATCGCCCAAGCGCCACGTCCGTGACCTTGCGCTCGGACGACTGAGAAAGGAGACGATATGAACGGTGAACCCCAAAGCAACTACGTTTCCGTGAACGGCCTAGAGATGTACTACGAGGATCGCGGCGCGGGACAGCCGCTGGTCTTGCTCCACGGCGCTTTCTCTGCTATCGGCACCTCGTTCGGTAGCGTCCTGCCGGAACTCGCCGAGACCCGGCGGGTGATCGCATTCGAGATGCAGGCCCACGGGCGCACCGCCGACATCGATCGCCCGCTGTCCATGGAGCAGATGGCAGACGACACCGTCGCCGCCCTCCAGCAGCTCGGGATCGAAGAGGCCGACTTCTTCGGCTTCAGCATGGGAGCCGGCGTCGCCGTGCGGGTTGCACTCCGGCACCCGGAGATGGTGCGCAAACTCGTGCTCGCCTCGGTCACCTACAGACTCGACGGTGTCCACCCGGGGCTGATGGAGGGTTTGGGGGAGATGAAGCCCGAGATGATGCACGGCTCGCCCTGGCACGAGGAATACGTGCGGATAGCGCCAAGGCCGGGGGATTTCGCCACGTTGTTCGCCAAGAAGACGCGAATGGATCAAAACATCGAGGACTTGCCCGCCGATGCCGTAGAGGCGATAGAGGCGCCCACCCTGCTCGTCATCGGGGATTCCGACATCGTCCGCCCCGAGCACGCCGTGGAGATGTTTCGGCTGCTCGGCGGCGGCGTCATGGGGGACCTGGCCGGCCTCCCGAAGTCACAGCTCGCCATTCTCCCCGGCACCACCCACGCTACGCTCGTGGAGCGCGGCGCGTGGCTGGCTTCGATGATCGGCGAGTTCCTCGACGCGCCGATGCCTGAGGCTGAGCGGACTGCGGGAGGCGGGGCATGACGCGCGTCATCGACATGGCCGACCCCGCGCGCGGCGATGACCCAGGCGAGTTCCAGGGGTACCGTCACGGTGCCGGCGTCTCGTTCATCGTGGTGAGAGTTCGGGATGCAACGCCTTCCCGTCGAGGCTCAGGCTCAGCCGCAGCGTGAGGGTCCCCTCGCCGTCGACCTCGAAGCGGGCTCCATAGCGCCTGTACGCACGCCGGATCTCCTCCGGTGGCGCGGCGTGGGTGAGCACCTCCCACGGCTGCACGGCGTCGGGGTCCTCGTACCACTCGGCGTGGACCGGGTTGTAGGTCGCCACCAGCGAGTTGCGGGCCGCTCGCATCCGCTGCGCCGAGCTGGCTCTTGCTTCCACGGCGGCGAGCTCGGCGGTGATTGCCTTGCGCTGCTCGTCCACCTCGTCGAGCATGACGTCTAGTTCCTCGTCCGAGATCGCACGCCGCGCGTTCTGTCGCAGGTAACCCTTCCGCTCCTCGTCGAGCTCGGACAGCCTCCCCGCCAGAGCCGTGCGTCTCTCGAGGGCGCCGCTGACGCCGGTCTTCTCCTCCTGCTTCAGCACGGCCTCGTCGTAGAGCTCCAGCAGTACCCCCCGGTCGGCGTATTGCTCAAACAGCCGGGTGGCCTCGTACTCCAGCTGCTCCGCCGGATGACTCATTCGGTTCGCGCACGCGTGGGCGGCGGACGGGGGTTGGCACCTGTAGTAGTGCAGGGCGCCGCCACTGGCCTTCCTTCGCCGGTAGGCGCTCATCGAGCGGCCGCACGCGCCGCATCGCAGGAAGCCCCTGCTGAGCTCCCAGCAGTCGCGGTCCCCCACTTGCGCGGATGCCCTGTTGTCTGCGACGGAGGCGCGGGCGGCCTCCACTTTCGCCCTCTCCAAGCCGCTGCCTTCAAGGCTCACCGGGATTGCTACCCACTCACCGCGCGGCACCTCCTGCACCTTGCGCCGCTTCGAGCGGGTCGAGACGTACCGGCTCCGCGTCCTCCCGTACCAGGTGATCCCGAACGGCCCGGCCGCCGGATCGAGGTCGGTGAACACCTCCTCAGCAAGCAGCCCCTCGGCCACGAGCGCAGCGAGTTCGTCGCCTGTGTGGGGGAGGTAGCAGTCCTCGGTGGCGATGCGCTTCGCGGTCGTGCGGGCCCAGCGGTCACCGCCGTGGGGGGCCGGCACCCCCTCCGCCTCCAGTGTGGTCTGCACAAAGTACAGGGAGCAGCCCTCGGCCAGCCACCCAAAGATTCTCCTCACGATCTGCATTTCGGGTTCGTGCGACTCGTAGCCGACCACCTTTCCCTTCCCGTCGCGGACGCACCGGAAGCCGTAGCGGGGCTTCGGCCCGGCGCCCAGCACGTGCCCCTTCCGCGCCTTCGCCCGCTTGCCCATGGCTGCCTTCCGCACGCGATCGCGCATGTCCTGCCCGCTGATAACCGAGCGCACGGCTCGTACGATCTCGCCTCCGAAGCCCTGGCCACCGTCATCCAAGGAACGCAAGGAGACACCGTGCTCGCCGAGCTCCAGGCTCAGTAGCTCTGGTACGGGGCTCTGGCCGTAACGCTCCCAACTCCACGACCAGATTTCCTCGATCCTGCCTGCGCGGGCCAACTCCTTGAGGCGCCTGACGCCGGGCCGGTCTTGCATCCAGCGCTTCTCGCCGGGGTCGTCCGGGACCTCCTCCACGATTCGCCGGGGCGGGATCATCTTCGCCAGCCGCTCGCGGAGCTCGTGCAGGTGCCCCTCCTCGGCGTATCCGACCTCGCCCTGGCGCTTCGTGCTCAGGCGGTCATAGAGCGCGACAGAGATCTCGCGCCCGTTCGTCTCTTTCATGCCCTCTCCTGCTTCTCCGGCTTCATGGAGCAGGGTTTCAAATTCAAAACCTCGGAATCCGAAGGGTCATCCGTCATTGGCCACAAGAACCATTCCCCGTTGTTCATATGCACGTCCAGAACAGTGTATGTGCGCCCGCCGTAGATCTGCGGGTAGCCGTGCTCGAGCACGTAGCCCACGACACGTTCGTACATATCCGGGTGGCGAACCTTCTTCCTTGCGAAATAGCAATGCGGATTCTGCGGCATCGAATGAGCCATGTTGAAGAAGGCACTCCGGCACCAGGCTTCTACGTCCTCCAGCGTCAGCTCTCGGTCCTCTGGGACCGCGTATTCCTCGACGCCCGCAAGCTCCCTCTTCAGCTCGCGCTCGACGCGACGCATCTCCGATTGGAGCGCCCTCTGCCGCTGCGCGACCTTCGCCAGCTCCTCCATCAGGCGCACCCTCTCCCGCTCCAGTTGCGCCAGCTTCAGCTTCGCTTTCGGCGTGGGTCCCTCTTTCAGTCCGGCGTCCCGCTCATCGAACAGCGGCATCACCGGATGCTCCGCAGCGGGCACATGAAGACGCTGATCGTTCCCTCGCCGTTGCACACTGGGCACATGACGACCGCCTGTACGAGCCCACCCCTCGTCGAGTCGTACTCGCCGTCCTGGACAACGGTGCCAGTGCCGTCGCAGTTGCGGCACTCACTGTACTCTCGTTGTCCCTCGCTGGATTCGCGGTGCTGGTCTGCGCTAGACTTTTCGTGCATCCAGACCTCCTTCTGGTTGCCGCTCCCCAGGGGTGTCCTCACCCGCTGGGGCTCTTTCCGCCCTATCTCAGGGGGCGCAGGATGTCAAATTTTGTAACATTTTATCGAATTGGCGGCCATTTGTCAAGAGAATTTGGCTTATATATGGGCAATACGTGCCATCATCGCTTGTAACATCACCGCTCCGACGCTCTCCATTACGGGCCTACTATGCCAGTCCGCCCGCCGCATCCACCAATGCCGCTGTCGCCTTCTCGAATGGTTCTCTCATACAGTAGTAAGTCTAGCAATGCCGGCTGCGGCTTGCAGAGAATTCCTTATAGACAAGCCGATTTTTGACAAACGGCGGAGATCGTGATAGCCGCTAGTGGCATATGTATGCAGAATTCTGCAAGAATAAGCAAACTCTGGTTGACACGTTCTCGGAAGGAGGACTCTAAAAGGCGCTCGCATGTTTGTAGCACCCTTGCTACATCCCAAACCCCGCTCGGCAAGAGGGATTCTGGGGTATGCTGTCAGAATGATGGAGATACCGGAAACGGGATTAAGACTCGTAGACCGCTTGTCCGTATCCAGCGTGGTAGTGGGTCAGAATGATGGAGATACCGGAAACGGGATTAAGACTTTTTCAGCTCGATGCGGTTGTAGTCGCCGTGGCAGTTCGTCAGAATGATGGAGATACCGGAAACGGGATTGAGACCCTCACGCTACCGCCTCCGTTGTGTAAGGCTCATCGGTTGTCGGAATGGAGGAGATACCGGAAACAGGATTGATGGCGAGATGAAGGAAGGTTTTTTACCTAGGAGAGGTAGCGTTTCAGACGCACTTCTTGTGCTCCTGCTGAGAGCTTGGCGTGGAAGCACAATCCAGCTTTGTAGTAGATGGATAACAAGATGGGAGGCCTTGTACAGGTGAATAGGGCCGCGACAGGGACATACAGAAGAACCCTTTTGAAGGCGAGCAGGCGGTGAAGATGCAGCCAAGGTCAAACGGTGAGATTTGCAAGTGGCATTTCCCTAATTGGGTTCGTTACCTCGGGCGCTGTGACCTAGTTCGAAGGCTGTCTCTAGACCACCGTGTCTACAGATTAGGGTGAATCTGAGCCTTGCAGGATTTGCCTCAGAGATGGAAGGCCTTCGCTTTGGGCTAACCCCGCAAATCCGACTGTTAGAATAACTCCGCCGAAAGCGTCCGGAAGACCGGTCCGGCTGAATTTGCTGTGGCGCTTCATTAGCAATCGCGTTTCATCAAGTTTTTGACGCCGCCTAGCTGGTACTTATGCAGGAATACCCCGTGTACTACTGCAGCGGTTTCGGGTGAAACTGTTTAGCTCAGTCTCAGACCCAACCTATGTTGCCAATGGAGGAGACGCCCGAGAGCGGGGTGCGAGCTGGTTATGACGGAAGGGCGCATACAGTTCCTAGCCGTTCTGGCGGCCATTTCGCTGCTATTCTGGCACCTGCTGTACCTGCTATCCGGGTCGCTTCTTCCCCGGGGCGCGGATCTTCTGATCGATAGCGAGATAGGCTTCGATCTCCTCCTCGGAGAGGTCGCTGAAGTCCCACTCGGCCTCGTCGCCCTCGTCGTGGGCACCGGCACCGATCATCGAGTCGGCGGCGAGCTGGGCGAGCTGGATGGCGGTGCTCTTCGTCCAACGGGGCGGGCGTAAATATGTAGGTGACGTCCTCGCCGTCTTCGTCTCGGATCACACGCTGCTCTGCTAACGGCCACGCCAGCATCTTCGCGCTCTGCTCCGCAGCTTGCTCCCGGATCTCCAGGATTCGTTCCGCGATCCGCGCCTCTCTGGCTGTGTAGTCCTCAGCCTGCTTCCTCAAATAGTCCTCGAGGGCGATGCGGCGAACCATCTCGTCCCTCGCATCGAGGGAGCGGGCCCGCTCCTGCCAGTCGAACCTTGCGCTCCAGCGCTTCATCTGGTCGTACTGGTGAGGTTTCGGTTCTCCATCCGGACAACCATAGAAGACGGCCGCCGCCTGGCGCAACGTCCTCTCAGGTCCAAGGTCGCGGAACGCGCAGAACGCCCGCCACGCCTTGCCCCCGCCCCTAAGCTCCCCCTGTTGCGGCTCCCACGCTCGAACGAATCCCCTACCTTTTCCGGTGTCTCCTCGGTGCATCTGCGGTGCAGCGAAGTGTCCGCTTTAGATGCACCGCTTACGGCTCTTATCTTTCTGCCGCTCCTTCAGTATCCGCTCCATCTCCTGCGGCTACAGCCCGGCCAGCGCGGCGGTCCAGAGCCTTCCGACGCATGACCTCACGGCGCAGCTCAAAGCACAGCTTGGGGACCGAGATCCCGAGATCCCGGATGGCCCGCTCTGTGAGGCGCACCAGCTCCTCGCGCTCGGGATCGTCGCCGCGGTCGAGGGGCTCCCGCCTCACTTCTCCTCCCAACCCTTCAGCTCTTCATTGGCGAACAGCTGCATGTCCTCGACCGCTAGGCGTCTTCCGGATTAATCGGCTCCGAACAGGACTCCGACCGACTGCGAGCATCTGTTGGCCTGTCCACCGATGCCCGTCAGGCCACCGGTTGGTGTTGAGCAGGTGCTCGAACTTATGCGCTGTGTGCATGGCATTTAAAATACCATACACGATGCTGTTTCCTAAATGATACTCAAGCTCTCACCATCTCCAAGATGGTGGCTGGGCGGATTCACCGAACCTCTCATATTTAAAGTTCTCAGAAGTTCGCAAAGCCCCGGCCCAATGGCCCCTGCATGATGCAGACGCCCGCTGAGGGGAGATCGGCCTGTGGTGACTAAAACTCATCCTCGTCGTGGGAGACCTCGACTCTATTAGTCACCATGAGATCTCCCGAGGGCGCCCACAATCTTAGTCACCACACACGCCGAGAGCGTGGTCTTCTGTGGTGACTAAACTTGACGCCGACGGCGTCGTCGCCTACTCTATTAGTCACCACGTCGAAAGGATAGCATCGTGCCGTTCGTCAGGACCAAGAGCGTCGGGGATCACGAGTACAGGCAGCTTGTCGAGAACTACCGCGAGGAAGGCCGTCACCGCCAGCGCGTCCTCGCTCACCTGGGCCACCACGACACGGTAGAGGAGGCGCTGGAGGGCGTGCGCCAGAGACTCGCCGATCTTGAGGTATCCAGGCTCGCCGAGCAGATAGCCGAGGCCGAAGTGGAGGCCGCCCAGTGGGAGCGCATCATACGCAGGGACCACGGCGAGCAGATCGCACGCTACCACGACGGGGAGATTCCTACCCCGGCGGAGGTTGCGAGGCGCACCGGGACAGACAAGGAAGCGCCGAAAACCGACGAGGTTCTGGAGGAGTACCCGCCGCGTTTCGGCATGCCCGCCTTCACCGTCTACAAGCCCGCCGTGGTCCCCATCCCGCCCGAGGTTGACGAATACTGCCGAGCCTTCGGCGATGGGACCGTGATGGAGCGCGAGAACCCCGACATCTACGGCCACACCGCCTTCTATCCCGACCTGTTGGCCTACGAGCGGTGCGCCAAGATCCTGCACAACCGGCGCAAGAAGGCCGAGGAGAAGCGCACAGAGTACGCCCGCCGACGCCAGTACTACCTCGACCGCATCGAGAAGCTGGAGCAGGTAGGGCGTTCGTTACGTGGTGACTAAGACGGTCGAGGCGGTCGACGACGTCGTCGGGGTTTTAGTCACCACGCGGCGCTATGCGGGGGGCGGAGCTATGCAGCGCAGCGCATATCCATCCACCACCACAATATGTAAGACCCCCTCCCACGCGGCGTGCAGGCGCTCTCGGGCCATCCTCGCGCCTCTCAGAGGGGGATGTATGCACTCTGCTGCATAGGGACTTCCGAGAATCTATATTCTAGGCACTTGGGTGAATAAGGGGCGGTAGAGGAACCACTCATACCCTTGCTCCTCCGGCCAGGGCCAACCTTATTGCGTCAGGCGTAGGGGTGTCGTCTTCAGTTCCTACGGATCATTGCGGACCAGTACGCAGACCGCTTTATAGGCCGCCACCGCCATAGCCGCCACCGCTATTTCCTGTCCACTTCTCAACATCATCCCAACCGCCACGGTCGGGAGGCGAGCCAGGGGAGTCGTGGCCACCGAGGCGCGTCCTCTCATCGTAGGCGCCGCTCCAGAGCGCCAACACCGTGAACACCGTGACTATCGCCGCCAGGGCGGATGCGGAGATGCCAACGTAGGCCGCCACCCACAGCAGCGGGAGTTGCGTTGCGAAGACCAAGATGGCACCCAGCGACCCGAAGGCCACGAGCATCCAAGCCAGGTTATTCACGAACTCCCTACCCGCACGCTTCAGAAGATGCCCGTCGCGCATGGCCATCGCCTCCTTCACCACAGCGGAGTATCCACTCCTTGTCACGACACAGGAGTAGCTTACCCTCTTGCAACAAGGAGCGCATCACTCAATTGCAGTATTTATTACACTTTTCTTTGCGAACTTCTGAGAATTACCTATTCCACGCACTCGGGTGAATAACACCCACGAGGTGTACCTGCCCATAAGATTCATTGCCGATTCATCGGCGCTCGTCGTTGAAAGGCATCACCTGGGTCAGATCTCATTATGATAACGAGACCTGACCCGTTTTCTTCCACGTCTATTGAGACTCTAGTGAGCCTTAATACCGTAGGTGGCCTCTATAGGGGAAGTTTCCCGCTTCGATGTCGTCCTTGAAGAGAAGTGTCCCGCTTACACCCTCGTAAATACCCGTGCCGCTGCCCTCTACGATAGGATGCTGACAACGCCCAAAGATCTCTGTAGCCGGGTCGGCCACACTCGTACTTCCCCTCGAATCGGTAAGTCGTTTGCGAATGTACCGGCTACCGTCCCGTCTGCCCTCTTGGCAACGAAGATCTCGGTTCCTGTCTCTCTGGGTTTGACCCGTTTGCACGGACCGATCAGAGTTAAGCGATCAGGTTCCGTGAAAGGGGTCGAAGATGGGCAGGAGAGGCAGGCTCTACTCGCCTGAGTTCAAGGAGGAAGCCATTCGGCTGGTTCACTCCTCCGACGAGAAGTATCCTGTAGCGAAGATAGCCCGCGATCTGGATGTCTCCGCCGAGACGCTGCGCAAGTGGGTCAACCAGGCCGAGATCGACGCCGGGGAGCGCGATGGGCTCACCACCGAAGGAAAGGAGGAACTGCGCCGCCTGCGCAAAGAGGTGAAGGTCCTCAAGGAGGAGCGTGAGATCTTAAAAAAAGCGGCATCGTTCTTCGCCAGGGAGGAGGACCTCCGAGCGCGCAGGTGATCTACACCTTCATCGAATCTCAGAAGGCGAACCACCGGGTGAACGCGATGTGCAGGGTATTGAAGGTCTCCAAGAGCGGCTTCTATGGCTGGAGGGACAGAGCGCCTTCGGCTCGTGCTCGGGCAGACGCCATGCTCTCGGAGAAGATCGTCCGCATCCACAGAGATAGCCGCGAGACCTACGGTGCTCCGAGGATCCACTTCGAGCTGAGGACGCTGGGCGTGAGGTGCGCCAGAAAACGCGTGGCGAGGCTGATGCGGGAAGCCGGCCTGTTCGGGTGCGGAGGTCGCAGGAGGAAGGCTCGCACCACCCTCCGCTCACGCACTGAGCGTACTCCCCCGGCCCCGGACCTGGTGGAGCGCAACTTCGCCCCCGGGGCCCCGGACCGCCTGTGGGTCGCGGACATCACGTACGTCAGTACCTGGGAGGGATGGCTCTACCTCTCGTTCGTGCTGGACACCTACTCCAGGAAGGTCGTCGGATGGTCCATGGCGAACAACCTGAGAACCGAGCTGGTACTCGACGCTTTGAACATGGCGATCTACACTCGCCGGCCGTATCCAGGGCTCATCCACCATTCCGACAGGGGTAGCCAGTACACCTCGTGGAGTTCGGCGGCAGGCTTAAGGAGACGGGGCTTCTCCCTTCGATGGGATCTGTGGCCGACGCCTACGACAACTCGATGGCCGAGAGCTTCGTCTCGACCTTGAAGCGGGAGTTGATCCACCGCCACTCGTGGCCGAGCCGTCAGATGGCGAGGACGGCGATCTTCGAGTACATCGAGGGTTTCTACAACACCAGGCGCAGACACTCCGCGCTGGGCCACCTGAGTCCTTCGGGCTACGAAGAGGTTAGACTGAGAGGAGGCGCTGTAGCTTAAAGGCAAACAGTCCGTGGAGACGGGGCAAACCCACTAGGTAGGTTCCGCTGGGCGAGCTGTCCGTGGTATCGACGAACGTGTACAGACAACCTTGCAAGCCCCCAGCTTCCAAGTCCCCAGTCATGTCGAGGGGGGCATAGGTGGCGCCCGCACCTTCAGGGTCGACACACTCACCCGGATCGGCGTAAGAGGCGACCCCAGATATTTGCGTGGCTCCCCCCGCTAGGGCCACCCCGCTTGCCACCAACAGGGTTAGGGCCATGGTGGCCAACAACAATATGGTGCGTCTCATAAAGAGACCGCCTCTCTGTAGAGGGCCGGAGGAAGAAAGCGTAGTCAACTCCCGCCCCGTCACTAGTAACGAAGGCTAACATACTCCTGTCTTAGGGGAGTGTATGTGCGCCATGGCACAAAGTACGTCAGAGCACCAAGGAAGCGCCTACGGACTTCGCAGAATGCCCAAAAGGCGAAGTTCGCAGAATTAATATTCCACGCACTCCGGTGAATAAGCCTGCCCACAGTCCTTAGCACCCGCTTGCCACCGCTTGTAGCCGCAAAAATCCATCCTTTAGGGGATGTGTCAATAGGCACAATATTCTACGCTACCTTTGCGGTTGCGCAGCTACCGACCGCGCAGGGCGAAGAAGGAGGTCGCGCTCGACGAGGCACGAGAACGTCGACCCCCTCAAAGCGCCTCCGCCTCGTGGCGCTATTCACGATTGTGGTGGTCGTGTTGGTGGTCGTTGTTGCGGCCGTGGTCGTGGGGCCGGGCAGGGCGATCGGGTGGGTAGGCGACTACCTCATCCCCGTGGGGTTGGTGGTGGGCGTGTTGGGCGTCGCATTCGGCCTCTTCCTTAGGTGGGGTGGCAAGTTCTACGACATGATGTACCCGCGTCGCTAGCCGGACTTCTGAGCATCACCTACAGGCGAACTTCGCGAGAATCCCTATTCCACGCACTCCGGTGAATAAGGACGAGAAGAAGAGCCGAGGCTGCTACTAAGCCCCGGCTCCACTCTAGCGTGAGTGCTTCTTAGCTCTGCAGACTCTGCTCCAACTGCTCAATGCATTGACGGTCACGCGAAGTCCTACCTTCGAGGTTCTCTAGCGGAGTTACTTTCCACTTTGCCAACCCCCATAGAGGCAACCCTTGCAAGATAGTGTCCAACTCTTCATTGGATTCTGCCTCAAAGATAAGCACTAAAGCCCTCTCTCCGACTCGAACCCCTCCGCCAATTATCTTGCCCTCTGATTTGAGGTTTATAAGAGCATCCATAGAAGGAAGAACCCATTGGCGCATTATCCGAACAAGCTGATCAGGGGGAAGTAGCGGCCCCGGATCGATCAACTCTTCGGTTACGAGGTACTGCATCCTAGAGCTTGTCCTTTCCTATCCCGCCGTGTCTAGGCGGGTTTAACCCTTTCGACCACAAACATGATGCCACTTCCCGTAGACCGGCGCGAAGTTCAGAGAATTTACCTTCCACGCACCAGGGTGAATAGGGGCAAGAAGTAGGGCCGGAGCCCCACACGCTAGGACTCCAGCCCTATGACCACACTACGGATGGTCAAGCAGGCTCGCTCACCGTCCTACGCCCCCGGATGACACCGATCCCCAGCACCAAAAGCCCCACCGCCAGCAACAGCCCAGCAACGTAGGTTAGGTAGATCATGGCGTTGGGCTCTGTGGCCTCAGGAGAGAGAACGGACATGAAGAAGCCTAAGGCCATCAGAACCGCCGCAATCGGGAAGGCGACTCTCACCACCCACCTCATCCCCTCAGAGAGGCGAGCCTCGTCCACGTAGCGTAGAGCTACCAAGGAGAGCACGAGCCACACGCCTGCATGGGCGTGGCCGGCCCTCCAGAGGTCCTGCCTGAGGTCGTTCTGGGCGTAGCCTGGATCGGCTATGAGCAAAGAGAGGATGCTCGCCCCGCCGATCGCGACCGTGGGAACGATGATCAGGACGATGCCAGCCACCAGGCGGGACTGTGGACTCATGCCGCTCCTTTCTTCTTCACTACATGTGCAACAGAGGAAGAGATTCCGCGCACTTCAATGCTCACGAGGACTGCGCCGATGCGCCCTGGCGTGGAGGTTGCTCTTGCTCGACGACCAGCTCCCGGACGTGCAGCCTCCCACCTCTAGCTCCTCTGTGTTGACATTGCTAGGCGCCTATCGCTAAGGCGCCGATCGCCGTCGCACCCACTGCCAAAGCCCCGCGGGCCATCGCTCCGATCGAGACCCGCGCGAAGGCCACCTGCGCCCCGAACTTCGGCTGCTCTACTCGCCGCCTTGCTCTGCGCATCTTATGCATCGTTCTCTCCTTTCTCCAGCCCAGAAGTAGCGTAGCTGGCTTTGACCCTTTCCACCACAACCATGATGCCACTTCCCGAAGCTCGGTGCGCAACTTCAAAGAACTCCGTCAAGGCGAAGTTCGACTTCGCAGAATCCACCTTCCACGCACTCCGGTGAATAGGCCTCATAGCTGCCTGACCTGAGAACTGATCAAGGATGCTGCTTAACCCTTCCTAGGCTAAGATGTGTTCGTAACAAGCAGGAGGTGTACGCCCATGAGCTACCAAAGCCGGCGTCGGCATGAGTAGGCACCACAATCCCAACGTAGCGGGTCGTGAGGCCGCCGAGCAGGCACTTGAGAAGGCGGGCGTCGAGCAGGCCAGATTTCGTCTTCATGTTCGGCTCTATCGGATATGACCAGCACTCCTTGTTGCGGGCTGTCCGTGAGGCTACCGGAGGTGCACCCCTTACAGGTTGTTCGGCTGAGGGCACGATAAACGGGGACGACGCAGATGAATCCAATTTCTCCGTAGTGGTTACGGCGATCTCTTCGGAGCGAGCTGCGGTGGACGCAACGGGATTAGTGACGGGACTTGAGTGCCGACCCGCGCGCCGTTGGGAAGCAGGTTGCCAAGGACTTGCTGCCCCACCTATCTGCTGATGACCATCGGCCTGTTCGTCTTCCCGGACGGGCGCGTAGACAACCTCTATACCTTCTTTGCGGGGCTGGAAGATAATCTCCCGAGCGAGCGGTTCCTCCCACTGTGGGGCGGGGGCGCTAACACCAGCGTCAACGTGGAGGGGCCAACCTATCAATATTGCGACGACGAAGTCATCTCGGATGGTATCTCCTACGCGCTGCTCTCGGGCGAGGCGCACGCTGCCTGGGCCATCAGCCACACCTTGATACCGATAGGTGGCGAGCGCATAGTGACGCGCTCCCAAGGAAACGTCATCTACGAGATCGACGGTAATCCGGCCGTAGAAGTGCTCAAGGAGTACCTACCAGAGCATGCCCTCGTTGAGGATCGTGACTGGATGCGTTACGCCATATCGCTTGCCCTCTGTTTCAGAGCCCCCAGCTACATGAAAGACGAGGAGTACGTGGTTAGAGGCGTGCCGGCGGTGAGGATGGCCGACGGCTCAATCACCGTTCAGACAGAAGTCCCAGAAGGAACGAGTATCTGGTTCTCGACCCGAGACAAGAAGAAACTCGCCACTGGGCTTGATCGGATGGCCGCTCAGATCAAGGACCAACTTGAGGGTGAGAAACCCAAACTCGTCTTTCAGTTCGAGTGTGCCACCAGAGGCAAGATGATGCTCCGCGATCAGGAGAAGTTGCAGTTTCTAAGGCAGTTTCGGCAAACTGTTGGCGCGGACGTGCCATGGGCGGGTTACTACACTTGGGGAGAGATTGGTCCGGTAGAGGAGCACAATCTTCGCCATCTCTACACGTCGGTCGTCCTTGCCCTCAGTTGACGATGAAAGTTTGGGCCGGGGCTATGCGTACTTCGGAGAACCCCGTACACGCGAAGTTCGCAGAATCCACCTTCTACGAGGTTGGGTGAATAAGCTTCTGTCAAAGCGCCTAAGCTCGCCGGGTGGCATCATGGATGTTGTTGCCAACCCGTTGGAGAAGGGACGATGCACACGTGGGCAAGGTTAGGGTCCTGCTGGGGGGGGCTGGTCGTGCTGGTGCTAGTGGCGTTCGCGGCCGGATGCGGGTCGGATTCCGACCAAGGCCAAGCCCGGCAGGAGGCCACGAAGAACATAGAGGGCAATGGCGAGCAGGCTCGGCGAACGCTCAAGAAGAAGGTCGAGGCTCTGCAAAAGCAGGTGGACGACCTCAAGGAGGAAGTACAAGAGCTACAGAAGGAGATAAACACCTACGAGCAAAAGGAACAGCAGCAGCAGATAAACCAGCTGAAGAAGGCGCTAAAGGAGCTGAAGAAGAAAGTAGAGGCCCAAGAGCAGCGGAGCCAGAAATAGGAGAAGTAGGGCCGGGGCGGCCAAACTCTGCTTATCCCGCTAATCGCGGGGAACTTGCTCCCCCTCGCTCAGCCGCTCGGCGGAGACTCCTTGCTGCTGATCTCTAACGTACTCGGCGACATCGGCCAGAGCCCTCAGAGCCTGTCCAAGAGCGATCGGCCAGCTGGCGAACAGCGCGGCCAAGGGTCCACCGATCAGGAGGATCGCAAGCACCTGCCAGAAGCTGGCAGCCCCTAGCACGGCGAAGATTACCCCTATGATGACGAAAATGACGCCCAAGATCCCGATAAACATCAGCACCGTCGACCATAGCCTCAGCGCCCCGTAGTCTCCATTCATATCCTTCTCCTTTCGTTGTGGCCAAGGGTGGTTGGTAGAACCAATTCTATCGAAGAAGCTTCGCGTTTTTTCAATGTCATGCCTTGCTCAGCGATCATGTCCATCCCGAGATCGGTTGTGTTCGTCGCCGGAGCGTTCCCCAGATCGCCCCATGGCCCTGACAACGGCGCCGAACGTAAAAGCCGCCGCCGTACCGCAGATCCCTCCTATCACGATGCCCAAGGCTACTTCGCCGCTCCACCACAGCACGCCCATACTCACCAGCACCGCCACTACGAAAAACACCACCGTGGACAACATCACGGTGCCCGCGAGCCTTGTGCGCATCCTTCACCCCATCATATCTGCGTACGCCGCCTCTGTGGTGAGCCCGACCCTCTTCGCCGCAGAGCGGTTATCTGTGAGTGACCGCTCTGCGGCGATGTCGCTCGTCTACCTCTACTCTTGGGCGAAGGCCTCGCGCAGTTTGTTCTCCTGCTCCTCTGGCAGGTTGGTCGAGATGATCTCGAAGTCGTTCTGCTTTAGCTCATCTATCACCCTGTCAGGAGCCGTCGCCCCGCTGGTCAAGGCAAAGAGGGCCGAGGTACCCTCTGTTACCTTTTCGCGAACCTGCTTTATGAAGTCTTCGTCGATTCCAACATCTGCCATCGAACCCGTGAGCGCTCCCATCCCCGCGCCGATGGCGGCGCCAAGGAAGGGGACGAAGAAGATGAGCCCGAACAAGAAGCCCCAGAATGCACCGCTCATCGCTCCCAGGCCAGCCGTGCCATGCAGTTCGCGGGTCCTGGGCTTCTTGTTACCCTGAGGCCAGCTAACTACAGCCGCATCTTCCAGTGTGATCACCTGCCGCTCCTGCAGGCCCTGTAGGGCGATGAGCACCCTGTCTGCCCCGTTGGGGTCTTCGAACTTCAGCACCGATAGTGTCGCCACTCGCTACACTCTCCTTTGCGTTGGACCGCACAAATCCCGTCCGCATCGCTGGCTCCCGATCAACCTCGTTGCCAGCGCTGTACGGTACGGGTTCACCTACCCTACTAACATTAGGGCATCAATCTTGGCCTAGCGGCAGATTTCCCCTGGGGGATCTTCGTACCCGAACTTCGTACAACTCCGTAAAGACGAAGTTCGCAGAATTCATCTTCTACGAGGTTGGGTGAATGGGCCACAAGGCTACATAGGGGCTGGTAGGCTGTTCAGGGGTTTAGGAGGTGCGAATACCCAAAAGAGAGCACATGGGCGAGCAGAGCTCCATCTCTGGGGTGTGGCCGAAGCCCTCGCGATCATCCGCCGCTACCCGGCGGCGGTGGTTGTGCCCGGGGCTGTGCTCGGCGCTCTTGCGGAAGCACCTACCTACCTAATCGCGGATCGTCTACTGCTTGACCAACTCCTGACATACCTGGCCGCCGCTTTCGCTTACTACCTCTACCTAGCCTACGCTGAGGAGCTCACAACCGACTACGAGCGTGGGGATGATCTCATCGCATCGCGTTGCAGGCTTGCAAGGTTGATCAAAGCGGCATCCTTCATGGGCGCGTCCTCGTTGCCGCGCTGCTCACCGTGTCGCTCGCGACGGCGGCAACGGGGCTGCTTGTCGTCCCAGGGGTGTGGCTTTACACGCGGTGGTCGCTGGCTGTCCCGGTGATCTGCAAGGAGGATATGGGACCTGTTGCCTCCCTGAAGCGCAGCAGTGCGCTGGTGCGGGGACACTTCTGGTTCGTGCTCGGAACAGCTACCCTCGCCTACGTCTCTGAGGAGGCGGTCATCCACGCGGGTGCGCTGGCGGCCGGATCGATAACAGGATCGCATACCTGGGGTGAGTGGGTCGGTGGCTCGATTGTCGCGGCGTTGGCCATACCGCTGGCCGCCCTAACAACTCCGGTAGCTTATTCGAGAGTCACGAAAGTCGCGGGGCCAGTAGAGGCACTTAAAGCGGACGGTTGCGCACGAACTTCGTTGAGAACTGCGTCAACGCGAAGTTCGCAGAACACCTATTCCACGCACTCCGGTGAATGAGCTTCCGTCGCCCTTCTCCAACGGCGTTGTTGCATCCCCGCTCCCTTGTGACGAACCAGGGTTTTGATACAATCAACACAAGTCCCTCGATGGGGTGCCGATGGGAAAGGAGTGTGTCGCGATGAGCATCTTCCCGACGAGGATCCTGCTTGCCACCGACGGCTCAGAAGAAGCTGAGCTGGCCGCCACCGAGGGCCGTGGACGTAGCCCAAAAGACTGACTCCGAGTTGCATGTGGTGCACGTCGGAGTCGTACCCAGCTTCCTTGTGAGCTATCCAGGGATACTCGGCTATGAACGCAGGCTCTACGATCAGATCGTAGAGGAATCCAGGCAGCGGCTCCGAGAGCTGTCCTGGGGGGTGAAGCTCGCCGGTGGCACCATGGCAGGGACTCACCTCAGGATGGGGCAGGTGACTCTGGAGATCGTGGCCTTGGCCGAGGAACTCGGGGCGGGGCTGATCGTGATGGGCGGTAGGGGGGCTCGGCGGAGTGAGACGAGCGCTGATGGGCAGCGTCTCTGACTCGGTTGTGCGCCATGCCCACTGCCCAGTGTTGGTGGTCCGTGCAGCAGAAAGAACAGGCGGCGTAGAGAGTAGCCCGAACTTCCTAGAACTCCGTTAAGAGGCTGTATGAGAAGTGGTTCTCGGAGGGTATTTCGCTACTCTAGCAGGTATGAGAAAGCCTTACCCAACGGATCTTTCCGACGCCGAATGGAACTACATCGAACCTCACTTGCCCACCCCCCACAGGACGCGGACGCCCAAGGACCCACGATCTTCGTGAGATCCTAAACGCCGTCTTCTACCTCCTCAAAAGCGGCTGTCAGTGGCGCCTGCTTCCTCACGACTTCCCCAGGTGGCCCACCATTTCTACCACTACTTCAGGAAATGGCGCTTAGACGGCACTTGGGAGAGGGTCAACCGGGCAATCCCGAGAACGCCTCAGGGTTCGCCTGAAGAGGGACCCTCAGCCAAGCGCTGGCGTGGTTGAATTCCCAGTCTGTAAAGAGCACCGCGGTGGGCGGAGAGGAGCGCGGCTACGACGGAGGCAAGAAGGTCAAGGGCCGTCTAAGCGCCATTTCCTGGTAGACACCGAGGGCTTCGTCCTCAAAGCCAAGCTCCACAGCGCCAAGGTTATGGATTACGAAGGGATCAAGACGCTCCCCGATGGGGCAGATACGCTATTTCCTCGCCTCCGTCATCTGTGGGTGGATGCCGGCTACCGCGGAGAGGAGAAGGGGGCAGACTGGGTGAGGAAGAGTCTGGGATGGAGCGTGGATCTCGTGGAGCGTCCCCGAAAGCCTGCCCCCGAAGAGGTCCTAAAGACGTCGGCGAGAGAGTGGGCCAAGGAAGGCGTGAAGGTGGATTGGCAGAAACTGTTGCCCTCTAAGGGCTTCCAGGTGCTACCTCGTAGGTGAGTGGTGGAGCGGACGATCGCTTGGATCGACCAGAACAGGAGAATGAGCAAAGATTACGAGAGATTGTGTGCGAGCGGCGAAGCGTTGGTATATGCTGCGGGTCAACCGCCTCATGCTGAGGCGGTTGACCCGCATTTGAGGCCTTTTCATACAGTCTCTAAGGAGAAGTTCGGTACGTGTGGCTTCGCACCGGTCCTACCAGATAAGGACCGCCGGAGAGGAAGATCCTACCGCCGCCGCATGTAGTCACACTAACCTCCCGAAGGAGTACGCTGCCGCTAGCGATTCGCACAGGAACGCCGCAGCCCAGCCCCACGCGCGACGCTGCATCCCTGCGTTCGCGCTCTCAGTCGCCACGAGCACGCTCACCAAGGCCCACAACAGGGAGCCCACGAACAACGCCGCCCACGGATCCTCCACGGGAGTCGGCGGGGGTATCGGCCCCGTCCTGCCCATGTTCTTGACCGCCAGCGCCAGGCAGATCATCGACGTAGCAGCCCGCACCCACCAGAACCCCACCGAATCTTTCTCCCGCAGCAGCTTGCCCCTGCTCACACATGCTACAGCTCCGATCCCCGAGCGCGGCCGCGCTAGTAGCACCCATCTACCTCGTAGAATGAGGAAGTCGGGATAATACTACGAAGAAGCAGACCTTAGTTCGCTACGCTCATGGGGGCCGGACCGGGGCGGGTTAGCGGCGGGCGTAATCGGGTACGAAGCTCGGCATTAGGCTAGCGAAGCTCGGAGGTCAGCGAAGCGATCCTTCGCACCAACCATCGGCTTCGCTGGCCTTCGTGGTCCGCTTCTAAGGCGCTCTGTGCCCCGGTCGGGTACCACTTGATCGAACCGGAGCTATGTGAACTTCGCAGAATCCCCCTTCTACGAGGTTGGGTGAATAAAGTCGCCCATACATATAATGTGAGCAGGTCGCCCGAAGGCCGCGCTCAAACCCGCGCCTGAGGATGAGACCGAAAGCGAGCGGAGGGTGGTATTCGAAACGACGGATAAGGATACCGACCGAGGCACGGAGGGCCACACTACTAGCGCCCGCGAGATGAACGAGCTCCTGCAGGAGCTGAGGGTTATTCTGCCGGGCGTGCAGGTCCTGTTCGCCTTCCTTCTTACGGTCGTCTTCTCGCAGCGCTTTACGGCGCTGGAGGACTACCAGAAAGACATCTACTTCACTGCGCTGTTGTCTACGGCCTTTGCCACCATCTTCTTCATCGCTCCCACCTCCCAGCATCGGTTGCTGTGGCGTCAGCATGCCAGGTCCCAGAGGCTGCGGCTGGCCAACGCACTCACCATCGTGGGGTCGGTATTTCTAGCGGTCGGAGTGAGTTGCGTGGTGTTCTTGGTGGCCGACTTCATCTACGGGGGAGCGACGGCCGCTGTGGCTACGGCCTTGGTAGCAGGAGCGTTCCTCGTGCTGTGGTATGCACTTCCCTTGGTACAGCGCTTGCTGAAGTAAACTGTGGCAGTGGCCGCGTACGGCCCTTCCTCCTGCATCCGAACTTCTGAGAATCCATATTCTACGCACTCGGGTGAATAGCCCCTGGTGGTAGGGTAGGGGCGATGACCCGAGATCAGCTAGAGCAGAGCCAGATCTGGGTGTACGCGGCAGGGTTATTGCTCGGTGCGGCCCTCGGACTCGCGCTGCCGGTGCTGGGCTCGGGGTTGGAGGTTTTCATCTACCCCGTGCTGGGTGTCTTGCTCTATGTCACATTCTTGCAGGTGCCCTTCCGGGAACTTCGACGGTCCTTTACCCACGGGCGCTACATGGCCGCCGTGCTGACGGTGAACTTCCTCGTCGTCCCGGTGGTGGCGTGGCTGCTGGCGAGGCTCGCGCCCCAGGAGCCGGCCTTCCTCCTCGGCGTCTACTTGGTGCTCCTGACGCCGTGCATCGACTACGTGATCGTCTTCGCCGGGATCGGGGCGGGGAGAACCGACTCGTTCTGACCTCCACCCCCGCGCTCATGCTCTTGCAGATGCTGCTCCTGCCCTTCTACCTGTGGTTGTACATGGGGGCGGAACTGGTCGCCGCCGTGGAGGTGGGCCCCTTCCTCGAAGCTTTCTTGCTCCTCATAGTCCTGCCGTTGGGTCTAGCCCTGCTCACGGAACGCTGGGCTAAGAGTAACCGGGCGGGGGAGCGATGGGAGAACGCCATGGGATGGCTCCCAGTGCCCTTCATGGCGCTCACCCTGCTCGTCGTGGTCGCCTCTCAGCTACCGAAGATTGGGGACTCGCTGGGGCAGGTGGCGAGGGTAGTGCCGGTGTACGTAGCCTACCTGGTGGTCATGGCGGTGGTGGGCGTGGTGGTGGCGCGGGCGTTCGGCCTCGGCACGAAGGAAGGGCGGGCGCTGATTTTCACCGGGGCGACGCGCAACTCGCTGGTCGTGCTACCGCTGGCGCTAGCCTTGCCCGCCGCGTTCGACCTCACGCCCGCCGTGGTCGTGACGCAGACTCTCGTGGAGCTTGCCGGACTGCTCATCTACGTGAGGGTAGTCCCGGCCTGGTTGTTGCCCGGCGAGCCGGTTTGACGCAGCGCGAAGGAGAACAGACGGTGCTGGAAGAGAACAAGGCTAAGGTGAAGCGCATGGTTGATGCCATCAACGCAGGCGAAGAGGACGCAGCCGTGGAGGAGCTCTTCGCGCCTAAGACAGCGCGGCGGGTGAAGCGACTGTTCGCCGAGTTCCGCTCGGCCTTCCCCGACTGGCAAGAGGAGATCGTGGAGCTGGTCGCTGAAGGGGACACCGTTGCTGGTCGCTTCCGTTGTTCGGGCACCCACCGGGCGAGTTCCTAGGCGAAGCTCCAACAGGCAAGCGCATGGATGTGGAGGAGGTCTTCTTCCTGCGGGTTAAGGACGGGAGGTTCGTGGACTTCTGGGGCCTGGAGGACAGCTTGGGGAGGTTGCGACAGCTGGGTCTCCTCCCGATGGGGAACCGTACTTCCTAGAACTCTGTAAAGCAGAAGTTCGCAGATACAGCTTCCACGAAGATCGGTGAATAGCAACTTCCCGCCTTGACAAATCAAGATACGTTGATCTACACTCCGACCAAGTAATCTTGATCGGAAGGAGCATCATGAGCGAAGATGTGCGCGAGCGGGTCAAGGAAAGGTACGCAGGGGCTGCACTGACTGTTCTCGAAGGAACCGGGTCGGCCTCGTGTTGCGGATCGGCGGGCGAGCGGGGCCTCGACTCCGAAGCGCTAGGGGTGGACTGGACGGCGGGCGGCTACTCGGCAAAGGAACTTGGTGGGCTGCCCGAGGCAGCAGGTGCGGCTTCGTTGGGGTGCGGCAACCCACGGCCCTGGCCACGCTCTCCCCAGGCGAGGTGGTCCTGGACTTAGGAAGCGGGGGCGGAATAGACGTGCTGCTCTCGGCCAAGCGGGTATCTCCGGGCGGCAAGGCCTACGGCCTGGACATGACCGACGAGATGCTCGCGCTGGCCGAGAATAATAAGGTCGAGGCCGGGGCGGAGAACGTCGAGTTTCTGAAGGGCCACATCGAGCAGATCCCTCTGCCCGAAGACCACGTGGACGTGGTGATCTCCAACTGCGTCATCAACCTCTCCACCGACAAGCCCAGGGTGATCTCCGAGGCGTTCCGGGTCCTCAAACCAGGGGGGCGCTTCGCGGTCTCGGACATGGTGTTCTTGGGCGATAGGGTAAGCTCCCGAATGGGTTGGTGCGGAGCATGGAGGCGTGGTCCGGTTGCGTCTCGGGGGCCCTGGAGAGGACGAGTACGAGCGGCTGCTTAGGGAGGCGGGCTTCGAGGATGTATGGTGGAAGTCACCCACACCTACGAGGAGGAGTTCTCCGAGGCCTCCGGTTGCTGCGGCGGCTCGGGCTGCTGCGGTGACACCGCGACGACCGCTGCGACAACCGCGGCTGCCGAAGACCCGCTGGCGAGCGCGTTCATCCGAGGCCGCAAGCCGGCAGGGAGGACATCGTGAGCACCGGGGAACTCGGGGTCGTGGAGGACAACGGCGTCCACAAGGGCGGCACCGAGGAAGGAGAGAGCGGCTCGTAGCCCTGGGCCGCGGCCTCTCCGATCCGATCCGGGTAAGGATGCTCTCCATGATGGCCGACGGCCCGAGTTGCTGCGACTTCTCGGACTCCGGCGTCCCCGTCGAAGAGGGGGAGGAGGGCATCTGCGTCTGCGAGTTCGAGGAGCACTTCGCCATGGGCCAGTCGAAGGTCTCCTACCCATGAAGAAGCTCAAGGACGCAGGGCTGGTGCGCGAGGAGCGCCGAGGGAAGTGGGCCTTCTACTCCCTCAACAGGGAAGCCGCCGAAGAGTTGCTCGGTGAAGCCGCTGAACGCCTGCTCTCGGGTTCCGAGAAGCGGGACGTGGTGGTGGCTGCTGCTGAGGCACGCTCGGCGTCGCGCAGCTTGGTGAGGTTTAACGGCCCTTTAAATAAGCGCCGCCGCAAACGTATAAAGTGAACTTGATGCGAGAACTTCACGTTCGCAGGAGGTGATTGTGAAGTACGCCCTGATATCCGATATCCACTCCAACCTGCCAGCTCTGGAGACGGTCTTGGAGGACATAGACTCGCAAGAGGGGGTGGACTCGATCTACCACCTCGGCGACCTGGTGGGCTACGCCCCCTGGCCCAACGAGGTCGTTGCCCTGATACGAGAGCGGGGCATCCCTGGTATCACAGGCAACTACGACTCCACGACAGCAACGGACTACCCCCACTGCGGTTGCAAGGCCGAAAGCCCAAGGGGTGAGGAACTTTCCCACCTCTCCTACGAGTGGACCAGGGCTCACGTTTCCCCCGAAACCAAGCGATTTCTCGGGGCACTGCCTTTTAGGATGGACTTGAGGCCCAGGGGCGGACACAAGAGCCGCCCGACGCTGACCCTGGTGCACGGAACCCCCACCCTCAACACCCTTTACTGGACGGAGGACAGATCCGACTCCTTCTGCCACAAGATGGCCCAAGCGGCGGGGCCAAGGAGGGCGACCTGATCGCCTTCGGCCACACCCACAAGCCCTGGCACCGGCTCGTCAAAGGAGTGAGTTTCCTCAACACCGGCTCGGTGGGCAAGCCCAAAGATGGAGACTGGAGGGCGGGATACGTGTTAGTCGAGACCGGCGAGGAGATAGGAGCGGTGGAGTTCGTGCGGGTCGAGTACGACCTGGAGAGGGCAGTCGATGCCATCCACCGCAGCGAACTGCCCGACGAGTTCGCGGATCAGCTCAGGGCTGGGGGGACGCCGAAGCCGGTCGAGGTAGGGTAGGGAGCCAGAAGGAGCGGAAGGAGGGAGCGACGTGGAGACGAAGAAGCAGAGGGCATTGTTCCTGTGCACGCAGAACTCGGCAAGGAGCCAGATGGCCGAAGGGTTCCTGCGCCACCTGGGCGGGGAGAGCTTCGAAGCGTACAGCGCGGGCATAGACCCCACCGACGAAATTCACCCATGCGCGGTTGAGGCCATGAGTGAGGTCGGCATAGACATCTCGGATCAGTACCCGAAGGGTCTCAAAACGTACATGGGGAAGATGACCTTCAACTACCTCATCATCGTTTGCGCCCGCGCCGAGGAGAGGTGCCCCAAGACCTTCCCCGGCGTGGGGACGACCCTCTCGTGGATCTTCGAGGACCCGCGCCGAGACGAGGAGATCCCCTACGACTCGATGCTAGAGAGGTTCCGGGCGGTGCGAGACGAGATAGAGTTGAGGTCGAAGACCTGGTTGGAGCATCCCGAAGCAGAGTTGGCCAGGCTCAGAGAGCAAAGAGAGCGCGAGCGTCAGGAGATTCGGGAGCGCCTAGAGGCAGCGCGACGGGGGGAGACGATGCCCGTGGGTGGAGCCCGATACGAGGGGCACGACCCCTTTCGCCGTGTTTGAAGCGCCGCGTCTGGCTGACCCACCGATACCAGTCAAGAAGCTTCCCTGAGCACCATATAGTCTCCCCGCGCCAACTTCGTAGAACCCCGTACACGCGAAGTTCGCAGAATGAGTCTTAGCGGAACTTCAGTGCATAGGGCCGGGGCTGGCGCCCGCGGCTAGGGGCCTTGGAAGAGCGCCTCGACGTTGTGCCCGTCGGGGTCGATGACGAAGGCGGCGTAGTAGTGGGGGTTGTAGCGCTCGCGCAGACCCGGGGGCCCGTTGTCGCGCCCCCCGCTGGCGAGGGCGGCGGCGTGGAAGGCGTCCACCGCCTCGGGGTCCGGGGCGACGAAGGCGAGGTGGAGCGGGCTGGCTGGCTCCCCCTCGACGAGCGCCAGGTCCTCGGCGTCCGGCGGCCCCAGGACCACGGCGGGCCCCCACGACTCCGGCGGCCCGGGTATGTCGGTCACCTCAGCTCCCAGTGGCTCCAAGGCCGCCCGGTAGAACTCTAGGGAGCGCGGGAGGTCGGCGACCCGGATGATTATGTGATCGATAAAGGCGGGAGGACGGGCCACAGACGCACGGTACAACCAAGGCGCCCGCGGCGTCAAGCGGGAGACGAACGCCGACGCCCCGATCTCGACGCGCCCCAGGCGAACATCCTAGAAGCCCCTAGAACGCAGTTTCGAGAACTGCGTACACGCGAAGTTCGGAGAATTAATATTCCCCGACGTTGGGTGAATAGGCCTCAGTCGAGTTTCTCCACCTGCTCTATGCGGTGCCAGGGGTAGAAGAACACCCTCCCGCGGGGAGTGTCGTCGTAGTAGAGCATGAGGCCCCTGTCGCCCACGCTCTCCAAGCGGCCGGTGATCGTCTGCGGCTCGCCGTCCTTCCCCCTCGTCACGAACTGCACCTCTACGGTCTCGTCTATCCAGTCGTTGAGTTTCACTATGCCTCCTTCGGCACTCTTCTCGACACGTCTCTCATCCTCCAAACATCCTACGCCACAAGGGTCGGGGCTACGCAGGATCTTGCAAGTGAACTTCCTGCAAGTGAACTTCCGAGAACCCTTATTCCACGCACTCGGCTGAATAGAGGAGTGGGAGGCCTCGCAGGAACCCCCCGCCACGTAAAGTGAGACTTCCGCTACAGCGCCATAGTCGAGGTGAGAAGGTCTAGCTAACGAAACCCAATCCGAGACCTCCTGGAGGGGGAAGCGGAGGACCCAGATTAGATCTCTGACATTAATCATCACCTATCAGAACACCATTGTCGGTGCGGTGGGATACATAGTGTCCCGAGGCACATACTTTCTGTAAAAAAATGGTAGCATTTATTACTAAGCGGACCGGTCTACTCCGTCAGAAGGAGGTCGGTTCGTTTTTTGTGGTCGGTGGGTAAAGGAGGGGGCCGCCGGCCTCAGTGCTCAGTGGTTAGAAACCTCGGTCCGCTGGCGCATAGGCGAACTTCCGAGAAAATCTATTCTACGAGGTTGGGTGAATAGGAGAATGGAATGCCGGGGACCTCCTGTGGGGTCCCCGGCATGGCATGTAAAGTGGCTTTGCCTAAGCCTACCCCCCTATGCTGCGACGAGCCCCGCCACGATACCGGCAATCACGACCAGAATCGAGCATTGGACCACTAGCCTTCTAACCTCCGGCCGTGAGTCTAGCTCCAGCCTCTCCCTAAGTCCCTCTTCGTGCACTGAGTGCTTAAGCTCTATGTCCACTGACCTCATATACTTCCCCTCTGTGTAGGTGGGATCGGAGAGTAAAGTGGTGTGCTAGCCGCTCCCAGGGCTGCTCATCTTGATTGACTGTGCACCGGCGTCTACATGGTTTCCTTCCGTATCCGGTTGAACTCTTATAACTAAGATAACTAACAGCGATGTATGAGAACGGGCTGTGAACCGGCTTAGAATCAGCTGAGATTTTTGGTGACTTCCGAGAATCCGATGTATGCAATCTTCTTAGAACTCCGTTTAGCGGCAGTTCAACTGCGCAGAAAACCCAAAAGGCGAAGTTCGCAGAAATCCTCTTCCACGCACTTGGGTGAATAAGGGCAAGAACAAGGGCCGGGGCTGCTAGAGGTCCCGGCCCTCTCATCTAGCTCTCGAGCACCTGCTCCGCACGGTGGCTATCACTGCTCCAGGTTAGGTCGGTAAATCTCAGACCTCTCACATTGCCTCCTCGATTGCCTTGGCACCCTTGCTGAACTCCTCGTTCGTCTGCAAGTGATGCGGTCGCAGTACGCACGTGTCGTCCAGAGAGTTGTCCTCCTCAGGTTCCAGTCATAAGTCGCCGTCATGCTCGTTCCGCCCCCTGCTCGCGTCGAGGCTGCACGTGCAGCCTCGGTGTCACTCCAACTATGGTCCTCGCTCTCCCTACGCAACTGCACCACTTCGTGGTCCCGAAGGGACGGCTACGCCACCATACAAGGGACACAGTTGTGAATCATTGAGAGATCAGCCTGTAGACGCTTCTCCAGTGGACATCGAGGATCTTACCTATCTCCTTAAGAGTCTTGCCCTCAGCAACCAGCCTGTGTGCCTCAGAGCGTCTCCACATGGCTCTCCCCTCGTACTTTTCACGGGGCATCACACCATCCTTTCTACGCTGCTCGACCCTCCTGCGATATTTCTCCGCAGGCGAGATCAGGACATCCATCTCCGTCTGCTCCTCCGGCGAGATATCGAGCAGCTCGATGATGGTCTCCGTCTTGAACTTATATCTTGGGTCGATCTCCAAGCCCCTCCACTCGATCCTCTCCCCCCTGGAGGCCATCAGTGCCCTGTTGAAGATCGCATGCATGCGGGTCTTGGTTTCCCGGTCGTGCCATGGGGTAACCTCGCACGCAAGGGCGTGGGCCTCCCGCTCGAGAACCTCGGGGATCGCGAGCCAACTCATGGCGTTACATGCGAGGAACATCCAGATATCCCGCTGTCCTTCCGGCAGCTCTCCGGACCACCGGACGCGGCTTACGAGCGCTTGCAGGTCTCTCAAACGGGCCTCCCAAAGCGTTGCCACGCTCAACGCCTGTGCAACCCTGGGGCGCCTCCTGGCGGGCTTCTTGGCGTCCTTAGCGGCCCTCCTGATGCGAAGATCCATGACCTCCGCACGCGTGAGCGGCAGCACCTCGTCGGCCAAGAGGTCGAACTCCCAAACGTCTGCGGCTGGCGTAAGGGCCTCCACGGTTAAACCGGCGCCGCTGTGTTGGCTCCCAATCAGTCTCAAAACTCGCGCCGCGTCCAGTGCGCTACGATCCGCCCCCATCGGCTTGAGGACCTTCCACAGCTCCTTCTGGCAAGCGTTCCAGCGTGGCAACGCCCCCCGAGGGATGGGCTCGTGAAACCACAGGAGATTAAGGCCCCGGCCCGATGATATTGCAAGTGACGGCTGCGGCTTCCTCGCGGCCTCAAGAGCGATCCTGCAGTCCTGCAGGATGCCAAGCGGGTGTGACCCGGCCAGCTTCTTCATCTTGTAGAAGTCCACATCCACAACCAGCGCCCCGCACTGCGCCAGCTGTGCGATCCGCCGCCAGCCCCAGAATCGCTGCATCGAGAGGAATACATCGCTGCGTCCAGCGTAGTACGGCAGCACCTCGGGCAACTCGCCAACGGCGTAGACCTTCTCACGCCAGTCTTCTCCCGGCTCGTTAGTAGCAACGGCTACGCTACCGGCTGTCTCGCCAGGAAACCTGCTGTGCAACAGCGCACTGTGCTCAGATGCGGTCAGGGAATGTGGTTTGGAAGTTTGGGAAGCAGCTGCGGTGGCCCCCCAGAAGCTGGCGGGGGGTTGACCGCTCATGCCAACCCCAGTTCGATCTTCGGCTGCTCACCCGCTGTGGCCGACAACCGGAGCTCCGGGGTGCGTTGTATTTTAGACGTTCATCGTGGTCGACGCCCCGCCGGGGGGCGGCCCGAAGCTGCACAGGCACCCCTACGAGGAGGTCTTCGTGGTGCAAGAGGGCACCGCCACGTTCACCGCGGGCGAGGAAGTCATCGAGGCGAGGGGCGGCCAGGTGGTGATGGTGCCCGCCGGCGTGCCGCACAAGTTCGTGAACACCGGCGCCGGACGGCTGCGTCAGATAGACATACACGCCAGCGAGCGGTTCGTCACCGAGTGGCTCGAGGACTGACCCATCCTACAGTTCGCCACAGCGCTCATCCGGCCAACGCCGGGGAAGTAGCATTCTAGGACGTCCGCCACTCGCGAGGCGGGACTATATGTTAGAGAAGGAGGAGATGACGAGATGAGGAAAGTGGTCGCTGCGGAGTTCGTGTCGCTGGACGGGGTGATGGAGTCGCCCGATAAGTGGCACTTCCCCTACTTCGATGAGGAGATGGGCCAGGCGGTGGGGGAGGGCTTCGCCGCTTCTGACGCGATGCTTATGGGGCGGGTGAACTACGAGGAGTGGGCGGCGTACTGGCCGCAGCAGGACCCCGAGGAGAACCCGATAGCCGCCACCATGAACGGCAGGCGGAAGTACGTCGTCTCGACAACTCTGGAGGAGCCGCTGGAGTGGAGCAACTCCACGCTCATCAAGGGGAACGAGTTCGCGGAGGAGATCGGGAACCTCAAGGAGCAAGAGGGCAAGGACATCGTGATCTCCGGCAGCGGCACTCTCGTTCGCTCGCTGCTGCGCGATGGCCTCCTCGACGAGCTGAAACTGATGATCCATCCGATAGTGGTGGGCAGCGGCAAGCGGCTTTTCGAGGAAGGAGAGGGGCAGACGAAGCTGGAGTTGGTGGCCGCGAGGACATTCTCCACGGGTGTACTCTACCTCACCTACCGGCCGGCCTGAGCGCGGTCGGGCAGCCCGAGCCGCCCTTCTAGTGGCCGGCGGAGTGCTGCGGTAGCTCTCACGGGCCACGCGACATTTCCGCGCGGCCCATTCACCTACCTTCGGGGAAACGGGGACCCGTGACGCTGATCCTGGCGGTCCTGTGCCGCTTCGTGGCGCTCAGGGGAGGGCCGGTTTCGGAGGAAGGCTGAAGGGGGCCGACGTCCTCGTGCGGAGCTTCGGCCCCCTATTCGTCCAAGTGCGGGTAAGGCTAGTGTTCTCGGAAGTCTGGCCCGGTGGTGCCCAGCGAAGCTCGCAGAGCACGTGTCGGACGGATCGCGCAGAACTCTACCCCCGATCTACCTTTTGGGGGATGCCCCTCCACCCGTCCTGCAATACTATCGTCAAGGCAAACCGATGAAAGGAGAATCGAGATGGGAAAGCTGATCGCCACCACGCAGGCCACACTCGACGGCGTCATAGACCCGGTCGGCGAGTGGGTGCAGCCGGACTCAGACCACGCCAACTCCTCGTTCGAGCGTCAGGCGAGATCCGCCGGGCTGGTGCTGGGTCGCAAGACCTACGAGGGTCTGGCGGGATACTGGCCGAGCCAGTCGGGCGAGTGGGCGGACATGGTCAACCCGATGCCGAAGTACGTCGGGTCTAGGACCCTCTCCGGGGATCTCGAGTGGAACGCGACCCTGCTTGAGGGGGACCTCGAGGACTCTATTCCGAAGCTGAAGGACGAGGTCGACGGTGACCTGTTCATGCACGGCAGCGGCGAGTTCGCGTACGCCCTCGCCGAGAGGGGACTGATCGACGAGTACGAAGTGTACCTGAACCCGCTCGTGTGGGGCAAGGGAAATGTCCACGTGCTTGGCGACAGGGGAACCATTTGGATGGAGCTCGCGGACTTGACGCGCTTCGAATCCGGAGTGGTCCTCCTCACCTACCTCCCTGCGACTTGAGGCAGAAAGGAGGGCACCTTATGGTTATCGTCGCAGGACACATCACCGTCGAACCCCAGCAGCGCGAGTCCTACCTCGCGGACTGCGTGAGCGTCGTCGAACGGGCTCGTGGGGCGGCCGGCTGCTTCGACTTCGCTATCACCGCCGACCCGATCGACCCCGGTCGCGTCAACGTCTTCGAGCGCTGGGAGTCGCAAGAGGCCCTCGAAACCTTCCGCGGCAGCGGCCCCGGCAACGAGCAAGGCGCCGCTATGCTCGCGGTGTCAGTAGCCGAGTACGACATCGTCGATGTGCGGCCCTTGTTCGGGGAAGACACAGATTGAGCCTGCAGCACGGACCGTGCCACGACCGATGAGATCGAAGCGGCCGGTCGGGCCGAAAAGCCCACACCAACGAGAAGGGAACCATCACCATGAAACTGACGATTAACACGAACGTCTCCGTCGACGGCGTGATGCAGGGGCTCGGCGGGCCGGAGGAGGACCGCAGCGGCGGGTTCGAGCGCGGCGGATGGGCCATGCCGCACTTCGATAGCGAGACCGCGGCCTTGATAGGCCAGGTCTACCAGCGCGCCGACGCCTTCCTGTTCGGCCGGCGGACCTACGAGGTCTTCGCCGGCTCTTGGGGAACCGGCTCCTGGGGGGCAAATCAGGGCGACAACCCGATCTCAGTGGCGTTGAACACCCGGCCCAAGTACGTGGCATCGACCACGCTCACCGACCCGCCTTGGGCGGACACGACCGTTCTCTCCGGTGAGGTCGCGGCCGCCGTCGGCGAGCTTAAAGCCAAGCCGGGGGGCGAACTGCAGGTGGTCGGTAGCCTCAGCGTGGTCCGGTTGCTGCTCGACAACGACCTCGTCGACGAGATCACCCTGCTCACCTACCCCGTGGTCGTCGGCCAGGGCAGGCGGCTGTTCCCCGACTCCGGCCTGGACACGGCGCTCGAGCTGGTCGAGTGGCGGGCCACCGCCAACGGGGTGATCTTCCAGGTCTACCGTACGGCCGGGCGCCCGCAGTACGGGTAGGCCACGCCCGACATGACGCACGTGACGTAGACACCCCATCGAGGGGCCGGACGACCGCAGAGACCGACGGACCCTGTCCAGTGGGGCCGCCAGCGGTGCCGCGTCTCGACTCTCGGCGAGCAGAACCGGCGGACGCCGGTGAGCGTGTAGGACGGATCTCGGAGTAGAGCTTCTCCGCATCACCGACTATGTCCTCTCGGCCGAAAACTATCTCGAGGTCCTCAACCAGGGATGCGATTCTGGAGATCATGGAGAGGCTGTTCGAGTAGGTGAGCACGCACATCGACGAGTAGCCCGAGATCAAATCACACGTGAGCAGCAATAACGCAGAACCAGCCCATAGTAGCTCGTTTCCCTACGTTGCTGCACGGTTGCTGCACTTTAGTTTCCAAGTACATCTAGGACTTCTCTGTAAACACGGCCTTTATGCTGCAAACCCGCGTTTTTTCGGGGTGGGCGATGCTGGGTTCGAACCAGCGACCTCTGCCGTGTGAAGGCAGCGCTCTCCCGCTGAGCTAATCGCCCCTGGAGGGATGAATATACCATTGCGTGGGGCTTCTGTTAAGCTCTTCCTCAGACGATGACGGCCTTCGGATATAATGCCCGCTTCGGCGGCAAACAGGGGACGGGAGATGCTTATGACGGAACGAAGTGGGGCTGAGACGGCGCAGGATCTCGACCGCATGCTCGCCGACCTCAGGGCGCTCTCGGAGGACATCGAATCGTGCGCCGTTCTCTCTGTAGATCGGGATCTCCTTTCTTCCTCGCACGAGCCTGGGGTGGATAGGGAGCGGGTCGGCGCGATGCTGGCCGCGCTCGTTTACCTCTCGGAGAGGGTGGCGCGTGAGAGCGGAAAGGGCCATATCTCCCAGCTCAGGATAGATACCGGTGAGGGACACCTGCTCCTGGTGCGGCTCGATGGCGGCGGCGTCCTGGCGGCCACGACGGGCCAGGACGCCAGAGTCGGCCTCATTCTCTACGACATGCGAAACGCCCGCGGTGAAGTCGAGAAGGCCCTGGCAGAGGGGAGCGACCGATGAAAAAGCTCCTCAGACGCCTGTTCTTACTCGGTGCGCTCGCCGGCGCCGCCTACGCCGCACGGAGCTATCTGCAGGGGCATTCGAAGGGGCAAGAGACCGTCCAGATCGTCTTCGACGACGGCTCCACACGCTCGCTGGCCTCCAACTCCACGGAGGGCCAGGAGTTCACCGACATAGCACGCAAGCTCGTGGAAGCCAGGCTCTAAGTTCAGCGAGAAAAGCTGAGGTGCTGACGAGCGAAGGCGAAGCCTGAGCGTGCTGAAGTGCTAATCGAGCGCGATCTCGGGCGGAAGCCCGCGGGCCTCGAGGATGCGCCCGATGGCAAGACCTATTTGGGAGTTGGGTGTCGAGGCGCCGGCTGTGAGCCCGATACGCACGGGACCTTCGGGGAGCCAGCCCCTCTCCTCCATCTCTTCCCTGCTGTCCAGCGGTGTGCCCGCCGGTTTGTGGCGGATGGTGCCACCCTCTATGCAGTCGCCGCTCGCTATGTGGTAGCTGTACGGGACCCTCTCGTCAGCGATGATCGCCAGGTTGTTCGTGTTGGAGGAGTTGTACCCCCCAATAACGATCACAAGGTCCAGAGGATTCTCCAGTAGCCCGAAGAGGGCGTCCTGCCTATCCTGGGTCGCCGAGCAGATGGTGTCGAACAGCTCGAAGTGCTCCTCGATGTTCTCGGCCCCGTAACGCTCGGCCATCGCCTTCCTTAGCTCTTCGCCCACAGTCATCGTCTCGCTCATAAGCATCGTGGTCTGGTTGGCGACGCCAACACGCTGCAGGTCCTCCTCGGGATCGAAGCCAGGACACATGCCGTGCGCGAGCTTCTCCGTAAGCTCCTCGGTTCCCATCCTGCCAAGGATGAAGTCGGTGACGTAGCCCGTCTCCTTGAGGTTGCGTACGATCAGGTACTTCCCGTTGCCGCCATCCCTCAATGTCTGAGAGGCGGTGGCCTTGGTCTCCTCGTGGTAGTACTTGCCGTGGATAATGCTGGTGAAACCGCGCCCCGCGTAGCGAGTCACGCGCTTCCACACCGAGAGGACCGACCCGCAGGTCGTATCGACCACGATGCACCCCTTCAGCTTCAGCTTCTCGACCCAATCTATGGGCGCGCCGAACGCGGGCAGGAGCACGACGTCCTCGGGGGTGAGGGCATCGAAAGCCTTCTCGGGGGGACCCTCGAAGCCCGTGGAGAGGAACTCGATACCCATCTCGCGCAGGCGGTCGTTCATGGAGGCGTTGTGGATCATGTCTCCCGTGATAAAGATTCGCCTGTCGGGGAACTTCTCCCTGGTCTGGAAGGCGTAGTCCACGGCCCTGTCCACCCCGTAGCAGAATCCGAACTCATCGGCGAGGCGGATCGTGAGTCCGTCGGCCTCGAAGATGTTGCCGTTCTCACGAACCCTGTCAACGACCTCAGAGCGATAATCCCGGTCCAGAAGATGCTGGACGTTCTCCCGCATCTTGAAGCCTTTACGGAAGTATTTCTGCTCCGTCACGCTCACCTCTCGTATCCGACGTTCGTTTCCCTTGCTCGAAAGTGAGTGTAGCGCATCTAACCCGCCGCGTCGGGGAAGAGTGTGGGGCACATCACGCTCGCTGCAAATGTGAATTGGGTGTAAAATCTAGCGCCGTGGACCGCAGAGCAACCATCATGGTCGCAGACGACGACGTAGAAGCCCTGGGACGCTCCGTCAGTGCCCTGGAGAACGCGGGCTTTCGCGTGGTCTCGGCGACGGACGGGCGCACGGCCCTCCAGGAGGCCCTCACCCGCAGGGTAGACCTCATAATCATGGACGTTTCGATCCCCCAGCTGAGCGGCGTAGAGACGTGTCACTGCCTCAAGGCGATGCCCAAGACCCAGAAGATCCCCGTAGTCCTCACCGCGGCCAAGAAAGACCCGGCCGCCAAAGCGCTCGCCGAACGAACGCAAGGCTCGGTGCGGGTACTCAGAAAGCCCTTTACCGACGAAGAACTCCTCTCCGTCGTCAGACAGGTCGTCCGCCCCAAGTCCTTGATCTAATTACCTCCACCAACTTCCCCATCGATAGCATTTCCGCCTCCCGACTCAAGCCCGTGGCCCCGCAGCATCCTGAAACCTGATGCCTGTAACCTGAAGCCTAACACCGGTGGTAAGATCGCTCCCCGTAAGAGCTGCTACAGGAGCACTGTTTCTTGGGACTGAGCAAGCGCCGCAAGGCGCTCATAACGCTCGCCACGCTCATCGGGACCTTCCTGGCCGCCCTGGACGCCACGGTCGTAGGGACGGCGATGCCGACCGTGATCGGGGAGCTCGGCGGCCTGGAGCTCTATCCGTGGGCCTTCGCTTCCTACCTGCTCGCGGCGACAGTGACGGGCCCCGTCTTCGGCAAACTCTCCGATACTTATGGTAGGAAACCCGTCTACCTGGCCGGAATCTTCCTCTTCCTGCTCGGCAGCGTGCTCGCTGGGACCTCGCAGAGCATGGCGGCCCTCATCTTTTTCAGGACGATCCAGGGTCTCGGGGCCGGGGCTGTGCAACCCGTCGCCATAACCATAGTAGGAGACATCTTCGAGCTCGAAGCGCGGGCGCGCATCCAGGGACTCTTCGGGGCGGTGTGGGGGATCTCCGCTGTTGTCGGCCCCGCGGCAGGCGGCTTCATCACGGACCTGATCTCCTGGCGCTGGGTCTTCTACGTGAACGTCCCCTTCGGCATCATCGCCGCCGTCCTCCTCGCTGCGACCCTTACCGAGTCCTTCGAGCGTCGCGAGCGCAGCATGGATTACCTCGGTACAGCCCTCCTAACAGGCGGTCTCATCGCGGTGTTGCTCGCATTGCTCGGGGGTGGAGGCGCCGGGGAGCTCTCGGTGACGACCCTGACGCTCTTCTTCGGCGGGTTGGCCGTGCTCGCGCTCTTCGTGCTCGTCGAGCGGCGGGCTGAAGACCCCGTGATCCCGCTCGACCTGTTCTCGGAGCGGATCATCGCCGTCTCGGCCTTCGGTAACGTGGCGATGGGCGGTGTCTTGCTCGGCGTCTCGGTCTACGTGCCGCTCTTTGTACAAGGCGCCCTCGGCGGGACTGCGATCACGGCCGGCGCCGCCGTGGCCTCAATCTCCATCGGGTGGCCCGTGGGATCTTTCGTCGGCGGGAGGCTGCTCCTGCTCACGGGGTACCGCACGACGCTCCTACTCGGCTCGGCCTTGATCGCAGTCGGCTCGGCCCTCTGCGTGCCCATGGATAGCGGAACCTCGCTCTCCTACGTCGTATTTGCCGTCGTGGTGATCGGGCTCGGACTCGGCTTCTCGAGTACCAGCTACCTCGTCAGCGTGCAGAACGCCGTACCCTGGCGGCGTCGCGGCGTGGCCACCTCCTCGGTAGTCTTCTTCCGTACCGTCGGAGGTTCCATCGGGGTCGCCGTGATGGGCGCTTTCTTGAACGCCTCTCTCGGCGAGCGTTACAGGGCCGCCGTGGACAGAGCGACGGGGGGCGACGCCGGCCTCGGACGCTTGCTCTCCGATCCTAACGCCTTGCTGCAGCCCGCCGTGCGCAGCCGTATCCCCGAGGCGGCGTACTCGGAGGTGGCCGGCGCCCTCGCCGCCTCGCTCAGCCCGGCGTTCTGGGTCCTCTTCTTCTTCGGTCTCTCGGCCCTGGCCGTGGCCACGCTCTTCCCACACGGAACGGCCAAAGACCTCGTAAGCAGGGAGGAGGATTATGGGTGAGACAGGAAGCGAGCTGACCCTCGACGACCTCCCCAGCCCGCCCCTCTTCAAGCTGGTCGATCCCGAAGGCAGGGACGTCTTCCAGGAGACCGAGGTTGGTGGCGAAGGAGCCAGGGTCTGCGCCCTGTTCTCGGACAGAGAGCTCGCGGGTGAGTTCTCCGCAGGAGCCGCCCACCACGGAATGGAGAACCTATCTGGCCTGGATCCGAGGGCGCTCTCCGACTGGGGCTCGGTAGAAGTCTTCGCGCTCTCCGGGGCCGACTTCGTGCTCGTAGTCTCCGAAAGGGGCGCCGGACTGTTCCACGCCGGTGACGTGGCCCAGAAGGCGGAGGAGCTGGCCGCTGAGATCCCCTTCCCGCTGTACATGATCTCCGACGAGAGGGGAGAGGCGCCCCTGATCACGGTCGAAGTCGAAGAAGGAGAGGTGCTGGTTGCAGCGCTCTTCAGCTCGCGCGAGCACGCCCGCGACTTCCGAGAACGGGCGGCCCACCTCGACCTGCCGGACAGCCTCGGAACCATAGACGACAAGGACGGCCTCAGGCGCCACGCGCTAGTAGCGCGCGAAGCCGGAGCGACCTACGCCGTCATAGACCCCGCATCCGGCCTCACCGAGGCGATCCCCGTCGAGGAGCTGATAGAACCTTGAAACCGACCCTCTGCACAGATGTCGACTCGACCATCTGGAACACGGGCGCCTGGGTCTGTTCGGCAGTCTTCGACATCACAGGTGAGACGCTAAACATCGACAGAATCACCACCTGGACCCACGTACTCGACACCTACGGCGAAAAGACGACGACCGCCATCTTCGACCGCGTCTTCGACCCTGAGCGCGTCCGGGACCGACAACCGTATCCGGGCGCCCCCGAGGTGCTGCGCGCACTCCAAGAATGGCACGGCATAAAGATCCACTTCGTAACCCACAACGATCCGGATATCATGACCCCTTATCTCGAACCGTGGCTGAAAGCCCATTTCGGTCCCAAGGTGGGACTCACCGTCACGACGGAGGACAAGCTCGGCATCCTGGACGCACTTGGCGCCTTCGGCCTCATAGACGACAGGCCCGACACCATAGAGCGGGTCGCCGACGCCGGTCTGTGGGCGGCGGCCATGATACAGCCCTGGAACCGCGACCTCCTCACCAGAAGGGGCGACATACACGGCTTCTCCCACTGGCAAGAAGTCCCCAACTTCCTCCCTACAAAGTACGCAACCGGCATCTCCCAGAGGCCATCTGCCCCACCACGCGAAAGCTGACTAGCTGAAATGCTGACAAGCGACAGCCGCAGGCTGGAGCGTGCTGAAGTGCTGACCAGCGTCCGACAGGGCGCGTGCCGTACTGTAACCTGTGTCAGATACGGGACAAGGAGGAGACACGTTGGAAAGTGATGAGAGCAAGGAGGGCCTGCGGGAAGACGCGCCGCGACTCGAAGGTTTCCTGGGCCGTGGGAGCCGAGTCAGGATCTCGGCCAGGACCGGGGTCGACCTCGTGGGCTACATCTGCGACCAGAACGAGAGTGGCTTGCTCCTTGACGCCAGGGATCCCAGCGGGGACTCGACCGGCTACGAGTTCCTTCCCTGGTCGAGCATCGAACGGGTGAGCACCGGGTAGAACGTGGACGCGTGGTGAAGGGGTGCAGAGCAGGCAGGGATCCGAGTAGGGGGCATAATGATCGGGAGGGTGGGCTTCGTGGGGCTCGGGCTCATGGGAGCGCCGATGGCCCGCAACCTGATGGAGGCCGGGCATGAGCTGGTGCTCTACAACCGTACCCGCAACAAGGCCGAGGAGTTGGCCAGGACGGGGTCAGCGAAAGTCGTAGACAGCCCGAGGGAGGTCGCCAGGGAGAGCGCCACGACGATCACCATGCTCCCCGGTCCGCCAGAGGTCGAGCAGGTCGTCGCGGGAGAACGAGGGCTTCTGAAGGGTGCCAGGGAAGGCTCCCTCATCGTGGATATGAGTACTTCATCGCCGATCCTGGCCCAGGAGCTGACCCGGATCGCCCGCAAGCGGGAGGTGGGTATGCTCGACGCCCCGGTCAGCGGGGCCGACGTGGGGGCCGTGGAAGGAACGCTCTCCATCATGGTCGGGGGAGAGGAGGAGCATTTCGAGCGCGCGAAGCCCCTCTTCGACGTAATGGGGGAGAAGGTGGTCCACGTCGGGCCACCGGGGACCGGCCAGGTCGTAAAAGCCTGCAACCAGATCGTGGTGGCCCTCACCATCGAGGCGGTCGCCGAGGCGCTGGTGTTGGGGTCGAAGGCAGGGGTGGATCCGGGGAAGGTTCTGGACGTACTCTCCGGGGGACTCGCGGCCAACAAAGTCATGGAGGTCAAGCGCGAGAAGCTACTCTCGCACGACTTCACGCCGGGCGGCAAGGTCGAGTTTCACCGTAAGGATCTCACGATAGCCCTGGAGGCGAGCAGGCGGTACGGGGTGTCCTTGCCGGTAACGGGCGTGGTGGACCAGATGTTCGGCTCCCTTATGGCTGCAGGAAGAGGCGACTGGGATCACTCGTCATTGGTTACTCTCATCGAGGATTGGGCCGGCTACCGTCCGGATCGGCACGGGCAATCCTCATAGCGACGACGTAGACGGCGACCCGCATGGACGACCACCACGCGCAACCCGCATCGTGTAGATCCGGAGGTAAACGGGGAAGCTCCTGCGTAAGGAAGCAACGAAGCTAAGAAAACCTCAGGGCATCCAGGGACGGAGAGCGGCGCGCGGCAACACGCCTCCGGACGTCGATGCCCGGCCCACTCCCATTTTCTTGGGAGGTATGGATCGGAGATAATGCTACTTTCGGGTTCTTGTCAGAACGAGGGAGAAGCGATGGCCGACAAACAGCGTGCTCGGACACATCATGGGATGCTGAAGGATCTGGGTGGCGGATTGATCCTGCGCCGTGCAAGCCGGGAGGACGCCGAGGCGGTGGCCACTTTCAACGCCAGGGTTCATCATTCTCCTGGCGGCCCGTTCGAGTCGCGAGAGCCACACAGGGGGATAGCCGCCTGCACGCGCGACCTGATGAGTGGGGATCATCCCACCTGCGACGCCTCGGATTTCACCGTGATCGAGGACACAAAGACAGGCTCCGTAGTCTCCTCGGCGTGCCTGATCGGGCAAAGGTTCTCCTACGAGGGGGTGGAGTTTGACACCGGCCTGCCAGAGCTAGTCGGTACCCACCCAGACTACCGCCGTCGCGGCTTGATAAGAGAGCAGTTCGACGTACTACACCGCTGGAGCGGGGAGCGCGGCCACCTGATGCAGGCGATAGGCGGCATACCCTATTACTACCGCCGGTTCGGCTACGAGATGGCCTTGTACATGGGCTGGGGACGTCGGATCTACGTCCAGGAAATACCCGGCAAACCGTCGGGCAGTCATGATGGCCAGGGCACTTCGCGTTCCTACCATCTGCGCCCCGCCAAGGCATCGGACGCCCGCTTCATCTCGGATCTGGATCGCAGGTCAAGGGAACGCTACCTGCTCGCCTCGTCGCGTGATGAGGGCCTCTGGCGCTATGAGGTCGCGGGGCGCGACCCCGAGAGCGACGAGTCACTGGAGGTGAGGATCGTCGAGAACGAGTCGGGTTCACCCGCCGGGTTCGTCTGCCACACACGGGATCTACGCAATGGCACCTTGGAGGTGTACGGCTACGAGCTGGCAAACGGGGTCTCCTGGTTGGAGGTCACACCGTTCGTGCTGAGGGAGGTGGCGGAGATCGGCCAAAAGCGTGACTCACCCGAGAAAAAGCTCGCGTCGTTGACGTTCGCGCTCGGCGAGCACCATCCCCTCTACGACGCCACCCCCGAACCGCCGCTCTACAGGCTCGATCGCAACGACCATTACGCCTTCTACGTTCGGGTGCCCGATCTCCCTGCATTCCTCCGTCACGTGGCGCCGGTGCTCGAACGAAGACTCGCGGCTTCGGTAGCCGTCGGGCACACCCGTGAGTTGAAGGTAAGCTTCTACGGTGACGGTCTCCGCCTCGAGCTGGAGCGCGGACGGCTGAGCGCAGTGGAGCAATGGAGCCCTTCGGTCGAAGATAGCGGCGACGCGGCCTTTCCTGACCTGACTTTCTTGCAACTCCTCTTCGGACACCGCTCCGTAGGAGACCTCGAATGCGCCTTCGCTGACTGTTCACCCGGCGAGGGAGATGCACAAGTCCTGCTACGAGTCCTGTTCCCCAAGCGTCCCTCTGCCCTCTGGCCTGTCATGTGAGGACCACGCTAGTACGCTACAACTCGGCCGGGGCAGCGATGATTTCCTCCCCGAACTTTGCGAGCTGTCTTATCTCGTGCACGTTCGGCGTGTCTCGGCCGCATCCGACGTAGGTGGGCCCGGCACGTGGAGCGGGGCAATGAGTACCTTCCTCTGGTGACAAGACGATGGAGTTGTAGCTCAACGGGCACGATCGATGATCCCGTACGGTCGTATAGAAGTCGAGAAAGTCTTATACTGGAGCAAACGTGGGTAACATTGCCGAGCATCCGCACGAAGTTCACTATCGCCATATCCCTGATGCACGACACGATGACCCGAATGCCGTGGTCTTGGGGCATTGGATTCTCGCCGCGACCATCCTCGGTTCCAGCATGGCTTTTATCGACGGAACCGTGGCCAACGTGGCGTTGCCCGCGATCCAGAGCGATCTCGGTGCCACCCGTGCGGAAGCCCTGTGGGTAGTCCAGGTCTACGCGTTGCTGTTGGCGTCCTTGATCTTGGTGGGCGGCTCCTTGGGAGACCACTTTGGCCACCGGCGCGTCTTCGTCCTGGGTATCTCGATATTCACGTTGGGCAGCGTGGGGTGCGCGGTCGCGGCCACCCCCGGCGTACTCATCGCCGCGCGGGCGGTCCAGGCAGTTGGTGCAGCGGGCCTGATACCTGGATCGTTGGCTGTCCTTGGTGCGGCCTTCGAGGGTGAGAGACGCGGCGCGGCGATCGGTACTTGGGCGGCATTCGGCGGTATATCTGCGGTGCTGGGACAGGTTCTGGGCGGCTATCTGATCGACACCGTTTCGTGGCGGGTTGCCTTTCTCGTCAACGTGCCACTGGCCATGGTTGTGCTTCTCATAGTGTTTCGCTACGTGCCCGAGAGCCGTGCCGAACAAGCGCGCGCCATGGACCTCCCGGGAGCGTTACTGGTTACCGTGGGCCTAGGGGGTGTCGTATACGGCTTGATCGGGGCCTCCGATCAGAGCCTCGATCCATTGGAAGTGGTTGCTACGGTTGTAGGAGCGGTGGCGCTGGTCGGGTTCGTGGTCGTCGAGCGCCGCTCGCGCGAGCCTTTGATCCCCCTCCACCTTTTCGGCTCGCGTAACTTCAGCGGGGCCAACCTGATGACGTTCCTGCTGTATGCCGGGTTCGGGGGAGCGCTATTCTTGCTGCCTATCGTCCTGATCCAGGTCCACGACTACTCTGCTACCACCGCGACGAGCGCACTCGTGCCGTTCGCCGTGATCACCTTCGTCGCGGGACGCTGGGCCGGTGGACTGGCGACCCGCTACGGCGAGAAGCTGCTACTGATAGTCGGTCCCGCCTTGGCCGCTGCGGGGTTCATCCTCTTTGCCTTGCCGGGAGTCGGAGGATCCTACTGGACGACCTACTTTCCCGCCGTGGTGGTGCTTGGCTTCGGCATGAGCCTGGTGTTTGGGCCGCTGTCGATCGCAATTCTGAACGCGGTCGATGAAGAGCACTCCGGGCTTGGCTCTGGCGTTAACAGAGCAGTCCAACGAGCGTCGAAAGTGCTCGGACTAGCAGTGCTCGCATTCCTCGTGCTGGCAGCGTTTGATAACAGCCTCGACGCCAGGGTGAACGACCTCGATCTTACGCCCGGCCAGGAAGCTGCCCTGCTGGCGGAGGAGGCCGACCTTGGCGCGGCCCAGATCTTGGGAGAGGGTGCGAGCGGTGGGAATAAAGCGGCGTTAGACCGGGCTGTGGACCATGCCTTCCTCGGTGCGTTCCGCTTCGCGATGTACATCTCAGCGGGGATGGCACTCGCGAGTGCCATCGCGGCGGCACTCTTGATTCAAGGAATGAAGGGCAACGAACCCGGGGGGTCTGGTTCTCACGCAGGCGAGTAGAGAACCCCGCTGATGTCGTCATCTCGGGTCGATCCGTCGCAGATGGTCAGGTTCTATACGTCGAACGGCGTGGGCGAGCGGCCTCCTAACCGGCGACGTGCTCCAGCACGTCGAAGAGCCGGTAAACGTCTTCTTCAGTGTTGTACAGGTGGGGAGAGACGCGCACGCTCTCCCCACGCACGCTGACGAAGACATCGTGTGCCGTGAGCCGGGAGGCGAGGTCGCCTGGAGCGTCTGGGCCTAGTATGAGCCCGATCATGTGCCGCGCCCGTCTCTCTTTGGGGATCGTCACGATACCGTGTTCTCCGGCCTTCGCTTCTATGAGGTCCGTCAGCGTGCCGATGGTCTCGGAGACGTTCTCGACTCCCCAGTCGAGGAGCTGGCGCAGCGCCTCGGCCGCCATAGGAAGCAGGGCGAAGTTGCTCCGTTCCCCCACGTCGTAACGTCTGGCGCCAGGCTGGAAGGCATCCTGGTAAGCCACCAGCCCCGAGAAGTCCTGACTTCCGCGGCGGTTGATCCAGTTGTGCTCTATGGGCTTCCCCTCCCGATACTCCTCCCCGACATACATAAACCCGACACCATATGGTCCGAGCAGCCACTTGTACGATGAGGCGACGAGGAAGTCGGGCCGAACCTCCGAGACGTCGAAAGGATACGCCCCAAGCGACTGTATCGCATCGACGACCAGCGCCGCTCCTACTTCGCGGACCCTTTCGCTGACGCTTGCGAGGTCGACGAGCGATCCGTCGGTCCAGTGGCAGTTCGGGACGGCCACGACGGCGGTGTCGGCGTCGATCTCCCCGAGCAGGGCACGGCCCCAGTCGAGATCTTCTGGACGGGGTAAGGTGACGAGTCTCGCCCCGCTCTGCTCGGCCAGCTCGCGCCACGCGTAGACGTTGGAGGGAAACTGGTCCTCGAGGATGATAATTTTCTGTCCTTCTCGCACTGGTACGTTCGCCGATGCAACGGAGATCCCATAGCTGACGGAGGGGATGATCGCGACACCGTCGGCGTCACCGCCGACTAGCCGCGCGAAGAGCGCCCGCGCCTCTTCCGCTTCCTCGAAGAAGTCATCAGGCGTGATCTCCCAGGGCCGTGACTTGCGCGACACCGCCTTCTCCCCGACCTCCCGCGCCGGACGTAGCTGCGGCGACATGTAGGCGCAGTTCAGATAGACGATGTCCTCTGGTATCTCGAACAAGTCGCGCTGGCTGCTTAGGTTCATCCCGAACGTCCCTCCCGTCCCTTTTCCTCACTTAACCAAAGATCGGAGCATTCTGCCCGTCGAGATCATGGCCCCCCCGAGAACGGCCGGTATGCCGCCCCCGGGATGCACCGAAGCCCCGACCCGCCACAGCCACGGACGTCCACGATCTTTGTACGGGGGCCTGTGCAACGGTCCGCTCCTCCAGAACGGACGCACGGCACCGTATAGCGCCCCGCCCTCACTCCCCCAAGCGCCGAAGTACCCCGGGTCGAGGACCTCGTACTCCCCGAAATATCTCGTCGCCGGTTCTCGAAGGCCTGCCGCAGCCGAGACGCGTTCGATCTCCCGCCCGACGAACTGGTCCTCCAGGCCGTATTCCCGTCCGTTCGCAGGCGCCGTGAGTAATAAGGCCAGCGTCCCTCCTTCGTTGGGGTAGATCTCACCCCCACGATAGTAATTGAGAAACGCCATCGTCTCTCGCGGCTCATAGCCGGCTTCGAGACTCTTGTACAGCGCTTCGGGTTCGGAAGGCAGCACGACGCTGTGCGTCCCGACCCCTGCCGGCAACTCTTCGTCAAGCGTCGCGTAAACGGCCACCCCGGAGCAAGACAATCTCTCCTTCGCACACACTTTTCCGGGGTCCAGCAAGCGCTCCAGCCTGTCCGGGTCGAGGTCGCTAACCACCCTGTCCGCCTCGTACTCTCCCTCCTCGGTCACGATCCTGCCGCGCCAGATCTCTCGCACAGCCTCGTCCGTCTTGACCTCGACCCCGGCGCGTCGGGCGAGTCTCTCGAGAGAAAGCACGATCTCGTAGACGCCGCCCTCGGGCACGAGAACACCATCAGTGGCCATGATCGCCGGCATGCTCGCGTACAGCGCGGGCGTCCGCGTCGGCGCCACCCCGGCGTTGAGCGTGTGGATGGCGATGATCTCCCTCAACCCCTCGGGCAGCCATCGAAGTCCGTCCAGGTAAGACCGGGTCGTCAGCTTCGCCCCGTATATCCTTAGAAGGCGTCCCAGCGCGGGTAGCGTCCTGCGGTCCGCAGGATCGGCCGTCAGTAGCCGCGTGACCTCGGGCCCGAGCCCGCCGTGTATGCCGGCGAACCGCTCCCACGCCGCACGCCAGGGATGGCCTTTCTCCACAGGCAGCGACGTTACCTCGCCGCGGTAGTAATACCGTCCCACCTCGGGAAGCCGTTTCAGCCTGAGATCTGCGATCTCGGCAGCCTCACCGGGCTTACCGTCCGCCGCGTCCCAGCGCCGCAGAAACTCCTCCCACACACCGGGGAAGGTGAGGAGCGAAGGCCCTGTATCCATCCGCCGGCCGCCGAGTTCGATGCGCCGGCTCTTCCCGCCAACCCATGGATTGCATTCCAGCAGCGTAACCTCATGCCCGGCGCGTCCGATCAGGGCCGCCGCAGCCAGTCCCCCGATGCCGCCGCCGACGACGACCACCCGGCTCAAGGGTAAGCCCCCAGAGACAGCGCAGAAACGAGCAGCACGCCGGCGAAGGTCCCAGCCACATAGGGGAAGGCGATAGAGTACTTATACAGCCGGTGTCCCGTCTCCGGCGTGGGATTCTGGCCCAGGGCGTACAACAGCGCACCCGCTATCACGGCGTTGACAAGCGCGACGGGCACGCTAACGAGGGCGAAACAAACGGTGGCGAGCGCCCAGAGAGCACCGCTCCAGAAGACGACGCCGCCAGGGCCGAGCCTGACCGCGGTCGTCGTAATGCCGGCCCCGCGGTCCTCATCCACATCCTGCACAGCGTCGAAGGTGTGCTTGGCCGCGCTCCACGCCATGAGCCCGAGCGCGGCAGGCCAGACGGGCCCTTCGCCGAGTGCGAGCGGAACGAAGACGAGCGGGAAGGCGTAGGCCGCATTGCTCAACGAGTCGAGGTATGGACGGGCCTTGAAACGCGCGGGTGGGACGGAATAACCGAGGAAGAGCAGCGTGTAGAGTAGCATCCAGGCTGTGGCTGATAATGACGCGAACAGGACGGCGTAGACCAGGAACAGCGCATTCGTAAAGATGACGCCGAGCACCAGGGGGCGCACTTCGGAGCGGTCTATCCTGGCCCCTTCCAGGCTACCTTTGCGGGGATTTTTGGCGTCGGTCTCCTGGTCGAATACGTCGTTGACGCCGTAGATCAGTAGATTGAAAGGGAACGTGAGCCACAACAGAATCGGCAGCGCTCCCCAAGCAAAGAGATCCCCTGCCAGCCACATCCCGACCGTGGCCGGACCTACGGTGTTGATCCAGAGCACAGGCCGCGAGATGTGGAAGAGACGCAGGATCACAGCCCCTAATTTATACCAGCGTCATCCCCGCGGACCCGTTAACATTGCAAGGGTGCTCACCCAGCTCCGCCGCACCACACCGCGACCCCTGATCCTCGCCTGCGCCCTCTCCCTGGTGGCCGCTTTCTTCGCCGTCCGCTACCCAGACATACGGGGGGCGAGCGTAGGCTCGTATGTCTCGACGCTCCTGATAGCCCTCCCCTCGTCCGTCGCGCTCTTCCGCTACCTGGGCCCACGCCGGGCCACTCTCTCCCTACTCGCCCTCTCCGTCTTGGCCTACACTATCGAAGCCATTGGCGTCGCAACAGGCTTCCCCTACGGTACCTTCTACTACGGCGACGCCCTCGGACCTAGGCTCGCCGGACTCGTCCCTTACCTCCTGCCCCTCTCCTACGCGCCGCTCGTCGTCGGGGCCGTGGCAGCAGCGTGGGGAACCCGCCTGCGTCTCCTCCACGTCCTCTACGCTACCCTTCTGCTCGTCTGGATGGATGCCGTCCTCGACCCTGGCGCAGCCTCCCTAAGCTTCTGGGTGTGGCCCCAGGGCGGCGCCTACTACAGCGTGCCACTCAGTAACTACGCCGGCTGGCTGCTCTCCGGAGCCCTCGCCACCGCCCTGCTCCTCGCTACCGGAAGGTGGTCAGAAACACCAAGACCCACCTTGCTCGATAGCGCGATCATAGCCACCTCCTTCTGGACAGGCGTGACCGTCCTTTCCGGCATGACGGCCCCAGCCCTGCTCGGTGCATCGCTCTTCGCATACCTCCTCGGGCGCCGCTCCTATCTTCGTGTGACGAAATAGTGACAATACATACAATCTTTGCCGCACGCACGGTCCAACTTACGCCCCATATGGAAATTTTATAACTTTTGTTCGATTTTGTTAAGTTTGGGCCTTACATTTATGAATCCATTGTGTTTACATGATGCTTGTAAGAACCACGCGCCCGGGAGGTGTGGAATGATCCGAGAGAGAGCCACTGGAGGGGCTGTTGGCCGCGAGGAGTCGGCCTACAGGAGCGGCTGGGAGGATGGCCGCTTCGGGCAGGCGCAGACGTTCGCGACCAACAACAGCCTCGCTGCGTGGACCGAGTACCCGGACAGGCTTTCCTACTACCGCGGCCACCGCGACGGCCGGCGTATAAGGGAGATGTTGAAGAGCGAAGGTCGGGCTGTTTGATCCGCCCCGTCGTAACATGCTGAAAGACCCTACCTGCGGCTCTAGCTGATAACTGCTCCTAATTCCGCAACCTCATAGGGAAAGCTGCGTATCCATAGGGGAGGGCCGACGGCTCCCCCTCCGAGTTCGCCGTCGACCCTCGTCGTATGTTAGCGAAAGTCGCGGGCGAGTTCCAATGCCCCTCCGGAGTTCCGTTCTGCGCAGGTGACAGGACCGCATCGGTTGAGCACAGAATGCTTTGCTCGAACCGCCGGAGCACTCCTAGCATGCACCAGGTAGAGGCCTGCCCATGTCCGGGGTGAACTTGAACGTGACTCCACCACCGCCGGGGGCCTGCATACAATAGGAACTTACGTCGCCCGCCAGTACCGTCACCGTTTGCTCTCCCTGCCTGAAACCGTAGGCTTCGAGGTCTGTGGCGTCGCCGGCGTACGAGTTCTGATCCACGTAGTGGAGTTGCTGGGACGTCGCCGCCATACGCAGTTGCGCCATGGCGGCAGCATCCTTCGCCTTATCCTGCTGGCCGATGTAGTTCGGTATAGCGATGGCAGCGAGGATCCCGACGATAACGAGGACCGCCATCAACTCTATGAGGGTGAAACCCTCCTCATGCGTCTTGCGAAGCTCCTCCATCCGCCACGAGAACCAGGTAGACACCTTTCTCCCGTTCCTTCTGCACACCTGTGCCACCGCCCGCTCTGCGTACCTATTCGGCGATACGCAAAGGGACCTTTAGCGTGCCGGAACCAGAAACCGGAGATTCCCCGAAATGCTGAGGAGCGAAGGCGAAGCCTGAGCGTGCTGAAATGCTGACAAGCCGCGAAGCGGCGTGCTAATTACCCTCCGTACTCCATGGGGGTATCGAGGTCGGTGAGAATATCTGCGGGACGCGCGAGGCGTGCGGCGGCGACCTCCCCTAGGTAGACGGTATGGTCGCCGGCCTCCATCTTGCCGACCACCCGGCACTCCAGGTAGGCGAACGCCTCCTCGAAGAGCGGGGCACCCGTCTCTCCCGTGGAGTATGGCGAGCCGGCGAGGGCACCGTTCTCGGGTTGGAGGGGCTGGGTGAACTTGCGGGCCAGGTCTTCCTGCTCCGTATCGAGGAAGTTCAGGGAGAAGACGCTGCCCTGTTCGATCAGGTCGTGTGTGTGCTGGTCCTTGCGGACGGCGACGACGACCTGCTGCGGCTCGAAGGAGACCTGCGAGACCCAGCAGGTGGTGAATCCGTTGACCTCGCCGTCGGAGCCAACCACGCCCGTGACGTAGAAGCCGTAGGGGATGGTCTTGAGGATCTCGCTGCGTGTCTGATCGTCCATGCTCTCCTGCCTCTCTGTAGAAACCTTCGTTCAGTCCCAACCGTCTCCCGGCAAGATGGCATTTTACAGACGTTCACCGCCTACTTCCTTTGGCCCGACGCCACGGAGGGCGCACCATCTGGCGTAAGAGTGTCGCCTGGATGGGCTGTAGGGTACAATGCGCCGCAGGATGGGAAGTACGACTTCGAAGCTGATAATGGTGGGGCTGGTGCTCGTGGCCGGTTTCGTGTTGCGTAGCACCTACGAACAGATAATCTACCCGAGCAAGCCGGCCGTGGCACAGGCCGACCAGTACGACTGCGCCAGCTTCGGCTCTCAAGCATCGGCGCAGGTCGAGCTCGACAGCGACCCCAGCGACCCCAACAATCTGGATTCCGACGGCAACGGAATAGCCTGTGATAACTACCCCTACGGCACCAGCAGCAGCGTAGCCGCCAGCACTCCCGCGCCAACAATCCTACCTCCGGATACGCCTTCGGCCAGCGCGTCACCAAGCAGTGACTCATCAGCATCACCCAGTCCAGGCCCACCACTAGAGAGCCGCAATCTCTTCGCCTCGGGCGGCCCGACAAACGGACCAGTACCATTGATGGCGGACGGAGGGTGCCCGGCAGAGTTTCCGGCAAAACACAACGGCCTCTGCCACGAATAGCACTTCAGCCCGGCGGCCGAGCCGCCTCGTCAGCACGCTCAGGCTGGCGCCTTCGCTTGTCAGCAGGTCAGCTTTCTCCCGATCCGGCCTCGCCCTGTCGCGCACGACGAACCGCTAAGGCGGCAGTCGGATTGTACGCCCCTGGCCAGGGTATGAGATGTTTGGCTGAAATGCTGGCCAGCCTCCGACCTGAGGCGAAGCTAGTCAGCACGCTACGCCCTGTCGGGCTCCGCTTTTACAGGCGTCCGGATCTGATAATGCCGACGAGCAGCAGTAGCCCCAAGATGGCGGCAAAGACGAAACCGATAAGGCCGAACACGCTCACGCCGAGGAATTTGATCCCGCTCTTGACGAAGATCCCAAGCATCGCAGAACCTATTATGAGGGCGGCTATCAGTAAGGCGAAGACCAGGCGGTTGGCGAGGATGTCCACCTTCGAGATGAGCTCATCAAGCCCGGCGTGCCTGAAACGAACCTCGACCTCGCCGTCTTTGAGCTCGTTGAGGAGGGCGTGGACCTGGCGTGGGTAATCCGCGAGGGCGTCGGGTTGGGCGATCCTGCGCGCCAGGCGGGACGCGATATAGGCAGGATTCCGGTAGCGAGAGATGAGGACTTCGGCCGCCTCCGCCGCCGTTACGATCCGTGTCTGTCCTTCTCCGCCGAGCCTCTCTGCTTCGACCAGATAATCTACCAACTGGGCGACTTCGACGTGCAGACGCGCGCCTCCTCTACGGATAGCTTCGAGCCCCCTGTCCCTGACCTTCTCCAGGGAGTGTTCGTGCCACAGAGGACCGCCCAGCACGCCCATGGCCTCGCGCAACTCACGCCTGAGGTCCGATGCGTCGTGGGGGACGAAGCTCCCTGCCAAAGGTAGCGCGCGCACCAGACCCTCCACGTCCCCGCGTCGCACCGCGGAGAGGATCTCGGCCACCCCCCGCAGCCTCTCCGGGTCCAGCCCGAACGCCTCCGTCGGGTCGGCGAGCCAGAGTCCTCCTGCGGGGAAGTCGAGGACGAAACGCACCTGTGCCGGGTCGGCGAGGATAACCCCTTCAGTGAGCGCGAGCCGCACGAGCGCTTCCGAGACCTGCGCGTAGTGCTGTTCTTCCAGGGGCCCGGGGTTCGCCGGCGCCTCGTAAGTCACGCAGCGGCCTGTCGAGTAGTCCCTGTAGACGTCAGGTACGAGGAGCGGGAAATCCTCTAGCTCTCTCAGGCGACGGGAGACCTGGGCCGAAAAGTACATGTCCCGGCGGTGGGCGGCGTACGCACTGAACTCGGCCACGATCGCGGAGGGATCCAGGGGCAACCGGTCGCCGAGCCTCCGGCGCGTCAGGTCGGCCACTGGCCTCATCGCCAGGAGATCCCTGCGTACGCCCGTGCGGTTGACGACGACGAGCGCGGGTCGCCCTCCAGGCAGCACGGCCAGGTGCGACTGGGTAAACGGACCGATCCTGACGGGGACCTCCTCGAACTCGATGAACAGTCGTTCCAACGTGTTGCCAAGCTCCCTCTCGATACGAGCCCGCGCCTCAGCGAAGCCGATCGGCTTCGCCACCACCCTCGTCCGTCCCAACTCGGCGGCCACGTCCGGTGGGATCAGGTCGCGGCGGATGGAGAGGAAGCGTCCCAACTCCGCGAACGTCGGTCCCAGCTCTTCGAGGGAGAAGCGCAGCCTCGTGCCCACCCGCCCGGGCTCTTCCCTGCGCCGGCCAGGCAGCAGGCGGCTCCTGAACACGAAGCCGAAACCGTAACGCGCCCCGACGCGCGCGATACGGCCCGCCCTGCGTGCCGGACTCTCGGGTAGATCCTGCAATTCCCTCTCCATAGGTAAAGCTTATCAGCTTGTCAGCCCGCGCCCTATCGGGCGCTCATCAGCACACCGCCTGTCGGCGGCTGGCCAGCGTTTCAGATATTCGCGTGCGCAAGTCCTAGCTTCCTGGCTTACTGGCCAACCGCGAAGGCCATAGCATGATGACTTGCTGAAATGCTGATAACCTGAAACCTGATACCTGAAGCCTGATGCCTAGCGACTGAAAGGAGCGACCGTGCGGTACGTACACACCTGCTACAGGGTCTTGGATCTCGACCGGAGCATAGACTTCTACGCGAACAAGCTTGGCCTGGAGCTCGCCCGTAAGACGCCAATAGGCGACGATGCGACCAACGCCTTCTTCGCCGTGCCAGGCGACCCCGAGCCCCGGCTGGAGCTCACCCTCAACCACGATCAGGAGGAACCCTACGAGCTCGGGACAGGGTACAGCCACGTCGCCTTCGCCGTCGAAGACCTCGACGCCCTGGCAGACAGGCTCGAAGAAGCAGGCGGCGTGGACTTCGAGAGCAAGCCGCACGCCATGGGCAGCGGGACCAGGATCTTCTTCGTCAAAGACCCCGACGGCTACAGGATCGAGTTCATCGAGCGCCCGTAACGTGCCCTACGGGCTCTTACGTGCCCGTTAAAGTCCGGCCGTATCCGCGTCGACAAGTAGGCCATGCGGCCTACCAACGCCAGCGTTTATAGGGACGAGCGCGGCTACACCCTGCCCGAGATCCTGACGGCCGTGTCCATCATGGGCATCATTCTCGCTATCGGGATCATCGTCTTGCTCGCCCTGCTGGAGCGCTGGCGGGTCGAGGCCGCAGCCGACCAGTTCGCCGCCGACCTGCGGCTCGCCCACACCAGGGCCACCGAGCAACTGACCGACTGGCGGGTGGTGTTCATGCACGACGGCACCCCCCTCAGCCGTTGCGCCTCAGCAGACTACTGCATGGTCAAACTGAACTTCCCTTACGGTGCCGGCGACCCCACTCCCGCGCTGGCCGATGACGCCCCCCTGGTCCAGCGAGAGCTGCCCGACAGGACGAAGATAAAGGATGTCACCTTCGATCCCGACTGCTCGCACGGGGACACGGACGCTGTCGTTCCGCCAAGCTCCTGCGGGTCCGACGCCGCGCAGAACGGCGCCACGCGCACGCTCGAGTTCAACTCCAATGGCACGGTCAGGACTCTAAGGCCAGGCCAGAGCGGTACCGTCGTGATCAGCTCGGAAGACGGTATCCCGACGTGCCCGGTCGTCTTCAATGCCCCGACCTCGAGGATAAGGATCGGTGATATCTCCTACTAAGAGCACCGCGGGTTACTCGCTCGTGGAGGTGATGGTGGCGATGGTAGTCCTCACCGTCGCCGTCGTACCCATGGCGGGCATGTTCGACGCCGCGATCGGGGCCGCCGACGCGAGCGCCGACTACGACAGGGCGCGGACGTGCGCCGTACGGAAGCTGGAACACCTGAAGAGCCTTCCGTATGAAGCCGTCCAGGAAGGTCTCCAAGGCGGCGTCTGCGACCCTTCCGGTCTCGGATACACGATAGCCACCCAGTCCATCGGTGCCGACCTCGGCGACGGGTCCGGGGAAGAGGGGCTGACGATGGTCACCGTTACGGTCGACTGGGACGGCGAGGACTCCTACTCCGTTTCAGGGGTCGTGTCCAGATGGTGAACCCGGCAAGGAGATACAAGGTGGAAACAGGGTTTACGCTCGTGGAGGTCCTCGTCTGTGCGATGATGATGTTCGGCGTGCTCTTCGCCCTGTATGCGATCTTCGACGTGAGCGTGAGAGCCTTTGGTTACGGTGGCGACAGGCTGGAGACCGTCGGGAATGCCAGGCTCGCCCTTGGCAGGATGGAACGTGAGATCCGGGCCGCCTACCCGTACGACCTGACCTCGGACCCACCCAGGAGATACCTGTTCCTGGATCCCACGGATCCCACAAGACCCGCAGTGCCTACGGCAACCCGCATCGCCTTCGGCAACGAGACCGGCGGAGACCGCAGTATCGAAGGCTCCGAAGTTATAGGCTACTATCTCGGCGGCCACGACCTGAAACGTTCCAAGGGCGGCAGTGCCCAGACGCTCGTTGATTCGGTCCCCGCGGACGGACTGCGGTTTACTCCGTGCAGGAATCCGGAAGATTGTCCTCCTGCTCTCGCCATCACCGATGAGGCGGAGATCAGGCTGCTGCGGATAGAGCTTGCCGTCGAAGTCAGGCGTCGGGGTCAAGACCCAACCAGGCAGACGCTCGCGACCGACGTCTACCTCAGAAACCGCGTAGACCAACCATGATCCGGCGCCTCCTGCCCGAAGAAAGGGGCATGGCTCTGGGGCTCGCGATCATCGTCGTGGTGATAGTCGGCGTCATGGGAGCCGGCCTCCTGACCTTCGTCGCTACGGACCTCGAGGCCGTCCTGGCGGTCAACAGGGGAGAGCAGGCCTTCGAGCTGGCCGAAGCAGGGATCGAAGTCGCCAAAGCACACCTCGCGAACGACCCGAACCCGGCCGACTGGTCCTCTGGCGAACTCCAAATGGCCGGTATGGGTGAGGGCTCCGTCACCGTCGAATACGACGACGAAAGCAGGACCTTCCAGGCAATCTCCACAGGCGAATACCGGGAGACCAAGCGCAAGATCGAAGCAACCTTTTCCATCGAAGAAGGCAAGCCAAAGCTCCTGAGCTGGCGGGAACTCTACGAGTAAAGGTGCCAGGGCTTCGCGGCCGCTGGTCGCCCATGCCGTTAGAATGCTGGCATGGAAGAGAGAGAAGAACGCGGTGGGGCCGTAAGGGTCGGGATGATATGGGGCGGCATCGGCGGGGTGGTCGGCTTCCTGGTCTCGTTGCTCGGTTCGCTGGTCGGGATCCTGGTCGCGGGCTTTATCGGCTTCTCCTGCGGGAGGAGGGCCGCCGTGGCGGGAAATCGGGCCGGCGCGCTCTCCGGGCTGGTCGGCGGGGCCGTCGCCGCCCCCGTGTACGTGCTCGGGTCCGCGCTCGGGGCGCTCCTGGCCGCGCGCCAGATCGGGGCCGCCGGCATCGCCGCGACCCTCTCGGGTATGCTCGGAATGCAGGTCTCGGCCGATGAGGCCTGGATCTACTTCCTGTTCAGCCTCATTCTCTCTGCCATCCTCGAGGCCGCCGTCCTGATCCTGGTCTCATCGGCCGCCGGAGCCTGGGCGAAGAGGGAATAGAAAGGGTTCCCCAAAGCCCCACGGCTCATTGCTCTCTGGCCGCCTCCGCAGCGCGCTCTCCGAAAACGAGCCCCCCGTCGTCGGGCCGCGACACGCCGGCCCTCTCCAGGCGGCGGTCCTTCTGGTACTTCCTGATGGCGGCCTTCAAGGTCCCGAGGCCCAGGGTCGCACACCTGGGGCGCGAGGCGACGACCTGGCGCCCTAGCTGTTCGATCATCTCGTGATAGTCCATCTCTAGTACCTGATCCATGGTCAGGTCGCCCCTATGAACGTCCTCCAAGAGCATGCTGCTCGCCGCCATGCTGATCGTACAGCCCTCGCCCTCGTAAGTAGCCTCCTCTATGTGCTCCTGGTCGTCGGCCGCCTTGAGGTAGACCGTAACCACGTCTCCGCATCCAGGATTGCCACCAGGCATCGCCACGTCATGATCCTGCAGGGCACCCCGATGCCGCGGCTTCTCATAGTGATCCAGCAGTATCTGTATCTGTAACTGCCTGTCCAACATGTAACCTTCCACTTGCTATTCAGTAGTTTTTCTTACGACGATTCTATCGCAAGCTCGTCCGCCGTCACGTAAACTTGCTACAGTTTGATACACTTACTTCATGAAAGTGGGTATAGTCGGGCTGCCGAACGTCGGCAAGTCCACGGTATTCAATAGCCTTACCCGGGCTGGGGCCGAGGCCCAGAACTATCCCTTCACGACAATCGACCCGAACCTCGGTGTCGCCACTGTACCTGACGAACGCCTGGTCGCCGTGGCCGGGGTGATCGGCAGCAAAGGCGTCGTCCCCGCGACGGTCGACTTCGTGGACATCGCAGGACTAGTGCGGGGCGCGAGCGCCGGGGAGGGGCTGGGGAATCAGTTCCTCGGGCACATAAGAGAGTGCGACGCTGTTGCGCACGTTGTCCGCTGTTTCGAGGACGAGAACGTCGTACACGTCCACGCCGGCGTGGATCCCAGGGGCGACATCGAGACCATCGACACCGAGCTGTTGCTAGCAGACCTGGCGAGCGTCGAGCGGCGGCTGGAACGGGTCGGGCGGGCCGCCAAGAGCGGCGACGCCAGACTCCAGGCCGAGGCGACCGAGTTGGAACTGCTACGCGACCATCTCTCCGACGGCAGTCCGGCGCGGGTCTACCCGGCGACGGAGACGCTGGCCGAAGCCATGAGCACCCTCATAACTGCCAAGCCGACGCTCTACGTGGCGAACGTGGATGAGGATTCCGTGGCGGAGGGCAATCGCTACAGCTCGCAGGTCGAGAAGCACGCCAGCAGCGAGGGTGCTGAGGCCGTAAGGATCTGCGCGAAGCTGGAAGCCGAGGTCGCCGAGCTCCCGGAAGGCGAGGCCGCTGAGTACCTGGCGATGCTCGGGGTAGAGAAGACGGGTTTCGAGGAGTTCGTGCGGGCGGCTTACCGGCTGCTCGGGCTCGTGACGTTCTTTACCGCGAAGGAGAAGGAGGCCCGGGCCTGGACCGTAAGAGAGGGCTCGACGGTGCGCCAGGCCGCCGGACGCATCCACACCGACATGGAGCGCGGCTTTATCGGGGCCGAGGTCGGAGACTGGCAGGACATCGTCGCCGCCGGTTCCTGGGCCGGGGCCAAAGAGGAGGCTAAGGTTCGTCTCGAAGGCCGCGACTACGTGGTAAGGGACGGCGATACCGTACTCGTCCGCTTCAACGTATAAAGGTGTAGCCGGTGCTGCCTTTCGTCAGACCGAATAAACCTCTCGATAGATCTCGCCTCGCGCTCGTCACCACTGGCGGCGTTCACCTGCCGGACCAACCGCGCTTCGATATCGACGACCCTGCCGGTGATTGCTCCTACCGGGAGATACCGACGACCGCCAACGACCTCACCTGGACCCACGCTTACTACAGGCCGGACGAGGGCAGCGACCTGGACGCAGTCTTTCCCCTCCAGACCCTCCGCAGGCTGGTCAGCGATAGTGCGGTGGGCGAGCTGTCGGCGCGCCACTTCTCCTTTATGGGGGCCATCCACGACCCGACCCCGTTGGTAGGATGCACGGCCCCCGAAGTCGCCGGCAAGCTTGTCGAAGACCAGGTAGACGTCGTTCTTCTCACGCCTTCCTGACCCCTTTGCCACCGGTCCGTCGGGCTGGTCTGCAACGCAATAGAGGAACGGGGCATCCCCACCGTTACCCTGGCCATGGAGCACGGCGTCAGTGCGCCACGGGTCGGCTTCGTACCCTTTCCATACAACCTCCCAATGGGCAAACCCCATGATCAGGAAGGCCACAGACGAATAGCGCTAGCCGTGCTCGCATTGCTCCACGACATGGAGCAGCCTGGCGAGGTGGAGTTGTAGGTTTCAGGCTACAGGCATCAGGTGAGCTGATGGTGGCGCTGGTGCCACCCGTCAACGTCGCCCAAAACCACCTGAAACCTGATGCCTGAAACCTGTGACCTGAGATATAATCGAAGTACATACTGGCTTAGTGCAGAGGTGAGACCGTGGCCCTGTTGTTCGTGTTGTTCGTGGCGTTTTTCGTGGTTGTGTTCCTCTTCCTGCTGCCGATACTGTTCTCGCTGCAGGCCGTGGGGAGCCTTTTCGTCTATCCGAAGCAGCTACGGGCGATCTTCGGAAACAAGATACTGCGCCGCAATCATGCCCTCGAGCACGCGACCATTGTGGTGATGATGGAGAGGGAGCCAGGCCGCAAGCTGAACGGGTTCTCCACGGACGACGGGTTCTTCGTTCAGGGCGTACGCTCCATCTCCGAAGTCGAGAGCGCCGCCAGAGAGGCCCTGCGCAGGCTGAAAAGCGGGGAGAAGAGGCTCGCCATCCACCGCAACTGCGGCACGACCATCGTGGCCGCGAACCTGCTCGCCGCTATCTTCTTCCTGGTCGCCCTCGGGTTGGGGTTTCTCTATCTTGATATGGGTATTGATCTCTACCTCATGATCCTTGGCAGCGTTGTTCTCGCTTTCGCCCTGCGGATCCCGTTGAGCCTTCTTCTGCAGCGGTTCGTTACCACCGATTCTGATCTGACGAACGCGGAAGTCGGTTGGGTAGAGCCGGCGCAGCCCGGCGACCTCAAGAGCGGCATCTTCGGCCTCCTGCTCGCCGCGTCGACCGTGCGGGTGCGCGTCTTCCACACCGACCCGGACGCGGTCGAGATCTTCCGCGACGACGGCGCGATAGTTAGGTAGAGCCGCGGTCTGCTTGTAGGGGCGGGTTTGAAACCCGCCCCTACTATTCATCCAGCAATGCAGGGTCCAGGATCCAACCTTCGTCGGCATCGCACTCCGGCGGTACGCCGTAGTTCTCGTCTCGCCTTACGTATGCCCACGCCGCCTGGACCGCGCACAGGAGCGAGTCGAGGGCGTCGGCGGAAGGGTCTCGTACGAACTCTTCCCTCCAGTGATCATTCATCTCCACAGCAAATCCATAGACTTCCCTGAGGACTGCCGACTCCAGACCGGAGAGTAGCGTCTCTCTGGCGGATCTCCTCTCGGGCGTGTCGGGTGCGGCGTCCCTTTTGTATGCCGTGCGTCCCAGAAAGCGGCGGGCGACGACGGCAGGGTAGGCCTCGACGGCCACGCGTTCATCCCCATTGCGTCTGCACGGCTCGACACGGATGCCAGAGGCGAGTAGGCGTGGCGCTCCCTGGTAGAACATTTTGCCTACGGGGACCCTGAAGAGCATCATCGCGCTGCTGGACCCACTCCTGCGGTCGGCGAGCCGGTAACGCCACTTCCTGCCCGCCGGCCTTGTGGCCATGTCGGCCCGGATCTTCCCCTCGAACTCCTCTTTCGGGAGCTTGCCGACCTCGCCGACGTACCCTTCCCAACTCTCCGGCCACCCTAGCGCGGCTACCAGAGATCTTGGTTGGCCGAACGGGAAGTCCATCCCGCACACCCAGGGCTCCTGTCTCTGCAAAAAGTCTTCGAAGCCGCCGAAGTCGGTCAGCGTCTCCGAGTCCTCGACGCGCAAGGAGGCTCCTTCCAGCCTACAGCCGAGGACGATGAGGGGTTTCCGGCGGCCGGGGGCGCTCGTGAAGTCGAGGCCGTAGATCCTCACGCGGGTTCGCTCAGGGCGTCCTTACCGCTTCTGCTCTTGTACGGGCGCCCCGGCACGGGCGCAACCGGTACAGTTGGCTTCCCTGGTGGTGGTTACCCAGTCCTCGTCGTTGATGGGCCTACCGCAGTAGGTCTCTCTGAATTGTGGCTTGGCCACGTGCACCCTGCCGATCCCATTCGCCTGGCGAATATTCATCTCTCTCCTCGTCCGGTTCCTTTGCGTCCAGTTTAGCTTGAGAGCCCGCCGCTGTAAGGTCCCGTACTCTCACCTACGACTGCGTGGAGCGGGTCCGAGAAGGGGCGGCGCGGACTCCGGTCGAGGCTGCGAACGTTGCCGGCTTCCTGGAGATACTCTTCTACGAGGCGCATGTGCCCCTGGTCGTCCAGACGGCGCCAGCTCTCGACAAAACCGTCATTCCCGCGAAGCTTGTCCCCGCGAAAGCGGGGGAGCGGCAACGCTACGTTCTCGGGAGTAATTGTGGCGAACGGACGAGAACTCACGCCTTGGAGCGTGGTATGCGTATGATGAAAGTAGATCCTTCCCCGGGCTTGCTCCGCACCTCTATGCTACCCCTGTGATCCTCGGCGATCTGCCGGGCTATCGACAGCCCCAATCCCAAGCCCTCGGTCGACCGGGCTTCTTCCGCGCGGTAGAAACGCTCGAAGACGTGGGGGATCTGGTCCTCGGGTATCCCGATTCCGGTGTCGGCAACCTCTACCCCTACGCTACCATTCTCTTCCGCGATCCTAATGGTCACTCGCCCTCCTTCTGGCGAGTACTTCACGGCGTTGTCCAGGAGTATCGAGAGCGCCTGCCGGAGACGCTCTCTGTCGAAGACCGCACTCGCCGGCTTTACCCCCTGCTTAGGAGTCGGACACTCGATAAGCACCTTGCCGTTCACGGATGCCCGCGCCGACTCCGCGGCTTCTTCGACTACTTTGGTGAGGTCGTTGACTTTCAGGTTCAGTTTCATCCCTTCGTCGCCGCGGGCGAGCTCGAGCAGATTCTCTATCAGACCCTTCATGCGCTCCGACTCTCGTTTTATCGCAGCCACGCTCTCCGGTCCGATCTGTGGGTCTCTCAATGCCCACTCTTCGAGCATCTGTGCATAGCTGTGTATGGAGGTAAGAGGAGTACGCAGTTCGTGGCTGGCATCGGCGACGAAACGACGCTGGCGGTCAAGCGTTTCCTCGAGGCGAGCCAGGGTTACTTCGAGATGAGCGAGCATGTCGTTGATGGTCGCGGCGAGATCTCCAATCTCGTCTTTCGAGTGTGGGACCGGCAGCCTCTTCGAGAGGTCCCCTGCCCTGATGCGGTGAGCCGCCGCCACGACCGCACTTACGGGGGAGAGCGCTCTGCGGGCGAGCAGATACGCCCCGACCACCGATAAGAGGAACGCCACGGTGACACCGGAAGCGAGCACGAGCGCCATCCTCTCGATGTTCTCCTCAGTGGGCTCGTAGGACTTGCCAGCCTCCACGATCCGCGCCGGCTGCCCGGGCGGACTCACCGGTCTTGCACTGACGTAGGACAGTCCTTCTTTCCGGAATGTGAGTCTATCGTGCGCTGGTTTTTCTGTCTCTAGGACCCGGCGCCAGAGCTCATCAGTTACCCTCCCGTCGTTGGGGAAGTTTACGGACTCGTCGATGATGTTGCCCCTGCCATCCCGCACGACGATGAAGACACCGTCATTGGTAAGGACACGCTCCAGACCATCGTCGATCACGAGTCGGCCATTCTCCTCGTCGAGTCCTTCCTCGATGTTGATCTCTTTGGCAGCGGTGAGAGCCCCCTTACGAGCGGTGACATCGACGCTGGAGAGCAATGTCTGGCGCAGCAGGAAGAAGAGTGCACAGCCGAGTGCCAAGAGTATGCCCCCGATAACGAGGGCGTTGAAGATGGTCAGCCGCCAGCGTATCGGCACCTAGTCGCTCCTCAGGGCATAGCCTGCCCCCCTAACGGTGTGGATAAGCCGCTTCTCCCCTGGAAGGTCTATCTTCTTGCGAAGGTAGCCAATATACACATCTACCACGTTCGTCGCGCCGAAGTCTAGTTCCCAGACCCGTGAGAGGAGTAAATCCCGCGAGAGCGCCCGACGGGCATTATGCGCCATGAACACCAGGAGCTCGTACTCGCGGGCGGTCAACTCGATCCTCCTCTCTCCCCGTCTGACGATGTGGGACGCCGTGTCTATCTCCAGATCCGCAACACGGAGGATCTCTTCGCCTTCGACCCGTCTGAGCAGGGCGCGAATGCGGGCCATCAACTCGCCCATGTCGTAGGGTTTGGACAGATAGTCGTCCGCGCCGTGGTCCAAGCTGTGGATCTTATCCATGGGCGTGTCGCGGGCGGTCAGCATTATGATCGGAACCCCAATCCCCGCAGAGCGTAGCTTTCTGAGAACCCCCACGCCGTCCAGTCTGGGCAGCATGATGTCCAACACGATCACCTCGGGCCTGAACTTCGGTACTTCCTCCAGTCCGGAGATTCCGTCGTGGCAACAGCGGACCGAGAAGCCACGATGCTCCAGCTGCAGCTGCACGACCCGTGCTATGGAGTGGTCGTCCTCGACGATCAAGACTCGGGTTCCTGGCTTCATGTGGCGTCTCAGTCCAATTCTCTACCGGGCTAACCTTGGCTCTATTGCATCATAACCATCATACCTGTGAAAAGGATAAGAGAGGTCTGAAAATCCTCCCTGGATTTGATCAACTTGCTCGGACCGATCAGAGTAAGGCGATCGGGTTTCGTGAAAGGATCGAGGATGGGCAAGATAGGCAGGCACTTCACGGTCGCGGTCTTCGTGGTTTGGGAGGGCAGAGTACTCCTACACTTCCACCGCAAGCTCGGGATGTGGCTCCCGCCGGGCGGGCACATAGAACGTGACGAGCTTCCCGACGACGCGGCCGTGCGCGAAGTCTTGGAGGAGACGGGCGTGGAGGTCGAACTCGTGGGAGAGAGGCGCGAAGATGTCGAGGATCCCGTCCAACTTCACCGCCCCGCAGGGGTACAGCTCGAGAACATCGGGCCCGGACACCAACATATAGACTTGATCTACTTCGCCAGGCCGCGGGGCTCGACGAAGATCCACGCGGTCTACAGCGAAGTCAGGGTCGGCTGGTACGGTCCCGAAGACTGGCACGCGATGACCGTCAACGCCGAAGTCAGGGGCTGGTGCGAACGGGCGCTCTTGGTCGCTGAAGATCGATAAGAACAATGCCATTCGCGTGCCTGCGAAGATGGGTATCTGCTCGACACCGACTTTACTCTCGGGCTCCGAAGTTTACGAGAGGAGCGTAGAGGGGCATCATGGATCGGTAGAACACTAGAGAACTACGGAAAGGAGACCCACAACCGATGAGCGTAACGGAGGAGTTGCTTCAGAACAACGCAGCCTACGCCGAGTCTTTCGAGAAAGGGGATCTGCCGCTGCCGCCTGCCAAAGCAGTGGCGGTGGTCGCCTGCATGGACGCCCGCCTCGACGTGCACAAGATCCTCGGCCTGGGGGAGGGTGACGCGCACGTCATCCGCAACGCCGGAGGGGTCATAACCGACGATGAAATCCGCTCGCTTACGATCTCCCAGCGTCTACTTGGCACGCAAGAGATAATCCTCATCCACCACACCGACTGTGGAATGCTCACCTTCTCAGACGACGAGCTCAAAGCCCAGATCCACGAAGATGTTGGCCTGAAGCCCCATTTCTCGATGGAGTCCTTCTCCGACCTGGAGGAGGATGTGCGCCAGTCTATCGCTCGTATCCAGGCGAGCCCGTTCATCTCACACAAGGATGGCGTGCGCGGCTTCATCTACGAGGTAGAGACAGGAAGAATGCGCGAGGTCAGTTAGCGAATTTTCGAGCTAACCACCATCCAACCTACGTTTTCATACAGTCTCGTGTAGGGGGGCTAAGGGCTTCACACAGAAGAGCGCACCGCCTCGATCATGGTCTCCACAGCTTCCTTTCTACTCAAGCCGCTTCGCCGCTCGAGCGAAAGCCAGGTGTGGAAGTCGAGTGCCAACGCGAGCGTCGCGAGTAGGCGCCCTTTCTCATTGCTGCGAACCTCCCAGCCCCTGGCGAGTAGCTCGCACAACTCTTCGAGGTAGGGCACGACCGAACCCTCGAGCAGAGCAGCGAGCTCGGGCATAGTCTGGGCGTCACGTAAGACGTTCGCCCTCATCGGCTCGGTGCGGCCGTAGAAGCCGTAGAGCTCAGTCAATGCCGTCCGCAACCTCTCTCGCGGGTCGCTAATCTGAGCCCAGGGCGTCGGATCCGGCGCCGGATGCCGCTCGGTCCAGCTTCGCGAACATGCCCTGAGAAGATCGGTTGCGTCAGGGAAGTGATTGTAGACGGTCAACCTGTTCACCCCCGCGCGCTGGGCTATCTCGCTTATGGTGGTGTTGGCGGGTCCCCGCGTGCGGTGTAGCTCGACCGTGGCCTCTACGATCCGGCGCCGCGTCTCCCGTTGGCGCTCAGCCCGCTTCTTCATCTCGTACTTGCGTTTCTCGGCCATTTCACTAGACACTATATCAAACGATATTGACAAAGAGTTCAGATAGGTGTATGGTGCCGACAATTCGGTAAACGCAATGTTTATCGAACTTAGGAGAGGAGGTCGTTCGTGAGCAAATTGGTGAACCAGCGAGCGCGCAGTGTGCTCTCGCCGGAAGAGGGCGAGACGGTATGGCTCCGTAAGCTTGGCATAAGGTTCATGATCGGAGGAGATGAGACCCGGGGTAACTTCGCGCTCGTGGAGTACTTTATCGGAGCGCGGGCACTCGCCGCGCCGATGCACACCCACGAGCGTGAGGAGGAGTACACCCATGTGCTGGAGGGCGAGGTTGGCGTCCAGATAGGTGAGGAGGTTCTCATTGCCAGGTCCGGGGATCTTGTCTTCAAGCCCAGGGGTGTGCCGCACGCCTTCTGGAACGCGTCAGATGAGCCGGCACGGGCGCTGGAAATCATCTCCCCTGCGGGCTTCGAGCGCTACTTCGCGGAGCTAGCCCCGCTGCTCCCTCCTGCCAACCAGGGTCCGCTCGACGAGGAGGCGGTAGGCGCCGTAAGGGAGAAGTACGGGCTCGAGATGGACATGGGCTCAATCCCGGTGCTCGCCGAGCGCCACGGCCTCGCGATCGACGCGCCTCCGCCTTCCGAGAAGTAGCACCGGTGAAGGGCCCTGATCTACGGGTCGGAGCAGTCGCGGCGGTAGCCGCAGTTGGGACAGATGAGCTTGCAATGGAGGCCGTACATCTCCGTGCCACAGACCTCGCACTCCTCGCCAGAAGGTTTCAATGCCTCGGTGGTCTGCGCCCGTTGCACGTTCTCTTCGTCCATATTCTGAAGTATACGGCGCGTCTTTGACACCGGCGACGCTAGCTGGAGGGCTCTCTGTTCCTCTGGGAGGAGGCGGTCTGGATCATCCTGCCGATGCGGTCGGCGCTGAGCGTCTTCAGCGCGCTGTAGGAGAGAACCTTCTGCACCTGGCGCAAGGAGGTGCCCAGCGCCCTCGTCAGAATCTGCAGCGTAGTCAGGCTCTGCTGCAATTCGGAGATCTGGATGGGAAGCTCTGTGGCGCGGGCGTCGAGGGCGGAGAGGCTGATCTCCAACTCGTCGGTTCGTGCAGAGAGGCGGGCAACCTCGTCAGTAACCTCCTCCTGGAAGACCGCGCGGGTGCGTCGAAACCTCAGGTAAGCCCCGAGCGCACGGAAGGCCGTGACCGCAGAGATCAGGGCCCCCAGAAGTATCAGGATCAGTAAAACCGTATACATGTCGACGGCAACCGTACCACGGCGCTCCCCACCTTTACAAACTCCGGGCCAGTGCTAAAATCTCACCTGCGACGCGGGGTGGAGCAGTCTGGTAGCTCGTCGGGCTCATAACCCGAAGGTCGCAGGTTCAAATCCTGCCCCCGCTACTTCTCCGAGGCCCCGCAGACGTGGGGTCTTTCTCATTCCCGGGATCATCTGGTCATGGTTCCTATGCGCCTCTGCCAGGTCGGTCGCTCAAGGTACGGGGCTCTGTTCTTCACGGGTCCTTCTGCGGAGAAAATCGTAGACGGACGGTGCACCGGCGAAACACCAAAGGGCGATCGCCGGGTCGCAGATGGCACATCCCAACGATGAACCAGCGGCGAACGGAACGATAGGATTCCCATAGAGGTGATGCAGCACATCCCAGCCGGTATGCAAGAGCCACCCGACACCTATGAAATTGTAGGACTTCAATCCCTGGTAAGCACAGTAGGTGATCGCGACGAGAAATACAAACTCCCAGATGCCGAAACCCCCGTTCAAGTACGCTGCGCCAGCTCCCGCCATCATGATCGCATTGAAGTTGCGCCTATTCGGCTCTTTGAACAAAGAACAGAGCGAGATGTAAACGAGTGCGACGAGAATCGGTCCGACCACGTTCATGAAGTGCACCAGCAGATCCTTTCAGCGTAGCCCACACAGCGAGTGGCTCTGCACCATCATCCGTATTCTCTTCGACCGGAACGAGATATGGAAGAGAGGCACCAGGCCACGCCTACCGGCGTGCGTTACGGAGTTCGCCGGCTCCCTGAGCGAACAGTTCGTTCTGCGGATCAGGAGTCTGCGGGCGGGTACGGAGTTTAAGATCTGGAACGGAGGGGTAGGCAGCCTAGATAAGTCTGTGCGTGGTCGCGTGCAGATTTCACCTCTGGCGGAACAGGATGGATCGGAAAGGACGGGCATGAGCGAAGGAAGCGGCGGAAGCCCACTCAAGGGAGAGATGGGCAACACTACGATCAGCAACACGGTGGTCACCCAGATCGCGGGCATGGCGGCGCAGGAGGTAGAGAACGCGCAGATGAGCGGCGGCGCCTCCGCGGCCGTCGGTGGGATTCTGCAGAGCGTGACCGGTGGCGCCACAGGCGGAGGTAACTACTCCAGGGGAGTCACCGTCGAGGTCGGTGAGGAAGAGGCCGCCGTGGACCTGACCATGACCGTAGACTACGGCCAGTCGATACCCCGCATCGCAGAGGCCGCGCGCAGAAATGTGATCAACCGCGTGGAGAACCTCACCGGCCTGCGTGTGACCGAGGTGAACATACTGGTCAACGACGTCCTGATCCCCGAACAGCAGCCGGTGCTGGAACAGTAGGAGCAGACGGAGTAGCCGGCCACAGTTAGAGGACAACACGGACCGGGGCGCCACGCTCCGGTCCTTTCTTTTGCGAGCCCTTGTAATTCTCTAAACTGTCTGCATGGGATCCGCGAGTTTCCCGGATAAGGTGCATCGGACCGCGGAGCGTTACGGCATGGATCTCCGTCGCCCGCTCGCGCTGGTCTCCGGCGGCCCCGACTCGGTGGCGCTGCTGCGGGTAGTCGTCTCGCTCGGCGGCGAACCCGTGGTGCTGCACGTGGACCACGGTCTGCGCGGCGAAGAGTCACACGAGGACGCTGAGTTCGTCAGCGAACAGTGCCGCAGGTTGAACGTGCGCCACGAGGTGCGGTCGATCAGTCTCGACGGTAGTTCCAACCTCCAGGAACGGGCGCGTGACGAGAGGTACAGGCTCGCCGAAGAGGTGGCCGCCGGGATGGGCCTTGGGGTCATAGCGACGGGTCACACCGCCGACGACGCGGCCGAGACCGTGCTTATGAACCTGGCGCGGGGCACGGGCCTGCGCGGGCTCGCCGGCATCCCGCCCGTGCGGGGCGAGGTGCAGCGTCCCCTTATCGGGTGCACGCGCAGAGAGATCCTGGATTACCTGAGAGAGATAGACCAACCCTATCGTACGGACCCTACGAACCTGACCGGCAAGTACGCCCGCAACCGCGTCCGTCTCGAAGTCCTCCCCGTACTGGAGGAGCTCTATCCGGCGGCAACAGGCAACATCGCGCGCGCCGCCTCGCTCGTCCGCGAGGACCTCGAAATCCTCGAAGAGCTTGCGACCGGAACCCTACAGTTGAGGGGAGAGGAGGCTGTCCTGCCCCTTTCCGAGCTCTTGAACTTGCGGCCTGCGCTCCGGCGCCACGCCGTGCGCCTGGCATACGCGACCGTGGTCCCTGATACAGTGCCGCTGCCTTCCAATCTCATCGAAGCGGTGCTCGAGCTTCCAGAAGGCGGTGAGGGTACACGGACGCTGGACCTGCCGGGTGGGGTGGTCGCCTCGGGCCGCCCTGGGGAGGAGCTCGCGTTCTACAGAGGGCAGCGGCCTGTGGTATCTGGACGAGAGGAGATCAGGGCCGGAGAGGCGGTGGTATTCGGGGGGTGGAGGATCTCGTCGCGGGAGGTCTCTGGCTACGATCCCTCGGATGCGGCACGCCCCGAGGTAGCCTACCTCGATGCTGGAAACGGGCCTTACAGGGTGCGGATGGCGCGGGAGGGGGATATCATCCGGCCGTTGGGCCTCGGTGGGACCAAGAAGGTTTTCAGGACGATGATGGACAGGAAGGTACCGAGCGACCTCAGGCGCAGGACGCCCGTAGTAGTGGACGGACGAGACGAGGTCGCCTGGATAGTGCTCGGTGAGCTCGACGAGCGGTACAAAGTGGATGAGAGCACGGAGAAGGTTCTCAGGCTGGAGGTGGCAAGAATCTCGTGAGTATGTCCAGTATGATGTCCGACGTGAGAGAGGTCCTCATAACCTCCCGGGAGATAGAGGAGAAGGTGCGTGAGATCGGGGCGCGCATCACCGAGGACTACAGGGGCGAGAACCCGCTCCTGATCGGTGTCCTGCGCGGCGCGGTCGTGGTGATGAGCGACCTCATGCGCAACATAGACCTGCAGTGTGAGCTGGATTTCATGGACATAAGCTCCTACGGCAGCGGCACCTCATCGAGCGGCGTCGTCCGCATCCTCAAGGACCTCGAAGAGGACATCACAGACCGTCACGTCCTGATCGTGGAGGACATCATAGACACGGGTCTGACGCTCTCCTACCTGAGGCGTTCCCTGCTCGCCCGCAAGCCGGCCTCGCTCGAGATCTGCGCCCTCCTCTCCAAGCCCTCCAGGCGGCGTACGGACCTCGACGTTAGATACCTCGGCTTCGAGGTGCCCGACGAGTTCGTCGTCGGATACGGGCTCGATTACGCGGGGGCCTACCGCAACCTCCCCGACATCTGCATCCTCAAGCCCGAGGTCTTCGCGACCGACTGAGAGAAAGTACGTCCTATTCGTTGCGCAGGTAGTATAATTCCCATGTCCTAGACGCAATTCGTGGAAGGTAAGAGGCTTTGGGCAGAATCTTGAGAAGCGGCGGGCTGCTGTACTTCGTCATCCTCATAGTCTTGGCTGTGGTCCTGGTAAACATGCTGAGCCGCGGCAACCCCGATGTGGCCGAGCTGAATTCCCAGCAGTGGAATCAAGCGGTCCAGAACAAGACTTTCGACACTAGCCTCGATAAGACCAACGAGAACTACCTGACGATCTACGACGAAGATCAGACGGTTAGGGGCCAACTGAATACCGATTCGGGGAACACCAAGGAGTTCGAGTACTCCTACACGCAGATGACCGACGTGGCGAGCCAGCTCGACAATGCTGACGTACCTTACTCGGTGGACCCGCAGAACACGGGCTTCTGGCTCACCTTGCTCGGCACCCTGGCACCGATCCTGCTTATCGTGTTGTTTTTCATCCTGTTCATGAGCTCCATGCAGGGTGGCGGAAACAGGGTCATGAGCTTCGGCAAGAGCCGTGCCCGTAGGATGACCAAAGACCAGCCCAAGGTCACCTTCACCGATGTCGCAGGGGCGGACGAGGCCGTACAGGAGCTCACCGAGATCAAGGAGTTCCTCGAATCGCCCCAGAAGTTCCAGAAACTCGGCGCCCGTATACCCAAAGGCGCGCTCCTGGTCGGACCTCCGGGGACGGGCAAGACGCTCCTCGCCCGCGCCGTCGCCGGCGAGGCCGGTGTGCCCTTCTTCTCCATCTCCGGCTCGGACTTCGTCGAGATGTTCGTCGGCGTCGGCGCCAGCCGCGTGCGTGACCTCTTCGAGCAGGCCAAGCAGAACTCGCCCTGCATCATCTTCATGGACGAGATCGACGCCGTAGGTAGGCAGCGCGGCGCGGGCCTCGGAGGCGGCCACGACGAGCGCGAGCAGACACTCAACCAACTCCTCGTCGAGATGGACGGCTTCGATTCGAAGAGCGGGATCATCATGCTCGCCGCCACCAACCGCGCGGACATCCTCGACCCCGCCCTCCTCAGGCCGGGCCGTTTCGACAGGCAGATAGTTGTGGACCGTCCGGATTTGCCGGGACGGGAGAAGATCCTCAGGGTGCACACCCGCGGCAAGCCCCTTGGTCCGGACGTGGAGATCGGCACGCTCGCCAGGGGGACCCCCGGCTTCACCGGCGCCGATTTGGCCAACCTCGTCAACGAGGCCGCGCTCCTTGCGGCCCGTCACGACAAGAACCAGGTCGACATGTCCGAGATGGAAGAGGCCATAGACCGCGTGATCGCCGGTCCCGAGCGGAAGACGCGCCTTATCTCCGACAAGGAGAAGGAGATCACCGCCTACCACGAGGGTGGGCACGCCATCGTCGGCGCGCTCCTTCCCGATGCCGACCCGGTGCACAAGATCACTATCATCCCGCGCGGCCAGGCGCTGGGCGTAACCATGAGCCTGCCAACGGAGGACCGCTTTATGATGAGCCGCGGCCAGCTCATGGCGCAGCTCGCCATGATGCTCGGCGGGCGGGCCGCCGAAAGGGTGATCTTCGATGAGATCACCACAGGCGCCTCCAACGACCTCGAACGGGTAACCCAGACCGCCAGGCAGATGGTCACCCGCTTCGGGATGAGCGAGAAGCTCGGGCCCATGGCGCTAGGACACCAGCAGGGACAGGTCTTCATGGGACGCGACTTCAACAACCAGCCGGATTACTCGGACGAGATCGCCTTCCAGATAGACAAGGAGATCCGCAGGATCGTCGATGAGTCCTACGACACGGCCGAGGACGTACTGGTTCGTAATCGGGAGCTGCTGGATAAGCTCTCAGCCGAGCTGATCGAATACGAGACCGTAGACGCCAACCACCTGAAGCGCCTGATCGAGGAGTACGCCGTGGATAGCATCTCACCGAACGGTGCCGTCCCCGATTCCGACGGCCGCTACAGGGGTCGCTACCAGGACTAGATGGGCCGCATGGCCCGGAACACAGACGGGGCCGGGACCCTTACGGCGGGTCCCGGCCCCGTCGTCGTCGGCATCCTGAACGTCACCCCTGACTCCTTCTCCGACGGCGGGGACTTCCTCGACCCTGAAGCCGCGGCCGTGCACGCCGCTTCCATGCTCGACGAAGGGGCCTGCATGCTGGACGTCGGTGGGGAGTCCACCCGCCCCGGTTCGGACCCTGTCCCGCAGGAGGAAGAGATAAGGCGCGTAGTCCCTGTCATCGAGAGAGTCCTCGCCCTGCGCCCCGAGGCGGTGATCTCGGTCGACACCTATCGGTCCGGAACCGCCACGGCAGCCCTCGAAGCCGGCGCGAGCCTCGTCAACGACGTTACCGCGCTCCGCGGCGACCCCAGCATGGCCTCCGTGGTAGGGGAGACAGGGTGCCCGGTTATCCTGATGCACATGCAAGGCGAGCCGAAGACCATGCAGAAAGAGCCCCACTACGAAGACGTGGTGCGCGAGGTCAAGGATTTCCTCGCCGAGAGGGCCGAGTACGCCGTCGATGCAGGCGTCGGACCCGAGAACATAATCGTCGATCCCGGCATCGGATTCGGGAAGAACCTCGAGCACAATCTGGATCTCCTACGCAACCTGGACGCTATCGTAGATCTGGGTTTCCCCGTCCTGATCGGAGCCTCGCGCAAGCGCTTTATGGAGAGGATCACCGGCGTGCAAGAGGCGAGAGATCGCGTCTCCGGTACTGTCGCCACAATGGTGCTCGCCTACGAACGGGGCGCGACCTTCTTCCGGGTGCACGACGTGCGCGCCAACCGCGAAGCGCTTGCCGTCGCAGAAGCCATCCTCCACTCCCCCCGCCGGTGAGCAAGGTCTTCCTGGGCCTCGGCAGCAACCTGGGCGACCGTCTAGCCTCCCTCAGGGCCGTGGTCGCCGCCTTCGGTCGGGGACCTCAGTTGAAGATCACGGGCATATCGAAGGTCTACGAGACGGAACCTGTCGAGGTCGAAGGGGAGCAGCCGGACTATCTGAACTGCGTGGTCGAACTGGAGTGCAGCGTCCCTGCGATGGAGTTGCTTCGCTACTGCCAGGGGATCGAGGCCGCGCTCGGTCGCGAGCGCAGCGATGCCGGCGAGAAGGCCCCGCGCACGGTGGATATAGACGTACTGCTCTTCGGAGAAGAGACCATCACGGAACCAGACTTACGGGTACCGCACGCGGGGGTGACGCGCACGTTCAACCTCAGGGGGCTCGCGGATCTGGATGCGGATCTGTATATTCCGGGGCGAGGAACGGTCGGTGATCTGCTCCAAAGAGCGGATGAGAGAGGAATCCTTACGTTCGGGGAGGCTGAAGAGCTTTGTTGATGGCTGTGGACGTTGGGAACACGCAGACCGTGCTCGGCCTCATCGACGGCGAGGAGCTGCGGGGACAGTGGCGTATCGCCACGGAGGCGCACAGGACGGCCGACGAGCTCGCCGTCTTCTTCGCCGGGCTCCTCGCGCTCGAAGGTCTGAGCCCCGATGAGGTGAGCGCGATGATCGTCTCCAGCGTCGTGCCCGGTCTCACCCGTTCCTACCGTTACCTCGCTTCCGAAGTCTTCCGGGTACCCTACTTTGCGGTTACCGCGGAGATGGAGACCGGCCTCGACAACCGCTACGACGACCCCGGCTCTGTCGGGGCCGACAGGATCGTCAACGCCGTTGCGACGGGGAAACACTACGGATTCCCCGCGATCATCGTCGATATCGGGACGGCGACGACCGTCGAGGCCGTCGACGGCGAAGCATGCTACCTCGGAGGCGCCATACTGACGGGCCTCTACGTCTCCCTGGACGCACTCGTCTCCAAAACGGCCAAGCTCCCCAGCGTTGACCTCGAAGAAGCACCACCCAGGGTCATAGCCACCAATACCCCAGATTCCATCCGCAGCGGTTTCATCTACGGCTACGCCGGCGCCGTAGACGCCCTGATCCGAAGGTCCCGCGACGAGCTGGGCGAGGACGGCGTAAGTGTCGTCGCCACAGGAGGCCCTGCCGGGGTCATCGTACCTTACTGCCATGAGATCCAGGAGTTCGACCCCGACCTCACCCTGAAGGGCCTCTTCGCCCTCTACGAGCTGAACGCGAAATAAGGTGTCAGGCTACAGGTATCAGGCATCAGGTAATGCCGGTCCATCTCCGCGGTGACAACGGTACTCTCTGCCGAGAACGATCCACAGCTATCGGGTGGCTTACAGATCATACGTGGAGCTCTATTCAAGGCCCTGATACCTGATACCTGATACCTGAAACCTAATGCCTGATTTCATTGACAGCCTCCTCATGCGACCTTATAATCTCGCGGCTTATGACCGATAGGAACCAGGAGCTCGTTACCCCCGAGGGTCTCGAGAAGCTCCAGCAGGAACTCGCATACCTTACCGAGACGCGCCGCAAAGAGGTCGCTGACCGCATCCGCCAGGCGCGCGAATTCGGGGACATCTCCGAGAATTCCGAGTACGACGAGGCGAAGAACGAACAGGGCTTGTTGGAGCGCCGGATCGGTGAGCTCCAGCGCAGGGTACGCAACGTCAAAGTGGTCGACCCTTCGGAGGTCGAGAAAGACGAGGTCGACCTGGGGACCACGGTGACCCTCAGGGTCGTCGGCAGGGAGGGACAGGAGCGGACGTTCCAGATCGTCGGCGCCAACGAGTCGGACCCGACGAGCGGGAAGCTCAGCCACGCCTCCCCGGTGGGCCGGGCCGTGCTCAAGAGGAAGGTGGGGGAGAAGGTCATGGTCTCCACCCCCCGCGGCGCGACGGAGTACGAGATCGTCAACGTCGAGGCGGCCAGCTAGGGCGCCGCGAGCGCACGCCCCGCTTCGCCAAAGTTCCAACCACCGAACCCAATTGGAGTACCGCATGAGCGAGACTGGTAGGTCGACCGGCATTCGCATACCCGGGTGGGCCGAGAGGGTCGCCGATTCTCTGGGCGCGGGGCCGCACGTGGTCGTGAGCGGCATCAGCGTCTCGGGTAACATCCACGCTGGCAATCTGCGCGAGGTCCTCGTCGCCGAGGCGGTCGCGAACGCCCTGCGGCAACGCGGTGAGGAGGTCCATTTCATCTTCCACGCGGACACGATCGACCCCCTTCGCAAGATAGCCCCGGGCATTCCCAGGAGCTACGAGGAATACATCGGCCACAGCCTCTCGCACATACCGGACCCCGAAGGCTGCCACGTCTCCTACGCCGAGCATTTTCTCGTGCCGTTCGAAGAGGCGCTCTCCGAGATGGAGATGGACATAGAGGTGCTCCGTTCGCACGAGCTGTACGAGCGGGGCGTCTACACCGGGGTAACCAGCGAGGCGCTCGAGAACGCGGACGAGTTGCGCGGGATCCTTCAGGACGTCACGAGTCGAAAGATGCCCGAGAACTGGTCGCCTTACCTGCCGCGGGCGGGATCGGGGAAGCTTACCGGGATGCGCGTCCTGGAGCACTTGCCGCAGCAGACCTGCGTCGTCTTCGCGGATGAGAACGGCTGGGAGGACAGCGCGGATTACTCCAAAGGCGAGGGCAAGCTGGGTTGGCGGGTCGAGCTCGCGGCCAGGTGGAAGGCGCTCGGGGTAACCTTCGAGCCTTTCGGAAAGGACCACACCAGTCGCGGCGGCTCGACAGACACCGCAGACCGCATGGCAAGGGAGGTGTTCGACTACCCTGTTCCTGGCCGCTACGAGTACGAGTGGATAGGGCTCAAGGGCCGCGGGGACATGAGCAGCTCGCGGGGTATCGTGCTCCTGCCGAAGGATCTCCTGATGATAATGCCACCCGGCGCAGTGCGGCGCATCATCCTCGGCCGCGACCCCGCCCGTCGCTTCGACATCGACCTGGAGGGCGGTTTCCCGCGCTTTATGGACGAGTACCGCGCAGAGACCGGCGAGCCCTACGTCCCCTTCACCCATCTGGTCACCGTCGCCCAGACCGTCGGCGAAGACACGGAGGCCGCCGCGCAGATGCTGCGGCGTGGCGGGTACGAGGAGGCGGTCACTGACGGGCTGGCGGATGACCTCTACTACGCCCGCAACTGGGCCGCGGAGTGGGCTCCCGAGTCGGTGCGGCTGGGGTTGCTCGACCCTGCTGAGGCTGAGGAGGCGGCCGCGGCGCTCGACGACGAGCAGCGCGAGTACCTGCGCGAGGTCTCGGCGAGGCTACGGCCCGAGATGGATGGAGAGGCCATTCAGGACGTGCTGTATTCGACCGCCATCGAGCGCGGGCTCAAGCCCAAGAGGGCGTTCGCCGCCGTCTACAGTGTGTTACTAGGCAAGACCAGCGGGCCCAAGGCAGGCCCATTCATCGCCGGGTTGACCCTGGATCAGGTCGGCGAGAGGTTCTCCGTGTAAGACGAGACACCACACAGGCGGGAAGGCGACGATAGACTCTCGTCGAGAGCAACAAGAGGTCGAGCCGGTCCTCCGCGACATGATGTATAGCGCTTATAGCGTAAAGCTCCAGGCTGGTACCGAAATACTGGCCCAACGGTTGTATACTTCAGGTTAGCCGGCACGAGCTGGAGAGGTGCTCACTGGAGAGGCGCACGTTATTTCGAAAGGCAGATTTTTAGAGATGTGTAATCCGACCATCTTCGATACTCGTATACAGGTAAAGACCGTTATGATCCCGGATGCCGTGAAGGACCCTCGAAGCAGAGGAGATTCCCGCTAATGTTCGAACGTTTCACGGAGCGGGCCCGCAAAGTCGTGGTGCTCGCACAGGATGAGGCCCGTCATTTCAACCACAACTACATCGGCACCGAGCACCTGCTCCTCGGTCTCCTTCGTGAGGACGAGGGCGTCGCTGCCCAGGCGCTCTACTCCCTGAACGTAGCCCTCGACGAGGTGCGCGAACAGGTCGAGAGCATCGTCGGCTACGGCGAAGAAGGCACGGGTGCGCAGGCGCCGTTCACGCCACGCTCCAAGAAGGTCTTAGAGCTAGCGCTTAGAGAGGCGCTGCAGCTGGGCCACAACTACATCGGCACCGAGCACATCCTTCTCGGCCTGGTCAGGGAGAGCGAGGGCGTCGCAGCCAGGGTTCTCTCCAACCTCGACGTCGACCCCGACAAGGTGCGGCGGGAGGTCGTCAGGAGGCTCGGCGGCGGTCGCAGCCGCAGCCGGGGCGGTGGCGAGTCCGGCAGTGGTCGAGGGGTCGAGGCCAAGCGGCCGAAGACCCGCCAGCTCGACCAGTACGGCAGGAACCTCACGGCCTACGCCGAGGAGGACAAGCTCGACCCCGTCATCGGCAGGAGCCAGGAGATAGCGAGGATCATGCAGATCCTCGTCCGGCGCACCAAGAACAACCCCGTCATCATCGGTGAGCCCGGCGTCGGCAAGACCGCCATCGTCGAGGGGCTGGCCGAGGAGATCGCAGAGGGGAAGGTGCCCGAGATCCTCGGGGACAAAGAGGTCTACACGCTCGACCTCGGTGCCCTCGTCGCCGGCTCCAAGTACCGCGGCGAGTTCGAGGAGCGCCTCAAGAAGATAATGAAGGAGATAACGGACCACGGCGACATCATCCTGTTCATCGATGAGATCCACAACCTCGTCGGAGCGGGAGCCGCCGAGGGTGCCATCGACGCCGCCTCCATCCTCAAGCCCGCGCTGGCGCGCGGTGAGATCCAGGTAATCGGCGCGACGACGATAGACGAGTACCGCAAGTACGTGGAGAAGGACAAGGCCCTGGAGCGCCGCTTCCAGACCATCCAGGTCGGCGAGCCTTCGGTCGAGGAGACAGAGCTCATCCTCAAGGGCCTGCGCGAGAAGTACGAGGCGCACCACAACATCGACATCACCGACGAGGCGCTCAAAGCCGCCTCGCAACTCGGCGACCGCTACATCTCGGACCGCTTCCTGCCAGACAAGGCCATCGACCTCGTCGACGAGGCCGCGTCGAAGATGAGGATAAAGACCATGTCCTCGCCGCCCTACTACAAGGAGATAGACGAGGAGCTCGCCGCCGTGCGCACCGAGAAGGAGGCCGCCATCGACGGCCAGGAGTTCGAGAAGGCCGCGCGCTTTAGGGACTCCGAGCGCAAGCTCGTCGCCCAGCGCCGCGAACTCGAGAAGGCCTGGCGCGAGGGTAAGATCGAGGAGAAGCGCGTCTCCATCGGCGAGAACGAGATCGCCGAGATCGTCTCCATGTGGACCGGCATCCCGGTCAAGAAGATGACCGAAGAGGAGTCAGCGAGGCTCCTGCAGATGGAGGACGCCCTGCACGGGCGCATCGTCGGGCAGAACCAGGCCATAAAGGCTGTCTCCCGCTCCATAAGGCGTACCTTCGCCGGCATAAAGGACCCGAACCGACCGAGCGGCTCGTTCGTCTTCCTCGGTCCTACCGGAGTGGGCAAGACCGAGCTTGCGCGGACCCTGGCCGAATATCTCTTCGGCAACCAGGACGCCATGATCCGGCTCGACATGTCCGAGTACATGGAGCGCCACACGGTTAGCCGCCTCGTCGGTTCGCCTCCCGGCTACGTCGGCTACGACGAGGGCGGGCAGCTCACCGAGCAGGTGCGGCGTCGTCCCTACTCGGTCGTCCTCTTCGACGAGATCGAGAAGGCCCACCCCGACGTCTTCAACATCATGTTGCAGATACTGGAGGACGGGCAGCTCACGGACGCGCAGGGCCGCACCGTGGACTTCAAGAACGTCGTGCTCATCATGACCTCCAACGTCGGGGCGCAGACGATCAACAAGACCAAGTCGCTCGGCTTCGGCTCCGATGACGCCGGTCTCTCCTACAAGGAGATGAAGGGCAGGGTCACGAGCGAGCTGCGCAAGATCTTCCGTCCCGAGCTCCTCAACAGGATCGACGAGATCATCGTCTTCCACAAGCTCGAGCGCGAGGATATGCGCCACATCATCGAGATCCAGATAAAGCGCCTCCGCCAGCAGCTCGTCGAGCGCGACGTGACGATCGAGTTCACCAACGAGGCCCTCGACAAGCTCGCCGAGGAAGGCTACGATCCAGCCTTCGGAGCGCGCCCCTTGAAGCGCGTGCTGCAGCGCATGATCGAAGACCCCATGAGCGAGATGATCCTGCGCGGCGAGGTGCCCAACGGCTGCAAGGTCATAATCGAGCCCAACGACAAGACCTCGGAAGAGATAAACGAGGAAGAGTCCATAGTCGACATCAAGGTCACCCAGCCTAAGGAGATCGTAAAGGTCGAGTCCGAGTAAGAAGTTATATTCAGCTGCATTTAGGGCCGGGGTAGGACTCACCCCGGCCTTTCCATTGCCCGCTCCGTACCACCAACCTTTATACTCTTCGAAGCTGGGCCGAAACCTCGCGTCACGCGACAGATAGAGGCCGGGAACGTCGAGACTATGGAGGGGGAACACGTGTCAGATCATGACGGGTACTTACCATGATGGACGCGAACCTCCCTCTCGAAGGGATAACCGTCGTCTCCCTGGAGCAGGCGGTCGCCGCCCCCTTCGCCACCCGCCAGCTCGCGGACCTCGGCGCGAGGGTCATAAAGGTCGAGCGCCCCGGCGTAGGGGACTTCGCCCGGGGTTACGACGAAACGGTCATGGGCCTCTCCAGCCACTTCGTCTGGCTCAACCGCTCCAAGGAGTCATTAGCCCTGGATCTTAGGCAGGACGAGTCCAAAGAGATCCTGCGCCGCCTCGTGGCCGGATCCGACGTCTTCGTCCAGAACTTGGCCCCTGGCTCGGCCGGACGCCTCGGCTTCGGCGCCGTAGAGCTGAGGGAAGAGCACCCGCGGCTGGTGTATTGCTCCATCTCGGGCTACGGCGAAGACGGACCTTACACCCAGAAGAAGGCCTATGACCTGCTCGTGCAGTGCGAGGCGGGACTGGTCTCCATCACAGGCACACCTGAAACGCCCTCCAAGGTCGGCATCTCCGCCGCAGACATCGCTGCGGGAATGTACGCCTACTCCGGCATTCTCTCCGCCCTCTTCAGACGCGAGAGGACGGGCGAGGGTGCCACGCTCGAGGTCTCGATGCTCGAAGCGTTGGGAGAGTGGATGGGCTTCCCGGCGTACTTCGCCGGCTACGGTGGTGAGGAGCCCCCACGTAGCGGCGCCGCGCACGCGGCGATAGCCCCTTACGGGCCTTTCGCGTGCGGGGATGGCGAAGTCGTCTTCCTCGGGATACAGAACGAGCGCGAGTGGAAGAAGTTCTGTGAGGAGGTACTGGGGCGCGAGGGGATGGCGGAAGACCAACGCTTCGACAAGAACTCCGGGCGCGTCGAGAACCGCGACGCGCTGCACGCCGAGATAGAAGGTGTTTTCTCCGGTCTCTCCTCTGAGGAAACGATAGAGAGGCTCGAAGGGGCGGGGGTGGCGAACGCCAGGATGCGCACCGTGCGGCAGTTCCTCGATCACCCCCAGCTGGAGGCCCGAAACCGCTGGCGCGAGTTCGGCTCGCCGGTGGGTCCGTTGCGCGGGCTCCTACCTCCGGCCACCCTGGATGGCGCAGAGCCGGTCATGGCCCCCATCCCCGAGGTCGGGGAGCACAACGGAAAGCTCCTCGCGGAGCTTGGCTACGGGGAGACACGAGGCCTGGAAGGAGAGAAGCATGAGTGACACCTTGATCGTGCTACACACAGCGATCGCCATAATCGCAATAATATTGCTGATTGTGGTGGTCCGTGTTGACCCGGTAATCTCCCTGGTAATAGGCACGCTCTATCTAGGGCTTGCAGCGGGGCTGGGATTCGAGGACACAGTAGGAACCCTGGCACAGGGCTTCGGCGACATAATGGCCGAAGTAGGCTTGCTCATAGGCTTTGGGGTCCTTTTGGGCTCGCTTCTGATCGCCATGGGGGCCCTCCAGAGACTGGTCGAGCTGCTGATCAGACTTCTCGGTCCCCGAAGACTGCCCTACGCGTTCAGCGCCGCCCTGAGTACCATTTTCCAGGCTATCTATGTGGATGTACAACTCGTGCTCGCAGCTCCTCTGGCTCGATCGGCCGCTCCCAGGATGAGCCGGGATGGGCTTGCGATGATGGTGGGACGCTGACCGCCGGCATACTTGTCGGATACGTATTCGTCGTCCCCGGTTTGGGAACCGTGGCGATAGCGGGGTTGCTGGGCGTGCCGCTGGGCACGATGTTGATATACGGAACTTTGATAGGGCCCCCAACCGCCGTACTCACCACGTTCATCTACGGCCGGCTTCTGAAGTACGGACTTTGGAACACGGGCAAGGATGAAGCGCACGATGAGGAGGCGGAGGAAGAAAGTCTTGCCGTAACGGAACAACAGAGGGTGGAAAATACTCCTCCTCTATACGTCTCGCTGTTGCCCATCCTGGTTGCGTTGTTGCTGATAGCCTTCGGGGCGATTGCCGAGGCCGCTGGTCTAAAGTCCCCTGTGGTGGCGTTCTTCGGGGATCCTGTCTTTGCTCTCTTTGTAGGCTTACTCGGTGCCTACCTGCTGGCGTGGCGTACGCTGGCCAACGAGCAACTCGAAGAATCGATGAACGACGGCTTTAACGCAACCGGCCAAATCCTGCTAATTACTGGCATTGGTGGCTCTTTGGGAGCGGTCATCGGCGAGACCGGACTCGACAAGGTCCTTGGGGGCTTTTTCTCGGCAGAGGCGGGCACGCCGGGTGTGTTGACGATTCTATTGGCCTGGTTGATTGCGGCCGTATTGCACCTTGCCATAGGTTCGATCTCGGTGGCCGCCATCACCGCAGCGGGCATACTTGCCCCGATAATGAGTAGCCTCGAAGTCCCTACGGTGGTGATCGGCTTGGCAATTGGCTCTGGGGCGCTGTTCGCCTTACAGGTAAACAGCAACTTCTTCTGGATGTTCCAGACGCTGCTGGGGCTCACGACCCAAGGAACACTCAAAGCGCTAACCTTCGTAACCGCGCTAGCTTCAGTAGTCTCCCTGGTCTTGATCCTGGTGCTTAGTCTCGTGGTCTAACCGCCCAGCATTGGAGCGCCATACCCGCCTTCTCTCTCCGCACCGCCAACCGGCAAACCTCGCTGTAACGTGTGCGACCTACAAGCCGCTCAGAGCGAAGGCCGAGGTACGCTTCACCGACAACAGCAGCGCCCAGGCTAAGGAGATGAGTAAGTCAGTGACCAGCGGGCAGGCTGGCGAGCAAGTTACGGTGCCCGCCAGCCTGCCCCAGGGTTCTACCCGCGGTCACGTTCGCCTCAGCGGAAGTCGTTGACGGTGCGGTGCAGCGGCAGCCGGTCATGCTGTTCGCCCCTTTGCTCGGGGGAGGTCTCCGCCTTCGCGCCGCCTAGGAAGGCGTCGTAGTTGGTGAGGACGCCCTGGGTACGGAACGAGTCGATCTCGAAGGGCAAAGCGTGCGAGGTGAGCGGCTCCTTCCCGTCGATGACCATGAAGTGCAGGTGGGGGGCGTCGGTGTTGCCGGTGTTGCCCAGCTTGCCGATGACCTGCCCCTTTCTCACCCGGTCGCCGGGCTGGACCAAAACGCCCTTGGAGCCCTTCTGCAGGTGGGCGTAGTAGGCGTAGCGCCCAGCGGCGATCTTGACGACCACGTAGTTGCCGCCGAAGTCGTTCAGGGCAAGACCGGTCGGGAACTGGCCGGGTTTCTGCTCCGGCTGGTCGTCGCGCGTCCCGACCACGCGTCCATCGGCCACCGAGCGTAACTTCGCCCCGTAGTAGGTGTAGCTGGAGAGCTTGTCCTTGGGCCCGTCGTAGAGCCTGCCGTTCTTACCAACCTGTACCCAGTCTATGGCGAACCGTTCGGGCGCGTAGAATGACCCGTCGATGGGGAAGATGGCCCCGCGGTGGGAGGTGAGAGAGTCGCAGCACCCCTCGCCCGTAAGCCACCTCTTCCCGAAGAGCGGAGATCCAATCTGTGCCGGTTCTTCCCCGGACACGCGCGTAGGTCCTGCCCGGAAGCTGTTGGCCAGGCCCGTAGGCTCGCTGGTCGACACGTCGAAGCGGTACACTAGACGCTCCGGCAGCCTCGCGCCAACTGGGTAGGTGACGTCCATGAACAGTAACCCGGACACGCCGGGCCCGAACTGCTTGTTGGGGGTGCCTCCGAAGACGACGATCCTCGAGGCGAGCTTGTCCCCCGAGAGCTCGTCGACCATGCGGCCGCCGCGGCTCGGGTCGAGCACCCGCACGCGCTCGATCGTAAGGTTGGCGGTCGTGATGTTGGTAAGTCGCAACTCGTAGGCCAGGTGGGTCCGGTCGTCGGTACCCTCCACCGGCTCGACCCTCCCGTCGAAGGCGTCGACCGCGAGCGGCGTAACCTGTCCCGGCGCCGGATCGCGCTCCGCCTGGGGTTGCGGCGACGGCGCCTTTTGGGCGAAAGCCGCGGTTGCCCCTAGCACTGATAACGCCGCCGTCACCAAGACGAGCCATCGCCACGAACTGATCTTCATCGGTACCCTCCTCGCTTTCTCGACCGGACGCCATCATGGTGCACCCTTACGCCTGAAAATGGAACAGTAGCCACTTGGTGCCGCGGCACATGACCCAGCTAGGCGATTTTCGTGACAGACCCGGGCGTAAGGCAGGATGCGAGATGACGTCGATAACATCTTGTTTGCTGTACTTTTTCGCCGATCCAGTACAATCGGATCGTGGCTACGAAAACACTTTACGTCTGTTCGAACTGCGGTCATCAGGCGCCCAAATGGCTCGGGCGATGTCCTGACTGCGGGGAGTGGAGCACCTTCGTCGAGGAGGTGCGCGAGAGCAAGAAGGTCGTCGGTTTCGCGGAGCGGGCGACGAGGCAAAAGGCCGGGGTCGCGGGTAGGACTATGGTCCTTAGCGAGGTGCCCGTCGTCGAGGGTGGGGGCAGGATGGACGCCGGGGTAGGGGAGCTGAACAGGGTCCTAGGCGGTGGGATAGTCCCTGGCTCCATGGTCCTCGTCGGGGGAGAACCCGGGGTGGGGAAGAGCACCCTTCTTCTTCAAGTCATGGGACATTTGGGGGAAGGCTGCCTTATGGTCTCGGGCGAGGAGTCGCCGCGGCAGGTGGCCCTGAGCGCCCGCCGGCTCGGGGTGGAAGGGCGGGGCTTCAGGGTCCTCTCCGAGACGGACGTGGATGTCATCGAGGCGACCATTCTCCAGGAGCGGCCGAGGGCGGTGGTCGTGGATTCGATCCAGACGCTCTACTCGCCCGAGCTCTCGGGGGCGCCGGGCGGGGTCGGGCAGGTTCGCGAGTGCGCGGCGAGGCTCATGCGGCTCGCCAAGAGCGAGGGCATCGCTGTGGTCCTGGTGGGGCACGTGACGAAAGATGGGTCCATCGCGGGACCGCGCGTCCTGGAGCACATGGTCGACACGGTGCTCCAGTTCGAGGGTGACCGGTTCCAGAGCTTCAGGGTCTTGCGGGCCCTCAAGAACCGCTTCGGGTCGACGAACGAGGTCGGGGTCTTCGAGATGACGGGCCGCGGGATGATCGAGGTCGAGGACCCTTCCGCGTTCTTCCTCTCGAATAGGGAGGAAGAAGTACCGCCCGGCGTCGTCACCGTCTGCCTTCTGGAAGGGACTCGTCCGATGCTGGTCGAGATAGAGAGCCTCGTCGCACCGAGCCCGCTCGCCAACCCGCGGCGTATCGCCAACGGGGTGGACACAGGAAGGGTCAACATGCTCTGCGCGGTGTTGAGCAGGAGGGCCGGCCTCGCGCTACACGATCAGGACGTGTACGTCAACGTCACAGGCGGTGTGCGGGTCGAAGAGCCTGCGGCCGACCTCGGGGTGGCGCTGGCCATCGCTTCTGCGATGCGAGACAGGCCTGTGGGCAAGGGTACTGCCTGTTTCGGCGAGGTCGGGCTAACGGGGGACGTGCGCTACGTCGCGGGCGCCCCTCGCCGCACCTCCGAGATGGCCAAGATGGGCTTCGGTCGTATAATCAGGCCGGAAGGTACGTCGGATGGCCCGCCGAACAAAGAGATGAGCGTCGTGGAAGTAAGCACCTTGGAGGAAGCCGTGGCGGTGGCGTTGCTATGAGTCCCCGGCGGCGGCATCTGCCCGCGGAGTTGGCGCGCGCCCTCGAGCTCGTGGCCCCTGGTACCGATCTCAGGGAGGCCATAGACAACGTCATAAGGGCGCACAACGGGGCCCTGATCGTCCTCGACAACCCTGGCAAGCTCGAAAGCCTCGGCATCATCTCGGGCGGTATGAAGGTCGAGGTCGAGTTCGCGCCGATGCGCCTCTACGAGCTGGCGAAGATGGACGGAGCGATCGTGGTCTCCCCGGATATCTTTGCTATCCACTACGCGAACGTCCAGCTCAGTCCGGACCCCGCCCTCGAATCCGAGGAGACCGGGATGCGCCACCTGGCGGCCCACCGCACGGCGCAGCAGACGGGTAGCCTCGTCATCGCGGTCTCCGAGCGCAGGAGGGTGGTGAGCCTCTACCAGGGCTCTTACGGGCCGCTGGTTCTCGAGGATATCGGGGTGGTCCTGACGAAGGCGAACTCGGCTATCGCGACGCTCGAGAAGTACACCAGGAGGTTGAGGGAGGAGGCGCGGGCCTTGACCGTGCACGAGTACGACGGGGCCGTGACGCTGAGGGAGGTCGTCGGCGCCGTGGGAACCTTTGAGTACTCGGCCAGGATCGCCGAGGAGATAGAGGCTTACGTGAGGGAGCTGGGTAGCGAGGGCCGGTTGGTCGAGATGCAGCTCGAGCAGGCCTTTCACGGGGTCCCCGAGCAATACGAGGCCTTGTTGAGGGACTACGTCGAGGAAGAGGCGGACTACAGGGCCGTTAGGGAAGAGCTCAGGACCCTCTCGGCCGAGCAACTCTCCGAGTCGGCCGAGATCGCCCGTGCCCTCGGCTACGACCCAGAAGGCCGGCAGGAGGAGTTGTTCATCAAACCCCGCGGATATCGCCAACTAGAGCGGGTGCCACGCCTGCCGCGCAGGGTCGCCGAGAGCCTCATCAGGGAATTCGGCTCCCTCGAAGAGATCCTCGAAGCGACGGAGGAGGAGCTCGACGAGGTCGAGGGAGTCGGCCAGGCCCGCGCCCGCTCCATCCAACGCGGTCTCGAACGTCAGCGCAGCCTGGAGACTACGGGCGAGGTCTCATAGAAGATCAGGGATCAGCTATCGCGCTGGTGCTCGCCGGCGGGACGGGCCGCAGGATGGGCCGCCCCAAGCAGTTCATCGAACTCCTCGGCTTGCCGGCCCTCCACTACACGTTGCGGGCCTTCGAAGAGTCTCCCGAGGTCGTCCGTATCTACGCCGTCGGCGACAGGCAGAGGATCGAAAACCTCGCCCTGGCGGCCGGCATCACCAAGTACGCCGCTTGCGCCGAGCCCGGCAAAGCCCGCTCCTGCTCGACCAGGAACGGCCTGCTCCTCTGCGAGGAAGACCCGGAGACCATAGTGCTCGTGCACGACGGGTCTCGTTGCCTGGTCACGCCCGACCTCATAAAGCGCGTTGTAAGGGCAGCACATGGAGCCAGCGAGCCTGCCGGCGTCATCCCGGGGATACCGGTCTCTGACACCATCAAGGTTGCCGGGGAAGGCATAGTCGCCGAGACCGTGGACAGGACGAACCTGTGGGCGATCCAGACGCCCCAGGCCTTCCGCCTCGGCCCGCTGCGCCGTCTCCACGACTCACCCGAAGAGTTCCTCCGTGCCGCGACAGATGACGCCTCTCTGGTCGAGCGGGATGGAGGCCGCGTCGAGATCGTCGCGGGAGAGAAAACCAACATCAAGCTGACCTCTCCGGAGGATCTGGTCTTCGCCGAGGCCATTCTCGCCGAGCGAGAAGGTGTTGCCCGTGGGGTCGGGCCTTGATGCGGGTCGGGCTCGGTGTCGACGTCCACGCCTTCGCCGCGCCCGATGAAAGCCGCAGCCTCGTACTCGGGGGGGTCGAGATCCCCTCCGACAGAGGCCTCCTCGGCCACTCCGACGCCGACGTGCTGGCCCATGCTATTGCGGACGCCCTTCTTGGGGCGGCGGGCCTCGAAGACATCGGCCACTACTTCCCCGACACCGACGAGCGTTACAGGGACGCGGACTCTATCGGTTTGCTGCGCGAGGTTCGCGGGCTCGTTGGAGGGTACTGGGAGGTTGCCAACGTGGACGCCGTCGTCATCTGCGAGCGGCCGAAGATAAGGGACCACAGGGATGCCATGCGCAAGAATCTCGCCGCCGCCCTCGGAACCGAAGAGTCCCGCATCGGCGTACGCGGCACCACGACCGAGCGTCTCGGCTTCCCGGGCAGGGGCGAGGGCATAGCCGCCCAGGCGGTGTGCCTGCTGGAACGGCGTTGAGCGGCGTGAGGGTCCGCTTCGCCCCGAGCCCGACAGGGCTCCTCCACCTCGGCGCGGCCCGAACCGCGCTCTTCAATTACCTCTTCGCCGGGTATTACGGGGGAGACCTTATCCTCCGTATCGAGGACACCGACAGGGAGCGCAGCAGATCCGAGTTCGAGCGGGCGCAAGTCGAAGACCTCGAATGGCTCGGATTGTCCTTCGAAGAGGGCCCCTACCGCCAGAGCGAACGCGGGGAGCTCTACGAGGACGGCGCCCGGCGCCTGACGGATGCCGGCCTCACCTACGAGAGCACGGACGAGTCGGGGCGACGCGCGCTCTACTTCCGCCCGCCCTTGCGTGGCGGTAGCTTCGTCGATGAGTTGAGGGGCCAGGTGACGTTCGGCGCCATGGAGGATTTCGTGATACGAAAGTCCGACGGTACCCCTTCCTACAACTTCGCCGTGGTCGTAGACGATCTGGATCTTGGAGTTACGCACGTGATCCGGGGCGAAGAACACCTCTCCAACACCGCCCGCCAGACCCTGCTCTACGGGGCGCTCGGCGCGACCGAGCCCCGCTTTACTCATCTCGGCGTCATCCTCGGTCCCGACGGTAAGAAGCTCTCCAAACGCCACGGCGCCGCGAGTATCGCCGAATACCGCAGGGAAGGGTACGTGCCCGAAGCGCTGGTCAACTACCTCGCCCTGCTAGGCTGGAACCATCCGGAAGGGAAGGAAGAGTTTGCAGACCTCGATGAGATCTCGCGCGAATGGGACCCTTCGCGTCTAGGGGCGAGCCCGTCAACCTTCGATCCGGACCGTCTGCGGGTCTTCAACGCCAATCACATCCGGCACCTGCCCCTAGAGGAGCTTCGCGCGCGCCTGGAACCATTCCTTGAAGAGCCGCTGCCGAGTGGGCGGGAGGCTGCGGCCCTCGAGGCCATAAGGGAAGATATGAAGACTCTGTCCGACGCGCCACGCCTGCTGCGTGGGATCACGGGCCCCGTTGACCCGTCCGCGTTCGTCGAGGAGTTGCCCGATTCCAGCGAAGAGGTCTTCGGGCACGCCGCCGCCGGGCTTGAAGGCCGCGAGTTCGGGAGCGTGGATGAGGCTCGTAACTTCGTCACCGGGCTTCGCGCGTGGGCGAAAGAGAACGGCATAAAGACCAGGGATCTCCTGCATCCTCTCAGGCTAGCGCTCATGGGCAACAACAGGGGGCCCGAGATGGCCTACCTCTTCGCGGTATTGGGTGCCGAAGAGGCCAGGGAGCGGATACTTCGGGCTAGAGAGGCTAGACTAGGGGCATGAGTTTGCTCGTAAGAGACAGCATGAGCGGCGAGATGGTCGAGGTTGGGGAGAGTGGCGGGCTCAGCCTCTACATCTGCGGTCCTACGGTCTACGATCACATCCACGTCGGTAACGCGCGGGCGCCGTTGTTCTGGGACGTGGTCGCCAGGTACCTGAGGAGCCGGGGTTACGACGTGACGTTCGTCCAGAACATCACGGACATAGAGGACAAAATCATAAACAAGGCCAACCAGGAGGGGGTCTCCTGGCAGGAGATAGTAGACCGTTACACGGACTCCTTCCACGAGCGGCTTCAGATGCTCGGTATAGGGCTGCCCGACATCGAGCCACGCGCGACCGAGCACATCGCCGGGATGATCTCCCTGATCGAAGAGCTCGTGGAGAAGGGCTACGCGTACGCCCCTGAAGAAGCCGGAGGCGACGTCTACTACTCGGTCGAGAGCTTCCCGCCCTACGGCGCCCTGAGCCACCAGCGTCCCGAAGAGATGCGCGAGACTGAGAAGGGCCAGACCGGCTTCAAGAGGAGCCCGCTGGACTTTGCGCTGTGGAAGGCCTCCAAATCCGGCGAGCCCTCCTGGGAGAGCCCGTGGGGAGAAGGGCGCCCCGGCTGGCACATCGAGTGCTCCGCGATGGTGAGCAAACACCTGCCCGAAGGGGCCGACATCCACGGCGGCGGCACGGACATACGCTTCCCGCACCACGAGAACGAGCTCGCCCAGAGCGCCGCGGCCCATCCCGACCAACCCTTCGTCCGCGCGTGGGCCCATCACGGTATGGTGACGCTTACGAGCGGGAAGATGGCCAAATCCGTCGGGAACGTGCTCGACGTCGAGAGAGCCGTAAACCTCCACGGTCGCAATGCCGTGCGGATGTGGCTCCTGCAGAGCCATTACTCGCAACCTATCGAGTACTCGGAGGAGATCCTCGAAGAGAAGCGCCGCTCCTACGAGCGGCTCGTGCGCCTGTACCTCCAGATCTCCGGTTCGCAGAGTTCCTCAGAGCTCTCTGACACACTCGCCGCCGGGCTGCGTGAGAGCTTCGACGCTGCTATGCAAGACGACCTCAATACCCCCGAGGCGATCGCAACGCTCTTCGAGGTAGCAGGAAGGGCGGGACGTGAGATCTCCACTCGCCCCGAGGCTTCGCCAGCGGGCGAGTTCGCTTCTCTCGCAGAGGCCGTAGAGGAGGTTATGACCATCTTCGGGTTCGACTTGCCTGAGGAGCACGTCGAGGAAGTGGACGGGATACCGATAAACCTTGGATCGCTTGTTCCTAGCACGACTGCGTCAGAAAACCCCGATCGTTGGTTTAGAGCGTCGATGCCTAGCTGGGAGATTCTAAAGAAGGTTGCAAACAGAGAGCAGGCGCGCCGAGAGAAGGATTGGGCCACCGCCGATCGGCTACGCGACGAACTCCACTCCGATGGGTGGGCTGTGGAGGATACTTCTGAAGGTCCTTTCCTCGGCCGCCGGTAATTGAAACGGGAGACCATCTACGGCATAAGGCCCGTGGTCGAGGCTCTAGGGAGCGGGCGTCGAAAGGTCTTCGAGGTCATCGACGCGACGGGGAACGATGAGGTCGCGAAGGCCGCCGGCGCACGCGGCGTAGATGTAAAGCGCGCATCCAGACAGCGCGTAGAGGAGCTGACAAGGGGTGGAGCTCACCAGGGCGTAGCGGCCCGCGTCGAACCTTATCCTTATTCCGGACTGGCGGAGATCCTCTCTTCCCCCGAGCCTCTCGTACTAGTCCTCGACGGCGTGACCGACCCTCGCAACCTCGGGGCCGTCTTGCGGGCCGCGGACGGGGCGGGGGCAGGCGGGGTCGTCATCCCGAAGGACAGAGCCGTGGGGGTGACGGCGGCCGCCGTCAAGGCGAGCGCGGGCGCGAGCGAGCACGTGCGGGTCGCCAGGGTGACGAACCTAAAGCGGGCCATAGACACGACGAAGAAGGCTGGCCTCTGGGTCTACGCAGCCGAGGCGGGTGGGACGCCATATACCGAACTCGATCTCGCCGGGGCCGTGGCGTTCGTGCTCGGCAGCGAGGGGCGGGGAGTGCGACGGCTTGTGCGCGAGGGGTGCGACGGGACGGTCTCTATCCCCATGCTAGGGGCCGTCGAGTCTCTGAATGTCTCAGTCGCGTCCGCTGTACTACTCTACGAGGCCAGGAGGAGGCGCGGATGGCCCTGATCCTGGACGGCTACAACCTCATCGGCGCCCTCGACCGCTACAGGGAAGCAGGGACCCTCGACGCCGCCCGCGATCTCCTGACAAACGATGCCCTCAAGGCGGCGGGGTGGACAGGAAATCCTCTCATCGTCGTCTTCGACGCGCATCGGGGTGCCGAGCCCGAGAAGATCGAATCGCGGGCCGGCGGGGCTGTGCGGGTGATCTACAGCGCCCCGGGGGAGTCTGCGGACGACGTGATCGAACGCCTGCTCTCCAGACTGGATGGTTCGGCCACCGTCTACACGGCAGACTTCGCCCTACAGCGCACGGCCCTCGCCCGAGGCTCCACCCGCGCCACCCCGCGCGAGTTCGCGAACCTCCTCGACGAACTGCCGGCCATATCCCGCAGCCCCGACGTCCGGCGCAAGTCCCGTATAGCAGACCGTCTTTCGCTAGAGACCTTGCGCAGGCTGGAAGAGATACGTCGGCGGGGGACGTAGGCTTCAGGCATCAGGAAAAGTAGACTGAACGCATGCGCGCTTGCGAGGCTCGTTCAGGAACCTGTCTTGGTAGAATAGCGTTGGCGAACGGGTGCAGGCTGCGAGTTGCAGTGATCCGACCTGAAACCTGAAGCCTGACGCCTGAAACCTATTCGCCCGGGTAGCTCAGAGGTAGAGCAGCCGCCTTGTAAGCGGCCGGTCGGGGGTTCGAATCCCTCCCCGGGCTCTCGATCGGAGGTCCCCGCAGTCCCTTTTCGATCTGTTGAAAAGTCGGTGGCGTTTGCTACCATATTCGGGCGCTCCGCACAGAGTGCTGCGGGGGCGTGGCCGGGGGTGTGCCCGAGCGGCCAAAGGGAGCAGACTGTAAATCTGCCGGCTTCGCCTACGGAGGTTCGAATCCTCCCGCCCCCACACAGACAGAATATGCCCCTGTAGCTCAGTCGGTAGAGCACTTCCATGGTAAGGAAGGGGTCAGCGGTTCAAGTCCGCTCGGGGGCTCTGGGATCGGGGTATACTCGATCTACGACATAGGCGTGGCGGTGTAGCTCAGTCGGTTAGAGCAGCGGAATCATAATCCGCGTGTCGCAGGTTCGAGTCCTGCCACCGCTACTCTCTTTTGCTTCGAAAGAGGACAGAGGAACGAGAAAGGTAGGAGAGGATGTCAAGAGGCAGGTTCGAGCGCACCAAGCCGCACCTAAACGTCGGTACCATAGGTCACGTCGACCACGGTAAGACCACCCTCACCGCGGCCATCACTAGGGTGCTCGCTAAGGAGGTCCCAGACGACCCCGCAAACCGAGAGGTGGCCTTCGATCAGATTGACAACGCCCCAGAAGAGCGCCAGAGGGGCATCACAATTGCCACCTCCCACCAGGAGTACGCCACCCAAAATAGGCACTACGCCCACGTGGACTGCCCTGGGCACGCTGACTACGTGAAGAACATGATAACCGGTGCTGCCCAGATGGATGGGGCGATACTTGTTGTGAGTGCGGCCGATGGTCCGATGCCCCAGACCAGAGAGCACATCCTGTTGGCCAGGCAGGTTGGGGTACCCTACATAGTGGTCTACCTAAACAAGGCCGACATGGTCGATGACCCTGAGCTTCTTGAGCTTGTGGAGATGGAGGTAAGGGAGCTCCTCTCTGAGTACGAGTTCCCTGGAGATGACATCCCCGTGGTCATAGGATCTGCCCTTAGGGCTTTGGAGGGGGACGATTCGGAGTATGGAGAGCCCTCCGTTTTGGCGCTCCTTGAGGCTGTAGATGAGTACATCCCCGAGCCAGAGCGTGACATAGACCGCGACTTCCTGTTGGCTGTAGAGGATGTGTTCACCATCCAGGGCAGGGGCACGGTGGCGACCGGGCGGGTTGAGTCGGGCAAGATAGGGTTGAACGAGGAGATAGAGGTTGTTGGCATCCGCCCCACCAGAAAGACCGTTGTGACGGGCGTTGAGATGTTCAACAAGTCTATGGACTCGGCCCAGGCAGGCGACAACATAGGGGCGCTGCTAAGGGGAGTCAAGCGCGACGACATAGAGCGAGGGCAGGTCTTGGCCAAGCCCAACTCAATTACCCCCCACACCCGCTTCAAGGCAGAGGTTTATGTGCTCAGTAAGGAGGAGGGGGGACGCCACACTCCGTTCTTTAGCAACTACCGTCCCCAGTTCTACTTCAGGACGACGGATGTGACGGGGGAGATCCGCCTGGAAGAAGGGGTAGAGATGGTGATGCCAGGGGACAACACGGTTATGAACGTGGAGTTGATCAGTCCCATTGCGATGGACGAGGGGTTGAACTTCGCCATCAGGGAGGGTGGCAGGACCGTGGGAGCGGGCGTCGTCACGGAGATAGTGGAGTAACGAACCGTTGGTGCACAGGGAAGGCGAAGGCGCCGTCCCTGTGATTTGGAGGTAAGTTGTGCGACAATTAGTAACGCTGGCTTGCGAGGAGTGCAAGCGCCGGAACTACCACAGCAGGAAGAACCGGCGGAACACCCCGGATCGCATCCAGCTACAGAAGTATTGCCCGTGGTGCCGCCATCATACGGCGCACCGGGAGACCCGGTAAGGAACGTCAGACAGAGGGCAGTAGCTCAGTTGGTAGAGCAGCGGTCTCCAAAACCGCAGGTCGGGGGTTCGAGTCCCTCCTGCCCTGCTTCGAGAGGCAAAGCTATGCGAGAACACAATGGGTAAGAAGCGCGGGTCCGCGACGGCGAAGGGGTCCAACAAGCAGCCGCAGAAGAAGAGCGGCGGCTTTCTTGCTGGGCCGAGGAGATTTACCAGGGACGTGCGGAGCGAGCTCAGGCGGGTCAGCTGGCCCGACCGGGACCAGCTCAGGCAGAGCACGGCCGTGGTGCTCATCATCGTTATCGTGCTGGCCCTCTACATAGCCGCCGTGGACGTCGTGTTCCAGAGTCTGGTGCGCCTGGTCTTCCTATAGATCTCCCTCTAGGCATTAGGAGCGTTTCGTTGTGAAGAAGTGGTACGTCGTAAATACATACTCGGGTCACGAGAACAAGGTGCGCACGACCCTGGAGCGCAGGATCGACTCGATGGGCCTTGACCGGAACTTCGGTGAGATCCGCATCCCGACCGAGAGCGTTATCGAGATCAAAGACGGCAAGAAGGTCCCCACGATCCAGCGCCAGTTCCCCGGCTACGTCCTCGTGAACATGGACATGAACGACGCGACCTGGCAGCTCGTGCGCCAGACGCCTGGGGTCACCCAGATCGTCGGCGCCGGGGAGAAGCCGCTCGCGCTCAGCCGCGCCGAGGTGGAGAGGCTCCTGCATCCGGGCGAGGTCGAGACGCGCGAGAAGGTCAAGACGACGGTCGACTACCAGATCGGGGAGACGGTCAAGGTTATAGGAGGACCGCTGTCGGACTTCACGGGTTCGATCTCGGACATCAACGTGGACCAGTCGAGGTTGAAGGTGCTCGTCTCCATCTTCGGGCGCGAGACGCCCGTGGAGCTCTCATTCAACCAGGTAGCGAAGCTCTAACGAGAGGATTTATATGGGTAGAGGACGCGGGCGCCGCGTAGCGCGCAAGTTGAAGTTGCAGATCACAGGAGGGCAGGCGAACCCGGCTCCGCCGGTAGGCCCTGCCCTCGGCCAGGCGCAGGTGAACATCGGAGAGTTCGTGCGGCAGTTCAACGACGCCACGCGCGACCAGATGGGCCAGATCGTCCCCGTGGAGATCACGGTCTACGAGGACCGCTCGTTCACCTTCATAACCAAGACGTCTCCGGCGGCGTTCTTGCTAAAGCAGGCCGCCGGGCTCGACAAGGGAAGCGGCGAGCCGAACAGGATGAAGGTCGGAACGGTGAGCCGGGCCCAGGTCGAGGAGATAGCACGCACAAAGATGCCAGACCTCAACGCCGCTGATATCGAGGGCGCTTCGAAGATCGTTGAGGGTACGGCGAGGAGCATGGGGATTACTGTCAATGGGTAGAAAGCTGCTTGAACAGAAGGCGAGGATAGATCCCGAACAGCGCTACGCGCCGCGCGAGGCCTTAGAGCTACTGAAGGATCTCGAAGGCGCGAAGTTCGACGAGAGCGTCGAGGCCCACGTCCACCTCAACGTGGACCCGAGGCGCGCCGACCAGATGGTGCGAGGCACGCTGATGCTGCCTAACGGCACGGGCAAGACACGTAGGGTCGCGGTCTTCGCCGAGGGCGAGAAGGCCAGGGAGGCCGAGGAGGCGGGGGCTGACGTCGTAGGCTCGGACGACCTAGCGGCCCGCATCAAGAACGAGGGCTTCATGGACTTCGACGTGGCCGTCGCGACCCCCGACCAGATGAGGGCGGTGGGCCAGCTCGGTCCCGTCCTCGGTCCACGCGGGCTCATGCCCAACCCGAAGAGCGGCACCGTGACGCAGGACGTCGGCAGGGCCGTCGAGGAGATCAAACGCGGCAAGATCGAGTACCGAGTCGACCGTTACGGCATCATCCACGGCGTAATCGGCAAGAAGTCCTTCGACCTGGATAGCCTGGTGGAGAACTACTACGCGCTGCGCGAGGAGCTGCAGCGGGCCCGCCCCGCACCGGTCAAGGGTCGCTACTTCAAGTCCGTGGCGCTCTCCACGACGATGGGACCCTCGGTGAAGGTTGACCCCGCGGTAGAGAGAGATTAGTATCACGCACGGACTTTAGTTACTAGAGCAAACCAGAGACAGCCGGGGTCCGAGAGGACTTAATATCCGGCCGAGGTTGCGGAAAGCTTTCGAGGGAATCAAGAGCCCCGAGCGCCTCTGCGGCCTCGGGGCTCTGTAATCGTAGAGGAGTCGGATTGAACAGGGAAGAGAAAGTGCGGGTGATCGAGAGCCTCACCGCGAAGTTGCGGGCCGGCTCCGCGGTGCTCGTCGACTACCAGGGCATGAACGTTGCCAGGAGCACCGACCTCCGTCGCCGCAGCCGCGAGTCCGGCGTCGAGTTCGTGGTCGCGAAGAACACCCTCACCAAAAGGGCCGCGGACGAGGCCGGGGTCGAAGGGCTCTCGGAGTTCCTCGTCGGGCCGACGGCCCTCGCCTTCTCGGAGGATCCGGTCGCCAGCGCGAAGTTGATGGCCGAGTTCGCCGACCAGGTGGAGTCTTTCGCGCTCAAAGGCGGCCTCCTTGAAGGGGGACGCGTGCTCGGCGAGGCCGAGGTTGTGGCCCTGAGCAGACTGCCGGGCCGCGAGCAACTGCTCGCGCAGATAGTCGGCGGCATCTCCTCCCCGCTCACGGGGCTGGTCACGGTGCTCAACAACACCGTCCAGGGTCTGGTCGTGGCGCTCGGCCAGATCGCCGAGCAGAAGCAGAGCGCCGAAGAGTCGTAAGTAAACAGAGTTAGGAGGACTAGAGAGATGGCGGTAAACAAAGAAGAACTGATGGAGTCGATCGAGAACATGACCGTTCTCGAGCTCTCGGAGCTGGTTAAGGCCCTCGAAGAGCGCTTCGGCGTCTCCGCAACGGCCGTAGCAACGGCCCCTGCCGCCGGCGCGGCCGGCGATGGTGCTGCCGCCGCCGAAGAGGAGCAGACCGAGTTCGACGTCGTGCTCCAGGGACCGGGCGAGAAGAAGATCCAGGTAATAAAGGTCGTCAGGGCCGCAACGGGCCTCGGTCTGAAGGAGGCCAAGGCCCTCGTCGACGAGGCCCCCAACCCCGTCAAGGAGGCCTTGAGCCGCGAGGACGCCGACGCCCTGAAAGCGCAGCTCGAAGAGGCAGGGGCTGCGGTCGAGTTGAAGTAGGCCTCAGGCTTCAGGTAAGAGGCTTGTATTTGCGGCGTCCCTTCGTGGGACGCCGCTTTTCGTGTGTCCGACGCTGTGATAGTCGGCGGTCGAACCCGGGCCACGGATTGCCGAGACCGCCCTGATGCCTGAAGCCTGATGCTTACACGGCGCGAAAGCGCCGTTCGTGGCATGCCACTATGAGCTGTGCTACACTCCGCGCGTCGGTCCAGGACCGGCCACAAATCATCTGCGATTCTGCCTTGACTCGCCCGGGTATTCGGGGTAAGATACTCGTTTGCGTGTTCGGCCATTCTTCAACGACCCATGCGGAGGAGAGCTAACTTGGTGAGCCCTGTCGTGCGCCGGAAACGGCACCCGTATGCTCGGTTACAGTCCACAGAAGTTCAGTTGCCGGATCTCGTCGAGATCCAACTCAATTCGTTCCAGAAGTTTTTAGACCAGGGTATTCGCAAGACCTTTACCGAGATCTCTCCCATTGAGGACTACACTGGTTCTTACGCGGTGGAGTTCGGGGAGCATCGTTTCGAAGACCCCCCTGTCTCCGTCGAGGAGTGCATGTCCAAGGACAAGACCTTCGCCGCTCCGCTTTTCGTCAGGGTCCGCTTTATCGTCAAGGAGACCGGAGAGGTCCGCGAGCAGGACGTCTTCATGGGTGACTTCCCGCTGATGACCGACTCTGGCACCTTCGTCATAAACGGCACAGAGCGGGTCGTAGTCACACAGCTTGTGCGCTCCCCAGGCGCCTACATCATGGAGCCCAAGGACCCCACAAAGCAGGTTCTGACGGCGAGCCTGATGCCAGCGCGCGGGTCGTGGCTTGAGTTTGAGGTTGAGGCCAAGGGCTACGTCTCGGTGCGCATAGACCGCAAGAGGAAGCTGCCAGTGAGCGTGCTTTTAAAGGCGCTTGGGATGGGCGGACCACAGGAGATCCTAAGCAGGTTCGACGACTCGTGGCTGGTTAGCAACACCCTGGAGCGCGACGACACCCCTTCAAGGGAGGAGGCGCTTTTGGAGGTCTTCCGCAGGCAGCGTCCTGGGGAGCCTGTAAACGTCGAGAACGCCCAGAACCTGGTTGATGGGCTGTTCTTCGACCCTAAGAGGTACGACCTCTCAGAGGTGGGGCGCTACAAGGTCGACAAGAAGCTAAGGCTTGAGGTTCCACTGCAGACTCACACGCTGACCATTGAGGACATAGAAGCCCTCCTGGGTCGGCTGATAGAGACCGCAGAGGAGGTTGCAGAGGGGGAGGAGTTTGGGAGGGTCAACTACGAGCGTATCCGCCACAAGCTCGACGAGTACGAGCACTTCGGCAACAGGCGCCTGAGGACAGTAGGGGAGCTGGTACAGGAGGCGTTCCGGATCGGGATGTACCGGATGGAGCGGGTGGTTAGGGAGCGGATGACGACCCAGGAGGAGGAATCTATAACTCCCCAGAGCGTTGTTAACGTCAAGCCAGTTAGCAGCGCGATAAGGGAGTTCTTCGGCTCCTCGCAGCTCTCCCAGTTCATGGACCAGACCAATACCTTGAGCGGGCTCTCCCACAGGCGACGCCTCTCAGCGATGGGCGCGGGTGGCCTGAGCAGGGAGCGGGCGCCGATAGAGGTGCGCGACGTGCACCCCACCCACTACGGGAGGATGTGCCCCATAGAGACGCCCGAGGGACCGAACATCGGCCTCATCGGGCAGCTCTCGACGTTCGCGACCGTGGACGACTACGGCTTCGTGCAGACGCCGTATAGGAAGGTCGAGAACGGGAAGCTCACGGACGAGATCGAGTACCTCTCCGCCGACGAGGAGGAGGAGTTCACGATCGCCCAGGCTAACACGCCCATAGATCCCAAGAGCGGCAAGATCTCCGATGACGCCCAGATCCTGGCCCGCAGGAAGGGTGGGGACGTCGCGACCGTAGCGGCCGAAGAGGTCGACTACGTGGACGTAGCCCCGCTGCAGACGGTCTCGGTCGGCACCGCGCTGATCCCGTTCCTCGAGCACGACGACGCCAACAGGGCGCTAATGGGCGCCAACATGCAGCGGCAAGCCGTGCCGCTCCTTAGAAGCGAGGCCCCCTACGTGGGGACCGGCATGGAGTTCAGGGCCGCGGCGGATACCGGCGACGTGCTCCTGGCGCGCCACCCAGGCACCGTCGAGCGCGTCGTCTCAGACAGGATAACCGTCAGGCGTGAAGAAGGTGAGCTGGACGAGTACTTCTTGAGGAAGTTCGCCCGATCCAACCAGGGCACCTGCGTCAACCAGCGCCCCCTTCTCAAGGAGGGCGATCAGGTCCACGCTGGTACCGTCATGGCCGACGGTTCCTCTACCGATGAGGGCGAGCTGGCTTTGGGCAAGAACCTGCTCGTGGCCTTCATGCCCTGGGAGGGGTTCAACTTCGAGGACGCCATAATCATCTCCGAGCGTATCGTCAAGGACGACACCCTCTCCTCCATTCACATTGAGGAGTACGAGGTGCAGGCTCGTGACACCAAGCTTGGCCCCGAGGAGATAACCCGAGACATCCCAAACGCCTCAGACGACGTACTGATGAACCTCGACGTCGACGGCATCATCCGCATCGGGGCCGAGGTCGGCTCTGGGGACGTTTTGGTTGGCAAGGTCACCCCCAAGGGAGAGTCCGAGCCAACCCCAGAGGAGAAGCTCCTCAGGGCCATCTTCGGCGAGAAGGCCCGCGAGGTTAAGGACTCATCTCTTAAGGTCCCCCACGGGGAGGGCGGCGTCGTCATAGACGTCAAGCGCTTTTCTAGGGACGCAGGCGACGAGCTGCAGCCAGGGGTAAACGAGATGGTCAGGGTCTTCGTTGCCAAGAAGCGCAAGATCGCCGAGGGCGACAAGCTTGCAGGGCGCCACGGCAACAAGGGAGTGATCTCCAAGATAGTGCCAGAGGAGGACATGCCCTTCATGGAGGACGGCACTCCTGTGGATGTGATCCTCTCCCCCTTGGGCGTACCAAGCAGGATGAACATCGGGCAGATCCTAGAGACCCACCTGGGGTGGGCAGCGAGCCAGGGCCTGGGGGAGGAAGGGGGTGAGCCGGTCTTCGTCTCGACACCCGTGTTCTCAGGAGCCGAGGTAGAGGACGTAAACGAGGCCATAGAGGCCGTGCGCAACAACAAAGGCGGCGGCGGCGCAGAGGTGGGCATGGGGCGCGGAGGGAAGGTGACCCTCTACGACGGCAGGACGGGAGAGCCCTTCGACGGGAGGATCACCGTAGGCTACATGTACATCCTGAAGCTCTTGCACCTGGTGGACGACAAGATCCACGCCAGGAGCACGGGACCCTACTCGCTTGTGACCCAGCAACCCTTGGGAGGCAAGGCTCAGTTTGGGGGACAGCGCTTTGGGGAGATGGAGGTGTGGGCACTAGAGGCCTACGGAGCGGCGCACACCTTGCAGGAGCTGCTTACGATAAAGAGCGATGACAGGGTAGGTAGGGTGAAGAGCTACGAGTCTATAGTTAAGGGGGAGAACATCCCCGAGCCCGGGGTACCGGCGAGCTTCAAGGTGCTGCTCAAAGAGATGCAGTCCCTTGGGCTCTCAGTCAAGCCGGTCTACAACGCAGAGGCTGCGGCCGAGGATCAGGACAGAAGGGATTGGGACGAGGCGGCGCGGGCATTGGGGATAAACCTCAGCCGCGACGAACCGACGGGCGACCTGGAGGACTCACCGGGAACCTTCGGCAGAGGAGGGATGTAGAGCGTGCAGGGACTCGAGCGCGACATAGACATAAACAAACTGGAGAAGATCTCCATCGGCCTGGCCGCCCCCGACGAGATCAGGGAATGGTCGAGGGGCGAGGTAACCAAGCCCGAGACAATCAACTATCGTACCCTGCGTCCCGAGAAGGACGGTCTTTTCGACGAGCGCATCTTCGGCCCTTCCAAGGACTGGGAGTGCTACTGCGGCAAGTACAAGAGGATCCGGTTCAAGGGCATCATCTGCGAGCGGTGTGGGGTCGAGGTAACCCGAGCCCGGGTGCGCCGCGACAGGATGGGCCACATCGAGCTCGCCGCCCCCGTGGCGCACGTGTGGTTCGTCAAGGGCGTGCCCAGCCGGATGGGCTATCTTCTCGACATCAGCCCCAAGGAGCTCGACCGCGTACTCTACTTCGCCAGCTCCATCGTCACGTGGGTCGACCGCGAGGAGCGGGCCAACGACATAGATCTGCTGCGCGGCAGGGTGGAGGATGAGATCCAGCAGCTCGAGCTGGACAGGGACGAGGAGATCGACCAGATCCAGGCCCTCAGGACCAAGCGCGAGAGCGTGATCAAGGGCGAGAGCTCCCCGGACGAGCTGACCGAGGAATACGCGGACATACCCGAGGATGAGCGCGAGGCCGCCATAACGAAGGTCCACAAAGAGGCCGAGGAGTCCGTCGCTGACATAGGCCGCTCGGTTACCGAGCAGATAGGGCTCGTCAGGCGCGCCTGGGAGGAGTTCCAGACGCTGGAGCCGCGCCAGATCGTGGACGACGAGGAGCTCTTCCGCGAGATGAAGGACCGTTTCGGCGACGAGTACGGCTACGGGGTGTACTTCCGCGGCGGGATGGGCGCAGAGGCCATAAAGGACCTCATATCGCAGGTCGACCTCGAGAACGAGGCCCAGGACCTCAGGGACGTCGTGGCCTCCTCCAAAGGACAGAAGCGCCAGAAGGCGATCAAACGCCTCAAGGTCGTCGACGCCTTCCGCGTTAGCGGCAACGGCCCGGAGTGGATGATCATGGAGGCCATCCCGGTACTCCCGCCCGACCTCCGCCCGATGGTCCAGCTCGACGGCGGCCGTTTCGCCACCTCCGACCTGAACGACCTCTACCGCAGGGTCATAAACAGGAACAACAGGCTTCGTCGCCTGCTCGACCTCGGGGCCCCCGACGTGATCGTGAACAACGAGAAGCGGATGCTGCAGGAGGCCGTCGACGCCCTCTTCGACAACGGTCGCAGGGGCCGCGCCGTCACCGGCGCCGGAAACAGGGCTCTCAAGAGTCTCTCCGATATGCTCAAGGGCAAGCAGGGCCGGTTCCGCCAGAACCTGCTCGGCAAGCGCGTGGATTATTCGGGCCGCTCGGTGATCGTGGTCGGACCAGGCCTCAAGATGCACCAGTGTGGCCTCCCACGTCTTATGGCCGTAGAGCTCTTCAAGCCTTTCGTGATGAAGGTGCTCGTCGACAGGGCCCTGGCGCCGAACATTCGCAGCGCCAAGCAGATGGTCGAGCGGCTACGTCCGGAGGTTTGGGACGTCCTCGAAGACGTCATCAAAGAGCACCCCGTGCTCTTGAACCGCGCGCCGACCCTTCACCGCCTCGGCATCCAGGCGTTCGAGCCCGTGCTCGTGGAGGGCAAGGCCATCCAGGTCCACCCGCTCGTCTGTTCCGCCTTCAACGCGGACTTCGACGGCGACCAGATGGCGGTGCACGTGCCCCTGAGCCCCGAGGCGCAGGCCGAGGCCCGCGTCCTCATGCTCTCCACTCAGAACATACTGCTGCCCGCCAACGGGTTCCCGATCGCCGTTCCTTCGCAGGACATGGTGCTCGGTCTCTACTACATCACCTACGGCCCCGAGAACTTCGAGGAGGCCGAGGTCAAGGCGCTCCTTTCCTCTTACGATGAGGCGGAGGCCGCCTACAAAGAGGGGACGCTCAAGATCCACGACAAGGTCATAGCCCGCAGGGGCGGCGAAAGGATCGAGACCACCCTCGGGCGCGTCCTCTTCAACGAGAACGTCGAGCAGACCCTCAGGGACTACCTCGGCGACGCCTACGATCCGGAGTCCTATCCTTACATCAACCACACGTTGAAGAAGGGTGAGATCAAGGACCTCGTCGCCGGGTACGTGGCCTGCTACCCGACGGAGCTGGTCAGCCAGCTCCTCGACACCCTCAAGAGGGTCGGGTTCCATACGGCCACCAAGGCCGGCATCTCGGTCGGCAAGAACGACATCGTCGTGCCCGAGCAGAAAGAGGAGATCCTCGAGCGCTACCAGGGCATGGTCGACGAGATCGAGGACCAGTGGGACCAGGGCTTCATCTCCGACGACGAGAGGTTGGAGCGTGTGATCGGACTGTGGACCCAGGCCAAGAACGAGGTCGAACAGGCCATGAAGGACAACCTCTGGCGCCTGAACCCGATCTACATGATGGCCGACTCCGGCGCCCGCGGTAACTACAACAACTTCACCCAGCTCGCAGGCATGCGCGGCTTGATGACGAACACGAAGGGCGAGATCATCGAGGAGCCCGTGAAGAGCAACTTCATGGAGGGTCTCTCGGTGCTGGAGTACTTCACCTCCACCCACGGCGCGAGGAAGGGACAGGCCGACACGGCCCTGCGTACCGCCGACTCCGGCTACCTGACGCGCCGCCTCGTGGACGTCTCCCAGGACGTCGTCGTGAACGACGAGGACTGCGGCTCTGACGGCTACGTCGACCTTCCGCTCTACCTGGAAGGCGGCAGGGGTGATGCGAACGATTCGGTCGCCGCCCGCTTCCTGGCCCGGGATCTGGTAAACCCGGAGACGGGCGAGGTCGTCGCCACCGCAGGCGAAGACATCACCCCAGGTCTCCTGGCCACCTGGCGCGAGGAGCTGCCGCGCGAGACGCTCGTCCCCGTGCGGACGCCCTCCAAGTGCGAGAGCCCGCACGGCGTATGCCAGACCTGTTACGGCAGGGCGCTCTCTACTTACAGGCCCGTCGACGTCGGTGAGGCCGTCGGCATCATCGCGGCCCAGTCAATCGGGGAGCCTGGAACCCAGCTCACGATGCGTACCTTCCACACCGGCGGCATCGCCGGGGAGGACATCACGGCCGGCCTGCCGAGGGTCGTCGAGCTCTTCGAGGCCCGGCATCCCAAGGCCGAAGCGACCCTCGCCGAGATCGACGGTATCGTCTCCCTGGAAGAGGCCGATTCCGACAGGCAGATTAGGGTCGTTATCACCGCGCCGGATGGCGATGAGGACAGGTCGTACACCGTCGAGCGCCAGCTCCTCAGGCCCGAGTTCGTCGAAGGCGCCGAGATCAGGGCGAACACCCCGATCACGGAAGGGTCCATCTACCCGCACGCCATCCTGGAGAACGATCTCCGCTACGGTCGCGGCAGCACCACGACCGAGCGCTACCTGGTCGATGAGGTGCAGAAGGTCTACCGCGCCCAGGGCGTGGACATCCACGACAAGCACATCGAGGTCATCGTACGCCAGATGCTGCGCAAGGTGATCGTGGACGACCCTGGCGACACCAGGCTGCTCCCCGAGCAGGTAGCAGACCGCTTTAACGTCATGGCCGAGAACGCCCGCGTCGAGGAGGAGGAAGGCACTCAGGCCACCTACCACACGGTGCTTATGGGCATAACCAAGGCGTCGCTCGCCACCGACAGCTTCCTCTCTGCGGCCTCTTTCCAGGAGACGGCCCGCGTCCTTACCGACGCTGCCATCGAGGGCAAGGTAGACAGCCTCTCAGGCCTGAAGGAGAACGTCATTATCGGGAAGCTCATACCCGCGGCCACAGGACTGCCCCGCTACAGACGGCTCACCGTTGCCGTCGAGGGCTACAGAACGCAGGATCTCGATGAGCTCGACATAGCAGCATCTTAGCTAGTCGGCATTTCAGCCGGTCGGCTTTTGGGCCGGGGCGCTAGTGCCCCGGCCTTTTGCTTGCCACCAGGTCCCTTCGCCTCGAAGCGGTCGGGATAGGATCGACTTCGGTCCTGGCTGGTCGGACACGGATTAGGATCTCGGCCCGGACGTTCCGGGCACCACTTTTTGTCTCATTCAGACCGAAAATGAGTAGTTCTAACTACGTTCTTGACCCCTCCGGCTAAGAGCCAGCTAAGGGGCGCCCGATACAGTGCTTATCAAGAGAAGCAACCCCCATCGCGGGGATTGCGAAAGAAAGAGCACTGAGAAGGAGGATGCATATAGGACAGCCCTCATAGACCTAACGCAGGGCGACTTCTCTACCCGACTGGGCAGGGTCCTCGACTCACCAAGAAGTGAAACGGAGAAACGATCATGAAGCTGATGAAAACCACGCTTCGGAAGCTGTGGCGACTGACGAGGACCACATCCACGATCGTCGGCTTGGCGGTGATGGTCGGCCTGGTCGCTGGAGTTGCCTCCCTGGCCGTGGCACAGAAGAGCCCCTCTGGCGGCACGACGTCCTCACCACTCTTGAAGGGCGTAGAGAACGTCGCTGCCACCACAACCACCCTTATCAACAGCGGCAGGGGAGCCGCCATGAGCATGCACGTGCAGCCGGGTAATGCACCCCTTACCGTCAACGACGATGCCGGTACGGCGACCAACCTGAGCGCCGACGAGGTGGACGGCAAGGACTCCACTGCGTTTGTCAGCGCCACCAACGGCAAAGCACCCGACTCGGATTTGCTTGACGGCAAGGACTCTACAGAGTTCCTGGGTGCGAGTGCCAAGGCGGCCGACTCGGACAAACTCGATGGCAAGGACTCTACAGAGTTTGCAGCGGCCAGCATCGGGACGGTCTACACGGACCGAACCGACCAGGTCAGGATACCCAACGACGGGAATATTGACGTCGTCACCATGCTCGTCCCGCCGGGCAGCTACGCGATCAACGCGAAGGTCTCGCTCGAAAACCAGGACGATGACGATCCCGCGACCGTACATTGTCAACTGCACGCCGGCGGGAACGTTGTGGACGAGGGCACGATCGAGAAATTGGAAGAGAACCCGAGAATCAACGCACCGGACTCGATAATCAACATCTCGGAGTCGTACCCGCTTCAAGCCGTCGTTAGGGACTTCGGCGGGGGAGCGATCAGGATAAACTGCTCCGAGGGCGAGTTCGCGTTCACAGATTCGGACCAGGTCGACGCCTTTGATGGGATCATCACGGCGATTAGGGTGGGAACGGTCGTGGGATTTGTCCGCTAGAGCGAGCCGACGATGTCTCCGGGAAGTCAGCGCAGGGTGGTAACTATCAGACAGGCGGGGCCCGCACAAGCACCGGACGGTAAGTCTCCGTCCGGGTAGAAAGGTCCCGAGGGTGACCGGACGAACGCTCCAACGCGGTAGTCTTAGGGAGGCCGGGACTTTGTAGTGGTCCCGGCTCTTCCTTCCGGTGAGGGCTCCTGGCTATGATCGGCGTCTCCAATCTCGCCACCGAGGATCGCCCGACGATCCGACGCACACACAACTTGAGGAAGATATCATGGAGCGCGAACAACCACGAGAGGACGGAGCAGTGGCAGAAGTCCCGGCGCGGGAGCGGTCTGGGGCGAAACCGGCGGAGGTGCGCAGGGTGGCCGGGGCGGTACTGGACGGCCCCGGCGAGACACCGAACATCTTGAGGAGATCCGTCGAGGCGCGGGCAGCTCGGCTTGGGGGTGGTGAGCGGGAAGTAGCCCCTATACCCTCCGAACTGGAAAGCTACGTGCACAAAGTGGCCCACTACGCCTATAAGGTCACCGACGAGGACGTCGAGGAGCTGAAGGCCGGAGGATACTCCGAAGACGAGATCTTCGAGATCACCATCGCTGCCGCTCTTGGCGCCGGGCTGGCCCGTATGGAGAAGGGGTTCGGAGTTCTGAAAGGAGGAGAGTGAGACTGGAAGTGCTCGAGAAGGGAGGGCCGTTGCAGATCAGGGCTACAAGGAAACTTCTAGGCTTCACGAACGGACCGCCGGCCGTCCTCGCCTACCGGCCAGAGTTCTTCGGTAGACACTTTGTCGCCGGCGTGAGGAGAGCCCTTGAGGGAACCGCCGAGGAGTGGAGTAGGGGCGAAATGGAGCTCTTTGCCGCTTTCGTATCCGACGTAAACCGTTGCAAGTACTGAACGCAGCACCATGGCGCGGTCGCGTCGTTGAACCTTGGTAAGGAAACCGTAAGGGTCGTCCTAGACGACTGGAGATCAGCGTCCATCCCGAAGGGGCTCAAGGCTACCCTAGGCTTCCTGGAGAAACTGACGCTCACGCCCGGGGAGGTCGGCCCCGAGGACGCGCAGAAACTGAAAAGGGCAGGAGTGAGCGAGAAGGCGATAGAGGAGGCCGTCTTCGTGTGTTTCCTGTTCAACGTCATGGACCGGCTTGCGGACGCCTTCGACTTTCACGTTCCCTCGGATAAGGTGGGTCTTCGTCTCGCCCGCGTAGTAAATGTCGTTGGCTACAGATAGTCTGACCATGACCTTCCCGGGTGAGAGGAGAAGGCGCGTAAGCGAGGTACGAAACATAGCGAAAGGCTGACGGCTGAATGCTGATAGCTGAAGGCAATTTCATACCAAGTCCGTCAGATCGCCATCGGATTGTGCTTGCCTGGCCGTCATTCCCGCGAAAGCGGGAATCCAGGTGCCTTAGAATCGCTATCGGACACGATGAGGTGTCGTGGCGCTTCGATACGCGCCACCCTTCTCCCGGACTTGGTATCACCTTGACATCGCTGCCTTCTGAGCCTAAAATATTGCGTCGCGGTTACGAGTCGTTACCAATGGGTAACAAAGGCTCTATGCCGTGGCACGTGATCCTGTGAATCCCTTTTCATGGATAGAGAGAGAGGCGCGGCCATGCCGACGACCAACCAGCTTGTGCGCAACGAGCGGGAGAAACAGACGAAGAAGGCGGCGACGCCGGCGCTGCAGGGGTCTCCCCAGAAGCGCGGCGTGTGCACGCGCGTCTCGACCACCACGCCGAGGAAGCCTAACTCCGCGCTGCGCAAGGTGGCAAGGGTCCGCCTGGTGAACGGCCAGGAGGTCACGGCCTACGTTCCCGGCGAGGGACACAATCTGCAGGAGCACTCCGTCGTGCTCGTGCGTGGGGGACAGGTCAAGGACCTGCCCGGCGTGCGTTACAAGGTCGTACGCGGGGCGCTCGATACGCTTGGGGTCAACAACCGCAAGCAGGGCCGTTCCAAGTACGGGACCAAGAAGTCGTAGGAGGATAGGAGATGCCGAGGCGAGCAGCACCACCAAAGAAGAAGATAGCCGCCGATCCTGTCTACGGGAGCGTGCTGGTGAAGCAGCTGGTCAACAAGATCATGCTCGACGGTAAGAAGAGCACCTCGGAGAAGATCGTCTACGACGCCCTCTCTTACGTCGAGGAGCGCACGGGCACGAGCCCGGTCCAGGTGCTTAACAACGCCCTGGACAACATCAGGCCGCGCCTGGAGGTCAAGAGCCGGCGCGTCGGCGGCGCGACCTACCAGGTGCCAGTCGAGGTCGATTCCCGCAGGGCCAACACGCTGGCGCTGCGTTGGATGGTGGGCTTCGCCCGCGCCAGGCGCGAGAAGACCATGGGCCGCAGGCTGGCAGGCGAGATCCTGGACGCCAAAGACAATATCGGCTCCAGCGTCAAGCGTAAGGAAGACACGCATCGGATGGCAGAGGCCAACAGGGCCTTCGCCCATTACAGGTGGTGACGAGGAACTAATATGGCTGTACAAGTATCCAGAAAGATCCCGCTAAAACGGGTCAGAAATATCGGCATCATGGCCCATATCGATGCCGGAAAGACCACGACGACGGAGCGCATCCTGCTCTATACGGGCCTTACCCACAAGCTGGGCGAGGTCCACGACGGTAACGCCGTCATGGACTGGATGGCCCAGGAGCGCGAACGCGGCATAACCATAACCTCGGCCGCAACGACCGTGTTCTGGGGCGGCATCGAAGGCTCCAGCAAGAACGGCAAGGGTACCCGAGAAGGCGTACATAGCCGCATCGCGGATCAACATCGTGTCAATATTATAGACACGCCCGGGCACGTGGACTTCACTGTAGAGGTGGAGCGCAGCCTTCGGGTGTTGGACGGTTCGATCGCGCTTTTCGACTCCGTGGCCGGGGTCGAGCCGCAGTCCGAGACGGTCTGGCGGCAGGCGGACAAGTACGGGGTACCGCGCATAGCTTTCGTCAACAAGATGGACCGAATCGGCGCCGACTTCTACAAGGCCGTTGGCACGATGGTCGACAGGCTGGGGGCCAACGCCGTCCCCGTGCAGTTGCCGATGGGCGCGGAGAGCGAGTTCCAGGGGATTATTGATCTCGTAGAGATGAGGGCCATCGTCTACACCGACGACCTCGGGGCGACGTGGGAGGTCACCGAGATACCAGAGGAGATGCGTGCTCTCGCTGATGAGTACAGAGAGAAGCTTCTCGAGGCGGTCGCCGACCAGGACGAAGAGCTCATGGTTATGTATCTGGAGGGCGAGGAGATCGAACCCGACCAGATCCGGGCCGCCATTCGTCAGGCTACGTTGGATATACGGATGACGCCCGTCTTCGTCGGTTCGGCGTTCAAGAACAAGGGCGTGCAGCCCCTTCTCGACGGCGTGGTGGACTATCTGCCGAGCCCGCTCGACGTGCCGCCAGTGGAGGGCAAGACCCTCGACGGGGAGGAGATAACCCGCGAGGCGGACGAGAACGGTCCGCTCGCTGCGCTGGCCTTCAAGGTTCAGGCGGATCCGCACGTCGGGAAGCTGACCTATGTGCGGGTTTACTCGGGCACGCTCAAGGCCGGTTCCTACGTGATGAACACCACCAAGGGCAGGCGCGAGCGCGTCGGGCGACTGTTGCAGCTTCACGCCAACAGCCGCGAGCAGCGTGACGAGGTCTACGCCGGGGAGCTCGTCGCGGCCATCGGCCTCTCCGATACGGGGACGGGCGACACGCTCGTCTCGGCGGAGGACGAGCAGATCGTGCTCGAGGAGATGATCTTCCCCGAGCCCGTGATCCGGCAGGCCATCGAGCCCAAGACGAAGGCCGACCAGGAGAAGCTCTCCGTTGCGCTGCAGCGGCTCGCCGAAGAGGATCCGACATTCACCGTGCGCAGCGACGAAGAGACGGGACAGACCATAGTCGCCGGCATGGGCGAGCTGCACCTGGAGATCATCGTCGACAGGCTGCTGCGCGAGTTTAGGGTCGATGCGAACATCGGCCGTCCGCAGGTCGCTTACCGCGAGACCATCCGCAAGCGTGTTGAGGGCATCGAGGGCCGGTTCGTGCGGCAGACCGGTGGCCGGGGCCAGTACGGCCACGCGGTCATCAACGCCGAGCACAACGACGAGACGGGCTACGAGTTCGACAACAAGATCGTCGGCGGCGCCATCCCGCGGGAGTACATCCCCAGCGTGGATAAGGGTATCAAGGAGGCGCTGGATTCCGGCGTCGTCGCGGGCTACCCCGTGGTCGATGTCAGGGTCGAGCTGGTCGACGGTTCTTACCACGAGGTCGACTCCTCCGAGATGGCGTTCCAGATCGCTGGTTCCATGGCCATCAAGGAGGCTCTCAAGCGGGCCAACCCGGTCCTCCTCGAGCCCGTGATGGACGTCGAGGTCGTGGTGCCCGAAGAGTTTATGGGCGACGTGATGGGCGACCTCTCGGCGAGGCGTGGCCACATACAGGGTATGGACTCCCGCGGTGGCGGGCAGGTCATCCGCGCGATGGTGCCGCTCTCCGAGATGTTCGGTTACGCGACGACCGTGCGCTCCAAGACCCAGGGCCGCGCTACGTTCACCATGCAGTTCGATCATTACGCCGAGGTGCCGAAGAGCATAGCGGCCGAGATAGCAGAAAGGTAGGAGAGGATGTCAAGAGGCAGGTTCGAGCGCACCAAGCCGCACCTAAACGTCGGTACCATAGGTCACGTCGACCACGGTAAGACCACCCTCACCGCGGCCATCACTAGGGTGCTCGCTAAGGAGGTCCCAGACGACCCCGCAAACCGAGAGGTGGCCTTCGATCAGATTGACAACGCCCCAGAAGAGCGCCAGAGGGGCATCACAATTGCCACCTCCCACCAGGAGTACGCCACCCAAAATAGGCACTACGCCCACGTGGACTGCCCTGGGCACGCTGACTACGTGAAGAACATGATAACCGGTGCTGCCCAGATGGATGGGGCGATACTTGTTGTGAGTGCGGCCGATGGTCCGATGCCCCAGACCAGAGAGCACATCCTGTTGGCCAGGCAGGTTGGGGTACCCTACATAGTGGTCTACCTAAACAAGGCCGACATGGTCGATGACCCTGAGCTTCTTGAGCTTGTGGAGATGGAGGTAAGGGAGCTCCTCTCTGAGTACGAGTTCCCTGGAGATGACATCCCCGTGGTCATAGGATCTGCCCTTAGGGCTTTGGAGGGGGACGATTCGGAGTATGGAGAGCCCTCCGTTTTGGCGCTCCTTGAGGCTGTAGATGAGTACATCCCCGAGCCAGAGCGTGACATAGACCGCGACTTCCTGTTGGCTGTAGAGGATGTGTTCACCATCCAGGGCAGGGGCACGGTGGCGACCGGGCGGGTTGAGTCGGGCAAGATAGGGTTGAACGAGGAGATAGAGGTTGTTGGCATCCGCCCCACCAGAAAGACCGTTGTGACGGGCGTTGAGATGTTCAACAAGTCTATGGACTCGGCCCAGGCAGGCGACAACATAGGGGCGCTGCTAAGGGGAGTCAAGCGCGACGACATAGAGCGAGGGCAGGTCTTGGCCAAGCCCAACTCAATTACCCCCCACACCCGCTTCAAGGCAGAGGTTTATGTGCTCAGTAAGGAGGAGGGGGGACGCCACACTCCGTTCTTTAGCAACTACCGCCCCCAGTTCTACTTCAGGACGACGGATGTGACGGGGGAGATCCGCCTGGAAGAAGGGGTAGAGATGGTGATGCCAGGGGACAACACGGTTATGAACGTGGAGCTGATCAGTCCCATTGCGATGGACGAGGGGTTGAACTTCGCCATCAGGGAGGGTGGCAGGACCGTGGGAGCGGGCGTCGTCACGGAGATAGTGGAGTAGCTTGTGGCCGTATCGAAGATAAGGATAAAGCTAAAAGCATACGACCACGAGGTCATAGACAAGACCGCCCGCTCGATAGTCGAGACGGCGGAGCGGACGGGGGCCTTCGTGTTCGGCCCCGTCCCGCTGCCGACCAAGCGCAGCCGCTACACGGTGATCCGGGGTCCCTACAGGCACAAGGACTCCCGCGAGCACTTCAAGCTGCACACGCACAAGCGTCTCATAGACATCCAGCAGCCCACGCCGCGCACGGTCGACTCGCTCCAAAGGCTCGACTTGCCCGCCGGCGTGAACATAGAGATAAAGGCGACCTAGGGTTATGGCAACCGCAGTATTCGGACGCAAGAAGCAGATGACCCAGGCCTTCCAGGATGACGGCACGCTCGTCGGCGTAACCGTGATCGAAGTGGAGCCGAACCTGATCACGGCGGTCCGCACCACCGAGGAGGACGGCTATACGGCCGTACAGGTCGGTTTCGGGGCGGCCAAGTCTGGTCGGGTCGACAAGGCCAGGGCAGGCACGTTCGCCAAAATCGATACGCCCCCACGCAGGTTTCTGAAGGAGCTACGGGACGTGAGCGGCGAGGTGGGCGAGAGCATCGGGGTGGATGTCTTCGAGGTGGGCGACAGGGTCCACGTCAGCTCCACGTCCAAAGGCAAGGGTTTTCAGGGAACTATCAAGCGCCACGGTTTCGCCCGCGGCCCGATGAGCCACGGCTCGCACAACATAAGGCAGCCAGGCTCCGTCGGGGCGTCCGCCGACCCGGCCAGGATCTTCAAAGGACAGAAGATGCCGGGCCAGATGGGCAACCAGACGGCCACGGTGCGCAATATCGAGGTCGTCGCCGTCGACCCCGACAACAATGAGCTCTGGGTGCGCGGCGGTGTGCCCGGAGGCAAGAACGCCGTCGTAAGGGTCAGGAAGGTGGGTGATTAGGGTGGACGAAGCGAAGCTAACGGCACAGGTTTTCGACGCCCGCAGCGGCGAGGCGTCCTCGCTCGACCTCGATGGCCCGCGCTTCACGACCGAGCCGAACGAGCACGTCATTCACAGGGCCGTCGTCGCGGAACTCGACTCCAGGCGGCGTTACACGGCCTCGACCAAGGGGCGGAATGAGATCCGGGGCTCAGGAGCCAAGCTGTACCGTCAGAAGGGGACGGGACGCGCCCGCGCCGGCGACGCCAAGTCACCGATCCGCCGGGGCGGCGGCATCTGGGGCGGCCCGAAGGCCAAGCCTGCGCGTTACGGAAAGCGGATCAACCGCAAAGAGGCCACAGCCGCGTTCGACGGGGCGCTCTCGGCGAAGGCACAGGACGGTGAGCTTTACGTGCTCGACTCCCTGGCCTTCGAGGCGCCTTCGACAAAGCAGGCCAAGGAACTTCTGTCCAGGATGGAACTCGAGGGACCCGTGCTCGTCGTCCTGACCGAAAGCGACGCGAACGCGGCGCTCTCCTTCAGGAACCTGCCCAGGGTCAGCGTGGTAGGCCCCCACGAATACGGGGTCTATGAGCTGCTCAGGGCGCGGGAGGTAGTCTTCTCGCGGGCGGCCTACTCCAGGCTCGCCGGAAGGGAGAGCTAGATGGACCCGCACCAGGTAATAATCAGGCCGGTCATCTCCGAGAAGAGCTACAACCTCATCGAGACCGAGGGGCAGTACACCTTCCACGTGGACCGGCGGGCGAACAAGAACCAGATAAAACGGGCCGTGGAGGGCGCGTTCGATGTGAACGTCCAGAGGGTGAACACGGTCAATGTAAAGAGCAAGCCCAAGCGCCAGGGTCTCACCAGGGGCAGGACGCCTACCTGGAAGAAGGCCGTAGTCAAGCTGGCCGACGGCGAGCGTATAGAGCTGTTCGAGGGGGTCTAGAGTATGCCTGCGAGACGTTACAGGCCGACCAGCGCGGGCCGCAGGAACTCCTCGGTTCTGACGCGCGACTCGGTCACGAAGAACGTTCCCGAGAAGAAGCTGATCGCCAAGTTGCACAAGACGGGCGGGCGCAACAACCACGGCCGCATAACCACCCGCCACATCGGCGGCGGCCACAAGCGGCGCTACCGTCTCATCGACTTCAAGCGGCGCAAGGACGGGGTACCAGCGACGGTCGCGGCGATCGAGTACGACCCGAACCGCTCGGCCAACATCGCCCTCTTGCACTACCACGACGGCGAGAAGCGCTACATCCTCGCGCCGCGCAACCTGACGGTCGGTTCCATCGTGGAGAGCGGGCCGGACGCCGAGGTGGACGTGGGCAACACGCTCCCCCTCAACCGGATACCCGTCGGTACCGTCGTGCACGCCGTCGAGCTCGAGCCGGGCCGCGGGGCCCAGTTGGCCCGCAGCGCGGGGACGAGCGCCCAGCTGACGGCCCGCGAGGGTGACCTCGTGACGCTCAGGCTCCCGAGTGGGGAGCGTCGCAGGGTCAGGGCCGAGTGCAGGGCCACGGTCGGCGTCGTCGGCAACCAGTCGCACCAGAACGTCAGGTGGGGCAAGGCCGGCCGCAAGCGCCACCTCGGGATCAGGCCCACGGTGCGCGGTACGGTCATGAACCCCGTCGACCACCCGCACGGTGGCGGCGAGGGGAAGAGCACGCCGGGTAGGGCCCCCGTTACGCCTTGGGGCAAGATCACCCAGGGCTCCCCGACCAGGAAGAAGCACAAGCCATCTGACGCCATGATCGTGCGCCGGCGCAGGAAAGGAAGGAGGCGCTAGATGACGCGGTCCTCTAAGAAAGAGCCGTTCGTGGAGGAGCGCCTTATGGAGCGCATCCTCCGGATGAACGAGAACAACGAGAAGCGGATGCTCAAGACGTGGAGCCGGGCGAGCGTGATCTACCCCGAGTTCGTCGGCCACACCATCGCCGTCCACGACGGGCGCAAGCACGTGCCCGTGTACTGTACGGAGTCGATGGTCGGCCACAAGCTCGGCGAGTTCGCCCCGACCCGTACGTTCCGCACGCACCTCAAGGGCGACAGGACGGTGAGGCGCCGATGAAGGCGAAGGCCAAATACGTCCGTATCGCCCCCCGCAAGGCGCGCCTCGTGGCAGACGAGGTCAGGGGTAAGAGCTTTCCCGAGGCGGTCTCGCTCCTTCGCTTTACGAACAAGCGGGCAGCGAAGATCATCGGCGAGATAGTCCAGAGCGCCGCCGCCAACGCTGAGCACAACGACGACGCCGACCCCGAGGAGCTGTTCATCAGGGATATCAGGGTCGATGATGGGCCGACTATCAAGCGTTACCGCGCGAGGGCGATGGGCCGGGCGACCATGATCCGCAAGCGTACGAGCCATATCAGCGTCGAGCTCGGCGCCCCTGCCGGCGTACTCGTGGGCACGCCCGGAGACGAGGAGGAATAGATGGGCCAGAAAGTACATCCCGAGGGCTTCCGCCTCGGCGTCCAGCGCAAGGGCGAGAAGGTAGATTTCAAGAGCAGTTGGTATTCGGACAGGGACTTCGCCGAGCTCCTCGGCGAGGACCTCAAGATCCGGGACCACATCGAGAAGAAGCTGACCAGGGCCGGTATCGCGGACATCCAGATCAAGAAGGCCGCCGAGCAGGGTGAGATCGCCGTCGATATCCACACGGCGAGGCCGGGGATCGTGATCGGCAAGGGCGGCAGCGAGGTGGACGCCCTGAGGGGCGACCTCGAGAGGCTCACCGGGAAGAAGGTGCAGGTCAACGTACGCGAGGTCGCCCGTCCCGAGCTCAACGCGAGCCTTGTGGCCGAGTCCATCGCCGAACAACTCGTCGGGCGCGCCGCGTTCCGGCGGACCATGAAGCGCGCCCTGACCAGCGCCATGCGCAGCGGCGCCGAAGGCGCCAGGATCCAGTGCGGCGGGAGGCTCGGCGGCATCGAGATGAGCCGCTCGGAGACCATCTCGGAAGGAAGAGTGCCCCTGCACACGCTGGATGCTGACATAGATTACGGTTTCAGGGAGGCCAAGACCCAGATGGGACAGATCGGGGTCAAGGTCTGGATCAACCACGGCGTGCACGACGAGCAGCCAGAAGCGATCAGGCGGTAGACGATGCTAGTACCCAAGAAGCTCAAGTACAGGAAGCCGCACAGGGGCAGGATGCGTGGCAAGGCCAAGGGCGGTACCGACGTGCAGTTCGGCGAGTACGGGCTGCAGGCCCTGGAGCCTGCCTGGATCACCAACCGCCAGATAGAGGCGGCGCGTATCGCGATGACCAGGAAGATCCGTCGCGGAGGGAAGGTCTGGATCAACATCTTCCCGCACAAGCCGGTGACCAAGAAGCCGGCCGAGACCAGGATGGGTAGCGGCAAGGGCAGCCCGGAGGCTTACGTAGCCGTCGTCAAGCCCGGGCGTGTGATGTTCGAGATGAGCGGTGTGGACGAGACGCTGGCCCGCGAGGCCATGCACCTCGCCGCCCAGAAGCTCCCCATCAAGACCCGTTTCCTCTCGCGAGGGGGTGCTCAGCAGTGAAGGTAGCAGAAGTGCGCGAGCTGGATGTCGAGGAACTCGAGCGGCGCCTCGCCGCCACGAGGCGCGAGCTCTTCAATCTGCGCTTCCAGCACGCGACCGGGCAGTTGGAGAACACGGGACAGCTCAAAGAAGTCAGGAAGAACATCGCCAGGATCCTGACGGTCCTTAACCAGAAGGCAGGAGAGTAGGTAGTGGTAGAGGAAGAGAGAAACCAGACTCCTGAGACGACCGAGGAGCCCACAGCGGAGACGCCGCAGGACCTCGTAGAGGCCGGAGAGGCCGGCCTCGATGCCGGTCCTGCCAAGGGCCCCGCGCTGGACCAGGACGAGGGTCAGGTCCAGACCGACACCGAGCGGAACAGGCGCAAGGAGCGGGTCGGGCTCATCGTCTCTGACAGGGCGGATAAGACGGTGACCGTCTCTGTAGAGGCGCTCGTGCGCCACCCGATGTACAAGAAGCGGGTGCGCCGTTCCAGGAAGTTCATGGTGCACGACGAGAGTAACGAGGCGCGCGTTGGCGATACCGTAAGGATCGTAGAGACGAGGCCGCTTTCGGCGCGCAAGCGGTGGCGGCTCGCGAATATCATATCGAGGGCCCAGTAGTGATTCAGCAAGAGTCGAGGCTCAGGGTCGCGGACAACTCGGGTGCCAGGAGTATCCTGACCATCCGCGTGCTCGGCGGGAGCAAGCGTCGCAACGCCGGCGTCGGGGATGTGATCGTGGCCACCGTCAAGGAAGCCACGCCAGGCAGCGCCGTCAAGAAGGGCGACGTGGTAAGGGCCGTCGTGGTGCGGACCAAAAAGGAGACGCGCCGCGACGACGGGTCGTACATCCGCTTTGGGGAGAACGCGGGTGTGATCATCAACCCCGATGGCGCCCCCCGCGGGACGCGTATCTTCGGTCCCGTCGCCCGCGAACTCAGGGAGAAGGGTTACACCAGGATCATCTCGCTCGCCCCGGAGGTGTTGTAATAATGGGTTTGAAACTAAAGCGCGGGGACACCGTCGTCGTGATCTCGGGCAAAGAGAAGGGCAAACGCGGCGAGATCGAACGCGTAATCCCTAAAGAGAACAGGGTCGTCGTCGGCGGGGTCAACGTCCGCACGCGCCACGCGAGGCCGAGCCAGCAGAACCAGCAGGGGCTCTACCACTTCGACGCTCCCATAGATGTCTCCAACGTGATGCTCGTCGACCCGAACTCGGGCGAGCCGACGAGGGTGGGCTACCGCTTCACGGACTCGGGGGAGAAGGTCCGGGTCGGAAAGAAGTCGGGGAGGGATATCGATGGCTAGGTTGAAGGAAAGGTACCGCGAGGAGGTCGTACCCGATCTCGAAGAGAGATTCGGCATCGAGAACCCCATGCGGATGCCTTCTCTGGAGAAGATCGTGGTGAACATGGGCGTCGGAGAGGCCGTGGTAAACAGCCGCGCCCTCGACGGCGCGATGGAGGACCTCGCCAGGATCACCGGCCAGAAGGCCCAGCTCAGGCGGGCCCGCAAGAGCATCGCAGGGTTCAAGATCAGGGAGGGCATGCCGGTCGGGGCCAGGGTAACGCTGCGCGGCGAGCGCATGTGGGAGTTCCTCGACCGGTTTATCTCCATAGCCCTACCGCGCGTCAGGGACTTCAGGGGCATAAGCCCCGCCTCCTTTGACGGGCGCGGAAACTACGCTGTAGGCCTCAAGGAGCAGGTTATCTTCCCAGAGATCTCCTACGATTCCATAGACGCGACCCGGGGTCTCGACGTGGCGATCGTGACGACGACGGAGAGCGACGAAGAGGCGCGGGAGCTCTTACGGCTCCTCGGGATGCCGTTCAGGCAGAGTTGAGAGGTAGGAAATGACGAGAAAGGCGCTGCTGGTAAAGCAGAAGAAAGAGCAGAAGTATCCGGTCAGGGAGTACAACCGTTGCCAGAAGTGCGGCCGGGCGCACGGCTACTACAGGAAGTTCGGGCTCTGCCGGATCTGCCTCAGAGAACTGGCGCACGAGGGGAAGATCCCTGGCGTAACGAAAGCGAGTTGGTAGATAGTTATGTCGGTAAATGATCCTATAGCGGATTTCCTGACGCGCATCCGCAACGCGCACATGGCGAAGCAGGAGACGGTCGAGATACCGCACTCGAAGATGAAGGCTGAGATAGCCAGGATCCTCAGGGAGGAAGGCTACGTTCAGGACGTCTCCGAGCGCGGGAGCGGGGTCGAGAAGCGGCTCGTCATAGACTTGAAGTACACCCCCGACGGCAGCCGCGGTATCGCCGGGCTCAGGCGGATGAGCCGTCCTGGACGCCGGGTCTACCGCAAGCAGACCAGCATCCCCCGCGTGCTCGACGGGCTCGGGGTGGCGATACTCTCGACCTCCCAGGGAATCCTGACAGACCACCAGGCCAGGCGCAGGGGCGTCGGCGGCGAAGTCCTTTGCTTCGTCTACTAGGGAGGTATTGAGAGGTGTCGAGAATCGGGAAAGCTCCTGTCGAGATCCCCGGCGCGGTCAGCGTGGAGCTCTCGGGCCGCAGCGTAAAGGTAAACGGCCCGAAAGGCGAGCTCACGGTGCCCGTGGCCCGCGGTATCGAGGTGAGGCAGGAGGACGGCAACGTTATAGTCGAGCGGGCCCAGGATACGCCCGAGCACCGGGCGATGCACGGACTTACGCGGTCCCTGATCTACAACGCCGTGACCGGCGTGACGGACGGGTTCACGAAAACGCTGAACATCGCCGGCGTCGGCTACAGGGCGGCCCTGCAGGGAAGCGACATCAACCTGCAGGTCGGCTACTCTCATCCCGTCTCCATCTCACCGCGCGAGGGGATAGAGTTCGAGGTTCCGAACGCCACGACCATCATCGTGCGCGGGATAGACAAGCAGAGGGTAGGCCAGACGGCGGCGGAGATAAGGATGGTCCGTCCGCCCGAGCCCTACAAGGGCAAGGGCATCCGCTACAGCGACGAGCAGATCCGGCGCAAGGTCGGCAAGGCCGGATAGTAGGAGGTTTCAATGGCTGTTCTCGAAAAGCGGATGCACAGGGAGAAGCGGCGCAAGCGCGTCAGGCGCAAGGTGGCCGGTACGGCCGTAAGGCCCCGCCTCTCGGTATACCGCTCCAACGTGCACATCTACGCCCAGCTAGTCGACGACGACGCGGGGAGTACGCTCGCCGCGGCCGACTCCCGCGAGGTAGAAGGGTCCGAGAACCGCAAGGAGGCGGCCCGCAAGGTCGGAGCCTTGATCGCGAACAGGGCCTCCGAGGCCGGGATAGAGACGGTCGTCTTCGACAGAGGCGGAAACAAGTACCACGGACGCATCGCGGCGCTCGCCGAGGGCGCGCGCGAGGGTGGGCTCAAGCTCTAACTATCTAGGAGGAACTATCTTGGGACGACCAAGAACAGATAACAGGCAGGGAGGTCGCGGCCGCCAACGCGACGGGGCCTCGGACCTTCAGGACAGGGTCGTCGAGATCCGGCGCGTCGCCAAGGTCGTCAAGGGCGGCCGGCGCTTCAACTTCTCGGCCCTCGTGGTCGTTGGTGACGGCAAGGGCAGGGTCGGCACGGGCCTCGGTAAGGCCAACACCGTCCCCGCCGCCATCCAGAAGGGCCAGGAGAGGGCCAAGCGCAACATGTTCGACGTACCGATGCGCAACACGACCATCCCGCACGAGGTCACGGGCAAGTTCGAGAGCTCTTTGGTGCTCCTCAAGCCGGCCTCCGAGGGTACCGGTGTGATCGCCGGCGGCGGAGTCAGGGCTGTCCTGGAGCTCGCCGGCATAAAGGACGTGCTCACCAAGGCTCTCGGCTCGACGACCTCGGTGAACCTCGTGCGGGCCACGGTCGAAGGTCTCCAGAGGCTGCGCTCCAAGGCCGACATCGAGCAGACGCGAGGGGTGAAGATCACACTATGAGCCCCCTCAAGGTCACGCAGGTAAGGAGCGTCGTGGGCTCAAAACGGGGTCACAAGCGGACGGTGCGCGCCCTGGGTCTCAAGCGCATCAGGGACTCCAGGGTGCACCAGGATACGCCCCAGATCCGGGGCATGGTCGACAAAGTGCAGCACCTCGTGCATGCCGAGGAGGTGGACTAGCGGTGAGGTTGAACGAGATAAAGGGAGCCCCAGGCTCCACTAAGGCGCGAAAGCGCGTCGGTCGCGGCACGGGCTCGGGACGCGGCAAGACTTCGGGACGCGGCCACAAGGGGGCGGGCGCCCGCTCGGGCGTCTCCGCGTTCGCGGCCTACGAGGGCGGACAGATGCCGCTGCAGCGAAGGTTGCCGCGCCTGAAGGGCGAGGCGAGGGGCCGCCACACGGTGGCCCGCCCAACGGTCTACGCGCCGGTGAACCTCGGCGAACTCCAGGACCTCCCCGGTGATACGATAGGTCCTGACGAGTTGCGGGCCGCCGGGCTCGTCAGGAAGAAGGCTGAGCTCATCAAGATCCTTGGTCAGGGCGATGCGGGGCGCGCCGTTACGGTAAGGGCGCACGCTTTCTCCAGGTCGGCCAGGGAGAAGATAGAGGCCGGCGGCGGGAGCGTCGAGGTACTGGAGCGGTAGAGATGTTGGGATCCCTAGCCAACGCCTGGAAAATCCCGGAGCTGCGAATGAGGCTCCTGTTCACGTTCGCCATGCTGGCGGCGTACCGCCTCGGGGCCTACATCCCCCTGCCCGGGGTCGACCCGAGCGTACTGGCTGGCGGACTTCAGAGCAGCAACCCCATAACGGGCCTGTTCGGGACGTTCACGGGCGGAGCCTTCAACAACTTCTCGGTGTTCTCGCTGGGGATCATGCCCTACATAACGGCCGCGATCGTGATGCAGCTGATGACGGTCGCCATCCCACGCCTGCAGGAGCTCGCCAAAGAAGGCGAGACGGGGCAGCAGAAGATCACGCAGTACACCCGCTACTTCACGCTCGCGCTGGCGCTCATCCAGTCGGTCGCGATGGTCTTGTTCTTCCGCTCGGCGCAGGGCGGAGGGGCGCTCGCCGGCACCAGCCCCATCGAGATACTCGTAGCCATCGTTACCCTCACGGCCGGCGTGATGCTCACCATGTGGTTCGGCGAGCTCATAAGCCAGAGGGGCCTCGGCAACGGGATCTCGCTCATCATAACGGCCTCGATCCTCTCGCAGGTGCCGCTGGCCATCACGGCCCTCAGGGAGAACGGCGACGTGCTAACCGTGGTCATCCTCGGGCTTCTGGCCGTCATGATCGTCGCCGCCATCGTGTTCGTCAACGAAGGCCAGCGCAGGATCCCCATAACGTACGCCAAACGGCAGGTCGGGCGCAGGATGAGCCAGGGTGGTACCACGTACCTGCCCCTCAAGGTCAACATGGCCGGGGTGATCCCCATAATCTTCGCCTCATCGCTCCTGCTCTTCCCCGTCGTGCTGGCGCAACTCTCCGCGGGGGGGGATCCCGATTCGATCCTCGGTCGTCTCGCGGCCTTCTTCGATCCCGGGAACGCACCCTACCTGTTCCTCTACGCGCTGCTCATCATCATGTTCACCTACTTCTATACAGCGGTGCAGTTCAACCCCGTCGAGCACGCCGATAACCTGAAGAAGAGCGGCGGCTACGTCCCCGGCTACAGGCCTGGCCAGCCCACGGCCATCTACCTGAACAACGTGCTGACCAGGATCACGCTCTTCGGCGCCGTGTTTCTGGCCGCCATCGCCGTGCTGCCCTACCTGATCGCCCCGGCACTGGGGCTGGGGAACCAACTCTTCCTCGGCGGCACCTCCATGCTGATCGTGGTCGGCGTCTCGCTCGACACGGTGCGCCAGCTGGAGAGCCAGCTGATGATGCGCAACTACGAAGGGTTCCTGAAGAAGCGATGAGGATTATCCTGCTTGGGCCCCAGGGAGCGGGCAAGGGTACGCAGGCGCAGCGCCTGGCTGATGAGGTGGGCGCCACGCACATCTCCACCGGCGACATAGTGCGCGCCGAGATAAAGTCGGGCTCCGATCTCGGCAAGAAGGTGCAGGACTACAACGACCGCGGCGAGCTGGTGCCCGACGAGATCATCGTCGAGATGGCCAAGCCTTACCTGGACGATGCCGACTCCTGGCTCCTCGACGGCTTTCCCCGCAACGAGGCCCAGGCGAAGGCCCTGGATCAGGCCCTACAAGAGATCGGGGAGGACCTCGACGCTGTGGTCGCCCTCGAAGCGCCCGACGACGCGCTCGTAGAGCGGCTCTCGGGGAGGCGCCAGAGCCAGGATACGGGCAAGATCTACCACATCGAGTACGATCCGCCGCCCGAGAGTGACCCTGGCCCGTTCATCCAGCGCGACGATGACGCCGAGGAAGCCATCCGTCGCAGGCTACAGATCTACCACGATCAGACCGAGCCCCTGAAAGACTACTACGCCGACCGCGACCTCCTCGTCACCGTCGACGCCGAACAGGAGATCCCGAAGGTCACAGAGGACATCTTGGGGGCCGTGGGCGGAGAGGAAGGCGCTTGATCGTCCGCAAGAGCAGGACGGAACTCGAGGCGATGCGCGAAGGCGGGCGCATAACCGCCGCCTGCCTTGCGATGCTGGAGGAGAACGTCAGGCCGGGTGTGACGACGCGGGAACTCGACCGGCTCGCCGAGGAGTTCATCCACGAGCGCGGGGGCAAGCCCGAGTTCAAGGGGTATCAGGGGTTCCCTGCTTCCATCTGCGCCTCGCCGAACGCCATGATCGTGCACGGCATCCCGGGCTCCTACCGCCTGAAGAGCGGCGACATAATCTCCCTTGACGTCGGCGTTCGCTACGAGGGTTTCGTAACAGACTCGGCGACCACCGTCCCCGTGGGATACGTGCCCGAGGACATCCTCGGGCTGCTTTCGACCACGAGAGAGTGTCTCGCCGCGGCGACAGATCAGATGCGGGCCGGCAAAAAGCTTGGCGATGTGGGCCACGCCATACAGGCCCTCGCCGAGTCGCGCGGTTACGGGGTCGTAAGGGACCTCGTCTCCCACGGGGTCGGGCGCCAGATGCATGAGGATCCCCAGATCCCGAACTACGGCAGCCCGGGTACGGGTCCGCGCCTGCTCCCCGGGATGACCTTCGCCATAGAGCCCATGATCACGCTCGGCGATTACGGCATACGCCTCAGCGAGTGGGACGGATGGTCCATCTACACGGCCGACGGCTCCCTCTCCGCCCACTTCGAGAACACCGTCGCCGTTACCGGGAACGGACCCCTGGTGTTGACGCAGAACGGGGGGTCAGGCCCATAAGGAACGATGCGTTTCGGTGGGAGCCTCCGGTTCGGCGTGGTAAGATATGCGTTTGGTTTCAGCCATCTTGTAACTATTTGAGAAGAGGAGGTCCTTGGCCAAAGAAGACGTCATAGAGGTTGAAGGCACCGTAACCGAGGCGCTGCCCAACACGCAGTTCCGGGTCGAGTTGGAGAACGGGCACAACGTGCTGGCGCACATCTCGGGCAAGATGCGGATGAACTACATCCGGATCTTGCCGGGCGACAGGGTGAAGGTGGAGTTGAGCCCCTACGACTTGAGCCGGGGACGGATCACATACAGGTTCAGGACATAAGGAGAGAGTTGTGAAAGTCAGGGCGAGCGTGAAACCTATATGCGAGCGGTGCAAGGTCATAAGGCGTCGCGGGGTGGTGCGTGTCATTTGCACGAACCCTCGCCACAAGCAGAGGCAGGGCTAGCATGGCGCGGATCGCAGGAGTAGACCTCCCCAGGGAGAAGAGGGTCGAGATAGGGCTTACCTACATCTACGGCGTGGGCCGTTCGACGGCGAGGAAGATCTGCCGCGAAACCCAGGTAGATCCGGACACGAAGGTGCGGGACCTCGCCGAGGGCGAGGTCGCCAGGGTCAGGACCTACATAGACCAGAATTGTGAGGTCGAAGGCGACCTGAGGCGCGAGACGCAGCAGAACATCAGGCGACTGATAGACACAGGGACCTACCGTGGGATCAGGCACCGCAGGGGCCTGCCCGTGCGCGGGCAACGAACCAAGACGAACGCCCGCCAGCGCAAGGGACCGAAGCCCTCGATAGGCGGGAGGAAGAAGAGGTAGATGGGCAGGCAGAGGCAACAGAGGCAGCGTGGGCGTGGCGCGAGCAGGGCGCGCCGGCGGGTCCGCAGGAACGTAACGACCGGCGTGGTCCACATAAAGAGCTCCTTCAACAACACCATAGTCTCCGTGAGCGACCAGGAGGGCAACGTCATCGCCTGGGAATCGGCGGGATCCTTGGGGTTCAAAGGGAGCCGCAAGAGCACGCCTTTCGCGGCCCAGATGACGGCCGAGAGCGTCGCGAACAAGGCCATGGACCAGGGCGTGAAGCGCGTGGATATCGAGGTCAAGGGCCACGGCTCGGGTAGGGACATGGCCGCCCGCACGTTCCAGTCGATGGGCATAGAGGTGCTCTCCATAAAGGACGTGACGGGCCAGCCGCACAACGGATGCAGGCCGCCCAAGAGGCGCAGGGGGTAGCGAGTATGGCACGTTACACAGGACCGAGGGGCCGGAGAGACCGGCGGGCCGGGGTAATGCTCTCCTCCATGCGGAAGAACCCGTTGGAGAAGAAGCCCTACCCTCCGGGAGAGCACGGTAGGGGCAGGCGCCGCCAGACCGAGTTCGGCCTCAGGCTCATGGAGAAGCAGAAGGCCCGCTGGTACTACGGTGTCTCCGAGAAGCAGTTCAGGCGGGCCTACGACAGGGCCACCAGGATGCAGGGCGTCTCCGGCGAGAACCTCCTCAGGCTCATGGAGCTGAGGATGGACAACGTCGTCTACAGGATGGGCTTCTCCACCAGCCGCCCGCAGGCCCGCCAGCTCGTCGTGCACGGGCACTTCCAGCTCAACGGCCGCAAGCACAACGTCCCTTCGGCCATACTCAAGCCCGGCGACGTCATCACGGTCAAGGAGAAGAGCAGGGACCTGGTGCCCATTCAGAACGCCGTCGAGAACGTGGTCGCCGTTCCGCCCTGGCTGGAGGCCGACCACGACAACTTCACGGGCAGGCTCCTGCACACCCCGGGGCGCGACGAGATCGACGTGCCCGTCGAAGAGCAGCTCATCATCGAGTTCTACAGCCGGTAGCAAAGACACATTTCTAGCAGGTGATATTTTGACGATGTTGGACATAGCACCACCCCGTTTCAGGGTGGAAGAAGAAGAGGGCCGGCGCGGAACCTTCGTGGCCGAGCCGCTGCCGCGAGGGCTCGGCCACACTCTGGGCAACTCGCTCAGGCGCGTCATGCTCTCGGGGCTCACGGGGGCCGCGGTCACCAAGATCCGCATAGAGGGCGTCTCGCACGAGTTCTCGACGATCGAAGGCGTCAAAGAGGACGTCGTCGACATCATCCTCAACATCAAGGGCTTGAAGTTCAAGCTCGAGCGGGAGGAGCCCATAGAGCTCACCATCGCAAAAGACGGCCCCGGCGACGTCACGGCGGCGGATATAGAATTGAAAGCCGACGTGGAGGTCGTGGACCCCGAGGCGTACGTTGCGAGCGTCTCCGACGGCGGGCACCTCGACATGCGCCTGACGGTCGAGAGGGGCCAGGGCTACGCGAGGGCCGAGCAGAACAAGAGCGAGGCCGACCCTATAGGCGTGATCGCCGTCGATTCGCTGTTCTCGCCGGTGCAGAGGGTCAACTACACCGTAACGGAGACGAGGGCCGGCGCGAGGGCCGACCTCGATTCGCTGCGCATGGAGGTCTTCACCGACGGACGCATCGAGCCGCAGGAGGCTTTGCAGGACGCCTCCAGGCAGCTCATGGACTTCCTCGGGCTCTTCACCGACGGCTACCAGGGGGCCGGCGCCCCCGACGCCCGCCAGCGCGGCGGGCGGCCCGTGATCACGGACGAGCGCCCGGTCGAGGACCTCGAGCTCACGGTCCGTTCCTACAACTGCCTCAAGCGCGAGGGAGTCGATACCATAGGCCAGCTCGCCACCATGACCGAGGAAGAGCTCATGAACATCCGTAACCTCGGCATGAAGAGCGTCGATGAGATCCGCTCCAAGCTCCTGGAGTATGGCTATTCCCTGGAGAGCGAGGGCAATGAGGCACGCTAAACGAGGCCGAAAGCTCGGCCGCGAGGCACAGCACCGCAACCTCATGCTGGGCACGATGGCGGGGCAGGTGATCACACACGGCCGCATAAAGACCACGGCCCCGAAGGCGAAAGAGCTTCGCGGCGTCGTGGACAAACTCATCAACACGGCCAAGAAGGATGATCTCGCCTCCAGGCGTCAGGCGGTAAAGGTACTCAAAGACAAGACCGTCGTCCGCCGCCTCTTCGAGGACGTGGCCCCCGAGCTCGACGACCGTAATTCGGGCTACACCCGTATCCTGAAGCTGGGACCCAGGCTCGGCGACGGCGCCGAGACCGTCTACCTGGAACTGGTCAACCACTCCGTGGAGTAGCCAACCTTTGCAGAACCCAGGCGAAGGGACCCGCCCCGGTGGGTCCTTCGCCGTCTCTTGTGAGAGAGTATCCTTCTCCTACCCCGCTTCCGCACGGCCCGCGCTCTCGGGGGTGAGCCTCGACCTTCGCCGGGGGGAATACGTCGGCGTGGTAGGCCCGAACGGCGGCGGCAAGTCCACCCTGGTCCGCCTCTTGAATGGCCTCCTCAGGCCCGAATCGGGCCGCGTGCTGGTCGCGGGCCACGATCCTGCAACGGAACCCTTCGAAGTCCGCAAACACCTCGCCGTCCTCTTCCAGAACCCCGATAACGGCCTCGTCGCCCCTTTCGTCGAAGACGACGTCGCTTTCGGTCTGGAGAACCTCGGCGTCCCCCGGGAGGAGATGCGCGAGAGGGTAGCCAGGGCCGTACGGGCCGTCGGCCTCAAAGGCTACGAACGCCGCGAGCCCCATACCCTCTCGGGCGGCGAGAAGCAGCGCGTCGCCCTTGCCGGCCTGCTTGCCGTCGAACCCGAGATACTCGTCCTCGACGAGCCCACTTCGATGCTCGACGCCGCGGGACGCAAGGAGGTTCTGGAGTACCTACAGGACCTGCGGTCCGAGAAGACCGTCCTGCACGTGACACACAACCTCGAAGAGCTCACAGGCGTAGACCGTATCCTCGTCCTGAACGCGGGAGAGCTCGTGGCCGACGAAACACCCGAACGATTGTTCTCCAACACGGACCTACTACGAGAGAACAGCCTGGTCCTGCCCGTCGTGCCGAGGCTCGCGCTGGAGCTCGGCTTTCCGCCGGCGAAGCTACGCACGCCCGAAGAACTGGCCGAGACCATACTGGCTAGAACGCAGAGTGGGACGAGGTCCCGGTGAAGCTGGAGCTCAGGAATATCGGGCATGTCTACTCACGGGGCACCCCCTTCCAGGTCGAGGCGTTGCGAGGCGTGTCGCTCGTCGTGGAGCCGGGCGAGGTGCTCGCTATCGTCGGCGGCACGGGCTCGGGCAAGAGCACGCTCGCACAGCACATGAATCTGCTCCTCGTTCCGACGAGCGGAGAGGTGCTCGTCGATGGCGTGGACGCGACGACGCTCGAAAAGAGCGAGCTCAGGCGCAGGGTCGGCCTGGTCTTCCAGTTCCCCGAATCGGCGCTCTTCGCCCCGACCGTCGAGGAAGACGTGGCCTTCGCCCCACGCCAGTTGGGGTTGGACGAAGAAGAGGTAAGGGGGCGGGTGCTCGAGTCGCTGCGGGCACTGGGGGCGGAGGAACTTGCGGCGCGTTCGCCGTTCGCGCTCTCGGGCGGCGAGAAGCGGCGGGCCGCCATCGCCGGGGTGCTCGCGATGCGACCGGAGGTTCTCGTTCTCGACGAGCCGACGGCCGGCCTCGACCCGGCCACCAGGCAAGATCTTCTAGCCCTGATCCTGGGCCTGCGCGAATCGGGAGTCTCGGTCGTCCTCGTCTCCCACGACCTCAACGAGGTCGCCGAAGTCGCAGACAGGGTGTGCGTGCTACGCGAGGGCAGGGTGAGCGCGGTCGGGACCGCTGCCGAGGTGTTCTACGGAGATCCCGCGCGGGCCCCGGCGACGGTACGGGTGGCTTGCCTGCTAAGGGGGTCGAGACCAGGGATGGGACACCCCGTGCGCTTTCGGGAGACGCTCGACGCGCTGAGGGCCCTGCAAGGGACCTGAGATGACGACCCGGAGCCTCGGCCAGTTCTATCCCGTGTCCTCGCCCGTGCACGCGCTCGACCCGAGGGCCAAGATAATCGCCACGGCCGTGTTCGTCGTCGGGCTGTTCCTCATAGACTCGACGGTGGGGCTACTGTTCGTGGCCGCGGCTCTCGTGGCGCTCGTGGCGGTGAGCCGTATTCCGGCAGGCACCTTCTTGCGGCTCTTGAGGCCCGTGATCTTTATTGTAGCGCTGACTGTCTTGTTCCAGGTCTTCTTCTCGCGGGAGGGTGTCATTCTCTTCGAGTGGGGCTTCCTGGAGGTTCATTCCGGCGGGTTGAGGTTGGGTCTCTTCCTTGCTTTGCGGATACTCTTGCTCGTCTCATCGGCAGGGTTGCTCACGGCGACGACGGCGCCCGTGGCGCTCGCTGATGGGATCGAAGACCTTCTCTCTCCCTTGAAGAAGGTGCGGTTCCCGGCACACGAGGTCGCGATGATGATGACCATCGCGCTCCGATTCATCCCCACGCTCGGGGAGGAGGCCGAGAAGATCCAAAGGGCCCAGGCCGCCCGCGGCGCCGACTTCTCAGAGGGAGGACCGCTTCGCAGGGCGCGCTCCTTCCTCCCCGTGCTCGTGCCGCTGACCGTCGGCGCCTTTCGGCGCGCCGATGAGCTCGCCGACGCGATGGAGAGCAGGGGCTACAGGGGCGGCGAAGGCCGCACCCGCTACCGCGAGCTGCGCTTCCGGGCCGGCGATGCGCTCGCACTGGCCCTCACCCTGCTCGTCTTGATGGTCGGGATCCTGCTTTGAACCTCGCCGGACTCGTGGAGTACGAGGGTACCGGCTTTGCGGGATGGGCGGCGCAACCCGAACGAAGGACGGTCGAGGGTGTACTCACCGAAGCGCTCTCTACCGTTCTGCGCCAGCCGGTCAAGATGAGCGTCGCAGGCCGCACCGACGCCGGGGTGCACGCGAGCGGGCAGGTAGTCTCCTTCAGGGTGGACACAGAGCTTAGGCCGGCCTCTATCTCCTACAAAACCACGGCGTTACTGCCCAAAGACGTGGCACTCCGTCGCTGCGCCGCCGTAAGTGAAGATTTTGACGCCCGCAGAGACGCGAGGAGCCGTACCTACGAATACAAGATAGTAAACGATGAGATCAGGTCACCACTGGAGCGCCACCACGCGGGTTACGCGCCGCAGAGACTCGACCCGGATCTCCTCTGTACGGCGGCAAGACTGGTGGAAGGGACCCACGACTTCAGGGCCTTCACCCCCCAGAAGAGCTACCACGTTCGCTTCGAACGAGTCGTTACCGGCTCGCGCTGGAGCTGGGACCACGACCTGCTAAGGTATCGCATAACTGCCGACTCGTTCCTGTACGGTATGGTCCGCACCCTGGTCGGCACCATGCTCGAGGTTGCAGGCGGGAAGAGGGATCTGGCGGAGTTCGACCGGCTGCTCTCGGGAGGAAAACGCAGTGAAGCAGGGCCCGCCGTCAGCAGCCGCGGGCTCACGCTGGTCGGCGTGGGCTACGACGACCCGAACCTATGGAGGAGTGAGCGATGAACACGGGCGATACGAGAGGGCTCTTGCAGGAGATCGACACCTACGTCGAGGACCTGTTCACCCCATCGGACGAGGTCCTCGAGGCAGCCCTGCGGGACTCCAGGCGTGCCGGGCTGCCCGAGATAAACGTCTCGCCCAACCAGGGAAGGCTGCTGCAACTGCTTACCGAGATAGCCGGGGCGCGGCGCATACTGGAGATAGGCACCCTCGGCGGCTACAGTACCATCCACTTTGCCCGTGCTTTGCCTGAGGACGGAGCCTTGATCTCCCTGGAGATCGACGAACATCACGCCGGGGTTGCCCGCAACAACATCCATCGCGCCGGCCTCTCCGAAAAGGTCGAGATCCGGGTTGGCGACGCCCACGAAATCCTCGCCTCGCTCATCGAGGACGACGAACGCCCCTTCGACGTGATCTTCATAGACGCCGACAAAGAGGGCTACCCCGCCTACCTCGACGCGTCCCTGCGCCTCGTAAGATCAGGATCCCTAATCCTCGGCGACAACACCATAAGGGGCGGCACCGTACTCGACCCCAAGGACGCAACGGCCCAGGCCACGCGCGAATTCAACGAGCGTGTAGCAAGAGACCCCAGGCTCTTCAGCATCGCCTTACCCCTCATCAGGGAACGCATAGACGGCCTGACCATAGCAAGGGTCCTGTAGGGTGGTCTGTGGACCTGCGGTTCGACACAAGGAAACGGTTCAGATACGGCAAACCCATGTAGGGGCGGGTTTCAAACCCGCCCAATAACGAACCCGCCCGAAAACGAACCCGCCCAGCGCCTCCTGCACCTTTGTGCATCACAGCGCGTCCCTGATACGTTTCGCGGCCTCTTCCAACTCGTCCCTGCCCGGCCTGACTGTGTAGCCGGGACCGAATCTCAGGCCGAAGCCATCTCCATCGAAGCGCGGGAAGACGTGCAGGTGAACGTGGAAGACCTCCTGTCCTGCCGCCTCACCGTCGGCCAGAAAAAGTTCGACCCCCTCGCAATCGAGCCCGCTCGCGTAGAGAGCGATGGCAATCTTCTGGGCGGTACTGAACATGTGAGCACCAGTCTCTTCCGGCAGATCGGCCAGGCACGACACGTGATCCTCGGGCACCAAGAGAACGTGACCGTCATTGACGGGCTGGATGTCCATGAACGCCGTGCAGCGTCCGTCACGCAGGACGATGCTCGCCGGCAACTTGCCCGCAAGAATCTCGCAGAAAACACAACCCTCCAACTGCCATTATGGCATCGCAGCGGCCAGCGAGGTAACCATCCGCTGCAAATCCTGTAATCCGAAGCCGCTCCAGAGAGACTCGCTGAGGTATCGACCTGTCGCGAATCGCGCATCCAGCTGACCAGCTGAATTGTTGACATGGTGACAAGCGCCCGACAAGGCGCAGGCTGACATGCTGGTCCTTTTGCCAATGTATGCTACTATTTGATCCGTCTAAAGGCCTTTGAAGTTCGGAGAACCTCCGGAGGATAATGAAGAGTTACATGGCACGGCCCCTCGAGGTCGAGCGTAAGTGGTATGTCGTCGACGCCGAGGGAAAGCACCTCGGTCGTCTGGCGACGGAGATCGTGCGCTTACTGCGTGGCAAGAACAAGCCGCAGTACACGCCGCACGTCGACGTGGGCGACTTCGTTGTCGTGGTCAACGCGGACAGGGTGGCCGTCACGGGTAGGAAGGCCGAGCAGCGGGTCTACAGGCGGCACTCGGGTTATCCCGGCGGCATGAAAGAGACCAGCTACGAGCAGATGCTCGCGCGCAAGCCGACCGAGGTCCTGCGCAAGGCCGTCTACGGGATGATGCCGAAGACGCGCCTCGCCCGAAAACAGTTCAAGAAGTTGAAGATCTACGCGGGACCCGAGCACCCACACTCAGCCCAGGACCCGCAGACGCTCGAGGTGAAGTAGATGGCAGAGGCTCTATATAGCGGAACGGGAAGACGCAAGACCGCCGTTGCACGGGTGAGGGTACTCCCTGGCGACGGCACGATCACCGTGAACGGCCGCGACGTGGACGAGTACTTCCCGCGTCCGGCCTACCGCACCGCTGTGCGCGCGCCGCTCGAGCTCCTCGGTTCGGCCGGCCGCTACGAGGTCATTGCCAAGATCGAAGGCGGTGGCCCCACCGGGCAGGCGGAGGCCTTGCGCCACGGTATAGCGCGGGCACTCGCCGAAGAATCGCAGGAGGCCCGTGGCGAGCTGAAGGCGGCCGGGATGCTCACCCGCGATTCCAGGGCCGTCGAGCGCAAGAAGTACGGGCTCAAGAAGGCCCGCAAGCGCCCGCAGTTCTCGAAGCGTTAGAGTCCCAGAGCGGATCTTCATGTCGGGCTCCTTTCGCACGCCGAAAGGGGCCCGTTCTACGTCGAGAAGGAGAGGTGTCAGGGCTTCGGGATCCACCCCGGTATGGCAAGGGAGGCCGACTGAATAGAGGGCCTATATCGTTCGGCACCGACGGGGTGCGCGGGGTCGCCAACAAGGGCCTGCTGCCCGAGGATGCCCTGAGCCTCGGGCTCGCCGCCTCCCAGGTCTTTGGGGGCAGGATCCTGGTGGGACGCGACACGCGCCTCTCCGGAGAGATGCTCGCCAGCGCCCTGTGTGCCGGCGCCGCGAGCGGCGGCGCGGACGTCGTAGATCTCGGTGTCCTTCCTACGCCCGGCGTTGCGGCCCTCGCGCCGCGTCTCGGGGCCACGGCCGCTGGCGTCGTAAGCGCCTCGCACAACCCCTACCCCGATAACGGCATCAAGTTCTTCTCCGGAGAAGGCCGCAAGCTCTCTCCTGAGAAAGAGCGCGAGATCGAAGACCTGCTGGGCGGCGACATTACGCGCCCGAGCGGGAGCGGTATCGGAAGGGTCGAGGTGCTGGGCGACGCCACACGTATATACGCGCAGTGGGTGCTCCAGCAGTTGCGCCCGTCGGCTGAAGGTATGGAGGTGCTTCTGGACTGCGCCCATGGGGCGGCCTACGAGGTGGCGCCGCTGGTCTTCACAGAGACTGGCGCGGATCTCACCCTGACCGGAACCGACCCTACGGGTACGAACATAAACGAGGGCTGCGGCTCGACGCACATCGACGAACTCGACGCCTCGGGGCACGACGTGGCCTTCGCCTTCGACGGAGACGCGGACAGGGTGCTCGCTCTCGACGAGCGGGGAAACGTGGTCGACGGGGACAGGATCATTGCCATCCTGGCCAGCGACATGAAGGAACGCGGCGTCCTCTCCGGCGAGGTCGTGGTCACCGTCATGAGCAACCTCGGTTTCTTCAAGGCGATGGAGGCCATGGAGATACCCTACGAGGTGACTGATGTGGGAGACAGACACGTCGCCGGGGCCATGGGCAGGCTCGGTGCTTCCCTCGGCGGGGAGCAATCCGGGCATGTGATCCTCTCCGAGCACGTCACGACGGGCGATGGCATCGTTACGGCCCTCGCGCTCCTCGACGTGGTGGTTCGCAGCGGCAGGCCGCTCTCCGAGCTGGCCGCGGCGATGGATGTGTATCCGCAGACGCTCATGAACGTGAGGGTCGAGGAGCCTGGGGCAGCGAAGGCCGTCGCAGGTTCGGAGGCGGTCCGGCTGGCCGTCTCAGAGGCTGAGAAGAGGCTCGGCGAGGAAGGACGCGTCTTATTGAGACCGAGTGGAACAGAGCCGGTCGTGCGGGTGATGGTCGAGCATACCGATGAGACGGTGTGCCGGGAGGTCTGCGAGGAGATCTCTCGCGCCGTGCACGACGCGGGTAAGGAGGGAACTTGAGGTTTGTAGGCTGCGCGCTGGCGTGGAGGCCTGGCGAGGCGCGGGATAAGCTCTCGTGCCTGGTCGTGCTGGACGAGCGGGGGAGTATCATAGCCAACTCGTTCGTGGCGGATGCTAAGGAGATTGCAAGGACGGTCGAAGGCTACGGCTCGGAGCGGCGGGGGACCGTCGTAGGCGTCGACGCGCCGCTCGCTGTCCCCAACGAGAGGGGAACACGCAAGATCGAACGCATCCTCTCGAAAGTGGCGCTCCCCGCCTACTCGGCGAGCCGCAGGATGTTCGGCGGCGAGCCTTACGCAGAGGAGCTGCTCTCCGAACTGGAGAAGGTCGGCGTGGAGTACACGGACTACCCCTTCCCGAGGGAGAGGGGCCAGAGCGTGGTCGTGGAGGTAGATTCCGCGGCGACGCTGAAGGTCCTCTCCCTGGAGCGCTCGGGCGCGGCGGACAACGGTGACCTCGCAAAGCGCCTCCGGGCGATGGACGACCCCAAGCTCCGAAAAGGCAACAAGGAGAGCAGAGCCGCGGCGCTCAAGGGCGCCATCGAGGTCCTCTGGGACACTCCTGGTCTCAGGCTAAGGACGGGCAACCTCTCCGCGGACATCTCCGCACCAGAGAACGTGGACGTCTCCAAACTCGACGTCTCCGCCTCGATGTCGCACGCAGAACTCGACAGGACGGTCGTCCTGGTAGAAGGGACGCTCGCCGCCTATACGGTGCATCGTCACTGGAGGGGAAGGGACGGCTCGATAGTAGTCGGCGCGGGAGACGAAGGCTCGGTCCTGCTGCCGGCTAGGAACGCCTTGCGCGAGCGCCTGGCCGAAGAATGCTCCAACGCCGGTGTGCCCTACGTGTAGCCCCGTACAATACCCCGTAATGAGCAACGAGAAAGGAACAGCGGTGAAGGTCGTTTCGTCGAACGTGGCCCTGCCACGGGAGCAGCGCCACACAAGCATCCAGCGCCTCGCTCGACCCGGGCGCAGGCGGGAGAAGTGCCTCTAGTGAGCCTCAAGGTGCGCATCATACCCTGCCTCGACGTGGACGCCGGGCGGGTGGTAAAGGGGACGAACTTCACCAACCTGAGGGACGCGGGAGATCCGGTAGAGCTCGCGGCCCTCTACGATAGGGAGGGGGCGGATGAGATCGTCTTCTACGACATCACCGCCTCCCACGAACAGAGGGAGACGGCGGCCGAGCTCGCACGCGCCGCCGCCGAGGAGGTCTTCGTACCATACACGATCGGCGGCGGCGTAAGGACGGCCGGCGACATGCGCGCCATGCTACGCGCGGGGGCCGACAAGGTCTCCATAAACAGCGCCGCCGTGGGGAACCCGGATCTCATCACCGAAGGAGCGGAACGTTTCGGGAGCCAGTGCGTCGTACTGAGCGTGGACGTGAAGCGGCGCGGTCTCTCCCCTGGATGGGAGGTCTACCTGAACGGCGGACGGGTCAATACGGGGATGGACGCCGTCGGGTGGCTCATCGATGGAGAGAGGCGGGGGGCGGGGGAGTTCGTGCTCAACAGCATGGACGCGGACGGAACAGAGAGCGGTTACGACCTCGACCTGATCTCCGCCGTCGCCGAGAAGACCACCCTCCCCATCGTCGCATCAGGCGGGGCTGGAAGCCCGGAGCACATGATCGCGGCCGTCAACGCCGGAGCAGGCGCGGTGCTCGCCGCGAGCATCTTCCACTTCGGCGAATACAGCATAGCCGAGGTCAAAGAGCACATGATGCAGGCCGGCATCCCGGTCCGGCTCGTTGACCAGGAACCGGACGTGGTTAGCGGCACAGGTGGATGGTGATACAAGGATGACCCCGGCGCCGGACAGAGTGAAGTTCGACCAGAACGGTCTCGTCCCCGTCGTCGCCCAGGACGCGGCGACGGGCGATGTGCTCACGCTGGCCTACGCCAACCGCGAGGCCGTCGAGAAGACTCTCTCCAGCGGCGAGGCCCACTACTATTCCCGCTCGCGTTCCGAGCTCTGGCGCAAGGGTGCGACGAGCGGCAATACGCAGAGGGTCGTCGAGGTAAAGCTGGACTGCGACGGGGACGCGCTCCTCTACAGGATAGAGCCGCGCGGACCAGCCTGCCATACGGGCAAGAACAGTTGCTTCTTCACCACCCTGACAGAGGAGCGAGTCGGGGTTGCGCAAGCAGGCGACAGCGAGTTCCCGTTCGGGACGATGGTCGAGCGGCTGGCGGGCACGATAGCGCGGCGCCACAGGGAGATGCCCGAAGGCTCGTACACGGTCTCCCTGATACAGGGCGGAAAGGAGAGGCTGGCCCAGAAGGTGGGGGAGGAGGCGGTGGAGGTCGTGGTTGCCGCGCTCTCCGATGAGAGGCTATCGGAGGAGGCGGCCGACCTCATCTACCACCTGCTGGTGCTGCTCGAGGAACGGGGCGTGGGGATAGAAGACGTGGCGAAGGTACTGCATGATCGCCACGGCTAGCCTGGTCCCTTCGCTGGGCGAAGCCCGCAGACTCGCCCGTTCCTACGAAGTGGTGCCGCTCTACGCCGAGTTCATAGGGGACCTGGAGACGCCGATCTCGGCGGTTCTCAGGTTCGCGGAGGAGGACACGGTATTCTTGCTGGAGAGCGCCGAGTCGGCCGAGAGGTTCGGCCGCTACTCTTTCCTCGGCTTCGACCCCAAACGAACCCTCTCTTACAGAGACGGTCTCTACACGGTCGTCGACGCGGATGGTGTGCGGGAGGTTCCAGCCCGCGACCCTTTCAGAGGCCTGGCCGAGATCGTGGGCAAGAAGAGCGTAGCCCCACTTCCCAACCTCCCGGCGTTCGTGGGCGGCGCCGTAGGCTACTTCTCCTACGACGCCGTGCGCTATCTCGAACGCCTCCCCGACACTCAAAGAGACGACCTCGGCGTCCCCGAGGCCTGCTTCGCCGTTACTGACACCCTGATCGTCTTCGACCACCTCAGGCACAAGGTGCTCGTCGTCTCCCTGGTCGACGCGGCGGGCCTGCGCGACGTGGAGGGCGAGGGTTTCTCGGCCGCCTACAGGCGGGCGGCCGACGACATACGCAGGATCGCCGAGCGCCTCTCCGCCCCGCTGGCGCGCCGGACGCCCGCGTTCGGCACGGGCGGCTTCGAGATCTCCTCGAACTTCACCAGAGGGGGCTACGAGGAGGCCGTAGAGGCGGCCAAAGAGTACATCAGGGCGGGGGACGCCTTCCAGATCGTCCCTTCCCAGAGGTTCGCCGCCGAGATCAGGGATCTCGACCCCCTCCTCCTCTACCGCGGCTTGCGCACGGTAAACCCATCCCCCTATATGACCTACCTCAAGCTCGGCGACCTCACCATCGTCGGAGCATCTCCCGAGCCCCTGGTGCGGGTCGAGGGGCGTCGCGTGATGACCCGTCCTGTGGCGGGCACCCGCGGGCGCGGCGGCACGCCGGAGGAAGATGCCGTCCTGGCCGAGGAACTATTGGCGGACGAGAAAGAGCGGGCCGAGCACGTGATGCTCGTCGACCTCGGGCGCAACGACCTCGGGCGGGTCAGCGAGGTCGGCTCGGTCGGGTTGGAGAGTTTCATGGAGATAGAGCGCTACTCGCACGTAATGCACATCGTCTCTACCGTCGAGGGAGATCTGCGTGAGGACCTGACGGCCCTCGACGCGCTCGCGGCGGCCTTCCCCGCCGGGACCGTCTCCGGCGCGCCGAAGGTCAGGGCCATGGAGATCATCGACGAGCTCGAGGGCACCCGCCGCGGACCCTACGCCGGCGCCACAGGCTACTACGGCGTCGACGGCCGCCTCGACACGTGCATAACACTCCGCACGGCCCTCCTCAAGGACGGCGTCGCCTACTTCCAGGCCGGAGGCGGCGTCGTCGCCGACTCCGTCCCTTCGCTCGAGTACGAAGAGACCCGTAACAAGGCGCGGGCGATGGAGCAGGCCCTCGAAGTCGCCCGCTCCCGCGAGATGTGGCTGTAGGGGCGGTTCGCGAACCACCCAATGACGATCCGCGCCGTCTGGTGCGACGCCGTAGGGCCATCGTTCCGCTATACTTTCTCCGCCATGATAGGGATTCTTCTCGTGTTGTTCGGCTACGTTCTCGGTTCCGTGCCGACCGGATACCTGGTCGGACGGGCGCTCGGCGTTGACGTCCGGAAGGTCGGCAGCGGGAACATCGGTACGGCGAACGTGCTTCGGGCGGCAGGGAAGTGGGCCGCCGTACTCACGCTCGCAGGGGACATGCTCAAGGGGCTCGTTCCCGTGGTGGTCGCCAGGCTCACCGTGCAGAACGAATGGCTCATCGCCGCCGTCGCTTTCGCGGCCGTTGTCGGGCACTGCTGGCCCGTCTTCTTGCGCTTCAAGGGCGGGAAAGCCGTGGCCACGGGCGCCGGTACGACGATCGGGCTCGCGCCTTTGATCGGGCTCTGCCTCTTCGCCTTCTGGTGGGCCGTCGTGCTACTCAGCCGCTATACTTCGCTCGGCGCGATCGCCGTCATGGTGATAAGTCCCTTGGTGTTCTGGCTCTCGGGCCAGCCGCTCCCTTACGTACTCTACACCGTTGTCGGGGGCGCGCTCGTCCTGTGGAGGCACAGGGAGAACGCCAGAGCCCTCCTTCAGGGCACCGAGAGGAAGGTAGGCCGGCGGGCAGAGGAGGAGGGCTAGTTGCTCGGCGAGGCGTACGAGGGCAAGAAGGTACTGCTTACAGGGGGAACCGGCTTTCTGGGGACGGCGCTGGTCGAGAAGATCCTACGCTCCCTCCCCGACCTCGGGCGCCTCTACCTCGTCATCAGACCCTATCGTGGCAAGAGCGCAGCAGAGAGGTTCGAGAAGGATGTCCTCGGCGCCGCGGCCTTCCGCAGCCTGCGCGAGAAACCGGGCGACGACTTCGCTGACCATGTTTCGAAGAAGGTACGCGTCCTGGAGGGCGATGTACACGCGCCTTCGCTGGGGCTCGGCGAGGAGGACCTCACAGAGCTCTCTCGCGAGGTGGACGTCGTGATCCACTCCGCCGCTTCGGTCATCTTCGACGCGCCGCTCGACACCGCGGTCGACTCGAACGTCCGCGGCACTTTAGGGCTCTTGAAGCTCGCCCGCGCCTGGGAGAAGAGGCCGCTGTTCATTCACATCTCCACGGCGTATGTGGCGGGAACCACCGTGGAGGACGCGCCCGAGGCGCCGCCGGGCCCGTCTTCGCCCGACGGGACGGCCCTCGATGCGCGCGAGGAGGTACTCGGCCTCGAGGCGGTCGTGGCCGAGGTGGATGGGGCTTCGCAGGAGCGTTCGCTTCTGAGGCGCTTCGAGACCGAGGCGCGGCGGGAACTCGGGATGGTCGGCGAGGAGGAGGAGGTCGCAGAGAGGGTCGACCAGCTGAGGCGGGCCTGGATGCGCGAGCGGCTCGTGGAGCGGGGAACGCTGCGGGCGCGGGAACTGGGGTGGAACGACGTCTACACCTTCACCAAGTCGCTCGCGGAGCGGTTGGTGGTTACGGAACGTGGTGAGACGCCGCTCATCATAGTGAGGCCAGCCATCATAGAGAGCAGCCACAAGGAGCCCTACCCGGGTTGGATCCAGGGCACCAGGATGGCCGACCCCATAATCATGGCGTTCGCCAAGGGCATCCTGCGCGAGTTCCCTGGCAACCCGAAGAGCTACGTGGACATCGTCCCCGTAGACCACGTCGTGAACGCCATTCTGGCCGCCGGAGTCCGCCGCCCCGAAGAGCCCGAGATCTTCCAGGTCGCCTCGGGAGAACGCAACCCGATCCGCTACCGCGACCTCTACGACATAGTGCGCGACTACTTCGTAAAGAACCCCTTGCGCGACTCCAGCGGGCGTCCGATCCAGGTGCCAGAGTGGTCCTTCCCAGGCCGCAGACGGGTGGAGGGACAGCTCAAAATGGAGCTCGCCGGCCTCAAGGTGGCCGGCATACTCGCCGCACGGATGCCGGAGGGCCACATGGCCTCCGACGCGCGCCAGAGGGTCGCGCGCGCCGAGAAGCGCGCCAGAATGAGCCTCTACTACAGCCGCATCTACGGCGCCTACGCGAACATGACCACGACCTTCGCGAGTTCCCGTACGGAGGCCCTCTATACGGGACTCCCGCCAGATGACCGCCGGGAGTTCCCTTTCGATATCACCGACATCGACTGGCGGGCGTGGATGCAGGGTGCGCACCTGCCCGCGCTCACGACCCGTCCGAGCCGCAAGAAGCGCAAGAAGACGACCGACGAGAAGCCTGGCGAGGTAGCGGCGATCTTCGACGTCGACGGCACCATCGTCGGCTCCAACGTGGTCTCTTACTTCGCTTGGCTCAGGATGAGGGAGCTTCCTGCGGTCTTGCGCCCGCTGTGGCTCGCCGGGTTTCTGACCAAAGTACCGTACTACTGGGGACTGGATAAACTCAGCCGCGCCCACTTCAACCGCGCCTTCTACAAGAACTACGCGGGCTGGAAGCCTTCCCGCGCCAGGTACCTCGGACGGGAGAGCTTCGCCGGCTTCACCCTGGACCGTATCTTCCCCGAGGCGTTGCAGCAACTAAGAGACCACAAGGCCGCGGGCCACCGCGTCGTGCTGCTCTCCGGCGCGCTCGACTTCCTCCTCGAGCCGATGAAGGATCTCGCCGACGACGTGCTCTGCTCCACGCTGGCCCAGGAGAACGGCGCCTACACAGGAGAGCTGACCGGTGCCCCAGTGGCTGGCGACGCCCGCGCCAGGATGCTGGCCTCTTTCGCCAGACGGCGGGGCCTGGATCTCTCTCGCTCCTACGCCTACGCCGATTCCATCTCCGACCTACCCATGCTCGAGGCCGTCGGCAACCCCGTCGCCGTCAACCCGGATCGGCGCCTCGGGACGGCGGCCAAAGCCAGGGGATGGAAGGTCGAACACTGGGACAAGACCGGCGTCGCGGACGGCGTCGCCAAAAAGATCTAGGTTGCAAGCCCTCGTCTACCGAAAGTCCATCCCACGCTACCTCTTGATGCGCGCGGGCTCACGGCGGATAAAGTCGCTCGAAACGAGCCGCTTCTCTCCGCTCCAACTGGAAGACGCACCAGATCCTGTACTCCCGACCCCGCAATGGGTGCGCCTAAGGCCGCTCCTCTCCGGTATCTGCGGCTCGGATCTGGGAACGCTCTCTTCGGAAAACTCGCCCTACTTCTCTCCGATCACTTCCCCTCCCTTCGTGATGGGCCACGAGATCGTCGGTGAGATAGTCGAAGATAACTCCGGCTTCCAAACCGGCGAACGGGTCGTGCTCGAGCCGGCCCTCGGCTGCGCGGCCCGCGGCATAGACCCACCCTGCCCCTACTGCGCCTCGGGCCACCATGCCCTGTGCCTGAACGTGGCCAGGGGGGACATAAGTCCGGGCATCCAGACGGGCTTCTGCCGCGACACCGGCGGCGGATGGTCACGGGGCACCCTCGTCGCCCACCCCTCACAACTCCACCGCGTACCCGACGCAGTATCCGACGAGGCCGCCGTAGCCATCGAGCCCCTCGCCTGCGCCGTCCACGCCGCGCTCGGTGCCGCCCCCGACCCCGGCGATACCGCCCTGGTCATCGGGGCCGGCAGCGTCGGCCTCCTTACCGTCGCGGCCCTGAGGCAGCTCACGGAAGCCGACCACATTATCTGCGTCGCCAAGCACGTGCGACAGAGGAACGAAGCACTTCGTCTTGGGGCAACGGAGGTCGTGCACCCGAAAGAGACCTACACGAAACTCCCGGAGATGCTGGGCACAACGCCATACAAACCCGAGCTCGGCAAGCCGGTCGTCATGGGCGGAGCCGGTAAGGTCTTCGAGTGCGTAGGCGCTCCCGGAACCATAGAGGACGCGCTCCGCCTGGCGCGCCCTGGCGGCGAGGTCACGCTGGTCGGCATGCCCGGCGCGAAGAGCACACTGGATCTGACCGCCCTCTGGTACAAAGAAGTCCGTCTCACCGGCAGCTACGCCTACAGCATCGAGGAGCACGATGGAAAACAGACGAGCAGCTTTCAACTCGCGCTCCGCATCGCCCCTGAGATAAGCTTAGAGGCACTCGTAGGCCCGCACTTCCAGCTGGAGAACTACAGGGAGGCCATAGCAGCCGCCCGTTCGGTAGGACGCGAAGGACACATCAAGGTCGTCTTCGACCGCAGGAGTTGAACCCGTTGTTAGACGGAATCCGCATGGTGACTTCCGCAGTGTGCGATCTCCCGTGCGAGCGCAACTCCTACCCCCTTGCTCCGAGCATTGCCGTAATTCTTGACCTCTCCAGTCATTCCCGCGAAAGCGGGAATCCACTGCAGCAATAGCTTCGCGCCTCTAACCGAGAGCGATCTATCGGATTGCGTCTAACCCAGCCCAAAGCGTCCCGAAAGCCCCGCCTCCGCAACCTGACACGCCAGGTATTGACACATATCTTGCATCACTCTAATATGTTAGGAGTCCTAACATATTTGGGATCAGGTACAAGCGTCTAGGAGGGAGCTGAGATGGCTGAGGGACGAGGAGAGATAGCAGGGTACGAGTTCGGGACGCAGGGTGTGGTTCGGTCGCCTCTGGGGCTCGAGGACCTGGACCTGTTGAAGCAGACGGTCTTGTTTGGCGAGGAGGACGAGGAGCATTTGCGGATGGCGGGCGATATACTCGAGGATCAGGTCGAGGACGTGCTCGACGTATGGTACGGCTTTGTCGGGGATCATCCGCACCTGGTTCGCTATTTCACAGATGACGAGGGCCAACCGGACACCGAGTATCTCGGGCGGGTGCGCGGGCGGTTCGGGCAGTGGATACTCGACACTTGCAGGCGTCCGTACGATCAGGAGTGGCTCGACTACCAGCAGGAGATAGCGTTGCGCCACACCAGGGACAAGAAGAACCAGACCGATGGGGCTTACGAGACGCCGGATCACATCGGACTGCGCTACATGGTCGCGTTCATCTATCCGATCACGGCCACCATGAAGCCGTTCCTGGCCAAAAAAGGACACAGCGCTGAGGACGTAGACAAGATGCACCAGGCGTGGTTCAAGTCCGTCGTCCTTCAGGTGACATTGTGGAGCCATCCGTACGTGAAGAACGGGGATTTCTAGGTTGGGGTCGGTCTTCGACCTCTCTGCGCAGCACGACGATGTCGACGCGAAGCTCGTCGCCGCGCTCGAAAGGCTCTCGCAGGTCTTTCGCGTACGGCTCCGAGAGGAAGCGTGGGAGCGAGATCTCAGCCCCACGCAGGCCCAGTTCTTGATCTACCTGCACTACCATGACGTGGAACTCAGGCGGGTCAGCCAGCTCGCAAGGGAGTTCGATCTCACCCAGGCCACTGTCAGCGACGCCGTCGCATCGCTAGAGACCAAGGGATTGGTTCAGAGAGAGCAATGGCCCGAAGACCGGCGTGTCATTACCCTGCGGCTGACCCTAGAAGGAGAGAAGCTGGCAACCACTCTATCTGGGTGGGCGGATCCAATAAGAGAACACCTGCAGCCTTTCTCACCCGATGACAGAGAGGCCGTAATGCACTTCTTGATAGGACTGATAGGGTCCTTACAGAGGTCCGGTCTCATAACCGTAGCCAGAATGTGCGTGACCTGCAGGTTCTTCCGACAAGACTTCCATCCAGGTGAGCCGCTGCCGCATCACTGCGCGCTCCTGGACGTACCACTCGGCCGCGCGGACCTCCGCGTCGACTGTCCGGAGCACCAGCCTGCCACAGCCTGATACAAAGGCTTCGAGCAACAGGAGCTAATCAGCATTTCAGCTAGTCAGGGATTGCGCATGCGAAAGCCGAACTGCTGATATGCTGACAAGCGCCCGCAAGGGCGCGTGCTGACATGCTGACAAGCCGCCTGGCGAAGCCCGGCGGCGTGCTGAAATGCTGAGACGACCGAAGGGAGCGACCATGAAACCAGGCATTACGACCATCCTGGAGAAGAACAGCCCCCCCATGTGGTTCTATGCGGGGGACAGGTTCCACTACGAGAAGCTGCCCGAAGGGACGCGTGTGATCTACCCTCCTGGACCTTTGGAACCTCTCGCCGAGCCTGGCGTCGCCATAGAGAGAGCGCTACTCGAACCGATGGGCATGGAGCCGCTGCACGAGCTCTTGACGCCTGGAATGAAGCTGACCATCGCCTTCGACGACCTCTCGATACCGCTGCCTCCCATGCGCAAGCCTGACATTCGCCAGCAGGTCATCGAGAAGGTGCTGGAGAAGGCCGCGGCCAGGGGTGTGGAGGACATCCACCTCATCGCAGCCCTCGGCCTCCACCGCAGGATGACGGAGGCCGAGCTCCGCCATTGCCTGGGGGGCAGGATCATGTCCCGCTACTACCCGGACCGGCTCTACAACTACGACGCCGAGGACCCCGACGGGAACGTCATCATAGGCGAGACGGATCTGGGTGAAGAGGTCAGCGTCAGCCGCCGCGTCGCCGAGAGCGACCTGCTCGTCTACGTGAACGTAAACTTCATCCCCATGGACGGGGGCCACAAGTCCGTGCACACGGGCCTGGCACCCTACTCCTCCATTCGCCATCACCACACCCCTAAGACGCTGGCCAACACCCGCTCCCTGATGGACCCACCGAACTCCGCCATGCACGCCTCCATAAACCGGATGGGCAGAATCTTCGACGAGCATGTCAAGGTCTTCCACATAGAGAGCACCCTGAACAACCAGACCTACCCCGCCGCCTTCGACTTCATGGCAAAACCCGAATACCAGTGGAGCATGCTCACAAAAGCCAACTTTCTCGCCACCCACCGGGCCACGCAGACGATGCCGCTGGAACTCGCCAGGCGCATCTCTCACTCCATAAAGGCTCCGCACCGGGTGACCAGCGTACAGGCGGGTGCCACCGAGCCCGTCCACGCCGAGACCCTGAAGGATAACTACAGGCAGATGGTCGTCCCCGCCGAGGGGCAGGCGGACATACTGCTGTTGGGCATCCCGTACCTCGGACCCTACAACGTCAACTCCATCATGAACCCTATCCTCGTCTTCAACATGCTCCTCGGCTACCTCTTCAACCTCTACAGGGGCAAACCGCTCGTGCGGGAGGGGGGAGTCCTGATCGGCACCCACCCCATGCCGGCCAACTTCGACAAGCTCCACCACCCGAGCTACATCGACCTGTGGAACGAAGTCTTCCCCGAAACGAACGACGTCCACGAGATCCACCACCGCTACGAGGAGAAGTACGCCAACGACCCCTGGTACCGTACCCTTTACCGCAACTCCTACGCCTACCATGGCGCACACCCTTTTACGGTCCTCTACTGGGCAGCCCACGCCCTCGACCACCTCGGCGGCGTCATACTCGTCGGCGGCGACCCCGAGAACACCAAGCGCATGGGGCTGGGACGCGCCGACACCGTAGCCGACGCGCTCCAGATGGCCCAGGACACCGTAGGCCCGAACCCGAGCACGACCTACATGCACATCCCACCCCTCTTCATGTGCGAGGTGAGCTAGGACCCGAGTCGCAACGGGCTCACAAAACTACAATGTTAGCGTGATCTCAATTGCCACAGCGGGTCGTCTTCGAGGTGGATGTTGTTGACCTGCAACCAGTGCCTCTCGGCGGTGTCGCCCCTCTTCTGCCAGGGTCGTGTCAGGCCGACGCTCAGGATCACCCCGACGCCCGACTTGAGGCGCTTTTCCACGCTGGCAAAGAGGTCCCGGCGTGGTGTCCGTCCGTCCCTTTCATAAAGCCGCAGATCGTTCACCGACATGTCCACGGAGGGCATCAGGTAATCGAGGACCATCCGAACCGTGCCCCGGTGATCCACGTACAGCCACGGCTGTCTTTCCGGCTTCAGGCAGCCCAACGAGGCGCGACCTTCCCCCACGTCCACGGTGCCGCTCTCGTCCCACAGCTCCAGGTCGGACCCGAAGATCTCCTCCAGGCTTTTCCTTGCCAACCCGTCGAGTGCGGCCCAGTAGTCTTCCGGGTCCTCGTCGAAGAGCCAACGCGCATGCGTCGGGTCGAAGCGGTGATCCTCCAGTTCGGGGGCGTATCCGGCGTAGGAAGCCGGCCCGAGGTCAACGACGGACCCGAGGTCGAAGGGACCGCCGCGGGTTCTGAGGAGATCGATGGTGAGCCTGCCGCGCCGGAGGACCGGGCGGATATGGCGCTGAGTGTTCACATCGATACCTGCCACACAAAAGTAGCCAGGCTGCATCCGTGTCAGGTGGTCTACGAGTATCTGCACGTATCCCCTAAAGGTGAACGGCTCTTATGCCATCCCATTCGCGGTCCAGGTACTCCAGTATCAGGCGCCGGTGGCAATGGTCGGCACTGGCCTCGCTGCACAGCAGCACCGTCGGAACGTCGAAGAGGTCTCTATCCAGTGTTTTTTCGATCCGGCGCTCTCGCAGCAGATCCAGGAACGCCCTCTCGTAGTCCTGCCATCCGCCGCCTTTCCTGTAGGCGTCGAGGAGCTCGCGCGTAGGGGCCAATCTGGGCTCATGGACGTAATCCGCGCCGCAGAGCCTCTCCAGGAAGAATGGGAGGTCGGCGCGACGGGCGAACCCGGCGAGCCGGGACGCGTTGTTGAGGCGGACGTCGAGGAGACGCTCGATACCGGTGTTCTTCAGCGTCCCGAAGAACTCGGGCGCCGTCTTCTTCGTGAAACCGATCGTATAGACTTTCGTGGGCTCACCTCCGTCTCGGGGAACAGGACCGGTTGGCCACCGTCCATCTCGCCCTCTATGTGTATGCTACCGTCGCCCCTGATGTGCCGCAGCGTGACTCCTCGCTCCTCCAGCGCCCGCCCGACGAGCAACCTGCGGTGGCAGCGGGTGGGGTCTTCTTCGCTACAGAGAAGGGCGACCGTGCGGGTGCTGACTTCCTGCTCCAGCCTACTTATACCATCGAGGAAAGGCCGGGAACACCCGACCAGCGTGTAGTCTACCCGCCCCTTCGCGTCGTAGAACTCCCCACCCTCGGGCCTTCCGCCAAGCTCCTCACCGAGGAACATGTATCTGATGCCATCCTTCGCCAATACCGCCTCTAGGGCGCGGCCATTGAAGCGCGGCGCGTGCTTGGAGAACGGGTGCGAGCGGGTGTCTATCAGGATCTCGATGCCATGTTCCTGCAAGAGGCGGAGGAACTTCTCGGCCGAATGGTTAGAGTGACCCACCGTGAACACCAGATCCCTCAACCGACCTCCTGTCTTCGATGCTGAATTCCTGCCTGGGCAACGTCGCGGACGAAGGTGAGAATAACGCCGAGACGCTGCTCTCCCCAGACCTTCTTTGGGGTTCTCGGGATTCGGCCATGCCCTGAGTAGATCGTGAGTTCTTTCACCTCTTGGGAGCCTCCTGCAGTCATAAAGTCGGATTTGCGGTGGGTAGTTTGCTACACTCGGTTGCGAAGGTTTTGAGAGACGCATATCCGGAGTGAGAGTTTTCGAGCGTGGTCGGGAGGCGTTGGGCGCTGGTCAGATAACACCGGTGGCCTCCCTTGTTTGCGCGGCCTGCAGGGCCGCGATCGTCTGGCGGCGTTCGCCGCGGCTCACGAGCCCCGGAGTATCCGGGAAGGAGAGTTACGCTACATAGGTTTGTAGGGCCGTTCTTTACGGCGGCCGGGCACAGAGGCACATATGCAGGAGGAGATCTCGCCGTCTGTCGTGGCCGCTACTTTGCGGAAGGGGACGGCGAATGAAGTCTTTGCAGGTCGACGGAAGGTTGTCTTTCCTCGTGCTGCTCCTCTCGCAGCTCGCCGCGACGATGGGGTTCACGTTCGTTCTGCCTTTCATGCCGATCTACGTCCAGGCGCTCGGCGTCGAGGACGCCGGAAGTGCGGCGGCGTGGGCGGGCGTGATCAACAGCTCGACCGCCGTGACGATGGCCCTCGCTGCGCCGCTGTGGGGCAGGCTGGGCGACCGGGTCGGACTCAAGCCTATGCTACTCAGGGCCACGATTGCGGGCGCTCTCGTCGTCGGGTTGATGGGGCTCGTGGGGAGCCCGTGGCAGTTGCTGGCCCTCAAGACCTTGCAGGGCTGCCTGACCGGTACGGTCGCGGCCGCGACGGTCCTCGTATCGGCGACGGCCCCGACACAGAAGGCTGGGCAGAGGTTGGGGACCTTGCAGATGGTCATCTTCGTCGCCGCCGCGGCAGGACCGTTCTTCGGTGGAGTATTCGCCGATCTCGTCGGCATCAGGGCCTCTTTCGGGGTGACCGCGGCCTTGCTCGCGGCGTCCGCCGTCTTGATCTCCTTCTGGGTCAAGGAGGAGCGGCCCGAGGAAGAGGAGGCCGAGAGAGAGGAGTCTATCGACGCCGAAGGTCCGTTGCCGCACAGGCGGCTCGCGCCGACCCTCCTGGCGCTCTTCGTGGTGCAGGTCGCGATCATGAGCGCGGCGCCCGCGCTGCCGGGTTTCCTCTCCACCCTGATGGAAGAGCCCGTGCGACTCGCAATGCTTGCAGGTTGGATCATCGCCACCGGCGCCCTGGCCGCCTCGCTAGGCTCCGTCATCGGAGGAAAACTCGCGGCGAGGTTCGGGGCGCGGAAGGTCATCATCTGGACCCTTCTCCTGGCAGGTATCTCGGCGCTGCCGCAGGCCGAGGTCGACTCCGTCGCCCTGCTGTGGATCCTGCGTCTGGTAACGGGACTGTTCGTCGGGATCGCCGTCCCCGTCGCCAACCTCGCGATCCGTGGCGCCGTACACCCCAGGCGCCAGGGCGAGGCGTTCGGGATCGCGGCTACGGCCACGTCTGCAGGCAACGCCGTCGGGCCGGCGGCCGGCGGTCTGCTGGCCTCATCGTTCGGCTTCGGCGCGCCTTTCCTCGTTCCCGGGCTCTGCCTGGTCGCCGTCTCCGCTATCATCTGGGGCGCGCCACTGATCGCCGTCGGCTATCGCGCCGCGGTGCGTGAGCACTAGAGCGGCTTTAGCCCCTCTTCGGGCCACCTCTAAAGAGTGTGCGGCGGGTCTTGTCATCCATGTCGTCCAGCGAGCGGCGTAGCTCCTTGCCGACCTCGAGGGCTCGGCTGACGGCGGGGCGCGACTCCATGCCCTCGTACCAGCGCTTGAGGTCGGGGTAGTCCTCCAGGTCCTGGCCCTGCTTCTCGTGCGAGACGAGCCAGGGGAAGATCGCCATGTCCGCGATCGTGTACTCCTCGCCGGCGAAGTACTCGGCCTCGGAGAGCCGTTGGTCTATGACCCAGTAGAGCCTGGCGGCCTCGTCTGTATAGCGCTCTATTGCGTATGGGATCTTCTCGGGAGCGTAGCCCCTGAAGTGGTGCGCCTGGCCAAGCATCGGCCCGATGTGTCCCATCTGGAACATCAGCCACTGCAGCACCAGGTACCTGTCGCGCGGAGCTTCGGGTAGGAACTCACCCGTCTTGTCGGCGAGGTAGATCAGGATGGCTCCCGACTCGGAGAGGGACAAAGGCTCTCCATCAGGACCTTCCGGGTCTACGATGGCAGGTATCTTGTTGTTCGGGCTTATCTTCAGGAACTCGGACTCGTACTGGTCGCCCGAAGTTATGTCCACGGGCATCAGGTTGTAAGGAAGCCCCGCTTCCTCGAGAAAGATCGTAATCTTCCAGCCGTTGGGAGTCGGCCAGTAGTAGAGATCGATCGGCTGCGCCATTCGCTTCTCCTCGCTCTCGGTTGGTACTGTACAGAAGTCCAGTCCTTCTGTGAGAGCATAGTATAGGAGGAGCGGCCTACCTTCAGGCTGCGCTGCGGAGCAGCACGATCCTCAACAAGACGTCATGTAGGGAACCCAACACTTGCTGCTACCACAGCGGCTGCCAGGGCACGTACTCGCGAACCGCTCTCTCGCTCCTGGATTCCCTCACCAGCTGACGAAATACCGCAAGCACCTCTTCCTTCTGGACCTCCTCCTTGGCGGACGTGCTCGAGCCCTCCCACAGCGCCTCCATCCAGCGCAGGTTCCTTTCCCTGGCTCTTGCCCTCTCTACCTCGGTATCTCTCATGCCTGGACTCCCTCCTCCGGTTACACAGGAACTACCCGATAGACCCACGATACGTCCCTATCAGCCTAGCAGTTCGCACAGACGCATGCATGAAACACGTTATGTATCATACACTTGGGAAGCAACCTCAAGATGTGGGTGTTTCGTGCGCAAGGCTATAGCCTTACGCGCGGCGCTACAGGGTACTCTCGGTGCCTGCAACTGGTAGGGTAGAGCAGCGTATCAAATAGAGAGCGAGCGACAGAAAGAGGTTTACGATGGATCTGCTTCGCATCATTATCGCGATACTTCTCCCTCCCCTTGGGGTGTTCTTACAGGTGGGGATCGGCAAGCAGTTCTGGATCAACATCCTACTTACGATCCTCGGCTACATCCCCGGCATAGTCCACGCCATATGGGTCATCGCGAAATACTAGCCGGGTTCCTAGCTCCAGTGATACTTCACGCTGTGCGCCGGATCAGGACGATCGTCGACAGGCAGACCGCCGTAAGCGCGAGGTAGGAGAGGGCGTCGCCCCGGAGATCCGCAAGGAAGCCCCCCAAGGGCGCCCCGACGGCATAACCGGAGGCCCAGGCGAAGTTCGTGATCGCGAAGGCCACGGCCCTTTCCATCCCGGCTTTCTCGGTGCCGCGCGAGAAGAGCGCCGTCCCTGGGACTAGCGTCGCGTTGAAGGCCCCGGCCGCTAGCACGACGAGGAGCCCGATCACCCACGGGTTCCCGACCCACGTCAGGAGAAGCAGGATGCCGATGGAGGCGAGCAATCCGGCCAAGACGGGCGGGCGGTAGCCAGAGCGATCGGACCAGCGGCCGAGCAGCGGATGGACGAAGACTTCGAAGACGGCGCTCACAAAGAAGACCGTGCCCACCGCCGCAGCGCCCCATCCGAGCCTGTTCAGATCCAGTGGTACAAGGACGGCTAGCGCGCTGAAAAGCAGGGGGGAGAGCACGATAAACCAGAGGCTGGTAAGCAGCAGGGGCTCCCGTATCGTCCTGAGGGCTGGCAGTAAGGACACGTCTCCTGAGGAGGCCGGTGCCCGCTCCAGAACGGCCCAGAAGGCGATGACCCCGCCGGCGATAGCGACGGTTGCGAAGGCGGGCAAGAGGCCGACGGTTGCGGCGACGCTACCGAGTACGGGCCCGAGGAGCGCTCCGACCACGGCCGCGCTGACCATTACTCCTATCATCTCGGCCCTCCGTTCCTCCGGCGCCCGGTCGACGAGCCAGGTGAACGCCGCGATCCATGAGAGCGCGCTGCCGAATCCGCCGATGAACCGCGTCGCCACCAGCAGCCAAGTCGTGTCCACGAGCGCGAACATCACGCTGGTTACGGACATAAGGATCAATCCGACGAGGGCCGTTACCCTCACTCCTGAGCGCGAAGCGAGGTATCCGCCGGGCACGCTGCCTACCAGGACGCCTGCCCCGTAGCACCCACTCAGGATGCCGACCACGGACTTGGAGAGGCCCAACTCCTCCTGAAAGTAGGGGACGAGCGGGTAGAGCGCAGCGTAAAAGATAGTATCGACCAGCACGATCGCGCAACTGAGAGCAAGGAGTCGGCGCACGACGGCTATTCTAATGCCTGAGTGCACAGCGTGAGCCGGAAGCTTTCACGGCGCCCCGCAGTCTAACTGCTAACATGATCGTCGTGAGCAATATCTTTACCATCTTGAACGACTGGCTCGCGTGGGGGCGCAGGAGACAGGCGAACAGGTTGCTGTTCGTCCTGTCGCTCTCCCTGGCCGCCTTCGTGACGCTGACCTTCGTGGGGGCTTCGCTCGACCCCGACCCCGGCAACTTTGCGCGCTACTTCGCGTTCTACTGGGTGTGGGGTCTCTGCGCCATCGGCGTGCTCCTCGGGATGGCCGAGTACAAGACGAGTCCCTTGCGCAAGGGCAAAGAACGCGGCCACCTCTTCATACTCCTGTACATAGGCGCACTGCTCATCGTGACCCGCGCTCTGAACATGGTCCTCTACGCCGGTTAGCGGTATGTACCGGGCCCTGCTCTTCGACCTCGACGGTACGATCGCGGAGACCGACTCCCTGCACCTGCCGACGTGGGTAGATGCGCTCCAACCACACGGCGTCGAGGTTGACGAGGAGTTCTACCGCGACAGGATCAGCGGCCGGAACACGGCCGAGATCGTGCGCGAACTGCTCCCCGACCTCACCGACGAGCAAGGAAGATCCATCGGTGACGCCAAGGAGGCGAGTTTCCGCGAGCGCGCCTCCGAGCTGGAACCACTGCCGGGTCTCGTGGACTTTGTAGAGCGGGGTAGGAAACGAGGGATGCGGATCGCCCTCGTCACCAACGCCCCCGAGGAGAACGTCGAAGCGATACTGCCCGCCCTGAAGCTTCGAGGCCTCTTCGACGTGGTGGTGCTCGCCGACGAAGTCGAGGCTGTAAAGCCGGATCCAGCACCCTACAAAGCCGCACTGGAGAGAACCGGCGTCCCTGCCGAAAGAGCACTGGCATTCGAGGACTCGGTCTCTGGCATCGTCTCCTCCGTCGCAGCTGGCATCCAGACCGTAGGCATCACTTCCAGCCAGAACCCTGAAAGGCTCATCGGAGCAGGGGCCTTCACTACGGCAGAGGACTTCACCGACCCGCAGCTCCGCGTCCTGATCGAAGCGCAGGTGTGAGGGTGGTACGTACTAGGGAGGTTCGCGAACCTCCCTCTTTGCGCGAACTCTGCTGGAGATCGGCAGCCGCACGGACCTGATCGGGGCTTCCTTCCCCGAAGGGTTCGTCTACTTCGACCTGGACGCGCCACCCTACCCGGCCCGCAACAGGCTGCACGCCGGCGAGGACTCGTACCGGAGATCTCCGTTCGCTCCTCCTAGCAATTTTGCCTGGCGGAGGTTGCTACCGCTCTGCTGAGGAGGGGGGTATGTTCCGTTCGAAGCGGAAGGTGTTGCCCGAATCTCATGCACGGTTTAGAGTTTGGCTCCGGCGTGGGTCTCTAGTACCCACCTCTACTTGCCATTCGCCAGGCACACCACGCCAGCGAGCTTGCAGCCGCTCAGGGAGTCGTTACGAAAGGTGTTGTGGTGGATCCTCACCCTGGAGGTCTTCTGGCGATCGCCGGTTTTGGCCTGGATGCCGTGCCCACGGTTCCCCTTGACGGTGTTGTCCGCCACCTCGACGTCCTGGGCGCTTATGAGCACTATGCCGCCCCGACCCTCCCGGATGTCATTCTTGAGGTAGCCGTTACCAAATACGCGGTTGTTGGTGATCTTGCTGGAAGGCCCCCTACAGATTTCGTAGCGGATGCCGCTCTTGCCGTTGTGGTGGACTGCGTTGCCGCTGATTACGATCGAGCCTGCGAACCCATCGCACCAGATGCCGTGCCAGTAGTTGTGGTGGACCTCATTGTTCTTGAAGGTTGCGGGACCCTTGGTTATCTTGATACCAGCCGCCGAGGAGACCCCACCATTGGTGAAGGAGGCCGAGCCGTTATGATCGATCTCGGAGTTCTTGAGGAGAAATCCGGGGCCAGGATTACCGATACCCTGGTTCAGGTTGTGGTGGAGCCTCACGTTGAGGACGTGGAGGTTCCAACCGTCCTTCTTGATAGCACCCCCGCATTCTGGCTCGCACCACTCGCCGCCCTTGGTCCCGCTAATGCTGAGACCGCTAATGGTCACCCCCTTGGTATCCCCGACATTGAAGGCGATCTGCGACCCGTTGGCGTCTATTTGCGGGCGGGTCCCGTCGGAGTAGACCCCCTTGAAGGTATCCCCACTATTGGCGTCGACCGCCCTCGAGAGCTTGTAGGTGCCGTCCTTGATAGTGAAGGTCGTGGAGGGAGGGCAGTTCGCTGCCACTTGGGCAAGATTCTCGCCTGGGGTGAGAACCGGGCTGCATGTCGAGGCAGCGGAGGCAACGGATACCCCTAGCCCGATCGCCGTAGCGACGGCCAGGACTAGCAAGAGTTTCTTCATTTTCCCTCTTCTACTAAGGTCTACCACTTATTGAAGACAGTACATCATATCAGCACCCGCCAGCGCTGCGGGCCGCTTGGGGACCAGCCCTCCAAAAATCACGAACCACCTTCCTTCACCGGGTTGCGTCCAGGAACTCCCGCAACCTCTGCGCATACTCGGGATGCCGGTACGCTTCGACGTGCGCGTAACCCTCCAGCCTCCAGACGCGCGAATCGGGGTGGGCTGCAGTCAAGATTTTGGCCTGTTCGTAGGGGACTATGGTGTCTTCTGTCGAGTGGATGATGAATAGAGGAACACCCTCATCTGAGAGCTTCGCGGCATCGTTCTTCGGTACCACGTCCCAGGGGTCGAAGTCGGGGAAGAGCCTCCCTGCGAGCAGGATCGCCGGCCGGAGAAGCCTCCCGAAGCGTACGAAGTCAGGAATCTCGCCCTTCAGAAGGACTGGGAGATCCGCGTATGCGGCCTCCTCGACGACGGCACCCACACCCGCCCCCGGAGCCGCGCGCAAGGCCGTCGCGCCCCCCATCGACCAGCCGTGGAGCACCACCTCACCCGGCGCATACCCTTGCCGCCTTAGCCAGGCGAGCGCGCCGCGGACGTCGCGAACCTCCCTATAGCCGAGGGTGCGGCGCGTACCGCCCGATTCGCCCTGCGCCCGCAGATCGAGCAGGAGCACACTGTAGCCGGCGTCGTGGTAGACGGGTGCCGTCTGCAGCAGGTGCTCGTCGAACTTGTATCCGCCCCAACCGGGGACGAGCACCGCTGCCAGGGACGAATCCTCCACTGGAACCCACCAGGCGCTCAGACGGATCCCGTCTGTGCTCGGGAACTCGACATCCCTGTGTCGGAGACCTGAGGACGCGGGCGTCGCCTCCGGGGATCTGCGCCTCGGGGAGGTCATCCACAGGACCACCAGCAATCCCAGGCCGAGGTATCCCAGAGACAGGGCGATGAGGAAGACGATCATGCGGCCCGGCATCGCTCGCATCCTCCTAGCGCCCGGCAGCTAGAGGATCACCTTCACGGTCGTCGGGGTGGCCGCTTCACCAACCGCGACGGTGAGAGCGCCACTCTCTACTCGGTCTGGCGCGTGCTCCTCGTCGTTGACGGTTACACCCTGCGCCGTTGTGATGCCCTGCAATACCAAGAGTACATCCTTACGCTCGGGGACGAACGAGCCCTGGCGTTCATCGAGGCGGATGGTGATGCGCCCGTCCGAGGACTCGCAGGAGATCCTGCGCCTGGCGTACTCACCTTCTTCGTAGCCGAAGCCATTCCCCGCATCCTCGTAGAGTGTGGATCCTCCCTCGCCTCCTGCCGGGTATACCAGCAGCGTCAGCGGGTCGTTCGGCCTCTCGCCCGTGTGGGCCGCATCTGGCCCCATGGGAATGGGCGAGTCTCCCTTTGTGTAGAGGGCGGGCTCGCCCAGGGGTGCGTGCGCCAGGATGTGGACCGGCCCCTCGAATCGCTCGCCGCTGTAGTAGTGGAACCAGGTGCCCTCTGGCAAATACACGTGGCGGTGCTCGATTCCGGGGCGGGTGATGGGAGCGACGAGGAGGGCATCGCCGAGCAGGAACTCGTCGTCGGCCGTGTAGGTCGTCTCGTCCTCGGGGTACTCGAAAAGGAGGGGGCGCAGGATCGGCGCGCCCGTCCTGTGGCACTCATCGAAGAGCGAGTAGAGGTAGGGTAGCAGGCGTTGGCGAAGTTTGATCATCTCCCTGCACACCGACTCGTAGGGCTCGCCGAAAGCCCAAGGCTCCTGGCGTCTGGTCCCTATAGTCGTGTGGTTGCGGCAGTAAGGTTGGAAGACCCCGAACTCCGTCCAGCGGGCCAGGAGCTCTCCGTTCGTGTCGCCCCCAAACCCTCCCACGTCGACACCGGCCCACGCGACACCCGAGAGGGCGAGGTTCTGCAGCTGTGGCAGGCTCATCCACAGGTGCTCCCACCAGCTGGAGTTGTCCCCGGTCCAGTGCATGGCGTGGCGCTGCAGGCCGGCGTACCCGGCGCGCGTGATCACGAACGGCCGTTCGTCTGGCCGCAGGGCCAGAAGGCCCTCTCTCGCGGCGCGGGCCATCAGGGAGCCGTAGGTGTTGTGGATCTGGGCGTGCCACCTGGCCTCGCCGGCCCGTCCGCCGGGATGGACCACGTCGTCGGGCATGGTGGCCCCGTCCGGTATGAAGAGCGCCGGCTCGTTCATGTCGCACCAGATACCGGCCACCCCGGCATCGGTAAGGACCCTCTGGTTCTCGCCCCACCACTCGCGCGTCTCGGGGTTGGTGAAGTCGGGAAAGGCGCACACGCCGGGCCAGACGGCGTTCTGGTACTCCCCGCCCTCGCGCGTCTTGCAGTAAAGGTCCCTCTCCCTTCCCTCGGTGTAGACGGAGTAGTTTTCGTCCACCTTCACGCCGGGGTCGACGATGGTGACGACACGGAAGCCCTGCTCCCGCAGGTCGGAGAGCAGGCGCCGCGGGTCGGGGAAGCGGTCCTCGTTCCAGGTGAAGACGCGGTAGCCGTCCATGTAATGGATGTCGAGGTAGATCACATCGCACGGGATGTCCCGCTCCCGAAAACCCCTCGCGACCTCGCGCACCTCTTCGTCGTTCATGTAGGAGTAGCGGCACTGCTGGTTCCCCAAAGACCACAGCGGCGGCATCGGGGTACGGCCCGTGAGCTCGGTGTAGCGCCCTGTGACCTCCCTCGGGGTTGGCCCGCAGAAGACGTAGTACACGATGGCCCCGCCCTCGGCGCCGTAGTAGGCGCGGTTCTCGTCCTCCAGCGCGAGGTCGAACTCGACCCTGTGGGTGTTGTCGAAGAAGAGGCCATGGGCCTTGCCGTTCGTGATCGAGAAGGTGAAAGGGATGGAGCTGTAGAGGTTGTTGAAGGAGGCGGTGTGCCCCAGAGGCGGGTCGACGTTGTAGAAGACCTGGTGGGAGCCCGTCTTCTCCAACCCGCTCGTCCGCTCGCCGCACCCGAAGTACCGTTCTCCTGCCTCCCGCCTCTTGTAGAGCCGCACCGGACTACCCAGGGGTTCCGAGAAGACGTCGGCCCCAGGGGTCTCGACGGCGCCCATCCCGAACTCTTCGTCGTCGACGGCGAACTCCCTGCCGGAAGGGTCGGCGAACCCGATGCGCAACGGATTCAACGAGACGCGGGCCGTCGCCACCGTGGTCGAGAGCGTGAGCTCCTCGTCGGACTCCTGCATGGAGACCTCGACATTTCCCCAGTCCCCTTTGACAACGCCCTCTGAGTCGTACCTCGGCGGACCCCCGACGGGGAACATTCCGACCCGAAACAGGTCGGGCGCCAGGGCTGCCACTTCGACCGTCGATGCCCCGGACCTCACCCGCAGACCCCTGTCGTCATGGTCGACCAGCTCCGCGGCGCCCAGCGGCTCGTAGTTGCCCCCTGTCTCGGGCTGCTTCTCGAAGGTCTCGGACATGTCTCTCCCTTCGGTCGAGAGGTATCAGGTTTCAGGCCTCAGGTTCATTGTTGAAGCCGGCATTCTAGTCTACTATTTTGCTTTGCCTCCTCCTGCCTTTACGGCTCCGCCGAAGATTACTACGGCGACGCTTAGGGCTACGACGAGGTAGAGGGCGTAGCCGAGGCCCGTCAGTTCGGCAAGGAACCCGATAAAGGGCGGGCCGACTAGGAAACCCGTGTACGCCGCGGTGGAGACGGCGGCGAGCGCTGGTCCTGTGGCCATGCCCTCTGTGCGGCCCGCGGCGCTGAGGGCCGCGGGGAAGACTACGGAGAAACCTGCTCCTGCGCAGGCGAAGCCGACGAGTGCGACGAAGGGTTGCCCTACGGCCAGCGCGGTGCCAAGCCCCAAGGCGGCGAGGGCCCCGCACGAGCGGACGAGTGTGGCCGAGCCCAGTCGCTCAGTCAAACCGTCGCCGAAGAGGCGTCCGAGGGCCATCGAGAGGGAGAACGCCGCAAATCCCGCGGCGGCGAAGCCAGGACCTGTTCCCAGGGTGTCATTCAAGTAGACGGCGCTCCAGTCTCCCATCGCGCCCTCCCCGAGGAGGACGCAGAACGAGATGATCCCAAGCCCAAAGAGAGCCCGCGTCGGACGGGCGAATGCCGGCGCCCCTTCCTCGGAGGCATCGGCGTGCGAAGGCAAGAGCGCCCCGTAGGCGCCGACGAACGCTATCGCAGACAGGACGGCCACCGCAGAGAAATGGGGCAGGGGACCTACCCCGAGGGAAGCCATCAGTCCACCGAGCGCGGCTCCGGCAAGCCCTCCGAAGCTCCAGGCCGCGTGGAAGGAAGACATGATCGGACGCCCGTACCCTCTCTCGACCACGACGGCCTGCGCGTTCATGGAGACGTCCAGCCCACCGTTCGCCGCCCCGAGTAGCATGAGGGCGGGCACGAGCAAGTACAGGTTCGGCGCCAGGGCCGGCGTGACGAGCGAGAGGGAGAGCAAGAGCGCCGTCGTACCAACGACGCGCCGGCTCCCGAGGCGGGAGACCAATGCCCCGACAAGCGGCATGGCGACCAGGGCCCCGACCGCAGCCCCGAGCAACGCGACGCCAAGCAGGCCCTCGCCGAGACCGAGTCTCTCCTTTATGGCGGGTATCCTGACGACCCAGGTCCCGATCACCACACCGTTGGCGAAAAACACCCCGAGCACAGCAAGCCGGGGCACACGCAACGCCGGACGGTGATGTAAGGACGCGCCACTCACAACCGCACCCGCGACGACGGAACCCGTAGGGGCGGTTCGCGAACCGCCCTCACCCGAACCGCCCTCACCCGAACCACTTCGCGTGTAGGGGCGGGTTTGAAACTGGGGGCGGGTTTGAAACCCGCCCCTACAGGTCTCGTCCTAGAATGCAATATCCCTGCCCACGTCGCGTTCGACTGCGCGGTCGTAGACCACGCGGGCCGCGGCCATGTCTTCCAGCGCGAGTCCCTGGCTTGCGAAGAGGGTTATGTCATCCGGGCCGCGGCGGCCCGGCACCTGTCCGGCGATGACCTGGCCGAGCTCGTAGACGGCTTCGGGGAGGATCGCGCCGGTTTCGAGGGATTGCATCAGGTCCCCCGCCTCCAGACCGAGCTCCTCGCGCGAGTCGGCGCAAACGAAGCTCGCCCGCCTTACGACCTCGCGGTCGATCTCGGTCTTGAACAGGAAGTTGGACCCTGCGGCGTTGACGTGCGCCCCTGGCCTGAGCCACTCGCCGAGGAGCACGGGTTCCCTCGATGATGTCACGGTGACGACGATGTCCTGGGCCGCGGGCTCCTCGGATGCGTGGGTCGTCTCTATCTCCATCCCCAGCCGCCCGCCCATCTTCTCCGCAAACTCCTTGCGCGACTCCTCGCTGCGGCTGTAGACGATGACCCGCTCGAGGTCCCTGACGGCCGCTATGGCCTCTAGCTGGCTCTCGGCCTGCCAGCCGGCCCCGTAGATGCCCAGGGTGCTCGCGTCCTCGCGGGCGAGGTGATCGGTCGCCACCCCGCTCGCCGCGCCCGTGCGCACCTGTCCTAGCCTGTCCGATTGCATGATCGAGAGCAGCTCCCCGCCCTCGGGGTCGAAGAGCATGGTGTAGAAGCGGGCGCCCGTACGCGCCACGGTGTAGGCCTTCAGACCGAGGGCCCCGATCTCGGGCGCCCCTGCGGCCATGTAGTTGAGCCCGCCCGTAGGGAGGGCCACGCGGCGCCTGGCACGGTTCGTGGCGCGTCCTTGTGCGTGCTGGCGCAGGACCGACTCGACGGCATCCAGCGTCGAAGGCATGTCGAGCAGGCCTTCGATCTCGTTCTCGGTCAGGAGCAAAGTCATGGCGTCTCCTCCCTGTTCACCGGCAACTTATCCGCTAAAATCGCTCCACTTATGCGGGTCCTCGTCTTAGACAACTACGACTCCTTTACCTACAACCTGGTCCAGTATCTCGGGGAGCTCGGGGCCGAGGTCCTCGTGCGGCGCAACGACGAGGTCACGCCGGAGGAGGTCTCCGCGCTCCACCCGGATAGGATAGTAGTCTCACCCGGTCCCTGCACGCCGAACGAGGCCGGGGTCTCGGTTGAGCTGATCTGGGAGGTCGGTGAGAGCATCCCCACTCTGGGCGTCTGCCTGGGACACCAGTCCATCGGGCAGGCTTTCGGCGCCGAGGTGGTGCGCGGTGAGCCCGTCCACGGCAAGACCGCGAGGATAATGCACGACGGCCGTGGGGTCTACAAAGGCCTTGCCCAGGGCTTCGAGGCTACACGCTACCATTCGCTCGTGATCGAGCCAGAATCGGTCCCGGAATGCCTTCTCGTCACCAGCCGCACCGAAGACGGTACGATCATGGGCGTCAGGCACCGCGAGTACCCTGTAGAGGGCGTCCAGTTCCACCCCGAGAGCATCCTGACCCGCAGCGGTCACGACCTCCTGAAGAACTTCTTGGGGCTCTGAGCCGGACCCTTGCTGCGCGAGACCCTTCGCAGAGCCGTCGACGGGGAACTCCTGACCGAGGGCGAATCGGAACGCGCGCTCCAGATCATCATGGAGGGTAATGCTCCCCCTGCGGCAACAGCCGCGCTCCTTACCGCGCTCCGCGTAAGGGGGGAGAGTGTACCCGAGATCGTCGGATTCGCCCGCGTGATGCGCCGCTTTGCCGCGAAGGTCGAGGCCCCCGAGGGCGTCGTCGACACCTGCGGTACCGGCGGCGACGCGAAGGGGACCATAAACATCTCCACGGCGGCCGCGTTCGTAGCGCGTGGGGCCGGCGTCGTGGTGGCCAAGCACGGCAACCGGGCGGCCACGAGCCAGGCCGGTAGCGCCGACGTGCTCGAGGCGCTCGGCGCGGAGATCGAGCTCAGTCCGGAACAGGTCTCCCGCTGTATCGCCGAAGCCGGACTTGGGTTCATGTTCGCCCGCACCCACCACCCCGCGATGAGGTTCGTGGCCCCCGTGCGGGCGGAGCTGCCTTTCAGGACCGTCTTCAATCTGCTCGGGCCCCTTACCAACCCCGCCGGGGCCAAGCGCCAGCTCGTCGGCGTCTTCGGCGCGGCCTACGTGCGTCCCGTCGCCGAGGCGCTGCTGGACCTCGGGGCCGAGAAAGCGCTCGTCGTCCACGGGACGGACGGGATGGATGAGATCACGGTGACCGATAAGACCCTCGTCGCGGACGTCTCTGAGGGAGAGATAGTGGAGTATGAGATCTCACCGGAAGACTTCGGCCTCCCGCGCCACGCCCCGGACGGCCTGCTGGGCGGCGACGCCCACCTCAACGCCCGCATCCTCCGCGACATACTTACCGGCGAGGAACGCGGGGCCTCTCGCGACGTAGTCCTGCTCAACGCGGGAGCGGCGATCCACGTCTCCGGTAGAGCGAAGTCGACAGAAGAAGGCGTGCGTCTGGCAGAGGATTCCATCACAGGCGGTGCCGCCGCGACGGCCCTGGAAGTCTTCATAAAGACCACCCGTCGGCTCTCGGGTACCGTGTGAAGCGCGCATCCGTCCTCGACGAGCTCGCGACGGCCGCCCTCGAAAGGGCGCAGGATCTACGCAGCAGAACCGATCTCGACACCCTCTACCAGGAGGCGCTGCTCTTCGAGAAGAGAGACTTCACCGGCGCCGTTTCGACGCCGGGCCTCTCTGTGATCTCCGAGATAAAGCGCGCCTCACCCTCGGCGGGCTTTATCCGCGAGGCCGACCCTGCCGAGTGGGGCGCCCGCTACGAGCTAGAGGGGGCGGTTTGCCTCTCCGTCCTCACCGAGCCCGAACGCTTCCAGGGAAGTCTCGAAGACCTCGACGCCGCGCGGAACGATACTACTGTGCCGGTCTTACGCAAGGACTTCACCGTCGACGAGGCGCAGATCCTCGAAACGGGCACCAGGGCCGACGCCGTCCTCTTGATAGCGGCGCTCTTCGAAGCGGCGGCGCTCGCCCGCTACGTCTCCCTGGCCGTAGAGGTCGGCCTGACGCCGCTCGTGGAGATCCACGACGAAGAGGAGGCGAACCTGGCCCTCGAATCGGGCGCCCGGATCATCGGCGTCAACAACCGAGATCTCAGAGACTTCACCGTAGACCTCGGCACCTTCGAGCGCCTCGCGCCGAAGCTCGCCGGGGCGACCCTCATCGCCGAAAGCGGCGTCAAGACCCCCGAAGACGCCAGAAGGCTACGAGACGCAGGCGCCGACGCCGTGCTGGTAGGCGAAGCGGCGATGCGAGATCCGGCTCTCATTGCCCGCCTCGCGTCCCTGCCGTAGGGACGGTTGGTGTATAGGCGGTTTACGTTTTTTTGGGCGGGGCGTTTTTAGGCGGTTCGCGAACCGCCCCTACATTAATGGGTTGGGTGGCGCTTGCCGATAGATGGACCACGATGGGACATACAGACCGATACGGTCGCCGGTCGATCCGGCTGAAAGGCTACGACTACACTAGCGGCGGGGCGTATTTCGTAACCGTTTGCACCCATGGCCGGGCGCATGTCTTTGGGACGGTGGTAAACGACGAGATGCGATCGAACGCCTGCGGCCGAGAGGTGGCTCGTTGTTGGGTCTGGTTGGCAGAACAATACCCGTACGTCCGCATGGACGAATGGATAGTAATGCCCGACCACATACACGGCATTGTCGTAATCACAGACGGTATGAATGCGAACGAACCCCGTAGGGGCGGTTCGCGAACCGCCCAAACCAGAACCGCATCCCCGGCAGAGCTCGTGGATGGACCAAACGTTGGCATGAATCATTCGGGGTCCGTTCCGCCGAAACGCAAACCGTTGGGACGTCTGATCGCGGCGTTCAAGACCGTATCCACCCGACGTGTCAACGACCTGCGATCCACACCAGGCGCCAATTTGTGGCAACGCAACTACTACGATCATGTCATACGCGACGACCTTTCGTTACGACGCACGCTTGAATACATCGTCCGCAATCCTTCGTTGTGGAGGCCAGACCATGAGCAAAATCGCAAGACGCAGCGATAATGACCCGCGCCCGGTCAATCGTGGATACGCACCCCCAAACGTTTCGGATTCGAACGGACCCTGTAGGGGCGGTTCGTGAACCGCCCAAAGACGCCTGACGTGAACCGCTCAAGCCGCCCAGGTGTCAGGCGCGCTTCAACGTAAAGCGGAAGCGCGAGCCGTGACCGAGATCGCTCTCGACGTCCATGGTGCCGCCGTGTGCTTCGACGAGGCCGCGCGCGATCGCGAGTCCCAGCCCCGCGCCGGGCGCATCGGTCCTCTCGGAGCGAGTTCGCGACTGTTCGCCGCGGAACGAGCGTTCGAAGACCCGCGGCAGGTCTTCGGCGGCAATTCCCTCGCCGGTGTCGGAGACCTCGACTCGCGCCTCCTCCCCTTCGCGAGTGGCGCGCAGGGTTACGGCGCCGTCTGCCGGGGTGTGGCGCAGGGCGTTGGAGACGAGGTTATGTAGTACGCGCTGTAGCCTTGGCGGGTTCGCGAGCACGGGGTCGACGTCGCCTACGATCTCGCCTTCCAGCCGCACGCCCTGTTTTTCGGCCTGCGGCTGGAAGCTCGAGATGGTGTCGGAGATCAGGTCGTGCAGCGAGGCTTCTTCCAACTTGAGCTGCAGTAACCCAGCGTCTATTCTGGCGAGCTCGAAGAGGTCGTCGACCAGGCGGCTCAGGTGCGCAAGCTCGCGGCTGGCCGAGGAGAGGTAGCGGCTTTCGGTCTTAGGGTCGGTGGCGACGCCGTCCGCGAGGGCTTCGATCAGGGCCCTCGTCGAGGTTAGCGGGGTTCGCAGGTCGTGGGAGACGGCGGCAACGAGGTCGCGTCGTGCCTGCTCCATCTCGCGCTCGCGCTCCGCCGCTTCCTCTAGTGCCCGCGCCATGCGGTTGAAGTCGGTAGCAAGCCCGGCGATCTCATCGTGCCCGTCGACACGAACCTCCGAGCCGAGTTGGCCTCCAGCGATCCGTTCCGTCCCGGCCCGTACGCGCTGGATGCGGCTGGATAGCGGCATCGCGTAGAGCAGGGCGAAACCGACCGAGAGGACCGCCGCGAAGGTCAGCATCGTCAAGAGCAGCGAGAGGTCGTGCCCCGAGATAAACATGGCCCTCGCGCCCGCGAGCATCATCCCGAGGAGCAGGAGGCTCCCGATCAGACCTGCCCCCACGAGCTGCGCCCTCACGCCTCCCAACCGCCCGAGGACGGAGGGACGGATCAGGATCAGCGCCAATAGTCCGCTGCCGCCGCCGGCTACGCCAAGCAACGCTGCCACGGCCCTCAGGTCGGCCGGGGGCACGCCGAACACCGAGGCGGCGAAGAGGGCCAGCGCCAGCGAACCGGCGAGGAAAAAGAGCGCTGCGCCAGCGGTGCGGAGTGCGCCTTTCATCCGCCGAACTTGTAGCCGACGCCCCACACGGTCTGCAGGTAGCGGGGCCTTGCCGGGTCGGGCTCCACCTTCTCGCGCAGCCGCCGCACGTGAACGGTGACGGTGCTCGTGTCTGCGGAGAAGGTGTATCCCCACACCGACTCCATTAGCTGGTCACGCGTGTAGACCCTGCCGGGACTCGAGGCGAGCCGGTGCAGAAGGTCGAACTCCGTGGCCGTCAGCGTCACCGGCTCTCCCAGCACCAGGACCTCGCGCGTGTTCGGGTCTATCCGTAATCCGTCGAACGAGAGCACCCTCTGATCCCCACCCCCGGACGATTCTTCCACGCGCCGCAAGACCGCGGCGACCCGAGCAGCCAACTCGCGGGGGGAAAAAGGTTTCACGACGTAGTCGTCCGCGCCCAGTGAGAGGCCCACTATTCGCTCCTCTTCCTCGCCGCGGGCCGTGAGAATGATCAGGGGCACCCTCCGGTCCGCCCGCATCCGGCGGCATACCTCAAGCCCGCTCATCTTGGGGAGCATCAGGTCGAGTACCACGAGATCTGGTTCGCCCTCTCGAAAGACCTCGAGCGCCTCCTCGCCGTCGGCTGCCGAGACAGTGTCGTGGCCATCTCGCCTCAGATAGAGGCCAACGACTTCCCTGATGTTCGGCTCATCGTCGACGATTAGGACCTTCGCCACGGAAGCTTGCACCTCTCCTCTACCTTCCCTCGGATTATAGCGTGGGTAGAGGTGACTCTCCGTCCGCCAGCCAGTCGAGGGCCACGGCCGCAGTCCACGACTGATCGTCCGAGCCCAGCGCCTCGCCCGTGAATGGCTCGTAGTACTCCCCAAAGCGTCCGTCGGAGAGTTGCGCGAGGGCGTGATCCTTGAGCCAGGCCGCTCTCTTGCGATCTCCGGAGTTCTCCAGAGACCACCACAACAGCCAGTTCATCACGGGCCAGACGGGACCCCGCCAGTAGCTGCGGGGGAGGAAGCCCGTATCGTCCGGGCTGGTGCTGGGGGGGAGCGGTCTGCGCAGGTCTGGGTTGCCCGTGAATGCGTGCGATTCGAAGACCTTTAGGAGGATCTCGAGTCGGTTCGCGCATCCGGTACCGGCTATGAGAGGTGCGAAGCCGGCGATGGTGCGTGCCGCGAGGGATTCGCCGGCCCGCAGGTCGTAGTCGAGGCAGAGGCCCAGCCCAGGGTCCCAACGTTCGTCCAGCCCTCTTCGACCGCGATCGATCCAGGCCCGGATCATCGTTCTTTCTTCCTCCGGGGCGCCGACGACATCGGCCACGTCGAGCAAAGCTTCGTTCGCCCGAACCAGGATCGCGCTCGCCAGCACGTCCTTGGCCAGAAACGGGCTCGTCCGGTAAAGAACGGCGTCTTCGCAGCGGGCGTGCTTGATGACCTCGACCAGCCAGATAAATCGGTCGTACTCGTAGCCCGTCGGCCGCTCGGCGGGGTCGGGGATGTGATCCAGGTCCAGTCTCTCGTAGTCGGGTATCTCCCCGACCTCGACGCGCTCCAGCGCGGAGGTCCAGCGCGGGGAGTTGTCCGTGCCGCTCTCCCAGGGATGGTAGATGGTCACGAGTCCGGAACCTTCCGGGTCGCGGGCTGTCGCCAGGTACCGGTGCCACGCAATGAGCTTAGGGTAGACCTCGTCGAGGAACTCTCTGGCTTCGGCGACGCCCTCGCCCCTGGTCTCGGCGACCGTGAGTATGCGCCTGGCCGCGAGCGCGTGCACCGGAGGTTGGCACAGGCCGCTGGTAACGGAAGGTCCGGACGGGGCATCAGGGGAATCGGCGGCGCTCGCCCAGTGCTCTGGACCAGGGAAGTAGCTCTGCGGAGGCGCATCGGGGTTGAAGACGATGTGCGGGATCTTGCCGTTCTTCCACTGGGACTCCAGCAGGGTCAGGATCTCACGGGCGGCGCGTCCCGTGTCGAGGTGGGCCAGACCGATGGCTATAAAGGCCGTGTCCCAGCTCCACTGGTGCGGGTATAGTGTGGGGGAGGCGCGGGTCCACCCGCCCATGTCGTTCTCCCGCAACACCTCCGCAGCCCGCGCGATGATATCTTCGGGTCGCAATCAGACTCCTTCCCACTCTGGTCCTCCCACGTCCTCTCGGCGCTCCACCCGCGAATAGTAATCCATAAGGCAAATCTTTGGCCGCGATTGCCCATACATTAAGAGACCATCAACACCTACACGCGGCGTGCCTGGAACCTCCCCGAGGTCCTGCCTCCCACCGCCGACGAACAGGGTACACTTCGGGTCATGACTCTGGTCAAGATTTGCGGCATAACGAACGCCGGAGATGCCAGCGTGGCCGCGGACGCAGGGGCCGACGCCGTCGGACTCGTCTTCGCCGATAGTCCGCGTCGCGTGGACTTCGAAGAGGCCCGCCGTATCTCCCTGGCGTTACCCGAGAACATCATCAGAGTTGGCGTGTTCGTGGACGAGGAGCCGGCCGAGATCTTGAGGATCTCCCGCGAGGTCGGGCTCGACCTCGCGCAACTCCACGGCGACGAGACGCCCGAGACCGTAACCGCAGTACGGCAGGGTGGCGTCAAAGTCATGAAAGCACTGCGGGTAAGAGACGCTGGTTCCCTCGATGCGTTGGACAGCTACGAGGCCGACCTGATCCTGCTCGACGCGTACAGCGAGAGGGCGCGGGGAGGCACGGGCGAGCGGTTCGACTGGGAGGCGGCGAAGTCCTCCACCGGACGTGATAACATCGTCGTCTCTGGTGGGCTGGGCCCGGAGAACGTGCGTGAAGCGATCGAGTTCTTCGATCCCTACGGGGTTGACGCGTCGAGTTCCCTGGAGGATGGTCCAGGCAGGAAGAATGGTGAGCGGGTGCGGAGGTTCGTCCTTGCGGCAAGAGACTGAGAAGGGTTACTTCGGCCCGTTCGGGGGTCGCTACGTGCCCGAGACCCTGATACACGCCCTCGAAGAGCTCGAAGGGGCCTACGAACACTACAGGGACGACCCCGAGTTCGGCGAAGAAAGGGACCGCCTGGCGAGGGACTTCGTCGGCAGGCCGACCCCCTTCATGTTCGCCGAGCGCCTGACCCGCAAGTGGGGCGGGGCCAACGTCTGGTTCAAGCGCGAGGACCTCGCGCATACGGGTGCGCACAAGATCAACAACACCCTGGGCCAGATACTGCTCGCCGACAGGATGGGCAAGGAACGCATAATCGCGGAGACCGGCGCGGGCCAGCATGGCGTCGCCACGGCCACCGTCTCGGCCCTCTACGGCAAGGAGTGCATCGTCTACATGGGCGAGGAAGACACCCGCCGCCAGAGGCTGAACGTCGTGCGGATGAAACTCCTCGGAGCCGAGGTCGTGCCCGTCCTTAGCGGTTCGCGCACCCTCAAAGACGCCGTCAACGAGGCGATAAGGGACTGGGTGGCGAACGTCGAGGACACCCACTACATTATTGGGAGCGTCGTCGGACCGGCGCCTTACCCCAGGATCGTGCGCGACTTCCAGTCCGTTATAGGGACGGAGATCGAGGCCCAGTGCCGCGAGCGTCTCGGCGGCGAGCCCGACGCCATCGTCGCCTGCGTCGGCGCGGGCTCGAACGCAATAGGCGCGTTCCACCCTTTCGTCGGAAGGGAGAAAGTCAGGCTCGTCGGCGTAGAGGCGGCGGGGCGCGGGCTCGCCACCGGAGAGCACGGGGCGTCTCTGGCGGAAGGGAGACTCGGCGTCTTGCACGGGGCCATGAGCTACGTCCTGCAGACGGAGGGGGGCCAGATCCGCGAGGCCCACTCCATCTCGGCCGGCCTCGACTACCCCGCCACAGGCCCCGAGCACGCGTATCTCAAGGATGAGGGACTCGCCGAGTACGCGAGCGTAACCGACGAGGAGGCGCTCGGTGCGCTCCAGACGTGCTCGCGTCTGGAAGGCATAATCCCGGCGCTGGAGACGGCGCACGCCATCTGCTACGCCGAGAAGGTGGCCAGAGAGCTAGGCCGGGGAAAGAACATGGTCATCAACGTCTCGGGACGCGGAGATAAGGACGTCGAGGTCGCGGCGAACGCGCTAGGCATCGGCTCGGAAGAAGCAGACGTCGTATCAGGCCCTGATCCCTCGTCCCCCTCTGACGAAGTATCCTCTTGAACGGCGAACGCGTAAGGAGCGCCTTTAGGGAAGGGCGGACCGCGCTCGTACCTTACCTGACCGGCGGTTATCCGTCGCTGGAGGGGGCGCGGGAGGTGGGGGAGGCATACCTGGAGGCGGGCGCCGATGTGCTGGAGATCGGGGTTCCCTTCTCCGACCCGCTCGCCGACGGGCCGACGATCCAGGACACGACGACGCGCGCCCTCGCCAACGGGGCAGACCTCGACTACTGCCTGGAACTCGCCTCGGCGTTCTCGGGCCGGGTACCCGTGGTCTTCTTGCTGTACTACAACGTGATCTTCGCGCGCGGGGTCGAGCGGTTCTTGCAGGAGGCGGCGGAGGCCGGGGTCTCGGGGCTCGTGATCCCCGACCTCCCCGTAGACGAGGCAGGCCGGTTCGCAGAATTGGCAGCCGAAGCCGGCGTCGCCTTCTGCCCGCTCGTCGCGCCGACCTCGACCGACGAGCGCGTCTCGCGTGTCGGCGAGATGGCGACCGGGTTCGTTTATTGCGTCTCCGTGGCCGGGGTAACCGGCGTACGCGACGCTCTGCCCCCCGGCGCCGTCGCGCTCCTCAGACGCGTGCGTTCGAGAACCGATGCGCCGGTGGCCCTTGGATTCGGGATCGGTTCGTCAGGGGCTGCCGTCGAGGCCGCGCAGGAAGCCGATGGGATCATCATCGGAAGCAAGCTAATGCGGCTCGTCGAGGAGGGCGGGCCGGAGCGGGCCGGCGGCTGGCTGCGCGAGGTGCGCGAGGCGCTCTCCGGGGTCGTCGAGGCTGGAGGTTAGGCATCAGGAACTGGCTCAGCAGACGCAGGGAATACTCCAGGAGCGCCCCCGAGACCGAGAGCGGCGTCGGCCCGATGGACGCCGTCTTCACCAAGTGCGAGCACTGCGGGCAGCCGATCTACGAGAAGGACCTCAGGGCGCGCTTCAACGTCTGTCCCAACTGCGAGTTCCACTACCCGCTCTCCGCGCCGGAGAGGATAAGGCTTCTTACAGACACGGGCAGTTTCCGTGAGCAGGACGGTGGGCTTTTCGCCGACGATCCCCTGGGGTTCGAGGATTATCGCCAGAGACTGGAGAAGGCGCGCGCGAAGACCGGGCTCGATGATGCCATCCTGAGTGGGACCGGCGCCATAGGGGGGAGGCGAGTGGCGCTCGCCGCGCTCGACTTCAGGTTTATCGGGGGTTCGATGGGGAGCGTCGTCGGTGAGAGGGTCGCGAGGACCATCGAGTTCGCCGGCGAGGAGGAGCTTCCGCTCGTTATCGTCTCGGCGTCGGGAGGGGCCAGGATGTTCGAGGGCGTGTACTCGCTCATGCAGATGGCGAAGACCAGCGTCGCCCTCTCTCGCTACGTCGAGGGATCCTGGCCCTACGTCTCCGTCCTGACGGATCCCACCTTCGGCGGGGTGACGGCCTCGTTCGCGACGGCGGCCGACGTAGTTGTGGCCGAGCCCGGGGCCAGGATCGGGTTTACCGGCGCCAGGGTCATCGAGCAGACGACCAAAGAACGGCTGCCCGAGGGTTTCCAGACGGCCGAGTTCCAGAGGGAGCACGGGATGGTCGACCGCATCGTGCACCGTCTCAGCCTGAAGGGAGACCTCGAACGGCTGTTGGGGTTCCTGCCGTGATCCTCGACTTCGAGCGCCCGATCAAGGACTTCGAGGAGCGCATCGCGGAGCTCAGGCGGCTCGCCGGCCCGAGCGAGGAACTGCGGGTAGAGATCTCCCGCCTCGAAGAGGCCCTGGACGCGGCCCGTAGGCGCATCTACTCCAACCTCTCACCTTACCAGCGCGTGCAGGTCGCCCGCCACCCCGAGCGTCCGAACTTCAGGGCCTACCGCGACGCCCTCGCCGACGATTTCTACGAGCTCTCCGGCGACAGGTTATTCGGCGACGACCCAGCCGTGCGAGGCGGTTTGGCCAGGATCGGGGACCACAACGTCGTCCTCGTCGGCCACGATAAAGGAACGGACGTCAACAGCCGCGTGAAGGGCAATTTCGCGATGGCCCACCCCGAGGGTTATCGCAAGGTGAAGCGCTTTTATGAGCTCGCCGCCAGGTTCGGACTACCCGTGGTAGTGCTCGTAGACACGCCCGGTGCATTCGCCGGGAGGGGTGCGGAAGAGCGGGGTCAGGCGTGGGCCATCTCCGCCGACCTCATGGCGCTGGCCGGGATCCCGGTGCCAGTGATCTCGGCCATCATCGGCGAGGGCTGTTCCGGCGGAGCGCTCGCCATGTGCGCCACCGACTACGTCGGGATGCTCGAGAACTCCTACCTCTCCGTCATAGCGCCCGAGGCGTGCGCCTCGATCATCTTCCGGGATCCCGGCCGGGCGGCCGAAGCCGCCGAAGCACTCAAGCTCACGGCGACGGATATGAAAGGACGCGGAATCGTCGACGAGATCATCCCCGAGCCCCTTGGCGGCGCCCACAACGACCCAGCCTCCACTATCGAGGCCGTGGGTATCTCACTAAACCGCGTGCTCGACGGCCTCTCGGACACCGACCCAAAGACCCTCCGCGAGGTCCGCTACGAACGCTACCGCCGCATCGGCGCCCACGCCTCGGAGAACGGCCAGGCAGGGTAGGGGCGGTTCGCGAACCGCCCTCGTAACGTTTCGCCATGAATGGGCTTCTACCCCTGGAGAAAGCTCCTCAACTCCTGCACGGTCTCATCGGGACGTTCCTCGGCCAGGTAATGGCCAGCGTCGAGGGGCCTGCACCTTACGTCGTTCGCGTATTCGCGCCAGACTGACCTCACGTCGTAGATCCTCTCCATCACGCCGCGACCGCCCCAGAGCGCCAGCAGCGGACACTCCACCTTGCGGCCCTCGTCCCTGTCCGCTTCGTCGTGGACGAGGTCGATGGAGGCTGCGGCCCTGTAGTCCTCGCAGCTCGCGTGGATCGTGGCGGCGTCATAGCAGCGTTCATACTCGGCGAGGGCCTGGGGCGCGAACGCCTCGAGGCTCGTACCCCAGCCGCCGAGCTTCTTCCTGAGGTAGTAAGTGGGGTCGGCCCCGATCAGGGTCTCAGGCAGGTCGTAGGGTTGGATATAGAAGAACCAGTGGTAGTAGGCCGTCGCCAACTCCTTGCCCACCGTTCCGAAGACGTGGCGGGTGGGCACTATATCGAGCACGGCGAGTTTCGTGACACGGTCCGGCCCGTCAAGCGCCATCCTGTGCCCGACCCTGGCGCCCCTGTCGTGACCCACCACGGCGAAGGAGTCGAAGCCCAAGGACTCCATGACCGCGGCCTGATCCCCGGCCATCGCCCGCTTGGAGTAAGTCGAATGATCCTCGTCTCCGAAGGGCTTGGAACTGTCGCCGTATCCCCGCAAATCGGTGGCAACCACCGTAAACTCCTCTGCCAGCCGCGGTGCCACCAGGTGCCACATCGCGTGGGTCTGCGGATAGCCGTGGAGGAGCAAGACCGGGGGTCCATCACCCCCACGGACCAGCTCTATCTCGGCGTCAGGGGTCTCTACTCTCCGCCGTTCAAAGCCCTCGAACAAACCCTTCCCTTCCGAACATTCATAAGTCGTACCGTCGTTCCCTACTCCCTACTCCCAAAGTGAGCGTAGCGAGCGCCTCCCAATTCCCTGGAGCGAAGCGACCCTCACCCGAAGAAGGTGCGGAGGTCCTGGTACAGGTCGCCGGGGACGATCTTGGTCTCGTCGGTGGCTTCGGAGAGGTCCACGGTCACGATGTCGTTACCGCGGAGGGCGACCATCTTGCCCCACTCGCCATTCTTGACGGCTTCGGCGGCCCGCAGGCCGTAGCGGGTGGAGAGGATGCGGTCGAATGCGGTCGGCGTTCCCCCGCGCTGGAGGTGCCCCAGGACCACGTGGCGCGTCTCGATGCCGGTGCGCTCTTCGATCTCCCCGGCCAGCCCTTCCGCCACGCCTCCCAACCGGACGTGGCCGAACTCGTCTTTCTCGGCGCTCTGGGTCACGAAGTCCTCGCTGAAGGTGACGCCCTCCGAGACGGCTACCAGGCCCCACTTCTCACCATTTTCGGCGCGCTCTTTGAAGATACGCGTGATCTCGTCCAGGTCCGGTTCCACTTCGGGGATAAGCGTCACGTTGGCGGCGGAGGCGAGGCCCGCGCCCCAGGTGATCCAACCCGCGTGCCTCCCCATCACCTCGACCACGACGACCCTCTCGTGGCTCCTCGCCGTGGTCCTTAGCTTGTCTATGGCGTCCGTGGCGATGGAGACGGCCGTGTCGTACCCGAAGGTCGTGTCCGTCGCCGACAGGTCGTTGTCTATGGTCTTGGGGCATCCCACGACCTGCACCCCGAAGTCGTCGTAGAGTCGCTTGGCCACACCAAGCGTGTCGTCGCCGCCTATGGCGACGAGGGCATCGACGCCGAAGTCCTCCATCTGCCCGACGACCTTCTCGGCGTCGCCCTCGTTCTTGTAGGGGTTCGTGCGCGAGGAGCCGAGGATGGTGCCGCCCTCCTGCAGGATGTAGCGTACGTCATCAACGCCGAGTGGCATGACCGTATCCGGCTCGGGATCGAGTAGGGACTTCCAGCCGCGCTTCAGGCCGACGACCTCGTAGCCGTAGTCTTCGACGCACTTCGTCGTGACGGCCCGGATCACACCGTTCAACCCAGGCGCGTCGCCGCCTCCCGTCAGCATCCCGACCCTTCTTACCTCGGCCATGCGCCTCCTCCTTCTCTAAGCGTGCGAGAGAGGTCAGTCTAGCAAAACTCCTCCCG
>CAWKIM010000002.1:0-251407 GCA_963849745.1 uncultured Rubrobacteraceae bacterium | reverse complement strand
TCGTGCGTTTCGGGCTTCCGGTATTGGCTGCTGTTGCAAACCGACACCGGCGCTCTTGTGTGGGCCTTGTGATGCAGGCATCATGCGAAGTGAGATTGGGAGTTCCAGAAGCGGAAATAAAGTGAGGGCGGTAGATTCCGGTGGCTGACCGCAGGGTGCTTCGGGTGACGCTACGGTACACGAATATCGGCTCGCTCTTCGACACGCCCGACGTCTCTCCGTTCTCAGAAGATTTTGATGAGTACAGTACGTTGCCAGGGATCGAATACATCTACAACGAGTTACAGGCCAACCCGGCGCTCAAGCGGGTGGAGACGACCATCTTACTGCCAGCAGAGCAGATCACGCCGCACCTGGAGCAGAGTACTCGAAAGGCTATCCGAAGATACTGTCTCGCGCGCAGTCAGGAGGTGGGGCAGAGCGAGCGAGCGCTCAGATGGAGGGCGTTGCGTGCGCTCGCGATCGCGTTCGCTCTCTTCGTCTTCTACGTGTTCTTACAATGGCAGCTACAGAACATCGATATACTGGCCATCAGGGTGATCCTCGAAGGACTAGACATCCTGATCTGGGTCGCGCTCTGGTTTCCGCTCGATGCCCTTTTCTTCGGCCTGCAATCGTACGACATTAACTCCGAAAGCTACGAACGCGCCTCGCAGATGCTACTGAAGATCGAACCGGCATGAGTCCTGCACCGTAGGAGGAGATTGGATATGACGCAGCGAGAGTCGGCGGACCCGAGGATCATCAACCGTGCAGAAGACCTCGACCAGGGGTTATCCCTCCCCGCGTCGTGGTACACGGACCCGGCTATCGTTGAACTGGAGCGGGAGCGGATCTTCATGCGCTCCTGGCAGTACGTCGGCCGGACCGCCCAGGTCACGGAGGTGGGAGACTACTTTACCGCCACGCTCTTCGACCTGCCCGTCGTGGTCGTGCGGAGCGAGCACGGTTTGCGGGCGTTCGTAAATGTCTGCCGGCACCGCAGGCACCTGGTAATGAGCGGCGCAGGGAACAAGAAAGTCTTGCAGTGCCCGTACCACGCCTGGACCTACGGCCTCGACGGGTGCCTTAGGGCGGCCCCCCGCTCGGACCGCGAGAGGGATTTCGATAAGGGGGAGTTCCCTCTTCTCCCTCTCAGGCTCGATACCTGGGGGCCGTGGGTCTTTGTGAACGCGGACCCGGGGGCGGAGCCGCTGGAGCGTATCCTCTGCCAGTTGCCGAGCATCATCGCCCAGAGTGGCCTGGATCCCACCCAGCTCCAGTTCTGGCACCGGAAGGAGTGGGTGCGCGATGCGAACTGGAAGGCGATGCTCGAGAATTACCTCGAGTGTTACCACTGCCCGACGCAGCATCCCGGTTTCAGCGCCATCATCGACGTCGATCCGGACACGTATTCGCTGCAGCCTCACGAATGGTTCCTCAGCCAGATCGGGCCGGTACGTTCGGCGGTCCTGGATGGGACCACCAAAAAGGAACTCGCCTACGACGCTCGCGGTCCGCTGGCCCAGTCCCAGTATCACTTCCTGTGGCCGAACATCACGATCAGCATCAACCCCGGCTTCCCGAACCTGTCGGTCGAAGTCTGGATACCGGATGGTCCGGAACGAACCCGCGGGTTCTCGGAGCAATACTTCGGCGCGGACGTGCCCGAGGACGTCGCCGGGGAGATGATGGAATTCGACGACCAGGTTGGGGCTGAGGACGATGCGTTGACCGACTCTGTACAGCGCGGCTTGCGTGCCGGGATACCAGCCCAGGGCCGTTTTCTCCCCGAGAGCGAGCAGCTTGTCATCAGATTCCAGAGGATGGTACTCTCGGCCCTTTCATGAAACTCGGTAATCGTTCTCCGGACCGAAGTGCACACCTTCCGTCAGCAGCGAGAAGTTCTCATTAGCGGCCGCGCGAGGGTTCGAGACCACGGTAAGAATGTACGCCTACGTCGGGGTGGGGCAAGGTTTCTGCATCCCTGTGCGGCAAGCTTGGCAGTCCTTCATTGTTATAGACGTAGCCCGAACCGGGGTTGTCAGAGAGTCGGCGTTTGGGCTAGGCTTGGTCCATGTTGGAGCTGAGCGACGATACCCTGGTGGTCTTCGTCTCCGATTCGCACATCGGCGGGGACCGTGGTTGCGACGGGTTCGAATCGCCGGGCGAACTCGAGGCTTTATTCGTGGAGCTTGCAGGCAGAGACGGGCCCGTCGAGTTGATCCTGGCCGGGGACTTCTTCGATTTCTTGCAGATAGGCGAGGTAGGAGGTGGACAGAACCGGGCGTCGATGACGATCGAACGCCCCGAGTACAGGGATCTCTTCGCTGCGCTGAAGCGGTTTCGAGAGGTGACGGACAAGCGCGTCATCTACTTGCCGGGGAACCACGACGCGGAGTCGTTCTGGAACAAGGAGATCCAGGAGACGTTGCGCGAGCGGGGTCTTGTCGACGAGTTTGCCTACTACTATTTGGCCTCCGTTGAGACGGGCGGGGGGCAGCGGGTGGTCTACTGCGAGCACGGCAATCAGTTCGACCCCGAAAACAGCGTCGGGAATTACCATGATCCCCTGGACACGCCGTTGGGGCACCACGTCGTGATGGACGGTACCAGGCGCATCGCGCCCTACGGGGAGATCTCTTCTGGACTCGACCTTTCAGAGATTAAGATGGTCTACCCGCTGGTGGCGATTCCTGCCTGGATCGTGAGCCGCTACTTCTACCATTGGGCTGGCAAGGCCGCTCGTTACCTGCTCGTGCCACTGCTTGTGGCGTACGCGGTCTACAAGTTTGTCGCGTTCCTGATCTCCCGCGCCACCAACGGTCAGGCGAGCCTGATTTTCGGCAGCTACCGCGAGCTGCCCCACGTGCACCAGATATTTCTGGACACCGTCCTATTCTTGCTCCTGATAATGGGGATCTTCGGGGTCTTCTTCCTGGTCGCGCGCCACGCCGTCCGTAAGACGTTGAGGGCGGTGAGCCCTGGCGGGACGCCGCACTACTCGCCTGCGGGGGCCTCCCAAAGAAGGATCCGGGCTGTCCTCGCTGGTGATGCCAGGCCGCCGATGGACCCCTCGTTCGATCCTACAACGGCCGACGTCTTTGTCTCTGGGCACACCCACCTACCTTCGCTCGCCGAGACAGAGAGGCTTGATGGTAGCAAGGCGGTGCTCGTGAACTCTGGATGCTTTTTGCGGCAGCTGCAGCCCATAACGCCCCGGCTAAAGGGGCCGCCCATCTTCGTCTCGAAGTTCGTGCTGAACCATGTGCGGGTGTTTGCGCGGGAGGGACTGTTGCGTGTCGAGCTCTGGGAGCAGCCGAAGCCTGCCGGTCAGACCCTGACACAAATCGAGCGCCTCGTCTCCATCGGGCGCCGGCCGCCGCAGCCGCCCGCGGGGGCCAAGCCTCGCCTCGTGGCCTCGGCTACCTTGTAGTCGGGAGTGCAGCGTGTCTCGGACAGAGTGGTAGGGTATACATGAACAGCATTATTTCTTGCGGTCGATTGGAAGAGATCCGGAGGGACTAGTTGTCTGATCAGGAATTGGACCAGCAGTTCGTAGAGAGCCAGCGAGAGAGGCTGGTAGGTCTGCGCGACGAACTGGTGCGCATAAAGGAAGGTATGGCCGATGAGGAGAGGGACCTCGGGCAGGCCGAGGGGGACACCCAGTTCGACTCAGGCGACCTGAGCCAGGATATGTTCACCCGAGAGATGGACGCCTCCATAGGGGAACAAGTCGAGCGCCGTCTCCGAGAAGTCGACCGGGCGCTGCAGAAGCTGGAGGAGGGCACCTACGGACTCTCCGACGAGAGCGGAGAATCTATACCCAGGGGCAGGCTCGAGGCCGTGCCCGAAGCGCTAAGGACCGTCGAGGAGCAGCAGCGTTTCGAGCAGGAGCGACGCCCACCGGTCTGAAGCGATTCGAAGGGGTGCCCCTTCGAATCGCGCTATCAGCCGTCAGCATTCAGCTTTTCGTCCTTCTGAAGATTTGACCAGCTGAAATGCCCATAGCGTTAGGACAGAGGGCAAACCCTTTGTGTGAACCTCTCCGACGGTATACTCTGTCTATGGATCATCGTTCGTCAGGCGGCGAGACAAGAGAGCCCATCTTCCGCAGCGACCTCGAAGGGCCGAGGCCAGAACCCCGGTATGAGCCCCTGAGGCCAGAAGGCGGCCTGTGGAGCGTTATCAAGCGCTGGATCGCGCCGCTCGCCGCGGTAGGACTCTTGCTCGCGAAGTTCAAGGGCCTGGCGCTCCTCCTACTCAAGGTCAAGTTCCTGGGTACGGCGCTGACAATGCTCGTGAGCATAGGGGCTTATGCCCTGCTGTTTCCCGTCTGGTTCGCCGTGGGGATAGTCGTCTTGATCTGGGTGCACGAGATGGGCCACGTCTTGCAGCTAAGACGCGAAGGCATCCCGGCTTCGGCCCCGATGTTCATACCATTTCTAGGGGCATTCGTCGCGATGAAGCAGATGCCCAAAGATGCTCTGGCCGAAGCACGCGTCGGGCTCGCCGGTCCCGTGCTCGGCACGCTAGGTGGGCTAGCGACCCTCGGTCTCTACGCCGCCACGCGGGAGCCGCTGTTCCTGGGCCTCGCGTACTTCAACTTCATCATCAACCTGTTCAACCTTGCGCCGCTGCTCCCGCTCGACGGCGGCAGGGCCGTCGGGGCGATGTCTCCGGTCTTCCAGTTGCTCGGGCTCGTCGTGATGGTCGCGCTGTTCTTCGTGGCCCCGATAATGGCCTTTATCGCGTTGCTCGGCCTGCCTGAGCTCTGGCACCGCTGGAAGACGCGCAATACGCCGGAAGGCAAGGCGTACTACGATCTTCCGTTGCGCCAGCGCGTGGCTGTCGGCGTGGTCTACCTGGGTTTGATCGCGGTACTCGGACTGCTGACGGGGGCTACTTTCGTGCCGGATCCGGCGGTGCTCCAGTAGCGTGCGTACGATCCTCTACACGGGCAAGGGCGGCGTCGGCAAGACGAGCGTCGCCGCGGCAACGGCCCTGAAGGCTTCGCTTTCTGGAAAGAAAGTGCTCGTGATGAGTACCGACCCCGCGCACTCGCTCGCCGACGTCTTCGACACGGAGATAGGGGCAGACCCCAGGGAGATGGCGTCTGGCCTGTGGGCGCAGGAGATGGATCACACCTCCATGATCGAGGAGAACTGGTCCGAGATACAGGGGTACATGACCACGTTGTTCGAGTGGCAGGGCGCGGATACACTCGCGGCCGAGGAGTTGGCGATGTTGCCAGGGATGGACGAGCTCTTCGGGCTCCTGATGGTCAGGCGACACAACCAGGAGGGCCGCTACGACGCCCTGATCCTCGACGCCGCGCCTACGGGCGAGACGCTCAAGCTCCTCAGCCTTCCTGACCACATGAGCTGGTATGTAGAGAAGATCTTCCCCATACAACGCCGCGCGGCGAAGCTGGTCAGGCCGTTTGCGAACAGGGCGAGGTCACTGCCGCCGCTTCCGGAAGACAGCGTCTTCGCCGCGGGGCAGAGGTTTTACCAGGCTATTGCGAGCGTCGAGGAGATCCTGACCGACCGTGAAAGCGCTTCTGTGCGCCTGGTGCTCAACGCCGAGAAGATGGTCATAGCGGAGGCGCGCCGCGCCTACACCTACCTCAACCTCTACGACTACGGCGTCGACGCCCTCGTGGTCAACCGGCTGTTGCCCGAGAGCGTGAGCGACCCTTACTTCGCACGGTGGCACGATGCGCAGGCGCGGCACATGAGGACGATCGAAGAGTCTTTCGATCCCATCCCCATCCTGACCGCGAGGCTCTTCGACCGCGAGATGTTCGGGCTCGAGGCCCTCGGCGCGCTCGCCGAGGATGTCTTCGAGGATGCGGAGCCTCTGAGGGTACTATTCAAGGGCGCGACGCACGATATAGTAAGGAACGGCGACGGCTACGACGTCGTCTTCAACCTCCCGCTCGCCGAGAAACGGAACGTGGACCTGTCGAAGAAGGGGGCCGAGTTGCTCGTGAAGGTCGGCAACTACCGGAGGAGCATCCTGCTGCCGGACGCCCTCGCGCGTCTCTCTGCAGCCGGGGCGAGCTTCGAGGGAGGGTCGCTGAAAGTGAGGTTGAAGGATGAGTGAAGAGAAACGACGCAAGGGCACGCTGCTAGGCGTGATCGCCTACATCCTCGTGCCCGGCGAACGACGCGTGCGGGCAGCAGGGCACTTCCGCAAAGCGGGCTTCGAGACGCTGAGGGGCGTCGGGGAGCTGGTGAAGCCAGAGAGGTCGCAGACATCATCCGGCCCTCCGAGCAGGGAACGCATCGAGATCGAGTAATGGGACGCCTGAGACGCCTGGCCAGACCACCCGAGGATGGGGCGCGAGCAAGAGTAGTCCAGAAAGTGGGCGAGTTCGCCCGCAAAGAATTCACCGTGGCCCTCCCCGCGGCCAAGCGGGCCGCAAGCCACGCCGTCCAGACGTTCTTCAGGAAGTTCTCGGAGGAATACGCCAAGGAACGCGGGAAGCGATGAGGGCCCCTGATCTCACCGCCTGAAGCCTGTAACCTGAAGCCTAGAACCGTTTGGCGCTGAGGGGCGCCGGTAGTAAGATATCCTTTACAAATTCTAGTAGATACCAGCGGGAGAATTAGATGGCCGAGAACGGACAGTTAACAGGCACCTTCAGGGTCAAGAGCGGGATGGCCCAGATGCTCAAGGGCGGGGTCATCATGGACGTGGTCGACGCCGAGCAGGCCAGGATCGCCGAGGAGGCGGGGGCTGTGGCGGTCATGGCCCTGGAGCGCGTGCCCGCTGACATAAGGGCCGACGGCGGGGTCGCGAGGATGAGCGATCCGGAGAAGATCGTGGAGATCCAGGAAGCCGTCACCATCCCCGTGATGGCCAAAGCGCGCATCGGGCACTTCGTGGAGGCCCAGATCCTGGAGGCCCTCGAAGTCGACTACATAGACGAATCGGAGGTCCTTACCCCCGCCGACGAGAAGCACCACATCGACAAGGCCGCCTTCGAGGTGCCTTTCGTGTGCGGTGCCACGAACCTCGGAGAGGCGCTGCGGCGCATCGGCGAGGGGGCTGCCATGATCCGGTCCAAAGGAGAGGCGGGCACCGGGAACGTGGTCGAGGCCGTGCGGCACATGCGCGCCATAGTCGGCGGCATTCGCAGGCTCGGGGCCCTGGATCACGAAGAGATGATGACGGAAGCGAAGAACCTCGGGGCCCCATACGAGCTCGTGCGGTGGGTCGCCGAGAACGGACGGCTCCCCGTAGTGCTGTTCACGGCCGGCGGCATAGCCACCCCGGCGGACGCGGCACTGATGATGCAACTCGGGGCCGACGGCGTGTTCGTCGGCAGCGGCATCTTCAAGAGCGGGGACCCTGCCCTTAGGGCCAGGGCCATCGTGAAGGCTACGACCCACTTCAAGGACGCGAAGGCCGTGGCCGAGGCGAGCAGGGGTCTCGGCGTGGCGATGGTTGGCAGGGAGATGGGCGACCTGACAGAGGGAGAGCGGCTCGCGACCCGTGGCTGGTAACGGCGAGACTAACGGCGTGGCACTCGAGGAAGACGGCCCGAAGAAGATCGGGGTTCTCGCGCTGCAGGGAGACTTCAGGGAGCATGCCGAGATCCTGCGCGGGCTCGGGGTCGAACCGGTCGAGGTGCGTGCCGTGGAGGACCTGGAAGGGTTGGCCGGGATCATCGTGCCCGGTGGGGAGTCCACGACGATAGGGAAGATGATGGTCTCATCGGGCCTCCTCGACGGCATAAGGAGCTACTTCTACAAGGGTGGTCCCGTATGGGGCACTTGCGCGGGGATGGTCCTCGCTGCGTCGGCGACGACGGGCCCGCGTCAGCCGCTACTCGGCCTGATGAACGCGCTCGTCGAGCGCAACGGGTTCGGGCGGCAGGTCTATTCTTTCGAGACAGACCTCGAAGTAGATGGCTTCGATGAGCCGTTCACGGGGGTATTTATCAGGGCGCCGTTCTTCGAAGATGTGGGGCCTGGCGTCGAGGTGCTCTCCAGGATCGGAGATCGGGTCGTGGCTGCCAGGGGCGAGAACATCCTGGTCACGGCGTTCCACCCCGAGCTTACGGACGACGTCAGGTTTCACGAGTACTTTTTGCGGGAGGTTTGTTCCATATGAGCGGTCACAGTAAATGGTCGACGATAAAGCGGAAGAAAGGCGCTGCCGACGCCAAGCGCGGGGCGCTCTTCGGGAAGCTGTCCAAGGCGATAAGCGTCGCGGCGCGCGATGGTGGCGGGGACGTCGAGATGAACGCGGCCCTTGGCCTCGCAGTACAGAAGGCGAAGGACGCCAACATGCCCAACGACAACATCCAGCGCGCGATCGACAAGGGTACCGGCGCTGGCGCCGACGCCGACGCATTCGAGCGGATCACGTACGAGGGCTACGCGCCTGGAGGGGTCGCCGTGCTGGTCGACGTGCTCACGGACAACCGGAACAGGGCCGCCTCCGACGTGCGCTACCTCTTCTCCAAGAACGGCGGCAAGCTCGGCACGAGCGGCTCGGTCGCCTACCTCTTCGAGCGGAAGGGAATCATCCTAGTCCCCAAGGACACCACAGACGAGGACGAGTTGATGGAGGCGGCCCTCGAAGCCGGGGCCGAAGACGTCGAGGAGCAAGAGAACGACTACAGGATTGTGACGACCCCGGAGGGTTTTTCGGCCGTCAGGGATACTCTAGGTGAGGCGGGGATCGCGTACGAGAACGCGGAGATCACCATGGAGCCCCAGAACAGCATCGACCTCGACGCCGGGACGGCGAGGCAGACGCTGCGCCTGATCGACGCCCTCGAAGAGAACGACGACGTGCAGGAAGTCTACGCGAACTTCGATATCTCTGAGGAAGTCATGGCGGAGGTGGTTTCGTAGGGGATTCTGTTTTCGCCGGCGTCCTCACTGGCCGGGCTGGTCGAGGGGCCGGCATCACGAAGGTCTTGGTATCCTTGCTCGTGGCCTTTCTGGCGGGTTCGGCCTGCTCTGCCCCTGACGAGCGGCAGGGCGGGGAGGGGGATGTGATCGCCGGCGCCTCCAAACAGCGCACCGTGGATCTCGCGCCGAGGCAAACGAAAACCGACGGTGGGATCGGCGACGGTGTGGAGGCCGGGAATCTGCGTCTCCGGATCTTCGAGGTGCGGGCCAAGGACCGGGTATACGCCATGTCAGGTCCCGGAAAGAGACCCGTATCGCGGGGGAACACCTCTAGCGAGTACGTGACTATAGACTACCTGGCCAAGAACATCTCCGGTTCGCCCATGACCACGGGGGCGAAGGCTACACTCCTCGATGATCAGGGCAATTCCTACGGGGAGGACAAGTCCATCGAGCCTCCTTCCGGTGGCACCAACGGCATGGAGCTCGGAACGGATCAGACAAAGGCCTCCACGATGTTCTTCGAGGTGCCCAACGGCATCATCCCCACGACGCTCGAGATAGAGACTTCTTCTGGACGAAAGGCCCGCTTCGATCTTCTCGACCAGGACATGGAGGGGGTGCCACCAGAGGACTACCTGCGGGTGTACCACCTGTATTTCAACGAACAGGCCTACGAGGAAGCCTACGAGATGTTCGACCCTGCCTCGGTCCAGAACATCACACTCGGCGAATGGCTATCTTTCTACGAGCCTCTGTGGGGCAAGAGGTACGTGAGCCTCGACGACCTCAGACCACTTTCGGAGAGCTCTGGTCGGGCGGTCTTCCAGATGACGCGTACTTTCTACGATGCGGACGGCGACATCGTGGCTGTCCCGGAGGTCAACCCTTCCGTGATACAAGAAATGGTCGAGGTAGATGGTGAGTGGAAACTCGTGATGCGCGACGACCTGGTCTTTGACATCATTGCGGTTATAGGTCCTGACGAGACGCCCGAGCCGGAAGCCACCGAACCCGAGAAGACGGCTCCCGAACGCACCCAGCCACCTTCGACCGTTCTCGAGACCACTGAGTCGACCGAGGCCACCAGGTCCGCTGCCCCGGTACGTGACTATGACTGCGATGAATTCGAGAGCCAGGAAGAGGCCCAACTCTACCTCGCGCCGGGAGATCCCTACGGGCTCGATGAGGACGGCAACGGCCTTGCTTGCGAGACCTTGCCGTAGAGGATGTAAGGACCCGCCCGCGGGATCACATTTCTGAGATTTGCGCGGTAGCCGCTGAAGGGAGAGTCAGCGCGCCAGGTTTGGAGATGTCGAATCACGGACCACCAGGCGGGTCGCCAGCAATTCGGCGCTTGGGGCGGCTTCTTCGCGAAGCTGTGCCACCAGCATCCGTCCAGCAAGTCTCCCCTTCTCAGCGTGGTCCTGGTGGACGGTGGTGAGGGGAGGATCGGCGCTCGCCGCCGCGGGGATGTCGTCGAAGCCGACAACGGAGACGTCTCGGGGCACGGAGATCCGCCGTTCGGTCATCCATTCGATGGCACCCAGCGCGAGTTGGTCGCTCAACGCCAGGATGGCCGTCGGCTCCTGCTCCCCACGGAACAACGCCTCGACGGCCCGGTATCCTAATTTCTTGGCGCTGCCCGGACACTCGTAGACGGGCACCCCAGACCAGGGCAGGCCGGCCTCTTCCAACGCAGCCCGGTAGCCTCGTAGCCTCATACGGGTCACCCTCATCGCGGCTCGCTCCTGGCGATCGAGGTCCGCGATCCCTTCGTGGCCGTCCGGTGAGAGACCGAACGATACGATGGCGAACCTCTCGTGCCCGAGGTCGAGAAGATGTTCGGCCGCCGTTCGGGCTGCACCCTCGTCGTCGACGCCCACGAAGTGCACTCCTTCATTGTGTGGCTGGTCCGCTACCACGGCAGGCAATCGTCTCTCCAGAGCCGCCACCAACAAAGGTTCCTCGTCGCCCATCGAGTAGATCACGAACCCGTCCACCGCGGCCTGTGCCGCCGCCCGAGGGTCACGCTCTCCAAATGCTCCGCCCCCGGCGGCCGGCACCAGCAGAAGACCCAGATCCGCTCCCTCTGTGACCGAGCTCAGACCCCCCAGGAAAGAGACCGCGGCAGGATCGTCGAACGCGTAGGACAGCGGGCTCGAGTAAAGCACCCCCACCACGTCCGTCCTCTGGCGCCTCAACGAACGCCCCACGGGATCCGGCCCCCCATAGCCTAGCCGCCCGGCCGTCTCGAAGATCCTCTCCCTCAAAGGCTCTGAAAGCCGATCCGGGTGGTTGTAGGCGTTGGAGACCGTCATCGCAGATACTCCGAGCGCCCGGGCGATACTCGTGAGGGTCACCCGGGCCCCGCCTGAACTCGTACCCACCCCTGACTTTTTGCGTCCCACGACCGCCATGATACACTACTTTAACGTTAAAAATATATCGTTAAAGTATGACTGTGGAGGAACACTGTGGAGACAGGAGGCCACGCTAGGGTCGAGCGCAAGGGGGCGGCGCTGGTTCTGTTGTGTATGGCGCAGTTCGTGGACGTGTTGGATGTTAACGCGGTAATAGTGGCGCTGCATTCGATCGGGCGGGACCTCGGGTTCTCGCAGGCGGGTCTGCAGTGGGTGGTCTCGGCTTACGTGTTGTTCTTTGCGGGATTCCTGCTCCTGTCGGGGAGGGTGGCGGATCTGTGGGGCAGGAGGAGGACTTTCGTTGCGGGGCTGGCCGTCTTTACGTCGGCTTCCCTTTGTAGTGGGCTCTCGGTCTCCCCGGAGATGCTCGTGGTCTCGCGCGCCTTCCAGGGACTTGGGGCGGCGATCACCGCCCCGGCGGCGCTCTCGATGATCACCACCATCTTCGCCGAGGGCCGAGAGCGAGACCGCGCCGTGGCCGCCTGGACGGCGGTGGCGGCGGGGGGCGGTGCTGCGGGCTTGCTCCTGGGAGGTCTAATCACCGACGTTTTGGGTTGGGAGTGGATCTTCTTCGTCAACGTTCCGGTGGGAGCTGCAGGGATCGCGCTCTCCCACGCGCTCCTTCCCGAGAGCCGGGACCCTGCGGCTTCCCGCAGGCTGGACCTCCTCGGTGCTGGAACGGTTACCTCGGGGTTGGTGCTCCTGGTTCTGGGGCTTACGAGGACCGAAGAGGCGGGCTTCGGCGCGCCGACTACGCTGATGACTCTCGGCCTCTCTGCCGCGTTCTTCGGGGCCTTCGTGTTGGTGGAGCGGCGCGCCACCGATCCCCTGGTTCCCTTGAAACTCTTCCGTCTGGATGGGTTGGTGGGGGCTGCCCTGGTCGCCTTCGCGCTCACCGCCGCTACCGCTCCGGTCGGTGTGCTGGTCACCCTCTACCTGCAGAACACCCTGGGTTACTCGGCGTCCATTGCGGGGCTGGCTGGCCTGCCGTTCAGCCTCTGCGTGATCGCCGGTTCGATGGTGGGAGGCCGGATCTCCGAGCGAATCGGCGGCAGGCTGACGATGTCCTTGGGGCTCACTGTGGTGGCGGTGTCCGCCCTCGTTACCGCGGGAATCACCGCCGAGGGTGGCGTGGCTTACGTGCTCGCTGGCGCCGCCCTCTCCGGGTTGGGATTGGGCTTCGCTTCGGTCGCATCGACCGCTCGGGGAACCTCGGCGGTAGAGAGCGGGAGGCGCGGTCTGGCTTCAGGTTTCATGAACACCTCCGCGCAGGTGGGAACAGCGCTGGGGCTGGCGACCCTCCTCACCCTGGCGGCTACCCGCACCGCCGCCCTCTCCGCTGGTGCGGAGTCCGCGGCCGAGGCGCTGGTGGCAGGCTACAGGTTAGCGTTCCTGGCCGCCGCGGGCGTCGCATCACTCGGAATGGCCGCCGCTATGTGCTTCCTTCGCCAGGCCAAAGAAAATCTTGATACTTGAGCCCTGGGGCCCGTAGCCGTGGCGTGCGGAACGTTCGGAGATCTGTGCGAGCGGCCCTTGTAGGATCAGTCATCCGATGCACAAGATGTAGAAGATGGTGCAAGCGGAGGCGGGAGAGAGTAATCTTAGGCCATGATCTCGTCCGGCGGTAGGGGACACACCATACTAGGCATAGACCCTGGGACGGCGACGATGGGGTGGGGTGTGATCCGGCAGGAAGGCAACCGGCTGCGCTACATGCAGCACGGGGCCATCACAACGCCGGCAGATTGGGACATGCCCCGCAGGCTCGGGCGGCTGTTCGACGGCGTGACCGAGCTGGTGCGGGGTTACACTCCCGAGACCATCGCTGTCGAGGAGCTCTTCTTCAACACCAACGTTACTACGGCTATCACGGTCGGTCAGGCGAGGGGCGTCGCGCTCCTAGCAGCCTACAAGGCAGGGATCGAGGTGGCCGAGTACACACCATTACAGGTCAAACAGGCGATCACATCGTACGGACGGGCAGACAAGCGCCAGGTTCAGGAAATGGTGAAAGCACTCCTTTACCTGCCTGCCATACCCCGCCCCGACGATGCGGCAGACGGGCTGGCAATAGCCATCTGCCACGCGTTCTCGAGCAGCTTGCCTGGCAAGGTCGGGGTGGGGAAATAGCGGATTGTGCGTGATAATTAGCCCATGATCTACAGGTTGCGCGGTACTCTGGTCGAGAAAGATACTGAAGGAGTCGTAATCGATGTTGGGGGCGTCGGCTACCGGTCCTCGGCTTCACTGGCGACGTTGCGTGCGCTACCCTCGCTCGGCGAGGAGTGTGTTATCCACACCAGGCTGGTTGTGCGCGAGGACGCGATGCTCCTTTTCGGGTTTGCCGAGCGTGAGGAGCGGGCCGCGTTCGACGCGTTGACCGCCGTGAGCAAGGTCGGGCCGAAGCTGGCCCTGTCCGTGCTCTCTTCGATGACGCCGCCGGAGATCTCCGAGGCGGTCGCCAGGGGGGATTTGATCAAGTTGTCCTCCGTGCCTGGTCTCGGGAAGAAGACGGCTGAACGACTCGTGCTCGAGCTGAAGGGCAAGAGCCTCGCCGTCTTCGGCCCTGAGCCAATCGCCGCAGGCGGTGGAGGCGGCCCTTACGTAGAGGCGAGGGACGCGCTCACGGCGCTCGGGTACAGGCTAGAGGAGGCCGAGAAGGCACTCAACGACGTGCCGCCGCAGGATACGGCAGAGAAGTACATAAAGGAGGCGTTACGGCGGATAGGGAGCAGGCGTTGAGCGCGGAGGAGATGGACGACTTCACCGTGCGGGACGAGAGAGGAGCTGGCGAGCAGCCTGAGGACATTACGGGGGCAGCGGGTTTCGGGGAGTTCGGTGAGCATCCGCTCGACCCCGAAGCCCACGTCGGCGACGACGAGCCCACGCTCAGGCCAAGCTCGTTCGACGAGTTCGTCGGGCAGGAGGCGCTCAAGCAGAACCTCAGGATCTTCGTGCAGGCGGCCAAGCTGCGCGATGAGCCTCTCGACCACATACTGCTCGACGGCCCTCCCGGACTGGGCAAGACAACGCTCTGCCGGATTCTTGCCGAGGAGATGGGAGTCGGGCTCAGGCCGACGAGCGGGCCGACCCTGGAGCGGGCCGGAGACATGGCGGCGATCCTGACCGCCCTCGAGGAACGTGACTTCCTGTTCATAGATGAGATCCACCGCCTGAACCGGCAGATCGAAGAGGTCCTCTACCCTGCGATGGAAGACTACGCTATGGACATCGTTCTCGGCCAGGGGCCATCGGCGCGCACCATCAGGATGGACCTGCCGCGCTTTACACTAGTCGGCGCGACTACCAGGAAGGGCCTGCTGACAAAACCCCTACTCGACCGCTTCGGTGTCGCAGAGAGGCTCGAATACTACGGGCCAGAGGACCTCGAGAAGATCGTGATCCGCAACGCGGGGATACTCGGCGTTCCCATCACAGAAGGAGGCGCCAGCCAGCTCGCGCGGCGCAGCCGCGGGACGCCCCGCATCGTCAACCGGCTCCTCAAGCGGGTCCGAGACTACGCCCAGGTGGTTGGCGACGGGAAGATAGACGAGGATACGGCGAATGCCGCGCTCGACATGCAGGGCGTCGACCATCTGGGCCTCGACAGGGCAGACAGGGATTATCTCGGGCTCGTCATAGACAAATTCGAAGGCGGACCCGTCGGCATCGGCACGATCTCCGTAGCCCTCGGCGAGGCGCGCGATACCGTCGAGGATGTCTACGAACCCTACCTGCTGCAGAGCGGGCTGATCCAACGCACCCCCCGAGGCCGAATCGCAACGCAAAGGGCCTACGGGCACCTCGGCGTCCCCGTGCCGAACGGTGGCCTGTAGGGGCGGTTCGCGAACCGCCCGCATACGATTTGCGGCTCTTATCCTCGATAGTCTGGCGCGGAAAACATCCGCCCGGCTAAGGCTAAGCCATAGATTGGCCGATAGTAATAGCATGTTGCACTACGACGTAGAACTGGCCAGCCTCTCGGAGGGTGCTGCAGGTGAAGGAGACCTCTCTTTCGCCGCTTTCAGCCTGGCGCACGCTGCGTGTGGAGACGAGGTGCTCGAGGTGCGCATCGGAGAGCGCATGTTGCTCGCGTGGTGCATGGGATGCGCCGTTATGGAGGTCTTCGGGTCGAGCGAGACGTGACGCCAGAAGCGTCACGTCTCGCTCGACAGCATTTCAGTTTTCTGCTTTGGTCTGGGTTCGCCCGCTCATAGTCGAATGGGTGATTCGCAGATACTCAATGGCCGCGCGCATAGCTTTCATAGTTGAAATCTTGTGTCGAGTCCGTCCGTCGTGTTAATTTCAGTTCCGCGGGGTGAGTTGAGTCGGGAAGGACTCTAGTTGATCGATTTGAGGCGGACGGTGCTTGTGGTAGGGCAGGCCATCGAGGAACGCTTCGACGCCTTCAGGTTCAGGCTGAAGCGGCGCTTCGGGCTGTTAGATCCGTTCGAGATTCTACCGTACCGGGGGTACGGCACGACAAGGGAACTGTTCCTAAAGGGCCGTGTACTCGAGGAGGCTGGCATTAGCCGCCCTGGCCGGGACGATACGGTGTGGAAGAACATAATCAACATGGCCCGGCGCTTCGCGAGCGATGAAGTAGCAGGAGCGCGGGTAAGGGCTTCTTTCGAAGGCTTGCAAGTCGAGACTACCGCCGACGTCGAGGGCTTCTTCGATATACGCCTCCGACTTCCGAAGCCGCTCGACGGTACGTCCGGGTGGTACCAGGTCCAGTTGGACTTGCTTTCTCCTCCATCGCCGGGTGGTGGGAGGGTCCGGTCCAAGGCACAGGTGCTCGTGCCGCAAGTGGCCCATTTCGGTGTGATCAGCGACCTCGACGATACGGTGTTGCGTTCCAATGCGACCAGCGTGCTCAGGATGGCCTGGATCGTAGTGCGCAACAACGCCCACACACGGCTGCCTTTCGAGGGCGTCGCCGCCTTTTACAGAGCCTTGCGATTGGGCGCGGACGGCCGAGCCTCAAACCCGATCTTCTATGTGTCTAGCAGTCCCTGGAACATCTACGACATGCTCGTGGACTTCTTGAACGTGCATGGCGTTCCCCACGGGCCGCTGTTTCTCAAGGACTGGAGCCTGAGTGTTCTCGGGAAGCACAGAGACTACAAGATAGGGGTGATACGGGGCCTCCTCCGCACCTACGAGGACCTGCCTTTCGTCCTGATCGGCGACTCGGGGGAGGAGGACCCGGAGATCTATCTGCAGGCCGTGCGGGAGCACCAGGGACGCATCAAGGCCATCTACATCAGGGACGTCACTTCGGTCGAGCGTGACGCCGAGGTAAGGGCAATGGCCGACGAGGCACGCATGCTCGGCACGGAGATGGTGACCGTTCCCGATACCACCGCGGCGGCCGAGCACGCTGCCTCCATGGGTCTCATAGCGGCGGACTCGGTCTCCGCGGTCAGGTCCGAGAGCGCCGGCTACTAGCGATCAATGCCGAAACGGGTCCTTACCTCGGGGATGCGTTCGTTGTGCCAGGCTATTCCGTAGCGCTCGCCCAGCTCTGCCCGGGCCCTTCGGTGCTCCTCGTCACCCATCAGCCGTGAGACGATCTCCTCGTACTCGTCGAAGTAGCCCTCGAACGCGCTGCCCGGAGTGAGGATCTCCATGACCCGTACGGTCTTTGCGCCAGAATTGTAGAAGGCGTGGGGTACGCCCCGCGGTTTGATGACGTAAGAGCCTTTCTGGGCGAGCACGACCTCACCGTCTACGTAGCACTTCATCTCGCCTTCCAACACGAACGAGCACTCGTCCTCGCGGGCGTGGGTGTGGGGTGGGATCATCTCGCCGGGTGGGAGTCCCCACTCCTCGATCTTTAGCGAACCACCTGAGGCCTCCGCCGTGACCTTGTGCACTATGTCCAGGACAGGAAGGTAGGCGCCTTCGTCCGGGCTGACAATGATTTCGCTCTTTTCTATGGACACCCGCTTACCTCCTTCGTGTTCGTTGGTCAGTATATCCGCCTGACGCGGATGACCCGTTCTCCTTGCCCGGTAGGGCCTCTTGCGGATTCATTCGCGCCTTGCTCTCCCGGCGAACCTTCTCGGCCTCTTGCAGGGCAATCAGGTACTCGATCAACCCGTTCACTTTCAGACTCCTATCTATCGGTAGCTCCGAGAACCTTCTTCCAATACCGCTACTGCAGCGGCTGCCAGTCGGGGGTGAAGTCTCCCGCCGGGTCGTTGGTGAGGTTGATCTGGTCCTCGCCGTTCGGGCTCATGGCGTAGATCTCGAAGTTGCCGTCGCGGTTGGTCTGGAACGCAATCTGAGCGCCGTCGGGCGAGAAGACGGGGCCGCTGTCGGTCGGCACGCCGTTGATGGTGAGCCGCTTCTGTCCAGAGCCGTTGGCGCGCATTACGTAGATATCGTAGCCGCCCTCCTGGTCACTGGTGAACGCGATCCTCGCCCCGTCCGGTGACCAGCCCGGGGATGCGAATGCTACCCCTGAGCCGCGGGAGCTTTTCCTCTGCTTCGAACCGTCGGCGTTCATCGTATACACGCCGGGCGCGAAGTCCCGGTCGCTGACGAAGGCAAGCTTCCTGCCGTCCGGCGCGTAGTCCGGGTGGAGATCCCTCGCCGTGTTGTTCGTGAGCTGCCGAAGGTCAGTGCCGTCGAGGTTAACGGTGAAGATCTCGGTGTCCCCGGTAGGATTGTCTACGCCCGTGCTCAGGTTGCTGTCGTAGGCTATTTTATCGCCGTCGGCTCCGAAGGTTGGGGATCTATCGAAGGCCCGGTTGTTGGTGACGTTGGTCTGTGCCGAGCCGTCGGCGTTCATCACGAAGATGTCGGAGAAGAGATCCCGGTCGCTCTCGAAGGCGATCATCTGACCGTCCGGGGACCACTCGGGGTCGAAGTCGAAGGCGGCGTTCTGGGTGAGTTGCACGAGTTCCGTTCCGTCGGGGTTCATGGTGAAGATCTCGAAGTCACCCTCGGGATTGTTCACCCCTTCTCCGGAGGTGCGGTTGGAGGCGAAGGCGATCTTGCCGTTCTCGCAGGGGAAGGTGGCTTTCGCTTCCTTGGCCGTTCCTACTAGCGCCAGGAGTAGCGCGACAAGCGCCATCGCGGAGGCCAATGCTGTCGCCATGCCCATGTGCATGATTCTCCCGGTTTTTGTCTTCATCATCTGCTCGATTCCTTTCTGTTGTTGGGAGCGGGGCTACGGCCCGGTGGCGCAGGTCGCGTTGGCGGTCACACCCCAGTTGGCGCTGGTCGGCGCCTGCTCGGCTACTCGCACGCTGACGTCCTCGATGCCGGGAAATACTGCAATGACCCCGAAGTCGGTGGCCTCTTGAATGCCTTGCTTGTCATCGAAGATGTCGTAGCCGGTCCCCACGACCACCTTCCCCGCCGGACAACTCGCGGTCACCTGCTTGAAGTCGGTCGAGTTGAAGGCGCTATCAGAGAAGACCTGTTCCAGGCCGTTCACCCCTATCTCGTCCGCGCTCTTGCCGTCGAGCTTGTCGGCGCTGAGGTTGGTGGCCGTGCCGGCCTCGGGGTTGACCTTCATCGGAGCCTTGCCCGCCTCGACCAGCAAGTTCAGCGCCGTGGCGGCGCCGTTGGCGGAGTTGTTGTCTATCTGGAGGGAAGGACCCGCTACGTTGCCAACAAGCTTGCTCACGGCGCTGACCATGTTGGTCTTGCCCAGGTCGAAGCGGGCGCCTATGCCCGTTCCGGCGAGCGCTGTCGAGGCCAGCCCCACGCTGAGGGCGAGCAGCATTGCCAGGCCCATCATCGTGGCCGTACCCCTCCCCAGCCGCCAGAGAGCCGCCAGGACCGTCTTGGTTGTCTTCATGGTCTGTTCTTCCTTCCTCGTGTTCACCTTTAGTCCTGCTCTAGATCTTTGAATTGGTCCGTGCCCTTCCTTGAGGAGAGGCGCCTGAGGACCCGCTGCTTCCGTCCGCCTCAGTCTCTGCTACATGCCGACCTCCTCTCCTCCCTCTTGCCGGTCGCAGACGTGGTCGCGGGAGGGGTCGTAGTCCCGTCCGTCTACCTCCGACACGCGGGGCCCGTACAGATGCACCGAGACCGCCGTCTCGTCGCCTGGGTTCCCCACGCGGTGGATGCCGTCATCGCCCGGCAGGACCGTGGAAGCGCCGTCTTCCGGGCTCCACCACAGTTGCCAGATCTTCTTCAGGCGGGCGTGATCTGAGTGGGAGCCGTCGTCGAGGCGCTCATAGCGCTCCTCGAGCACAGCGCCGGAGGCGCAGCAGTAAGCCCCCCAGGAGGAGTGGTCGTGTATCCGGGTCCCCGTCCCCGAAGGCCACACGAAGACCTTCAGAGAATAAGCCCCGTCTTCGGCTTGGTAGCGGCGGGCGACGTACCATTCCTTCTCGCCCTCCGCCTCTTCAATCAGGGGTAGGATCAGGGAGTCTAGGAAGGTTCGGTCTCTTGCCAGTGCGGCCAAGAAGGCCGCCGCCTGTCGTAGGGCAGGCTCTGTTGGGAGCTCCGAGATCCTTCGCAGTTCGTTCTGGTCCGGCGTGTAAATGGTCTCCACGGGGTTCTCCTCGCTGTGGCGCTTGCAACGTACCGGACGCGTTTCGTCCTGGTTCCTATCGTGCGCCGCGCGCCTCCAGAGTCCCAGCGACAGATCCAAACAACGGCCCAAACAATCGGCCTTGCGGGGACAAATCACGATGTTGTTGGACGATGGATGTTCCCCGAGATGCGGACGAATGCCAGTACTTGGCGCGGTGACCTGTCACGTTGCCGCGAAGACCTTTCGAGCGATACTCCGAAAAGATGGTGCAATTGGGTGATGCGCCGGACGGCGATCCGCGGTAGTTTGGGGTGAGGGTGAATCGTTGCGCCGGGAAGACCAGGAGGAGCGGAAGGTGAGGGGAGCAGAGACTAGCGAAGCTCTCGCGTTCGCGGAACTACTGCGACGCTACCGCGCCTCGGCCAGGATGACGCAGGAGGACCTGGCCTCTCGGACGGGCCTCACCCCCCAGGCCATCGGCCTGCTCGAGCGCGGGGAGCGCCGCCGGCCACACGCCTACACCGTGCAGGTGCTGGGGGAAGCTCTAGGGCTCGAAGGACGGGAGTTCGCCGAGTTCGAGGCGGCGGCGCGTCGTCCTCCAGCCCATCGCGCGACCGAAGAGACTTCCCATCGCGCTCTTCCAGCGCCGCCTACCCCCCTAATCGGGCGCGAGCAGGAGGTGGCAACCCTAACAGAACTCCTGTGCCAAGAGGACGTGCGGCTGCTGACCCTTACCGGTCCTGGCGGCGTCGGCAAGACACGTTTGGCGTTGGAGGTAGCCGGGCGTTCGTCCGAAGCGTTCGAGGATGGTGTCGCCTTCGTGCCCCTTGCGCCGTTGCGGGACCCGGATCTAGTCCCCTCGGTCCTCGCCCAGACGCTCGGAATCAAGGATGCGGGGGATCGGTCGTTGCAGGAAGCCCTGAAGCTGCATCTGGAAATCAAGCAGACGCTCCTGCTTCTCGACAACTTCGAGCACCTGCTCGAGGCTGTTCCGCTGGTGGCAGAGCTGGTGAGGGGGTGTCTGGGTTTGACGGTGCTCGCGACGAGCCGGGCGCCGCTCCGGCTCAGCGGCGAGCGGCAGTATCCTCTGTCTCCGCTTTCCCTTGTGTCAGGGGCATCCCTGGAAAGTTCTCCTGCTGTGCGGCTGTTCGAGGAACGTGCGATGGAGGTCTTTCCTGGCTTCGAGGTGCGTGCGGGGAACGAGGCCGCGGTTGCTGAGATCTGCAAGCGGCTCGACGGGCTGCCGCTGGCGATCGAGTTGGCGGCCGCGAAGGTCAAGCTGTTCTCGCCGAAGGCGCTGCTCGACCGGTTGGAACTCCGGTTGCCCCTGCTCTCTGGGGGGGCGCGCGATCTGCCGGAGCGGCAGCAGACACTGCGCGACGCGGTCGCGTGGAGCTACGATCTCCTGGGACCCGCCGAGCGGGCGCTGTTCGGGCGACTCGCGGTCTTCGCGGGTGACTTTTCCCTGGAGGCTGCGGAGGCCGTTTGCGGACCCGGTATGCCCGAGGAGATGGAAGTTCTGGAGATCCTGGCATCCCTGGTGGACAACAGCCTGGTAGTGTCGCGGGTCGAAGCCTCTTTAGAGCCTGGGGGTGACGAACGGCGATTCACGATGCTGGAGACGGTCCGAGAATTCGCCGCGGAGCGCCTCGACTCAGACGGTGAGGCCGAGGAAGTGCATCGCGCGCACGCGATGTATTACCTGGAGCTGGCTGAGGCCGCGCAGCCGGAGGTTTCAGCCCGGATGCTCACAGGGTGGCTGGCGGTCCTCGACCGGGAGCACGACAACATGCGGGCGGCGCTCCGCTGGACGATCCGGCACCGGCAGGTGGATATCGGGACGCGGCTAGCCCTTGCGTTGTGGCGGTTCTGGCCGGAGCGCTACCACATTACCGAGGGCCGCCGGTGGTTGGAGGCGGTGCTGGCGCTGGGACAACCGGAGGGCGGGGTGGCCGAACCCACGCTCTCCGCGCGCCGTTGGGCGTTTCTCCACCTGGTGACAGGCATGTTGGCAAGCGGCCAGGGAGACTACGACAGCGCGGTCGAACTCTACGAGCAAAGCCTGATCCTATATCGGAACATGGGCCACAGAAAAGGTACCAGCGGTCCGCTGCGTGAGCTGGGAGTCGCGGCGTACCATAGGGGTGACTACGATCGGGCGGTGCACCTGAGCGAACAGGCACTCGCCATATCCCGCGAGTTTGGTAGCGCCTTCGGCGCTGGCCTCGCCGTTTGCACCCTGTCGGATGCCTTGCGCGCGCAGGGAGACCTCGAACGGGCCAGGGTATTGCTGGAAGAGAGCGCGGCCTCGTTACGGCAGACAAAATATCCTTTGCGCGTCGCCAACGCGCTCGCCATCACGCTCTCCCGGCTCGGGAGCATAGAGTGCCAGGTGGGCAGAGCCGAGCGGGCCTCGGAGTTACTCAAGGAGAGCCTTCGACTGGCGCAACGGTTCGGCTTCACGTTTGACGCCGTAATCTGCCTGGGAGGTATGGCCCGCGCGGAGGCGATGCAGGACAGACCCGAACGGGCGGCACGGCTCTTGGGGGCCTCCGCCGCGCAGCGCGAAGCGCTCGGAACGTTCGTTCCGCCCATTGGTCGCACGGATCACGACTACGCCACGAACGCAGCCCGCGCGACCCTCGGAGACAGGGCGTTCGACGCGGCGTGGGCCGCTGGCCACGCGATGTCCTTGGAAGAGGTCATCTCGGAGGTTGTCGGCGAAGAGGCGTAACCTACATTACCGATCGATTCTCGGCTGAAGTTCGCCCCTTTACTCGCCGGCTGTGTAGAATGCTCGTCCAATCCGTGTTGGAAAATCGAGGACCGTGGGGTAAACGGAGACTGATTCCTACCCTGCAGATCCGAGCTTGGGATCCGTAACGGCACCTTCTGAGGCCGACGAGACGAGGGCCGCGTATTTTGCCATCACCCCGGTCGCGAAGCGGGGTTCAGGCTCCTCCCAGTCCGCCAGACGGGATTCTAGCTCTTCTGTCGGAAGAGCGACGCTCAGGGTCCTGTTCTCGATGTCGAACTTAACAGTGTCACCGTCTTCCAGGGCTGCTATCGGGCCGCGATGGGCCGCCTCGGGCGCAACGTGGCCGGCCATCAGGCCGCGGGTGGCGCCGGAGAAGCGGCCGTCAGTTAGGAGGGCGACGGTCTCGCCGAGACCCTGCCCGACGAGGGCCGCGGTGACGCCGAGCATCTCGCGCATCCCTGGTCCGCCCTTAGGGCCCTCGTAGCGGATCACCACCACGTCGTTATCGGTGATTCCTCCGGCCTGCACGGCTTTCATGGCGTCCTCCTCGGAGTCGAAGACGCGGGCAGGGCCCGTGTGCTCTAGGCGGGTGTAGCCCGCGACCTTGACCACGCAGCCATCCGGTGCCAGGTTGCCCTTGAGGATCACGAGTCCACCCGAACGCCTCAGCGGTTCTTCGACGGGGACGATAACGTCCTGTCCTGGCGTCTCCTCGGCGCCCTCGACCTCCTCGGCGAGTGTGTGGCCCGTGACGGTAAGCTGGGTCCCGTCTATGAGGCCGGCGTCGAGCAGGCGCTTGCCGAGCAGCCGACTCCCGCCGGCGTGGTCGACGTCGACGGCCGTGTAGCGGCCCCCAGGTTTGAGATCGGCGATGATCGGGGTGCGGCTGCTCACGGGATCGAAGTCGTCGATGTCGAGGGGGACCCCGACCTCGCGCGCGATCGCGAGCAGGTGTAATACGAGGTTGGTCGAGCCTCCGGTCGCGGCGCCGGCAGCGATACCGTTCTCGAACGCCTCACGGGTGAGGATGCGCTCCGGTGTGAGGCCGCGCTCGAGCAACTCCATGACCAGCCTGCCGGCACGGGCGGAGATCTCGTCCTTGCGGCCGTCGAGGGCTGGAGGGCCGGCCGAGCCCATCGGCGAGAGGCCGAGGAACTCCAGGATCATCGCCATGGTGTTCGCCGTGTACTGTCCGCCGCACGCTCCCGCTCCAGGGCAGGCGTGCTCCTCCAGATCGAGCAGGTCCTCATCGGACATCTTGCCCGCGGCGTTGGCCCCGACACCCTCGAAGACATCCTGGATCGTCACGTCGTGACCCTTGAATCGGCCCGGGGCTATAGAGCCGGAATAGACGATGGCGCCCGGTACGCCGAGCCTGGCGTGGGCCATGGCGGCTGCCGGGATGGTCTTGTCGCAGCCGACGATGGTTACCATAGCGTCGAACATGTGGCCGCGCCCGACAAGCTCTATGGAGTCGGCGATCACCTCCCGGCTCACGAGGGATGTCTTCATCCCTTGCGTCCCCATGGTTATGCCGTCCGAGATGGAGATGGTGTTCAGCTCCATCGGTGTGCCACCGGCCTCCTTGACGCCCTCTTTCACCTGCTCCGCCAGATGCCGGTGGTTGTAGTTGCACGGCATCGTCTCGATCCAGGAGTGGGCCACGCCAACTATGGGCTTGCTCAGGTCCTCGTCGGAGAAGCCCATGCCTTTGAGGTATGAACGGGCGGGAGCACGATCGCGTCCCTCGAGTATGGTGCGGCTCCTTCGCCTGGTGTCCGTGGTCTCCATAGTTCTCTCCTCCTGGATCACATGACGGCTCCCCGAGTATAGGGAGCGCAGAAGCGCCGTGCCAGCGTGCCAACACGCTTCGGCTTCGCCTCAGCTTGCCAGCACTGCGCTTCGCGCCTTGTCAGCACGCTCGGGCCTTGCGGTCCTCGCTCGTCAGCATTTCAGCTTGTGTTTGTGCGCCGTTCTCGCTGGCTTGGGGGTGTCATCCTTCCTGGTCGCAAACGACTTCGGATGGCGGCGGTAGAATCAAGGTGAGTGAGATCGAGGACTGGGAGTAGGAATGGAGACGAGCGAGCGAACCAGGCGGGTAGTGAACCCTGGGACAAGCATCGGCCACGTTCACCTGAAAGTGGCGAATATCGAGCGAGCCCTTGGCTTCTACAGAGACATACTTGGCTTTGAGGTAACCCAGTGGTATGGCGACGATGCGGTCTTCCTCTCCGCGGGCGGCTACCACCACCACATCGGCCTGAACACCTGGATGAGCCGCAACGCCGGCCCGGCTCCGCCCCATTCTGCAGGGCTCTTCCACCTCGCCATCCTCTATCCCGAGCGGCGGGACCTAGCCCTAGCCCTCAAGTGGCTCCTGGATTCCAACTACCCTATCGACGGTGCCTCAGACCACGGCGTCTCTGAGGCGCTGTACCTGCAGGACCCCGACGGCAACGGCGTCGAGCTGTATCGGGACCGTCCGCAAGAGGAGTGGCCGCGTACCCCCGAAGGCGGACTCGCGATGGTGACGAGGCCCCTCGACGTCGAGGGGCTCCTCGCTGAACTCGACCGCGAAGAGACTTCCTGATCCAACGGCGTTGTCGTGCGTGTGGACATCGGGCGGGGCGGGCATAGAATAGGATCGTGGGACTCGAAGGCTTAGGAAAGTTATTGATCGGCGGTGCGGTCGTGCTGCTCGTGCTCGGGGGGCTGCTCTTTTTGCTCGGTCGTTTCGGGGTAGACCGGCTTCCCGGCGACCTGGTATTGAGGCGGGGTAACTTCACCTTCTATTTCCCGATAGGGCTCATGATCCTTCTCTCCGTCGTAGGCACCATCGTTCTGAACTTCGTCTTCCGCCGCTAGGGTGCTCACTTCCGAGCTCGACTACGAGCTTCCCGAGGATCTCATCGCCCAGAGTCCTGCGGAGCCGCGTGATGCCTCGCGATTGATGGTCGTAGACGTCCGGCGCACCACGATCTCCCACCACACGTTCAGGGACCTGCCAGGATTCCTGCTGCCCGGCGATGCGCTCGTCCTGAACGAGACGAAGGTGCTTCCCGCCAGGCTCGAGGCCAAAAAGCCGACGGGCGGTGGGGTGGAACTGCTATTCCTCCGGGACCTTGGGCCTGATCGCGGTGGCGCGTGGGAGGTCCTGGCCAGGCCAAGCAAACGCCTCAAACCAGGACTCGGACTTTTGGCCGGTGGGGATCGGCTGCAGATAGTAGAGAGCCTCGGCGACGGGCACTGGGCCGTCTCTGCCCCCGACGTACGAGGCCTGCTGGATCGCAGCGGCAAGATGCCGCTCCCGCCTTACATCAGTCCCACGCCCGAGACGGAGAGCCGCTACCAGACCGTCTACGCGCGCAACGAAGGGTCCGCCGCCGCGCCAACGGCCGGCTTCCACTTTACGGAGAAGGTCCTGGAAGGCGCGGCGCGGGCCGGAGCCACGATTGCCAGGATAACGCTTCACGTCGGGGTGGGTACGTTCACGCCCGTGAGAACAGAGAGGCTCGAGGAGCACAGGATGCACGCCGAGCGCTACAGCGTGCCACCGGAGGCGGAGCGGATCGTAGAGGCGGCACGACGGGTAGTCGTCGCCGGAACCACCGTCGCCCGCACGCTCGAGACTTGGACTGCGACCGGCGAGAGGGAAGGGGAGTCGGAGCTCTTCGTGTATCCTGGCTACCGCTGGCTGGCCGTGGACACGTTGCTGACGAACTTCCACCTGCCACGCTCCACGCTCCTGGCGATGGTGATGAGCTTCGGGGGCGAGGAGCTGGTCAGAGAGGCGTATAGGATAGCAGTGAAGGAGCGCTACCGTTTCTACTCGTTCGGGGACGCGATGCTCCTTCTCGACGGCGGACGGCAGAGGTAGGCGCACCCGTCGCCATAGAAATCGTCGCCCGCGACGGTGAGGCGCGCGCCGGAGTCCTGAGTACGCCGCGTGGTCAGGTGGAGACGCCGGCCTTCATGCCTGTAGGGACGAAGGGAACCGTCAAGGGGCTCACGCCTGGGGACCTGCGGGAGGTCGGGGCCGGCATCGTGCTCGGGAACACGTATCATCTCTATTTGAGGCCGGGATCTGACCTCATCAAAGAGGCCGGTGGGCTCCACGCATTCATGGGCTGGGAGGGCCCTATCCTCACCGACTCGGGCGGCTACCAGGTCTTCTCGCTGGCCCAGACGCGGCGTATCTCGGAAGAGGGGGTGAAGTTCGCATCCGTGTACGATGGGTCGCCGCACGTATTCACCCCAGAGTTGACGACGAGGGTCCAGGAGCAGCTCGGCTCGGACGTGGCCATGGTCCTCGACGAGTGTCCGCCTGCAAATGCGGGCCGCGAATACCACGAGGAGTCGCTGCGGCGGACCGCGCGATGGGCGCGGCGGTGCAAGGAGGCGCACGAAAGGAGAGATCAGGCCCTCTTCGGGATCGTGCAGGGAGGACTTTACCCCGACCTGAGGGAGGAGAGCCTCGGGCTGACGGTCGAGATCGGGTTCGACGGCTACGCCGTGGGAGGGCTCTCGGTCGGTGAGTCGCGAGAGGAGATGCTAAAGACTCTGGCGCTTACCGCGCCCAGGCTGCCCGCCGAGAAGCCGAGGTATTTTATGGGGATCGGGGACCCGGTCGGGACCCTAAAAGTCATAGCTCTCGGGGTAGACATGTTCGACTGCGTGCTCCCGACACGCCTGGCCCGCCACGGCGCGGCCATGACCCGGGATGGCCGTATCAACCTCAAGAACGCGCGGTTTCGCACGGACTTCGGGCCGCTCGATCCTGGCTGCTCCTGTGAGGCGTGCACCGGCTACAGCAGGGCATATCTGGCCCATCTCGTAAAGGAGAACGAGCTACTCGGCCACAGGCTCGTTACGCTGCACAATGTCCGCTTTAGCGTAGATCTTTGCCTGAGGGCGCGGCGTGAGATAAGAGCAGGCCGCTATGAGGAGTGGTCGCGGGCCTGGATCTCCCGCTACGAAGGGGACTGACGAACATCGGGTGCTGGCTCCCCTTCGGGGACGTAAAGCCAAGTCCTCGATGCGAGGTGCAGGTTCTGGTCGTAGCCTCCTGCGATGAGCGCCAGGCCTTCGGATAGCGTCGTCACGGTCGCGAAGTTGCGCGCTGCTCCCAGACTTCCATGGACGGTGCGGAAGGCTTTCGACTCAGGTTCGTAGATCTCCGCTCGCTCACTATCTCCTCCGACCAGGACTTCGCCACTGCTCAGAGTCGCTACTGCATCGGGCAGCTTGAAACGCTCTGCGTCCATGTCACCAACGGGGGCAAAGGTGCCCGATGCGGGATCGAAGACCTCCGCACTCGCGTATTTGCCGTAGAAGTCGTCAGCATTCGAGCCGCCGAGGATGAGGATTCTGCCATCTCGAAGCCGGGTTGCCGCGTGTTTGTAGCGATTCACCGTCATGTTGTCGGTTCTGGCGAACCTGCCAGTGAGGGGGTCATAGATCTCCGCGCTCGCTACGATGGCCTCCTGCGAATCGCTCCCGCCGGTGGCGAGGACTCTGCCCTTCGGCAGAAGCTCAGCCGCGTGGGCCGATCGTGGTGTCGCCATGCTGCCAGTACGCGAAAAAGTCTCCGTCCAGGGATCGTAGACCTCCGCGCTGGGAACACTTTGATCGCCGTTGAATCCCCCGGCGATCAGGACCTTCCCGTCGGGTAGCAGCGTTGCGGTGTGGGCGGCCCTGCGCGTAGCCATGCTGCCGGTGGGGGAAAAGTCTCCTGCTGCAGGATCGTAGAGCTCGGCGCTGGCCAATACCCCGTCGCGATCCCAGCCGCCCACCAGGAGCACCTCGCCGTTCGGGAGCAGGGTCGCGGTGTGGCTGACCCGTTCCGTGCCCATCGTGCCCGTCTTCGCGAAGGACCCTACCCTCGGATCGTACAACTCGGCCGACGCGCCGCCTTCTTCTATCTCGCAGCTGTCGAGCGTACAGCCGCCGGCGATGAGAACGCGGCCATCGGGCAAGAGCGTCGCTGTGTGGGCCGCCCGCGCGGCCGTCATGGTCCCGGCAGCGATCACCCTGCCGACACCGGTGGAAGTACGATCCCGGCCGTCCTGGTAAGAACTGTCGGACCGGCCATTGTGGCGCTCATTACCTGTGGTAAACGAGCCGTCCGACGAACACCCCGAGACTACTACGACCAGGGTCAGCAGCCACCAGAGACGAATCGTCCTATGTATTCCTACAGCCCTCCCGCTATGCCACCTCATCTCTGCGTTCATTAACGTAGCACAAGTTTCGACACCGAATTCCTGGACCGACAGGATGATTCGACGCCTTTAGGGGGGTGTGCTGACAAGCTGATTGGCTGCAGATAGGCTAGAATGATCTTCCGATCTTATGGGTAGTCGTCGAAACAACTTGATCGTGCTGGCCGTTGTGGTCGTCCTGCTCGGGGTGGCCGCCTACTTCATCTTTATAGATCAGCCCGTGACCGAGTCGACCCAGCTCGGCCTCGACCTCCAGGGCGGCGTAAGCGCGCAGCTAGAGGGTTCCCAGACAGGCGGGGGCAAGGTGACCCGCGAGGAGATGGAGCAGTCGGCCGACCTCATCCGGCAGCGCATAGACCGCCTCGGCGTGACCGAGCCCGACGTCAGGGTGCAGGCGGAGAACCAGATCGTGGTCCAGATCCCCGGCGTGAAGAACCCTGAAGAGGTGATCCGCATCATCGGCAGTACGGCCCAGCTCGGCTTCTACCAGGTTCTCGCCTCCGACCCCTCGCTGACGGAGCCCCCACAGGTCGTCGCCGCTAACGAGGTGGCCGCTACTAAAGACGAAATCAGAGAGAACCTCGAGGGGGACGATGCATACGAGAAGGGGAAGACGAAGATCCTGTTCAGCGAGACGCCTGCTCTGCAGGGCGATGGCATCGAAGTCATAGGCTATATCGTCAACAAAGAACCCGACTTGACGGGCGATGCGCTCAAGCAGAACGGGGCCAGCGTGGAGTTCGACCAGACCACAGGGAAGCGCATCGTAAGCCTGGAGCTCACGGCGGAGGGCGGCAGGCAGATGGGGGATCTTACCCAGAGTATGGTGAACGACTCGCTCGCCAGCGGGGAGCCTGCGCGGCTCGCCATCGCGCTCGACGAAGATATCCAGAGCGCGCCCACCGTGCAGGAACCACTGGGCCAGAACATCTCTATCTCCAACGACGGGCTGCCTGGTGGTCTTCCCGAGGACGAGGCCAGGCAGCTGGAGACCGTACTAAACACCGGCGCGCTTCCAGTCAACATGCAGGTGATCTCCCAGACCACCGTGGGCCCGACGCTAGGCCTGAGGTCCTTGGAGAGCGGGCTTCTGGCCTCGCTCGTGGGGTTCGGGCTCGTGCTTATCTTGCTGCTCGTGATCTACAGGGCGCTCGGCATAGTCGCCGATATCGCCCTGCTCATCTACGCGTTTCTGCTCTGGGGTCTGATCGTTATCATCCCCATCACCGTGACGCTTCCGGGGATCGCCGGCATCGTTCTCAGTATCGGGGTCGCCGCCGATGCCAACGTCGTCATCTTCGAGCGCATCAAGGAGGAGGTCAGGCGCGGCAAGACGCCGCGGAGCGCGATCCAGGCCGGCTACGACAAGGGCTTCAGGGCGATCCTGGACGGTAACGTAACGACCCTTATCACGGCGTTCATCCTGTTCGCGCTCTCCAGCGGATCGGTCAGGGGCTTCGCCGTGTTGCTAGCCATCGGGGTCGTGCTCTCGATGTTCACGGCGATCGTGATCACCCGCGCACTCCTCGGGCTGCTCTCCGACCGCGGCATCCACCTCTCGCCCCCCCTGATGGGGGTCTCAAAGTCGAGTATCTCCGCGGCGCAACAGGCCAGGGTGAGGTAGGCGTGTTCGAGAAGGTAGACTTCGTCGGCGGCTGGAAGCTGTATTTCTCGATCTCGGCCGTGTTGCTGATTGCGGGGGGTATTGCCATAGCGCTGGGCGGCCTCAACTTCGGGATAGACTTCCAGGGAGGGTCGCAGTTCACCGTCGCCAACGCCGAGCGCCAGCTCAGCGACGACGAGGTGCGCGCCGCGCTGCCGGAGGACCTTGCGGGGGAATCCGTCGTAACGACCCTGGGGCAGAACGGCTACGAAGTGCGGACCCCGGTCGTAAGCTCTCAGCAGGAGCAGAGCCAGGTACGCGACTCTCTGAGCCGGGCGTTCGGGGGGGAGGTAAGCGTCACGACCGTGAGCCCCGCGTTCGGCCAGCAGCTCAGAAACCAGGCGCTGCAGGCCGTGGTTGCCGCGCTGATAATAATCGTGGTGTTTATCAGCTTTCGGTTCGAGTTCTCCTTCGCCCTCGCTACGATGGCCGCGCTCGTTCACGATATGCTGATAACCGTAGGTTTCTACGCCATCGTCGGCAGGGAGGTCAGCCTGGTCACCGTCGTCGCCATCCTCACGGTGCTCGGGTACTCGATCTACGACACCATAATCATCTTCGACAGGATCAGGGAGAACGCCCCCACGGTGGGCTACAACAGGCGCCGCTTCGACGAGATGATAAACCGCTCCATCCGCCAGGTCATAAGGCGTTCGATCTACACCTCCATCTTCAGCCTCATCCCGATAGTGGCGCTCCTGATCTTCGGCGAAGCGACCCTGAGCGACTTCGCCTTCGCCCTCCTGGTCGGGATCGCCGCAGGCACCTACAGCTCCATCTTCATCGCATCACCGGTCCTCTCGCTCTACAAAGCCTGGCGCGCCGGAAAGCTCCAGGCCGCACGCTCCACGTAGCGGCGAGCGCCGCTATGTGGCCCAACAACTTGCGGCTTGGTTATCATGTAGGTGGTGGACCCGACACATGGAGGTAGTTATGCGTGGAACGCTTGGCGAGACGTTGGAGCGTTTGATCCTGCTGCAGATAGGCGCCGCTGCCGCGACGCGGGACAAGGTGCAGCAGATCGTGGACTCTCTCGTAGAGCAGGGCCGCATCGAGCGTGAAGAGGGCCGCACGGTGGTCAACGACGTTATGAACCGCGCCCGCGAGCGTTCGACGGGGGCGCGTTCGCTGGTCGACGCCTCTTTGCAGCAGGGCCTAAGAAGGGGTGGAGTTCCCACCAGGGAGGACTACGAGGATCTGCTCTTTCGCATCGAGCAGCTGGAGCACAGGGTGAGGATGCTCGAGGACCGTCCCGCGGCGCCTCCTCCGCCTGCGGGCGAACCTGAGGCTCCGCCCGAACGCGGCGACGCCCCCGAGACGCCGCCGGGACTGTAGCAGAAGGACGCGCGCGTGGCGAATGGCGGGATCTCCCAGGCCGCCCGGTCGGGGAACCTCAGGCGCTTCTCCCAGATCAGCCGCGTTCTGGTGCGCCACGGCTTCGGCTTCGTCTTCGACGTTAGGCGGGACAGGAGGGAGAAGAGGGGCCTGCAGCAGGTCTTCGCGCCGAACTTCGGCGTCAGGCTGCGGCTCACCCTCGACGATCTCGGGCCGACCTTCGTCAAGTTCGGTCAGGTCCTCTCCACGCGCTCGGACATACTGCCCGAAGGCGTGCTCTCCGAGCTCCAGAAGCTCCAGGACACGGCAACGCCCATGCCGGCAGGTGTCGCCCAGGAGATTATAGAGGAGGAGCTAGGGGCCCCCGTCGATGAGTTGTTCGCCACGTTCGACCCCATTCCGCTCGGCTCGGCGAGCATCGGGCAGGTCCACAGGGCCGTGCTGCGTAGTGGGGAGAGTGTGGCCATCAAGGTGCAGCGGCCCGAGGCGCCCCGTAGGGTGGCTGGGGACCTCGAGCTCATGCGGGAGTTCGCCGCTTTGCTCGACAGGAGGTTCGGGCGTAGGCTCTTTGTCGACGTGCGAGGCCTCGTGGCCGAGTTCGAGGTCGTTGTCAGGCGCGAGCTGGATTACACGGCAGAGGCAGAGAACGCGCGCCGCTTCGCGGCCAACTTCTCGGGGTCGCAGGTGGTTATCCCCGGGGTCTATCTCGGGCTCTCGACCCCGAGGGTGCTCACGGAAGAGTTCATCGAGGGGACCAGGTTCAGGGACATCCGTCCGCTCATGCTCTCTCCCTCCGAGCGGCGGCGCGTCGCCGCTATGGGGGCAGAGGCGATCTTCAAGATGGCCTTCGAGGACGGGTTCTTCCACGGGGACCCCCACCCGAGCAACCTGCTCCTGACACCCGGCGGGGATCTCGCGCTGCTGGATTTCGGCATGGTCGGCTACATGAGCCAGGGTGACATCGAAGCGCTCTCGAGGCTCTTTATAGCCGTGATACAGCGTGACGCCGCCGCCGCCCTGCGGGCCCTCGAACGGCTCGGTGTAAGCTACGCGACGGAGGTGCGCGGCGACCTGATTCGGGACCTGCGGGAGTTCCTCAACAAGTACTCCGGGCTCTCGGTGGGCGAGGTAACCCTGGGCCAGGCGCTCTCGGAACTCGTCGCGCTCGCGCGCCGTTACAGACTCAGGATGCCGCCCGTCTTCCCTCTGCTCACCAAGGCGCTAGTGACCGCAGAAGGACTCGCCCGCTCCATTGACCCGACCATCAACGTCTACGAGGTCGCCAGGCCCTACGCCCAGAGGCTCCTCTCCGGACGCTACAGACCACAGGTCTTGGCGGAGGCCGCCGAGGAGCGTGCGCTGGAGTACGCGCGCTACTTCGAGGACTATCCCGAGCAGATCAGGCAGCTACTCACCGAAGTCGCCGACGGTGAGCTCGAAGTGCAACTCAAGCACCACGGCCTCAACGACCTGTTCGGCAGCGTGGACGTTCTCGCAAACCGGCTGGTCTTCGCCGTCATTACGGCCGCACTCTTCGTCGGGTCATCGATGCTCGGCGCTTTCTACGTCGCAGGTCCGCAGGTGCCCTTCGTCGGCGCGCCCCTCGTCAGCTTCCTCGGGTTTACCCTCTCCATCATTCAGACCATCATCCTCCTCGCGATAATTTTCAGGTCGGGGAGGTTATAGGTTTCAGGCTACAGGCTTCAGGTGTTGGGCTTCGGGAAGAGTGCTTGGAGAATGTCCACGTCTAGGGCACGACTAGCTTCCAATACCTGATGCCTGAAGCCTTACTGGTATAATTTCGCTATGGAACCCGTCCGTACAGAGGAACGCCCGAAGGCCATACCGGCGCCTGGCGTAACTATATCTTCTCTTATCGAGAAGGTGGCCTCCTACGCGCCCGAGGGGACGGAGGAGTTGATCGCCGACGCCTACAACGCTGCGCACGCGGCGCACAGGGGCCAGACTCGTAAGAGCGGCGAGCCTTTCGTCTACCACCCCCTCGCGACGGCCGACGTCCTCGCCGAGTTGCGCCTCGACCCTACGACCATCTCCGCCGCGTTACTGCACGATGTGCTCGAGGATACGGGCGTAACCAAAGAGGAGTTGTCGGAACGCTTCGGTGATGAGGTGGCCGAGATAGTCGACGGGGTCACCAAGCTCAAGCGTCTCCCTTCGGGCAACCTGGAAGAGGCGCAGGCCGAATCTCTGAGGAAGATGATCGTGGCCATGAGCCGCGACGTGCGCGTGATCATCATCAAGCTCGCCGACAGGCTGCACAACATGAGGACGCTAGCCTATCTCAAGCGCGAGACCCAACTGAGCAAGGCGACGGAGACGCTGGAGATCTACGCCCCCCTCGCGCACAGGCTGGGGATCTACTCCATCAAGTGGGAGCTCGAGGACCTCTCTTTCGCGACCCTACACCCGCGACGCTACGAGGAGATAAAGAGCCTCGTCGCCGCCAGGCGTGGGGACAGGGAGGCGTTTATCAACGGGACGGCGGCCGAGCTTTTGCGGCACTTGCGGGAGACGGGGATAGAGGCGGAGGTCCACGGTAGGGTCAAGCATTTCTACTCCATCTACAACAAGATGGTGCGTCGCAACAAGGAGTTCAACGAGATCTACGACCTGGCCGGCCTTAGGGTCGTCGTCGACGGCGTGCGCGACTGCTACGGTACGCTTGGCGTCATACACTCGATCTGGAAGCCCATCCCTGGGCGTTTCAAGGACTACATAGCGATGCCCAAGTTCAACATGTACCAGTCGCTTCACACGACCGTAATGTCCAACGAGGGGAAGCTACTGGAGATACAGATCCGGACCTCCGAGATGGACACGACGGCGGAGTACGGCATCGCTGCTCACTGGATGTACAAGCATGGCCTTACCGACCGTCAGGTGGACCGACTGACCTGGCTCAAGAGCATGATGGAGTGGCAGCAAGAGACGACGGATGCCAGCGACTTTATGGAGTCGTTGAAGGGTGAACTCGGCGCCGAGGAAGTCTTCGTCTTTACGCCGAAGGGCGACGTGGTCAGCCTTCCGAGCGGGGCCACGCCGATCGACTTCGCCTACCACGTCCACACCGAGGTCGGCCACCGCACGATAGGGGCCAGGGTAAACGATCGTATCGTCCCCCTCGACTCCGAGCTCGTCTCCGGCGACAGGGTCGAGGTCATTACGGGCAAGAACTCGGGGCCGAGCCGCGACTGGCTGGCTGTGGTCCAGAGCGGACGCGCGAGGAACAAGATCAGGCAGTTCTTCAACAAGGCCGACCGTGAAGACAACCTGAGCCTGGGGCGCGAGAAGATCCTGACCCTCCTCAAGAAGCGGCGGATCGGGAAGATCCCCTCTGGCATTCTGGAGGACGTGGCCCGCGCGACCAACAAATCGTCGCCGGATGATATGTTCGCCGCCGTCGGGGCCGGCGTGCTCTCGGCCGAGAACGTGGCGGGGCGACTCGTCGAGCAGGTACAGCCTAAGGAAGAAGAGGAAAGGCCCAGGGAGCAGAGCCCCGCGCTCGCCCCGCTCCCTCTCCCCGAGAGCGGAACCGACGAACAGACAGGGGTGCGCGTGGTCGGATCGAGCGGGATCCTGACGCGGCTGGCGCGTTGTTGCACCCCGATGCCCGGCGACGAGATCGTCGGCTATGTCTCTTTAGGCCGCGGCGTCGTAGTCCATTCCGCGGGCTGCGTGAACGCCGGGGCGCTGCAGGCCAGGGACCCGGAGCGCTTTGTCGAGGTCGAGTGGGCCAAGGGTTCCGAAAAGCTCTTCACCGTCGAGCTGCTGGTCGAGGCCCTCGACCGGATGCATCTATTGAAGGACATAACGACCACGATCTCGGATGCCGGCGTCAACATCGTCTCCGCGAGGGTCGATACCATCGAGGACAGGACGGCCCTTAGCAGGTTCGCATTCAAGGCCGCGAGTGTGCAGCACGTCGAGGAGGTAATCCGCAAGATCCGGAGCATCCCCGACGTCTACGACGTCTACAGGGTCTCCCGCGACGGCACACCACTGGAGCGCCAGGAGGCTCGCCGGTGAGCGATATCGAACAGGTCACTCTCTCTATGGACGGCTTCGAGGTCAACTCATACGTCGTCCACACCCCTGAAGGCGACATAATCGTCGACGCCGGTGCCGAGCCGGAGAAGATCCTCGGTGCCACCCTAGCGCGGGTGGCGGCGATCCTGGTGACCCACGGCCACGCCGACCACATCGATGCCCTGGATCGGGTACGTAGGGAGACAGGCGCCCCCGTCTACATGCACCCCGCGGACGCCGAGGGGAAGGTCAGAGACTACGAGCCACTCGAAGACGGGCAGGCGCTCGATATCGCCGGTCTCGGTATCAGGGTACTTCACACGCCGGGGCATTCCCCCGGCTCCGTGACGTTCGTCTTGGGTCACGACCAGATCGTCGGTGACCTGATCTTGCCGGGGAGCGTGGGCCGGACCGACATCCCTGGCGCTTCGTGGGAGGAGATCGAGGGTTCCATCCGCAGGGTGATCCCGCTCTGGGAAGAAGAGACGCGCCTCTACACGGGCCACGGCCCCGTCCTCACGGCGGTCGAGGAACTGAGAACGAATCCTTATCTACCTCCTGGTCTCTCGTGAGGTACAGGGGACCGAGGGGCACCTACGACGTCTTCCCTGGCGGACGGGAGACTTACGAGAGGGCAGAGTTGTGGACCTTCGTCGAGGAACGGGCGCGGGAGGTCATTGGTCGCTACAACTACTCCGAGATACGCACGCCCATCTTCGAGGAGATCGAGCTGTTCGCCAGGACAGCCGGAGAGGCTTCGGACATCGTCGTCCAGAAAGAGATGTTTAGCTTCCGGGATAAGGGCGAGAGGGAGATGGCGCTCAGGCCAGAGGGAACTCCGGGAGCCGTGCGCGCTTACATCGAGCACAATCTGTACAAGCTTGCGCAGCCGATCAAGCTGTTCTACATCGGTCCGATGTTCCGCCAGGAACGCCAGCAGAGGGGCCGCTACAGGCAGCACACCCAGATCGGGGTAGAGGCCCTCGGCACGTCGGACCCGCTCGTGGACGTCGAGGTGATCTCACTCCTCTACGCCATCCACCAGGCCGTCGGCGTGAAAGAAGAGGTAGTCTACCTCAACAATATCGGCGACATGGAGACCCGCAACACCTACGCGCCGGAACTGCGCGCCTACCTCCAGAAGTACGTGGGAGAGCTCGACCCCGACTCGGTCGCCCGCATGGATACCAATCCGCTACGCACCTTCGACTCCAAGCATGAGAATACACAGGCCGTCCTGGCGGAGGCGCCGAGAATAAGCGCGTACCTGAGCCAGGAAGCCGCTGAGCACGTCGCCACAGTGCGGGAAGGGCTGGAGGCGGTCGGCGTCCCGCACGAGATGGACGAGGGTCTCGTGCGGGGCTTCGACTACTACACGATGACGGTCTTCGAGGCCAAGAGCGGTGCCCTGGGGGCGCAGGACACCGTCGGGGCCGGCGGCCGGTACAACGCCCTGATCTCAGACCTCGGAGGGCCCGACCTAGGGGGGATCGGCTTCGGTTCGGGCGTCGAGCGCATGCTCCTTGCCGCGGCATCGAGGGAGACAACGAGCTCGCTCGACGTCTTCTTCGTGACCCTGGCCCCCGAGGCCCGTATCGACGCGATAGGGTTGGCCGGCGCCCTCAGGGAAGAAGGAATCTCCGCCGACCTGGATTACGGAGGGCGCGGCACGCGCGCGCAGTTCAGGCAGGCCGACCGCACGGGCGCCTCGTACGCCGCCATACTCGGCGAGGACGAACTCGCGCAAGGCGTGTGTACCCTGCGGGACATGTCGTCGGGCGAGGAGCGCATCGTGCCCGTCGCCGACGGGGCGAAGGACCTGATCCGGGCCGTCTCAATCTAATAGTGGCCGGTTTCACATTGAGTGTATCGGGCATCCATTTAGTTCGGGCGTACGCAAGCGAGAAAGGACGATACATATGCCGGTAGAAGACCTGCGCCAGAGCCCGATGATGGCCCACATGCTCGACGCGCTCGACTACGGCGAGGATATTGGCCACTACGGACGCCTGGTCTTCGCGATCATCGGTCGTCACTTCGTCTCCAACGACGAACTCTTAGAGCTGCTGACGAAGGACCAGGATACCGACGAGCAGGAGATGAGGGTCCTCGTGCAGCAGGTGGAAGAGAAAGGCTACAGCCCGCCCGGGCGCGAGAAGATCCTGGAGTATCAGAGGCAGCAGGACTTTCCGATCTGCCCCGACCCCGACGACCCTGACGCCTGCAACCCATACGCGGACCTGCAGTTCCCCGACGAAGTCTACGAGAGCATTCAGGAGTACAGACAGGACCGGGCCTAGCCCCTAGCCCTGTCCTCACCAAGGCTGTCCGCCATTGTGGCGAGGTCGTGCGATAAGCCTCGTGTGGCTCTACCCACCAGACGGGGCGATGTCGTCACCCTGACGGATAGCAGGCGGTGGATCGGCACGCCGTGGTGGCGCAGAACCTTCTCGAGTTGTTCGTCTTCGAGGGCGGTCAACGGTTCGAGGCCACCAACCTGCGCGTAGGCAGCCGCCGTAAGGGCCATGGAGGCGCCCGAGAACTGCCAGTGCTGTGCCTCACCGGAGGGATCGGAGAGAAGGTGCTCGTGCCGCCGCCGGCCCTCCTCGGCGTGCCTGCGCCGGACGTGCCCTGGCAGTGAGCCATCGTCGGCGAGTTCGATGCGCCCGCCGATCGCCCTGGCTCCCTCCGAGACGGCCCGAAGCTGGGCGGCGAGCCAGTCGGGCGCTACAACCGTGTCGGCGTCCGTGCACGCTATGAGGCCGTGGGGACGCCCCACCTGGAGAAGGTGGGCGCATGCAGCATCCATCCCGACCCTGCGGGCGGGCCCTGAGCCCTCGCCAGGACCATCCAGGAAGTGGAGTTTCAGCGATGAATGTACGCCATAGATTTCGCGGGCGCGTGCTTCTGTTTCGTCCGCACAGCGATCCAGTACCAGGAAGACTTCGTACTCGTGGTGTGCGACCCGCTCCTGCGTTGCAAGCGCCTCGATGCACGAACCTATGAGCGCTTCCTCGTCCCTGGCCGGCACGACGACGCAGGCCCTGAGAGCAGGATGCGGCGATGAAAGCGTCATCGGGAGAAGGGTTCTCCGCTCTCGATCCTTCCTTGTCCCCGCTCGTAGTCCTCATCCATGCCGTGAGAGAGAACCCCTACGAGCACACCCTCTTTGCCGTACCAGACGGTGAACGCTTCGCCATCGTCCTCGAAGAGTCGCTCGTCCCAGCCGTCGCCCCAGGCCCAGTACTTGAGCGTCTTGTCGCCGATCGTGGACCAGAAGCCGGGGATACTGCTCCACGCAGCTTCGCGGCCCGCGATCACCGACCCCGCGATCCGTCCGTGCTCCAGTGCGTCGCCCCAGTGCTCGACGCTGAGGTGCCGCCCCGCGGACTCGTTGTAGGCCTGGGCGATGTCTCCGACCGCGTAGATCCCGGACGCACTCGTACGCATGGACGAATCCGTGATGACCCCGTGGTCCACCTCCAGACCGACCTCCGCGGCGAGCTGGATGCGGGGCCTGACGCCGGTCGCGAAGAGGACGGTCCCCGTATCGAGGGTGGCGCCGTCGTCGAGGTACACGGCGAGGCCGCCATCCTTGCGTTCGACGCTTTCTATTCCGACCCCGAGGCGGAGGTCGACGCCGAAACCCCGCAGCCAACTTTCGATGCGTTCCCCGACCTCGGGACCGAGCCGCCTCCGCTGGGGCGACCGTTCGTGGCTGGCCAGGATCACCGCGGCGCCGCGCATCGAGAGGGATGCGGCCGCCTCGCAGCCGATGAAGCCGCTCCCTACTACGACGGCCCTGTCTCCTTCTCCGACGCGGTGCTGCAGGCGGGTCGAGTTCTCGACCGTCCTCATCGTCAGGATCTCGGGGTCGTCGCCTCCAGGGACGGGCGGACGTACCGGCTCTGAGCCCGTGGCCAGAACGCAGACATCGTAGGAAAGCTCTTCACCCTCGTGTGTAGTGACGGTCTGGCGCTCCCTGTCGATCGCGCCCACGCCGGCGAGAAGCCTGAGTTCCACGCCGTTCTCCTCGTACCAGTTGTCGCTCTCGATGGGTAGATCCTCGCGGGCCGCCTCTCCCCTCAGATACTCCTTTGTGAGCGGAGGACGCCTGTAGGGAGCGTATGGCTCAGGGGTCAGCATCGTGACCCGGCCCATGCCTCCACCCTCCCTGTACGACCGCGCCGTCGCCAGGCCTGCGGGGCCGGCGCCGACGATCACCAGGTGTCGGTCACGGTTCACATCGGGTCCTCGAAGAGATCGAGACGGTAATCGGGCTCGTAGATGGTCTCGATGTTGCGGAGCCGGGTGTGCCCCAGGAGTAGCTCGTGCACCTCGTCACCCTGCAGCGGGTAAGTTCTCGTCTCCCTGCGCCAGTGGACCGCGAGCAGGAGTCCTCCCCTGGCCAGCTCGCGCTCGAAGGCCAGTAGCGTCGCGAGCATCTCCTCGGCCGTGTAGTAGTACAGAATCTCCGAGGCGACGATCAGGTCGAACGGACCACCGGGCATCTCCTCGGGGAGCGTGCGCCGCTCGACGATGACGTGCTCGCGGCCCGAGAGCCGCTCGCGGGCCGCGAGCACGGCCCGCTCCGACACGTCTACGGCGAGCAGCTCGTCGCAGCGGCCGGCGAGCATCTGTGTAAAGACGCCGATGGAAGACCCCGCCTCCAGAGCCCTCTCGAACCGCCTTTCGCCGAGGACCTCTAGGGTACGCCCGTATTTGTTGCGCTCGTATTCGCTCGTCTCGAAGTTCCAGGGATCATTCGATTCCGCGTAGAGTCCCTCGAAGTATTCGCGTCCGAGTCGCCCTTTCATGGTCGACGCTCCGAGATGGCCTGTCTGCCGCGGCGTACCAGGGCGGGCTCGAGACGGTGTTGGAGGAGGAAGAGTTCGAGATCCCGCTTCGCCCGGTCCAGGGGGCCGGAGACGGCGAAGGGGTGGGAGCCGACGGCCCTGGCCGCCTCGTCGAGAATCCCCCGGCACGAGCGGACTACGGACTCACGCATCTGCGTAGAGATCCCTGGTAGGGAAGCAGGGTCCTCGTCGGCGCGTTCTGCGGCGTAGGCGAGCCACCGGTCGATGGTGCCTTGAGCCGCGATCATCCTGCCCGACGCCAGGGAGACGACGTCGTCGGGCTCTCCATCCCCGGCTTTGGCGGCTAGTACGTCGAGCGCGGCGTCGACGGCCGTGTCTGAGATGCCGGCCCAAGTGACGGCCGTTCGGATGGCGTCCCTGCTGAAGTAGGGTTCCCTTACGAGTTCGCCCGGTTCTCCTAGAACGGCGAGCACCGGAGCTCCCTCGAAGACGACGCGGTGGCTCTCTGAGGCCCGCATACCAGCACCCCTGAACCAGCGAGTGTCTACCCTTAAGCCTTCGGAGAGGTCGACGTAAGCCAGAAGGGGTGGTCCCTGGCTGGGGCCGTGCACGAGGACGAGCGCGCGGTCCAGGCCAGTCGCACCCGAACAGAAGGTCTTGACGCCGATAAGCTTCGCTCCGCCGTCTTTTTGCACCAGCCGAGCCGGCTCTCCCTCGCCCGGTATCGGGTCGGCGCCCCACACTCCGAGGAGGAGTTTCCCCGCAGCGATGGCTTCCAGCTCCCTCGAGCGCAGGGGCTCGGGGGCCAGGAGCGAGACGCGTTCCACGCCGTTGAAGTGGCCGTCGAGTATGCGGCCGACGGACCCGTCGGCGCCGGCGACCGCGCGCAGTACGCGCCACTCCTCCGCGAACGTGGCGCGGCGCCCCTGACTCCCAATGGGGTCGGGAACGGGAATCGCGAGTGCTCCCGTGGGCGCGAGCCGCACAAAGGGATCTTCCGGAAACGCGGGGTTCGCGTCCCTCTCTGATGCGCCGGCCGAGATCTTCGCGAGGATGGCCCGAACGTCGTGGGTCTCTGCCGGAAGATCTTGTTTCTCTCTACCAACGCTGAATACGCTCATCGCGATAATACTCTAAAGGAGCAGACGTCCCTTGCAAAGAGAACCCTCACACACCACGCACTTTTTCGTTGCCGTCCCCCCTGGCCCGGAAGTCCGGGTTCCTGTCCGGTAGCGGGCGCCTGAGCTTGTCCAACGTCGCGGGCTCCAGACCGCGGGATCTCACCACAGAGACGAGCGGTCCTACGAGATCCACTGTCTCTTGGCAACCCTCACGCTTACTTCCAGGGCCGACGCCATCGTGCATCAGTACGATGGCGCCGGGCGAGATCCCACCTCTTATGCGGGCGAGCATCTCCTCCGGCGTCCCGCCCCGCCAGTCCTCCGTGTCGGCGGTCCAGCCGACGAGCCGGAGCCGGTGTTTGTCCGCCACCACTTCGGTCGCCGGTGTGATGAAGCCCCACGGCGTTCGCCAGTAGCGCACTAACCTCCCGAGCGCCAGCAGCCCTGTTCTTACGTCTGCTTCGATCTCGTTGCGCGTCATGGCGTCGTGGCGGACGTGCTCCACGCAGTGAAAGGCGACGTCGTGGCCCCTCTCCCGCATGCTGGAGATGAGCGAAGGGTAACGCGCGGCCCGGGGCGCGACGACGAAGAACGTGGCGCGGGCGCGGGCTCTGGCCAGGGCATCCAACACGAGGGGGGTCCAGATGGGATCCGGCCCGTCGTCGAAGGTGAGGGCCACGGGCGCCGGAGGCCGGTAGTCGGTGTGCATCGCTCTAGTTGTTGCCCTCACCGGGCCGGGCTGCGGGGTCGGAGCCTTGTTCGCCCCCGGGGCGGCGGCGGAGCGAGATGTTCAGCTCCTTGAGTTGCTCTTCCGAGACGGGACCGGGGGCGTCCATCATCTCGTCGCGGGCGGCCTGGGTCTTTGGGAACGCCATCACCTCTCGGATGTTCGGCTCGTCCGTGAGGAGCATAACCAGCCGGTCTATCCCTGGTGCTATCCCACCGTGGGGCGGCGCGCCGTAGCGGAAGGCTGTGAGGATGGTACCGAACCGCCTGTGCGCCTCTTCGGGTCCGATACCGATGACGTCGAAGACCTTCTGCTGCAGGTCGGGGTTGTGGATCCTTATGCTCCCCGATGCGAGCTCGGTGCCGTTGGCCACGAGGTCGTACAGCTGGCCGATGACCTGCAGAGGGTCGGAGTCGAGCAATGGCAGGTCCTCCTCGCGGGGCATGGTGAACATGTGGTGCATCGGCTCGATGCGCCCTTCGTCCTCGTTCCACTCGAAGAGTGGGAAGTCTGTCACCCAGCACATTCCGAGCACGTCGGGGTCGGCGAGACCGAGGCGGTCTCTGAAGTGAAGCCGCAAGCGGCCCAGGCTCTCGAAGACGACGGGGTTCTTGTCCGCGACGAAGAATAACCAGTCGCCTTCTCCGGCTCCGAGCGTTTCGCGCAGGGTCGCCTGTTGCTCGTGGGAGAAGAACTTCGCGACGGGACTCTTCAGGCCGTCCGGTTGCACCTGAAAGTGGGCCAGGCCTCTTGCCCCTCCCGAGGTTGCGACCGCGGTGAGCTCATCGAGCTCCCTGCGGGTCAGGTCCCCCAGACCCCCGACGGCGATGCCGCGCACCGAGCCGCCTGCTTCGATGGCCCCCTTGAAGACCTTGAACTCCGAGCCGGCGACGAGCCGAGAGACGTCGTGGAGCTCCAGACCGAAGCGGATGTCCGGCTTGTCCGTACCGAAGCGGTCCATCGCCTCGGCGTAGGTAAGGCGGGGGAAGGGGTTGGCGAGTAGCCTCTTCTGCGTTAGCTGCTCGACGATACCGGAGTAGAGACCTTCGATGAGGGCAAAGATCTCGTCCTGCGTCGTGTAGCTCATCTCCAGGTCGAGCTGCGTGTGTTCGGGCTGGCGGTCTCCGCGCTGGTCCTCGTCGCGGAGCGCGCGGGCTATCTGGAAGTAGCGTTCGAAACCGGCCACCATGAGGAGCTGCTTGAACTGCTGCGGGGACTGCGGGAGCGCGTAGAACTGTCCTGGATAGAGGCGCGCGGGGACCAGGTAGTCCCTCGCGCCCTCCGGTGTGGAGGCGGTGAGGAGGGGGGTTTCGATCTCCACAAAGCCCCGATCGTCGAGGTAGTCGCGCATGTGCTTGACAACGCGGTGGCGGAGCAGGATCTTGTCTCGCATCCTCCCCCGGCGCAGGTCGAGGTAGCGGTACTTCAGGCGGAGCGTCTCGTCGACGGGCCGGTCGCGTTCGATCTCGAAGGGCGGTGTCTCGGAGGGGTTCAGAATCTCTAGTCGCGTAGCCTCGACCTCTATCGCTCCCGTGGGCAGATCGGGGTTCTCGTTGCCCTCTGGTCGGCGCACCACCTCGCCCTCCAAGGAGACGGACCACTCGGGCCTGAGTTGCTCGGCCGAGGAGAAGATCTCGTCCCGTTCGGGGTGGAACGTGACCTGCGTAATGCCCCAGCGGTCGCGCAGGTCTATGAAGATAAGGCCTCCGTGGTCCCTACGCCTGTGTACCCAGCCCGCAAGCCTTACTCTCTCCCCGGCGTTGTCCTTGCGTAGCTCGCCTGCGCTGTGGGTTCTGTACGGGTTGCTCTGGTGCTGAAGGTGCAATTTCGTTCTCCTGGTGGTTGTTTGCGGGCCCCTCCACGAATGTTAGCCGAAAACTCTGTGGACCGAGGCCGATGGTCTATCCGGACACATATTGCGGTGCTTTCCCCACCGTGCTAAGTTAGCGAGAATCGGATCGGAGGCCGTGGATTGCGCCGGATCTCCGGAGAATGTAGGGGAGAGGTCTATCCTAGGTAAGGGCGAGGGAGGGACACACGCCGGAAGAGTAGTATACCTGGCGCTCGTTCTCGGTTGCCTGTTCGTGATCGCGGGATGCGGAGGCGACGAGAGCCAGGCCCCGGTAACGCCCACCCAGAGTCCCGAGACGACCCCCCCCGTAGGCACGCCTACCGAAAACACCGTGGTGGGAGAAGGTCAGGCCGAGGCCACGCAGGACGAGGCTTTCAGGCTCAACACGGCCCAACCCGTGCCGCCCAACTTCGAGGAAGCCTACGGGCGGAGGGCCAGGCTCGTGGTCCAGTTCTACAAGCTGGACCAGGACTCGCTCTCCTATCCGCAGGGTCTCTCCGTGGACCGTAAGGTCAACCAGGCCATGATGCGCCTGAGCTCCAAGTACCCGACCATCGAGTTCTTCTCCTACGGCATCGCGAATCCTGGGCCAGTGGGCGACGAGCAGAGCCTACAGCCCGGCGAATACGGAACGCTGGCCGCTCAGCTTGGGGTCGGGATCACGCCGTTCATCGCGATGCTCGCGCCGAATGGCGATGAGTATGTGATCACCAACCTCTTCGAGGGATACGTGCCAAAGCCCGTGCTTAGCCAGGCGCTCTTCGATCTCGCGGCGGTACAGGTCGAGGACAACACGAGCGATGCCAACGTGACCTTAGAACAGGTCCAGACTACCGAAGAAGGCGGCGGAATCGAGTACTTCACCGTGCAAAACCGCGGAACCACGTCCGTGAACCTGCAGGGCTTTACCGTGCGGGTCCTCGACCCCGAGACCGCGCAGGTAACACCCGGTGCGCCGGGCGTCACGATCGACAGCGACATCAGGGTAGAGCGGGGTCAGAGCGTCTCCATCGGCCGCGTTCCCGATATAGTAGACGACGAGGGCGAGCGCGTCGTGGGCACGTTCGAGGGGGGCACATCGCTCGATCTGGCGCCAGGAGACCAGGTCGCACTCCTCGACCCTGGTGGCGCCGTCGCCTCCACCATCACTGTCTGAGCGAATCGGGCTCTACGGCTGACATTTCGGCCCTTTGAGATAAACTAGGCTCGATCATGACTGAGCCCGTTTACCTGGACAATGCCGCCACCACGCCGCTCGATCCGCGGGTTCTGGAATCGATGCTCCCGCACCTCGGTGGCCGACGCGGCAATCCTTCTTCGCTGCACGCGTTCGGAGGCTTGGCGCGTGAAGAGTTGGAGGAGGCCAGAGACTCTGTAGCCTCCCTGATCGGGGCTTCGCCCGGGGAGATAGTGTTTACCAGCGGCGGGACCGAATCGGATGGACTGGCGATCCTCGGTCTGGCGAGATCCACGGGCCCCGAAAAGCGGCACGCGGTCGTCTCGTGCGTCGAGCACGCGGCGGTGCGGGAGGCGGCCGGACACCTGGAGTGCGAAGGTTTCGAGGTGTCCTGGATCGGGGTCGACGCCGACGGCCTCGTCGACCCCGACGAGTTCGCCGCCTCGCTGCGCCCCGACACAGCGCTTGCCGCGGTCGTATGGGCGAACAACGAGGTCGGCACCATCGAGCCCGTGCCCGAGCTCGCCGAGATCTGTGCGGCGAGGGGTATACCTTTCCACGCCGACGCCGTACAGGCCGCCGGGAGGGTGCCTATCGACGTCTCCGAGACGCCAGTTTCGACGCTTGCCCTCTCGGGGCACAAGCTCTACGGTCCTCAGGGCGTCGGCGCCCTCTACGTGCGTGAGGGCGTCTCGCCCGAACCCATCATCTACGGCGGAGGGCAAGAGGGGGGGCTGAGGAGCGGCACCCAGAACGTCGCGGGGATCGCCGGGTTTGGCACGGCTGCGAGGTTGGCCCGTGAGGAGATGGGCGATCGCGTCACCCACGAGATGGCGCTGCGCGACCGCGTAATCGCCGGAATAGAGACCATGCCAGGTGTGTTCGTAAACGGGCATCGCGAGCGGCGATTGTCCAACAACGTCCACCTCACCGTAACCGGCGTGGAGGCCGAGAGCCTGGTCCTCTTCCTCGACTCGCTCGGCTATGCTATCGGGAGCGGATCGGCCTGTTCCTCGGGTGGGCACAAGGCTTCCCCGGTCTTGCTCGCGATGGGGTTGCCCGAGCGAGAGGCGTTCTCCGTCGTCAGGATCACGGTCGGCAAAGACAACACCCCAGAGGAGTTCGATGGCTTCCTGGAGGCGTTCCTGGCCGCGGTCGCGCAACTGAGAGAGATCTCCCCGCTCTACGCGGGTTGAAGGCGGGTTACACGTGTCCGATCGTTACAGACCGCAGGTCATAGAACACCTCGTCCGGCCGCGCAATGCCGGTGAGATATCCGATCCTTCTGGCAGGGGGGAGTCTGGCGACGCCTCCTGCGGCGACGTCGCCTGCTTTACGGTTGGGATTTCGGACAACGTCGTGGAGCATGTCCGCTACAAAGTCTACGGCTGTGCGGCGTGCATCGCCGCCGGCTCGGCCCTTGCAGAACTGGTCGAAGGCAAACACCTCCTCGATGCCGCCCGCGTTTCGAAGGCCGGTCTGGAGGACGCGCTCGGCGGACCCCTCCCCGCCGGCAAGGAGCATGCGCTCACGCTCGTCATAGACGCATTGCACAAGGCCTTCGAGGACCACTGGAACCGCAAGGCGGGCGGTATGCTCGACGCGTACGGAGGGCAGGGAACCGGCGGCAGGAGCGTTGTGGCCGCGATGAGCGGGGGAGTCGACTCGGCGGTCACGGCCCTGCTCCTCAAAGAGGCCGGCTACGACGTTGCGACCGTGACGTTCCGGCTGCACGACGGCGAGAGGGGCAGCCGCTCGTGTTGCTCGCCGGACACGGTACTCTTCGCCCGCGACACGGCGCACAGGATGGGACTGCCGCACTTCACGCTCGACCTCAAGGAGCTCTTCGACAGGCGCGTCATGCAGGACTTCGTCGGCTCCTACAGCGAAGGCAAGACGCCCAACCCCTGTGTCGCTTGCAACGCACACGTCAAGTTCCACGCGTCGTCTTTCCTCGCGGACGAGCTCGGATTCCACCACGTCGCGACGGGGCACTACGCGAGGGTGGAGGAAGGCCCCACGCTTGCGCGCCCCGTGGACGAGAGCAAGGATCAGACCTACGTCCTCTGGCCCGTACCGCGAGAGCTCCTTTCGCGTACGATCTTCCCGCTCGGCGATTACAGAAAGACGGACGTCCGCGCCATCGCTGAAGAGCGGGGACTCGCCGTCGCCCACACCCCGGAGAGCCAGGATATCTGCTTTATCCCCGATGGAGACTACCGCGGCTTTATCCGCAAGAAGGTGGCAGCGAAGCCAGGAGACGTCGTCGACGACGAAGGGCGGGTACTCGGTCGTCACGCCGGCGTTGTCGACTTTACTGTCGGACAGCGGCGCGGGATAGGCGTCTCGGCGCCGACGCCACTGTACGTAAGCGAGGTAAGACCGAGCTCCGGGCAGGTGGTCGTAGGGCGCAGGCAAGACCTCGAGGTGCGCGAGGTCAGGGTGAGGGATCTCAACTGGTTCCTCGATCCCGAGCAGGCCGCTTGCGTACAGGTCCGCTACAACGGCTCGCCGGTCCCTTGTACGGTCGAGCAGACCGCTGAAGGAGAGTGGACAGCCTACTTCGACGAGCCGGTCATGGGTGTTGCGCCGGGCCAGTCCGCCGTGTTCTATAGCGGGGACGGAGAGCGGGTTGTCGGGGGCGGCGTCGTCGCCCGCCGTAGCTCTTGAGAGCGGTACCTTTTGCGCGCAATCACAGCTATAATCCGGGTTTCCAGGGATCCCGGCGGGAGGTGCTGTAGAGTTTGGATTTGTTTGTAGAATTGATGAAAGGGTTGCTCTTCGCGGGGATAGCCGTCGCGTTCTTCGTCCTCGCGTGGATGTTCTTGAGGCTGGCGAGTATCTTCTCGACCACCGAGCAGTCGATCAAAGACGTCTCGGGGCAGGTCGTTCCGCTTCTCGGGAAGACGCACATCACGGTGGACAACATAAACAGCCAGCTCACGCAGCTCGACGAGGCCGTCGGGGACGTGGCAGGCATGACGGGCGAACTCGACCAGACCACTGCCGTGATCACGCGCGGCGTAAGGGGCGGTGTGATCAAGGTCTCCTCCGCGACGGCGGGCATCTCGCGGGGCTTGAGCACCTTCCTCGGCGGCGAAAGACGACCTGAGAGGGAGGAGTAGCGGTGGCCGGTTGGGGTAGGGTCGTGGCCGGAGTCGTGATCGGGGTGGCAGGCACGATCTACGCGACGAACGAGGACGTGCGCAAGAATCTGCCCAAAGCGGCGCGCGACCTGCCCGACAACGTCCGTCGCCGCTACAGGAGCGCGGTAGTGGCGGCGCGCGAGGCCTCCGCGAATCGGCGGGAGCAGATACTGCACGACCTCGAGGGACACGGCGGCGGCAACCTCGCCGCGCGCGGGGTAAAGCCCGATCCCGGAGATGCCCCGGTAAGGGCGTCGGACGAAGATGTATCGGCAGATAAGCCCGAGCAACGCTAAGAAAGGGACCCTGACTTGACCGAAACTCATTTTCAGGAGTACGCTTACCTGAGGCTCCCGCCCCACGAAGAGTTGCGTTCCTGTGCCGGCCTCGTGCTGGCAGGGATGGCGGCACGGGCCAGGGTAGGAGTGGCAGGATTGGAGGAGGCCGTGGGAGTTCTGGAGGGCTTTCACGCCGATGACGTTCCGACCCGCTTTCGCTTCTCCCTGGCCGGGGATGGGGTTCTCGCGGAGGTCGAAGAACCGGCCACCGGCGAGAGCGCAGGGACGAACTGGCGCACGGTAGTCGAGCTGGTGTCGTGAGCCGAAGGTATCGCAGGCCGGACAAAGCGCGCACCCGGCGCCTGCTCGTGCGCTATCACAAGCACGGAGACGAGAACGCCCGCGAGCGGGTTATCCAGGAACAACTCCCCCTGGCCGAGTTCTTGGCCCGCAAGTTCGCGGGCCGCGGGGAGCCCCTGGACGATCTGATCCAGGTAGCCTCCGTCGGCCTGATAAAGGCGGTGGACCGCTTCGACGTAGACAGGAAGATCGAGTTCTCGACCTACGCGACCCCTAACATCCTCGGGGAGATCAAGCGCTATTTCCGTGACAAGGGCTGGGCGATGCGGGTACCCAGGGGCCTACAGGAGCTGCGCCAGTCGGCCAAGGAAGTAATCCGCAACGAGACCGTCAGAACGGGACGGTCGCCCACCATTCAGGAGCTCGCCGAGACGCTGGACGCCGACGTCGAGGGCGTCGCGGAGGCGTTGACCCTCGGGCGGGCTTACAACACGGCCAGCCTGGACGCGCCCGTAAGCCAGGACGAGCCCGAAGGGGACACGATCATGGACTTCCAGGCCGACGATGCGTCCCCGATAGAAGGGCTGGAGGACAGGATCCTGCTCCAGGAGGCCATCGAGGGCCTCAGGGACCAGCAGCAGGAGATCCTGAAGCTCCGCTTCAACGAGGGCAAGACGCAGACCGAGATCGCGGACCACATAGGCGTCAGCCAGATGCACGTCTCCCGCCTGCTCAGACGGGCACTGGAAGACCTGCGGGTCGAACTTGAGTACCTGGAAAACGAGCGCGAGACCAGAGAGTTGTCGCCGGATGGGGCGCATGCAGAGTAGCGAGATACGACGCCGGTTTTTGGGGTTTTTCGGGGAGCGGGGCCACAGGCTCTACCCGAGCGCGTCCCTGATCCCCCACAACGACCCTACGGTCCTCCTCACCACGGGCGGGGTCCAGCAATTCATCCCCTACTTTCTCGGTCAGGAGAGGCCACCTTCCCCGCGGGCGATGAGCGCGCAGAAGTGCTTCCGCACCCCCGACATCGAGGATGTCGGAGACTGGCATCATCTCACCTTCTTCGAGATGCTCGGGAACTTCTCCTTCGGGGACTACTTCAAGAAGGAAGCCATAGAGTGGGCCTGGGAGTTTGTGACAAAGGAGCTGGGAATCGATCCCGAGCGCCTGTGGGTTACGATCTTCGAGGGCGACGAAGACGCCCCCGAGGACGTGGAGGCGAAGGAACATTGGATGGGCGTCGGCGTGCCCGAAGAGAGGATCTTCGGCCTCCCCAAGAGCGAGAACTGGTGGGGGCCGCCGGGAGAGACCGGGCCGTGTGGCCCGTGCTCGGAGATCTACTACGACCACGGTGAAGAATTCGCCAGGGGTGACCCGCACGAGGACCCGAAGTACGGTCCCGGCGGGGAGGAGGGGGATCCGCGCTTCCTGGAGATCTGGAACCTCGTCTTCAACCAGTATGAGCAACTCAAAGACAAGTCCTTCGTGCCCTTGGACAAGACCGGTATCGACACCGGCATGGGATTGGACCGGACCACCGCCGCGGTACAGAACGTTCTCTACCTCTACGACACCGATCTCTACGCACCCATCTTCGAAAGGGCACGCGAGTACACGGGCGTCTCCTTGGGTGACTCAGAGGCCACTGACCGCGCGCTGCGCATCGTGGCCGACCACGCACGCGGCATGGCCTTCCTCGTCGCCGACGGCGTCAGGCCAGGGAACCAGCGCAGGGAGTACGTACTTCGCCGCATAATACGCAGGGCGATGTTGCAGGCGCATTCCCGACTCGGCATGAGCCCTGGCCAGCTCGCCTCTCTGGCCGAGGTCGTAGTCGACTACATGGGCGACTTCTACGAGGAGTTGCGGGCGGCGCGTGAGGACATACGCCGCATAGTCACCGGCGAGGCCACGAGGTTCGTCGAGATCTACGAGTCGGGGATGTCGCTTCTGGCATCCGAGATAGAGCGGATGCGGGGCGGGCACTTCCCTGGTGAGGTGGCGTTCATGTTGCACGACACGTACGGCTTTCCCGTGGAGGTGACGCGGGAGGTGCTCGCCGAGAGGGGTCTGTCGCTCGATGAGGCGGGTTTCGAGGCTGCGATGGGCGCGCAACGGGAGAGAGCCAGGGAGGCCATGCGGGGCTACGAGCGGATCGTCGCCGCGTTCAGGGATCAGGAGATAAGGAGCCGCTTCGTCGGCTACGAGCGCGAGCAGGTAGAGACGAGGATAGTCGCCGTCGAGCCCGTCCCCGACGCGGGGGGGGAAGTCTACGTCGTACTGGCCGACAACCCGTTCTACGCCACCGGTGGTGGGCAGGTGGCGGACGGGGGTTGGATCACCTCGGAGGACGGGCAGCTCGAGGTCTTCGATGCCATCCCGGCGGGCGACTATCAGGTGCTCAGGGCGAGGATCGAACGCGGCGCGTTCGAGGTAGGGGATGCGGTAACGGCCTCCATTAACAGGGTGCGCCGCCAGCAGATAGAAGCTAACCACACGGCCACGCACATCCTGCACTGGGCGCTTAGGGCGGTCCTCGGACAGGACGTCGTGCAGGCGGGCAGTTACGTCGGGCCCGACAGGTTGCGCTTCGACTACCGTTACGGGGGGAGGGTTACGGACGAAGAGATCAGGCGCATCCAGGAGCTATCTCTGCAGAAGATAACCGAGAACCAGCCGGTCAGGTACTTTACCACCACGCTAGAGGAGGCACGTAACCTCGGCGCGACGATGCTCTTCGGGGAGAAGTACGCCGACCTGGTGCGCGTGGTCGAGGTCGATGGATTCTCGCGCGAGCTATGCGGCGGGACGCACGTACGCGGCACCGCCGAGATCGGCGCTTTCAAGATACTCGCCAACAGGAAGCACGGCGCCGACCTCTACCGAATCGAGGTCATAACGGGTAGGGAAGCACTCTACTACCTCACCGGGGCGACCGAGAAGGCAGAAGAGGCCTCGGAGGCGCTGAAGGTCGAGATCGAGGACCTCCCCGGTGCCGTGGGACGGCTGCGCGAGGAGGTACAGTCGTCTCGTGAAGCGGCCAGGGAGCGGGCTCTACAGAAGGGTCTAGAGGAGGTCGGCGACCTCGTCGAAGGTGCCCAGCAGGTCAACGGAACCAGGGTGGTAACGGGCCAGGTCGCCGCCGCCGACGTCAGGGGACTGCGCCAGATCTCCGACGACGTCAAGAATCGTCTCGGCGCTCCCTCTGCCGTGGTGCTGGCCGCTGCGCTCGGAGGTAAGGCCGTGCTCGTCGCCAACTTTCACCCCGAGGTCTCCCGTAGGGTCGAGGCCGGGGAGATAGTACGCGAGGTCTCGGGCGTACTCGGGGGCGGCGGCGGTGGCGGCGCGACGATGGCCCAGGCCGGCGGCGGCAACCTCGAGGCTATCCCCGACGCCCTCGCCAGGGTGCGCGAGATCCTCGACCAACGTCTCGCGGACCCGGAGTAAGTCCTGTCGCCAACCGACCGCGGGCGAGTCGCCGCCCTCGACCTCGGAGAGGTGCGCACCGGCGTAGCCTTATCGGACCCGGAAGGCGTGATCGCCAGCCCGCTCGAAGTGATACCGAGCGGGGATCTCTCCGGTTACCTGAGCCGGCTCGTGGACGGGGAGGGGGTCTACGAGGTCGTCGTCGGCGTGCCGAAAACGCTCGGCGGGGAGATCGGCTTCCAGGCCCGCAAGGTTTTGGCTAGACTAGACGCCTTGAAGACAGAGTTCCCTGGGGTGCGCTTCGTAGAGTGGGACGAGCGATTCACGACCCGCCTGGCCAGCGGCCGCGGCAGAACAAAGGGGACTGCGAGGGTGGACCACCTGGCTGCCGCAGCGATGCTGCAGGAGTACCTCAGGGCGAGGGAGGGCCTTTGAGGCGCTACGACAAGGGAGAGCGACGAGACCAGGAGGAGATCGATGCCAGGCTCGACGCACTCCAGAAATCCGGTTCCGGAAGGGTCCGTCGCAAACGGCGCTCGAACGCCTGGCCGACCTTCCTGGGCGCTGTTCTCGTGCTCGGCATCCTGGGAGTTATCTTCTTCATTTACTCCGCGGCAACAGGAGGCGAGGACGGGTCAAAGGAATCCGCGAGGGTGCGGGTCGTCAAAGGCGATACGCTCTCGGACGTCGCCGCCAAGCTCGAAAAGGCCGGGGCCATAGATAGCGCCTTCGTCTTCGAGCTGCAGGCCAGGTATGAAGGCTATGGCACGGAGATAAAGACCGGACGTTACACCTTCCGGCCAGGCCAGGCTAGCGGGGAGATCCTCCATGAACTGACCGTCGGAGTGGCCGCGCCAACGATTACCGTGACGATTCCCGAGGGACTCACGATAGTGGAGACCGCAGGGACCGTCGCCGCGGACAGCAGGGTAACCGCGCCCGCGTTCGAGGAGGCTGCGCGTAGAACCGACTACGGATACGCCTTTCTCGACGACCCCGACGTCGGGACGACAGAAGGGTATCTCTTTCCTGCCAAGTACGATTTCGAGAAAGGCGTTACCGCCAGGCAGATAGTGGACAGGCTCCTCGAGCAGTATCTACTAGAGACCCAGGATATCGACTTCGCCGAGGCGAAAGCGCGTCTCGACGTTACGGAGGATCAGGTCGTGACCGTGGCCTCCTTGATCGAGAAAGAGGCCGCCAGCCCCGAGGAGAAGCCCCTGATAGCGTCGGTGATCTACAACCGCATGCGTAAGGACACGCCGCTCCAGATCGACGCCACGATCCAGTACGCGCTGAAGAGACCGAAGGCGAACCTCTCGCTGGCCGACCTTAAGGTAGACTCGCCTTACAATACCTACGAGAAAAAAGGACTGCCCCCAGGACCCATTTGCAGCCCCGGAAGAGAGTCACTCGAGGCCGCGCTGAACCCCGCAAGTACCGACTACCTCTACTACGTCCTCGAGGCCAACGGCGAGAGACATTTCTTTACGAAGAGCTACGATGATTTCCTCAGGGAGAAAGAGAAGGCGGAACGCTGATCTTGCAAATCTGCGGCTTTTCGTGGAAGATCCCACCCTGCGGGGCCGATCCGCGCGGGAGTGCGTTCGAGCCCGTCGAAACTCCCTGACGGAGCATATGTGGCGCGCGAGAGGAGGTCTTCGTGGCTTCCGCTCGTGTGTAGGGGAGCGGGCCCGGCGCCTACTCCCTTTCGATGCTGGCTAGAGACGAGAGGGTGAATTTGGGCAAGCAGGCGAGCAAGGGGAGATTTGGAGCAGGGATCACACGCCGGAGGTTCCTCGGGGCTCTCACGGCCGGAACCGCCCTGGTCGCACTCTCCGGCTCCCTCGGTTGCGAGCCCGGCTCGCGCACCCAGGCCTCCGCCGCGCCCCAGGGCACCGGTCAGGCCAGGACTTTCCGCTCACGCCCGGATCTCCGTCCGCCCGCCATCAGGGTCAACTCGAATCTGCCTGGCACGGCCCCGGGCCACATCTTCGTCTCGCCCAAAAAGGGGCCAGGAGAGGAAGCCCCCACCCAGGACGCACCGCTAATCGTCGACGCCAGCGGTGAGCCTGTCTGGTTCCATCCGCTGCAGGATGCCGAGGCCGATTCTTTCACCTTCGAGGTCCAGACCTACAGGGGAGAGAGGGTGCTCACCTGGTGGGAGGGACTCCATACTGGCTACGGCCAGGGCGAGTACGTGATCCTCGACGGCTCCTACCGCGAGATCGCCCGCTTCGGTGCCCAAAACGGGTACGAGGGCGACCACCACGAGTTCCTCATCACCCCGGAGGACACCGCCCTGATCACCATCTACCACGAGGTGCCCATGGACCTCTCCGGGCTCGGCGGTCCCGCCGAGGGCGCGGTGCTAGACGGGATAGTCCAGGAGATAGACATAGAGAGCGGCGAGCTCCTCTTCGAGTGGCACAGCCTCGATCACGTGGGGCTGGAGGAGTCCCTTTACGAGCCCCCTCCCGACCTTGCGGCGCCCTTCGACTACTTCCACATAAACTCTGTGGACCCGATGCCTGGGGGGTACCTGATCATCTCGGCGCGCAGGACGTGCGCGGTGTACAAGGTCGACCGCGAGACGGGGGAGGTGGTTTGGCGGCTGGGGGGGGAGAAGAGCGACTTCGAGATGGGATACGGCACCAGGACCGACTGGCAGCACGATGCCCGCCGCCAGAGAGACGGCACGATAACGATCTTCGATAACGGTGGGGTCGAAAAAGACGTACAGTCCCGTGGAATAGTGGTCGAGGTCGACGAAGACGCCATGAGCGCCACCCTGGTAGGCGAGTACACGCATCCGAGCAAGATACTCGCGGCCACCCAGGGTAACCTCCAGGTGCTGCCCAACGGAAACGTGTTTGTCGGGTGGGGAAGCGAGCCGTCCTACTCGGAGTTCGGCCCCGACGGCAAACTGCTCTACGACGCGAGGTTCTCCTCCCAGGTCGAGTCTTACAGAGCCTTCCGCTTCCCGTGGAAGGGCCAGCCGGAGGATCGGCCAGCGGTCGCGGCCGAAGCCGGTCCGGACGACAGGGTAACGATCTACGTCAGTTGGAACGGTGCCACGGAGGTAGACTCCTGGCAGGTGCTGGCCGGCGGAAGCCCTGACGAGCTCGAGCCCGCGGGCTCGGCCCCCCACAAGGGCTTCGAGACCGTCGTAAAGTTGTACACCAGCGAGCCCTACGTCGCCGTCGAAGCCAAAGACGGCTCTGGCAGGGTACTCGGCACCTCCGAGGCGATCGAGCCGGTAGAGCCCTCCGCTTCGACGGGCCGAACCCGCTCGTAAGGTACCCTGCAGGGCTGGATAGTGGACAAACGCCGGATACAGCTTCGATGGTTCGAGGCCTGCGTCGCGCTCGCGGTGATCGCGGCATTCGCCGTTATCGGTCCGTTGAGGGGCACCTTTACGCCGATACCCTGGGTCATGTTGCTCTGTACCCTTATCTTGTTCTTGACGCCGGGCGCACTCCTCGTGCGTTGGTTCTGGAGGGACTACTTTTTCGGCGCCGCGCTCGCGCCTGCGGCTTTCGTCACGAGCGTCGGGCTCTTCGCCCTCCTGGCGCTTCCCATGCTAATCTTGCAGAGTACCCTGGACGCCTATTTGTGGGCCTGCGGCACGATCGTCGCCGCGTGTTGGCTCGCCGCCGTGGTCCTGGCGTTCCGCCCCGAGCAACCTGAAGAAGGTCATAGCGACTTCTCGCTCTCCGACCGAGGGGGGATGCTCTGGATGCCGTTCGCCGCCCTCGTCGCTGCGCTCTCGTACATCGCCAGGAACACGTCCCCGAGCTACTACGGTGACATCTGGATCTACCTCTCGTGGGTCAGGGAGTACCTCGGGGGCGACAGGCTCGCCTCCGTCGAACCCTTCTTCGGTAGTCAAGTTGACCTCTCGCGCGCCAGGATCAACGGCTGGCTACTGGAGCAGGCCGCGGTCTCCAGGGTCTCAGGGGTCGATCCGGTAGAACTGGCATTCTCGTACCTGAACCCTGCACTGGTGGTTGTGGCATTTCTGGTCTTCTACGCCCTGGCGCGCATCCTCTTAGAGAGCGAGAAGGCGGCGCTGTTCTCCGGTTGCTTGTACGCCCTGTTCTTCCTTATGCACCTCAGCCAGTCGCGCATAGCCTGGGGAGGGGAGTTAGTCCAGCGCCTGCCCGAGGACAAACTGGTCGCCAAGTTCCTCTTTTTGCCCCTGGCCCTCGCCTTCGCCTACGCGTTTATGCAAGGCGGGGCGAAGAGGTACTTCTTTGGGTTCGCGTTCCTGTGCTGTGCCGTCATGGCCGTGCATCCCATAGGCCTGGCGATCATCGGGATCTCCATGGCCGGGTTCGCCGTTTTGCACCTTGCCGCCAACCCCCGCAGCCGGGCGGCATGGACCAGGATCTCGGCCATGGGCCTGACCGGTGTGGCGATCATAGCCGTTCCGGCGGTCCTCGTCTCGTCGTTTACCGACGAGGCGCTGTCGAATGCCCTGGCCGACTCGGACATCAACTCCGGCGATCCCGACGTGCTACGGAACATGATCTTCGTCAGCCCGGAGAGGAACCGCATCTTCGAGCTGGCTGACGGCTCCTACATCATGCACCCTTCGTTGCTCCTCGATCCCGTGATCGGCACCGCATTCTTGATCGGGCTCCCTTTCTTGCTCTGGCGCCTCAAGGGGAACCTGGCCGCACAACTGCTCTTCGGAACGATGTACGCCGCGACCATAATCGTCTACGTACCCCCGATCACCACGTTCCTCGGCGATAACGTCGTCCTCCCGGGCCAGATCTGGCGTCTGGCCTGGCCGGTGCAGCTCGCCGCCGTAATGACGCTTGGCTGGCTAGTGTGGAGCGCCACGGACCATGTGGCCGCGCGGCTGCGAAGCCTCCGGCCTGCGCGGCCGCTGGCGGGGGCATTGCCGATCCTGCTCGTCGTCGCCCTGACCGCAGCGACCGTGCCCCAGGCGCGTCAGGGTATGGAGTCCATTCAGGCGCACAGGGAAGCGAGCCGCGAGTCTGGCTTCTACCCTTCCGATCCCATCTATCCCTGGTTTCGTGAAGAGATTCGTTCGCCCGTCGTCGTGCTCGCGCCCGACATCCAGAGCGCCCGTATCCCCGCTTACTCCTCCGAGGCCAACGTCGTCAGCCGCAGGGGAGGATTGGTGCTTGGGGTCCTCCCCGAGCTACAGAAGCGGGCACCGGGCCAGATCGAAGTGCCCCAGGGGTCCCTGGACGTGCGGGAGTTCTTCAGTGGGACCACGCTGCAGAGAAGCATCGAGATCCTGCGCCGCAACGACGTTGACTACGTGATGGTGGCCAAGGACTCGCAACTGACCGAATCGCTCAAGCGCCTCTCCGGCTTCACCCCTGTAGAGACACCGAGTGAACGCTACGATCTTTACGCAGTCGATCTCCAGGAGGTGGCCCGAGGGCCGGGACCCCGACGATGAGTTCGCCCCTGGCCCTTTCTGTAGAATGGCCCTCTCCGGATACTCGACCTGGGAGGCGGATCTCTTGACGTTTTTCGGAAGGCTCGGCGATAGGGTGGTCGGTGCCCCTTCGATACTCGCGGCTGATTTCTCGGAACTGGCCGAGGAAGTGCGGAGGGCCGAAAGGGGTGGAGCCGCGCTCGTACACTTCGATGTGATGGACAACCACTTCGTCCCCAACCTTACCGTGGGCCCCGCCGTCGCGGCTTCGCTCGCCGCCGCGGTAAACCTTCCCATAGATGCCCACCTCCAGGTAACCAACCCCGACAACCTGATCCCATCTTTCATCGAGGCCGGGGTCGTCAGCATCTCGGTCCAACCGGAGGTGGTCACGCACCTGCACCGCACGCTCGACCTGATCCGAACCGGCGGTTGCGAAGCCGGCGTCGCCCTAAACCCGACGACTCCTCCCGAGTCCATAGCGTGGGCGCTGCCGTACGTGAGCTACGTCAACGTAATGAGCGTCAATCCCGGCTTCGGGGGCCAGGCCTTCATCCCCGAGATGGTCGAGAAGGTCAGGCGCCTCAAGGAGTTAACCGACGCCCCCGTCGAAGTGGACGGCGGCATCACGGTCGAAACCGCGCCGCTCATGGTCGGGGCAGGCGCCCAGGTCCTCGTCGCAGGTTCGGCGGTCTTCAAAGGCGATCCGGCGATCGAGATGCGCAGAATTATCGAGGCAGGCCTGGCAGCAGGTCAGCATTTCAGCTAGTCAGCACGCGACCTGTCGGGCGCTTGTCAGCTTGCGCAGGTCCTGGCTGACTAGCTGATAAGCGAAAGCCGAAGCCGGAGCGTACGGAAACGCGAAGCGTTTCCTTGCTGCCCTGGTCCTCGTGTGGTATAGCTTTCTGCGTAACTTTCGGGGGCGGGTGGAATTCCCGCACCGGCGGTGAGCCCGGCGGGGCCGTCTTTCGATCCTGGCGGGGAGCCCGCGAACCTCTTTGGAGGTTGAGCCGGTGAAGGCTCGTATTCGGTACGAGCCGTAGTCCGGCGCCGACGGTCAGAGTCCGGATGGGAGAAAGGAAGACGTGCTGCAGGATTCGATGATGGATCTTGCCCGTTGCCTCGCCGAGCGCGGGCGTTACTCGGTTGCACCGAACCCCCTGGTGGGGGCCGTCGTCGCCCGTGACGGGAGCGTGTTAAGCGAGGGCTGGCATTCCAGGGCCGGGGAGGACCACGCCGAGATAGTGGCCCTGAACGAGGCCGGAGGATCAGCGCGCGGGCACACCCTGTACGTTACACTGGAGCCGTGCAACCATTACGGTAGGACGCCGCCGTGCGTCGAGGCCATCTTGCGATCAGGCATCTCTCGCGTGGTGGTGGGACACTTGGATCCCAACCCGAAGATGCGGGGACGAAGCGTCGGGATGCTGCGCGACGCCGGTGTCGAGGTCGAGGTTGCCGCCGATCCCGTGTTCGAGTGGCAGAATGAGCAGTACTTTCACCACATGCGAACCGGAAAGCCGTTCGTCCACATCAAACTCGCTGCGACGCTCGACGGAAGGATCGCGGCGGCAGGGGGCGACAGCAAGTGGGTGACGGGCGAAGACGCCAGAAGGCGGGCCCACGAGCTGAGGGCCGAGGCCGGGGCGGTACTCGTCGGCGCGAACACCGTCAGGACGGACGACCCTATGCTTACCGCCAGGGGCCTTCCCGTACCTTCGCCCCTTGTAACCCGGGTGGTGCTGGACCCCCATCTGACCGTAAGCCCGGAGAGCGAGCTTGCGAGGAGCGCAGGAGAAGCGGCCGTCCTCGTCTTCGCCTCCGAGGCCGCGCTCGATGGCCGCGAAACAAAGCTGGAAAGGGTCGGCGTCGAGGTGATTGCTGCCCCGCCGTCTGAGGATGGCCTTGATCTTATCCGTGTCTTGGGCGAACTGGGTGAGCGCGGGATCAAAGGTCTGCTCGTCGAGGGCGGGGGCGAGACGGCCACGCGCTTTGTCCGCAGGGGGCTCGCCGACAAGCTCACCCTGTTCTACGCGCCGAAGCTCCTCGGCTCTGAGGGCGTGCCTATGATCGGGGCGCTCAGGGCTACGAAGGTGGCAGAGTCGCTGCAGTTCTCGGTCTCGGAAGTCGGGAGGGTAGGCGATGACATCGCCGTGACGCTCTATCCCGGCGGGGAGGAGGAACGTGTTCACCGGGCTTGTTGAGGAAGTAGGGCGCGTCTCCTCGATCGGGGAGGGCGAGATGTTGCGCCTGGGCATCTCCGCTGGCAGCGTGTTTGAGGGTGTGCGTGCTGGTGACAGCGTCTGTGTAAACGGGGTGTGTTTGACGGTCGGCGAGGCCGACGGTGAGAAGCTCGTCTTCTTCGCCATGCCCGAGACGTTGAGGCGCACGGCGCTAGGGGGCCTCAGTGTCGGGAGTCCCGTCAACCTGGAGCGGGCGATGTCCGCGGGGAGCAGGTTCGGGGGACACATCGTGCAGGGTCACGTCGACGGCGTAGGCGAGGTGCTCGGGGCGAGGCCGGAAGGCGACGCGGAGATTTGGGAGTTCGCGGCCCCCGAGGCCGTGCTACGCTACTGCGTCGAGAAGGGCAGTATCTGCGTCGACGGTATAAGCCTGACGGTAGTCTCGATCGGCGCGAACGCATTCACAGTCTCGATACTTCCCCAGACCCGCGCGAACACGAACCTGCGGGAACTCGGGACGGGGGGCAGGGTAAACCTGGAGGCCGACGTTATTGGCAAGTACGTAGAGCGGCTGCTCGAGCCGCGACTGGCAGGAAGACTTTCAACCATCGAGAGGAGTGTTGCAGATGCCTTTTAGTCCCATAGAGGAGATCGTCGAGGATATCAAGCAGGGCAAGATGGTCATCGTTTGTGATGACGAGGACCGTGAGAACGAGGGCGACCTGACCATGGCCGCCGAACTCGTAACCGCGGATGACATAAACTTCATGGCGACCCACGGTCGCGGTCTGATCTGCCTGCCGATGGCGGGGGAGATCGTGGATGGCCTCGACATCCCGCAAATGGTCACCCACAACGCCTCGCGGATGGGCACGGCTTTCACGGCCTCTATCGAGGCGAAGGATGGCATCACGACGGGCATCTCCGCCGCCGACAGGGCCCACACGTGCAGGGTCGCCATCGACGAGGCGACGGGCCCGGAAGACCTCGTTATGCCCGGGCACGTCTTCCCCTTGCGGGCCAAGCCGGGGGGCGTGCTGCAGCGGGCGGGCCAGACCGAGGCCGCCGTCGATCTCGCCAGGCTCGCCGGGTTCAAGCCCGCCGGTGTGATCTGCGAGATCATGAAAGAGGACGGCACTATGGCCCGCGTACCCGACCTGGAGAGGTTCTCCAGAGATCACGGGGTCAAGCTGGTGACGGTCGCCCAGATCATCGAGTACCGCCACGCCTTCGAGACGCAGGTCAGGTGCGCCGTCGAGACGCGGCTACCCACCCCGTTCGGAGAGTTCAGGCTTCGCGCCTACGAGAACGAGATCGACGAGCTTACCCACGTTGCTCTCGTCATGGGCGAGCCCGAGGGCAAGGACGGTGTCCTCGTTAGGGTCCACTCGGCGTGCCTGACGGGCGACGCTCTGCACTCCTTGCGCTGCGACTGCGGCGAGCAACTGGAGGCCGCCATGGAACGCATCGCGGAGGAAGGCGAAGGCGTGATCGCCTACATGCAGCAGGAGGGTCGGGGTATCGGGCTCCTCAACAAGATGAGGGCCTACCACCTCCAGGATGAGGGGATGGACACGGTCGAGGCCAACCAGAAGCTTGGTCTCGCCCCAGACCTCAGGGATTACGGGGTCGGGGCCCAGATCCTCAAAGACCTCGACCTCAAGCGCATACGTCTCCTTACCAACAATCTGACGAAGGTAGTCGGGCTCAGGGGATTCGGGCTGGAGATAACCGAGCGCGTCCCCATCGAGATGGAGCCCAACGGCCACAACGAGCGCTACCTGAAGACGAAGCGCGAGAAACTCAACCACGTCTTCGAGAAGTTCTAGAGTAGGGGCGGGTTTCAAACCCGCCCCTACAAGCAAACCAGGGCATCAGGATTTGTCTGCATGCTATGTGGGGGGATGTACAGTATCTGGATGGTCCATAGGTCGAAAAGGACTGTAGGAGGAAAGAGTGGAGGGAGTCAATCACATCGAGGGGAACCTCTCTGCTGAAGGGAGGTCCTTCGGGATAGTCGCCTCGCGCTTCAACGATTTCGTCGTAAAGGCGTTGCTGGAAGGGGCTATCGAGGCGATCCGGCGCCACGGGGGCGGGGCCGTCGATGTCGTCTGGGTGCCCGGTTCCCATGAGATACCGGTCGTCGCCAGAGAGCTGGCCCTATCCGAACGCTATGATGCTGTGATCTGCCTGGGGGCCGTGATCCGGGGCGCAACGGCCCACTTTGACTACGTCGCCGGCGGGGCCGCCGGAGGCATCTCGAACGTGGCGCTTGAGACCGGGGTGCCCGTGATCTTCGGGGTCATAACCACGGAGTCGATCGAACAAGCCATAGAACGCGCCGGCACGAAGATGGGCAATAAGGGTTTCGAAGCCGCGGTCTCTGCGATCGAGATGGCCGACCTCATGGCAAAATTGCGAAGAGGTCCTTGACCACTTCGCAAGCATTTCAGCACGCTGCCGAAGGCCGGAGCGTGCTGACAAGCGGAGGCGTCAGCCGGAGCGTGCTCCTACGGAGGCCTTCGTGACCTTGAACCCCTTGAGGCACGAGGTGCAGACCCATTCGCGCCGCGTGGCCGGGCCTACCTGGATACGGACCTTCTGCAGGTTCGGGTCTCTGCGCCGGCGCGTCGCCCTCAGCGAGTGGCTGCGGGCGTTGCCGAAGTCTGGTTTCTTTCCGCACGAATAGCAAACTTTCGCCACGAAACTTCTCCTGTGCTAGGATACCGGTCGAATTTGGGGACCCCGGAGAGCCCGACTCGCAAGCCTTATCCGGATGTCGGGCGATGATTGTACCAGATTGGCGACGATCTCCTAAGGTGGGGATTGGTCTGCCGGAAGCCCCCTGAGAGGAGCAATGAAGGATTCCTTGCGATGGCGATAGAGGTGGCCCACATGGTTGCTGCGGCCCACGCGGCCGTCAAGGCTCAGGTCGCCAGGATCAACGACCTCAACGTCTATCCCGTGCCCGACGGGGATACCGGTACGAACATGTTACTCACCCTGGGGTCCGCGTTGAATGAGACGTCGGGCAAGTCTTACGGTAGCCCCGAGGAGGCGAGCAGGGCCTGTGCCAGAGCCGCGCTGATGGGCGCGAGGGGGAACTCCGGGGTCATACTCTCGCAGATGATCCGGGGTGCGTGCGAGGTACTGGCCGACAGAAGATCCCTGGACGCCGAGGCCTTCGCCGCAGGGCTCGAGGGCGCGAGGGAGCGGGCCTACGCCTCTGTTCGCGAACCGGTCGAGGGCACCATGCTCACCGTGATCAAGGACGCGGCCCTGGCCGCCCGCGAGGCCGCAGAAGCAGGGGATGCCGACCTGCCTTCCGTAGCCGGGGCGGCTAGGCACGCAGCCCACGAATCGGTGCGCCGCACCCCGGAGCTGCTCGATGTCTTGCGGGAGGCCGGCGTCGTCGACGCTGGGGGGTTGGGCGTTGCCGTGGTCCTCGACGGCGTCTACGCCTGCGTTAGTGGGCAGGAGATCGAGGTTCCCGAAGGCGGCGAAGACTCCGCGCCAGACATGGAGGCGATCCACGCCCGGGAAGAGCCCTGGGGGTACTGCACGGAGTTCCTCGTAGGCGGCTTCGACGGCGACGTGGAGGCGTTCAAGGAGCGGGTATACGCCTCGGGAAGGAGCGTACTCGTGGTCGCCCAAGACGACGTGGTCAAGGTCCACGTGCACACGCAGGACCCCGGCGCGGCCCTCTCCTACGCGGGAAGCTTCGGCCGCCTGGCCGGCGTGAAGATTGACGATATGGAGGCCCAGGTTCGCTCCCGCGAGCCGGAGGGCGGGCCGGCAGCCAGACTGGGTGTCGTCGCTGCGAGCCGCGGGGATGGCAACCGCGCTCTCTTCGAGCAGATGGGGGCCGTCGTGATCGAGGGCGGTCAGGGCGAGAACCCGAGCGCGGCCGACCTCGCCGGGGCGGTTGAAAAGACGGGGGCCCGGGTCGTCTTGCTGCTTCCAAACAACAAGAACATCGTCCCCACGGCGGCGCAGGTCGGAGAGCTGGTAGAGGCGAAGACGTACGTGGTGCCGACGACGAACATAGCCGCAGGACTCGCAGTGATGGTCGGATACGACGGTGAGGGCGAGCCCGACGAGGTGATAGAGGAGATGCGCGAGATCTCGGATTCGCTGCGAGTCGCCGAACTAACGCGTTCCGTGCGCGACGCGCGCGTCGGCGACCGGGAGGTCCCCGAGGGGGCCTACATAGGGTTTTTGGATGGGGACCTCATCGCCGTCGAGGGCGGCGTCCGCCAGGCGGCGCTCGTGATCGCGAGGAAGATCGTGGACGGCGGCGCCGACTTCTTGACGCTGCTCAAGGGCGAAGAGCTCCCTGAGGAAGATCTCGAAGAGATAATGGATGGTATCAAAGGCCTCGACGACGCCCTCGAGATCGAGGCCAGGGACGGCGGACAGCCGTTGTATCCTCTGCAGATGGTGGCAGAGTGACCACGGCGGTCGTAACCGACTCCACCACGAGCCTCGCCCCTGGCGTGCTGGAGCGGCCCGACGTCAGGGTGGTCCCGCTCACGTTCCACTTCGGCGAAGACGAGACGTACACGGACAAGATAGACATGACCAACGAGGAGTTCTACAAGCGGCTGCGCGACTCCGACGTCTTCCCTACGACGGCGCAACCTTCCCCAGGGGCCTTCGTCGAGGCCTACGAGGCGCTCTCCGACTACGACGACATCCTGGTTCTCACCCTCTCCAGCAAGTTCAGCGGCACCTACGACTCGGCCCTGCAAGCGGCGGGGATGGTGGACCGTCCCGTACAGGTACTCGACGCCAAGAGCGCCGAGATGGGGTCGGGTCTGATCCTGCTCGAGGCGCTGGGGTGTATCGACGAGGGTGGGGACTTCGACGAGGTCAGGCACGTCGCCGAGCGGGCGATCGGGGGGGCGAGGGTGCTCTTCGCCGTCGGCACGCTGGAGTATCTGGCCAAGAGCGGGCGCATAGGAAGGGCGCAGCGTCTCCTCGGCACGGCCCTCGACGTCAGGCCGGTTCTCGAGATAGCGGGCGGGGAGATCGTTCCTTTCAAACGTACGCGTGGCCGCAAGCGGCAACTGGCGACCATCGTCGAGGAGGTCAGGCCGGCCGCGGAGGCCGGACGCCCGCTCTACTTCGGGCACATCGGTGCCCCTGAGCTCCTCTCCGAGCTGGCCGAACAGCTCGGGGTCGAAGAGAAGCTAATCGCCGAGATCGGGGGGGTCGTCGGGTCCCACGTGGGCCTCGGAGCCTATGGCGTCGCCCACCTATAGGGCCGGCGGGGCGCGGGCGGCTCCTCTCCCCGCACGGACGACCATGACGGACCTTCGCTCGCGGCCCGTTACCGAACTTCCCGGGGTCGGAGTGCGCATCGAGGCGGCCTTGGGCGACCTCGGCATAGCCTCGCTGGCCGACATGATCTCGCACTACCCCTCGCGCCACGAGGACCTCTCCAACGTGAAGCGGATCTCCGAGTTGCGCGTCGGGGAGAGCGCCACGGTCTTCGGCACGGTCGTCTCGACCCGACCCGTCGGCAAGCCCGTCAGGGGACGCGCCCCGGGCTTCTCTGCGCAACTCTACGACGGCACGGGATACATCCCCGTGACGGTCTGGGGCAGGAGCTGGCTCCTGAACCAGCTCCTGCCAGAGGTGCGCGTGGTCGCGTCCGGCGAGGTCCAGAGCCGCTACGGTATTCAGATAGCGGCGAAGAGTATCGAGGTGGTCGATGATCCGGGCGCTGACGAAGGACCGCACGCCGGGCGGTTCGTCCCCGTCTACCCGGTCAACAAGGGCATACAGGCCCGCCGGATGCGGACGCTCATCCACCGCGCGCTCGACGCTGCCGGGCGCGTCCTCGACCCTCTGCCGGCCGACATGCTCGTGCGCCACGGCCTGCCCAATCTGCACGACGCGATACACGAGGTCCATTTCCCGACCGGGCGGGCGCTTCTTGCGGCGGCGATGCGGCGTCTGATCTTCCACGAGCTCTTTTTGATCCAGGCGGGTCTCGCCGCCCGCAAGGCCCGCCTGGACAGCACCGAGGTCGGCGGCAGGCACCGGGGTGACGGCAGCCTCCTCAACCCCTTCTTGAAGGGTCTCTCCTTCGGGCTGACCGGGGCGCAGGAGCGGGTCATAGAGGAGGTCCTCGCCGACATGCGCCTGGAGAAACCGATGCGCCGCCTCCTGCAGGGGGACGTGGGCAGCGGAAAGACCGTTGTCGCCATAGCCGCGCTCCTTACCGCGGTCGAGGCTGGAGGACAGGGGGCCATTATGGCCCCGACCGAGGTACTCGCCTGGCAGCACCACCTCTCGATCTCGGCGGCCCTGGCCGACCTGCCCGTCAACGTCGTAGTCCTCACAGGCTCCCAGGGCGTGGCGCAGAGGCGCAAGGTCCTGGAGCAGATAGCCGCCGGCGAGGCCCACGTCGTCATCGGGACGCACGCCCTCATACAGAGAGGCGTAGATTTCGACGACCTCTCGCTCGTCGTAGTCGACGAGCAACACCGCTTCGGAGTCGGCCAGAGGACGGTGTTCCGCGAGAAAGGGAGGACCCCGGACACCCTCGTCATGACGGCCACCCCTATACCGAGAACCCTCTCCCTGACGCTCTACGGCGACCTCGAAGTCTCCCTGATAGACGAACTGCCGCCGGGAAGGAAGCCCGTCGAGACCGGGGTCGTCGATCCCGCCGAACGACTCGGAGCCTACGAGGAGGTAAGAAGGGAGCTCGAAGAAGGGCGGCAGGCTTACGTTATCTGCCCGCTCGTCGAGGAGTCCGAGGCCCTGGAAGACGTACGCGCCGCCGAGGAGCTCTACGAGGAGCTCGCGAACGACATCTTCCCGGAGAGGATAGTCGGCCTCTTGCACGGAAGGATGAGGGCCAAGGACAAGCGAGAGGTGATGGGCCTGTTCCGGGCTGGGGAGATCGAGGTTCTCGTGGCTACCGTCGTCGTGGAGGTAGGTGTCGACGTGCCGAACGCGAGCGCGATCGTGATCGAGGGCGCAGAGCGTTTCGGCCTCTCCCAGCTCCACCAGCTAAGGGGCCGGGTGTGCAGGGGGCTGCATCCCCCGAAATGCTTCCTCGTGGGGGCTCCCAAGTCCGAGGATTCCGAACGACGTTTGGAGGCCCTGGAGCGCTATCAGGACGGGTTCAAGCTCTCCGAGGTCGACCTCGCCATAAGGGGCGAAGGCACCCTCTTCGGTAGTCGCCAGAGCGGCATGCCAGACCTAAAGGTCGCCAAGCTCTTGCGCGACGTCGACGTGCTCGTCGAGGCCAGGCGCGAGGCGTTCGCGCTCGTTGCCGGGGATCCTACCCTAAAGCGGCCCGACCACAGGCCCCTGCGGCGCGAGATCCGTGAGCTGCTCGGCGCCGACGTAGAGTGGCTGTTCAGGGAGTAGCGTTCAGTGAGTAGCGGGTCGCATCGTTCCCTACTCCCTACTCCCTACTCCCTACTCCCTGGAGCAACGCGACCTTGAGGGTTATCGCAGGGACTGCCAGGGGCACAAGGCTTGCGCCCGTCCCCAGGGGCGTGCGACCCACGTCCGACCGCGTGAGGGAGAGCCTGTTCAACTCTCTCGGACAGTTCTTCGAGGGTGGCGGGGTCCTCGACCTCTACGCGGGGACGGGTGCGCTAGGGATAGAGGCCTTGAGCCGCGGGTGCGGGCACGGCGTCTTCGTCGAGCGGGACAGACGAGCGCGGGCCGTGATCCACGAGAACCTGCGCAGGACAGGCTTCGTGCAGAGGGCGGAGGTTCTCGGCGGAGAGGTCGAGGCCGTGGTCGGGCGGCTCGCCGGGCGCGGTGACCGCTTCGATTTGATCTTCGCCGACCCACCATATAGAATCGCTACGGAGGTCGGGGGAATCTTGCACCGGCTACGCTCATTGCTCGCGCCGGGAGGAAGGGTCGCGATCGAGAGCGGCGAGGCTCCGGTTGAGGGTGCAGGAGGCAAGAAAGGGGCGACGCGCCGTTTTGGCGGCACGTTCATAACCGTACTTGGTCGGTCCGAGCTGACAATGATCGTGGCTGTGTGTCCGGGTAGCTTCGACCCCGTAACGACGGGGCACCTCGACATCATCAAGCGCGCCTCCAAGATCTTCGACCACGTGGTCGTCGCCGTCGGTAGTAACCGCCGCAAACAGGCCCGTCTCCCCGCGGTCGAGCGGGCGCGGCTTCTGGAGAAGGTGACCGCCGACATGGAGGGAGTCTCCGTCGAGGTGATGGAGGGCCTCCTCGTCGACTTCGCCAGAGAGCGGAATGCGAAGGCGATCGTGAAGGGCCTTAGGGCTGTCTCGGATTTCGAGTCGGAGTTCGAGCAGGCGCAACTTAATCGTACGATGTTCCCCGAACTCGAGACGGTCTTCATAATGGCCTCGGCGGAGCACAGCTTCCTCTCCTCGAGCGCGGTCAGGGAGATAGCCTCGCTCGGCGGGGAGGTGCGCGGACTCGTGCCAGAAGGTGTGCTCGAGACCGTAAAGCAGATATATTCCGGTCGGGACGGTAAGATACAGGGATCGTAGGCGAAGGATAGGTAGTAGAAGATGGACGTACTGGTACTAATAGACAGGTTGGAAGAACTGGTCGAGGACGCGCGGAGCTTCCCCGGATTCGGCAACACGGCGATGGTAGACCGGGACGCCGCCTTCGACATCATAGACCAGATGCGCCAGACCATTCCCGAGGAGCTAAAGCAGGCCCGCTGGATCGTCAAGGAGCGCCAGGCGATGCTCGACGAGGCCCGCAGCGAGAGCGACCGCATCATCCGCAGCGCCCAGGACGAGGCCGAGAAGATCACCTCGGAAGAAGAGGTCCTCAAGAGGGCCGAGAAGCGTAGCGCGGAGATCATGGAAGACGCCCGCCGCCGCGAGCGCGAGATACGCCTCGGCGCCGAGGACTACGCCGACGAGGTCCTCGCCAATTTGGAGGACAACCTGGGCAAACTTCTCGAGGCCGTGCAGCGGGGACGCACCAAGCTGCAGGGCGTTCAAGAACAATAGCAAGTAGTAAACTAACCTTATGAACCATTTGATCCCCCTAAGGCGACCCGGCGCGGAGGTCGGAGACACGTACGAGGTGCGTGCCGAGTTTTCCGCAGGTCCCTTCGACCTCTACGGGCGCCACCACGAGGTAACGAAAGCAGAGGCAGAGGTTGGCGTCACGCGTCTCTCCGAGGGCCTGCACCTCGACGTGCTGGTCAGGGCGACGGTCCTTACGACCTGCGACAGGACGCTCGAGCCCACGGAGCTCGAACTGGAGTTCGGCGACTCCGAGTTCCTCTCGGGGCCCAACGACGTCGAGATGAGTGTCCAAGACTGGACCCTGGATCTGGCGCGCTATACGGAGCGCGCCCTGCCGAACGAGGTCCCGATGCAGGTGTTCTCGCCCGGCACGGAGCCCGTGCACCCCGAGGGTGCTGGCGACGAGGTAGACCCGCGCTGGCGGGGCCTCGACGGCCTTTTCGCCACGCGATCTTGAGTAAGTAGCAACCAGGAGGTATTCTCATGGCCGTTCCCAAGAAGAAGACGTCCCGGGCGCGCAGGAACCAGCGCCGGGCGCACCACGCGATCACCGGCCCAGGCCTCGTCGCCTGCCCCAACTGTGGACAGCCGCACGTGCCGCACAGGGTCTGCCCCGAGTGCGGTTTCTACAAGGGCCGCACGGTGGTCGCCGTGGAGGATATCTAGGACCGATAAAGCCTACCAGTGCGTATCGCGGTAGATGCCCTCGGCGGAGACAACGCTCCGCGGGAGGTCGTTGCGGGTGCCCTCTCCGCCGCCGAAGGGCTCCCGCGCGACGAGCTGGTGCTGGTAGGGAAGCCCGAGGCCATCGAACCCGAGGTTGGCCCTGAACTCCCCGCGAACATCTCGCTGCGGCCCTCCGGGAGGGCTGTGGGTATGGACGAGGAGCCTTCTGCGACGCTGAGGGCACATCCCGACGCTAGCGTCGCCGTCGCGGCCGGGATGGTTCGCGCCGGAGAAGCCGACGCTTTTTTCTCGGCAGGAAACACCGGCGCCACGGTGGCGGCGTCGCTGCTCAGGATAGGACGCCTCGAAGGATGCCGGAGGCCGGCGATCGCCACGGTGCTCCCTTTCCCTTCGCCGGTCTTACTACTCGACGCGGGAGCCACCGTCTCTTGCAGGCCACAGGACCTCTTGAATTTCGCTATTCTTGGCGGTGTGTTCGCGAATAGCTACTTCGGGTTGAACGGTGAGGCGCGGGTCGGGCTCATCAACGTCGGCGAGGAGCCGGGGAAGGGCAACGACCTCGCCAAGGAGGCCCACCGTCTTATGGATGAGTCGGGGATCCGTTTCGTGGGGAACGTGGAAGGTCGCGACATCGCGAGCGGGGTGGCTGACGTGCTCGTAACGGACGGCTTCACGGGCAACATAGTGCTCAAGACGGCCGAGGGGGTGGCACGGGAGATCCTCGGCATGGTCCGCTCTGCGATGACCGGCGATGTTCTGAGCAGGCTCGCTGCAGGGATCCTGCGTCCAAGGCTGATCGAGGTGAGAGACACGGTGGATCCGGAGGAGTACGGCGGTTCCTTCCTGCTCGGCGTAAGGGCCCCGGTCGTGATAGGGCACGGGAACTCGCAAGCTGCGGGCGTCGAGAACGCGCTCCTCGGCATCTCGTACATGGGCGCCAGCCTGGCGGGGACCCTGCAACAGGCGCTCTCCGCGCACAGTCCGGGTCACTCTGAGGGCAGGTCGGCTTGAACGGCGGTGCTGCCGGCAGGATCATCGGGGTCGGCAGGACTCTTGGGGGCAGGACCGTTACGAACAGCGACCTGGAAGGCGTGCTCGACACCACGGACGAGTGGATCTCGGCGCGTACCGGGATCAAAGCCCGCCACTTCGTCGCTGAAGGCGAGAACGCCGCGACGTTAGCTGTAGAGGCGTCGAAGAAGGCCCTCGAGCATGCCGGGGTAGACGGCGGGTCGGTCGACCTCATCATCTGCGGTACGTCCACGGCCCCGGAATCCATGCCTTCGGTAGCGTGCCTGGTCGGGGAGGAGATAGGAGCACCCGGTGCCGGTGCGATGGACCTTGCCGCGGCGTGTGCCGGCTTCTCTTATGCCGCTGCGGTCGCTTCATCCATGCTCCGCTCAGGGGCGGCAGGAAGGGTCTTACTTATCGGATCGGACGCCATGAGCACCATCGTAGACCCGGGCGACCGCTCGACGGCCGTCCTCTTCGGAGACGGCGCGGGCGCGGTAATACTGGATGCCGGGGAAGGCGACTCCGGTTTCGTCGACCACATCCTGGGGGCCGACGGCAGGGGTGCTGCGCTCGGGAGGGCCGGCCATCCTGGCGACGACGAGAAGCTCTTCCAGAACGGGCGCGAGGTCTTCAAATTCGCCGTGAGGATACTGCCCGACATGGTCGAGAAACTCCTCTCCCGCAACGCACTCGCGCCAGATGAGGTCCAGTACGTGATTCCCCATCAGGCAAATGCACGCATAATACGTTCCGCGATGCGGAAGATGGAGATACCCGAGGACCGGGTCGTGATCAACCTCGACAGGTTCGGGAATACCTCGGCGGCAAGCATCCCGCTCTCTTACCCCGACATCTACGACGCGTTGGAGTCGGGAAAGTACGTTATCACCGTCGGCTTCGGGTTCGGCCTGACCTGGGCTGCGAACCTGTACAGGATTTAGTTTGCAGGGAGACGGGATAGAGCGGGCCGTGGTCTTCCCCGGGCAGGGTAGTGTTGGAGGGGAGACCACAGGCGCCGCACGGGACGCCGCGATCGATTACATTGGCGACGCAGTCTTGCCTTACCAGCTCTCCGTATTCGCCGGCTCCGTGGACCTTCTCTACCGATTGCGGGAAGCTGGGATCTTGCCAGACGTGGTGGCCGGCCACTCGCTCGGCGAGTACGCGGCGGCCCACGCAGCGGGGTGTCTCGGTCTCGCCGACGGTGTGCGGCTCGTGGCGGAGAGGGACCGCCTGATGGGGGAGGCCTCCAGGGAGAACCCTGGGGGGATGGTCGCCCTGATCGGCGCCGACCCCGATAGTGTCGCGAAGGCTGCGGGGGAGGTAGGCGGTATCGTCGTTGCGGCGAACTTCAACACGCCGCGCCAGACCGTCGTCTCCGGGCAGAAGGATGCCGTCGAGGAAGTCGCTGGGCGTGTACGCGGGCGGAAGGTAAAGCTGGAGGTGTCGGGGGCTTTTCATTCGCCGCTCATGGAGGGCGCGGCGCGGGAGATGGACGCGCTTCTCGGAGAAGTCGGTTTGGAAGAGCCGGAGATACCGATGGTCGGGGCGACGGATGGGGCGGTGTTGACGACGGCGGAGGAGGTGCGCGGGGCGTTGCGGAACCAGATGCTCTCCCCGGTTCGGTGGGTGGACGTGGTAGAGCGCTTGCTGGATCTCGGGGTGCGTGAGATCTTCGAAGCCGGGGAGGACGGAACCTTGACGAGGATGTTGAGAGACTTCAAGAGAAAGGACGTAGTGGGGCGGATGGCCGGAGAGGTGCTCTCGTGAAGGCGCCGTTCGGGCCGGCGCAGATCCGGGATCTCATACCGCACCGCTACCCCTTCTTGCTCGTAGACAGGATCGAGGAGCTCGAGGCCGGCGTGCGGGCCGTCGGCGTCAAGAACGTCACCCAGAACGAGCCTTTCTTCCAGGGTCACTTCCCCGATTACCCTGTCATGCCAGGTGTGCTGATTATCGAGGCGATGGCCCAGGTAGGCGCCGTCGGCGTCATGGCCGGCGGGGAGCACGCCGACAAGCTCGCGCTGTTTGCGGGGATAGACGGCGTCAGGTTCCGCAGACAGGTTGTGCCTGGCGACGTGCTCAGGATGGAAGTCGAAATCGTCCGTCTAAAGGGCAGGGTCGGGAGGGGTAAGGGCCGCGCTACGGTCGGGGACGAGCGGGTCTGTGAGGCCGACCTCATGTTCGCCTTCGCAGACAGGGGGGAGGTCCCGTGATCGAGGAGGGCCGCGTCGCCGTCGTCACGGGCGGCGGAAGAGGAATAGGCCGCGCCGTGGCGGTGCGACTCGCGAACGAAGGTGCGAACGTGGCGATCTCTTACCGTTCCAACGACACGGCCGCTGAGGAGGTGGCACAGGAAGTAAGGACGGCTGGGGCGCGGTGCGAGATCTTCAAGGGTGATGTTGCATCACCCGGGGATGTCGATGCGCTGTTCAAAGGCGTGGGAGAAGCCTTTGGACCGGTCGAGATACTCATCAACAACGCGGGCCTGACCAGGGACAACCTGATGATGCGTATGAAAGAGAGCGAGTTCGACGAGGTGTTGAGCACCAACCTCAAGGGCACCTACCTTTGCACGCGGGCGGCCCTGAGGCCGATGATAAGGGCGAGGTGGGGGCGAATCGTCAACGTGTCCTCGGTCGTAGGGCTAGTCGGGAACGCGGGGCAGGCCAACTATGCTGCCTCCAAAGCCGGGATCATCGGCTTCACCAAGAGCGTGGCGCGTGAGGTGGCGCAGCGCGGCATCACTGCGAACGTCGTGGCGCCCGGGTACGTGGAGACCGAGCTTACTAGCAGCCTGTCCGAGGAGGTCAAGGACCGGATCAAGGGGCAGGTACCGGCGGGCAGGTTCGCGGAAGCGGAGGAGGTGGCCGAGGTCGTTGCATTCCTGGCCGGTGAAGGCGCCGGATACATTACGGGCCAGACCGTGGCCGTCGACGGCGGTATGACTATGCAGTAAGGCGTTTTGGGTTTACACTACGCGCTATTGTTCGGACCTGACATAGTAATTCGTAGCAGTCTTGGAGAGGAGAGAAGCCTTGGATCGCGAAGAGATACTCGGCAAGATACAGGAGATCACCGCCGACAGGTTGGGAGTCGACGAAGGCGACGTCACATCCGACGCTTCCTTCCGGGAGGATCTGGAGGCCGACTCCCTGGATCTGGTGGAGCTCATCATGGAGCTCGAGGAGCAGTTCGGGATGGAGATCCCGGATGAGGAGGCCGAGAAGATCACCACGGTCGAGGAGGCCGTCGACTACGTGATGGAGCATCAGGCCGCGTGACCGACCCTGACGTAGGCGGGAGGGGGCGTGCGCTCGTAACGGGAACCGGGGCCGTGACACCCCTGGGTACAGGAGTCGAGAACTTCTGGGACGCGGCCCTGCACGGTAAGAGCGGGATAGGGGAGATCACGCTCTTCGACCCATCGCCTTATCCCTCGCGGATCGCCGGTGAGTGCCGGGATTTCGATCCGACGGACTTCATAAAGAAGAAGCAGGCCCGCAGGATGGACCGCTTCGCCCAGCTTGGCATAGCCGCGGGTATACAGGCCGCCGAGAGCGCGGGGATAGTGGACCTGATCCGCGAGCGGCCCGAGCGCGTGGCGATCGTGATGGGCAGCGGTATTGGAGGGCTCTCGACCTGGGAGCGCGAGTACAGGGTCATGAACGAGCGTGGACCCGGCAGGGTGAGCCCGTTCCTGATCACGATGATGGTCCCGAACATGGCTGCGGGACAACTCGCCATCGCGCTCGGCGCCACGGGGCCCAGCCAGTGTCCCGTTCTCGCTTGCGCCACGGGAGGGGAGGCGATCGCGGAGGGACTGGAGCTCATCCGGCGCGGGGACGCCGACGTGGTTATAGCCGGCTCCTCGGAAGCCCCCATAACGCCCCTCTCCATGGCCGGCTTCTGCGCGATACGGGCCGTGAGCCGTCGCAACGACGACCCCGCCCGGGCCAGCCGTCCCTTCGACGAGGGCCGTGACGGCTTCGTGATGAGCGAGGGCGCCGGGGCCTTGATCCTGGAGAGCGAGGAGCACGCGGAGCGCAGGGGCGCAGAACCGATCGCCGCCGTCGCCGGATACGGACGCACGACCGACGCCTACCACGTAACGGCGCCAGATGAAGACGGCCGCGGCGTCGAGCGGGCGATGGTCCACGCTTTCGAAGATTCCGGACTCGGCGCGGTGGAGGTCGGACACGTCAACGCCCACGCCACGGCCACCCCGACCGGAGATGGGCCCGAGACGAAGGCTATCGCAAGGCAAGTGCCGCACGCCCTGGTCTCCGGCACGAAGTCGATGACGGGGCACTCCTTCGGGGCCGTCGGCGCCACCGAAGGCATCATGTGCGCCATGGCCATAAAGCACAAAGTCGTTCCACCGACGATCAACCTCGAGAACCTGGCAGAGGACTGCGAAGAGCTCAACTACGTGGGAAGCGAGCCCATCGAGGCCCCCGACCTCAAAGCCGCCATCTCCAATTCGATGGGGTTCGGCGGGCACAATGTCGTGATCGCGTTTACAAGTGTAGAATAGAGAACGAGATGTCTATAAGAGACCTCATAGCGATCCTTCCAGAACCATTGAGGCAGCGCTCGCTTACCCATCCGAGCGTCGCGGACCCTTACGAATCGAACGGGAGGCTGGAGTTTCTCGGGGACTCCGTCCTGAACAGTCGCGTCGCCGAGCTCGTCTTCCACGGCTACCCCGAGCTACTGGAGGGGGATCTCACGCGCATCAGGGCCCATCTGGTGAGGAAGTCCTTTCTGGCGATGGTAGGCCGGAGCGAGGGCATAGAGGAGATCATCGAGAGCTCCGTGATAAACGACTCGGTGATCGCCGACACCGTCGAGGCCATTATCGGGGGGGCCTACCTCATCGACAGGGATCTGGTGCTCAGGACCCTGGACGAGATCTTCAACCCCGCCGAGGTCGATACCGACGAGCTGCGCGACTGGAAGACGCTGCTGCAGGAGACTTTGCAGGCAGACGGGCTCAGGCCGACGTACCGGGTCATCTCCAAGCAAGGACCGGCCCACCGGCCCAGCTTTACCTCCAGGGTCTCCGTGGATGGAAAGGAAGTCGCCACCGGAGAAGGTAGCTCCATAAAGGAGAGCGAGCAGACCGCGGCCCGAGCCGCGCTGGAGATCCTTGGCATCCGCCCCGTCCCGCGCTCCACGGTCGAGGTGCATGTCGGGGCGTAGTTTCGCTACGCAGGTTTCAAGCTTCAGGTAAGGGTGTTCACGATTTACAGCGCGAATGCAGGTAGCGCTGTTGTCGCGCATCCTTGTAATGCCCGGCGACGTGTCGTTCTTGGATGAGCGGCGAAAGATGGATAAGATTTGCTGGCAGACCCCGGAAACCTGATGCCTGCAGCCTGAAACCCCGTTTGCTGCACTTTTCTACGTGCTTTCCCGGCCGAAGTTGCGTAAAATGTGCCTTTAGTGCTCTCGGCGATCTATATCAAGGGCTTCAAGACCTTCGCCCGGCCGGTCAGGATGCCGCTCGAAGGCGGCATCACTTCGATCGTCGGCCCGAACGGTTCGGGGAAGAGCAACATCACCGACGCCGTGCTCTTCGCGATCGGGGAACAGAGCCCCGGGGTACTCAGGGCAGGGGCGATGAGCGAGTTGATCTTCTCTGGCTCGGAGACGCTTTCGGGTGCGAGCGCCGCCGAAGTAACCCTCGTGCTCGACAACGAAGACGGCCGGATCTCGCTCCCTTACGGGGAGGTTTCGATCACGCGCCGGATCTCCCGCAGCGGGGAGACGGAGTACAGGATCAACGGCTCCCGCGCCCGTCTTGCGGACGTACGGGCCGTCGCCGGCGAGGCGGGACTGGGACGCCACAGCATCCTGCGCCAGGGCGCCGTAGACGCCATAGTCGCCGGTGGGGCGGCGGCGTGCCGGCTCGCGCTGGAAGAGGCCGCGGGACTCGGGGTCTACAGGAGGCGACGCGTCTCGGCCAGCCGCCGTCTGGAGAGGGCAGACGTCCAGCTGGAACGAAGCCGCCAGTTGGAAGCCGAGCTCGAAGGCCAGTTGCGCAGGATAGAAAAGGAGGCCGCCGCCGCCCGGGTGTACCGGGAGATCGAATCCCGCTACCGCGAGCTCTCGCTGGCGCACCTCTACCGGGTCGCAACCAGGGAGCTGGACGGACTCAGGGGAAAGCACGGCGAGGCCAGGACGCAGGTCGAGGAGCTGACCGCGCGCGAGCATGACCTTCGCGAAGAAGAGGCAGGGATCGAAAGCCGCCTGCAGCTACTCGAGGAGGGGCTCGGAGAGACCGAACAGAGGATCGAAGCCCTGGAGGATGGCGCAGAGGAATTGCGGGTCGAGGCCCTGCGCTCGGACAGGACTCTGTTGCGGCTGGAGGCGGTCCGGGGACACGAGGGGGACACTAGGCTCGCCGTCTCCCGCCTGGAAGACGAGTTACGCCGGGTATCGCAAACTCTGGCCGGTCTCGAAGATAGGGCCAGAGACCTGGAGGCCGAGTTATCGGAGAGGCGAGAAGAGTCAGACCGGTTACAGAAGGCCGCTGCGAGATCCAGCGAGAAGAGCGCGTCCACCGAGAGTGAGAGGGCCAGGCTGGCCGGGGAACTGGAGGGGTTGCGCTCGCGCCTCGCCCGGCTTGGATCCCACGGTGTACAGCCCGTGATGTCAGACGAGGACCTCTCACACCTTGCGGCCGTGATCTCGGACCTCGAAGAGGCGGAAGACCAGGCGATGAGGGGTGATCTTCGCGGGCTGCGCGACGAGGTAGCCGGCATGGGCGCGCGGGTCGAAGAGAACGCCGAGGAGGTCAGCCGCAGGCGCGGGGCCCTCGCCGCCGCCGTGGGGAGGACCGAATCCAGGGTACGCGCCCTGAGGGAGACGGCCCAGGGCGGAGCGAGCACACGACTCTACGAGGTGATCCGGGCGCGTCCTGGCTACGAGGTCGCCGTCGAAGCGGCTCTCGGAGAGTACGGGGCCGGGGTGCTCGCGGAGAACCTCGACGAGGGGATGAAGCTTCTATCGGACGCCGAGCCGGTGGCCGTCCGCCTCGACGCGAGGGCCATGGAATCCAACGGGAGCTTACCTGGAAAACCCCTGATCGAATGCGTAGAGGTACGGGACGCGCGCTACGACGAAGCGGTACGGCGCCTCCTGACCGGCATCTTCGTCGTGGAGCGTCCCGGTGACGGGGCGAACGCCAACGGGTATGTGGCCGTTACGAGGGACGGTTTTCGCCTCACGAGAACCGGCGTGAGCCTGCGCCCCGGGCCAGGCAACTTCGCCCGCGAGACGCGGCTCGCAGCCTGCTTGGAACACCTCGAAGCTCTGAAGAACGGACCAGGCGAGACCCTTTACGACCTGAGGGAGACCGTCTCGGGCGTATCGAATCGGCTGGAGAACCTCGCCGGTACCGTAGACAAGATGAAGGGTCTCGCCGACCGGACGGCGCGCGCCAGGGCTCTGCTCTCACGGGAAGCAAGACGCAGGAAGAGCGCGGGGGAGAACTCCAGGAGATCATTTCTGGAGCGGCAAGGGAAGCTCTCTTCCCTCTCCGACGACGCTTCTCGCACGGAGGATGTGCTTGCGGAAGCCGAGACGGATGCTGAGCGTTTGAGGGAGGAACTGGCCGCCGCCACCGCCGCCGCCGAGTCGGCCGCCGCGGCGAGTGCCGACTCGGACCGGAGGCTGTCGGAGTTGCGCGCTACCCTGGCCTCCGGCGAAAGTCGCAGGGGGGCGATCTCGCGCAGGTTGGAGCGATCAGCGAAAGCGAAAGAGGAAGGAGCAGGCAACGCCGAGGCCGTCGCCGCAAGGGCGGCGAGAGCGTCCACAGAGCTCGTCGCTACCGTCCGCAGGCGTAGGAATGATTTGCGGCGCCTCCGGGGAGAGTCCGCCGAGGCGCACCGGCGGGTCTCCGCGGAGCGCACGACCCTCTCGCGCAGGACCGTGGATCTCGCGGGCAAGCTGGCCACCGCCCGTGCCCACGCCGAACGGCTCGCCGAAGAGGTGTCCAGGGCCGAATCCGCGGCGGCCGAAGCCGGCGAGGAGATACAGGCGGAGTGGGGCGCCACCCTGGATGCCGCCAGCCGGGAGGCCGAGAAGCACGAGCGGAGCACCGACGGAGAACGCCAAGCGCTCGCCCGCAAGCTCAAGCGCTTTGGGGACGTAAACCTCCTCGCCCTCTCCCAGGAAGAGGGACTGCGCGAACGCCACCGGTTCGTCTCGTCCCAGAGGGCCGACGCAGAGCACGCGGCAAATGAGCTCAACCGCATAATACAATCTGTGGATGGGGAGATAGAGTCGCGTTTCTCGGAGACCTTCGGGAGGGTAAGGGATGCCTTCGGGGAGATGGTGCCGCGCATGCTCGAGGGATCTTCTGGGGTCCTGGATCTCTCCGAGGATGGGGTGGAGATCGGGTTGCGGCTGGGGAGGAAGGGCTGGAGGCCGTTGCGCGTCCTGTCGGGTGGAGAGAGGGCTCTGCTCGCACTGTCGTTCCTGTTCAGCGTGTTTCTAAGCCGGCTTGGTGGGGATTCGGGGGCTTTCTGCGTGCTCGATGAGGCCGAGGCGGCGCTCGACGATCTCAACCTGGCCCGCTTTCTCACTGTGGTAGACTCTCACCGGGCTAACGGCCAGTATCTGCTGGTCACCCATCAGAAACGAACGATGGCCGCGGCGGATGTGCTCTACGGGGTGATTCAGGATGCCTCCGGGGCCACCACTGTTGTGTCGAAGCGTTTGCAGGGAGAGTAAGAAGTCGCCTATGGCGCACTCGTGGCGGAATTTTTTCAGACGAAGCACAGATGAAGAGCAAGAGAACGGCCCGGCGGTAGCCGGCGAACCGGAGCGATCTACCGAAGATGTCGAAGAAGGCAACGGCCACCTCGATGCGGATCTCGAATCGCTCGTAGAGGTGCCTCCGGCCGAAGAGGTACAGGCCGAGAGGAAGGAGCCCGCTCCCGAAGACGTTTGGGAGATCGAGGAGACCGAACCCGAGGAATCCTTGCCCGAGCCTGGCGCGCTCGAGGATGCGCCAGAGGCGATCGCCGAGCGGCAGGAATCTGGTGGGTGGTTTGGCAGGCTGAGGCAGGGCCTCAGCCGCAGCCGCGCGTCGTTCGTCGGACAGCTAAACGCGGCTGTTGCGGAGTTCAGGGACGTCGAGGACGAGGAGTTCTGGGAGAGGGTCGAGGAGATCTTGATCTCCTCCGACGTCGGGGTACCGACTACGGCGAAGCTCGTCTCTGAGCTCGAGCAGGAGGCGCTGGAGAGGAAAATCAAGAGCGGTGCCGAGTTGAGGGAGCTCATGATCGAGCACGCCACACGCATGCTCGTAGGGCCCGTCGAACTCGACGTCTCGCACGAGCCCACGGTGATCCTGATGGTCGGCGTGAACGGGACGGGCAAGACGACGACCATTGGCAAGCTCTCGCGTTTCTTGCCGGGGACCAAGATGTTCGCCGCAGGGGACACGTTCAGGGCCGCGGCCATCGAGCAGCTCCAGCGGTGGGGCGAGAGGACGGGTACGCCTGTGGTGGCGCGCGAGCGCGGAGCCGACGCGGCCGCCGTCGCCCACGAGGCGGTGCACGCCGCCAGGCGCGAGGGTACCGACGTGCTGCTCATCGATACGGCGGGCAGGCTACACACCAAGGTCAACCTTATGGCCGAGCTGGATAAAGTCCAGAGGGTCGTACGGCGCCAGCTTCCCGGGGCGCCGCACGAGGTGCTGATGACGGTCGACGCGACCACGGGTCAGAACGGGTTGCGGCAGGCACAGATGTTCAAAGAGGTCGCCGGGCTCACCGGGATCATACTTACCAAGCTCGACGGGACCGCCAAGGGCGGCATCGCCCTGGCCATAGCCAACGAGGTGGGGGTGCCGATCAAGCTGATCTCGGTCGGGGAGAAGGTCGAGGATCTGCACCCGTTCGACGCCCGCGAGTTCGCGGAAGCCCTGTTTGGAGACCTATAGATGTTCGATACGCTAGGCGAAAGACTCAACAAGGCCCTCGACGGGGTCCGTGGCAGCGGCAACCTCACCGAGGACCAGGTAAAGAAGGTTACTCGTGAGATCCGGCTTGCCCTTCTCGAGGCCGACGTGAACTACGGAGTAGTCAAGGAGTTCGTCTCCAACGTCCGCGAGCGGGCCACGGGGGCCGAAGTGTCGAAGGCCCTCAGTCCAGGCCAGCAGGTCGTCAAGATAGTCGACGAGGAGCTTGCGAACCTGATGGGAGGCACCGCGCACAAGCTCTCCTTCGCCTCCAGGCCGCCCACGGTCGTGATGCTCGCTGGCCTGAACGGCCACGGCAAGACGACGGCGGCGGGGAAGCTCGCGCTGTTCGTGCGCAAGCTCGGGAAGAACCCGTATCTGGTCGCGTGCGACACTTACAGGCCGGCCGCGATCGAGCAGCTGCAGCAGATCGGGCGCGAGCTCTCGGTCCCCGTGTACACCGAGGGCACGGGTCCGAAGCCGGAGGAGATCGCCGAGCGCGGCATCAGGCAGGCCAGAGACGGCGGGTACGACTTCGTGATCGTCGACACTGCGGGCCGGCAGGTCGTCGACATGGAGATGATGGAGGAGATCCGGCGCGTCAGGAAGGCCTCGAGGCCCCACTCCGTCCTCCTCGTGCTCGACGTGGTAACAGGCCAGAACGCCGTCGAGGTGGCGCAGGCCTTCCAGGAGTACGCCGACTTCGACGGGATGGTCCTGACCAAGCTCGACGGCGACGCCCGCGGCGGGGTCGCGCTCTCCGTGGTCTCCGTGACAGGTCGGCCCGTCAAGTTCGCCTCAGAGGGCGAGAAGATGGGCGAGTTCGATTACTTCTACCCGGACAGGATGGCAGGCCGCATCCTCGGGATGGGCGACGTCCTCACGCTCATCGAGAAGGCCGAACAGCAGATGGACCGTACCGAGGCCGAGGCCCAGGGCAAGAAGCTCATGAGCGGCAAGTTCACCTTCGAGGATTTCTTGCAGCAGATGCAGATGATAAAGAAGATGGGTCCGCTATCAGGCCTCCTCGGCATGATCCCCGGCCTCGGAAAACAGCTCAAGGACGTGGAGATAGACGACAGGCAGCTCGGCAGGGTAGAGGCCATGATAACCTCGATGACCGTCCAGGAGCGCAGGAACCCCAAGTTGTTGCAGAACCCGAGCCGGGCGCGTAGGATTGCGCGGGGCTCTGGCGCGACCCAGCAGGACGTGCAGAAGCTCGTCAAGCAGTTCAAAGAGATGCAGAAGATGATGGCCCAGATGGGCAAGGGCGGCGGGATGCCGCGAATACCGGGTCTGTCGGGGCGCAGGTAGAATTCGAGAGGAGATGGCATGGCGGTAAAGATAAGACTCGCGAGGCACGGTTCCAAAGGCAACCCCTTCTACAGGATAGTGGTAGCCGATTCCCGGAGTCCCCGCGACGGCCGGTTTATAGAGCGGATCGGGACCTACGATCCGCAGCAGGAGCCTTCAGCTATCAAGGTCGACGAGGAGAGGGCCAGGGAGTGGCTCGGCAAGGGGGCGCAGCCCACCGAGCAGGTGCGCAACCTGCTGAAGATCTCCGGGGTCCTCTAGAACCGTGGAGCAGCTGGAGAACCTCCTCCTCGTCCTGGCCCGAGGGCTCGTGGACGAACCGGATAAGGTCGAGGTCTCGGGGACCGAGTCGGACTCCCGGGTGGATCTCGAACTGCGGGTGGCGCCAGAGGACATGGGGCGGGTGATCGGCCGCCAGGGAAGGACGATCCGGGCGATCCGCACGGTCGTGAAGGCCGCATCCGTGAAGGCCGGCAAGCGGGTCACCGTGGAGGTGCCTGACTGAGAGGCCGCTTCGCGGCCGGGGAGTAGGGAGTGGGGAGTAGGGAGTCGAGAAAAACTACTCCCCGGCCTGGTTTTCGAGGTGACGAGGTCACGGCTTCCCGGCTCGTCGACCCGGTCGTGATCGGGGTCGTGGTCGCACCGCACGGAGTCCGCGGCACGCTGAGGGTTCGTGCCCTCGGCGCGGGCAAGCACCTCAGGGAAGGACAAGAGCCGGTGGTCGCCGGCGTAAGGCGCCGAATCTCGTCTGCAAGGCAAACCCCGAAAGGTTTCTTGCTCGACCTGGAAGGCGTCGAAAGCAGGACCGAGGCCCGGTCCCTGAGAAGCGAACAGCTTCTGCTCGACCGCCGGGAGCTCGACTCTACCGAGGAGGGAGAGTTTTACGTGGCCGATCTGCTCGGGCTTACCGCTGTAAGCGATGCAGGCGAAGTCCTCGGAACGGTAGCCGATACCTTCGAGACCGCCGCCCACGAAGTGCTCGTGGTTCGTGAGGAGAAAGCCCGGCAGGAACTCTATCTCCCCTTTACCCTGGAGCATGTCCCCGAGGTGGACCTCTGGGCTGGGCGGATCGTTGTCCGTCCGCCGGAAGGCTAGCAGATGAGAAGCATAGACGTCTTCTGCATCTTCCCCGAAGCGGTCGACGCCACAGTCGGCGTCGGGGTAGTCGGCAGGGCCATAGAGAATGGCATCGTCGACTACCGCAGCTTCGATCTGCGCGACTATTCTCCGGACGGCCGCATCGACGACATGCCGTACGGTGGCGGCGCCGGAATGGTCGTCAGGGTCGATGTCGTGGCCAGGGCCCTCGAGGAGGTCTACGGAGTCCCTGCGAAGGAGGTGAGATCGAGGCGGCGGGTCATCCTTACGGAGCCGGCGGGGCGGAGGCTGACGCAGAGTTACGTCGATGAGGTGGCTTCGGGGCCGGATCTTACGGTCATCTGCGGACGCTACGGTGGTATAGACGAGCGGGTTTGGGGCACCCTCGCCACGGAGGCCGTCTCGCTGGGTGAGTTCGTGCTGTCCGGGGGTGAGATCGTGGCCGCCGCGCTCGCCGATGCGGCGATCCGCCGTCTACACGGCGTCCTCGGCAACGCCGAGAGTCTTGTGGGAGAGTCGTTCTCGGCCGAAGAAGTGGTCGGGCCTCCGACCTATACGCGGCCCGCCAGCTGGGATGGAGAGCGGGTGCCTGGCGTGCTATTATCGGGCGATCACGCAAAGATCCGCGCCTGGCGCGAGCGCGCGGCGCGAGAGCGTACACGCGCGAGGACGACCGAAAAGTGATCGCCCTAGTCATCCGGAGAAGATCCACGAGAGGAGAAGTACATGATAACTAGCCATAATTTGCAGCAGCGGGACGTCACGTTCAAGCCGGGCGATACAATTCGGGTTCACTACCGCGTTATCGAGGGCAACAGGGAGCGTGTGCAGGTCTTCGAGGGACTGTGTATCTCGCGCAAGGGCAGCGGGATCCACGAGACATTTACGGTCAGAAAGAACTCCTTCGGTGTTAACGTGGAGAGGATCTTCCCGCTCCACTCCCCGAAGATCGCCAAGATCGAGGTCGCCTCTCGCGGCGCCGTGAGACGCGCGAAGCTCTACTACATTCGCGACAAGGTGGGCAAGAAAGCCAGGGTCAAGAAGGCCAGGTAAGCCGGCACAGGCGTTGCCGGGGACCCGCCCTCCCGGTACTCAGAGCTCCCTTTACGCGTTCGACGCGGCATGGGTCATGTGCCGCAGTGGGCCGCTCGCCGGCGCCGATGAGGCAGGGCGTGGGGCGCTGGCGGGACCACTGGTGGCCGCGGCCGTCGTTCTGGGTGAAGCCGAGGTCTGCGGGATCAACGACTCCAAACAGCTGAGGCCCACTGTGCGGGAGGAGATTTTTCGCACGCTGCTCCGCGGAGCCGAGGCCGTCTCCGTAGTGGCCTACCCGGCCTGGTGGATCGACCGTCACGGCGTCGGCGTGGCTAACCGCGAAGCCCTGAGCAGGGCTCTCGACTCCCTGAAATCTCGCGCCGGGTGCGGCCTCGCCGACGGCAACCTGGATCTCGGCCCCGAGGTGGAGTGCCTGCCAAGGGCCGACGCCAGGAGCGCGGCGGTCGCGGCCGCGAGCGTGGTGGCCAAGGTCCTCCGCGACGACGCGATGCGCGCCCTATCCGAGACCCACACCGGCTATGCGTTCGTACGCAATCGCGGATACGGGACCCCCGAGCACAGGCTCGCACTATCCGAACTCGGTCCCTGCCGGGTCCACCGTCTAAGTTACGCCGGGGTCGGAGACTGAACGATAAATCCTCCGGGGCATGGGGTGAAGACCTCGCACTGCGCTACCTGATCCAACACGGTTACTCGCTCCTCGAGCGCAACTACAGGACGAGGCGCGGGGAGATCGACCTTATAGTGCGCAAACACGACTCAATCGTCTTCGTGGAAGTGAAGCTGCGGCGCAGTACAGGCTTCGGAGACCCGCTGGAAGCCGTCACCCACCACAAGCAACGCACCATCCGCTCCGTAGCCGAACACTACCTCTACACCAGAGAGCCACATTTCGACACCCTGCGCTTCGATGTGATCGGTATCCTGGCCGACCGTCCCGAGGTCCGTATACATCATATCGAGGACGCATTCTGACGCATGTCAACACCTCGCTAGGCTTCGCCAGGCGGCTTGTCAGCAACTCCACTAGATAGTTTCTGGTGCGAAATAGAAGAACAAACAACCTTAGGCATCGGTTGGCCGTTGGCTTCGGTTATGGTCTTCTCCGATCTCACCGAGCCGCCTATGTTTGGGCTATGGTGCCCAGATTGGCCGTCAGCACTCCCCAGCCTAGCCATTTGAACTGCCTGGATCAAGTAGACCAGATTATCAACGAGTGCCCTTGAGTAGTGTAGGGTTCCTGCTATGGGCTCCAGGTTCACGCGACGGCAGTTCCTCACTGCTGTGGGCGCAAGCGTGACGTGCCTGGCAATAGCAAACACGTTGGGCTGCGATCAAGCTAAACGTACCTCAAAGACTAGGGCCACGACCAGCCAGCCCGCGCAACCGGAGGGCGCGGTCACCTACGGATCACCGCCCTCTTCGCAGCGTGGCGTGTGGGCCTTCCGCTCGCGACCCGACCTTAGCCCACCCGCCGTCGAGGTGGCTAAAGAGGCGCTCGATGACATCGCCGCCGGCTATATCTTCGTTGCCCCGAAGAAGGGCGACGCAGGGCAGGGCGGCTCTATGATCCTCGACAACGACGGACAGCCCGTGTGGCTGCGCCCCTTGCAGAACGAGGATATGGATGTGATGAACTTCAGGGCCCAGACATACAAAGGAGAGACGGTGCTCACCTGGTGGGAGGGGCACTACACAGGATACGGCCAGCGCGAGTACGTGATCTTCGATGGTTCCTATCGTGAGATCGCCCGCTTTACAGCCGCCGACGGCTACAACGGGGACCACCACGAGTTCCTCATCAGCCCGCAGGACACCGCGCTGATCGCGATCTACGAAGCGGTGCCATGGGATCTCTCCCTCATCGGCGGCTCTAGGAGGGGCGTGGTGTACCAAGGCATCGTCCAGGAGTTGGACATCCAGACCGGAGAGTTGCTCTTCGAATGGCGCAGCATCGACCATGTAGCCCTGGATGAGACCTATGTCACACCGTCGGAGGATGGCCGTCCCGGCATCGACTACTTCCACATCAACTCTATAGACGTGGACCACGACGACAACCTGCTGGTCTCCGCTCGCGAGACCTCCACCGTCTACAAGATAGACCGTAACAGCGGCAAGATCATTTGGCGACTCGGCGGGAAGATGAGCGACTTCGAGATGGGGCCGGGCACCCGATTCGCCTTCCAGCACGATTCCCGACGCCTGCCCGATGGCACTATCAGCATCTTCGATAACGGCAGCCTGGTCTTCGAGAACGGCACCCCTAAAGCGATAGAAGAGTCCCGCGGCATCGTCCTAGGGCTCGACGAGCGCAAGATGAAAGCCTCGCTAGTGCGCGAGTACACCCACCCTGACAAGCAGTACGCCGATGCGGCTGGCAACATGCAGGTGCTGCCGAACGGTAACGTGTTCGTAGGTTGGGGTAGGGCACTGGCCATCTCGGAATTCAGCGAGGTCGGAGAGATGCTCTTCGACGCCACATTGCTGCGCAAGAACGAGTCCTACCGGGCCTTCCGCTTCTCGTGGAGCGCTCGTCCGGATGATCAGCCCTCTGCTGTGGCAGAGCGTGTCTCCGAAGAGGAGGTCCGGGTTTACGCCAGCTGGAACGGTGCCACGGAGGTAGCCACCTGGGCGGTGCTCGCCGGAAAGCACCAAAGCCGACTAGAGTCCCTTGGACAGATCCCCCGAAACGGATTCGAGACGGCAATGGTGGTCCGAACTTCCGATTCGTACGTCGCCGTGCGAGCAAACGATCGTTTGGGACGGGCACTCGGCACCTCCAAGGTCCTCAGGCTGGGAAGCTGAATAGTGTTATCCAGGTTCGGTTGCGCGACGATCTGCTGCCTTTGTGCCTGGCCCGTCCCTCCGCCAGGTCGCCTCGATTCCTCAAGACCGACCACAACACCTAGCTCAACTGATCACAGATACATTGCAACGCATACAAACCGGGTGCTTCTCTAGGCTGCGTCCTTAGCGATCGGCGTTCAGGCATCCAAATGCTCTTCATTCGCCCCTCGTTACTTTCAATCGTGGCGTGTACCCCCCGGAAAGAGGAGCACGAAATCGTATCATGGAGCCGTTTGTGTTTTATAGGGTGCGTAACCGTGTATCCGGCCATTGTGCAAACGTGCCCTCAGGGCTCGCTATGCTCTCGCCAACTCCAGCCGCTCGGCGCCGTTTGTACTTTCTAGGATACGTATCCACTCCAGTACCAGGGAGTCTGATGAAGGTCTATCTGCTGACCGTTTGGAAGGGGCTTTCTGCAATGTTCGGCTAGCGTTCTCAGAAGCTCACTGCCTTTGGAGCGATACTAGACTCCCCACGGCGCGTGCCGCCAGTTCGCCGAGGAGGAGCGCCTTCTGAGGATCTTGAACTCAAAGGCGACAGGACGGTGGTGGCGCGCTGTATGTCCCTCTTTCCGCAACTCGAGCCGGCTGCCCTCGAAGACTAGCACGGCCAGCGTGCTGGGGTCGATGAAACCCACGTTCAGTTAGTTCTATTTTAGGATTTGCTGGTTTGATTTCAGAACAAGTGCCGTATGATCCGACCAGATGATGCCAATCCCTGAGAGGGGAGCACGCTGCTGATAGCCACCTATGAGTTGATCCACGGCATCGGTCGGCGGCATGGTCCTAAGACTCGTTAAGGCGAGAAAGGAGAAAGAGAATGGCTTCTTCGCGCACTTCTTCCGTTGGCCTCAGCCTGGGGGTCGGGATCTTCGTGCTCACCGTGGCCACGGCAGGCATTCACCTGTACCTGGCGCTCAGCGCCATCGGCTCCATGGGGTTCAACTTCGGCGTCATGTTGTTCATCCTTAACGGGCTGGGTTACCTGGGGCTTCTGGCGGTCTTGCAGCTGCCGATCCGGCAACTGGCACGCTTCCGGAGCGCTGCGCGATGGGCCCTTATAGCCTTCGCAGCGCTGACGATCGTGCTCTTTTTCATCATGGCTCCGGTGTACATGATCATTGGGTACGTCGACAAGGCGATCGAGGTAGCCCTGATCGCGCTGCTGCTCGCCGATGCGTACACGACGTCCTCCTAGCCTTCTGGAGAGACTCCTAGTACGCGCACGACGAGACGCCGGGATGATCCATGGGGTTCAGCGGGCAGCGTAGCAAGCGTTAGCGCGTCACTCTCTAGTAATGGCATTCGGGTCCCCCGACGCCTCAGAAGGCGCTCAGATACCGCGCCGGTGGGTTGCGAAAGAAGCGACGAGCAATTCTATGTCCCCTCTCTAAGCCCTCGTTTCTTCCAAACGTGGCGTGCACCCGCTAGGCTCTCGCCAACTCCAGCCGCTCGACACCGTTCGTAGATAGCTCGGCACGGAACCGCACCTCCGAGGTCACAGTCTTTTGCACAAGTGAACCAAGACGCTCGTTTTCGTCGAGGTAAAGCTGCGGCGTGGGATCGGCTTCGGAGACCGACTGGAAGCTGTCACCTCCGCAAGCAAAACACCATCCGCTCTGTAGCCGAACACTACCTCTACACTCAAGAACCACCCTTCGACACCCTGCGGTTCGACGTGATCGGTATCCTCGCCGTGCAGCCCGAGGCTTGTCCGCCAATAGGCTAGGGACCTTGCGCGAGCGAAGGCTGATGTCAAGTCCCGTCGTATAAAATAATAAACAATCGTATATCATCATAGACGCAAATGCTGTATACTGTGGGCCTGCTGCATTGAGGTGGTGGAGTTAGGGGTCACGGCGATGGCTTGTGGGTGTTGTGGCTGATGTCTGTGTGCCGGGCGAGGAGCCTGAGTCTATTCGGGATAGACGCGTTGCCTGTGGAGGTGGAGGTCGATGTGAGCTCTGGCCTGCCTGGTTTCTCGATCGTGGGATTGCCCGATGCGGCGGTGCAGGAGGCGCGGGAGAGGGTAAGGGTGGCCATCTCCAACAGTGGATACAAGTTCCCCACGAAGAAGGTAATAGTGAATCTGGCTCCTGCGAACCTCAGGAAGGAGGGGCCTGCATTCGACCTTCCGATAGCGCTCGGGATCCTCGCCGCGTCTGGCGCGCTGCCTGCCGGGGGATTGGAGGACGCAGGCGTGGTGGGGGAATTGTCGCTGGATGGCGGCTTGCGGGGTGTGAGGGGGGCACTCTCGATGGCCGAGGGTGCCAGGCGGGAGGGGTTGCCGCGTCTGCTCGTCCCCGAGCGGGACGCGCCAGAGGCCGCGGCTATAGGCGGCGTGGAGGTCTATGGAATGCGGAGTCTCAGGGAGGCTGTGGAGTTTCTCGGAGACTCTGCACGTGTCTCCCCTGCGGAACCGGCGGCCGAGGATGGGCTGACTTTCGATGTGGGTGAGGACTTTGCCGACGTGGCAGGTCAGCGCTACGCAAAGCGGGCTCTGGAGGTGGCTGCGGCAGGGGGGCACAACGTCATCATGAGCGGGCCTCCTGGCTCCGGGAAGACCATGCTGGCGCGCAGGATGCCCGGCATACTCCCCCCGCTCACCATGGAGGAGCGCATCGAGGTGACAAAGGTCCACAGTGCGAGTGGGGAGGGCAATGGGGCGCTCGTCACGCGGAGGCCGTTCAGGGCGCCGCACCACACCGTTTCGACCTCGGGGCTCGCGGGGGGTGGGAGCAACCCGCGGCCGGGGGAGGTGTCGCTGGCGCACCACGGCGTCCTCTTCCTCGACGAGTTGCCCGAATTTTCTCGCACGGCGTTGGAAGCTCTACGTCAGCCACTGGAGGATGGGCAAGTGACGATCTCGCGGGTTGCCGCGACGCTCAGCTATCCCGCGCGGGTCACGCTGCTGTGTTCCATGAACCCATGTCCTTGCGGCTATGCCGGGGACAGGAGGCGGGTCTGCCGGTGCACGGTGGGCCAGATCGAACGCTACCAGGGCCGCATCTCGGGGCCCTTGCTCGATCGGATGGATCTCTTCGTCGATGTGCCGCGCCTCACGCGCCAGGAACTGCGAGGGGAGAGACAGGCAGAAGAGTCCCGGTTCGTCAGGGAACGGGTTGGCGCGGCGCGAGGGGTCCAGGACCGGCGCCAGGGATCTCCCAACTCTGCGCTCTCCGGACGCCGGCTGCGCGAGGTGTGCGCCCTCAAGGGTGATGCGGAGACGCTCTTTTCGCGGGCGGTGGACCGGATGGGACTCTCGGGGAGGGGGCACGACAGAGTTCTCAGGGTGGCAAGGACCGTCGCTGACCTCTCGGGCGAGGAAGATATAGCCGCAGAGCACGTTGCCGAGGCGCTCAACTACCGGAGGTCGCACCTAGTTGGAAGATGACGACCGGGCAAAGTATTTGTTCCTTTCGCTATTGCAGGCCAGGGTAGGGAGTAGTCTCGTCTCGCACCTCGGTAACCTGGCCCCCGAGGCCGTTCTCCGGACGCCCGTCGTCGAGCTTGCGGGGCGGGCGAAGATCTCCGAGCGGGCATCGCACGCCTTCGAGGAGTTACAGAGGGTCTTCGATCCTGGCCGGATGCAGGATCGCCTGGCGGAGAGAGGGATCGTCGCGCTCACACCGGTCGACGAGGCTTTTCCGGGGCCTCTCAGGAGCATACCCGACCCGCCGCCCGCGGTCTTTGTGAACGGCGGTGTCCCTGATACGGTCTCCGTCGCTCTCGTCGGGTCGCGAAAAGCCTCGGCGACGGGCATCGAGACGGCCAGGGCTCTCGGGCTCGCGCTCTCCGAGCGGGGCGTGTGCGTGGTGAGCGGCCTCGCGCTGGGGGTCGATGCGGCGGCGCACGAGGGGGCCGTCGAGGCCGGGGGGCCCACGGTTGGCGTGCTCGGCTGTGGCATCGACGTCGTCTACCCGAGGCGTAACAAGGCCCTCTTCCAATCTGTCAGGCGCCACGGGGCCCTGATCTCCGAGTACTACCTGGGCGAGGCGCCGCTGGCCTGGCGCTTCCCGGCCAGAAACCGCATCATAGCCGGGCTTGCCGGAACCGTTGTGGTGGTGGAGGCGCCGGAGCATAGCGGCGCCCTCATAACGGCCCGTCACGCCCTCGACGCAGGAAGGGATGTATGGGCCGTGCCTGGCCCCCCGGGTGTACGCGAGTGCAGGGGCTCAAACGGGTTGCTCGCCGACGGCGCAGGCGTTCTGTGGGACATACCAGAGTTCGTCGATGCAATAGCGCGGGAGCACAGGGTGCCTGTGGCGGGTGGGGCATCCGGAGACGACCAGCCTTTGCCTTCCGGTCTGGAAGATACGGAGGCCGCGGTGCTCTGCGGGGTCGGTTTCGAACCGAGGGGGGTCGACGCGGTCGCAAAGCAGTGTGGCGTAGCTATGCCCGAGGTGCTCATGGCGCTCGCCCTGCTCGAGCTGAAGGGGTTCGTGAGCCGTGACGGTGTTGGATCTTACGTGAGGAGAGCCGTCCCGTGAGGCGGCGCACGCTCCGCTCACTTTGGTCGCACTATCTCCGGGTCCGCAAGCGCCTCTCCGAACGGGAGATGTCTGGCGTCGAGCGCCGCAAGGCCGAACGTGAGGCCAGGGGTCTGAGGGACCGGCTCGTGGTCAACTACTCTCCGCTCGTGAAATACGTCGCCGGCAGGATCTCCGGACGGATGGCCGGACCCCTGGATCAGGAGGACGTCGTCGCCTCAGGGCTCTTCGGGCTCTTGAACGCCGTCGAGACCTACGATCCTGGGCGCAGTACAAAGTTCGAGTCTTATGCGATTTCCAAGATTCGGTGGTCGATACTAGATGAGCTGCGGAAGGTGGATCCGCTCTCCCGCCGGACTCGCATGAGGGCGCACCAGATCGAGCGTACCAGGGACGAACTCGTGCAGAAGCTGGGCCGCGCGCCGACGGAGTCGGAGTTGGTCGGGCGCCTCGGGATCAGCGTCACCGAGCATAGGGCGTACCTGGAACAGTACGCGAGGGCGCAGGTGAGATCCCTCGAAACCCGCCTGGAGTACCAGGGTGGCCCCGGGGCCTGGCTGCACGACCTCATCGGGGACCACTCGGCGACCGACCCTGAGTCGGCCGCGGAGAAGGCCGAGGTTCGCGCGCGGCTGGTCAGGGCCATAGAGGGTCTCAGTGAGCAAGAGCGGGTGGTTACCACATTCTACTACTACGAGGGTCTTACGCTGAAAGAGATCGGTAGGGTCCTCGACCTGACCGAGGGCCGCATCTCACAGATCCTGCACAGTGCGCTCGCGCGGCTCAGGCAACACCTCGCCGAGGAGAGCCGGCTCTCCGAGAGGACGTAGAAGCATCCACCCCCTTGTGCTAACATCTGCGGGGTCGGACGAGTCTATGCTTTCAGGCTCGTCTACAACTACGCACGCCCGCCGCAGGGTCCCCCGGACCCGGGTGGTGGTCCGCCGGGAGATCCAAAGGCGGATTGCGAGGCGCGGGCGGAGGATACCAACCACCTTAAGAGAGAGGTAGAGACTTTGCAGAGCACAACCGAGCGCGTTGGAATTCGAGAGTTGCTCGAGGCCGGCGTCCACTTCGGACACCAGGCCAAGCGGTGGAACCCCAAGATGAAGCGCTACATCTTCGCCCAGCGGGCCGGGGTCCACATTATCGACCTGGATCAGACGCTGACGCTGTTGGAGCGGGCCCTAAGCTTTGTGCGCGGCGTTGCCGAGGCCAACCGCGAGGTCCTTTTCGTAGGGACCAAGAAGCAGGCCCAGATCCCGCTCGCCGAGGAGGCCATAAGGAGCGGGCAACCCTTTGTCGCGGAGCGCTACATCGGCGGCATGCTCACCAACTTCCAGACGATCCTTCCGCGCATCCAGTACTTCAAAGACCTGGCCGTCAGGGTCGACGAGACGCCAGAGGAGGAGAGGACGGGCAAGGACTGGTTCGCCCTGAACAGGGAGTACCAGAAGCTGAGGCGTAACTTCGCCGGCATAACCGAGATGGAGCGTCTCCCAGGCGGGGTGTTCGTCATAGACCCCAAGCGCGAGGAGCTCCTGGTCAAAGAGGCCAACAGGCTCAAAATCCCCGTGCTCGCCCTCACCGATACCAACTGCGACCCCGAGGTTATCGACTACGTGATCCCTGGCAACGACGACGCGATACGTTCGATCAGCCTGATCTCCAGGCTCGTCGCCGACGCGATCATCGCCGGCAGGGGCGAGGAAGTGCAGGTCGACGAAAGGCCCGTTCCGCCGGTGATCGAAGACTCCCAGGCGGAGGCCGAGGTGCTGCAGACGGCTGGGGTCGCCAACGAGGCGCCAAACGGGACCAGTGCCGGGCCACCAGAGGACGAGCCAGCGGCCCCGCCAGAACCGGAAGCCATACCCGAAGCGGACGCTGCGGACGAGCCAGTAGTCACGGTCGAGTCCGAGGTCGTAGAGGAACCAGAAGCTGAGGTCGTGGAGACAGAAACCGTTGCGACCGAGACCGACGATGTCGAGGCTGAAGCCGTGGATGTAGAAGCGGTAGAGGCTGAGGTCATCGAGCCTGAGGCCGTCGATGCCGTCGAGCCCGAGGCCGAAGAGGTCGCGTCAGAAGGGGCCGGGCCTGTCGAAGAGGCGCCGGACGAGGAGAACGAAGAGACCGAGGAGAAGTAGTAACTTTGGCTAGTACGATAGAGAAGATCAAGCAGCTCCGGGAGGAGACTGCCGCTGGGATGATGGACGTGAAGCGGGCGCTCGAGGAGTCCGAAGGGGACGTCGAAGGCGCCAGGAAGGTCCTCAGGGAGAGGGGCCAGGCCCTTGCCGCCAAGAAGAGCGGGAGGGCTGCGACCGAGGGGCTGATCGAGGCTTACGTGCACTTCAACGGGCGGGTCGGGGTGCTCGTGGAGGTCAACTGCGAGACGGATTTCGTGGCGCGCACGCCCGAGTTCAAGGGGTTCGCCCGCAACGTGGCGCTACACGTGGCCTCAATGCGGCCGATGTGCGTCTCGCCCGAGGACATCCCTTCCGGGGCCCTGGAAGAAGAGCGGCAGGTGGTCGAGAAGCAGGTCGCCGAGATGGGCAAGCCCGAGAACATCTCGCAGCAGATAGTCGAGGGTAGGATGAGGAAATGGGTCGCGGAGCAGGCCCTCCTCACGCAGCCCTACGTCAAGGAGACGGATAAGACGGTCGGCGACCTCTTGCAGGAGACGATCCAGAAGGTCGGCGAGAACGTCGTGATCCGGCGCTTCGTCCACTACGAGCTCTAGTAGCCTTCCTTGGATGAGTCCGCCAAGAGCAGGGTCGAGTCGGACGGGGCCGCGCTCCCACAGCTCGGCCCCGTCAAACGCGTTGTCCTGAAGCTTTCGGGGGAGAGCCTCGCAGGCAATGGCGGCGGATACGGGATCGACCCTGGTAGCCTCGACTCGACGGCGAGGGGCGTGCTGGAGGCCGTGGAGGCGGGGGCCGAGCTGGCCGTGGTCGTGGGCGGCGGCAACATCTTCCGCGGTTCGCACGTGGCCGACGAGCTCGGAATAGAAGGGGCCACGGCCGACTACATGGCGATGCTCGGCACCGTCATCAACGCGATGGCTTTACAGGCCGCCCTCGAAGGACGCGGCGTACCCACCAGGGTCCAGTCCGCGATCGAGATCCAGGAGGTCGCCGAGCCCTACATCCGCAGGCGTGCCATAAGGCATCTGGAGAAGGGCCGCGTCGTGATCTTCGCTTCGGGGACGGGCAACCCCTTCTTCACCACCGACACGGGGGCGGCGCTCAGGGCGCTCGAGATCAATGCCGACGCCCTGCTCATGGCCAAGAACAGGGTGGACGGGGTCTATGACAAGGACCCGAGGCGGTATCCCGACGCGGTGCGCCTGCCGCGGCTCAACTACATGGACCTGCTCTCCAACGACCTGTCCGTCATGGACCACACGGCGGCCACGCTGTGCGGTGGCGAGAACCTGCCTATAGTCGTTTTCGATATACTCAAATCGGGCAATCTGCGCCGTATCTTGCAGGGAGAACAGGTGGGGTCGCTGGTGTGGGGCACCGCGAACGGAAGAGGAGGACGAGATGTCTGACGTCATAGATCTGTCGGCGGCCGGACGCAGGATGAACGGGGCCGTCGAGTCGGTCAGGAGCAATTTCGCGACGATACGCACGGGCAGGGCGAACCCCTCGATCCTGGACAGGATCGAGGTCGAACTCTACGGGTCGAAGATGTCCTTGAGGAGCGTCGCCAACATCGGCGTCCCGGAGGCACGGCTTCTGACGGTAACCCCCTTCGATCCGAACACCCTCAAAGAGATCGAGCGTGCCATAAGGGATGCGGACATCGGCCTCAACCCGCAGAACGACGGCAAGATGCTGAGGCTACCTATCCCAGAACTGACAGAGGAGCGCCGACGGGATCTGATCAGGATGGCGCGGAGCATGGCCGAGGAGGGGAGGGTCTCCGTCAGAAATGTGCGCCGCGACGAGATGAGGGACCTGCACGAGTTGCGCAAGGAAGGCGAGATCTCTCAGGACGACGAGCACAGGGCCGAGGAGGAACTACAGAAGCTCACCGACGGCTACGTGAAGAGGGTCGAGGCTGCCCTTGCCGACAAGGAAGCCGAGCTCTCGGAGGTCTAACTGCTGGAACCCGCCGAGAAACGACCGCCCACAGATTCCCCCGAGCAGCGTGTCCCCGACCCCGAGCGGACCCCGCGCCACGTCGCCATCATCATGGACGGCAACGGGCGCTGGGCAAAGCGTCGCTGGCTTCCGCGGGCGGCCGGCCACAGGGCGGGAGTCTCGGTGCTCACGCCGCTGCTGGAGACCGCAGGACGCGCCGGGGTGAAGACGCTGACCCTCTACGCCTTCTCGACCGAGAACTGGACGCGCCCGGAGCGAGAGGTAAAAACTCTCATGAAGCTCTTCCTGGAGACGGCCCGCGAGAAGGTGCCCGAGTTGAACGAGCGTGGGGCCAGGCTCCGTTTTCTGGGCCGCAGGGAGCACCTGCCTGCCTCCGTGCTGGAAGCGATGGAGGAAGCCGAGGTCCTTACCTCGGCCAACGACAGCCTCGACGTCTACATCGCCCTCGACTACGGTGGACGCGCTGAGATCGTGGACGCCGCACGCCGGATCGTCGCGGACGGTCTCTCTCCTGGGGAGATCGACGAGGTGACTTTCGCCGGTTACCTCTACGCCCCCGACGTACCCGAGGTAGATTTGGTGATCCGGACCAGCGGCGAGCTGCGCGTCTCCAACTTCTTGCTCTGGCAGATAGCCTACGCCGAGTTCTACGTGACGGATACGCTCTGGCCCGACTTCTCCCCCAAGGAGTTCTTGCGGGCCCTCGAGTCTTTCGGGTCCCGGTCCAGGCGCCGGGGCGGCCCCTAAGGTCCCCGTGCTCCGGTGGAGGGCAGCGACCGCCCTGGTGCTCGCGCCGATAGCCCTGGCCAGCATAGCCATCGGCAAATGGGCCATGATCGCCGTACTACTCCTAGTAATAGCGGGGGCCGCCTACGAGCTCTCCCGGGCGCTCGACCCGCTGCCTTTCGTGGCGGCCCTCGGCGCCGGCGCGCTACCACTGCTACTCTCCATTCCTTACCGCGAGAGTGGGGTACTGGCAGGCGCCGTCCTGAGTCTTCCCTGGGCCCTGATCTGGCTCGCCGCCAGGCCCGAGACGAGGACGCTGCGCGCCGTCCTCGCCGTACTCCTCATGTCGCTCTGGGTCGGCGTCCCGCTGGCGCACTTGGGACTCTTTCCCCGCTCCAGCTTCGGCGTCGTCCTGATCCTCATTGCCGTGGTGGGGCCCTGGATCTCCGACGCGGGCGCATACTTCGCCGGGCGCTTTTTCGGCCGTAGACTGCTGGTCCCGACCCTGAGCCCGAACAAGACCGTGGAAGGTAGCATCGGCGGCCTCCTGTCGACGGTCCTGATCGTCGCCCCCGTCGCCCTCCTGCTCCTCGACTTTACGATCGCCAAGGCCCTCATAATGGGCGCCTGCGTCTCCGTGTTCAGCCAGTGCGGGGACCTCTTCGAATCCTCCCTGAAACGTATCCTCGACGTGAAGGATCTCGGGAACTTCCTCCCCGGCCACGGAGGCGTCCTCGACCGGGTGGACAGCCTGCTCTTCACCGCCCCGGCGGTATACTACATCTCCCTACTCGTATGAGATTGGACCGAACACCACAATGAGACGCCGCCTTACCATCCTCGGCTCGACGGGCAGCATCGGCAGGCAAGCCCTCGACGTCGTCCGCAGATATCCTGACCGCTTCGAGATCGTCGGCCTCTCGGCGGGCAACGATGCCCTTACGCTCGCCATGCAGGCGGCCGAGTTCGGGCCCGAGTATCTGGCGCTGGAATCGGGCGAAGCCGGTCCCCTGGAGGGTCTCGGCGCCGAAGTTCTCGCCGGTCCCGGCTCGGCCGAGCAACTCTCCCGCGCGCCTTCGGACGTCGTGCTGAACGGCATAGTCGGCTTCGCCGGCCTCGCCGCCACCGTCGGCGCCCTGCAAACGGGCAACCGCGTGGCCCTGGCCAACAAAGAATCCCTCGTCGCAGGGGGCGAGTGGGTCATGGATCTCGCGGCAAGCAACCGCATAATACCGGTAGACTCCGAGCACTCGGCGATCTTCCAGTGTCTTGAGGGGAGGCGGGATGGGGAGATCGGGGAGATACTGTTGACGGCCTCGGGCGGCCCATTCTTCTCCTATGAGAAGTCGAGGCTCGTGGAGGCTGGGCCGGAGGATGCGCTCAGGCACCCCACGTGGCGGATGGGGCCGAAGATCACCATAGACTCGGCCACCATGATGAACAAGGGTCTTGAGGTGATAGAGGCGCACCATCTTTTCGGCGTAGCCTTGGACGACGTGCGGGTCGTCGTGCACCGCCAGTCCGTGGTACATGGAGGCGCTTTCTTCGAGGATGGCTCTGTGGTGTTGCATGCCGCGTTGCCCGACATGAGGCTCCCCATAGCCTTCGGATTGCTCTATCCCGATAGGATCGACGTCGGGGCCGAACCCGTACCCTTCGACGGGGTCGGCTGGAGCTTCGAGGAGCCGCGCGACGACGTATTCAGATGTCTGCCGCTCGCCGTTGAGGCCGGTCGCGTGGGCGGCGCCTACCCCGTCGCGCTCAACGCGGCCAACGAGGTCGCCGTCCGGGCCTTCCTTGACGGCAGGATAAGATTCCTACGTATAGCAGATGCGATCGAGGAGGTCCTCGAGGTGGTGCCGGACTTCGGGATGATGCAGAGCATGGAAGCCATAGTAGCCGTGGACGGATGGGCGCGGGATGAGGCCGAGAGGCGCGTGGAAGGAGGGTCGCGATGACCGTCATCGTCGCGATACTTGGTCTGATCTTCCTCATAGTCATCCACGAGCTTGGGCACATGCTCACGGCCAAAGCCCTCGGGGTGAGGGTCCCCGAATTCGGCGTCGGTTTCGGACCGGCTCTCATCAAGAAGAAGTTCGGCCAGACCGTCTATTCCTTCCGCATAGTACTTCTGGGCGGTTTTGCCAAGATGGCGGGGATGGGGGACGGGGCGGAGGGGCCCGACACCTACTACGCCAAAGCGTTGTGGCGGAGGGCCCTCATCATTCTTGCTGGACCCGCCGCCAACCTCTTCGCGGCAGTCGCCATACTGGCCTGTGTGTACATGTTCCAGGGCGTCGTCACCGATGTAAAGCCGGTCGTGAGCGCCGTCGAGCAGGGTTCGATGGCGCAGGAGGTCGGGATCCAGCGCAATGACAGGATCGTGGGCCTGGATGGCGGGACCGTAAAGACCTGGGAAGGTTTCGAACGCCGGATGTCGGGCCGGGAGGTTGGCGAGAGGGTGAGCGTGACCGTGGTGCGCGACGGCTCACAGAAGACCTTCGAAGGAGAGTTGGGGGCGGATCCCCAGGATAAAGATCGGGCGCTAGTCGGCGTGCGCCCCGAGTTGGAGACGACCACTTACGGGCCGCTAGAGTCCGTCTGGCTGGCGGTCCAGAGGTGCGCGGAGATCACGGTCAAGCTCGGGGTTTTCGTCGGGCAGCTCGTAACCGGCGAGAAGGATTTGTACGATAACGTGACCGGTCCCGTGGGCATCGCCTCGGTGGGGAGCACCGCCGTCAACCAGGGATTCTTCCTGCCCCTTTTGGCTCTCATCAGCCTCAACCTGGCGTTGTTCAACCTGTTTCCGATCCTACCCCTCGACGGCGGACACCTGTTCTTTATAGCGGCGGAGAAGGTCTTGGGCAGGCCCGTAAGCGAGCAGACTATGGGCAGGATCGCGGCGTTCGGCCTCGTCCTCATCCTGGCCCTGTTCCTTTTCGCGACCTACGCCGACCTGAGTAAAATCTTCACTGGACAGCCTTTCATCCCGAATTAAGATAGGGGCCCGAAGACCTATGGGAGTGAGATGACAGAGGCAGCACTGCGCGAACGCCCGGTCACGAGCCGGCAGATAAAGGTAGGCGAGGTGCCCATCGGCGGCGGCGCCCAGGTGGCCGTGCAGTCGATGACGAACACCATGACCCACGACGTCGAGGCGACGGTGCAGCAGGTCTACGACCTCAACGCTGCCGGCGCCGACCTCGTGCGCGTGTCGGTCAACGGTTCCAGGGCCCTTGCCGGTTTCAAGGAGGTAGTGTGGCGTTCGCCGGTGCCACTTATCGCCGACATACACTTCGATTACAGGATGGCGCTTGGGGCCGCCGAAGGCGGCGCTGCGTGCGTCCGGATCAACCCGGGCAACATAGGGAGCGACGACCGCTACCGGCAGGTGATAGAGAAGTGCCAAAAGACGGGCACGGCAATGCGCATCGGGGTCAACTCGGGGTCCGTAGAGAAGCGGTACTGGGGCTTCCCCAAGGCCGAGGCGCTCGTGGCGAGCGCCTTGCACAAGGTGGAGATCGCCGAAGAGATGGATTTCTTCGATTTCAAGGTCTCGCTCAAAGCGAGCCACGTCCCAGAGATGGTCGAGGCCAACAAGAAGTTCCGCGAGCACTCCGATGCGCCGCTGCACCTCGGAGTTACCGAGGCCGGGACCAAGCTACCCGGCGCCATAAAGAGCGCTGCGGCTCTGGGTCAGCTCCTGCCCTACGGCATAGGAGACACCATCCGCATCTCGCTGGCGGAGGACCCGGTCGAGGAGATACCCGTGGCCTACCAGATCCTCTCGGCCCTCGACCTCAGGCATCGTGGCCCCAACGTCATCGCGTGTCCGAGTTGCGCCCGCACGCTCGGATTCGACGTGATCGGGATGGCTGCGAAGGTCGAGGAGGGGCTCAAGCACTACGAGGATCACTTCACCGTCGCCGTCATGGGCTGCGTGGTCAACGGCCCCGGTGAGGCCCGCGACGCCGATTACGGCGTGGCCGGGGGCAAGGACGACGGTGTGATCTTCTCCAAGGGCCAGCCCTTGCGGAAGGTTGGCCGCGACGAGATCTACGACGCCCTCTTCGAAGAGATAGCGAAGGACGACAGGAAGTAGTAGGGGCCTTTCAGTAAGGGACTTACCGAAGGCCAAACGCAACCGGGTTGCAGGGCTCGCGAAGAACCAAGCGAGTCTTGGCGTCTCCAACATCGACCATGATGCCGGCGGGCGGGGTTCCACGCATCCGTCGAGAGACGTAGGGGCCGGAGCACGGTTCCGGCCGCCTCTACCCGGCTCATCGTGCCGAATAGAAGTTGGATCCCCGGTTGGTGATCTGAGACTGTTCTTGCGCCTTGTAACCCAGATACTCTGAGATATAATCGAGGATGCTGCAAGTGAGCAAGGGGTCTTCGGGCCCGTTGCTTTTTTTATCGTTCGGAGAAGGTGAGAGAGACGGCGCAGTTAGAGAAGCTGAGAGAGGCGGTCGCGGGTGTGCTTCCCGAGGGAACCGAGCTGGTCGAGGCCAGGTTCTCGGGGGGGGCTTTGCTCACTGTGCTCCTGGACCGGGAGGACGGTCCCGTGGACCACGAGTTCTGCTCGAGGGTCGCCTCCGTCGTTGCTCCGGCGGTCGAGGCCGAAGGCTACGATGGTCCTATCGAAATCTCGTCTCCGGGCATCGAACGTCCGCTGACGAGGCCCGAGCACTTCCGGCGTTTCGTCGGCCACGAGGCGAAGGTGAGGACCGGGGAACCCCTGAACGGGCGCCGGAACTTCACGGGCGTCATCGACAGGACGGGTGAAGACGCCTTCGTACTGAGACTCTCCGAGGGAGCTGAGGTGGAGCTGCCGTTCGGTTCCGTGACCCGCGCTAACCTCAAGGAGGACATATACAAGTGAATACGCCATTGTTATCCGCGCTGCGTGAGATAGAGACGGACAAAGGCATCCCTTTCGAGACGGTGAAGGGTGTGCTCGAGGAGTCGTTGCTCGCAGCTTACCAGGGCCGTGAGGGGGCCGAGGAGGACGCGAGGGTCGTCCTCGACGAGGATACCGGCGACCTCAGGGTCATGAAGGACTCAGAGGACATAACCCCGCACGACTTCACGCGCATAGCCGCCCAGGTGATGCGCCAGACGTTCTACCAGCGCCTGAACGAGGTACACAACGAGCAGCTCTTGGAGGAGTACGGCGAGCGCATGGGCGATGTCGTGACCGGCATCGTGCAGCAGGCCCACCGGCGGATGACGCTGGTCGACCTGGGTAGGGTCGAGGCGATCCTACCCGCCAGCGAGCAGGTGCCGAACGAGCGCTACGAGAACGGACAGCGGTTGAAGGTTTACCTGCTGGAGATCAGGGAGGGAGGGCGCGGGCCCAGCCTGACCGTGAGCCGGCGCCACGAGGGCCTGCTCAAGAACCTTTTCGAGCTCGAAGTGCCTGAGATCTACGACGGCCTCGTCGAGATAAGGGCCGTGGCCCGCGAAGCCGGACTGCGCTCGAAGGTGGCCGTGTGGTCCAAGGAGGCCGGTGTGGATCCCGTCGGGGCCTGCGTGGGTCCGCGCGGGAGCCGTGTAAGGGCCGTGGTCTCCGAGCTCAGGAATGAGAAGATCGACATCATCCAGTGGGACCCCGAGCCGGCGCGCTTTATAGCGAAGGCCTTGAGCCCGGCGCGGGTACGCGAGGTCTACCTGGACGAGGACGAGAAACAGGCCGAGGTGATCGTACCCGACGACCAGCTCTCGCTGGCCATCGGCCGCGAGGGCCAGAACGCCCGCCTCGCCGTGAAGCTTACGGACTGGAAGATAGACATAAAGCCCGAGAGCCAGGCGACCGAATACGAGGAAGAGGAAGAGGACTGGGAGCCGGATGAGGACTCGACGATGCACCGTTGCAGGGCCGTCCTCTCCAACGGACGCAGGTGCGCCAACATGGCGTTGCCGGGCTCGCTGTTCTGCGGCATCCCTTCCCACCAGGCACAGGCCGCGGAGTTCGAGGGCATGGTAGGGAGAGGGTAGGGGATCAGATGAGCAAACGTGTGTACGAGATTGCCCGCGAGCAGTCGCTGGAGAGCAAGGTAGTGATACAGCGCCTCAAGGAGGCCGGGGTGGAGGTAAAGAGCCACTCCTCCTCCGTCGAGGACAACGTATACGAGAGGGTCTTCGGCGCCGAAACGCCCAACGGCCGCACGGCGGCCCAGGAGGCCGAGGCGCAGGAGGCCCGCGCGGAAGCCGAACGCTCCGGACACGGCGCCACCCTGGCTGAGGCGCCGGCCGAGGAGCCCGTCTCGGAGCCGCGGCAGAGCCGTCCCCAGAAGAAGCGCCGCAGGGTCGTTATAGACGCGAGCGCGAGGAACCGCGGGGCGCGTCAGGTCGCGCCGCCGTCTACCAACAAGGAACCCGAGCGGGCTCCCGTAGAGGAGGAAGAGCCCGAGGGCAGCGGCGTGCGGGTCGAGCCGGGGGCGACGGTCAAGGACCTGGGCGACGCCATAGGAGTCCCTCCGACCCAGATCATCAAGGTCTTGATGGACCTCGGCGAGATGAAGACGCTCACCCAGACCCTTTCGACAGAAGAGATAGAGCTGGTCTCTGAGACGCTCGGCGTGGAGGTCGAGATCGGCGCGGTCGAGGAGCCCGAGCCGGTCGAGGTCGCGCCCGACGACGACCCCGCCGACCTGGTCGAGAAGCCGCCGGTGGTTACGGTGATGGGCCACGTGGACCACGGCAAGACGAGCCTTCTGGACAGGATCCGGCGGTCCAACGTCCAGTCCGGGGAGGCCGGCGGCATCACGCAGCACATCGGGGCCTACCAGGTGGAGTCCGACGGCAGGAAGGTCACCTTTATAGACACCCCCGGCCACGAGGCGTTCACGGAGATGCGGGCCCGCGGTGCGCGGGTGACCGACGTGGTCGTGCTCGTCGTGGCGGCCGACGACGGCATCATGCCCCAGACGGCGGAGGCCATCGAGCACGCGAGGGCCGCCGGTGTCCCCATGGTCGTGGCCCTCAACAAGATCGACGTGCCGAACGCGAACCAGGACAGGGTCCTCGGCGAGCTCTCCGAAAGGGAGCTAGTACCCGAGGTCTACGGCGGAGACACCGTCACGGTGCCCGTGTCGGCCAAGACCGGCGAGGGCATCGACGAGCTTCTGGAGAACATCCTGGTCGTAGCAGAGCTCGAGGACCTCAAGGCGAACCCCAAGGCCCCCGCGAGCGGGTACGTTATAGAGGGGGAGCGCGACCCCGGACGCGGCCCTGTCGCCACGCTGCTGCTCAGTCGCGGGACGCTCGAGAAGAGCGATGCCGTCCTCGCCGGAACGGCCTACGGCAGGGTAAGGGCGATGCTCGACTTCATGGGCAATCGTGTCAAGGAGGCAGGACCGGGGATGCCGGTCGAGATCCTCGGCCTCTCGGGCGTCCCCGAGGCGGGTACCCGCTTCGAGGTCGTCGACCACGAGCGGATCGCGCGCGACCGCGCCCAGCAAGCCGAGGAGCGTCTGCGCAGGCAGGAGCTCGCGCAGGGCGGTACGCGCCGCACGCTGGAGGAGTTGCTCGGTGAGGGTGGCACCCAGGACTTAAACCTCGTCATCAAGGCTGATGTCGCCGGTTCTGTGGAGGCGCTCAAGGAGGCGCTCGCCAGGCTCTCCACGGACGAGGTGCGCGTCAACATCGTGCGCAGCGGCGTCGGGGCCCTTACCGACTCCGATGTCATGCTCGGCTCGGCCAGCGACGGCATCCTGCTCGGTTTCAACGTCAGGCCTACAAACCCGGCCAAGCAGGTCGCCGAGCGGGAAGGCGTGGAGATCCGGACCTACGACGTGATCTACAAGGCCCTCGAAGAGATCGAGGCCGCCATGCGCGGTATGCTCGCCCCGGATATAGTGGAGCGCGAGAGCGGTACCGCCGAGGTGCGCCAGACTTTCAGGGTGCCCAACGTCGGGGTCGTCGCCGGCTGCTACGTTACGAGCGGGGAGATCTTCCGCAACAACCGCGTCCGGGTGGTGCGCGACGGCACCGTGGTCTACGAGGGCAACATAGCCTCCCTGAAACGCTTTCGCGACGACGTCCGTTCGGTGCGCGAAGGTTTCGAGTGCGGTGTCGGGGTCGAGAATTTCAACGACGTCAAAGAGGGAGACGTGCTGGAGTTCTTCGAGACCGTAGAGGTCCCGAGGTAAAGTCGGCCTTTGTTCTGCGCGGTAAGGCTGGAGTTGGAGCTGCCTTTCTCTTCGAGCCTGAAGGATAAGCGCCAGACGCTTCGCTCTATCAAGGATCGGCTGCGCCGCAAGAACGTCTCCGTGGTGGAGTCGGATCACCAGGACCTCTGGCAGCGCGCCACGATGGAGATCGCGCTCGCCGCGGTCTCGCGCGGGGCGGCCGAGGAGAAGCGGGAAGAGCTTCGCAGGACGCTCCTCACTTACGAGGATCTCTCCATACTCGACTGGCGCGAGGAGTTCGTGAAGCTATGAGGGCGAAGCCATGAGCGGTCGCACGCGCAAGGTGGAGTCGCAGCTGAAGGAGATCACGGGCGAGGAGGTAGCCTCGCTCTCGGACCCGCGCATCCAGGGCCTCGTCACGGTCACCGGCGTCAGGGTGAGCCCCGACCTCGCCCACGCTACGGTGTTCTACAGCGTGCTCGCCGGAGAAGACGAGACGGCCGCACACGACGGTCTGCAGAGCGCCGCCGGCCGCATCCAGGCCGCAGTGGGGACCCAGACACGTCTCAAACGCACGCCAAGGCTGCACTTCGAGCCCGACCCCGTCGTCGAGCGTGCCACCAGGATAGAAGCCGCACTTAGGGAGGTAAGGACCGATGAAGACGCGCACGAAGAATAATACGTTGCCGGAGATAGCGGAGTTCTTGAAGACCCTGGACCGCGTCGCCGTAACGACCCACGTGGGTTCGGACGGCGATGCCATCGGCGCTTCGGCCGCCCTCGTGCTTCTCATGCGCCGGCTGGGGGCCACGGCCGTGTTCTGCCACGCGGAAGGGGCGCCCGAGTATCTGGGCTGGCTCTTGCCCGACGAGCCCCTGTACGAGCTCCCCCCGGATCACGACCTGCTCGTCGCCGACACGTCCCGCGCAGACCGAACGGGAGTACCCGTGCCCCAAGCGGGCGCCCGCCTGAATATCGATCACCACGAGGACAACCCGCTCTACGCCGAGTACAACCTGGTGAGCCCGAGGGCCGCCGCGACGGCGGAGATCGTGGCCGACCTCTACGCGGAGCTCGGCGTTCCGATCGACAGGCCCACGGCAGAGGCCCTCTACGTGGGCCTGAGAACCGACACGGGCGGCTTCAACTTCCGTAACATCTCCCCCCGCGCCCACGAGCTCGTCGCCGACCTCCTCCGGGCAGGCGTCGTGCCCGCCGAGGTCAACGAGCGCATCAACCGCAGGGGCAGCATCGAACAGCTCAGAATCGTCGGCGTCTCGCTCGCGAACGCCGTTCGTTACGGGGAGGCCCTGATCTCCACGGTCGAGAACGCAGACTACGAGCGGACCGGCGCGACGGAGCTCGATTCGAAAGAATCGATCGACCAGCTCCGTACCGTCGCCGGTGTCGACGTCGTTGCCCACCTGCGCGAGGTTCCCCAAGGAACGAAAGGCTCTCTCCGCTCCGAGACTGTCGACGTCGGGGAGGTCGCGCGCCACTTTGGGGGGGGAGGCCACAGGCTCGCCGCCGGCTACACCACGCCGCGCCGGCCCGAAGAGGCCAGGGAAGAGCTCCTGGGGATACTCGAAGGGGTCCTGGATCTCGGGGGCGGGCGATAACGCAGAAGGTCCCCTCAGGCGGCCTTCTGCTAGACAAGCCGCCGGGCATAACGAGTGCCAGGGCGGTCGCCGGGATCAAACGCCTGCTCCCGAGGAAGACCAAGATCGGGCACACAGGAACCCTCGACCCCCTGGCCTCGGGCCTCCTCGTGCTCCTCCTCGGACGAGCGACCCGTCTCGCCCGCTACGTGAGCGACCTCGACAAGTCCTACACGGCAACCGCCCGCTTCGGCGCCGTCTCGGATACGCTCGACGCTGAAGGCCGTATCACCGACCTGGACGCCCCACTCCCCACTGAGGACTCCATCCGCGACGCGCTCCCCGCCTTTACGGGCGACCTCCTCCAGGTCCCGCCGATGACCTCGGCCCTCAAAAGTGGGGGCGTAAGGCTCTACGATCTGCACCGCCGCGGTATCAGCGTCGAGCGCGAAGCACGTCCCGTCACGATACATGCTTTCGAACTCAACGCCCTCGACCCTACACGGCAAGAGGCAGAGTTCCGGGTCTCCTGCAGCAGCGGCACCTACGTTAGAACGCTCGTAAACGACCTCGCCACTTCCCTCGGATCGGGCGCCTACCTCACCGCCCTGCGCCGCACGAGCGTCGGACACCTCAGCGCGGATAACGCCAGCCTCCCCCAAGACCTCCCCAAAACCTTACGTAACCGCATAATACCACCGCTCGATGTGATCTCACACCTGCCAGAGGTGGCGGTTTCGGGGGAGACGGGCCGAGGTGTGGTATGCCACGGCGGGCGCATAGAGAGGGGTTGGATCGACGGCAGTTACCGGGTGATGTGTGGGGGAGAGTTGTTGGCCGTGTACAGGGATGACGAGGAGGAGGGGCGGGCCGAGGTGGTGCTTTGCGCCCCGTAGTGATAGCCCTCGGGAACTTCGACGGCGTGCACCTCGGCCACCAGGAAGTCTTGAGGCGGGCCGTCGAGGAAGGGAGGCGGAGGGGCATGAGGGTCGTTGCTGCCACTTTCCACCCCCATCCCCGGACTGTGTTGGGGAGTGGTGATCCGCCGAAGCTGCTTACGCCCTTGGAGTTGCGGAGTGAGATGCTACTAAGGTATGGGGCTGATGAGGTGTGGGTTGTACCGTTCGATGTCGCCCTGTCCAGGAAGACCCCGAAGGAGTTCGTAAGAGATGTGCTGATCGGCGAGGGTGGGGCCGGGGTGGTCGTAGTCGGCGAGAACTTTCGTTTCGGGCATAAGGCCGCCGGCCACTTCCGTGACCTTCTCAGGCTGATGCGGGAGGCGGGTGGAACGGCCGTCGGAGTCGAGGTACGCGGTGGGGGAATGGGGGGTGGGATCAGCTCCACCCGCATACGGGCTCTGATCTCCGGTGGAGAAGTGACCGAGGCCGCCGGGCTCCTTGGACGTCCCTACGTGCTCAGGGGCGAGGTAGTCGTGGGAGACAGGCGCGGCAGGTCGATAGGCTTCCCTACGGCCAACGTGCTGCCCGATACGGAAGCGGTAGTTCCGGCCCGCGGAGTATACGCCGGCTATGTACGCTTCGGCGAGAAGGAGTATGCTGCTTGTACGAACGTCGGGGTGGCTCCCACCTTCGGGCGAGCCGAGAGCCGCGTGGAGGCCCATCTCCTCGATTTCGAGGGAGATCTCTACGGGCGCGTCGTGGACGTCAGCTTTGTAGAGCGCATAAGGGAGGAGCGGCGATTCTCGGGCGTAGATGAGCTAGTTGGGCAGATTCGGCGCGACGTAGAGGAGGCCAGGATCGTAGCTTTCGGACCGGGCTAATCTGTGGTCGTTGGCACACGATACTAATTGATGCATGTGGTAGCATAAAGGGTCGAACGGGTTAAACGAAGAGAGAAATGAGCAAAGAGGAGAAAGAAGAAGTTGGCTGTAGTTGAGCACAAAGAGGAAATCATTCAAGAGCATCGGACGCACGAGGGGGACACGGGGTCTCCCGAGGTACAGGTCGCGGTGCTCACGCGGCGCATAGCGCACCTTACCGAGCACTTGCGCGAGCACAAGCACGACTACCATTCGCGGCGTGGACTGCTGAAGATGGTCGGCAGGCGCCGCAGGTTACTCAAGTATCTGCAGAAGAAGGACGTCGAGCGCTACCGGGCGCTCATCGCCAAGCTCGGCCTACGCCGGTAGTCCGGGTAACAAGAAAAGCAAGAGGAGAAAACAATATGCGACTAGACATACCAGTAGGTGAGCGCTCGATCGTGCTCGAAACCGGGAAGCTTGCCAAGCAAGCCGGTGGCTCGGTGACGGCGAGGCTCGGCGACACCATAATACTTTCTACAGCCACACGCTCACAGGCCCCGCGGCCTGGAGCGACGTTCTTGCCGCTCAGCGTGGACATCGAGGAGCGCATGTCCGCGGCCGGCAAGATCCCCGGCGGCTTCATCAAGCGCGAGGGTAGGCCCTCGGAGCGGGCGATCCTGACCTCGCGTCTCACGGACAGGCCCCTCAGGCCGCTCTTCCCCAAGAACTACCACTACGAGATACAGGTAATAGGCACCGTTTTGGACGCCGACCAGGACACCCCTTATGACACCGTGAGCATGGTCGGGGCTTCTGCGGCGCTCGCCCTCTCCGATCTGCCCTTCGACGGCCCGATCGGGGCCGTGCGCGTCGGGCGATCGCTGGATGGCGAGTTCATTTTGAATCCTACTTACGCCCAGATCACGGAGAGCGACCTGGACCTCGTGGTCGCAGGGACCAAGGAAGCCATAACCATGGTCGAGGCCGGGGCGAACGAAGTGCCCGAGAACGTCATGGTAGAGGCCCTGCAGCTCGCCCAGGAGGCCGTCAAGGCCCAGGCCGAGGCGATAGAAGAGTGGGCCAGAGAGCACGGAAAAGAGAAGCAAGAGATCGAGGAAGGCGAGGAGAATGCGTTCCTCGCCGACTTCCGCGAGCGGTACTTCGATCGAATGAAAGAAGGCATCGTCCAGACCGACCGCAGGGCCCGCCACGACGCGCTCGAGGAGTTGCGGGAAGAGTTGATCGAGGATCGAGAAGAGGAGGAGATATCCCAGATCAGCGCGGCCCTCTCGACGCTCGAGAAGGAGGCTTTCCGCGCGCTCTACCTCGAGGACCGCAAGCGCACGGATCTGCGTGGGCTTGACGAGATCAGGCCGACCTCGGCCGAGGTACATGTGCTCCCACGCGTACACGGCACGGGCCTCTTTACGAGGGGCGAGACGCAGGTCTTGAGCTCTCTGGCTCTGGCTGACCTCGGCCTCGCGCAACGACTCGACACCATCGAGCCGCAGACGGGCAAGCGCTACATGCACCACTACAACTTCCCGCCTTTTTCCACGGGCGAGACTGGACGCCTGGGTAGCCCGCGGCGGCGTGAGATAGGGCACGGGGCCCTCGCCGAGCGGGCCCTGGTGCCTGTCATTCCGTCGGAGGAAGAGTTCCCCTATGCACTACGCATTATTTCCGAGGTGCTCGAGTCGAACGGTTCCTCATCGATGGCGAGCGTGTGCGGTTCGACGCTGGCGCTGATGGACGGCGGCGTTCCGATAAAGGCACCAGTCGCCGGTGTGGCCATGGGGCTGGTCAAAGAGGGCGACGACTACGTCATCCTCAGTGACATCCAGGGCCTCGAGGACCACATGGGCGACATGGACTTCAAAGTCGCTGGTACAGCCGACGGCATAACGGCGCTGCAGATGGACATGAAGATCACCGGCGTCTCGGCCGAGCTCTTGCAGGAAGCGCTGGAGCAGGCGAAGGCCGGGAGGTTGCAGATACTCGAGATCCTGCGCGGCGCCATCGCCGAGCCGAGGGCCGAGGTCTCCGACTACGCCCCGAGGGTCGAGGTCATAAAGATCCCGAAGGACAAGATAGGGATGCTGATAGGACCCGGCGGAAAGACCATCAACGCGCTTCAGGAGCAGTTCGGCGTGAACATCTCCGTGGAAGACGACGGAACGGTCTTCGTTGCCGGGGAAGGTAGCGTCTCCAGGGATGCGGCCTCCGCGATAAACGGGATGATGAAGGATGTCGAAGCTGGTGAGATCTACACTGGCAAGGTCGTGAAGACCACGAACTTCGGGGCCTTCGTCGAGCTCACGCCGGGCCGCGACGGGCTCGTGCACATCTCGCGTCTCGCGCCCGGAAGGCAGCGGGTCGAGAGGGTCGAAGACGTCGTCAACGAGGGCGACCGCATCAAGGTGCGTGTCCTGGAGATAGACAAGCAGAACCGCATCAGCCTCGAGAAGCTGGAGGGCTAGTGGCCGATCCGAACATAAGGCGGAAGGACCTTCCCGGGGGCCTCAGGGTCTTCTCCGAGCCCCTCGCCGAGGCGACGAGCGTCGCTTTGGGGCTCTGGATCCGGGCGGGCTCCCGCGACGAGATGGACGAGGTCGCCGGGATCAGCCACCTGATGGAGCACATGCTCTTCAAGGGGACCCCCGACATGGACGCCCTCGGCATCGCCCAGGCCTTCGAGGGCATCGGGGCCCAGGAGAACGCGGCGACCGGCGAGGAGTACACCGTGCTCTACGCCCGTTTTCTGCCCGAGCACCTCGGGCGCGCCCTCGACATCATGAGCGACATGGTCCTGAGGCCGACGCTCGTCGACCTCGAGAGGGAACGTGAGGTCATAGTCGAAGAGATCAAGATGTACGAGGACAGGCCGGACCAGCTCGCCGACGAGTACCTGTCGTCTTTGATCTTCCACGAAGACCCCCTCGGTCGTCCGATTATCGGGTCGGCCGAGACGGTCCGCGGGGTGGACCACGATACGCTCAAGGACTTCCACAATCACACCTACACGGCCCCCAACATCTTCGTCGTCGCCGCGGGCAAACTCGACCAGGACGATGTGGAAAGGAAGGTCGAAGAGAAGCTCTCCGGCCTGCCAGGGGGAGACCCTTTCGTGCGGGAGGCAAGGCCTACGCCGCCGGAGAGCCGCTTTTTCTTCAAGTTCAAGGAGACGGAGCAATACCACGTCTCGATGGGCTCCCTGGGCATTCCTGCAAAGAGCGAAGAACGATACGCGATGGCGGCCTTGAACAACGTCCTGGGAGGCGGCATGAGCAGCCGCCTCTTTCAGGAGGTGCGCGAGAAGCGCGGCCTCGCATACGCGGTGTACTCCTACCACCAGGGGTACTCGGACGCGGGGGCTATCAAGACGTACGTCGGCTCAACCACGGGCAACGTCGAGGAGGCGGTCAGGATCATCGTCGAGCAGCTCGGGAGGGTTATGGAAGAGGAGGTCGAGGAAGAGGAGCTGGCGCGCACCAAGCAGCAGCTCAAGAGCTCGACGTTGCTCGCCCTGGAGAGCACCTCGGCGAGGATGAATCGCGTGGGCCGCAGCGTAATAACGGGTGCGGAGCTCCTTACGCCAGAGGAGATCTCCGCCCGCATCGAGGCCGTGACCCCGCAGGACATAGCACGCCTCGCGAAACAGCACTTGAGAACAGACCAAATGTACCTCTCCGCCGTCGGGCCGAAGGAACTCGACCTGGGGAGGTACCTGAACTGAAAGTAAGGCATCAGGCATCAGGAATATTACCTGTAACCTGAAGCCTCCGTTCAAGGAGGTTATAAGAACTGTTGTTAGATAAAAAGACCTTGCAGGTCGTTCCCCTCGGGGGGTTGGGTGAGATCGGCAAGAACATGACGGCCGTGCGACAGTCGAGCGGGATGATCCTGGTCGACGCCGGTATGTCGTTCCCCGACGAGGAGATGCCGGGGATAGATCTCGTGCTCCCCGACTTCACCTATGTGCGGGAACACGCAAATGAATTGAAGGGGATAGTGCTCACCCACGGTCACGAGGACCATGTTGGCGCGCTGCCGTACCTGTTGCGCGAGTTCAACGTGCCCGTCTATGCTACAAAGCTCACCCTCGGGCTCGTGCGCAGCAAGCTTCAGGAGTTCGGGATCAAGAGGGGAGACCTGCGCGAGATCAAAGCCGGCGATCGGCAGAACCTTGGTGGTTTCGGCCTGGAATTCATAGAGGTAAATCATTCCATACCCGGTGCCGTGGCGATAGCCATCCGTACCAACGCCGGGGTGATCCTGTTCTCTGGCGACTACAAGATCGACCTCACCCCGATAGAGGGCTCGCCAATGGACCTGGGGCGCCTCGCCGAGCTCGGCAAGGAGGGCGTGCTCGCGTACTTCGGCGACTCCACGAACTCCGAGCGGCCCGGCTACGTACCCTCGGAGAGGATCGTCGGGGATACTCTAAACGAGGTCTTCGAGAGGGCGAAAGGCCGCATCATCGTGGCCTCCTTCGCCTCGCACATCCACCGCGTAAGCCAGGTGGTCGAGGCGGCCAAACAACACGACAGGCTCGTCGGGGTATCGGGCCGCTCGATGATCCGTAACGTACAGATCGCCCGCGAGCTCGGCTACCTCGACCTGCCGCAGGAGATGATGGTCGACCAGCGCGACGTCAACAAGATACCCGACTCCGACATCGTGATCCTAACGACGGGTTCGCAGGGCGAACCCCTCGCGGCCCTAAGCAGGATCGCCAACGGGACCCACCGCACCATCGAGGTGGGACCCGAAGACACGGTCGTGATAGCCGCTCACCCCATCCCGGGCAACGAACGCGGCGTCTCCCGCACCATCAACAACCTGATGAAGCGCGGCGCCGACGTGTTTTACAGCCCCCTCATGCCCGTGCACGTCTCGGGGCACGCGGCGCAGGAGGAGCAGAAGATAGTGCTCTCGCTCCTCAAGCCGCGCTACCTCGTCCCCGTGCACGGCGAGTTCAGGCACCTGCGCCACCACGCGAACACCGCGATGATCCTCGGCATCCCCGAGGACAACATCTTCATCCTGGAGAACGGCGACTGCCTGGAGTTCGTAGACGGTGAGGCCCACCTAACCGATAACGTCGCCGCAGGTATGTTCCTCGTCGACGCGGGCGCGATCGCGGAGAGCTCCTCGGGCGTGATGCGCGAGCGCCAGCAACTCTCCGAAGACGGCATGTTTATCGTGGTGGCCCGTATAAACGCCCAGAACGGACAGCTTCTCGGACCCCCCGACGTCATCTCCCGCGGCTTCGTCAGCCCGCAGAGCGCGAACGGCCTCGTCGACCAGTCCATAGACGTGGTCAGCCAGACCCTGGAGCAGACCGCGAGCCACCGCGTCACCGACTGGGGCGAACTGAAGAACGCGATCCGTAAAGATCTCTCCCGCTTCCTCTCAGATCGTACGGGCAAACGTCCGATCATCCTGCCGCTAATAGTTGAGGTCTAGATCTAACCCTGTACTACACCTTGCGGTTGACGGTGGAGTTGAGGCTTATGGGCTAGACTTAGGGCGTGGCTACAGGCAAGCGGGCGCCGAAGAAGACTGCGAAGAAGCGCTCCTCCGGCAGGGGCAAGGCGAAGCGCAAGGGCGCCTCGACCCTGACCCACGTGCGCGAGGGTCTCACAGGGGCGTTGAACCGTGAAGCTGTAGGGATCTTCCTTTTGGCCGTTGGCCTGTTTTTCAGCGCCGCGTTCGCGAGTGGACGTGGGTCGTTTCTCGGGGATGCGGGATCCTCTGTGACGACCCAGTTGTTGGGGAGGGTCGGGCTCGCGCTAGCCCCGCTCGCGGTGGTTGCGGGATTGCTCCTTTTGCTCGGCCGCCTGCGGGGCCGGGTCGTCGCCGGCGCCGCTCTCTTGCTCGTTGCCGGTGCGGCCAGCTTCGCGGCTACTCTGGTGCCGAGGCATCTGTTCTCCGCCCGGCACTATACCGAAGCGGGGGGCATTGTAGGAAGCGGAATCTATGCGGGCGTGGAGTGGGCCGCGGGTGCCATCGGGGCCGCGCTCACGATCGCGCTGCTCTATGCGGTCGGCCTGTCGCTGCTCACCGGCGTTAGCTTCGCCGCGGCGCTGTCCGCGCTCAAGATCGCTGGCGAGAAAGTCGCGGGTCTTGGCCGAGGGCTGTGGGAAAAGTGGGCAGGGAGACCGGAGCCACCAGCGAAACGTGGCCGTAAGGTCGCTGCGAGGGTTCGCGAGACGGCCAAACCGGACGCGTGGGACAAGGACGAAGGGGTGCCCGCCGAGCCCGACGGCGGGGCGTCAGAGGGCGCGCCGACCCGAGAGTTCGAGGTCGTCTTGCCCGATCGCGGTCCCGAGCAGGGCTTCAGCGCGGAGAGGGAGCTTGCACCCGGCGAGTACACACCGCCGCCGTTTTCGATGCTGAGTCTGGGGCATGGGGATCCCGAGCACGACGCCGAAGGTACGAGCCAGAGGCTCACCCTGGCGCTCTCCGATCTCGGGGTGGAGGCCCGCGTGGTGCGCGCCGTGGTCGGCCCGCGGGTCACGCGATACGAGCTGCGTCTCGGTAGCGGGGTCAAGGTCGGAAAGGTCAGGAACCTGCAACAGGACATAGCGTATGCCCTGGCGGCGACCGAGGTCAGGATACTCGCCCCGATACCGGGCAAGAGCGCGGTCGGGGTCGAAGTACCCAATACCAGGCCGGCGAAGGTGACCCTCGGGGACGTCTTCCGGGCCTACCCCGACGCGAACGACTGGACCCTTCCGGTAGGACTCGGCAAAGACATCTCGGGGCGGGCCGTTTTCTTCGATCTCTCCGAGATGCCGCACCTGCTCGTCGCGGGGACCACGGGGAGCGGCAAGAGCGTGATGCTCAACGGGCTGTTGACCTCCCTGCTGCTCACGACGGACCCGCGGCAGGTCAAGATGGTCCTCATAGACCCCAAGAGGGTCGAGCTCTCGCAATTCGGACGGGTACCGCACCTTATCACGCCCGTTGTGACCGACGTCAAGAAGGCGGCCAACGCGCTGAGCTGGGCCGTGGCCGAGATGGAACGCCGCTACGAGGTGCTCGAGAAGGTCGGGGTAAGGTCCGTCGAAGGATACAACGACAGGGCCGAGGTCCAGATGCCCTACGTCGTCGTGGTCATAGACGAGCTTGCCGACCTCATGATGCAGGCCGGGGCCAAGGTCGAGGACGCCATCATCAGGCTGGCCCAGAAAGCGCGCGCGGTGGGCATTCACATCGTCGTCGCCACCCAGAGGCCGAGCGTGGACGTGATAACCGGCATGATCAAAGCCAACGTGCCGAGTCGCATCGCCTTCGCCGTCTCGAGCCAGGTGGACAGCCGGGTGATCCTGGACTCCCCAGGCGCCGAAGCCCTGCTCGGGATGGGGGACATGCTCTACAAGCCCGTCTCTGCCGCGAGGCCATCGAGGGTGCAGGGCGCCTTCATCTCCGAAGCGGAGGTCGGCAGGGTAGTCTCGGCCACCGTCGAGGCGGCCTCGGGGCGTGCGGAGGCGCGCTTTGTGGAGGAGGTGATCCAACCGAGGAGCGTCAAGGAGGAGAACGACGAGCCTGATGACGATCTACTTCCCGAGGCGGCGAACTTCGTCGTCTCCACCCAGCAGGCCTCCGTGAGCGCCGTGCAGCGGCGTTTCAGGGTAGGTTACTCTCGGGCCGGCAGGATTATCGACGCGCTGGAGCGCAAGGGCGTCGTCGGGCCCTACGAGGGTTCCAAGAGCCGCGCCGTGGTGGCTTCTACGATGGACCTGGAGACCTTGTTCGGCGAGGACGAAGGGAGGGCCGAACGGGCCGAGGGCTGGTAGCATTTATGGTAGGCTCTCGGGTAAGATGGAAGACTGGCGGCACACGCGAGATCCGGCGCAGGGCGACGAATCAAGGGGAGAGACTGGCCGCCTCCTGGAGCACAAGCGCAAGGAGCGGGGTCTCTCCCTCGAAGAGGTCGAACAGGCCACCAAGATCCGCAAGCGCTACCTCACGGGCCTCGAGCGTGAGGACTACGCGGTTCTACCAGATGCGGTCTACGCCAGGGGCTTTCTGAAGACCTACGCCAATTACCTCGGCCTGGACGGCGAAGCCCTCTCCCAACAGCTCAAAAACAGCACGAAATCGCAGCGCGAGCGCGGCAGCGACTACGATCCCACTTCCGAGAGCGACTTCGAGCAGCCCCTGATCACACCCAGCGGCCTGAGGGCGACGCAAAAGCGCAAGGTCTCCAACTCGGCTATCGTGACCGTAATGGTAGCCGTCTTCGCCCTGGCCGCCGTTATCGGAGCGCTGTACTTCGTAGGACGCGGCGTGCAAACCACGAAGGAGAATGACCCGGCCCAGGGAGAGGCCCCACCACGCCAGGAGCAGCAGAACGTGGCCGGCGGGGAGAAGGCTCCCGAGGCCGGGGCTGCAAAGGAGGGCGCCGTCGAGAGCAAGGCCACGGGCGACGAGAAACCCGCGGTAGCGAAGCAGGATGCTCCACCCGACACGCTGCGGGTGCTCGTCAACGTGAGAGAACGGCCCTCGTGGATTCTGATCCGGACCGACGGGGAGCGGGCCTACAAGCAGGTGGCCGAGCCGGGGTTCTCGGAGACGTTCGAGGCCGAGCAGCGACTGTTCATCAAGAGCGGGGATGCGGGGGCAGTGTGGGTGGAGATCAACGGCCAGGACGCCGGCGCGCTCGGGGAATCGGGCGAGATCGTCGCCAGGCGCTACACGCTGAAGAGTGCGAGCTGAAAAGCGCCAAAACCCCTTGGGAGCCCAAGACCCCTGCAGTATAATCAGGCGCAGTACATGCCGATTACATAATCTGTTGGCACACGCGCATTTTGGAGGATGCATTGGATAAGAGCAAGGCTATAGACGCCGCAGTCTCTCAGATAGAGCGGCAGTTCGGGAAGGGTTCGATCATGCGCATGGGCGACGAGGAGCGACAGCAGATCGCCTGCATTCCTACCGGAGCCCTGGCCCTCGACCTCGCCCTCGGTGTCGGCGGCGTCCCCAGGGGCCGGATAGTCGAGATCTTCGGTCCTGAGTCGAGCGGCAAGACGACCCTCGCCCTGCACATCATCGCCGAGGCGCAGAAGGCGGGGGGCCTCGCCGCCTTCATCGACGCCGAACACGCCTTGGATCCGACCTACGCCCAGGCTATCGGCGTCGACCTCGAGAACCTCTATTTTTCTCAGCCGGACAACGGCGAACAGGCCCTGGAGATTGCGGACACCCTCGTCCGCTCCGGCGCCCTCGACGTCGTGGTTATAGACTCCGTCGCGGCCCTCGTACCTCGGGCCGAGATCGAGGGAGAGATGGGCGACTCTCACGTGGGACTTCAGGCCAGGCTCATGAGCCAGGCCCTCAGGAAGCTCTCAGGGTCCCTCAGCCGCTCCGGGACTACGGCCATTTTCATCAACCAGCTCAGGGAGAAGATAGGCGTCATGTTCGGCTCTCCCGAGACGACGCCGGGAGGAAGGGCGCTGAAGTTCTATTCCAGCGTGCGCCTGGACATCCGGCGCATCGGCGCGCTGAAGGTCGGCAGCGACGCTGTGGGCAACCAGACCAGGGTCAAGGTCGTGAAGAACAAGGTCGCACCGCCTTTCAAGATGGTCGAGTTCGATGTGATGTACGGGGAGGGGATCTCCCGCGAGGGAAGCGTGCTGGACGTCGGCATCGAGCACGATGTGGTCCAGAAGAGCGGCGCCTGGTTCGCCTACGGCGACGAACGCCTCGGGCAGGGGCGGGAGAACGCCAAGCAGTTCCTCAAAGAGAACTACGAGGTCCGCGAGCGCATCCTCCACGAGGTCTACGAGAAGCTAGGTCTACTCGAGCCTGTCGAGACGGCCGATGAGGTGGCCGAGGAGCCGGCAAGGCAGGTGCTTTAAAGCTGCGGTCGAGGAGATCCGACCTCCTCGACCGCTTGCAGCATGTCAGCCTTTTGGCTTCGCCGCTGCTTCGAGATGGGTCGACTTCTCTGTCCTGGGAGAGTCAATGCCTGAGATAACGAGTATTCGCGAGCGCCGTAACAGGGCCAGAGTCTCCGTCGACGGGGAGTTCTGGGCGGAGGTCGACGCGACTGTAGCCATTGAGAGCGGACTTCGCGAGGGGGCCGAATTCTCGCAGGAGGAACTCGACCTGTTGCGCGTCGCGGGGGAGAAGCCCATCGCGATGGGGCGGGCGCTCAATCTGCTTGGATACAGGGCCAGGTCGGAGGCCGAAATCCGCGACCGGCTCACGCGTTACGGATACGTCGGGGAGAGCATAGATGCCGTCGTGCTTCGCCTCGAGGAGCTCGGCTATCTCGACGACGCCGAGTTCGCGCGTATGAAGGCTCGCGAGAAGGCACGCAGGTACGGACCGCGGCGGGTTTCGGTCGAGCTCAAGAAGAGTGGTGTGGGGGAGACTCTGGCACGGGAGGTAGTCGAAGAGGAGTTCGCAGGCCGCTCCGAGGTGGGGGAGGCTCGATCCGCCGCCGCGCGGCGGTATAATGGGCGTGGGTCCGACGCAGAAGCGCGTAGGGTCTACGGCTTTCTGGTTCGCCGGGGTTACTCGGCGGAGGTAAGTGCCCAGGTCGCCCGGGAGTACCGGGAGCCTCCGGAAGCCCAGGGAGAGTCGAGCTAGCTTGATGCCGGGCCGCCGCATGTACGGCGAGCCCACTGGAAGGACAACCTGTGAATGTTTTGTTACTGGTCCTGGGACTGGTCACCGGCCTCGCGGTCGGCGCCGCCCTGGGCTACTTCGTCTCCAAGTCGCGTGTAGATGCCCGCCAGGGCCAGGCCAGGGCCGACGCAAGGTCCATACTCGAGGATGCCGGACGCGAGGTAGAGACCATACGCCGCGAGGCCGACCTGGCGGCCAAAGAAGCGTCGCTCAAGATCAAAGACGACGCCGAAGCCGAGGTACGTGCCAGGCGGACAGAGATCGCACGCGTCGAGGAGCGCCTGGACAACAGGGATACGGCCCTACAGAGGCGCGAGGGCGAGCTCGACGAACGCCGGCGACGGCTCACGGAGGCCGAGGAGGCGTTGCGGCGCAAAGAAGACGAGCTGACCCAGAGGGAGGCCGACCACCTCAGGATGCTCGAGGAGATCTCCGGCCTGACCCGCGAGGAGGCCGAGAGGCGGCTGTTCTCCGAGCTGGAGTCGGAGCTCGAGGGCCGGCTCGGGCGCATGGTCCGCGACCGGACCCTGGAGGCCGAAGAGCGGGCCGACGTCGAGGCGCGGCGTCTGATCTCCACGACCATGGAACGCCTCGCTTCGGATTTGACCTCGGAGTCGACGGTCAAGGCCGTGTCTCTGCCCTCCGACGACATGAAGGGCAGGGTCATAGGCCGGGAGGGCAGGAACATAAGGGCCTTCGAGGCCACCACGGGGGTGGACGTTATCATCGACGACACGCCGGAGACGGTGGTGATCTCCAGCTTCGACCCCGTCAGACGCGAGGTGGCCCGGGTCTCGATGGGACGGCTCGTGCAGGACGGGCGCATCCACCCCGGGCGCATCGAACAGATTGTCTCCAAGGCACGCAAGGACGTGGAGAAGGAGATGAAGGCTGCGGGACGTCAGGCTCTCTACGACGCCAAGATCTCCGGCGGCATGCACAACGACCTCCTCAGGCTTCTCGGGGCGCTCAAGTACCGGACGTCTTACGGACAGAACGTGCTGGCCCACTCAGTCGAAGTGGCCAACCTCTGCGGCATGATGGCCCAGGAACTCGGCGCCAACGTCAAGATCGCGCGCAGGGCCGCCCTGCTGCACGACGTCGGCAAGGCCATAGACCACGAGGTCGAGGGCACCCACGCCCTGATCGGGGGGCGCTTCGCCAAGAAGTGCGGGGAGTCGGACGACGTGGTGCGCGCCGTAAGCGCCCACCACCACGAGATCGAGATGGAGACGGTGGAAGACGTGCTCGTCGCCACCGCGGACGCGGTCTCGGCGGCCCGCCCCGGCGCCAGGCGCGAGACCACGGAGACCTACATCGAACGCCTGCGCTCCCTGGAGGACATCGCCCTCGGCCACAGAGGGGTCGACAAAGCCTACGCGATCCAGGCCGGACGCGAGATAAGGGTCATGGTCCAGCCCTCCGAAGTCGACGACCGCATCGCCGCCAAGCTGGCCTACGACATCTCCAAGCAGATAGAGACCGACCTCGAGTACCCCGGCCAGATAAAGGTGACCGTCATCCGCGAGAGCCGGGTGAGCGAGGTCGCAAGGTAAGACACCTTGAGGCGTGCCCTCCCCTGTAAGGGCGGTTCGCGAACCGCCCGCGAACGAACCGGGGCTACGATGATGCACCACCCGATCCGGAACAAGCCATAATGGAAGGGCCCTACAGGGACCTCGGCGCGGGCTTCGCCCGCCTGACAGGCGTGGAGGGGGCCCGCAGGGGTCCTTCCCGCATAGCCCACGTGGAAGACGCCCTCCTGGAATTGCTACGCAACGCCCGCGAAGCGGGCGCGTCCCGCATCTACGTGGCTTCGACCCTCAAAGAAAGGCGATTCAGGACCCTGACCGTCATCGACGACGGCCACGGTATCCCAGAGCGCTACAGGGATTTGATCCTACAACCCGGCGTTACCTCCCGCCACCTCGATCCCGTCACTGCCCCAGGCGACCCTGCCACCCACGGCGCAGGCCTCTCCCTGTACCAGATCCAGAACAACTCCCTACAGACCAGGGTCCTCTCCGCATCCTCGCCTACCTCCATACAGGCCACCTTCGATACCGATCTCCTCCCGGAACGCGCCCTCCAATCGTCCACCCGACCCTCCAAGAGCAACCTCCGCGCCACCCTCGAACGCTTTACCGCAATGAACAACGCCCAGAGCACAATGCTCCACTCCTACTACGGAGCACCGCCCCGTATCCTCGCCACGCTCTTACATCACCGCATAATACAACCGAATAGAGACAGCGCGGGATTGCGGGAGGCGGCTTTCGGGCTTGGGCTTGGCGTATCGGTGAGGAGCGTACAGAGGATATTGAGGGGTGAGGTACGTCCGGTCGAGGGCGTTTGGGGGAGGGAGCGTGGCGTGGGGGTCGGGGACCGGAGGGCCGTTGGGAGGCGAGATGGGGGACCCGTGCTGGAGATTGGGGAGGAGGAAAGCGCGCGCATTGCGGATATACTCAGACGGGCGGCGCTGGCCGGGTACCTGGAGGTCGAAGAGTTGAGGGTCGAGAGCCGTCCGGGGGAGATCTCCCTCAGGGCCAGAGTCTACGAGCCGGAGGAACAGTATGAGTAGTACGACAAAGACGGCGCCCATACCGCTCTTACGAAAGCCTCGGGGGCCGGTCGACCCCGGAGCCAAGACCGCCTGCATCAGGACCTTCGGGTGTCAGATGAACGTGCACGACTCGGACCGCATAAGGCGGATGATCCAGGACGCAGGTTATGCGGAGGTCCAGCACTACGAGGACGCGGATCTGGTAATACTGAACACTTGCTACGTCCGCGAGAACGCCGTGGACCGCGTCAAAGGGCACCTCGGAGAGCTGAACCGCCTCCGCCGCGAGGGGCGGGTGAAGCGGGTGGCCCTCACGGGCTGCATCGGCGCGGCCGAGGAATCGGCGGACCTGAGGCAGACCTACGGTATCGACCTTGTGTTGGGTACCCATAATACTTACGAGCTGGCGGAGTTCGTGGGATTACCGACGATGCGGGAGACGTACACGCCTGAGCTGCCTGGCACGGAGGGTGGCCACAGCGCCTTCATCACGATCATGACCGGGTGCAACTACCAGTGCAGCTACTGCATAGTCCCGACCGTGAGGGGGCGCATGGTCTGCCGCCCGATGGGGAGTGTGATCGGGGAGGTAGAGGACCTCGTAGCCGGCGGCACCGGCTACGTTACGCTGCTGGGCCAGACGGTGGACGCGTGGAGGCACGAAGGAATGAGGTTCTGCGATCTTTTGGAGGCCGTCTCGGAGAGCGCGCCGCGGGTATGGTTCACGACGAGCCACCCTTCCAACATGGAGGACCGCACGCTGAGGGCCATCGGGGAGCGGGATACCATCGTGAAGCGCCTCCATCTGCCCGTGCAGTCCGGCTCGGACAGGATGCTCAAGGTCATGCACCGCGGCTACAAAGCCGAGAGATACAGGCGCAAGATCGAGGTTTTCAGGGAGGCGGCGCCCGACGGCACGCTCAGCACGGATATCATCGTGGGCCACCCCGGCGAGACCGAAGATGACCACGAACAGACGCTCAGGCTCGTGGAGGACTGCGCTTTCGACTCGGCATACATCTTCAAGTTCTCCCCGAGGCGGGGCACCGAGGCCGCCAATCTACCCGGTAGTGTGCCCGATGCCGTCGTCCGGCGGCGCTTCCTCGAGGTGCTGAGGCAGGTCGAACAGAACGCATTTAGTAGGAACCAGCGCAAAGTCGGGAGCGAAGAGGAGATCTACATCCGTCACGGCAGCACGGAGGATGGCAAGGCCATCGGGGAGACGTGGAGCGGTCACGCGGTTCACGTCAGCACGGGTGCCGCGCCGGGAGACTACGTGAAGGCCCCGATAGTGTCCGCGGGACCCCACGTACTGTACGCGGGCGAACCCGGCACTCCGGTCTGAGGGACCACGGCCAAGGATAGCAAGAAGAGGGCGCTCGTAGTCTGCGGGCCAACGGCCGGCGGCAAGAGCGAACTCTCCGACGCCCTTGCCGAGGTGCTCTCTGAGGCAGAGGGCCGGTATGTACCCACGCTGGCCGTAGATTCCATGCAGGTCTACAGGGAGTTGCCCGTGATAACGAACCAGGCCCGCAGGCGGCCGGCGGAGCTGGTCGGCATCGTCTCCGTGACCGAGGACTGGACCGTAGCCAGACACAGGGCGCTCGCCGAGGAGATCCTCGCAAAGGAGGCCGACTTCGTCCTCGACGCGGGAACGGGGATGTATTTGAATGCGATCCTGCTGGATATCCCCCTCGCCCCGAAGGTCACCGAAGAGTTGCGCCGTCGGGCCGAGGAGGCGGCCCAAGGAGAGGCCAACCCTCGCAGGGCCGCCCGGGCCAAGGAGCTGGAGCTGGCCGGGGCCCCGGGCCGGGGTTCTATCTGGGGAGGAGACCTTCGCTACGACACCGCCATCGTCTACCTGCGTCCCGAGAGGCCCGCCCTCGACGCCGCCATAAGCGAGAGGTCGAGGAGGATCGTTCTCGACGGCCTAAAGGAGGCGAAAAGGCTGAGAGAGATGGCCGCGGCCGGAACGCGTATAAGCCCGCAGGTAATGGACTCAGTCGGGGTGCGCGAGCTCTGCGGGCACCTCGCGGGGACGATCTCACGGCAGCAGGCGCAGGAGCTCATTGCAACCAGGACGAGACGGCTAGCCCGGCGCCAGATGCGATGGTTCGACAAGCTGGCCCGTACGCTCGAAGGTCGCGCCAGAGTAACCGTCGCGCAGAGCACGGAGCACCGAGCAGTTTTGCATAATATGCATGGTATACTCGGCATATGAGTGAGGAGCGAGCGGTACTCGCGGGAGCTGGGGAGGGTCGCCACATGGCGGAGTTGGGGCGGTTGGCGAGTACCCTTGGCATCGAGGTCGCCGGCGTACTCGAGCAGGGCCGCAGGGACGGCACCGGTTACCTCGGGCGTGGCAAGCGCGAGGAGTTGCGGGAGTTGGTAGAAGGTGCGGGGGCGCGTTTCGTGATCGCGGACGACGAGCTGAGTGCGTCCCAGGCCAGGGTACTGGAGAGGGCGTGCGGCGTCTCCGTCGTGGACAGGACGGAGCTGATCATCCGGATCTTCGAGGCGCATGCCAGGGACGCGGCGAGCCGGCTCGAGGTCGAGCTCGCCGACCTGGAGTACCGTTTGCCGAGGGTCAAGGGCAAGAACCCCGAGTTGAGCCGCCTGGGGGGTGGAGGGGTTACCACGAGGGGCCCTGGCGAGCAACAGCTGGAGTACGACAGGCGCGTAATCCGCGAGCGCATAGCGACCATAAACCGCAAGCTCCAGGAGGAGAAGGCGGGTAGGGCCGTCCGGGGTGCGCGCCTCAAGGAGGAAGGACCACCGACCGTCGCGCTGGTGGGCTACACGAACGCGGGCAAGACCACCATTTTGAACGCCCTCAGCGGGGCGAGGAGGTCGACCAAGGACAGGCTCTTCGAGACGCTCGAGACGACCACCCGTCTCGTGGAGGGGAGTAGGAAAAACGGGCCGGATGGAATGTGGCCCGATTTCGTGGTCACCGACACCGTGGGGTTCATAAGGAAGCTACCCACGCAACTCGTGCACTCCTTCGCCTCGACGCTCGAGGTGGCGCGGGACTCCGACGTCACGGTAGTTTGCGCGGACGCCACCAGTGAGGAACTGGAGGAGGAGATCCAGACGGTCACGCGCAGTCTCTTTGGGAGAATCGAAGACGACGGGGTTGGCACGGGGCCGATGGTGATGTGCCTCAACAAGATGGACCTTGTTTCGGACGCGCGCGCCGCCGAGCTCAGGAGGGATCACCCGCAAGCGGTCACCATAAGCGCGATCCGGGACTGCGGGGCGCTCCTCGAGGAGATCTACCGCGCCATCTCCTCGAGCAGGGAGAGGATGCGAGTCTTTATCCCCCATGCCGAGTACGCGGCCGCGAGTCGCCTCTATGGCCTGGCGGAGATCCACGCCCAGGAGAACACCGAGTCGGGCCTGTGGATGGATGTCAGCCTGCCTCGCTCGGCCTCGGGCAGGTACGCCTCCTACAGGGTGTGACGATACTCAGGCTCTACCCTCCCCCTGCGCGGGAGGTCTCCGCCGTCTACGAAGACCTGGAACTACCGCCCACGGGGCACCGCGACGCCGTGAGGCCGTACGTGATAATCAACACGGTCAGCTCGGTGGATGGCAGGACGACCATGGAAGGGAAGGCCGCCGGAATAGGGAGTAGGACCGATCGCCGGACGATGCGGACCCTCCGGTCGAAGGTAGACGCCGTGATGATCGGGGCCGGTACGCTGCGCGCCGAGAAGCTCTCCCTCGGCCTCGACGGCCCTGACGGTCTGCCACAACCGCTCGCGATCATCGTCACCGGCTCGGGCGAAGTAGCGCTGGAGGAACACCTCGTCGTCGAGGAAGGCCAGGAGGTTTTGATCCTGCTCTCCGATGCGGTCCCCAGGGGGGTTTTCGACCGGCTGCGCGCGCTTGCGCCCGTGATGGAGGCTCCTGCCGACTCCACCGGTGCCGTCGACCTGGCGAGGGCTTTGCTGGCCCTCGAAGCCCGGTGTGGTGTCGAGTCCCTCCTGGTCGAGGGCGGTCCCGGTCTCAACCACGCCCTGATCTCGCGCAACCTCGTCGACGAGCTCTTCCTTACCGTGGCGCCACAACTGCTCGGCGGAAGCGCGGAGCGGACCCTTACCTTGCTCCGGGGTCCCACGCTCCGCGACCGTCCGACCCTCGACCTCGTTTCTATCCACCTGGCCGATGGTGAGCTCTTCTTGCGGTATTCGATTCCCCGACCTCCGTCACCGTGCTCGAGCACGGCGGGCTATACTTCAGGCAGGTGGTAGCCACGTAAGCACCTGGGAGATCGAACTGCTCGAGCAACGCGGCGACGGGTTGAGGCGTGCGGCGAAGAAAGAGCGATCGGTGCCGCGGCCCTTGGCTGGTCGTGAGGTGGAACGCTTCTGGAGGACCCGGTAATGCCCGCCGTCCTCCCGGCGTGCGAGATAGGCGTCGTCCGGTCCACCAAGCCCTCCGCGCTGTGCCGGCCGGACTCGCGGCCGTGGGTGATAGCGGCGGCCTCTCTGGGCTCGGGGATGGCATTCCTCGACAGCACGGTAATGAACGTTGCCCTACCTGCGCTTCAGGCCGAGCTCGGGGCGAGCGCGCGGGAGGTGCAGTGGAGCTACGGAGCGTTCGCCCTGGTGCTCTCGGCGCTCATACTCGTCGGGGGCACCCTGGGCGACCGCTTCGGAAGGCGGCGCCTCTTCGTCGTCGGCGCGGCTATCTTCGGAGCGGCCTCGCTGTGGTGCGCGCTCGTCCCCGACACCGGGCAACTGGTCGTGGCCAGGGCGGTGCAGGGTTTGGGAGGGGCGATGTTGATTCCTGCTTCGCTGGCGATCGTCGGGGCGTCGTTCGAAGGGAAGCAAAGGGCCAGGGCCATAGGCGCCTGGGGAGCGCTCAGCGGCCTGGCGATGGCGGTAGGGCCCGTCCTGGGCGGATGGCTCGTCGAGTACGTCTCCTGGCGGGCGGCGTTCTTGCTGGCCCCCGCTATGGCCGTCGTGGCGATCCCCATAGCGCTGTCGCACGTGCCGGAGAGCCGGGACCCCGATGCTCGTAGGCTCGACCTCGCCGGGGCGATCCTCGCTACGGGCGGGCTCGCCGGGGTGGTCTACGCCCTCATCGAGTCCTCGGCCAGGGGCTTCGGCGACCTTAGGGTGCTCGCCGCCCTCGTTCTTGGGTTGATCGCCCTTCCGGTTTTCGTACGCGTCGAACAGCATGCCAGTCATCCGATGGTGCCGCCTTCGCTGTTCCACTCCAGGAGCTTCACCGGCGCTAATCTGGTGACGCTGCTCTTCTACATGGCCCTGACCGGCTCACTTTTCTTCTTGCCCTTCCTCATGATGCAGGTTCACGGATACTCGGCCTTCGTCGCGGGCAGCGTGTTCCTGCCCTTTGTGGCGATGGCACTCCTGATAGGCCGCTTCTCCGGGCGCATCTCTGCCCGCTTCGGGGCGAAGGTGCCCCTCATCGTGGCCTCCCTCGCCGTGGCCGCGGGCCTGCTGCTTTTTGCACTCCCTGGTGCTGACCACGGCTCTTACTGGACCTCGTTCTTCCCCGCGATGGTCGTTCAGGGTTTCGGGATGGCCCTGGCGATAACCCCGATGACGACGGTAGCGCTCGGCTCGGTCGAGGGCGAGCACTCCGGGATGGCCTCTGGCGTCAACAACGCCGTGGCCAGGGTGGCGGGGCTCCTGGCGGTCGCCGTTCTCGGCGGATTCATCTACGGGGCGTTCTCCTCGAGCCTGGACACGCGCATGGAAAAAATGGATATGACCGGTGAAGTCAGGATCGCGATGGAGGCGGCGAAGGCGGACCTCGGGGCGGCAGAGGCGCCGGCTGGCGTGAATGAGGGGATGGAAGCACAGATCGAACACGCTATAGACGAGTCCTTCGTCGCGGGATTTCGGGTCGTGATGCTGGCCTCCGCCGGGCTCGCGCTCGCCAGCGCCCTGATCGCGGCGCTTCTGGTCGGAGATACGAGGACACCCTCCGCGGGTTGAGATCCTACCTGCCGAAGTCGTATCACTGCCCGAACGTGCGGTGGCGCGTAATCACTCCGGATGGCATCATGGCGGCGGGTGTAAATAGCCACAGGGAGCGACAGCATGACCGAACAGAAACGAGGTCGTCCCGCCGAATCCGGTGGCGATCCTGACGGACCGCGCCCATTGCCCTACAGCGAATATCCGAAAGCCGCAGATGTCGCCCAGCACGGGCTACAGCCCCTGCCCGAGTCCTTGCCGCTCGTGGATTTCGCGCTGGCCGAGCCCTACCGCAGCAGCCGGTACTCCACGGTCTTCGCGCCGGAACTGACGATGGACCAACTCTTGCAGTCGGCGTGGGTGATAGCCGCGGGGTTCGTCCGCTGGGAACCCCAAGCCCGCCATCTCCGGCCGCCCAAGAATGCGCCCGCCGGGCTCATGGAGGCGCGCCACACCGATCCGTTTGGCACCGACCCGTTCGGTTCGTGGGACACGCAGACGCAGATGTATTGGATAGTGCGTCTCACCGCCCTAACCGACCCCACCAGCCCCCAGGGCGCGATCGAGGTCGACGAGGAGACGCTGGCGCAATCCCTCGCCATCCTGGATGGGGAGGGACGCGTCATCGGTGCCGCATTCAACCAGACGATGGGGCCCTTCGACGTAGAACCCCCGTTTAGGGAAGACGATCCGTTCCTCGACACCGTAATATCGGTCTGGGAGCCGGTTTACGGCGCATTAGGTGCTCAAGACGCGGCGGCGCTAACGGCCCTCTCCGAGCGGTACCCGGAGTTCCGGGAGGCGTACGAGAAGGGCAAGGTCAGCCACCACATCCTGATCTCCCGCTCCGACGATCTTCCGAAGGAGGACACTTTCGAGCTCGTGGCCGCGGGCGCGGAGCGCTGCCTGACGCTCGGCTATGAATATCTGATCACCGAGGCTACCAACCAGTGGACGGGGGCGGCCTTCGAGGCGCTGGGCGGGGTGCGCGTACATTTCCGTCCGTTCAAGGTCGAGCCCGCCGTTCCCAAGAGCGACGAGCCGCTCGAAGACTTCACGACGAGCCCGAACGGGTTCCTCGCCGAGAAGGACAGCGGGGGCATGTTCTACGTGATCCGTCTCTCCTGAGCCAGGTGATCATGTAGCACCAATGCCTCTCCCGTGGCAAGATTAGTCGGGATAGTAGGAGAGGAGAGTTCATGGAGACTGGTGCGCACCCCCAAGGCCTGCAAGACGTCCTTGAGTTTCCGTTTGTCGAAGCACTTTTCGGAAGGCGGGCCCGCCGGTTCTCTTTGGGGGCTTCGATACCCGACGGGCCGCTGGCGTTCACTTCCGGGCACGAGCCTCTACCGCTCTCCGAGCTGGAGCAGATGCTGGTGTTGACGGCGGCTGCGGGCAACACCGGCTGGCACTACATGATCATGCGCCACGCGGGGTACGCTCCCCACCTCTCGAACTACTCCGGTGCCGCAGGCGGCCGCACGTTCCCCTCGGCGGCAGGGTTTCACACCAGCGAGCTGTTCTTCACCGACGATGAGGGCGTGTGCCTCTTCGAGACCCGCGACGCCCCCGCCCTGGTCGAGCGCACAACCGACGGTCCTTTAGACCTCGACGCGATACTGGACGCCCACCGCAGCCGGATACGCAAGCTATCCGACACCAGGCTGTACATCCCTGCCGAGGAACCCTACATGGAGGGGCATAATACCTGGTGCGCGAACCGTCCCGGGAGCACGCTGCTCATCCCGGTGGGGGACATAGCCCAGCACATGATCGCCATCCTGTGCTTCATGGTCCAGAACGGATACGGGATGCATGACGACGTGAACGGGGAGCGGATCCCGGGGCTCGAGCGCTTCTCTCACCTCGTTGACCTGGAGGAGCCCCTGCCACTGACCTTCCTCGAGCAGTACGCGCTCACCGAGTGCACCGCCGAACTCTCTACCTCCTGCTACGCCGGTATGCTGATGCTGCAGGCGATGGGCCTGGGAGGCTGGATGTTCGACGGCATCGACAGATACACGGTTCTGGGCGCCAGCGGCGACCCCGAAGTGCCCGGGCTGGGCTTCCGCTACGACACCGACGAACGCTGGTCGCTGCCGAACCCTACGGGCTTGCCGGGCGTCTTCTCCGGGTATTGCCCGCCCCATTATCCGGACATGCGGGCCGCCGTCGAAGCCTTCGCCGAACGGAAGTTCGGTCCGGGGGGACCGTTTCACCCCGAAACTCCCGGTCCCTGGAAGGAGAGCTCCAGGGTGCGGGAAAGTGCACAGGTGCACACGGAAGAGTTCAAGGAGTGCGTGTCGACCATGGCCCAGTACATCTATGATCGCTTCGGGAAGTTCCCCGGCACAGTGCCTAGCATCTTCATCCTGACCTACTTGCAGGCCCACCACCTGGAGCTGGAGTTCTACGACCACCACTTCGGCCCGGGGTCGTACCTGCGAACGCAGGCCGACCACATGGCCCGCTGGCATGGAGAAGGTAAGTGAAGAACCCCCCGCTCTAGAGGGCGGCGAAGGAGCGCAGGGTCTCTTCGAGGCCCGCGTGGATGCCGGTTTGCGCTTGCCAGCCGAAGGCGCGTTCGGCCAGGGCGGGGTCTACGCAGCTTCGGAGCTGCTCGCCCGCCTTGGGGGGTCCGTGCTTGGGTGGAAGGTCTTTGGCGGAGATCTCGAGTAGCAACCCGTAGAGGTCCTTCACGCTGGTCTCCAGGCCCGTGCCGATGTTGTAGGCCCCGGAGGGCACGTCGTTTTCGAGGGCCAGTACGTTTGCGCGCGCGACGTCTTCGACGTAGACGTAGTCGCGGGTCTGTTCCCCGCCGCCGTTTATCGTCGAGGTTCTGTCCCTGGCCAGGTTGCCACAGAAGATCGCTACGACACCTGCTTCTCCGTGTGGGTCCTGGCGCGGCCCGTAGACGTTGGCGTAGCGGAGCGCGACATAGGGCATGCCGAACTCGACGTGGTAGTAGTGCAGGTATCGCTCGCCAGCGAGCTTGGAGACCCCGTAGGGAGAGACAGGGTACTGCGGGTGATCTTCGGGGGCGGGGAATTCCAGCTGCTCGCCGTATACGGCTCCGCCCGTCGAAGCGAAGACGACTCTCTTTACGCCGTGTTCGGTGCAGTTTTTGAGGAGGCGGAGCGTACCGAGGATGTTGACGTCGGCATCGAAATCCGGCTCCCTTACCGAGCGTCTCACGTCCATCTGGGCGGCCTGGTGGCAGAGCGCCTCGGGCTCGAAGTCTCTGAAGATCTCGGCACCCCCGGAGCGGATATCTGCCTCGTAGAACTTCGCCTCTTTCGGGATGTTCTCGCGCTTTCCCGTCGAGAGGTCGTCGACGACGGCGAGTTCGTGCCCGCTCTGGAGCAGGTGCTCTGCTACGTAAGACCCAATAAACCCGGCTCCCCCGGTCAGGAGGACCCGCACCTCAGGAGCCTTCGCTACGTGTTGCGGGCGTAGCCCCGGATCTAGCCTCAGCCTGAGACACGAACCATTCCAGGGTCTTCGCGAGTCCTTCGCGGGCTCCGGTCTGCGGTTCCCAACCCAGCACTTCTCTGGCGCGGGTTATGTCGGGACAACGTTGTTGGGGATCGTCCTCGGGGAGAGGCTGGTGGGAGATCCCACTCCGTGAGCCGGAGAGCTCTATGATCAACTCGGCGATCTCGCGCACGGAGTACTCCAGCGGGTTGCCGATGTTGACGGGGCGGGTCTCCCCGGTTTTCATCAGGCGGATAATGCCCTCGATCAGGTCGTCGACGTACTGCACGCTCCTGGTCTGGGTGCCTTCCCCGTAGACGGTCAGGGGTTCGCCGAAGAGGGCCTGTCGTATAAAGTTCGGCACCATCCTGCCGTCGTCTTCCCTCATTTTGGGGCCGTGTGTATTGAAGATGCGTACGATTCTCGTGTCCACGCGGTGGTGGCGGTGGTAGGCCATCGTCAGGGCCTCGGCGTAGCGCTTGGCCTCGTCGTAGGCGCTCCTCGGGCCCGTGGTGCTCACGTTGCCCCTGTAGTCCTCGTGCTGCGGGTGCACCAGCGGGTCGCCGTAGACTTCCGAGGTGGAGGCGAGCATAAAGCGGGCCCCCCTGGCGCGGGCCAGCCCGAGGCAGTTGTGGGTGCCCTTGGCGCCGGTCTTGAGTATCTCGATGGGGATGCGCCCGAAGTCGGCCGGGCTCGCCGCGGAGGCGAAGTGGTAGACCTCCTCGAGCCCTCCGGCAACGTCTATATAGGCATTTACGTCGCGCTCTACGTACTCGAAGTCCGCCTCGTTGATCAAAAAAGGTGCCACGTTCGCGAGGCTGCCGGTACTCAGATTGTCCAGGCAGACGACCTTGTAAGACTCTGCGAGGAGCCTCTCGCAGAGGTGACTCCCTATGAATCCTGCCCCTCCCGTAACCAGCGCCCTCGGCCTTCTGGCGGCGTACCTGGGAATCGTCATGGTGCTCGGTGCGACCCGTCTCTCCCTGCGCTGGCCGAGGAAGTGAGCCTAGAGTCCATAACAAAGATGTTACAGGAAGGGCGAATACGCGGCCAGAGCACCGACGCCGGGCCCTACTCTTTAGGCCTGGTGCGTCTTGCCACGGACTTTGCGCCCGGTATGCGAAGGAGGTTCTTGGCCAGCGCATCGGCCAGCTTGTAGCGGCCGGCGCTCCGATAGTCGCCGAGTTTCGAGATGACCAGCAGCCTTTCCTCTTTGAGCCTGGAGTTGCGCTCTTCCAGCTGGGAAGTTCGCTTCTCGAGCTGGAAGATGCGCTTCTCGAGTCGAGAAGCGCGACTCTGAAGCCCCTTGTTCTCGGTTTTGAGGGCGGCGTTGCGCTCTTGCAACCGGGATTTTCGCTTTTCGAGCTGGGAGGTGCGTCTCTGGAGTTCCGTGTTGCGGCCGGCTAGCGATCGGTGTTCGCCGAGTAGGTCCTGAAGTTGCCCGCTCAGGGTATCCGCCTCGTCCCTGTAGGTGCTCACGACGGCGATCAACTCTTGCTCCCGACTCGCCAGCCACAGCGGGTCCAACCGTTCGCTAAACAGGTGGGCGAGCTCTGTGAGGCACCTCTGTACCTCCGCAGATTCCTCATCGGGATAGACGATCCCGAGCTTGCTCGTCGCCATGCCCGAACCGAGGTCACCGAAGAGCCGAAAGTGGTACTTTCCCGGCGCTCTCTCCATACAGTCTGCGATTCCCGCCTGCACGAACGGTCCCTCCCCACCCCTGCAGTGGTCCAGGATGGCAAAGGCGCGCGGGTTGGCGTCGAAGATGGCCTGAAGATCCGCGTCCACCGCCTCCCTGGTGCGAGCCCCGCCCACGTACGCCAGCAGCGGTTCGTTTTCTGGGAGTTCGCGCGCCAGCTCCGGAGAGGCGCTGCTTAGATCGCCTCTGCGAAGCCGTATCTTGACGCTTTCATCGGCGAACTCGGCGAGGGCCGCCCGCGCGACGTCCATACTCGAAGTCTCGGCTGTGTCCCGGGTCGCCGACGGGTCTACGCCAAGCACCCTCGACACACTGGGTTGGCCCGCAAAGTGGAAGGTGGCTATCCCCAGGGACGTGCCCACCTCGAGCACGCTCAGCTCGTGCGGATAACACCGCAAAAAGAGCGCCAAGACCAGGGCATCGACGTCCTTGAGCGACCCCGCTTCGAGGAGGTCTTTCGGTAGCGCGGGGAAGAGCCTGCCTATGGTTTTCTTGTATTCTTCGAGCCGTCGCGTGTGTTCGACGATCTGTGAGGTCCACCCGCCGTCGGCCTTAGTCATAGTGCCTCCCGGTAGAGCCCACCGTCAGTCAATGTAGCCCACCGCAGGGTGATAGATGCGTCCCACTTTGACATCATCCCACTCTCTGGTGCCGGTCTGGGCGAACATACGCCTAAGCAAGGTAACCACCTCGGGCGCGGCAGAGCGTGGGGGAGGCCCCTTGTCCTCCGCCGTCTCTGCAAACATAGATCCAGGAGTAAGGTGATAATAGCCCATGACGACAGGAACGAACACGACCTCCTCTTCCTCGGCGATCAGATGTAGCATTATCTCCCAGTCTTCGTAACCGTAGAGCCTCTGATCGGTAACGAACCCTCCGGCTCCTAGTACTTTCTTCGTGTCTAGCAAGGCGAAGGCATCGATGTAGTTGCCGGCCGTAAGGCGCATGCTCGCGACGTTGTCCGACCGTATGCCCGTCATCTTGCCTTCTCGCTTGTCTATCAAGAGTCCGTGCACCAGCGCAGCGCCCGTCCTTTCTGCGCTCTGCAAGAACAGCGGCAGGTTGTCTGCGACGAGCTCGTTGTCGGCGTCCAGCATGCAGACGTGCCTGTAGCGCGACATCCGCATCGCCAGGTTGCGCAGCCTCGGCAGACCGAGGTTACGCTCCAGGAAAACAGTCCTCAGCGGCGCGTCCTCGTAGAGAACCTGGACCGCGCGCAAGAACTTCTGCGAACCGTCGCGGGAGGCATCGTCGATAACCAGGAGCTCTCCAAAGAGACCGGCCTCCTCGAGGCGGTGGATCGCGTGCAGCGCGCTGCGTATCGAACGGGGAAGATAGGGCCTGTGGTTCCAGTTCGGGATAAAGATGGTTACGCCGTTCTCCGCCTTGCTCTCCCTGTAGAGCGGCCCCAAATCCGGGTCGGCGAGGACGGTGGACTCGATACGATTCGTGCTCTGCAATACCTTGGCCTCAGACAAGACGTAACGCCCCGGACAAGTGCTCCCCCAACCGTCCTCTAAAGACGTAGAAGTCTCTGGCACGACGATACATCTCACTATACCCCATGTCCCGCACCTCCGTATCGAAGGCCGACACCGAAGCGTAGACGCCGGGAACCTCGAACCCCGCGGCACTGAGAGCGGGGTCTATCTTGCATGGCACCGTCCCGGCCAACAGCGGTAAGATAAAACGGAAACTCTCATAATACATACCCTCGCGTTCTGCGCCCCACAGGTAGTATCTGGCCTTCGACAGGATCGCCGAGAGTTGCGGGCCACCGAGCATCGGCTCTGGCGGGGTCGTATTCTTCGGCCGGGGATGCAAGAGGCAGAAGCCCCCTGGATCGACCTGATGCTCGAAGAGTGCCCCAAAGAGCTCCCGGTTCCTGTCGCTCCTGGGTCCGATAAGGACCCAAGGGATGGTGCGCTGTGCCCGGTTTACTGGCTCCTGTGCCAACGGTTCCTCTTCTCGGGTAAGGCCGTTGAACACGAAGTGGTAAGCCAGATCGGTCACCCGGTAGTGGCTGTCTTTCTGGGACACGAAGCCGAGGTCGAAGAGGGCGTCGAAGTAGATGCCTCTCCTTAGCCGTGAGAGGTATCCCAGACCGTGCACCGGACCCACGGACGCCAGGATGCGCTTTCGTGCGCGGGCGACCTTCGAGAGGAAGGCCCCCTCGTTGCCGCTGGTCTCGATGCACTGCCCCGGACTCACCACGACAAGGGTGGTGTTACCCAAATCTTCTGGGTCCAGGGCGCTGACCTCGGGAGAGGAGTACACCGCGACGCGGCGAGAGGCGTCTCTGAAGCCCTTGGACAGGCGCGAAGCCAGGTTCTGGTCGCCCGTCGTGGGCGGGCGTACTATTGCGAGTGTTTCGGTCTGCATGCCGCGTCTACGATATCAGGCCTCATCGCTCAATTCTATAAGGGCCCCCTTAAGATAACGGTCCCGCGGACGGCGCTCGACCGTGAGCGATCTTCCCTGTTGACGTAGCCGGGGAAGATCCCCTACGAGGCCTATGACGGCGTAAATCCGTACAATACCAGGGCCCCAGAGCGAGTCAGGGAGAGTCGTATTGGACGAGAACACCGGCGCAGCGAGGGATGTAGGCGGCGCCCGACCCTACTTTGGCGGTCGCCCCGAGGGAGGGACGGTTAGCGTGGTGATTCCCTGTTACAACCAGGCGCGGTTCCTCGGGGATGCCATACGGAGTGTGCTCTGCCAGGGATACACCGACCTGGAGATCGTCGTCGTCGATGACGGCTCTAGTGACGGCACAGGGGAGGTTGCTTCGGGCTATGCCGAGGTGGACTCAAGGGTCAAACTAATAAGGCAGGAGAACCGGGGCCTGGCGGCGTCCAGAAACCGGGGCCTGGCGGGGGTAGGGGGGGAGTATGTGGTGTTTTTGGACTCCGATGACCGCCTGGTCTCGGGAGCTCTCGGGGTCGGGGTAAGGGAGCTAGAGTCACATCCGGGATGCGCCTTCGTCTCGGGACTTTGCCGGAAGATCACCGCCGATGGTTCCTTCGTGCCCGGTTGGGAGCAGTTCCGGGTCAGGGATGACCCTTACCTCGAGTTGCTGCGTAGTTGCCCGATCTACGTACCGGCGGTGATGTATCGGCGTGGTGTTTTCGACGCCGTGGGTGGCTTCGACACCTCGTACAGGGCCGCCGAGGACTACGACCTCTACTACCGTATTCTGGAGCGTTTCCCGGTCTACTGTCATGACACCCTCGTCGCCGAGATACGGCGCCACGACGCGAACATGACCCGCGATCGCAACTTGATGTTGAAGTACAACATGGCCGCGCTGCGCTCACAGCGCAAACGCGTCAAAGGGAACGCCCGCTACGAGGCGGCTTACAAGGCCGGGGAGCGCCTCTGGCGAGACTGGCACGGCGCCCCCGTGGTAAACCAGGTGAGATCCCACCTCCAAGAGGGACGCTGGCGGCGGGGTCTCGGGGGAATCCTCGTGCTGTTGCGCTACTACCCGCAAGGGATCCTCCTCGTGGCCAACCGGGGCGTGGAGCGTGAGAGGGTCGCCCGGCGCCTGCGCCATCAGCAAAGGGAGCTCGAGACGCACAGATACAAGCTCCAGCAACTCAAGAAGCAGCCGAGCAAAACAGCGGCGGAAAACGGCGACCGACGAGAGAAAGGACTCCGGATCGCCATCAAAGAGGAGCGACGAAAGATCCGGCACCGCAAGGAGCGCATAAGGCGCCTGACACGGCGGATGGAGCGTCTCAACCGGCGCAATCGAATCACAGAGGCCCTCCGCAAAGGCTTGCAATCTGTCAAGGGCCGCCTCGGCCTTGCTTCCCGCCGATAGCCTTACCACGCTGTTAAACCCACATAATACGTCCTCGCAAAGTACGACCGACGATCCTGCTTGGGCGCTCTGTCTCGGGGCACTAACGGCATCGCCCGGCCCGCACATGCCGATCACGGCGGGTTCGGCTACGGGTCTCTACGGGCGATAACCGAGTCAGACCCAATGCCCGCGAAACGACGGGGCTTGGATTGCTGCTTCCCCGGCGATCAGGTTAGAAGCGTCCTGCCGTCGTGGGTCGCCGAGCCCCCTCGAGCGCGGCAGAGCCCGCCGGCAGAGCCCGCCGCGTACCAACTTCCGAGAATTCCCGTTATGCGAAGTTCGTGCATCTCATACCCCTTACCTGAGGGGTGCGAGCATAAGGGTGCCTTACCTCAGGGTTAGGCACTGAACTCCATAAGGCGGCCCTGTACGAGGGCGTCAGCTAGAGTATGGGATCCCTGGAGGCGGCCTGCGGGACACACGCCAAAGTTGGTTTGGCGGATTTTCTTGGGAGGTTCTCCTCTCTTGCTGAAGCGATGAATACCTCACAGTTGCTGGGTCCTTTCGACTTTTGCTGGATTTGCACCTGTAAGTCCTCACCTGCCTGCCCCGTGTGGGGAGTATTATGCGATCATCTGGAGAAGATGGGCGAGGTACAATAACGATTCTTGCGGATTCTTGCGCGGAGCGATCCCAAGGAGTTGCGTTTGTCGAGGCTGGGCGGGGCATGATGCGGGTGGAGCGGCTTCGTGGCATCGAGGATGTGGACAAGGAGACATGGCGGAGCCTGGAGCCGCGGGGGTTCCCATTCTTTGACTTCGAGTTCTTGCGTGCGCTGGAGCGGTCTGGCAGCATCGGCCGGCGCAGTGGGTGGTCGCCCGCATACCTGGTCTACAAGGAAGGCGAGAGTGTGCTTGGCGCGCTCTGTCTGTATCTGAAGACGGATTCTTACGGGGAGTACATTTTCGACTGGGAGTGGGCGCGGGCGTATCAGCAGTACGGGCTCCCTTACTACCCCAAGCTGGTGGCTGCCGTGCCGTTCACGCCCGCCACGGGGCCCAAGCTGCTACTACGTTCCGATGTGGATGTTTCAGACCGAGACAGGGTGACGAAGGCTTTGCTCGAGGCGGCGGAGGATCTGGGAACAGAGTACCGAGTGAGCTCCTCGCACGCGCTCTATTTGCCCGAGCATGAGCTCGACGAGTTCACGAGAAGAGGCTTTACAGTGAGACACTCGCTGCAGTTTCACTGGCGCAACCAGGGCTACGAGACGTTTTCAAACTACCTGGGGGCGCTCTCAGGGAAGCGGCGGCGTCAGATCTTGCGCGAGCGACGCCAACTCGAGGATGGGGATCTGAAGATCTCTCACCTCACGGGAGACGCACTCCTCCCCGAACACGCCGCGCTGATGTACGAGTTCTACCTAGCTACCTTGGACGGCAAGTGGGGAGTGCCTTACCTCAACAGGGCCTTCTTCGACGAAGTCTTCAGAACCATGAAAGACCGGATCCTGCTGATCCTGGCCCGCAACCGGGCCGACCGCCCCGTCGCAGGCGCGCTGTTCTTCCTCAAGGACGGCTCGCTCTTCGGCCGCTACTGGGGCGCTAAGGAGCAAAGGCGTAACCTGCACTTCGAACTGTGCTACTACCAGGCTATCGACTTCGCCATCGAGCGGGGCTTCGAACTCCTGGAGGCCGGCGCCCAGGGCGAGCACAAGCTGGCGCGGGGCTTCCTCCCTTCTCTCACCTACAGCGCTCACAAGATTAGGGACCCAGCCTTCGGACGCGCTATCGGGGCCTATATAGAGTCCGAAAAGCAGATGCTCCAGAATGTCATGGAGGAGTACGCCTCCCACGATCCTTACAAACGCTGAGCCGTCCTTCTATAGCGGCAAGGTATTATACTGATACGCCCGCGTGGCGAGCTCGTCTGCGCGGCGGATGTATCGCATGGTCGTCTTCGGGTCCGAGTGGCCGAGGAACTGTTGGATGACGAGCAGCGGCGCCTCGTTTACGGCCATGTTGGTGCCCACGGTGTGGCGGATGGAGTGGGGTGAGATGGCCTTTGTTATGCCGGCCGCGCGCACGTACTTCTTCACGATGTTCTGGACCGAGCGGGTGGTAAGGGGTTTGTCCTTTCCAACCCTGGAGGTGAACAGGGGTTTGCGGGAGTCGGGGTGAGAGGTGAAGCTCCGTTCGGTGAGCAGGACGAAGCGTTGTATGAGGCGCCAGAGATCCGGTGAGATCGCGACGTTGCGGACTTTGTCGCCCTTGCCCAAGACGCGCAGTAGGATCTGATCCGCCGCCGCCTCGCGCAGGTCCCCGATCCTCAGCCCCACGACCTCGGCCTCCCTCAAGCCGCAACCCGCCATCACGGCGAGCATCACGTAGTCGCGGTAGTTGGAGGCCCTGGCGGCGTTCAACATGCGCGAGAGCTCATCCTCGGTAAGGACGTTGTAGGCCGGGTCCTGGCGCACACGCGGGCTCTTGGCAAAGAACCGCAGAGCCTCGGGGTTCACCGTCGTAGCACCCGCCATGTAGGTGAAGATCAAGAACCGCCTGAGCACCGCAAGCTTCTTGGCCGCCGTCGCCGCCGCATAGGTCCCTAGCAGATGCTCCCTGTAGAGCGAGATGTCCTCCGCCGTTAGGTCCCCAAGACCCTTCCCTACCTCGCCCTCCACAAAGGAGATGAACAAGGAAATCTCTGTATTATAGGTTTTTATGGTCTGGGGGCTGGTGAGGGTACGGAGATAGAGGGCGACGAGGCGTTCGGGTGTGGGGATGAGCTGTTGGGGGATTGTATGGTCGAGTGGTTGGGGGAGGTTAGTCTTGTGGGTCATCGTAGGTGATGAGGGAGACGACGGGGTAGGGCTTCAGCTTTTCGCGGCCGCCGAGGTAGGATAGTTCTATGAGGAAGGCCACGCCCGCGACCGTACCGCCGGCGTTTTCGACGAGCTGGCACATGGCGCGGGCCGTGCCTCCGGTTGCGAGGAGGTCGTCCGCGACGAGGACGCGGGTACCTTCGGGGATCGAGTCGGCGTGTGCTTCCAGGGCGTCGGTACCGTATTCGAGGTCGTAGGTGGCGGAGATGATCTCCCTGGGGAGCTTTTTCGGTTTGCGGGCCAGGATGAGGCCCTTTTTGGCGCGATAGGCCAGGGCCGTGCCGAACACGAAGCCGCGGGCTTCGGCCGAGAGTATGCGGTCGTAAGCGATGCCTTCGGTGGTTTCGGCGAGGGCGTCCACGGCGGTGTGGAGGGCGTGGCCGTCTTCAATGAGGGGGGTTATGTCCTTGAAGGAGATACCCTGACGCGGGAAATCGGGGACGGTGTGGATGTGTTTTTGCAGAGCCCTTGCGGCGTCCCCGGTCCCCTGCGCGGGGCCGCTCACGGGGAGAACGTGTCCAGCACGTTCGCCATCATCAGCTCTTTGATGCGGGAGTCGACGGCGGCGAGGTGGCGGGCCTTGTTCATGGCCTCGCCCACGCGGCCGTCGTCGCCGCTGCGCAGATCCGGGTTGAGGACCTGCTTGAAGAGGGCGGCCTCGCGGTCGACGGCGGCCATGATGCCGCGCAGGTGGCGGGGTTGGATGGAGTACTTCGCCATCTCCAGGGCCATGCGCGCGATCTCGGCGTCGCGCTGCGTTAGCTCGCCGCTGCGTCCGATCACGCCCACGCTGATAAGCTCTTCGACGAAGCGCATCTCCGTCTCTAAGGCATCCGCAAGCTCCTCGCGCGTGTACGTCCTCTCTTCTAGGACCCTCGAGAGGTCCCCAGCCGAGTCGCCCGCGGTGAAACCGCCGCCGCCTTCGATGCGCTTCTTTATGACCTTGAGCGGCAGATACTCCTTGTCTTGCAGCGTAAGGATGTAGCGGAGGAGCTCGATATCCTGGGACGAGAAGAGCCTGTAGCCGCCGCGCGTGCGGCTGAGGTTGATCAGACGCCTGCGTTCGAGGTAGCGGATCTTGCTGACCGAGAGGGCCGGGAACTCGGGTCTCAGACGCTCGACGACCTCGCCGATGGTGAAGCTGTCCTTGGTGGCGCTGTACCTTTCCTGAGCGTAATCTTCGGTGGTGTAGCCCCCGCCTGTCTCCCTATCCATACCGTCATTTTCCACGCTTTTCACTCCCATCCTCTCGACTACGGTGCCGCATGTCCTAGGAGAACACGAACCTGAAACGGTACTTGCCAACCTGTATCTCGTCTCCGTTGCGCAGATCTACGGCGTCGACCCTGACACGGTTGACGTACGTCCCGTTCAGGCTTCCCACATCGCGTATCCTGTAGCCGCCATCCCCGTGCACGATCTCCGCGTGTTTGCGCGAGACGGTGACGTCGTCTAAGAAGATGCTGCTCTCCTGTCCGCGCCCGACGCTGACGACGTCATCGCCGAGGTCGTGCATCCTGCGTCCGGCCGTGCCCTCTACCTGATCCATCTCTATCAACGCGGCCCCTTCGACGCCGCCCGATGTGCCTGGCTCGAGGTCCTCGCCGAAACTCGGCGCGTAGGAGACGGTGCTCTGGCCGACATCGAGCCTGGTGCCGCACTCGGTACAAAACTTCATCCCCGCCGAGACTTCGGCCCCGCACCCAGGACACTCCCTCACCGCAGCTCCCCATCGGGCGAATCGCCGAGCAACACCCGCGCCAGGCGCTCGGGAGGGAGCGCAGCGGCGCCCCGCTCTACGAGCTCGGCACGGATCAGATCCATCCTCCCCCGCAGGATCGCGCGCCTGTACCCGAGACGACGCTCCTCCTCCGAGAGCGCCACTAGAGTGCCCCTCAGATCTTCCTCAGAGAGGGCCGTGACGTCCTCGGCGTTCTCCCAGTCGTATCCCCCGTGAAACCCCGAATCGTCCATGGCAAGAGTATAACCTACCCTGAACCTGAAGTGAAATCTCAGCTTGAGAGCAAGGCCTGGTCGTCGATCAAGGACTTCACCAGGCCGACGTACTCTTCCACTAGCCGTGCCGGGCTCCCGTCGCCCTCCCCGGACTCGGCGTAGACGTAGAACATGGGGCTGTCGGGATCGGGGAGCATGAGCACCCAGCCGTCGTCGACGTTGAGCAGCACGCCCTCGGCGAGGATGGCATCGGGGTCACCGCCGAACTTCTCGGCGAGGCCGCGCATCACGCGTCCCTTTGCCGACCACGGGCACTCGATGTGCTCTCTTTGGACGTGGTCGAAGGAGTCTCCGAACTTCCGGCGCACGCCGGAGAGGGGCGTCCCGCGGAACACTTCGAGGGCGCTGGCCAGCGTCATAAAGCAGTCCGGTGAAGGCAGGAAGGCCGGGAAGATGTAGCGGCCGTCGGCGAGTGAGGCGAGGTCGGCCCCGATGTCGGCGGCCTTTATGGCGACGTTGGAGAGGCCCGTGCGGCTCATCTCGACCGCTCCTTCTCCCTCCTTTACGAGTCTCTCGTACCCGCGGCTGAGGTTGATGGGGAGCACGGCGCTCTGCGGGCGCAACTGGTCTATGAGGCAGGCGAGCATGACGTCGGGTGGCACCCACTCTCCCTCGTCGTCGACGAACTGCACGTACTCGGCTTCGGGGCCGACTACGGCGCCGAAGGCGGCGTCCACCGTGGGCACGATGCGGGCGACGCGCTCGATGCTCTCCTCCAGGTTCAACCCCCGCGCCTCGCCGACCGCGTTGGCGTTGGCGAAGCCTTCCATGACGACGGCGCTCACGCCGAGCCTGGAGAAGACCCGGCTCGCCACGAGGCCGGCGACGCCCCCGCAGAAATCCACGACGATGGTGGCGCCGGAGGTCTTGTCTCGGTCCACGGCGCGCTCCAAGCGCTCCACGAACTGCTCGACGACGCGGCCCGGGTAGATCAACTGCCCTATGTCCCCGCCGTAGGCCCTGCGATACTCCTCGCGAACGAATGCCTTCTCCACGGACCTCTCGTCCCCCTCCGTTATGGGGGTCGCGTCGGCGGAGAAGAACAGTATCTCGACGTCATCGGGGTCGCTGCCGGCGCGGACGTGCGCCCCGGCCGAGGATTTGCCGGCGAGCACGTCGTGGCGGACGACCCCGGCGTGGGCGGCCCTCAGGTCCCTGATGTTGATCCCGGTGCCGAGCAGCGCAGCCGTCATCGCGCGCTTTGCGACCTGGGCGGAGAGCGAAGAGTCGCGCCCCAAGGTCACGACGGCCCCCGGGTCGAGCGTGGTGCCGAAAGATGAGGCCAGGCGGGTGACGAACTCGGGGGTGAGATCCACGTTGAACTTGCCGCTTACGACGCCGCGACGGAACACGGTGCGAAGGCCCATGGTCTCGTAGATCAGGGACTGCGTGACGTTGGCCCCGGACTCTATGGTCTTGTGGGGGTAGACCTTGACCTCGGGGGCTATGGTCGCACCCTCGCCGACGATCACGTCGTCTCCGAGCGCGCTGCGCTCCAGGATGCGGGCCCGCGCCTGGACGTAGGAGTTGCGACCGACGAGGGTGTCTACCAGCTCGGCGCCCTCGCCTATGTAGGTCCCCTCGGCGATGACGCTGCGCTCCACCGAGGAGCCCGCCGAGACGACGACGTTGTCGGCTATGACCGAGTAGGGCCCTATCCTCGCGCCCTCGTCGATGCGGGTGTTCTCCCCGATTACGACAGGCCCTTCGAGTTCGTCGTCGTCGACCTGCGCCCTGCGCCCCACGTAGATGTTCTCCCTCAGGCGCGTGCCCGGGGGCCTGACGCCCTCTACGCGGCCGTCGAGCACGTCCCGCTGGGCGCCGGCAAACTGCTCCAAGGTGCCTATGTCTTCCCAGTAGTCCTCGGTAATGTAGCCGTAGAGTGGACGCCCGGCCTCGAGGAGTTTGGGGAACAGCTCCTTGGAGAAGTCGTACTCTCCGTCTTCCGGGTCGGGGATCTCGGCGATCGCCGAGGGCTCGAGCAGATAGATGCCGGTGTTTACGGTGTCGGAGAAGACCTGCCCCCAGGCCGGTTTCTCCAGAAAACGGGAGATGCGCCCGTCCTCCTCGGTTATGACGATACCGAAATCCAGGGGGTTCTCGACGCTCTTGAGGACCATGGTGGCCTCGGAGCCTTTCTCCTCGTGGAACTCGACCAGGGTGCTCAGGTCGGCGTCAGTCAGGGCGTCGCCGCTTATGATGAGCAAGCGCTCGCCCTGGAGGCCGAGTTGCTGCTCGGCCATCTTCACGGAGCCCGCGGTCCCGGCCGGCGCGTCCTCGACGGAGTAGCGCATGCTCACGTTCCAATCCGAACCGTCGCCGAAGTAGTCCCTTATCTCGTCGGGCATGAACTGCAAGGTGACGGCGATGTCCGCAAAGCCGTGGCGCTCGAGGAGCTTCACGATGTGCTCCATGCAAGGGGCGTTGACGATGGGAATCATCGGCTTGGGCTGGTCGCTGGTCAGGGGCCTAAGACGCGTTCCCTGCCCACCGGCCATGATGATCGCCTTCATCGGAGGCCCTGCCCAGCCGGAACACACCACTCGCTTGGCCCTTGCCTCGACCTCGTCGTCATGTCGAACATGCTCTCCCCTCTTTCTCTACTGACCCTTCCCGCATCTTGCGGCCTTGATTTCCCGATGAGAGTTTATCAGCACGCTAAGCCCTTCGGGCTCCGCTCCTCAGCACGCGCCCTTTCGGGCGCTCGTCAACGTTTCGGCGCTTCAGCTTGTGCAAGTCCTCGCTGACCAGCGTTCGAAAAGCGGGGGAACGGGGGTCCTATCCCTACTCCCTTTCAACCTTACCGGCTGCTCTTGACCCTGATTCTGACGCTTACGCCCCAGAGTCCGTACCTCTCTCGGAGGGAGTTCTCTACGTAGCGCAGGTAGTTATCGGGCAGGTCTTTTGGCCTGGTCGCGAAGAGCGTGAACCTCGGTGGCGCCGCGCCCGTCTGGGTGGCGTAGCGGATCTTGACGCCCTTCGGCGGGGCGGTGCGCGCCACCACGTCGCCCACGAACTCTGCTACCTCGTGCGTCGGCACCCGCATCCTGTATGCCCGCGCTACTCCGGCCGCCAATGGCAGGACCTCGTCGACCCCTGCACCGGTGAGGGCGGAGACGTGGACGAAGGGCGGCTCGAGGTCGGTGAGGCGGGCCGAGATGAGGCCTTCTATCTCCCTGAGCCTCTGGGGGGGCACGAGGTCTCGCTTGTTGACCACGACCCCGCAGGAGGAGCCGGCTTCTTCTATCTCGCGGGCGATCCTCAGGTCGCCTGCCACGATACCGTCCGTGGCGTCCACCAAGAGCAAAGAGACGTCAGAACGTCTAATGGCCTCTGAGGTCCGCAAGGCCGAATAGTAAGGCACCCCGCGGGCCCGCCTGGCGCCCTTGCTCACGCCCGCCGTATCAAGCAGGAGATAGAGTTCGGTCTCTCCCCCAACATCGAGCACGATTTCGGCCGCGACGGCGTCGGTCGTCGTGCCGGCCTTCTCCGAGACGACGGCGCGGTCCGTGCCTAGCAGACGATTGAGGAGCGTACTCTTGCCGACGTTCGGCCTCCCGACGATGGCGAGCGCCGGCGGCTCCCCTGCGCTCTCCGGTTCCGACTCGGGAAGCAGGGAGACGACTACGTCGAGGAGGTCCCCGACACCGAGGCCGTGCACCGCGGAGATCGCATGAGGCTCGCCCTCACCGAGGGAGTAGAAGCGGTGACGCTCGGTGTCGTCGGCGGGGTTATCCAGCTTGTTGACGGCGAGGACGGCCTTGCCCCGCGCGCGATTGAGTTCCCGGGCGATCACGGCGTCGGCCTCGGTCGGCCCCAGCCTGGCGTCGGTGAGGTGCAGCACCACGTCGGCCTCCTCGACCGCCACCCTCGCTTGGAGCGTCACGAGGGCTTCGAGGCCAACCTTCGCGCGCGGCTCCATCCCGCCGGTGTCCACCAGCGTGAACTCCCTGCCCGCCCACTCGGCCCGGTTGTACGCCCTGTCGCGCGTGGTACCCGGTCTCTCCGAGACCACGGCACCGCGGCGGCGCATGATCCTGTTTACCAGCGAGCTCTTCCCCACGTTGGGCGCCCCGACGACGGCGACTACCGGGAGGCGGCTCACAGCGACCCCCGCGCGTGTCTTTGGGGCAGGGCGTAGATGGTGTGCATGACCTCATCCGCCGCCGCGCGGTAGGCCGCTCCGCCCCGCATAGCCGGGTCCATGCGCAATGGTTCGCCAACGAAGATGTCGAGCCGCCGGCCGCGCAGGCGGGAGAGGGGTCCTGGTAGCTTGCCTACGTGAACGGGCAGTACACGAGCGCCGCTGCGGAGCGCGAGTACGACTACCCCGGTCTTGGCCGCCCTGGAGGCTTCGGCGCCCCTGTGGGTTCCTTCGGGGAAGATCCCCAACGCCCAACCCTCTGCCAGGAAGGCCAGGGCGGAGCGTATCGCCGCCCTTCCTCCGCCCTCGCGGTCCACGGGGAACGACCCGATAAACTCGAAGAACCTCCTGAAGGGGTAGACGAAGAGCTGCTTTTTGGCCATCCACTGCAGCCGACGGGGTACGGCCACGCACACCAGGACGGGGTCGGCATACTGGCTGTGGTTGGAGGCCACTATCAGGGGTCCGTCGGAAGGCACCTTCCCGGCCCCGTGCACCCTGCAGGCGAACAAGAGGCGGCACAGCAGGGTCATCGCCCGCCGGAACAGGCGGTACCTCCTCGTCATCTCGCCCGGTTTACGCCTCCCCTCGAAGAGCATCGCTCTCCTCACGTTCTCTCGCGAAGTTCCGTGGCGAGTTCGAGGACCTTCGCTATGACTTCTTCGAGGCTCAAGGCTGTGGTGTCCAAGACCACGGCGTCCGCGGCGGGCTTGAGGGGCGAGACCTCCCGCTCGGAGTCCTGGCGGTCGCGCCTGGCTATGGCGGCCCTTATGCGATCCAACTCCCCCTCCCTGCCCGTCTGCGAGGCCCGCCGGCGCGCCCGCTCTTCTGGGGCGGCGGATAGATAAACCTTAAGTTCAGCGTCAGGAAGGACGACGGTACCGATGTCTCTTCCTTCGACGACGGCGCCTCCCCTGGTCCTGGCCTTCTGTGCCGCGGCCCTCTGCACGGGGAGCAAGACCTCCCTTAGGGGGGCATGGGCTGAGACCTTCGAAGCCGCGGCAGAGACTTCGGGAGAGCGGAGATCGCGCTCCCCGACACGTCCCCCGTCGATGCTAGCACCTTCGGGATCCAGGTCCACCCTGCGCGCGAGCGCCGCGAGCCCCTCAGCGTCGGTGAGGTCGACGTCCTCTCGCAGGGCCAGGAGCGCCGCAGCCCTGTATGCCGCGCCCGTGTTGAGGTTCACGACCCCAAGGCGCCCCGCAACGGCCCGCGCGACCGAGCTCTTCCCGCTCCCCGCGGGCCCGTCAATGGCTACGAGAATGCCTCCCATGGACCCAGGAAGTATATCCGAAAGCCCCGCCAGTTCACCGTAACGACCGCAATGCCCCAAAAAAGCCCGGAAACGTCTTGCTCACGCACCCAGGGTCCCCGATGGAGATGCCCGGCGCAACCAGCCCCGTTACCGCAAAAGCCATCGCCATCCTGTGGTCGCCGTAGGTCCGTACAACCCCGGGCCGTATCTTTCCTGGTATTATGCGTATAGATGAAGGGGTTGTTTGTGTTTTTATGCCGAGGCGGTTCAGTTCGGATTCGACGGCGCGCAGGCGGTCGGTCTCCTGCAGGCGGGTATGGGCCACGTTCTTTATGGTGGTAGGAGATATGGCGAAGGGTGCAATGGCGGAGAGGGTGATCATGGTGTCGGAGAACGCGTTCATGTCGACTTCGACGCCCCTTAGATGGTCGGGTCCTGTTACCTCGGTGGTATGGGCGGCCATCTCGACCCTACAGCCCATCTCGCGCAGGACGTCGGCGAAGCGCAGGTCTCCCTGCGGCGAGGATGAGCCTAGTTTTGGGATCCTCACGCGTCCGCCCGTTGCGGCAGCCGCCGCCATAAAGTAGGACGCCCCCGAGGCGTCGGGCTCCACTTCGTAGTGCCGTGGGGAGTATGGGGCGGGGTCGACGGTGAAGCGGCCTTTTGCTTCTACTACCTCCACGCCGAAGGCCCGCATCAGGGCCGTCGTGATACCGACGTAGGGCCATTCTTTCCTGCCTTCGGGGTAAAGCGTGACCGGAGCCTCGGCGTAGGGAGCCGCCATCAGCAGCCCGCTTATGAACTGGCTGCTCTTGCTCGCCGAGAAGCGGGCCGGTCCGCCGCGGAGGCCGCCTCCCTTTATTGTGAGGGGGAACCTTCCGTCTTCCCCAGCGTAGTCCACAGAAGCGCCGAGCTGTCTCATCGCATCTACGAGATCCGCGACCGGGCGCTCGCGCATCCTGGGTACCCCGTCCACGGTGTAGGGTCCCGTGCCGAGGGCGAGCACGGGCGGCAGGAAACGGGCCACCGTGCCCGCGTTGCCGACGAAGAGGTCTACGTCCGACGCGTCGAACCCACCGCCCTGGCCGCTTACGTAGACCTCCCCCTGATCTATGTCGGCCCTGACGCCGATACCGAGGCGGACGAGGGCGTTCATGAGCCAGAAGGTGTCGTCCGAGAAGAGGGGATTGAGGATCCTGGAGCCTCCCTCTGCGAGGGCGGCGATGATGAGGGCGCGGTTGGTGACGCTCTTGGAACCGGGGACCCGTATCGTCGCGTCCGGCGGCTTCTTCAGCGGCGTTACTTCGAGCTGTGCGGGGAGGGTCTGACGTACATCTTCGACGGTGAAATCCACCCCTGGCACTCCCACCAGGTGCCTCACCGTAGGGCCTCGAGCTCAGAAGGAGTGAGGGCTCGGTAATGGCCCTCGGGGAGCTCTCCGAGGGCGACGGGGCCAACGTTCGTCCTGTGCAGGGAGATCAAGGCCAGCCCCGCGGCCATAGAGGCTCTACGTATTATGCGGTTGCGTCCCTCGTGGAGGGTAAGGTCGAGCGTGGTCGTCTCCCTGGAGCGGCTGAGGTTCGTGATCTCGGGTGGGTGCATCTTGCCGTCTTCGAGGGTAGGGCCGGAGGCCAGTGCTGCGAGGGCGTCTGCGGGGGCGGGATTTTCGAGGGTGAGGCGGTAGCGTTTTTCGATCTGTGAGGAAGGGTGGGTGATGCGGTGGGCAAGGACGCCGTCGTTTGTGAGGATGAGCAGGCCCGTTGTGGTTGCGTCGAGGCGGCCGACGGGGACCAGTCCGGGCACTTCGGGCATGAGGTGGGCGACGGTAGGGCGGCCACGATCGTCGCTCATGGTGGTCAGATATCCCGCCGGTTTGTTGAGGGCCAGGTAGACGCAGGCTTCGGGGAGACGGACGGGGTGGCCGTCGAGTTCGACCTCATCCCCGGGCGTTACGCTCGCGCCGAGGGTCGCCGTCTGGCCGTTCACCGTCACGCGGCCGGCCAGTATAGGCGCCTCGGCCTTGCGGCGCGAGGGTGCCGCGCCGGCGCGGGAGAGGAACGCCTGCAGGCGCATCAGGGTTCCCCTGTTCCCGCCCTTGACTGACCCGCGGCGGACGAAGCCAGCCGTTCGCGCACGCGGGAGAGCTCTTCTTGCGTCACGAGCGAATCGACGGGAGGGAAGTCATCCGGGGAGGAGGCGCCCGTGGCAGAGAGAAACTCCTCTGTCACGTCGAGGAGTGCTGGTGCGCCCGGCGCTTCGCGGTCCGTGCCGACTTCGGCCAGGAGTCCCCGTTCGATCAGGTTGCGTACGACGGCGTCGGAGTTTACGCCGCGCACGCGGGAGACGGCGCCGCGGGAGAGCGGTCCCAGGTAGAGCGCGCAGGCCAGGACCTCGTGGGCCGCGCCGGAGAGCGGCGCGGGACGGGCCTCCCTGCGGAAGCGCTCCACGGCGGCGGAGCAGGCCGGATTCGTCGAGAGCAGGTGTCCTCCGGCGACGTCTCTGAGCACTATGCCCGAAGCCTCCGGGGCGTAGCGCTCCCGCAAGCGGCCGAGGGCGTTTTTCAGCTCGCCCTCAGAGAGACCCGTCGCCGAGCGGAGGTCCGAGGGGCTGAGCGGGCTCGCGCTCACCAGGAGGACGGCTTCGACCAGGTGCGCCGGGGAAGGGAGCTTGCGTTGCAGGTCGCTCACCCTGTCGGCTCCAGGGTCAATGGTCCCAGGGGTTCGGCCTGGATGAGCATGAGGCTTCCCTCCTGGGCGAGCGAGAGCGCGGCGGCGAACGTTACGGCTTTGTTCATGCGGTCCATGTCGCTCGTGAGGTTCTCGTAGGAGATGGGTCCTCTGGCCAGGGCCGTGCGGATGATACCGGCCAGTTGCTGGAGGGTCACCGTGATGGGGCCGAGGTGAGAGACCGGCGGCTCGAGAATGCGGGAGAAAGCCTGTCGAGCCGCGAGCGAGAGGCGGCCTGGCTCTACATGGAAGCTTCCTGGTCTGGGGGGTAGGGTGTGTCTTGTGGCGTAATGGCCCGCGTTGGAGGCGAAGCGGTCTTTCAGGTGTTCCGCCGCGCGCCGGATCTTCAGGTACTCGGTGAGACGCTCGGCCAGTTCTTCCGGAGAGAGGGTCTCGTCATCGACGCCCTCCGGGTCCGCGTCGATCGCCGGTGTGAGCGTTCGGCTCTTCAGCAAGACGAGGGCCGCGGCCGAGCCTGCGAAGTCCGTATCGCGCTCCAGGCCGTTCGGCGCGTCGGGCCGGCGGGCGAGGAGGTAGGAGGCGACCAACTCGCGCAGTGGGACCTCGAAGATCTCCAATTCGTCCTTGAGGATGAGGGCCAGCAGCCATTCGTACGGTCCCGAGTACACGTCGAGCTCGACGGTAAAGTCCGAGAGCGAGCGCCCGAGGGGTTCAGGGGTCATCTTGCCTCCGAGTGGAGCGGCAGGACGGAGGAGAGCTGGTTGTACTCCACGCCCGTATCGCGGGCGAGGACGGGGTCGACGACCCGACCTTCGGCGACGACGACGCCCCTTGCCAGTCCTTCGTCGTCCCCGAGCGCATCGGAGAGGCCGACCCCGGCGAGCCTGCGCAGGTAAGGCAGGAGTGCGTTGCTGAGGGCCCTCGTGGCCGTGACGGGCACCGACGCCGGCACGTTCTTCACGCAGTAATGGGTAACCCCGTACTCGACGAAGGTAGGGTCCGCGAGGGTGGTAGGACGAGAGGTCGCGACACATCCGCCGTAGTCCACGTCGACGTCGACGATCACGCTCCGCTCCTTCATCTCGGAGACGGTCTCGCGGTCCACGAGGGCCGGAGTGCGGGTGCCCACGACGTGGACCGCCCCTATCAGGAGGTCCGAGCGCAGCGCAGCGTCCCTGATCCCGAGGCTGCTCGCCGCCAGGGTCGTGGTGTTGGGCAGGCGGGCGTCTTCGATCTTCCTGAGTCGGTCGAGGTCTCTGTCTATGATGACCACCTCGGCCCCGAGTCCGCTGGCCACACTCGCCGCACCTGCCCCGACGATCCCGGCACCCAGGATGACCACGCGTCCTGGCCTCACCCCGGTCGAGCCGCCAAGGAGTATTCCGCGGCCCCCGAAGGGTCGCTGCAGGTAGTGGGCTCCTATCTGCGGGGTGAGGCGGCCGGCGATCTCGCTCATCGGCGTGAGCACGGGAAGGCGGCCGCGAGCGTCCCTGATGGTCTCCATGGCGAAGGCGATGCAACGGGAGTCGATGAGGGCCCGCATCAACTCCAGGTTGACCGGCAGGGAGAGGAAGGAGACGAGGATGAGATCCTCCCTCAGGTACTCGTACTCCCCTTCTACGGGCCCGTAGACCTTGACCACGATCTCGGAGTCGGCGTAGATCTTCGCCGCGTCCTCCACCAGGCGGGCGCCAGCCTCCTCGTACTTCTCGTCGGCGATGCTCGAAGCCTCACCGGCCCCGGCCTCGACGAAGACCCTGTGTCCCGCGCGGGTCAACTCGTACACGGCGTGCGGGGCCAGCGCGACCCTGCTCTCCCCCTGGGTCCTCTCGGTCGGAACCCCGATCCTCACGGGTAGCCCCCAAAAAGCTCGGAGCCTGCGGGGAAGACCATGTACGACGACTGCGTTCTCATGCTCTCGAAGGGTACCCTGGATCTTGCCTGCGATCCAGCCGCGCAGGGGGCTTCAGAGGGCCCTCCAAGACGGGTGGGCCCCGATGAAGCTTTGCAGTTCCTGTTCGGCTCCGAGTATTCCCAGGCCTACCGACCCTTCCGGCACCGGGGTCCAAGATGGGGCGAAGGTGACCCCGAAACCGGCGTCCCAAAGGTCGAATGCCAGAGCCTGCAAGGCGGGTGCCGGGGCCGAGGCAGGGGACGCGACGCGGGTCGCCCTGGTCCGTAGGACGGCGTCGGAGAGCGCTGCCGAGGTCGCCAGGGTGCGCAAGACGTTCTCCAGGGCCGAGCCGAGGTCCCGTTCGGAGAGGGCGAGTATCTCGCCCAGGACCTCACGCTTGACCGTCTCGGGGTCATCCGTCTCGAAGACGGAACATCGCGCGGTCTCGGGCAGGGCGGGGAGCGTTGGCGCCTCAGGCAGGTCTTCTAGCCCGCTCCAGGAGAGCGTCGCCGAGAACTCTAGCAGGCCAGCCGTGCGGGTAGCGATGGTGCCTGCGGGGTCGCCGGTGGGGAACACGGTGGTGGGCCGCCTTTCGACACCGACGAGGCCCCTCGTGCGGCCGACCTCCCTCAGTGGGTCGCCCCTTGTTCTGGCCTCAGCGGCTCCGTTTGCAGGCCGGCCGTTTGTCTCAGGGTCTCTCCGCAGGCGCCCACAAAGCCGTAGAACAGCGGGTGGGGCCTCAAGGGGCGGCTCTTGAACTCCGGATGGAACTGGCTCCCGATGTAGAAGGGGTGGTCCCCTATCTCTGCTATCTCGACCAACCTGCCGTCGGGCGAGGTGCCCGAGAAGACCATTCCCGCATCGGAGAGTGCCTCCCTGTATGCGTTGTTCACCTCGTAGCGGTGGCGGTGGCGCTCGTGGACGAGGCCCGAGCCGTAGACCTCCCCGGCCAGCGTTCCGGGGACGATCTGGCACGGCCAGCGTCCGAGGCGCATCGTACCGCCCATATCGACACCGACCTGGTCGGGCATGATGTCTATTACCGGGTGCGGCGTGTCCTGCTCGAACTCGGTGGAGTTCGCCATCTCCAGTCCGGCGACGTTTCGGGCGAACTCGATGACCTCTATCTGCATCCCGAGGCAGAGCCCGAGGTAGGGCGTCCCGCTCTCCCTGGCGTAGCGGGCCGCCTCGATCTTGCCCTCGGCGCCCCTGTGGCCGAAGCCCGGCAACACGAGGACGCCGTCGACCCCCGAGAGCCTCTCCTCCGTAGAAGGCCCGTCGACGAGCTGCTCCGAGTCGACCCAGTCGAGCTCCACCTTCAGGCCGTGGGCGCCGCCGGCGTGGGCCAGGGCTTCCACGACGGAGAGGTAGGCGTCCTGGAGCTTTATGTACTTGCCGATGATCGCGACACTTACCGTCCGACTCGCCTCCAGCATGCGGGAGACGAGGTGCTGCCACTCCTCGAGGTCAGCGTGGGGCGCGCTCAGCCCCAGCTTATCCAGCACCAAATCGTCGAGTCCTTCCTCGTGCAAATTCAGGGGGATCGCGTACAGGTTCGGGGCGTCCTCGGCCGCGATCACGGAGTCGAGCTCCGTGTCCGCAAACAGCGCGATCTTCTTCCTTATGTCGTCGTTTATCGGCCTGTCAGCGCGGCAAATGAGCACGTCGGGGCTTATGCCGATCTCGCGCAGGCGCTGCGCGGAGTGCTGGGTCGGCTTGGTCTTGAGCTCGCCGGCGGCCTCGATGTAGGGTACGTAGGAGACGTGGACGTAGAGCACGTTACCACGCCCCACGTCGTTTCGGAATTGCCTTATGGCTTCCAGGAAAGGCAGGCTCTCGATGTCGCCCACGGTGCCCCCGATCTCGGTTATTACGATGTCCTTGTCCTGGCCGAGGCGCCCTATCCTGTTCTTGATCTCATTGGTTATGTGCGGGATCACCTGCACGGTCGCCCCCAGGTAGTCGCCCCGCCGCTCCCGGGTAATGACCTCCCAGTAGACGCTACCCGTGGTCACGTTGGAGAGACGGCCCAGGTTCTCGTCGAGAAAGCGCTCGTAGTGACCGAGGTCCAGGTCCGTCTCCGCCCCGTCTTCGGTGACGAAGACCTCGCCGTGCTGGTAAGGGTTCATCGTCCCAGGGTCCACGTTGATGTAAGGATCGAACTTCTGGAGTACGACCCTGTAGCCCCGGCTCTTGAGCAGCATCCCCAGCGCCGCAGCACTCGTCCCCTTGCCTATGGACGAAACCACGCCGCCCGTGACGAAGATATACTTGGTCTCGCTCATCTACACCCCCGAAGAAAGTACCAACGCAACACCCCTACCTTCACTGCCAGTCGGAAAAGGGGAAGAGAGTCCGGCGGGGCGCGGGAACATCGCTTCCCGCAAACCTCTACTCCGGCACACCTGCATGGATCTCTATCATACGACTTCTGGCGCCAGAATTAAACAGGAGATCGCCCAACGGTAGTCTCACGGTGACATCTGGCCCGATCCAATGTAGCTACCCTGCCTTCTCCCCCTTCGGCCACGACGCTACTCTTTGGCACTACCGTCTGAGAAGCGTTACGAGGGCAAGATGTCCTTGCTAGGGCGGTTATTGTATGATGTCCAAGGGGTGCTGGTGGTCCAGAATATGAGATGGAGTCCGCGCTGGACATAAGGAACGAAAACCTTGCCTCGTGCGGCCACAGCCGCTTCGAACTGGGATCTCCACGGGCCCTGTCGGCGAGAATGCCTCATGCAGAGCGGACCTAGGGTCTCGGGTTCCGGCGGTCGCGTCGTGCTGGTCGGCGACGACGGTCTCGGGGTGCGCGTGCTCCAGGAACTGCGCGAGCTCGGAATCGCGGTGACGGCGGTCTGTGGGAGGCCGGAAGCTCCGTTTGCCCGCGCGGCGCGCGACGCGCGGGTAGCTCTGATAATCGGCGACCCCGAGCTCGAGGAAACGCTCGGGGAGGCGGGCGTGGAGCAGGCTAGTGCGTGCTGCTTGCTAGGCGATTCCGACCTTATCAATTTGCACATAGCCCTGGAGTTGCAGGAGCTGGCTCCGCGGGCAAGGGTCGTCCTGCGCCTCTTCAACATCTCCCTCGCGGGCCCCATCCACGGTCTCTTGGGAGACGTGGCGGTGCTGTCGGCGACGGAACTCGCGGCCCCAGCCTTCGTCGAGGCCGCGCTGCGCGGCAGCGTAGGCTTCGAGCTCAGGGCGGGCGACAGGCAGGTCGCCGTGCAGGAGGTCGACCGCGGGGATCCAAACCTGTGGCTGGCGCTCGCCGAGGCCGAGTCGGAGGAAGGCGAGCCAGGGATCTTCCCGGTCGACGCTGCGCGGGTGGTCGGCATCGTGGATCGCGGGCCGGCGGTGAGCACAGGACAGGATCGAGTCTCGACGGGCGGCCTCGACAGTCTCGCCGCCAGCCAGAACGAGGGCTTTCTTACCATGGCCACGCGCCTCTCGCGGACGTGGTGGGTCCTTTTCCGGGGTACGTTCGGTATCCTGGACCGGCGGCTCGCGATCGTCGGCGTGATGTTCGCGGTGCTCATAGTCGCCAGCACGTTGATGTTCAATCGCTACCTGGGGCTCAGCGTGCTCGATGCGCTCTACTTCGTCGTGGTCACCGTCGCGACGGTCGGCTACGGAGATATCAACCTGCTCGAAGCCTCGCCACCCCTCAAGGTGTTCGGCATAGGCATGATCATGTTCGGGGCGCTGACGCTAGCGCTAGCTTTCGGGCTCGTTACCGACGCCATCGTCGGGGCGAGGCTTCTCAGGGCCCTTGGCCAGTATCCCGTGCCGAAGCGCGACCACGTCGTCGTGTGTGGCGTCGGCACCACGGGCTCCACGATTATCGAGGCACTGTCGGAGGCGGGAGTCCGCTGCGTGGCCGTCGAGCGCGACGAGGACGCCCTCGATTCGGCGTTCGTCAAACGGTTGCGCCTCCCCGTCGTCATCGGGGACATAGCGTCGGGGACCACGCTCGACGGCCTCCGCTTGAAGTCGGCGCGGGCGCTCCTGGCAGTTACCAAAGACGACATGGCCAATTTGCAGTGCGCGCTGCTGGCCCAAGCGCGGGCTCCGGGTCTAAGGGTAGTGCTGCGCCTCTTCGACCCCGACCTCGCCGCAAGAGTGGAGCGCACCACGGGCATCTACCTCTCCCGCAGCGTGTCCGCGCTCGCGGCCCCGGCCTTCGTAGCCGCCATCTTCGGCCGAAAGCCCGAGGCCGTGCTCCCCATCGGCACCGAGGTCCTGCAGATCGTCGACCTGAGGGTGGAGAAAGGGTCCGACGTAGGCACCCTGGAGGACCGCTGCCAGGCGCGCGTGCTGGCAGTCGGTGCGATAGCATTCCCGGTACCGGAACTCACGGTCTCTCCCGGCGACGAGATGCGGGTGGTCGGCACCAACCGGGGGCTGATGGAGCTTGCACGCCAGGTCGCCCCTTCGGCGTTGACGGCCTGGAGCGACGTGAACGAAAGCCGCGGCGAGACCGCGCCGTAAAGAGGGGCCCATGCCAGGCCAGCAGGGCGCACACCACCCGAGGTGCCGCTCAGGCCGACCACCTCGTACCCTTCCATGTCCTTACCTTCTCCCACAAGCGCCTCCGGACTACGACGAGGATCTGCTCGGTTTCCTCGCCACAAATTCTACGCCAGGGCGGTCTTTGCTACCTGCCTGATAGCCCCGCGGGAGCCGAGATGAGGACGCAGGGCACGAGTAGGCTTCGGCACGCCCTTCGGCGGTGGTAAGCGGTGGTTCTTCGCTAGCTGACCCTGCTGCCCGAGCCGAGCCCCCTGACCCTGAAGCCGAGGAAGATGAATGCGACCCCGAAAACGAGCGCGAAGGCGCCGATCAGCCAGGTTAGGGAGAGGAGTCCCGCCCCGGGCAAGAAAGCCAGGATGAGCCCGAAGAGAACCGAGAGCGAGCCCCCGAGTATCATGAGCCACTCGTTGTCGATCTCCCGCCTGAGCGAGATGGCCGCAATTATCTCCATCACCCCGGTGACGACGGCCCAGATCGCGATTACGTAGAGCAACACGATCGCGCCGAGGCCGGGCCAGGCGAGCAGGATCAGACCAGCCACCACGCCGAGGACGCCCTCGATGAGCAGCAACCACCTGCGGGATGAGTCCATTATCCCGCCGACGATCGCGAAGATGCCATCGACCAGGGTGTAAGCCCCGAAGAAGAGGATCAGCACGAATAGGGTCTTGCCCGGCCAGAAGAGCGCCGCCAGCCCGAAGAGGACGGCGACCGCGCCCCTCAAGACCAACGTCCACCAGACGCGGCCGGCTACGGCGGAGAGCATCGGTTGCGGTTGTGCGACATCAGCCATGAGCTTCTTCCTTTCTCCCGAGACGTCTCGTCTTGCGCAAACATCGTACGCCCTTGCGGGCCACACTCGCATCACCCGGCGCCAAATTCACCCGGGTGATCTTGGAGAACCGGATTGCGCCAGGGGTAGCCAAGCACCATGATGTAATGACAGCCCGTGCGACTAAAGGAGAGAACAGTGTGCCGTTGGCTCGCTTACTCGGGCTCCCCGATCCTCATCGAGGAGCTGCTCTACAAACCCGACCACTCCCTGATCGACCAGAGCCTCCACGCCCGCCTCGGCGTGGATACCACCAACGGCGACGGCTTCGGCGTCGGCTGGTACGCCGCCAATTCGGAGAGTCCGGCGGTCTTCCACTCCATCGAGCCGGCCTGGAACGACCGCAACCTGCGCGAGGTCGCGGGCCACGTCGAGTCAGGACTCTTCCTCGCCCACATCCGGGCTTCGACGGGCACGGCCGTCCAGCAGACCAACTGCCACCCTTTTCGCCACGGACGTTGGATCTGGGTCCACAACGGCCTGGTGCGCGATTTCGCCCGCCTGAAGCGTGACCTTGCGCTGGCCGTAGACGAGTCGCTTTACGCCTCCATCGAGGGATCGACAGATTCCGAGTTGCTGTTCTATTTGGCGCTCACGTTCGGCCTCGAAGATGACCCTCCTGCCGCCGTCGAGAGGATGGTCGGCTTTGTGGAGGAGGTAGGGCATCGTCATGGTACCGAGCACCCGATCCAGATGACCATAGGGACGACCGATGGTAACAACGTCTGGGCGTTCAGGTACTCCAGCGAGGGTGACTCCCGTACGCTCTACTACTCCAGCGGCGTGAGGGCGCTACGGGAGCTATACCCGGACCGCACGCGGCTACAGGATATCTCGGACGAGGCACGGGTTATAGTCTCCGAGCCACTTGGGGATCTCCCCGGAGTATGGAACGAGGTGCCCGAATCTAGCTACGGCGTGGTACGGGAGGGCGAGGACGAACTGCGCCCGTTCCGGCCGCGCTGATAGAAGCACGCTTCGGCTTCGCCTCGCTCTCAGCCGTCAGCTTCTTCCGTTCCGGGCTAGCCCAGCAGCGCACGAGGCGCCATCTGCGGTGGCAGGGTAGTGTGCGTGTTCGTCGGAGGGGCGGAATGCCTTGCGCGGTGGGATGTCTGGATCGTGCGGTTCGGGTAGAAAAAACCTGGGGGAGATTGTAACATTATTCCCGAGATGAGAGATTCCGTGTCGCCTGACTCCTCTGCCCCTGCCGTCGTCGGGACCAAGCTGCGCGTACCTTCGCCGCGCTCCGAGCAGGTGCTCCGCCCCAGGCTATGGGAGATGCTCGAGGCGGGGCTCGAGTGTAAGGTTACTCTCGTCAGCGCCCCGGCTGGCTATGGCAAGACGATCCTCCTTTCCCAGTGGCTGACGTCGAAGGTGACTAACGGCGCTTTCGCCTGGGTCTCCCTGGACGAGCAGGACAACGATTCGATTCGGCTGTGGAGGCATATCGTCGAATCGTTGGGCCGGGGTGTGCCGGTAGAAGGGTTTGGGGCCGCCGTACTCGCGGCGTTGAACGTCGCCGGCGCGAGGGTCGTCGACACCGTACTACCGAGGCTCGTGAACGAGATTGGTGAGGTGCCGCAGGAGGTAACGTTGGCGCTCGACGACTACCAGTTCGTGACCGACGATGGGTGCCGCGAGTCGATGGAGTTTTTTGTAGAGCACCTCCCCGAAAACGTCCATCTCGTTCTCGCAACCCGCTCCGACCCGCCCTTGCGTCTGGGACGGCTTAGGGCCAGGGGAGAATTGGCCGAGATACGCACCGAGGAACTCGCTTTCACGGAGGGAGAGGCTGCTTTTCTGCTGAACGACAGGCTGCATCTAGAGGTCGGCGCCGACGACCTACGTGTGCTGCTCGATCGAACGGAGGGGTGGCCTGCAGGGATCTACCTGGCCGCGCTCTCCATGGAGGGCAAGGAGAACGTACACGATTTCATCCGATCGTTCGGAGGCAGCAACCGTTACATCCTCGATCTCCTGGGAGAAGAGGTTCTGGCCGGTCTCCCGGTGGCGGAGCGGGAGTTCATGCTCAAGACTTCGGTGCTGGCCGAGATGGCGGGTGGGCTTTGTGATGAGGTAGTTGGCGGGGAGAGTTCCGGAGCGCTTCTGGATGGGCTGACCCGCTCCAACCTGTTCGTCGTTGCGCTCGACGAGAACGGCGGATGGTATCGTTACCATCACCTGTTCTCCGACTTGCTGCTCTACGAGCTGAAAAGCAGCCGTCCAGACCTCCTGCCGGTGTTGCACGGACGGGCCGGCGCCTGGTTCGAGGAGAAGGGCATGTTCGAGGACGCCATACGCCACTCCATGGCGGCTGCAGAGTACCGGAGGGCAGGTATGCTGATCGCGCGTCACTGGTTTCGGTACGCCGTCACCGGGCAGCTTGCGGGCCTGGAACGCTGGCTGGAGGCGTTACCCGAGCATCTGAGGGGCCGTGACGCGCCGCTCGTTCTCGTGAAAGCGTGGATATGCGCCATCTACGGCCGGCGAGAGGAGAGCGAGCACTTTCTGCGGTTGGCCGAGAGCATACCCTACGAGGGACGACTTCCCGACGGTAGTACCTCGGTCGAGTCCGAGACGGCCATCATCAGGGCCATCTTCGGATATGGTGGTGTCGAGAGCATGGTCGCGGCCGCTGCTCGCTCGGCAGAGCTAGAATCCGAACAAGACCCCCCGTGGAGACTCGCCCTGGTAAAGATGGCACTGGGGCAGAGTTCGTACCTGTCGGGAGACATCTCGACGGCGAGGAAGTCGCTGGATGACGCCATCGCGATGATTACGGCCGATCAACCCCTGTGGCGGATCGGTGCGTTGTACTTGCTTTCGGTAGTCGCCGTGGACGAGGGACGCCTGGATGAGGCCGAGTCTCGCGCGCGCGAAGCCCGCTCGCTGGTGGAGAGATTCATTCCCCACGGGAGCCGTGAGACCAGCGCGGTAAGCATAGCGCTAGGCCGGGTGTTCGGCGAGCTCGGGAGACTCGACGAGGCCCAGACCGAGCTGGAAAGCGGCCTCGCGGCGCGCCGGTCGCGGGACGTGAACCCGTGGCCCACGCTCCTGGGGCTGCTGGCCCTCGCGCGGGTCAGGGCGGCGCGCGGCGATCGGAGAGGGGCCCGGGCGCTTCTCGACGAGGCGCGGGACATCGTGGAGGCTTACCCCGACGCCGGCATATTCCCGGATCTGCTCGAGCGCCAGGAGCTCGAGCTGAGCAAGCGAAGGCGAGCAGAGTCGGCGCTCACCGAAGTGCTTACCGATCGCGAGCTCGACGTGCTGCGTCTCTTCGACGGCGGCGATTCTTACCGGCAGATAGGTCAGGCCCTCTACGTCTCCGTCAACACGGTCAAGACCCATGCCAGATCGATCTTCCGCAAGCTCGAGGTCTCCTCACGCGATGAGGCGCTCGAACGGGCCCGCAAGAGGGCACTGATCTAGAGCGCTTTGCCGAAGCCGGCCTCGGAAGGTCGAGGCTACAGGCATCGGGTTGACCGTCGACTTGTTGAGGACCTTATCCGCTCTCGGTGCGAGTTGTGTAAATCACCAGGGTGAGATGCGGTGGAGGGTGATGCTCGTGGATCCTCGCGGCACCTATTATCCGGAAGCACCGTATGGAGACCCGTCCCAGACATTGGACCCCCAAGAGCAAGGCCTACCGGATCGTGGTGCGCGCGGAGATCGGCCAGCGCTTCGCCCTGGCCTTCGAGGGTATGGAGGTAAAGATCTCAGAAGGACGGACGATCATTACGGGTGAAGTTATCGACCAGTCCCACCTGCACGGGATCCTCGATCGCATAAACGCCCTGGGACTGGTGCTCGTTAGCGTCCAGCCCGTGCCCGAAGGACCCCAGAGGGCAGCTCGGTAAGTCAGGCGAGGAGGACTGGATCGGTCGATGAGCGCACCATCATCGAGGATCGATAGTAGGAATGCATCACCACGGCTCGGGGATCGGACGCGTCTCACGCGAGCGCCTGGATGGGATGTGGAAAGCGGACCGGGGCGCTAGGCCCCGGTCCGGCTACGTTCAGGCCTCCTGGTTTGTCTCAGCGGACGAGTCTTCGTTGGCCAGTCGGCTGTGATTCTTGCTGTAGCCGAAGTAGATCACCAGTCCTATCGCCATCCAGATCAGGAACCTCACCCAGGTGCCGAGGGTCAGAAAGCCCATGAGGAAGAGGCATGAGAGGGCGGCAAGGACAGGCACCACGGGGTAGCCCGGCACCTTGAACGCCCGCGGGAGGTCTGGGCGCGTCCGGCGGAGAACTATGACCGCGATAGAGACCAGCACGAAGGCGGCGAGTGTCCCGATATTCACCAGCGCCCCGAGCGTTACCAGCGGGAGGAAGAACGCGAGGATCGCCGCGGCGATGCCGGTTATGATCGTGATCCTGTGCGGCGTGCGGAAGGTTCGATGGACCTGCGAGAACCAGGGCGGCAGCAGATGGTCCCTGCTCATCGCGAAGGCCACCCGGCTCTGGCCGAGTATAAGGATCATGACCACCACCGTGAGCCCTATCAGGATTGCGAGCGAGACGATGAGCTGCGCAGCCGGGAAGGGTGTCGCCGCCAGCGCCGTGGCCGCCGGGGCCGCGGTGGCCAGCGTGTCGTATGGCACGAGCCCCGTAAAGACGATGGAGGCCAGGATGTAGAGAACCGTGGAGATCCCCAGGGAAGCCAGGATGCCGATGGGAAGGTCTCTCTGGGGGTTGCGCGCCTCCTCGGAGGTCGTGGCCACGATGTCGAAACCTATGTAGGCGAAGAAGACCAGCGCCGCCGCCGTGAAGATGCCTGTCACGCCGTATATGGTGTCTATCCCCAAAAGGCTCGGCAGGAGGTACACCTGGAGCTCCTCCCCCCCGGCTTCGGCGGCGGGATGAAGGGCGTGAGGTTAGCCGCTGATATGAAGAAAAACCCGAAGCCTATGATGAACAGCGTAACGAGGATCTTGATCGCTGTGATCACCGCGTTGAACTGCGAGCTCAATCTTATCCCTATGACCAATATGGTCGTCACCAGAGCTATCACGATAAGCGCTAGCCAGTCGTGGGAGATATTTGACTCGGGGGAGGCGTAGAGGCTCGCCGGCACCGTTATACCAACTATCTCCAAGACGCTCACCAGGTACCCCGACCATCCCTTCGCCACAGTGGCAGCGCCGAGGGTAAACTCCAGGATGAGGTCCCACCCGATCAGCCAGGCGACAAACTCTCCGAGGGTCGCATAGGAGAAGGTGTAGGCGCTGCCGGCCACAGGTACGGTGGAGGCGAACTCAGCATAGCAGAGCGCCGCCAGGGCGCACACTATTCCACCAACTACGTAGGAGAGCGCCACCGCAGGTCCGGCGTAGCCGGCGGCCGCCTCCCCGGTGAGGACGAAGAGTCCAGTCCCGATGATCACCCCGATACCGAACAGGGTCAGGTCCAAGGGTCCCAAGGCCTTGCGTAGCTGGAATTCCGGGTCCTCGGTGTCCCTGATGGATCGCTCTACGGATTTCGTCCGCATTATCCCCATATGCCTCCCCTTTCAGGTCCCTTGCATAATCCTCATACCCACGATACAGGACATTCTACAAGTTTCTCCTTTCTTGTGCTCTACAGAACAATTTGCACAAGCCCAGCGTGGATGGTCGGGGTATTATGCAAAGAAAACTTCGCTGGCGACTATCTGCGGCCTCGGGTCGTTCAGTGGAATCGGGGGTGCGACGAGGGTCGGGCCGGTGCTCAGCGGTCGGCCGTCTTTCGGGCGATTTCGGGGCTGTCGTCTGCGTTGGACCCGGCGATGGTACGGAAGGCTGCCCGCTGCTCGGGGGTACCAAGGACGCCGACCGCGTCGCCTGCCTGGAGTGCCAGGTCGGCCCCTGGGTTGGGTATCACCTCGTCTCCCCGCACGACGGCCAGGATGGATGCCCCGGTCTCGCTCCTCACGCCGAGGTCCCCTATGGTGTGGCCGAGGAGTCCACTTTTGGTTGGACTCTCTCGGTCGTCTTTGCCGGGGTCTTGTCTCTCTGAGAGCCGTACCCACTCAACTTCGATGGCCTGTGAGGCCTGGCGCAGCCTTGCGAATAGTGTGTCCCCGCCGTCGCTGGCGGCATCTTCGCCGGAGATGGGGGCGTATAGTTCGCGCCTTACGCCGTCGGCGAAGGATTGGGCTTCCTCAGCTGCGACCCCGAAGCGTGCGAGCGCCTGGCGCGCCAGCTCCAGGCCGGCCTCCAGCTCCGGCTGCACCGCCTCGTAGACGCCGAGGCGGCCGAGGTCTTCCAGCTGGGCGGCGCTCTCGGCCCTGACAAGCAGATCCGCTTCGGGGGCCAGGCTCCGTAGCCGTTCTACGGCGAGCCTCGTTGCGAGGGCGTCGGGGATGGTGAGCACAACGAGGCGCGCCCCGCCGATCCCGGCGGCCTCCAGAACGGGTACGGTCACGGCGTCGCCGTACACGGTGGGGAAGCCCGCCGCCTTCGCCTCGTCGGCGCGGTTCGGATTCGCTTCCACGACGACGAAGGGTTTATCGAGCCTATCGAGCAGCCTGGAGACGAAGGAGCCGACCCGACCGTACCCGGCGACGACTGCGTGGTCCTGAAGCCCTCCTGCCGGCAGGTTGAAGGTTTGCAGGGGCTCTCTGGGAAAGCGTAGCCGGTACCGAGCGTAGAGGACCGGCGCGAGCCGTGCGATTAGGGGGGTGAGGGCCATCGTGATGGCCGCGGTGGCCAGCACGAGGGAGTAGGTCTTCTGGGAGATGGCATCCGCGCTGACACCTTCCCTGGCGATCAAGAACGAGAACTCCCCGACTTGAAAGAGCCCCAATCCCACCGCGAACGGCACTATGTTCCCGTAGCCGAAGACCCTGGTAAGACCACCGAAGATGAGGCCTTTCACAACGAGGATCAGCGCCACGACGAGGGCGATAGTCCCGATGTTCGCCCAGAGATAGGAAGGGTCGATAAGGAGCCCCACGGAGACGAAGAAGATCATCGCGAACACATCGCGCAAGGGCTCGACCTCAGCCAGGGCCTGATGGCTGTAGTCCGACTGGGAGAGGACCATCCCTGCCATGAAAGCCCCGAAGGCGAATGAGAGCCCGACAAGGTAAGTGGCGTACCCTACACCGACGCCTATGGCCACCACGGAGACCAAGAAGAGTTCGCGTGAGCCCCAGGCCGCCAGCCGGGCCAGGAGCAGAGGTAGGATCCGTGATCCAAAGAGGAGCATCGCGGCGATGAACACAGCCGCCTTGAGGACCGCCAGGCCGAGTTCGGGAAGACCTTCCTTTACGTTCTGCAGGACCGGTAGCACGGTCAGGAGGACTACTATGGCCAGGTCCTGAACGATGAGCATCCCGATCATCACCCTGGCCGAGAGGGTGCCGAGGACCCCCTGCTCGCCCAGGGTCTTGAGGACAACAGCGGTGCTCGAGAGCGAGATCAGGGCCCCCAGCCACACCGACTCGACCCACCCCAGATCCAGCAGCAAGCGGCCGATCCCGTAGCCGAAGGCGATGGTGAGCGCCATCTGGACCGGGGTGCCGAGCAGGGCGATGCGCCGCACGGGCGCGAGCTCCGCCAGGGAGAAGTGCAGCCCGATAGTGAACAGGAGGAGGGCGACCCCGATCTCCGCCAGCAGCTCTATCTCGTGCACGTCCCCGACGGAAGGACCGAAGGTGTTCGGACCGACAAGAACGCCGGCGGCGATGTAGCCGAGGATCAGGGGCAGCCCGAGCCACCGGGCCACGACGCCCCCCAGGAGGGCGGCCACCAGGATAAGCGCTATGTCGCCGGCGATCCCCAAGTGCTGGCCCTCACTTTACCACCGTCGGAGCGTACCGCCGTCCGGCTGGCCGGAGGGCCTCCTAGGTGCCGCCGACCAGGAGTTCGGAGGCGTGGGCGAGGGAGGCTTCGTCGATCCTTCCGGAGAGCATCCTGGCGAGCTCCCTGCGGCGCTCCTCGCCCTCGATGCGCTCTATGCGCGTGATCGTCCGCCCCTCCGTTTCTTCTTTCTCGACGACGACGTGCGTGCCCGCCTCCGAGGCTATCTGAGGGAGGTGCGTGATGGTAAGGACCTGGTTGCTGCCGCCGAGCTCCCTCAGCTTCGCGCCCACCGCCGTTGCCGTCTCGCCGCCTATACCGGCGTCGACCTCGTCAAAGATGTAGGTCGCACCCGGCTCCAGGCGCTCCTGGGCGAGCCTTATGGCCAGCATTATCCTGGAGAGTTCCCCCCCCGACGCGTAGCGCCTGACGGGCAACTCCGGCTCTCCGGGGTTGGGTTGGATCACGAACTCGACCCTTTCTGTGCCAGAAGGGCCAGGTTCTGTAAGCACGAGCTCGGCGCGGAAGGTTGTCTTCCCGAGGTTCAGGTCCTCGAGGTTCTCCTGCACCTTACCCGACAACCGCCCCGCTGCGGCCTCCCTGCCTGAGCGCAGCGAGGTCGCGAGGACTCCGAGGCGCCGCTCGCCCTCCGCCAGCCTCTCTTCGAGCTCTGAGGTCTCCTCGTCCAGGTTCTCGAGACGTGAGAGACGGTCACGCGATTCCCGGAGGTATCCTTCGACATCCCCATACTTGCGCTCCAGGGCCCGCATCGCGGCGAGGCGGTCCTCGACGGCCTCCAGCCGGTTCGGGTCTGCCTCGAGTACGTCCACGTATGACCTGAGCTCGTAGAGCACGTCGTCCAGCTCCGCGGAGAGCCCGCCGAGGCGCTTCAGGAGCCCGCTCAGGCTGTCGTCGTAGCCCGTGGCCGTACCCAGCTCCGACGCGGCGCGCCCTACGGCGTCTACCGCTCCCGTTCCGTCTTCCGAGGAGAGGGCCGCGCTCGCTGCGGCCGTGGCCCGGAGGAGATCCGTCACGTTCCTGAGACGGTCTCGTTCGCGGGAGAGGTCCGAGAGCTCCTGCACATCGTAGCCCGCTGACTCGAGCTCGGAGACCTGGTAGCGGAGGAACTCAACCTCCCGCAGCCGAGCCTCAGAGGTCGTCTTTATCTCCAGGAGCGCGGCGCGGTCGCCCTCTACGGCGCGCCAGATCAGACCGTGTTCATGTCTCGCCTCAGAGGCCTTCTCGTCCAGAAAGTCATCGAGAATCGCGAGTTGCTCTGCCGGCTCGGTGAGCCGTATCTGCTCGCGCTGGCCGTGGTAAGAGACAAGCCTCTCGCCGAGAGACGCCAGGGCCCTTACGGGGACCGAGACACCGCCGACGTAGCACCTGGAGCGGCCCTCCCCAGTCAGCGTCCGCCGCAGGACGAGGCCATCATCGTCTTCCACCTCTTCGGCGAGGTCGCCGAGGGCTTCGGCGAGGAACCGGGATCCCGTCGCTTCGGGGAGGATGAACGTGCCTTCGACGGTTGCCTTGCTGGCGCCCGAGCGGACCGTCTCGGAGCGGGCGCGGCCGCCGAGGAGCATTTGCAGGGCGGTGGCAAGGAGCGTCTTGCCCGCCCCCGTCTCGCCGGTGATCACGTTGAGGCCGGGGGAAAGTTCGAGGGTGGCCTCTTCGATCAGGGCCACGTTCTCCACGGAGAGCTCCGTGAGCACTACAGGAACGTCCTCCGAACCGCTCGCCACCAACTCCAGTCTTCGGTACGGCCTATTCTAACGCTTTCTCCTGAGAGCTTGATCTCCACGTTTCCGCCGGCGGGGATCTCACGCGGCTCGGCCCCGTCGAGCGAGAGCAGCGCCTCCCGCTCGACGAGCGCCAGCTCGGCGACCTGGTCCTCGCCCAGAACCAGGGGCCTGCTGACCAGCGCGTGCGGCGCTATGGGGACGAGCACGTAGCAACCGGCGTCACCCGAGATGATCGGACCCCCCGCGGAGAGCGCGTAGGCGGTCGAGCCGAGGGGGGTCGCCGCGATAAAGCCGTCGCACCGAAAGGCGAACAACTCCTCCCCGCCGATGGAGACGTCGACGGAGATGAGCTGGTGGGGACGTTTCTTGATGAGCACGGCGTCGTTGGCCGCGAGGCCGGGCTCCTCTTTGCCGACCCGCACGTCGAGCATCCTGTATTCCTGGACTTCGAGCCCGTCTCCGAGGACCTTCTCGACGCCTGTCTCGAGTTCTTCGGGGAGCATCCCCGACATGAAACCGACCTTGCCGAGGTTCACCCCGAGCAGCACCCGCCCGGGGTACATCCTCGAAGCCCGCAACATGGTCCCGTCGCCGCCGAGCACGAAGACGAGGTCTATGTCCCTGTCACCATCCGGCTGGTCGTCGCCCTTGACCTCGGAGACCTCGACCCTGTTCTTCTCGAGGACGGCCACAAGCCGGTCGACGTAGCCGTCGCTCACCCTGGGGTTGGCGACGATGCCCACCCTGCGGATTCGGGCGGCGTTCCTGGTGTCACCCACCGCCGACCACCTCACTGATGCGCGCCTCGTCCAGGTCTTGCTCCGCTCCCCTGAGCAGGTGCACCGGGTACTCGAGATTCCCCGACTTCCTTCCTGCAACGGCCCCCCGTGTCGCCCCGACGGCACCGAAGCCGAGGGTACCGAAGTACCGGGCGACGCCGCGTATCACGGCGGCGTGTACCTCCCTGTCCCTTACCAGGCCCCCGCGTCCTACCGACCCGGGCCCAGCCTCGAACTGGGGCTTGACGAGCAAGATCGCCTCCCGCAGCGCGGGAGTGGTCGAGAAGACGCTCTTTAGGGCGACCGTGAGCGAGATGAAAGAGAGGTCCGCCACCAGGAGGTCGGGCTGGAAAGGCAGATCCTCTCCGGCCAAGCGGCGCACGTTGGTCCGCTCCAAGAGCGTCACTCGTGGATCGTTGCGCAGCGTCCAGGCGAACTGGCCGTAGCCCACGTCGACGGCGAGCACTCTATCGGCTCCTCGTTGCAGGAGTGCGTCGGTAAACCCTCCCGTCGATGCCCCGGCATCGAGGCAGGAACGTCCCTCCACCGGCACGCCGAACTCGCCGATGGCCGCGTCCAGTTTCTCGCCGGCCCGCGACACGAAGCGTTCGGCCCGCTCGACGGAGAGGGGCACATCGGCGCCGATGCGGGAGCCTGCTTTGGTCACTACCGCGTCGCCAACGCGTACGCTGCCCGCGAGTATCATGCCCTGGGCGCTGCTCCTGCTCGCGGCGAGGCCCCTCTCGACGAGCAAGGCGTCCAATCGCCTGGGGCTCCCTTTCGGGCTACTCTCCATGCCTGAGGACTAACTCTCCCTGTGGCGCACGAAATACGCCAGCTCTTGCAGACCCGAGGTATCCCCGTCGACCTCAGAGAGCGCGGTGATGGCCCTCCGTGCGGCCCCGTCGGCCTCTCGCCTCGCGCCTTCGAGGCCGAAGACGCCCGCGAACGTGGCCTTGCCCTGCTCGGCGTCGGAACCGGCGCTCTTGCCGAGCTCCTCCCGCGTCGACGTGGCGTTGAGAACGTCGTCGACTATCTGGAAGCAGAGGCCGAGCTGCCAGGCGTACTCCGAGACGGCGGCCTGTTCCTCTCCGCTGGCCCCTGCCAGTATCGCCCCGATACGGGCCGAGGATTTGATCAGGGCGCCGGTTTTGTACTCGTGGATCATGTACAGGGTCTCGGGCTCGGTCGCCTCGGCAAGGCCCGTGTGGTCCATGTCCAAGACCTGCCCTCCGACCATCCCGTTGACCCCCGTCGAGTCGGCGAGCTCCCGCACCACCTCGAGGATCTCCTCGCAGCCCCCCTTCTGGTGGACCGTGATCAGGGTGAGGGCCTCGCCGAAGAAGGCGTCGCCGGCGAGTATGGCCATCGCCTCGCCGAACTTCTTGTGGGCCGTCGGCCTTCCCCTCCTGTAGTCGTCATCGTCCATAGCGGGAAGGTCGTCGTGGATGAGCGAGTAAGTGTGGATGAGCTCGATGGCCGCCGCGGAAGGGAGTACGTGGGCAGGTTCGGCCCCGAAGATCCAGGCCGTCTCCATGCACAGCGTCGGCCTCACACGCTTTCCGCCGGCGAGCAGAGAGTACCTCATGGCCTCTTCGAGTCCGCTGAGCCGCGGCTCTACCGTGAAGTTGAGCCCGTGCAGGTACTCCTCGAAGGCGCGCCTGTGCGCGTCCCACCTGATCTGGCCTTTCGTCCCGCTAGCCCCGCCCGCCATGCCCAACCTTGCCCTGCGTTCTCAGCTCGGCGCCTCGTAAGACCCCCCCCACGAAAGACGGCGCTTCTTCGCCGGAGAATCCCTTTGCCAGCTCGACAGCTTCGTTTACCGCGACCTCGGGGGGGACGTCGTCCACGAAGAGCATCTCGTAGAGCGCGAGACGAAGGATAGAACGGTCAACCGCGCTCATGCGGTGCACCGGCCACCCCACCGAGACTTCCGAGAGCAAGGCGTCGAGCTGTTCCTGCTCCTGCTCCACGCCGCGCACGAGGCTGACCGCGTACTCCTGGAGGTCGCCCCTGTACTCTCGCCAGCGTTCCAGTGTCGGGCCGAGAGGACAGTCGTTTACGTCGCTCTGGTACAGGTTCAAGAACGCCTGCTTGCGGGCCGTCCGGCGACTCAAGGGCCTCTCCAGTCCACCGTGCTTCAGACCCTCGTCAGGTACTCGTTGGAGCGCGTGTCCACCCTTACCCGGTCGCCCACGTTGATAAAGAGCGGAACCTGCACTACGACGCCCGTCTCCAGGGTGGCCGGCTTGGTCCCCCCCGTCGCGGTATCGCCCTTGAGGCCGGGGTCGGTCTGCGCGACCCCGAGGTCCACGTGCGCTGGCGGTTCCACGCTTACGACCTCACCATCGGCCGAGAGCACGGAGACGGTGCCGCCCTCGACGATGTAACCCGCCGCCTCGCCGACGACATCCACGGTCACCGGCACCTGATCGTAGGTGTCCGAGTCCATAAAGTAGAGCAGGTCTCCATCTCTGTAGAGGTACGTCATAGGACGCGACTCGGTCCTCACGTTCTCGAGCTTCTCCCCCGCACGAAAGGTCTTCTCTACCACGGCCCCACTGTCTATGTTCCTGAGCCGCGTCCTTACGAACGCCCCGCCCTTGCCCGGCTTGACGTGCTGGAAAAACAGGATCGTGAACCGTTTGCCATCGACCCGGATGGCCTTACCGTTCCTGAACTGGTTGGTGGATATCATGGTCGGAAGCTCCCGTTCACGGCGCCTGATCTTCTGTGCGGACCTGCGCGGCGAAAACCCGGCGCAGACGCCGCGCTATTATCGCACAGTTTCTTTGCCTGTCAGCCTTCTCATGCGCCGGGATAACAGCACCGAAGGCTGGCCTCTCCTAGCTCCTGGGAAAGCCCCCGATCAGGCCCCCCTGGCGAGGAGGTATCCGACGGCGGCGACGTAACCGTGGGGGCCCATGCCAGCGATTACCGCGTCCACCGCCGGTGAGATGACCGACTCCCGGCGCCACTCCTCCCTGGCGCCCACTTGTGACAGATGAACCTCGACCTTCGGTACATCCAGGGCTTCCAGGGCGTCGTGCAGGGCGTAAGAGTAGTGGGTCCAGGCACCGGCGTTTATGACGAGCCCGCCTGAGCCCGCCGCTTCCCTTATGAAACCGACCATCTCGCCCTCGTAGTCCGTCTGCCTGAACCGGAGGTCCAGAGCCGGAAACTCGTTCTTGACAAGCCTCTCTATATCGTCGAGGGTCATGGTTCCGTAGACTTCGGGGCGGCGGGTGCCGAGGGCGCCGAGGTTCACGCCGTTGAGAACGAAGACCTTACTCAACGACGGCTCCGATCGCCTCGCGAACCTCTTCTTCGCTTACGGGCACGCTCCGTACGGGGCTACCGATGTCTTCGAGTAGCACGAATCTGTGCCAGGAGGGTCCGTCTGCCGCAGAGCGTTTCTTGTCGCGGCCCATCGCGAGCAGCGTGCGCTCGACTCCGACGTCGGGCACGCGGCGCGGCAAACCGGCGGCGGAGATCAGGTCTTCGTGTACGCTTCTCAGGTCCCTGCCGAAACGTTTGCTGGAGAGGCTTGCGGCCGCGACCATTCCGGCCGCGACGGCCCGGCCGTGCTGCAGGTCGTACCCCGCAGCGGCCTCCAGGGCGTGGCCGATGGTGTGGCCGTAGTTCAGGACCTGGCGCAGCCCGCCTTCCAACTCGTCTTCGGCGACCACACGCGCCTTGAAGCCAACGGAATCGAGGACGAGGGTCTGCAGCGCGTCGAGGTCGCCTGTGCGGGCGGTCCCGATCAGACCGAGGTCGTCGAAGAAGCCTCCTCCCGAGAGCAGGCCCATCTTGATAGCCTCGGCGAGGCCGTTGGAGATCTCACGCTCCGGCAGCGTGGCGACCCAGTCCAGGTCTGCCGCCACCAGGCGGGGCCTTACGAAGGCGCCGGCCAGGTTCTTGCCTTCGGGGAGGTCAACCCCGACCTTGCCACCGACGGCGCTGTCCACCATGGCGAGAAGGGAAGTTGGCAGCATGACGAGGTCTATGCCCCGCATGTAGGTTCCCGCGACGAAGCCCGCCAGATCCCCGACCACCCCGCCACCGAGGGCGAAGATGGTGCCGTCACGGGTCAATCCCATGCGGGCCAAGCGCCTGAGAGAGTCTGCGTAAACGTCCAGGCTCTTGGAGGCCTCGCCGGCGGGAAGCTCGATCTTCCCCGCGACACTCCAGCCGGCCGTCCGTAGGGCATCTTGCACCCGCGCCGCATGCAGTGGCCCCACCGTCGAGTCTGTGAAGATCGCGCAGCGCCCGGGTTCGAGCGAACCGGAGAAGATCTCCGGGAGGTCGATGCCGGCGCCGATAAAGACGCTGTACGGATGGGTGACGGGGACCGCTACCGTCTCGACAGGCAAGCCAGAACCTCCTCGGCAACCTCTTGCGGGTGGCGTCTATCGGCCTCGACCTCGATGTCTGCGACCTCCCTGTAGAGGGGGAGGCGCTTCGCGTAGCGCAGCCCGAACTCTCCGCGGCTCGCCCCCCGCAAGGGGCGGCCAGGTCCCCGAGTCCTCTGGTAGAGAACGTCCGTGTCTTCCCTCAAAAAGACCGTCGTCACCCCGCGCAGGAGCGTTCTGTTGTCGGGACGGACTACGGTGCCACCACCGCAAGCGACGACGCTCGGCTCTTGACCATCGAGAGCTCGAACCAAGGCCTTGTGCTCCAGATCCCTGAAATGCTCCTCGCCGTGCTGGGCGAAGATCTCAGGTATCCCTTTGCCCGCCTGCTTTACGATAGCACGGTCGAGGTCCACGAACTCCAGGCCAAGGGCACGGGCCAGGTGCCGGCCCAGGGTGGTCTTGCCGCTACCCATGTACCCGACGATGGCCACGGAACCGTCCATGCTCTAGCGCTTCTTCCCCGTGCTCTTTAGGCGTTCGGTGTAAGCGTCGTAGGCGGCTCGGATGTCGGTCATGTTGTCCATGCCGAACTTCTCGAGGAAAGCCTCCGCGAGCACGATCGCGGCCATGGACTCCCCTATCACCGCTGCGGCGGGTACCGCGCAGGAGTCGGCGCGCTCCTTGAATGCCCGAGTGGGTTCTCCCGTGGCCAGGTCGACCGTACGGAGGGCTTTGGCGATAGTGGAGATGGGCTTCATCGCCGCGGCGATCACGACCGGCTCCCCGTTCGTCATCCCGCCTTCGAGTCCCCCGAGGCGGTTGCTGTTGCGGGCGAGACGTCCGTTCTCTTGGACTATCTCGTCCTGCACCTCGCTGGACCTTCTGGCGGCGAGTTCGAAGCCCATCCCGAACTCCACGCCTTTGATCGCATTGATCGACATTATGGCCGCGGCGAGCCTGGCATCCAGTTTGTCGCGCCAGTCGACGTAGGAGCCGAGGCCCGCCGGACAACCCCTGGCGACGACGACGAACTCCCCCCCGAGGGCGTCGCGGGCGTAGCGGGCGGCGTCGATCTCCGCCTTCATCTTCTCCGAGACATCGGGGTCGGGACAGCGCACCTCTGACGAGTCCGAGGTGGCGGCGTCGAGTGCGGCCCTCTCCTTGGGATAAGCGACGGCGCCGATTCGGTAGACCGCGCTCTCGATCTCGACCCCGAACTCGGCCAGAAGCTTCTTCGCCACGCCGCCCGCTGCCACGCGGGCCGTAGTCTCGCGGGCGCTGGAACGTTCGAGGACGTTTCGCAGGTCGTCGAAGTCGTACTTCTGCATCCCGGCAAGATCGGCGTGACCTGGCCTGGGCAGCGTGATCTTCTGCGGCGGGTCCTCGACCGGTTCTGGGGTCATGCGATGTTCCCAGTTGGCATAGTCGCGGTTGCGGATGAGCATGGCGACGGGCGAGCCCAGGGTGTAGCCGTGGCGCACACCGCCGAGAAACTCGACCTCGTCTCTCTCTATCTTCTGGCGTCCACCACGCCCGTAACCTTTCTGCCTGCGAGAGAGGTCCCTGTTCACGTCCCCGGCGATGAGCCGGAGACCCGCAGGGACCCCGTGTACCAGGGCGACCTCGGCGGGACCGTGGGATTCTCCCGCCGTAGAAAAACCGAACCTCACTAACGCCTCCGAGCTTTTACGACCGACGAACTCATGCCGCTAATATAACCACACGAGTAACACCTACAGTACCGATGCTGGTAGTTCGAGTCTGACACCAGTTTAGCCGCACGCCGGACTAGCAATCCGACTACCGAACGGCCGCAAAGATCCTCCCGCCGGGCCGCTAAGGTAAAGAGAGATTCCCACCGCTGTCGAGCAGACCACCGCCCCGTCCCGGCCGGTCGCCTGCGCCGCGGCCACCCCCGTTCCCGCCTGCCCTGTTGTTTGTGCCCCCCGCGGCGCTCCCCTCCACCCCGTCTGGTATTCCGTCGCCGTCAGAGTCATCGAGGCCGTCGGGGATACCGTCGCCGTCCGTGTCCGGGATGCCCGGCTCCTGGCCGAAGATTTCCTCCTTGCGATCGGGCAGGCCGTCTCTGTCCGAATCGGCGCCCCGCCCGTTACCGCCGCCGGCGGGGCGATCTTCCCCCGTCGTCTCGCCACCCGTCGTAGTCTCTTCGGGAGTCGTCCGGGCGAAGACGAAGAGCCGTCTGAACGGATCCTTACTGCGGTAGGCCGCGTAAGAATCGACGTTGGGGTTATCTACCTCGGGGGCGGCGGGGTCCGTAGCCCCCGGGTCGTCCGCCTGGGCGATCTCGGACCTGTGCGCGACCGGCTTCTTCTCATCGGTACCGCCGACGAACACGCCGGCCAAGACCCAGGCGAAGACGAACAACGCGAGTAGGGCCAGAACCGGTGGCAGCAGCCTGTTGTCCCGTAGAAACGTATCGACGAAACCCCTTCCCAGGTCGGCCACACGACCGCCGGCCGACCGCAGGCTAGCCACCGGCGGTTCCCTCGGCCGGAGTGGTCGTTTCTTGGGGGGTCGGCGCTGTTGTCTCTGCGCCCGAAGGCACGCCCTCCGGCTGGAAGTACACGTCGGCCTGTATCTCCACCAACAGGGGCGCCTCCACAGACAAATCCGCCGTCGTGCTCTCCTGCGGTTGGTCGGGCGGCGTTACGGGACACGAGTGCTCTTCATCGATGGGTTCGGGCTCGCGACAGTAACTAACGTCGGTTACCGTTACCAGCCTGGCGAGGTTACGCGTTCTCAACAGAAAGTCCTGCATCTCGTCGTAGGTCCCGTTGAATTGCATTGTAACCGGCATGGTTTGGTAGTCGCCACCACCGGCCGGCGCGGCAGCATCTCCTGGTTCGACCACGAGTTGGGTCACGCCGGAGGCGTCTGCGATCTCCTCGATCTGGACGACGAAAGTAGGAATCTGCGGCTGCGTCGGGATCCTCTTGCTGAGTTCGAGAAGCTGGCGTTCGATCTCCGGGGAGTTGCGCCTGACTTCCTCGAGCTCGTTTACCTGTTGCTGCACCTCCTCGAGTTGGGCCTGTTTGTTGTCGCGCGCCTCGGCCTGGTCGTTGAGACTTTGCAGGAGCGGACTCAAAAGGAAGAAGTAGAAACCGACGACGACGATCACGATTCCGAGTAACCCGAGGATGAGTATGTTGCGGTCGTTGCGGTTCATCTGCGCCCATGTCCCCAATGCCTGTCACGCCGCTCGTCGGCCGACACGTGACGGCGGCTCGTACTGGCAATCTCGCGCGTAAGAAGCGAACCTCGTCCGCCGGCGAGCTCGTCCTGCGATCCACCTTGCAACCTTACCTCCGTACCATTATCCCCGACGACGGTAACGAGTTCCGAGGCGACTTCGAAGCTGACAACCTGGCCCACTGCAGGCTGTTCGAACGTCCTCCGCGCGGCCCTGTCCAGATCCGCGTTGGCGAGATACTGGAGGTTGTCCATGCGCACGACGAAGTCTGCCACGTTCTCGTAACGGGGCAGCGCGATGCCCGTAAACGTAATCGTTCCCGGGGGATCCAGGGGCTGCTCGACCGGCGCGTCGAGGTCGACCGACGCGGCCTCGGCGGTAAAGGTGTCGAGGGCGGTGCTCTCCGGCACGACGAAGGCCAGGCCCTGCAAGAACTGATCCCAGGCGAAGCGGCTGCGAAAGATGCCGTCGGCGACCGGCTTCTTGGCTTCGAGGCGCGCCTTGAGGTCCCTGTAGGGGCTCAACTCGGCCAGGGCCGCGTTCTGGCGCGCGATCTCGGCATCGAGCTGTGCGACCTGGTCTTCGAGATCACCCAGCCTCAGGAGCAGTACCAGGTACACGCCGACCATCAGGATCAGCACGAAGGCGCCCACGACGAGGAGAATACCCACAACACCGCTACGTAACCTGTCTGCCGGGCGGCCGCGCTCGTCGGCGGGAAGGAGGTTTATTCGCCTCATTCTTCCTCCATCGCGAGGCCGAACGCGACCGCGAGTACGGGCTCCATCGCCCTCAACTGGTCGTCGGTGATGTTGGAGCGGTTGGCCGAGAGCTTCTCTACGGGGTTTCCGCGGCTTGTCGGGACGTCCAACAGTTCCCCGAGATACCCGTCCAGGTTGGGGATCAAAGCCGCTTCTCCTGAGAGAAGGACCCTGGAGACGTCTCGGGCGGCTTCCTGGGAGCGGTGGTGTTCGATGGAACGCTGCACCTCGTCGGCGAGGGTCTGCGCGGCGCCTTCGAGCCCGCGCCTCACGTCGTAGACGAGCGCCGGATCGAAATCTTCCTCCTCGGCCTCTACTTCCCTGGTCTCGTCCTGCTCGGAACCCAGCCTGACCCGCGGGTCGAGCGCCAACCTCTCGGCTTCATCCTCTGGCAGGTCGGCGAGCTCGACCACGGCGGCCACGAAGTCGACGAGGCCGACGGGCACAAAGCGGGTAAGGACCGGATTACCCCGATCCGCCACCACGAGGTTAGTGATCTCCGCCCCGACGTCGAGGAGGAGCACGGCTCCTTCATCGCCGAAAAAGGGGTCGGGTAGGGTGGAGCGCGTCAGCGAGAGCGCCTTGACATCCACGCCGGCGGGCCGCAGTCCACCGGTCCGAACCGCCGAGGTGTAACGCGAGATCATCTCCCTCTGGGCGGCGACCACGAGTACGCGGTCGAGGTCCGAGCGCTCCTCCGTGGGGCCGAGCACGACGTAGTCCAGAACGGCCTCATCGAGCGGCATCGGTATGTGGTCCTGGGCCTCGAAGCTTATGGCGCCCTGCAGGTCGGATTGGGCCATGTGTGGAAAGTCGAGAAGCCTGACCACCACCTTCTGGTTGGAGACGCCGAGGGTGACGGCCTTGCCGGTGAACGAATGCGAATCCCAGAACTCCCTGATCTCGGCGGCCAGGAGGTCGTGGTCGGCGACCTCTCCATCGAGAATCGTCCCCGGAGGAAGCCTGTGATAGCCGACGTGCTGCAGGGCGTACCCTCCGCCGGCGGCGGAGATCTGGACGGCCTTGATGGACCCGCGGTCTATGTCGAGGCCGACGGTCCTTGCCCCCCCGAAACCCGGCAACTTCGCCACTACGCCGACCTCCGGAAGATCGCGAAGACGGACCGTGCGATCAAACGCCCTCCCTGGCGACGTGCCTGAGCGCCCCCACCTCCGCGTCAGCCCCCACGGAGGCTTTGCGTCCGACGCTGGAATTGGGACCGAGAACCGCCCTTGCCCCGACTCGGGCCCCCGACCCTACGACCGCTCCCGCGGAGATCCAACTCCCAGCCCCCACCTCCGCGTCCCTATCAACAACGGACTGGGATCCCAAGTAACAGTGGCTCCCCACAGCGGTATCGGGATGGACCGCCACTCCGGCCGCGACGACGCAACCGCCCTCGATCGTGGCGACCGAAGAGACGTACGCGAGCGGATGGATGGCCGTGAAGAATTGTCCTCCAAGGGCCCTCAAGGAGTTGGCAACCCGCAACCTGGCGGTGTTGTCCGTGATCGCCACCACGACGTGTACAGGCTCGATCGAGAGCATGCTCTTGAGCATCTCGACGTCCCCGAGGACGGGATACCCCCTCACCCTCTCCGGAATCGCCGCGTGGGCGTCGTCGTAAAAGCCGAGCACGCGATCTCCAAACCCGCCCGCCAACAGAACGTCCAACGCGACCCTTCCGTAGCCACCAGCCCCTACTACGACGACTCTCATCTCTTCGTCGAGGGCTATTTTCTGTACCTCGACTTCAGGTTCAGGCATGTCGGTAGTGGTTTCGGGCTCTCTTATCTCCCTCTCCCTCCAACAGAGATTACTCCAAGCACCCCAAGAAGTTTAGCATCGTTGTTGACAAGTTGCTCCTGAGCCCCCGGCGCGCGCCCTCGTGCTACGACTACGCCTTACACGGGGATGCCAGGCTAGCCAAACGCACCTTCGAGGGAGTTACCGAGCAGGAAATCGTGCGCCGGAAGCCGCCGGCCACCGGGTACCTGGAGCTCCAGCACCTCGAGGCAACCTTTCCCACAATACACCGCGATACGCCCGTTTTCGACGGCGATAGTTCCCGCCTCGTAAGGTGCGGCCGCACGGTCGAGCACCGCGGAACGCCAGATCTTGACCGGTCCCTCGACATGGGGATAGAACGTCCTCGCCCCTATGTGCGGGGCCAGGGCCCTTATCTGGTTGTGCACCTCGCCAACCTCTTTTCCCCACCCTATGATCCTGTCGCGATCCGAGAGCTTAGAAGCATAGGTAGCACGACGACTGTCTTGATCGACAAGGGTCAGAGTATTTGCCTGCAGAAGTTTCAAACCTTCTACTATAGCTTTAGCTCCGATTTCGGCCAGAATGTCGGTCAGTTCTCCCGCGTTCATATCGGGTGGTATGTCTACAGGGCGCTGGAGTGCCATGGGGCCCGTATCGAGGCCTTCGTCCATGTGGATGATGGTCACACCGGTCTTGGTCTCTCCGGCCATGATGGCGCGCTCGACGGGGGCAGCGCCGCGGTGTTTCGGCAGGAGCGAGGCATGGACGTTCCAGGCGCCTTCGGAGGCGGCGTAGAGGGTTTCGGGACGCAGGATCTGTCCGTAGGCGGCGACGATCAGGGCTTCGTAACCCGAGAGTTCCGCGCTGACCACCGAGATGCTTGCTGGTTGGCGCAGGGGAAGGTCATGGGAATGGGCTATTTCGGCGACGGGGGTTCTCTTGGTCTTGCGTCCCCTACCCTTTCGGGTGTCAGGCTGGGAGATCACGAGCCCCACCTCGTGGGGGGAGGAGATCAGGCCCCGAAGGATGGTCGCCGCGAACTTTGGGGTACCGGCGAAGGCAATCTTCAAGGTGTCCTTTCAGCCCTGCTGGGCGAGCAGTTGCTCCCGCCACTCGCGCATGGCTGCCTTGCGTGATTGCCTGTCGGTGCGGTCCAGAATAAGGACGCCGTCGAGGTGGTCGACCTCGTGCTGCAAGACCCTGGCCAGCAGGTCGGAGGCCTCTATTTGCAGCGGCCCGCCCGAGACGTCCTGGCCCGAGATGGTCACGGTCGTAGGACGTTCGACGTCGACATGGATCCCCGGTATGGAGAGGCATCCTTCGGTGGCGGTCTCGGTCGTCTCCGACCTATCCGTAAGAACGGGGTTGACGATCACGTACTCATCGTCTTCGATGGCGGCGACGAATACCCGCTTGAGGCGTCCGACCTGGGTGGCTGCCAGGCCCACCCCCTCGTTGTCGCGCATGGTGGCAAGCATGTCCTGGGTGAGGCGGACCAGCGACTCGTCGAAGCTCTCGACCGGCGCGGCGCGGGTCTTGAGCACGGGGTCTCCGAACTTCCTGATATCTAGTGCCACCTATACCTCCTCGGGATCCACGTCGACGCGAACCTCAAGCCCGCGCGTGCGGGCTGCTATCCTGGCGGCCAGGGTCGCCGCGCGGGCCACGACAGACCGCCTCCTGGCCCTGAGCAGCACCCGCCACGCGGTAGTCTCTCCCGTGCGCCCGAGTGGAACAGGTCCCGACATCTCGACCCCGGCCTCGAGGGCCGGCCGCAAACGGGATTCTACCGCACCGAAGAGAGCTGCCTCGGAACCCTCGAAGGTCAGGGAGGCGGCGTACGCGAACGGGGGGTAGCCGAGCGCGCGGAGCCTTGGGAGCTCCGCGGCGGCGAACGCCTCGTAGTCACCACTTACCGCGGCGCGTAGGGCATAGTGCTCGGGGACGCGCGTCTGGATGAGGAGCAGCTTTCTGGCTACCTCCGCCGATGTGTAAAACAATCTGAAAGATCTCTCCACGGCAGAGATGCCGTTTCCCGCAAGAAACGTGTCGGCGTCGGGCAGGATCACCGCGTCCCACTCGCCTTCCAGGATGCGGGGTGCGGTCCCTACCACGACGGGAGCCTCGGCGTCGTTCCGGCCTTCTGCGGTGATGAGGCCGACCCGCACTCCGAGGACCCCGGAGAGCTCATCGCGCACCCGCTCGACACCGAGTCCCGTCTGCCGCATGCGATCGGCGCCGCACTCCACACACGGGCCAGGCACCTCTGTGTATCCGCAACGGGTGCAGGCCAGGGGACCTTCCCGCTTTTGCGAGACGAGCGGCAGGTCGCAGTTCGGGCAGGTCTTTACCGTTCCGCAGCGGCTGCACGAGATCGAGGTAGCATAGCCCAGCCGTTTGAGGACGACGCCCGTTCTCCCCCCTCCTTCCGTGCAGCGACGGCAGGCGTTTATGAGGGTGGAGCTGAACGTCGCGCCCGAGCCGCGCATGTCTACGATGCGGACGGAGGGCCACGGGCCGTTCCGGGCCGTAGGAAGCTCGCGTATGCGCTCTCGCCTGCGGACCTCGGCGGCGTAGAGCCTGAGCGATGGATGGGGCGAGAGGAAGAACACCGCCGTCTGCTCGAGGCTGGCGCGTTCCAGTGCCACGTCGCGCGCGTGCATGGGAATGCCTTCGTGACCCGGCACGGCCTTGTGCGCGCTGTTTGGCTCGTCGACGACGCAGATCGAACCTGGGCGCGCCAGCCCGAGCAGGGACGCCGTCCTGGTCCCGACCACGACGTCCACGTCTCCGTTGCGGGCGGCCTCGTAGACGGCGGCCCTGCCACGGCCGAGGCCGCTGTGGTAAGGGGCTACGGTGTGTCCCTCCTCGAGTGCCACACGCAGGAGGTCCACCAGCCTTTCGACCGACCCTACATCGGGCGCCAGCAAAAGGGCCTGTCTCCCCTCCTCCAACGTTGCCCTTACTATGGCCGCGATAGCGGCGTGCTCCTCTCTCCCGGTGGTCCTCCACAAGAAGGGACCGCCGCCCTTTAAGGCGCGCCGCGCGGTCCGCAAGAACGGGGCGGGGTGTTCGGGGACGCCAGGGTCGCCGGTGGTGGGCAGCAAGGGGGCCGGCTCCTGGCGGCGCACGAGTCTTGCTGCGCCCCTGCGCACGAGCTCCCGCAGGGAGTTTCGACTCGCGCCGGTCTCCGAAAGCAGGGTGGAGGTCGTGCTCGCACCCCCACGCTCTTTCAAGGTCACGAACAGCTCGCGCTGGCGTGGGGCGCGGGTCAGGTCGGGTTCCGCGGCGGCGCGGATCACGGTCCATTCCACCGTCGCCGGTTGCGGCGCTGACGGGACGAGCACGATCCGCCCTTCCGCCTGGGCCGCACGCAGGCCATCGGGCCCGAGGGTGCGCTCTAGGACCGCGCGAGTGACGCTGCTGTCGACATCCCAAGGCCACCCGGGGGAAGGCTCTATCACGCGGTAGCGTCCTGCCTCTATGCCAGGCGGCAGGGCGGCCCTCAACACCGCCGGCAAGGCGACCGCCGCGTTGGCGTGGATCCAGCAGCATAGCTGTACGAGTGCGGGATGAAGCGAGAGATCGGACACAACAGAGACTACCGCTTCGCTGGCGCGTTCACCCTCGTCTTCGGTAGCGACGACGATGCCGAGGCGCTGCCTTCCCGAGAGCGGCGCGACGACCGCTGTTCCTACCCGAACGCTCGCATCGAGACGCTCGGGTATCCTGTAGCTAAGGGGAGGAAGGGCGTGCGTGGGTATGAGGAGACTAACTCTCGCGCACAACTCTTTGCGTCTCCTACGAGCACCATGTTCACCAGCAGCGTCTCGTCTAGGCGAGTCGTAATCTTCAGATTCAGCATCTCTTAGATGCGGTGTCGTGTCTCCGACGGCAGCACCTCCAGAGCTTTCGTGACCACCTGAGTGTACGAGTCTACGAGATTTCGCGTACCCTGTCTTGGGGCTTCGAGCCACTCCCCAGCCCTGCCGAGTTTCTCCGGGCGGTGCACGCCCTCCCGGCGAAAGTCCTCGCTACAGGAGACGTTTCTTGGGCCTCACATGGTCTAGGGTGAGGCTCCTTCGCTCATCCACTCACCCGCATCTTTATTCGGCACCACAACATGTAGAGAACTCTGGACCATCTGCAGGTGTCTAGTGCTGCGATCCTGGCCCGTCAGGACCGAGGCTATGCAGGATGCTGTATCCGGGCTTCTCAAGATTTCCCTTCTACGCACTCGGGTGAATAGACTCTAGAAGACGCCCTAGTGGCAGTCGCTCGTGCCGGAGTCAGTGAAGGTCTTGCCCGCTACAGGGACGAACTTCCACTCGTAGCTGTTAGGATGAAGCGTCAGCTTCAATACCCCGAAGGTGTTGGCGTTGCGCACCTCGCTATTGGCCTCGATGGTGGTGCGGAAGGGACGTAGTTCTCGTCCGCCGGTGCCCACGACGAACTGTCTTATGCCCCTCGCATCATCCGCCGCGCCGCTCGGGCTCTGGGGGGCGAAGCGTTCGTAGTCGTGGTCGTGGCCGTTTAGCACCACCTCCGCGTTTGCCGCGTACAGAGCCTCCCAGCTGGACTTCATCATCGGACTGTTGCCATGGTAACCCGAGCTGAACAGCGGGTCGTGCCAGTAAGCTAGCGTGCAAGGCATGGGGCTCGAGGCCAGGTCTTGCTCGAGCCAGTCGAACATCGGCGAGGAGGGCCCACAGTTGCCCACGTGCCGGCACTGAGAGTTTAGGACAACCACATGCCATCCTCCCAAATCGTAGGAGTAGTAGCCCTTCTTCGGACTGCCGGCGGCAGACCCGAAGTAATCGAAGTATCCCGAAGCCTCCGGTGTGTAGTATTCGTGGTTGCCCACGCTGGGCCTGGTACGGGCTTTGTGGCGGCCCCAGGTGGGGTCGTAGCACTCCGAAAACTCGGAGGGAGCACCGGACTCGTAGGCATTGTCGCCCAGGGTGTAGACGGTGCCCGAGAGGTCGTCAAGCAACTTGGCGGTGGCCTCGTCGCCAGAGCTAGCGCAGTCGGCTACATCCCCCGCTCCGACCAGCACCGGATCGCTGATGGGGGCAGATGTTCTAGGCCAGTAGAAGCCGAAGAAGACGAAAGCATTGCCTCCCACGAGTACTATCACCACCACGAGCGCGGCCCTCCGGGTATTAAGCATCTCGAAGAACCTTCCCGCTTGGGCACCGCCTTCTTTCGTCCTCGTAGTTCAAAACAGGATAAAGGAAAATAGCGAACCTTGCTTCCGCAGACCCCGCTGTGAATACGAGAGACTTTGTGCGAGCGGAGAAGCGTTGGTGTACGCTGCGATGATTCACCCCATGACGAGGCGGCTCGTCCGAGTTTGAGGACTCTTCATACAGCGTCTCCACGCGGTTTTGGGTGAATATGGCTAGAGATTGCGCTCGATGGCACGCGCATGAGACCATTAGTACAAGAATAGGCGGGTTCAGGAGGGAATATCGTGGCGAAGGACAAGGCGAAGAGCAAGAGGTCGGGCAAGGCCGACAGCAAGCCTAACGGCAAAGCCAAGAGCAAGGGCAATGGTCGCGTGGCGCAGGGCATGGGGGAGGCGGATCGGGCCGTCGTCAAGCTCAAGAAGAAGGACTACGAGTCGGAACTCGAGAGGCTGCAGTTGGAGCTGGTAAAGCTCCAGGAGTACATCAAGGATGAAGGGCTGCGAGTCGTGGTCGTGTTCGAGGGCCGCGACGCGGCGGGTAAGGGCGGCACGATCAAGCGCATCAACGAAGCCATGAACCCGCGCGTGTGCCGCATCGCCGCGCTGCCGGCTCCGAGCTCCCGCGAACGTACCCAGTGGTACTTCCAGCGTTACGTTGCCGAGTTGCCGGCCGCCGGCGAGATGGTGTTGTTCGACCGCTCCTGGTACAACCGCGCCGGCGTCGAGCGCGTCATGGGCTTTTGCAACGAAGAGGAGTACCAGGAGTTCTTGCGGGCGACCCCGCTTTTCGAGGAGATGCTGCTCCGCTCGAACATCAAGCTCATCAAGTACTGGTTCTCCGTCTCAGACGAGGAGCAGGAGCGCCGCTTCCAAGACCGTCTGTCCGACCCGAGCAAGCACTGGAAGCTCAGCCCGATGGACCTGGAGGCCCGCAGGCGATGGGTGGACTACTCCCGGGCCAAGGATGTAATGTTCGCGCGCACGGACACGAGGCTATCCCCCTGGTGGGTCGTCGAGGCGGACAACAAGCGGCGGGCGCGGCTGAACACCATCTCCCACCTGCTCTCCAGCATCCCCTACGAGTACGAGCCGAAGCCACCACTCGAGCTGCCCGAGCGCCAGGACGACGCCGACTACGTTAGGCCGCCACGCGAGACCCAGCGCTTCGTGCCTGAGGTCTATTAGCGGCCTTCCTACGACCCGGTTTGTCTTACCCTAGCCAGCTCCCAGACCGCCGGAGCGCCAACTGCCAGCTTGGAGGCCACCTTGCCGGGTGGAGACGCAAGCGCGCGAGGCAGGCCGAAGTCGATGATATCCCGAGAAAGGACGTCCTCGGAAACACGGGGCTAGAAGGTGGGCCGTGGCCGGTTCGACCACGGCCTGCCAAGCGCTAGCAGCCAACCGGGTGGCCTTGCACCCGCTGCCCTAAGCGACAGCAGTTCGCTCCTTACGGCTTGCTCACGCCTAACAGATGTCGTCCGGAGTGCAGGCAGTATTTACGAGGCCTGCGCTCCCACACACCTCACGACAGAAGTCATCTCGAAATTCCGGGCACGTCGAGCTAGGGAAGCACGCAACGCGTTCGGAGAAGTCCCCACATATGCACGCCACGTTTGTCCCACCGGTCGGTACGACGCACTGGCAACGCTTGGTGTTGAGGACTTGCTCTGACGAGCAGTCGGATACGCACTGAAGGCCGGGAGGCCCTTCGCCGACCGTCAGGTCACACTCCGTGGTGCCACTAGGGCATTGGCACACCCCGCCCACACACTCCCGCCCCCCTTCGCAGCACCTGATGCCGCACACCGGCTCCCCTGGTGGGCAGCCGCCCTGGCACACTCCGCGCACGCACTCCTGTCCCTCTGTGCAGCGGTTGAAGCAGCGGCCACAGTGGCGCTCGTTTGTCTTGAGGTTTACGCACCTGTCGTTGCAGCGCCTCTGGCCTTCCGGGCAGGCGCGAGGCCGCCTCAACCGGCTTCTGGGATGGCGGATGATGAGCGGCATCCTCTACGGTACGGCGCAAACCTCCGTCCGTCCATCCTCAATACCCCCGCGTATGCTTCGGCGCTATCTCTTCGAGTGCTGCGAGAACGGCCTTACGAAACTCGTTCTCGAGCGTGTCAATGAACGATCCCTTCGCGGTCTCCGTGATCCACGGGTCTGCCACCACGGACCTGAGGACCGTGATGCTTTCGGTTGTGGAACCTGCCACCCCCAGCCGCCGCTTGTAGTCCTCGATGAAAGCTTCCCCGTAGGTTTTCGCCTCTAAGTCCGTGGTGCTGACGATCAGGTCGTAGCCGTAGATGTCCTCCCCGGGGTCGATGCTGAGCAGCTCGTAGATCTCCTTGTTGAGCCGGTTGGTGAGGTCAAGGTTGCCGTTCAATTCGCCCGAGGCCGTCCTGAAGTTGAAGGCGTACGCCAGTATGTTCTGATCCGGCCCAAGCTCCGAGAGTAAAGCCGCCGCCTCCTCGTCGCGCAGGATCTGCTCGATGGTCTTCGCGTCGATGTGCTCTTTTATCAAGCGGATCTGGTCTTCGGGGTCGGATCCCGAAGCTTCGTCTGGCAGCCGCGCGACCGGAACGGCCACGAAAGGATCGTCAGGGCGCGCCATGCACAGAAGCCGCGCGTAAAGTTTCTTGCAACTGAATAGAGCCTGCCCGATGATCTTGCCGTAGCCGCTCTTGGAAGGACGGATGACCCGATGGCTTAGATACACCGCAGCCGCAGATGCTCCAGGTTTCGACCCCTCCACTCCGTACATGCCGATCGTCGGCTCCGCGTCGCCGTGGAACAAGACCGGGGCACTATACGTCACCAGATCACGCATCGCTGAGTTCCGATAGCACAGTGCCCCTGCAGGGTAAGGGACGTACCCCGACTTGTGAGGATCGATGGTTATCGAGTCGGTGTCGGTGAGCGCGGCGAACTGCTCGCTGACGTATAAGCTCAACGTCATGGACGGAGGGGCCACGGATTCGAGCAGGGCCGCTGGCTCCGCCATCTCGAAGTCTTCCCGTAGGACCGAGACATGGTAGCCGCCCCAGGCGGCATCGGCGTGAACCGTGAACTCCAGCCCTCTCTCTCTAAATTCCTCGCGCAATTCGAGCACGCCCTTTAGCGGATCGACGGCGCTCTCCTCGGTGCTGCCAATTACGGCGACCACTGTATACACGGGCCTGTGCTCCTCAAGACACGTTTCCAGTAGTTTTCGCAGCTCGGCCAGGTCCATCCGGGCATCCAGGTCTACCGGTACGACGATCATGTTCGAGGCCCCGATTCCCAAGATGCCCGCCGCTTTCGGGAACGAGTAGTGCTTGGTCCCCGGCACGAAGAATACGGGCGGATCTTGGATTTCATCTCCGAGGAACCTGCGGGAGAACTCTTGTACCCCGAGGCTCTGCAGCAAGTATTCGGATAAAAGCGGGGTCAAGGTCTCTCGCGATATCCCATACTCACTAGCAAGGCGGACGGGCAGCGCGAGTATGTTGTCGCCCTTCAGGTTCAGCAACGACCAGGTGCTTGCTTCGACTAGCGGAGCCGAACCGCCTATTGGGAGTGTAACCGTAAGGTCTCGTGCTGCCGACAGGGCCGGCTCCTCCCTAAGCGCGGCTTGCAACGATAACGGCAAGAACTTCAGATTCCTGGCGGACCAGATGGCTTCGATGTTCGCCACCGTCCCATCGCACGTGATGTGCCCCCACGGGCGGATCGCCCCGTCTTCGATCTCTTGCTCCTCGGGGATCGCGTACCCCAGCATCCTGCACAGATCGTCGCCGACCAGTATCTCGAGTAATGTGGTCGCCGTCGACTGTTCGAAGGCCACATTGTTGGGATTGTAGAGCATCGCAGCGAAGTAGCCCAGCATGCTCGCCATGGTGAGGTCCCAGTTCATATGCCCCTGGTAGCGCATGCTGAAGAAGGGCGCGCTCTTCTTGAGGAAAGCCAGCAACGAACGGTAGTTTTCTTTCAGAGAATCCATGGCCTGGAGATAATCCGGCGAGCGTTTGATCTGTTCCGTAATGTGCGTCGGATCGGCGGGATGAAAGTTCCTCCTCCAGAATACGTGGTCCCGCACCGCCTCCAAGAGCAGACGCTCGAACTCCTCAGCGTTTTCGGCTTTGGGCCCGAGGAACCAGGCTTCCACCGCGCGCGTGCCCGGACCCCTGAGGTTTGGAACGTCCCGGTACGCGGAGAAGCTCTGCATCTGGTTGCTGGCTTTAACATATCCCTGGTTCTGAACGGCGCGCGGCGTTACACGCGGCATTATGGTCATGCTAAGGTCCTCCAGTCCATGGGTCGCTTGCGCCGTGCTCCTTCTGGCCTTCTCGGCGGATCGTAGGCTGGGGTGGATTGTGCGGTCACGAGTTCTTCTCCCAACACGCCGAGTTGGGGCCTTAACCCTTTGCACCTAAAAAGCATGATGCCACAAGTCCAAACCCCCTACCAAGTTCGGAGAAATTCCCTTCGGAAACTGTCCGAAAAGCCTCATGAGCGGGCCAATCTCCTCGTCATCAGGCGGCTCATCGCCACGTAGATGAAGGCCTCTCCGCTCTCCTGCAGCCTCTCGTAGTCCTTGCTCATCCTCCTGTTCTGGGAGCGCCAAGCGATCGTCCGCTCTACGATCCATCTCTTCGGCAAGAAGGGCCGCGGGCCTTTCTGCGCCATGAACTTCTCCACATCCATGGCCACGCCCTCGCCCATGCTCTCATCACCTCCTCCGTCGCATCAGGTGGCGGCGCTGGAGGACGTGGATCCCGCCTGCGCGGGAATGACGGGTGGATGGAGCGGCTACTAGCGCGGGGGCGAAAGGCAAGAGCGTTGAACCGGTATCGATATCATCATGCAATGCACCACGATTCTCGGACCCTTACCTGAAGCCTGTTACCTCGGTTTGCAGCGAGGCCGCAGTCCTACTGCAAACCGCTCTTAGAAGCCAGCGGCGCGGCGGAGGTCATCCGAGAGCGAGGTCTCTTCCCAGGTGAACCCTGGCTCGCGGCGTCCGAAATGGCCGTAGGCTGCGGTGCGCGCGAAGATGGGGTTCCGCAGCTTCAGGTCGCGGATGATGGCGCCCGGCCTGAGGTCGAAATGCTCCTGCACCAGCGTCCCGAGGGTCGCCGGGTCGGTCCTTGCGGTGCCGAACGTCTCAACCATCACGCTCACGGGATGGGCGACGCCGATAGCGTAAGCAACCTGGACCAGGCACCGGCCTGCGAGTCCTGCTGCGACGAGGTTCTTCGCCACCCACCTCGCGGCGTAGGAGGCCGAGCGGTCGACCTTGGTCGGGTCCTTGCCCGAGAAAGCGCCGCCGCCGTGCGGGGCCGACCCCCCGTAGGTGTCCACGATGATCTTGCGTCCCGTGAGGCCCGTGTCGCCTTGAGGTCCTCCCGTAACGAACCTACCCGTGGGGTTTACCATGATCTCGGTCGCGCCGGGGTCGAAGAATTCGTCGGGCATAACGGGGCGTATGACCGTCTCGAGGAGATCGTCCTTTATGTGGGCCTCCACCCCGTCGCGGTGCTGGGCCGAGATCAGGATCTTCTCGATGCCGACTGGCCTGTCCCCCTCGTAGCGGACCGTAACCTGACTCTTGCCGTCAGGCCTCAGGTAGTCGAGGACGCGGCTCTTGCGTACATCAGAGAGACGGCGCGTCAGGGCGTGAGCGAGTGTGATCGGGAGAGGCATCAACTCATCGGTCTCCTCGCAGGCGTAGCCGAACATCATCCCCTGGTCGCCGGCCCCTATCTCGTCGAGTCCCTCGCTCTCCCTCGCTTCGAGAGCTCTATCCACCCCCCGGGCGATATCCGCGGACTGCGGGTCTATGGAGACGATCACGCCGCAGGTCTCGGCGTCGAAGCCGAACTTGGCCCTGGTGTAGCCGATCTTGGAGACCTTCTCGCGCACCAGCGTCGAGATGTCCACGTAGGTCGAGGTCGTTATCTCACCGGCCACGACGACGAGTCCCGTCGTCACCAGCGTCTCGCAGGCCACCCTGCTCATGGGATCGTCCGCTAGCGCCGCGTCCAGGATTGTGTCCGAGATCTGGTCCGCTATCTTGTCGGGGTGGCCCTCGGTGACTGACTCAGAGGTAAAGAGGTGGGATGCTTTCAGTTTCTGGTCGTCCGCCGCGTTGTAGGTGGTCGGGCCGGCCGCTCTCTCCACCATCTCTAGCTCTCCTCGTCCATCTCCGAGATCATGCTGTCCAGGATGACACGGGCGACCTGTTCTTTGGAGGCCCTGGGGACGAATCGCTCGTTCTCGCGGCCGACGACGTAGACCTCGTTCTCGGCGGCGCCGAACCCTACGCCTTCTCTGGAGATGTCGTTGCCCACCACGAGGTTCGCTCCCTTCCTTGCGAGCTTCTCGCGGGCGTCGGCCACGGGGTCCCCGTGAGTCGCCGCGAATCCTACCACAAAGAGGTCGGGATACCGCTCCCTGACTGCCTCGAGTATGTCGGCCGTGGGGGCGAGTTCCAGGCTCGTCGTTCCCGAGCTGCGCCGGATCTTCTCCCTTACTTGCGAGGCCGGTGTGAAGTCCGAGACCGCCGCGGCCATGACGAGCGCGTCCGCGTCAGCGGCCAGTTCCAGAACCGCCACTCGTAACTCCTCCACGGTCTCGACCTTTTGGTATTTGGTCCCCGGCTCGACCGTATCTACGTTGGCGGCCACTACGCTAACCTCGGCGCCGAGCCGCAAAGCTTCGCGGGCCACCGCGAGCCCCATCTTCCCCGAGGAGCGGTTCCCGATAAAGCGCACGCTGTCTATGGGCTCCCTGGTGCCGCCGGCGGTCACGAGCAGCCGCAGACCGCCCATGGGGCCGCCGAGACTACCGAGTAGCCCGGCGACGACCTCTCCGGCAGAAGCCATCCCGCCTTCGCGGCCTTCGACGATGCGGTATCCATCTTCTCGGAGAAGATCCAGGTTCTCTCGCACGGCGGGGTGGTCCGCCGTGCCGGCGTCGAGATCCGGGGCCACGACGGTGTTCGCCGGGACGCGAGAGTCAATGCCGCGGGCGAGCCTGGCCAGAGTGTCCGCAGGAGCCGGGGCGAAGAGCACGGCCTCGGGCGACTCTGAGGGATCGTCTACCAGGGCGACATCACGGAACGCTGCGGAACCGACGAAGCGACGGGCTCTCTGGCCGAGGATCACCTCCACCCTGTTATCTGACCCGGCTATCTCACTGGCCACATCGGGGGTCGCCAGGGCACCCGGAGAAGCTCCGACACGGAGAAGGATCAAGGTGTCAAGGCTTACGTCGTTGTCTCAGGCTACGCCTTCGTCGCGCGGTGCGCCCGAGTCGATGTCCGTATCCTGGGGGACGCCGGCGCCGGCGGGCGGGCTGATGAAGTCATCTGCATCGGCGGCCCCGATCTCTTCGTCCGTGTCCTCTGCGGGCTGCCTGAAGGCGACGTACAGCTTGTCCTGGCGCAACTCCTCGATGGCGATGGTCAGCGGATGCTGGGACCGGGTGTGGACCTGCGGGCCGGGGATGCCGAGGGCGTCGTTTAGGCCCAGGGTCGAGGTGTACTCGTTGATCTGGCGCGCCCTCTTGGCGCTGGCCACGGCGAGGCCGTAGCGGGAGTCCACCTTGTCCAGAAGCTCATCTATCTTCAGGTCGTGCAGCATCGTTGCCTCCTCTTACAATCTGTTCCATCTTCTCGATCATGTCCTTGCGGGCCTGCTCCCGGTTCTCGTTTACGACCTCGTGGTCGAACTCGTCCCTGGCCTCGACTTCGCCTACGGCGGTCGCCAGCCGGCTCTCCAACGCTTCTTCTGTTTCGGTGGCCCTTCCCGTGAGCCTGCGGCGGGTCTCCTCGAGCGACGGCGCGCGAACGAAGACCATCACGGCATCGGGACGCTTTAGCTGGACCTGCCTCGCGCCCTGGAGCTCCACCTCGAGGATCACGGACTTTCCCTCGTCCAGAAACTCCTCGACCTTGCGCTCCGGCGTCCCGTAGAGATTACCAGAGTATTCGGCCCACTCCAGAAAGCGGCTCTCCTGGATCCAACGCTCGAACTCCCGGCGCGAGAGGAAGATGTAGTCTACACCATCCACCTCGCCGGGACGCGGCCCCCGGGTCGTCGCCGAGACGGAGTAAGCCAACTCGGGCACCTCCTTCAGAGAAGCCTTTATCAGGGTCGACTTACCTGCTCCGGAGGGACCGGAGACGACGATCAGCCTTCCTCGCACCCTAGAGCCCTGATCAAACGGTCCCTCTGCCCGTGCGTAAGCCCCACAAGGGTCTTGGAACGGCTTATGCCGGCCTCCCTCATGACACGCGTGACCTTGATGCGGCCCATACCTTTGACAGCGAGAAGCATCTCCTCGACCTTGGCGCCCCTCAACTCCTCGGAAGGGTCCATAAGCAAGTCGTAGATGCCCAACCGTCCGCTCTTGAGGTCACGCTTGGTCGCGGCCCTTGCGAAACGTACCCTGTTGGCCTCCTCGAGCGCGTCCCTACGTTCGTCTGCCGTCCGTTCTGGTGCCCGCCTCAACATCAACAGATTAGTATACCATCGCCGGAAGGCACCCGGTCTAACCTCCTTGCCGGACGCTAGCGCGATTCTTTCGACGGTACCTCCTGGTCTTGTGGCGGTTACCGCAAGTCTCCATGGCGCACCACCTGCCAGTACGGCTCTTGGAGTGGTCGTAGTACGCCCACCGGCAGTCCTCGGCGGCGCAGATCTTCATCCGCGCCCAGCGCACCCTTTACCCCGCCACCCCAGCTCACGAGTTCGGGACCCGAACCTTCACCAAGGCGGACCAAAAGCGGGAACTCCCCAAACGTTCGGCCAATCTCCTCCGACCTCTCCCGGGACGGACCCGAGTTGGCGGAGGCCGCCGAACGCAGTGCGTCGTGGAAAGGGGCTTTCTTCGAGGTTGCGCCGGTCTTTGGTCGGAAGCATCATACTCTAAGGAGGAGAGGGGTAGAACCCGCCAGAGACCAAGCGGGTGGTGAAGGAGGAGTTACGATGCCCTACTCGCCATGAGCAGATGCTGAGCCGGTTTCGCAAAGAACGAGTACTGTCGTCCATGAGCAGGGGAGGGAAAGATGGAAGCAAGCAGCAAACGAACTCGCCAGGGCCGCCTGGCACTCGTGTCGATCATAGGGGTGGCGTCCGTGGCCGCCTGCGTGGCGGCGTTTATGTGGTGGAAGGCATCCGCCGCCTCCGCCCAGGTGGTCGCCTCCCCGAGGCGGTCTTTGTCACCCGCTGCAACTATAGTCACACCAACTCCGACGACCCGATCGTCCACGCTGGTAAGCCCGGTGCGGCCCACAGCCACGACTTCTTCGGAAACCGCTCCACAGACCACGCGTCCACCTACGAGAGTTTGCGGAAGTATACCGGCACCACCTCAGGTACTACTTGCGTCAATGCCGCCGACAAATCGGCTTACTGGATCCCTACCACGAGCTGGAAGGACAAGAACGGCACTCGTACCCTCAAACCCGGCCGCGCCCACTTCTACTATCGGTCGGGCGGCAAGGGGGATGTACAACCTCCCCCTGGAGAATTGAAGGTGGTCCCCAACACGCACGTGACATGGCGGTGCGCGCAGGCCGCGTCCGCTTCATCGTCACCGCCGACGCGGTGTTCCAACGGTACGCTCGTTGTGCTTATCCGCTTCCCCGACTGCGTCGCTGAAGACTCGAACGGGCAACTGCTCATAGACAGCGCCGATCACCGCTCGCACATGGCCTACGCTGTCAGCCAAAGCGACGGCACACGACGGTGCCCCGACACTCATCCAAACCCCGTGGCGACGCTCCTCATGGAGGTCAAGTTCCGAGTCCCTACCACTTCAGGTACGGTGACGCTCTCGTCTGGCGCGGCCTCTACCATGCACGCCGACTTCTTCAACGCCTGGGACCAGGATGAGCTGACTGCACTGGTAGACAGCTGCATCAACGCATATCCGTTCTCGGCCGAGAACCCGAAGCCTGCGAAGTGCGAGCAAAGGGGGTGACGAGCACTGGACGCACACCGCGTATGGCTCCGGTCAGCCCGGCGGCGTTCAGGCTGTTCTCTTTCAGGTAATCCGCAAACTCGTGGAGTATCTCGTGTGGGTCCCTGACGAAGCTCGCCGTGCCTACCTGAACCGCCGTCGCGCCGGCGAGCATGAACTCGGCCACATCCGTCCCGCTCACCACGCCCCCGCTACCAATCACCGGTATGTTCACCGAGCCTGACACGTCGTAGACGGCGCGGAGCGCGACCGGCTTTATTGCGGGGCCCGAGAGGCCGCCCCGCACCAGTACTTTGCGGGTACGGGCATCTATGGCGAGCGCGGGAAGGGTGTTTATGACCGTCAGCCCGTCGGCGCCTGCGGCCTCGGCGGCCCGGGCGTTTTCGACGACGCCCTCGTTGGTCAGCTTGGTCAGGATGGGTTTGCCCGGAACTGCGACCCGGCAGGCAGAAACCACCTCCTCGACGGAGGCTGGCCCCGCGCAGAACATCAGGCCTCCGCACTCCACGTTGGGGCACGAGAGGTTTAATTCGACGGCGGAAACACGCTCGTCGCCTGCTAGACGCTCGCAGAGGAAGGCGAACTCGGCTACCGTGTCTCCGGCCACGGAGACGAAGAGCGGGATCCCCACGTCGAACGCGTCCAGGTTCTGCATGAAGCGTCCGACTCCAGGGTTCTGCAGGCCGATAGAGTTGACCATCCCAGCGGGCGTCTCGGCCACGCGGGGCGGCGGGTTCCCTGCCCTCGCCACCGGCGTTGTCGTCTTCGGCAGCATGGCCCCGTAGACGCCATCTACCTCGCCTAGAGCCTCTTTGGACAGCGTCCCCGAGGCCGGCATTAGAGGCGTCCGGAGTGGTATGCCGCAGAGCTCCACCGCGAGGTCAACGCCGGTCTTCTGTTCACGCGCTACCACGCCAGTGCCTCGGCACGGAATACGGGACCTTCTATGCACGACCTGACGAAGTCGCCTCCGTGCACGGGGACCACGCAACCGTTGCACGAGCCGTTGCCGCAGCCCATCCTCTCCTCCACGGAGAGTTGGCAGATGCCCTCGTTGCCGGTAGCGAGCTTGACCGCGGCCAGCATAGGGTTGGGGCCGCAGGCGTAGACGGCGCCGTAGTCCCGAAGGTCGGGGATGCACTCAAGGACCGTACCGTGGGTGCCAACGCTCCCGTCCATGGTTGCAACGTGCGCCCCTGGGAACTCGCGCGAGACGACCGTGGAGCTTTCGTCCGCGAACCCGAGGAACACGTCGTAGGGCATGTTCATCGTGTCGAGGTTGCGGCCCAGGATCTTGAGCGGCGCGACGCCTATGCCGCCGCCGAGGAGCGCCGCGCGACCCGCGCCGGGGTCGATCCGGAATCCTTTTCCGAGAGGGGTTGTTACCTCTATGGTCGATGCGTGGTCCAGGAGCGCCGTGCCACGTCCCCTTACCTCGAAGAGGAGGCCCGCCACTTCACCGGCGTAATCGTAGAACGAGAAGGGACGGGCCAGAAAAGGGTCGAGGGTGGTAGGGTAACCAGCCGCCCTGGCCATGATGAACTGGCCAGGCTCGACGGGTCCGCGGTCCCAGCGGTAGTGAAGCAGGGTGTAGCTGCCAAGCTCCCTGCGTTCTTCGACCTCTACCCCGTAGAACTTCATGCTCGCGCCGCGTAGAGACCCTGCAAGGAGTTTACCCGGCGGGTGCCACCGCGGACCCTGGCCTCGATGCCCTGGATGGCGGCCGCGGCCCCGGCGAGGGTGGTGATACAGGGGACCCCGTGAGTGAGGGCGCGGCGCCGGATCAGGTACCCGTCGGTGCGAGGTCCGCGCCCCCAGGGAGTGTTGACGATCAGGTCGACACCGCCAGCCTCTATAAGACCCAATACGTCCTCCCCGAGCTCCCCTATCTTGGGCACGATCATGACCGGCAGCCCGTTATTCTTGAGCACCTCGGCCGTCCCTTCGCTCGCGGAGATCTCGAAGCCCAGGTCGGCGAAGGCCCTGGCTATGAGCACGACGGCCCTCTTCTCCCTGTTGGCGACGGAGATGTAGACCCTCCCCGAGACGGGAAGCTCTTGTCCCGCTGCCGTCAGGGCCTTCGCGAAGGCGCCGCCGAAAGTGCGGTCTATCCCCATGGCTTCGCCGGTGGAGCGCATCTCGGGCCCGAGCAGCGGGTCGACGTCCGCGAATCTGTCGAACGGGAAGACGGGCGCCTTGACGGAGAAATGCCCGTTGGTGGAAGCACGCAGCGCCATATCCCTGAGCTTCTCTCCAAGGATAACTCTGGTCGCAATCTTGGCCAGCGGCACGCCCGTCGCCTTGGAGATGAAAGGCACCGTACGCGAGGCACGGGGGTTGCACTCGATCACGAGCACGTCGTCGCCCCTAACGACGAACTGCACGTTCATAAGCCCGACTACTCCGACGGAGAGGGCCAACCTCCTGGTGTAGTCTTCGATCCTCTGCAACAACTCCCGATGGATCGTGATCGGGGGCGTCACGCACGAGGAGTCGCCCGAATGCACGCCGGCCTCCTCGACGTGCTCCATGATGCCGCCGACGTAGACCTCCTCGCCGTCAGATACGGCATCCACGTCGACTTCGGTGTAGTCCTCCATAAACTTGTCTATGAGGGTAGGGTGTCCTGGGCCAGCGCCTGCGCTGGTCCTGAGGTAGAGGTCGAGGTCAGCGTCGTTGTAGACGATCTCCATCCTGCGCCCGCCGAGCACGTAAGAGGGCCGCACGACGACCGGATACCCGAGCTCGCGCGCCACCTCCCTCGCCTCCTCGGCCGTCGATGCCGTCCCGAACCTGGGGTGCGGGATGCCGAGCTCTGCTAGGAGCCGTCCGAACCTGGAGCGGTCTTCCGCAAGGTCTATGGCCTCGGGCGAGGTGCCGAGGATTCGCACTCCTGCCGCTTCCAACTCGTGCGCGAGCTTCAGGGGACTCTGGCCACCGAACTGCAGGACCACCCCTTCTGGTTCCTCGCGCTTTATGACCTCGAGCACGTGTTCCGCGGTGAGCGGCTCGAAGTAGAGACGCGTCGAGGTGTCGTAGTCGGTGGAGACGGTCTCCGGGTTCGAGTTGACCATGACCGCATCGTAGCCGCTCTCCGCGAGGGCGTAACTGGCGTGGACGCAGGCGTAGTCGAACTCGATGCCCTGGCCGATGCGGTTGGGTCCGCTGCCGAGGACGACGACGGAGGCATTCTCCTCGCGCCTGACCTCGTCCTCCTCCTCGTAGGTCGAGTAATAGTAGGGCGTGCGCGCTGGGAACTCGCCGGCGCAGGTATCCACGGACTTGTAGGTCGGCGAGACTCCGAGGGCCCGCCTCACGCCCCGAACAACCTCCACCGAGGTTCCCGATGCCGTCGCGATGGTCTCGTCGGTAAGCCCGATCCTCTTGAGCTCACGCAGCTCCTCGACCCCTGAAGACACGGAGACGGAGTCTTCCGCGGCCACGATCCTGGCCATGGAGGCGATGAAGAATGGGTCTATGGAGGTGCGGTCGAATATCTCCGGTATGTCCATCCCGGCGCGCAGGGCATCGAAGATGGCGAAGACGCGGTACGGGCTCGGCTCGTCGAGGCCGGCATGGACGTCCTGGGCGTCCACCTCCAGCGATGCCAAAGCCTTCATCAGGCTCTCCGTGAACGTCCTCCCTATCGCCATGACCTCGCCAACCGAGTGCATCCTGGTCGTCAGCCTCGGCGCGGCGCCGGGGAACTTCTCGAAAGCGAAGCGGGGTACCTTGGTAACCACGTAGTCCAGCGCAGGCTCGAAGGAGGCGGGCGTCGCGTGCGTAATGTCGTTCGGGATCTCATCGAGGGAGTACCCTACCGCCAGCTTTGCGGCTATCTTCGCGATCGGAAACCCCGTCGCCTTGCTCGCCAAGGCACTCGAACGGCTCACCCGCGGGTTCATCTCGATCACGTAGTACTCGTCCCTCTCAGGGTCGACCGCAAACTGGATGTTGGACCCCCCGGTGGAAACCCCAATCTCGCGTATTATGCGTAAAGATGCGGAACGGAGGGTCTGGTACTGGCGGTCTGAGAGGGTCTGGGCCGGGGCCACGGTTATGGAGTCGCCTGTATGGACGCCCATGGGGTCCACGTTCTCTATGGAGCAGATCACGACGACGTTATCTGCGAGGTCGCGCATGACCTCGAGCTCGAACTCCTTCCAACCAGCGACGCTCTTTTCGACGAGGGCACTCCCCACGGGGCTGGCGTCGAGGCCGTCGATGACGGCGCGGCGAAGCTCGCGGTGGTCGGTGGCTGTGGCGCCTCCTTTGCCGCCGAGGGTGAAGCTGGGGCGGATGATCAGAGGGAATCCGATCTTTGCTGCCAGTTCCTCGGCTTCGGCGAGGCTGCGGACCGTGCGGCTGGGGGGAACTTTAAGGCCGATTCGGCGCATGGCCTGGGAGAAGAGCTCGCGGTCCTCGGCTTTGCGGATCGAGGGGATGGATGCCCCGAGGAGCTCGACGCCCGTCTCGTCGAGTATACCCGTCTCGCTGAGTTCGACGGCCAGGTTAAGGGCGGTCTGGCCTCCCAGGGTGGGGAGCAGCGCGTCGGGGCGCTCGCGGCGGAGTATCTCGGTGACGGTTTCGGCCGTCAGGGGCTCGACGTAGGTTACGTCAGCGACCTCCGGGTCCGTCATTATGGTCGCCGGATTGGAGTTTACGAGGATCACGCGGTAACCCTCCTCGCGCAAGGCGTGGCAGGCCTGGGTGCCCGAGTAGTCGAACTCCGCGGCCTGCCCGATCACGATCGGACCGGAGCCGATGATCAGGACGCTCTCGATGTCGTCGCGCCGCGGCACGCTAGGCCCGCGCCTTCTCTGCGATGCTGTTCACAAACTCTTCGAAGAGGTAGCCAGAGTCCCTCGGGCCAGGGCTCGACTCGGGATGGTACTGCACGCTCCAGGCCCTCTGATGGGGGCTACTGATGCCTTCGACGGTGCCGTCGTAGAGGTTGCGGTGGGTCAACTCGACGCCGCTTGTGAGTGAATCCTCGCTTACGGCGAAGCCGTGGTTCTGGCTCGTTATCTCTATGCGTCCCGTATCGAGGTTCCTGACGGGGTGGTTCGCGCCGTGGTGGCCGAAGGGCAGTTTGTAGGTCTCGCAACCGAGGGCGAGCCCGAGGAGTTGGTGTCCGAGGCAGATGCCGAACGTGGGGATCTCGCCGAGCAGCGGGCGCAGGGTGTCGACCGCCGCTCCGAGGGCGGCCGGGTCGCCGGGTCCGTTGGAGAGGAAGAGGCCGTCAGGCTCGGCGGCAAGGATCTCTTCAGAGGTGGCGGAGCCGGGCATCGCATGAACAGAGGTGCCGCGGCTACGGAGCTCCCTGTAGATGGAATCCTTCACCCCGTAGTCGATGGCGACGACGCGGCAGCGTTCCTCTCCGAAGGCGGGAAGGAGTGTGGGCTCCGTGAGATCTGAGCTCGTCGAGGCGAGGTCGAGGCCGACCATCGAAGGGTGGGCGTTTGCCCGCTCGCGCAGGACGTTTCGGTCCGTCTCCGAGGTGGAGATCACACCGCGCATCGCGCCCCTGTCCCTGAGGTGCCGCGTCAGGGCGCGGGTATCCATGCCCTCCACGCCGAGAACACCGCACTCGTCGAGCAGGTCCCCCAGGGAACGCTCGCTCGCCCAGTTGCTCGGGTGTGGCGTGTACTCGCGGACGAGGACGGCGGTCGCCTGGACCTTGCGTGACTCGTCGTCGCCGGGGATCACACCATAGTTCCCGATAAGCGGATAGGTGAAGAGCAGGATCTGACCCCTGTAAGAAGGGTCCGTGATGGTCTCCTGGTAGCCGACCATGCTCGTCGTGAAGACCACCTCGCCCGCAACCTCGCCGTCTCCGGCGAAGCTCCAACCCTGGAAGGCAGCCCCATCCTCGAGTACCAGCATCGCCCTGCTCCGCCCTCCGTTACGCACGTGCACCAAATTTTGCTCCAGTTCTGTCGTGTACCGGCTCTCCACCAACTATAGTACCCACAACCCTGCCCTTCAGCGTCCTTCCGAGATAGGGGGAGTTGGACGAGCGGCTTACGAGCGTACCCCTCCCTACCGTCCACTCCTCCGAGAGGTCGACGAGCGTGAGATCCGCCGGCGCCCCTGTGGCCAGGCTGCCCCCCGTACCGACCCAGTGGCCAGGGCCGTTACTCATCGCTTCTACAAGGCGTTCCAGCGAGAGCCTGCCGCCGAGGACCAGATCGGTGTACAGCGCGGCGAAGGCCGTCTCGTGACCGAGAAAACCGGGCGCGGCCTCTTCTATCGGCAATTCTTTCTCCTCCGGGGCGTGGGGCGCGTGGTCTGTTGCGACGAAGTCGAGGACCCTGTCGCGAAGGGCCAGCCCGAGGCCGGCGCGGTCATCCTCGGGCCTGAGCGGCGGGTTGACGCGGTAGAGGCCGTCGAGCGTGGAGACGAGATCTTCCGTCAGAGTCAGGTGGTGGGGTGTCGTGTCGGCGGTGACGTCGGCCCTGTCCCTGAAGAAGCCGACGAGCGCGGCCGAGAGGGCCGTGGAGACGTGGGTTATGTGCACCCTGGCCCCCGTCTCGGCGGCGAGGATGAGGGCCGTCGCTGTGGCGGCGTCTTCCGCGCTGGCCGGAGAGCCTGGGATTCCGGCGAGCGAGGCGGCTACCCCGTCGTGCACGACGCCGGTAGCCAGCGTGTGGTCTTCGCAGTGCAGGATCACGGGCAGCCCTGCAGAGCGGGCGTAGAGCATACCGTTCCTGAGGACGCCAGCCGAAGCCGTCCCCAGCCCGTCGTCGGAGACACAGAACGCGCCGGCCTGCTTGAGGAGGCGCATCTCCGTCAGCCTCTCGCCGGCGAGCCCGACGTGGAGGGCCGCAGAGATGCGCGCCCGCACCCTCGACTCCCGCTCGACGCGTCCGACGAGACCGCTGACAACGACGGGGCGGTCCACGATGGGATCCGTGTTCGGCATCATGACCACGCCGGTGAAGCCTCCGGCCGCCGCAGCGGCCGAGCCGCTCTCGATATCTTCCTCGTCCTCGCGCCCCGGCGTACGCCAGTGGGCGTGGACGTCGACGAAGCCAGGGAACAGATGCAGGCCATCTGCGTCCAAAGTGCGCGGCCCGCGAAGGTCCTCGCCGATCTCAGCGACGCGTCCCGATGAGAGGCGTAAGTCCAGGATCCCGTCCAGGCCCGTAGCAGGGTCGAGCACGTGGGCTTTTCGTATTACCAGTTCCTTCGGGTAGCCGTCTTTCAGCATCACGCGGCTACGCTCCGGACGGCGCCCGTCGAGAGGGCGAGGACGGCCGAGCGGACGCAGACGCCGGCGGCGACCTGATCGGGGATCAGGGACGAGGCGTCGAGGACGACGTCGCCCGAGATCTCCACCCCCCTGTTGACCGGGCCGGGATGCATGACCAGAGCACCACCGTGCAGGTGGCGCCGCGACACACCGTAGAACCTGACGTACTCCGCGACGGAGGGTATCCGCGCGCCCGTCATCCTCTCCCTCTGGAGTCGCAGCATGTAGAGAACGTCCGCGCCCCACGCGAGCGCCTCGTCCACGGAGGTGAGTACGGGCAGGTCGAAGACACCTTCGTCCGGCGGCAGGAGCGTCCTGGGTGCTACGAGAGCGACCTCCATCCCTGCCTGCAAGAAGCCGGGTATGACGCTACGCGCCACCCTGCTGTGGAGTACGTCGCCCACGACGGCGACGCGTCGATCCCTGAGTCCGTCGAAGCCGCCGAGCGCCTCGCCGAGGGCGTAGAGGTCGAGGAGAGCCTGCGTCGGGTGCTGGCCGCAGCCGTCGCCGGCGTTGATCACCGGAGCCGAGGTGTGGCGGGCGGCGAGGGCCGCCGCCCCCGCGGCCTGATGCCGAAGCACGATCGCATCCGCCCCGAGGCGGTCGAGGGTTACCACGGTGTCGATCAGGGACTCGCCCTTGGCGATGGCGGAGCCCCTTTCGGAGAGCGAGATCACATGCGCCCCAGAACGCCTCGCGGCGAGCTCGAAGGAGACGGCGGTCCTCGTCGACGCCTCGAAGAAGGCCAGGCAAACGGTCTTGCCCTCAAGCGCTTCCCCGACACGTCCCTCCGCAAACGCCCTTGCCAGGTCGAGGACCTCCCTGATGTCTTCGCGGCCTATGTCTTCGAGGGTAAGCAAGCTCCTAGTCTCCAACGACGATCACCCCGTCCTCCCCATCGGTCTCCTCCAGGTTGACAAGCACTCTTTCGTTGTGCGCGGTTGGCACGTTCTTACCGACGTAGTCGGCCCGGACCGGCAGCTCTCTGTGGCCGCGGTCGACGAGAATCGCCAACCTGACCGCGGCCGGACGCCCGAGCTCGAGGAGCGCGTCCATCGCGGCGCGCGCGGTCCTCCCCGTGTAGAGAACGTCGTCGACGAGGATGACGGTCTTTCCCGTCACGTCGAACGGCACGTTGCTGCCCCGCACTTCGGGATCCTCCTTTTCGAGGTCATCGCGATGGAGCGTTATATCCAGGGAGCCGACGGGGAGCTCGAGGCCTTCGAACTCGCGGACGTTCGCCGAGATCCTCTGCGCCAGGGGGACTCCCCGGGTAAGGATCCCGACGAGCGCGAGCCTGTCGAGGCAAGAGGCGTTTCGTTCCAGAATCTCGTGCGAGATGCGACGAAGGGAACGGTTCAGTCCGTCGGGGGCGAGCACCTTCGAATGCGCGTGCTCGTGGACGCTCGTTCGGCTCAAGCCTGCCTCCTTCGCGTCTCACGGGACGCCGTTAAAGGATCGCTACGCCGAGGGTCAAGCTACCAGAGGGCGAGGGAGCCGTCAAGTTCTGCTGCCGAGTCCCGCAAGTCCTCGGGGATCTCGGAGCGAAACTCGAGGGCCTCGCCACCTACAGGGTGTTCGAAGGAGAGCCGTTCGGCGTGTAGCCAGAGACGATGGCCGGGGACCGGATCGCCGTACAAAGGGTCGGCGTAGATCGGGTATCCGATGGCCGAGAGGTGGACCCTGATCTGGTGCGTCCTCCCCGTCTCGAGCCGTACGCGCAGCATCGTATGTTCCGCCGCTGTGGCGAGCACCTCGAAGTGCGTGACGGCCGGCTTACCTACGCCAGCAGCCATGAGAGTGGGGTTGTCCGGGTCACGGCCGACAGGAGAGTCTATGGTCCCCGTCCTGGGCAGGCCTTCGCCCCCCACGAGGGCCCTGTAGACGCGGCCCACTCGCCTGGCAGACAACATCCCGACGAGCCTGGAGTACGCCGGCTCGCCTTTCGCCAGCACCATAAGGCCTGACGTATCACGGTCGAGCCGGTGAACGACGCCGGGGCGCAACGGGTCATCCCCACCTTCGATGCCCTTGCCCACGAGCGCGTTTACGAGCGTACCCGACGGATGGCCAGCCCCCGGATGCACCACGAGCCCTGCCGGTTTATCCACTACCAGGATGTGCGCGTCCTCGAAGATCACGGGGACGGGGATCTCCTCGGGCAAGAGGTCATCCTCGGGGACGCGCGCTTCTACGATCTGCCCGCCGCCGACCCTGTAGGAGGGAGAGGTTTCGTTGCCATCGACGAGCAAGAGGTTCTCCTCGATGAGTCGCTGCACGCGGCTACGGCTGATCCCGAGCCGCCTGGCGGCGAGCCTGTCGACACGTTCCCCCGTCTCTGAGGGGTCTACTCTGAAGTTCCTGTGCGGGGCTCCTTCGCTCGTAGAGACGAACCCTCAGTCGCGCCGGCGCAGAAAGCGGCTGGCCCTGAAAATGCGGCTGTCTGGGTTCTCGCCTTCCTCGTCGAAGAACTGCTCGGAGCTGCTCTCTTCTGCCAGCGACGGCTCCTCCCGCTCTACTTCGCTTGCCGCCTCGGGCTCGGAGACGGGAGACTCCTGAACCGCCTCTGCCTGGTCCGACTCGTCCTGCGCCGTGGATGGCTCCACCTCGGGTTCCACGACCTCAGGTTCGTCGGCTAGGGGCTCACTCCCTTCCGTCCGAATCACCGCCGTTGGCTGCTCATCCGCCGGAGGCCCCGTTTCCTGGACCTCGGGCTCCTCTTCTGCGGGCTCGAAGTCGTCGACCCCCGAGAGCGTGTCTTCCGCATCCTGGGGCACCGGCTCGGGCACCATGCCCGCCGCGGCCATTGCCTCTGCCGTGACCATCGCCTCTTCCGCAGACCGCGCTTCCTCCTCGGCGGCTTCGCGGACGTCGGCGATAGACTCGGTGTCGAGGCGCTCGTGCAAGGAAGCTTCGATCTCCCCGGCCGAGGACACCTCCAGGTTCTCCATCACATCAGTGAAGGTCTTAAGGAGGAGTCGAAAGTCATTCGCGAAGCTACGCTTCGCTTCCTGGAGCGCGGTGTAGGAGTCCTGGACGCGTTCTATCCGGGATGAAGTATCGGCGAGCATCTGATGAGAGCGGCTCTGCGCCTCCCTGATGGTGAATTCCGCCTCCCTCTGGGCGCTCTGCTTTATGCCCTCGGCCTCCTCGGTCGCGGCCCTGCGGAGGTCGTTGGAGGCCTGCTCGGCGTGTACGAGGGCGGCCCGGATCGAACCTTCGAGGTCCTCGAATTGCTGCAGGCGGTCGCGAAGGCTCGACACTTCCTCGCGCATCCTCTGGTTCTCCGTATAGCTGCGTTCGTACTCGTCGGCCACAGAGTCGAGGAAGTCGTCGACCTGGTTCGCGTCGTAGCCGCGGAAGGCGCTCTTGAACTCTTTGCGCCTCACGTCGATGGGCCGTATCGGCATCTCTCATCACCCCGTAACAGGTCCAATGAAGCGTTCAATGATGATCAGAAGCAAGGTTCTTGCGATGGAGAGCCCGAGGATCGCGATGATCGGCGAGAGGTCTATGCCGAACCCGCCGAGCCGCAGCATCGGCACGCGGCTCCTTATGGGCATCAGGATAGGGTTGGTCACTGCCCTGACCGCGTCGAAGACGGCCTGCATAAAGCTGCTCGAAGGGTAGCCTGGAAACCAGGAGAAGAGGATCGAGGCGATGATGAAACCGAACAGTATGTAGTACGTGTAGTTCACCACACCCGCGAGAAGGCTCGCCACAGAAAACCCGAACTGTTGTAGGAGGGCCACGGTCATCCGCCGAGCCCCCGCGCCCTCTCGGTCGCGGCCTCGACCCCGTCGTAGACGGCCGCCACGAACCCTGCCTTCTCCATCGCGACGAACGCCGCGGCCGTCGTGCCGCCCGGGGTCATCACCTCGTCGCGCACCTGGTGGGCGCTCCGCTCCTTCAACAGCACCGCCGTCCCGCCTATGGTTGCGATCACGAGCCTGCGCGCGACGTCCCGCGGTATGCCCTCCCTTACACCGGCCTGTATCAGGGCGTCGGCGAAGAGTGCGACGTACGCCGGTCCCGAACCATGTAAGGCCGTCGCCGCGTCGAAGAGGCGTTCTGGCAACTCCTGAACTTCCCCTACGTGGCGGAAGATATCCATGACCGTGGGAAGCGCCGCGCGGCCGGCCTCGTTCGCGGTGACTACGGCGGAGCCGAGTCCGACCGAAGCGCACACGTTCGGCATCACGCGCAGGATCGCCGTCCCTTGCGGCAGGCTCTCTGAGATGCGCGCGATAGAGACACCGGCGGCGACGCTCGCGACCGCCTTGTCATTGTCTGTGAAAGAGGGTGAGATCTCCTCCATCACCTGCGCCACGTCCCAGGGCTTGACGGCCGCGATAACGAGGTCGCTGGCCTCGGCGAGTTCCCTGTTCGAAGAGGTCGTGCGGACGCCGGCGCTTTCGTATGGCCTAAGCTGTTCGGTATGAATGTCGCTCGCGCCGAGGTCGAAGCCGCCCGACTCGGCGAGCCTGAGGAGTAGGGAGCCTCCGATCTTACCCGCCCCTATTATCCCGACCTTCTTCAAAGTCCCCCTGGAAGACCCTTAGAGCTGATTGAAGAACGCCCGCTCGGCGATGCGCTTGCGCTCCTCTGCGCTCACCTCGACGTCGCGCGGGGTAAGCAGGAAGACCCTGTTGGCGACCGACTGGATGTTGCCGTCGAGCGCGTAGGTCAGGCCCGAGCAGAAGTCCACCATCCTGCGGCTGAGGTCGCCGTCGACGTTCTGGAGGTTCAGGATCACCGGGTGCTGGCGCTTGAAGCGGTCCGCGAGGTTCTGGGCGTCGTTGAAACTGGAGGGCTCGAGGACGCTTACGCGGGTCGTGCGCTGGTCGGGGACCGGCCGCAGGTGCGAGGGCGGGTTCTGCCCTGCGTAGCTCTCTGCCCTTCCGGAGCCCTCGCTGCCGAAGAGGTCCCCCAGCGAAGTACCGAAGGCCGAAGAGCGTTCAGCCCTGCCGAGGCGTCTCACGGTCGGTCCTGGCTCGGCGCCGCGCGCGCCGCCGGCGTAGGCTTCGCCGGCGTAACGGCGCTCCTCTTCGACTTCGTCCTCATAGTAATCCTCGTCATCGACACCGAACCCGAACCAGGCCGCGATCCGGTCCAGACGGTCCCTAACTCCCATCGTGCCTCCTTACGGACCCATCCTCCTCAATTAGCATCCGCCCGATCCTGACCACGGTCGCTCCCTCTTCAACCGCTACCTCATAATCGCCACTCATACCCATGGAGAGTTCGGAGAGATCGAAGTGCGGACTCCAACTTTCTCGTAGACTATCACGGATCGTGCGAAGTTTCGCGAAAACGTAGCGTACGTCTTCTGGGTCGTCGACCAGCGGGGCCAGCGTCATGAACCCTCTCGCCCTGACTCTCCCCCCGGTCTGTGCCGCGGCGTCCAACAGCCCCCCAATTTCCTCCTCGGAGACGCCGTACTTGGACTCCTCATCGGCCACGTTTACCTGGATGAGGATGTCGGCCCCACCCTCGGGCGCTCTCTTGGCGAGCTCCTCGATCAGGCGCACCGAATCCACGGAGTGCACCAGGGTCACCCTCGGCACCACCACCTTCGCCTTGCGTCTCTGAAGATGACCGATAAAGTGCCACTCGAAGCGATCACCGAAAAGGTCCTGCTTGTCGAGTAGGTCCTCTGCACGGTTCTCTCCGATGAGATCTACGCCAGCCTGGGCGAGTTCGGAGAGTTGCTCCGGGTCGTAATACTTGGTGGCGACGAGGATGCGGACCTGCTCCTCGCCGCGCCCACTCCTCTCCAGGGCACCCTGTATGGTCTCTTGCACGCCCGCGAGTCGGTCCCTGATCTCTGCGACTTGCACGTTCATCGGGCCTCCCTCACCACCGACGCGAGATTGCGTCCCGTGCGGGGCCCCTGCTTGCGGTGGGAGTAGAACAGATCCGGCCGGCAGCCGCTGCAGAGTCCCAGGTCACTGACCCCGACCCCGGCCCTCTCAAGGTCTACCCTTATGGCGTCCTGCAGTGAAAGGTGGCGGCCCGATACCACCTCCTCACCGAACTCCGCGGCGAACTCCGCGGCGAGCTCCGCCGACACCTCGTAGCAGCAGCGGCGGATGGACGGCCCTATATAGGCGTGCACGCGGTCCCCTCCGAGACCGTGCGCCGTCTTCCCCGAGATGCCCGAGAGGGTGCCGCGCCAGCCGGAGTGCACCATCCCTACCTCACGCTCGCCGAAGAACGCGACGGGGACGCAGTCGGCCACGGCCACAGAGAGGCAGAGGTCCGTCTCGGCGCTCACCAGCGCGTCGGCCTCACCGGCGAAGCCAGGCCCAGAGACGCGAACCACCCTGTCCCCCGCGACCTGGCGGACCCAGGCCGCTGGCCTGAGATCCGTGGCGCTCCTGATCCTGGAGAGGTTCTCGTCGACCGCCTCGGGGTCGTCGCCGACCTTCTTGGAGACGTTCAGCGAGTCGTACGGTGGTTCCGAGGCGCCGCCGAGACGGGTGAAGAAGAAGATCCCGGCTCCCTGGGGCGCCGGGTGCGGTGCGATGTAGACGGCGCCCCCTCTCGCGGTGTGCATCGCTGAGGGGGCGCCGTATGAGCTCTGGGTATCGGCCCTACGCACGCCTCGGCGCGGACCTACCTGCGCCTGAGGAAGGCCGGAATGTCCAGGACATCTCCGGTGGCCTCCTGCGAGGCGGCCGCCGGCTCCTCTTGTTGCAGCGGTTCGGCAGCGGGACGCTCGGAGCGGCGCTGGTTGGCGAGGCGCTGGTCGAAGCCCGTGGCTATCACGGTCACGCTCACCCTGTCGCCGTTGTTCTCGTCGATAACGGCCCCGAAGATCAGGTTCGCGTCCTGATGCGCCGCGTTGTGGACGATCTCTGCCGCCTCGTTGACCTCGAAGAGCCCGAGGTCGGGGCCGCCCGTGATATTCAGTATGATCCCCGTAGCCCCGTCGATGGAAGCCTCGAGCAGGGGGCTCGAGATGGCGGTCTTCGCGGCCTCTGTTCCCCTGGTCTCGCTGCTCGACTCGCCGATGCCCATAAGGGCCGAACCGGAGTCGTGCATGATCGTGCGCACGTCGGCGAAGTCCAGGTTTATGAGGCCGGGCACCGTAATGAGGTCGGTGATGCCCTGGACACCCTTCCTCAGGATGTCGTCGGCCATCCTGAAGGCGTCCATCATGCTGGTCCGCTTCTCGGCGACCTGCAAGAGCCTGTCGTTGGGGATGATGATGAGGGAGTCGACGTTCTCCTTGAGGCGCTTGATGCCCTCCTCGGCGTAAGTAGAACGCCTGCGGCCCTCGAAGGCGAAAGGACGCGTTACGACCCCGACGGTCAGCGCCCCCGAGTCCCTGGCTATCTTGGCGACCACCGGGGCGGCGCCCGTGCCGGTCCCGCCGCCCTTGCCCGCGGTGACGAAGACCATGTCGGCGCCGCGCATCGCCTCTTCGATCTCCGCCTTGTTCTCCTCCGCGGCCTCCATCCCGATCTTCGGGTCCGCGCCGGCGCCGAGGCCGCGCGTGATCTTCTCCCCTATGTGGATCTTCTGGTCGGCATCACACATCTGGAGGGCCTGGGCATCCGTGTTTATCGCTATGAACTCAACCCCCTGCAGACCGGAGTTGATCATGCGGTTCACGGCGTTGGTCCCCCCTCCGCCAATGCCGACAACTTTTATGACCGCCAGATAATTAGTCGCCGCGTCCAACATGCCTACTTAACCCTCCATCACACGTTCGTCGAGGCCCTCGGGTCTACCTCCCCCGGAACCAGCCCTTGACCGCCTCCAATATGCTACCAAAACTATGCGTCCCTGCACCTTTACCCTTTGGTCTAGGGTCATCGTTTCTGGCCGAGAAGTATAGCAGACCCACCGCCGTTGCATACTGAGGTTTCTGTACAGGTTCAACCTCGCCCCTAACGCGGCGAGGGCTTACGGTCTTTGCGCGCATACCGAGAACTTCTTCCGTGAGCCCTGTCATCCCGTCGAGCAAGGAGCCTCCTCCGGTAAGTGCGACGCCGCCCGGAACGAGTTCCCTCGACATGGTCCGATCCAAGGAGTCGCGCACGTAGTCGAGCACTTCGCGGGCGCGGTACTCGAGGATCTGGCTTATAAAGCTCGCGTTGTAGTGGCGGTCGTCGAGCTTGACGGCGGCCACGGGGTCGACGGCGTCGGAGAGGACGGTACCGTAGCGAAGCTTGAGTTCCTCGGCATGGTGCCCGGGAATCTTGAGGCCGTAGGCGACATCCGAGGTGAAGCTCTCACCGCCGATGGGGATGACGTCTGTATGGGTGAGGGCCCCCCTGTAGAAGGTTGCGATGTCGGTCGTGCCTCCGCCCATATCCAGGAGGACGATGCCGGATTCGCGGTCGGAGTCGAGCAGGCAGGCTTCGGCCGATGCCAGTGGCTCTAGCACTATCCTCGAGACCTCGACGCCGCAGTCCTCGACGGCGCGCAGGAGGTTCTGGATGCTGGAGATCGCCCCACTCACAACGTGCGCGCGCATAGTCACCTTGCGGGCGGCGAGGCCTTCCGGGTTCTTGACGCCCTCGGACCCATCGAGCACGTAGCCCCGGGGGACGACGTGTATCACCCGCTCGTCCTCGTGCAGGTCGAGCTGGCGGGCCTCTTGTTCGAGCTTTTGGACGAACCTGTCCGTGACCGTCAGATCCCTGCTGCGGTTCAGGAGCGTGACCTCCGTGTTGAACGAAGAGATGTGGCTACCGGCGATACCGACGGTCACGCTACCGCCGCGAACACCGCAGGCTTCCATGGCTTCGGCGACCGAATCAGCGGTGGCCTTGCGGTCTACCACAACCCCCCGCTTGAGGCCGTAGCTCGGCGCCTCCCCCATGGATAGGACTTCGACCCAGCCCCTTCGCGGATCCACCCGGCCAGCGATCGCCACTACCTTGGTGGTGCCCACGTCTATCCCGTAGGCTAGCGTCTGCGCCACGGTCGACTAGCCCCTTGGCTCGCTGCGCGTTTCGCGCGGGACTTCGACGACCACCCTCTCCGGCGATCGCAGGTCGAAGACCCTGGCGTCGGGATGCTCAGGCATGATGCGTTTCAAGGCCATGACCCGACGCTCACCAACATTCCCAGAGAAGATGACCTCGCGGCCTTCCACCGTGGCCTCGATGCCCGCGGCACCAGCCCCGTCGACAGACTCCAGCGTCAACCCGCTCCCGTACAACGTCCTCGCGAACACCAAGATCTCCCCTACCTGGTCGCGATCCAACTCCACCCTCTCGAGACCGGCTCCCCCCGGCCCCGGAAGCTCCTCGCCGTCGGCCGAGAGAACGAACCTCCGCCCGTCCACGTCGGCATCCAACACGGGCCGACGCTCCTCAACCTGAACGGTAACTATACCGGAGTTCCAGTTCTCGTTCACCTCCGCACCCTGAACCCAAGGATGAGACTCCAGGTCGCGCTTCAGCATCTCTTCGTTGAGGGTGAGGAGGCTGGCGTGGTCTGGGACTGCGCCTGTGACTTCGGATTCGGGGTACATCCGGGCGCCTTCCACCCTGACGCCGGTGACGGGGAAAGCGAGGTAGGTGACGAGGATGAGGATGAGGGTAGTAGCGGCGGCCGTGGCGACCGAGATCAGGACGGCGCGCAGGGATGTTCTCAGGGTTTGGATCCTCGCTCCTCCAGTATGCCGAGGAGGTCTTCTCCGGCCTTAGAGATGTCACCCGCGCCGAGGGTGAGCACGAGGTCTCCCCTTCTGGAGACGCTTTGCAGCACCGCTGGTATGGCGTCTTGCTGGGGTATGTAGTAGACCTCGGGGTGGCCCCGCGTCTCGCAAATAGCGTCGACTATCAGCTTGCCGTTGACCCCTGGTTGGGGCAACTCACCGGCGCCGTAGACCTCGGTGACGAGGACGGCATCGGCCGAGGAGAAGGAGGCGCCGAACTCTCTGTAGAGGGCGCGGGTACGCGAGTAACGGTGGGGTTGGAAGACGGCGATGACCCTTCCATCCCCTGGCATGGTGGACCTGGCGGCAGCGAGCGTGGCCGAGAGCTCGGTAGGATGGTGGGCGTAGTCGTCGACGACGCGTACCTCTGCCTGCTCTCCCTTGAGCTGGAAGCGGCGGCGCACGCCCCCGAAGGTTCGGAGGGTGCTGGCCGCCTCGAAAACCCCGTGTCCGAGCCAGCGGGCGACCGCGGCCGCCGCCAGGGAGTTGAGCACGTTGTGGCGCCCGTAGACGCCCAGTTCGACCTCGCCGCGCCGGTGGTCGTCCTCGAAGAGCGCGTAGCTGCTCGGGCTCACAAGGTCGGCCCTGAGATCTCCGGAGCCGATGCCGTAAGTGGTTACGGGGCATGGAGCCTCGGCGGCCACCAGCGAGCAGGAAGGGTCATCGGCACAGGTGACCAGGTGGCCGTCCTCGGGCAGAGAGCGGACGAATTGCCTGAAAGTCTCCACGACGTCGTCGAGGGAGGAGTAGAAGTCCGGGTGGTCGAACTCGACGTTCGTGACCACGGCGGCCTGCGGCCTGAGGTAGAGGAAAGAACGGTCGCTCTCGTCCGCCTCGGCCACGACGAGGTCGGAACTCCCGAAGGCGACGTTGCTGCCGATGTCGTTCAGTTCGCCGCCTATCAGGGCCGTCGGGCTCTCGCCCAGAGCCTCGAGGACGTGCGCCGTCATGCTCGTCGTCGTCGTCTTGCCGTGGGTTCCTGCCACGGCGACGCTGCGGCTACCCTGGAGGATCCAGGCGAGTGCTGAGGCGCGCGGGATAATGGGGATCGACCTACGCCTGGCTTGGAGGAGCTCCGGGTTCGTCGTTGGTATAGCCGTCGAGATCACCACACGGTCTGCGTCCCCTACCTGGTCCGGGGCGTGCCCGATGTAGACGGTGACGCCCGCCTCACGCAGCCTGCGGGTGTAAGGAGACTCCTTGAGATCCGAGCCCGTGACGCTGTGACCTCTGCTGGCCAGGACCTCGGCGATCCCACTCATTCCCGCCCCGCCGATGCCGATCATGTGTATGTTCATGCGCCAATCTCCTTCTGTCCGGCACGCAGCAATCGCCGGGCTACTTCACCAGCCGCACCAGGCGTGGCGAGCGCGCCCATGCGCCGGCCAAGCTCCTCCCGCCGGGCATCGTCTTCCAACAGGGCTTCGACGCGGTCGCGAAGTGTACGTGCACCGACCTCGGAGTCTAGCATCAACTCCGCGGCCCCCCCGTCGGTAAAGTACCTGGCGTTCTGGAGCTGGTGATCCCCCGTCGCGTGGGGGAAGGGGATGAGGATCGCCGCCTTCCCGGCGGCCGCAATGTCGAACAGAGAGCCCGCGCCGGCCCTGCTAACGACCACGTCCGCGGCGGCCAGGTACCGCCAGATGTCCAAGACGAACTCGAGGATCGTGTGCCTGGGGTTGTTCGTCCGGAGCCGCGAGAAATCCCTGCGGCCGGAGATCTGGACGACCGTGTACGCCGTCGTGCCCCCGAACGCCTCCGCCGCCGCGAGGTTGATCCTCAGCGCACCCCCGCTCCCGCCGAAGACGAGAACGACCGGAGGCTCCAGGCCGAGATCCCGCAGTGCTTCCTCCCGCGAAGCCTCGAAGATCTCGGCCCTTGTAGGCATACCGACCCATACGGCGTTCCCGAGCCGCCCCACGGCGTCGGGGAACGTGGCCAACGTCTGCGTCGTGAAGCGGCTGGCCAGGCGGTTGACCCGTCCGGGGACAGAGTTCTGCTCGTGCAGGAACGTGGGCACGCCGAGCGTCCTGGCCGCGATCACCGCCGGCGCGCTCGCGTAGCCCCCGACGCCGAGAACCGACAACGGCCTCAACCGTTGTATTATGCGTCTACAACGGGCGACGGCGTTCAGGGATAGGAGGGCGGCGCGGGCCTGGGCCGGCGGGCTTCCGGCGAGACCCGTCAGGGGCAGGGCGTGCAGGGTGTAGCCTTGGTCGGGGACGAGGGACGTTTCGATGCCTGAGCTGGATCCCACGAACTCGACTAACGCTCCTCTCGCTTTCAAATCATCCGCCACGCACAGCGCGGGGATAGCGTGCCCCCCCGTGCCGCCTCCTGCGATCAGGACTCGCGGTGTGTTTGATCTCTCTGGCTCGTTCACTGTCCTCCGAAATCCTGTAGAGGATACCCACGGCGGCGAAGCATACCAGCAGACTCGAACCACCGTAGCTGACGAATGGGAGCGTCATCCCTGCGAGCGGGAGAACGACCATGGCTGCCCCGATGTTGAAGGTGGCCTGGGCGATGAGCATCGTAGTCAGGCCCGCGGCCACGCACCGCGCCATCACCGACGGGGCATTCATGGCTATCCTCAGCCCGGCCAGGGCGATAAAGCCGAAGGCGGCGATCACGACGACCATCCCGATCAGGCCGAGTTCCTCTCCTATCAGGGCGAAGATCATATCCGTGCCCAGCTCGGGGACGTATGTTCCCTGTCCGCCCGATCCTGCCCCTGAACCAAAAAACCCCCCGGCCTTTATGGCCACCATGGACTGGACGACCTGGTAGCCAGAGCCGTCCGCAGCGGCCCAGGGATCGAGGAACGTGAGGAACCGCTCGCGGCGATAGGGCTCGAGGACCATCATCCCCGCCACCGCCACCAGCCCAACGAGCCCAGAGAGCACCAGGTCCCTCGTCCTAAGCTCGGAGGCCCACAGCGTTCCCGCCACGCCCGCGAGCAGGACCACGGAGGTGCCGAAATCAGGTTCGACGAAGACGAGGATGAAGAGGACCCCGACGGCAAGGAGGGGCTTGACGGGAAGTCCCGAACCATGAGGCAGACGCGCGAGGGCGCAGCTCAGGATCAGAATGGCGGCGAGCTTCGCGAACTCCGCGGGCTGGATGCTCATGGGGCCGAGGTCGAGCCAGCGTCTGGCGCCGTTGATCTGGGTTCCTATACCGGGAATGAGGACGAGGATGAGGCCGAGAAGTACGATCACGTACAGGGCAGGGGCATACCTGCGCCACGATGTATACCTGACCCGGCTGGCCACAAAGAAGACGGCGACGCCGAATACCGTGTGCCCGATGCGGACGAACAGAAAATCTGTCCCAACCTCACTGTAAGTAGCCGAATAGACCATAACGAGCCCCAACATGGAGAGGCCGAGCGCCACCAGGAACAGGTTGGCCCTCAGGCTACTCATCGTCCGACGGTCCCATGATGTCCGGCGAGATCCCTGGCGAACCCGATGAACGCGTCTCCCCTCTCCGCGTAGCCAGGGAATTGGTCGAAGCTCGCGCACCCGGGCGAGAGCAGGACGATGTCGCCCGGCCTAGCGAGCCCTGTGGCTCTTTCGACGGCTTTCTCCAGGTCGGGTGTCCTGTGGACCACGTCCTGGAAGCCCTCGTCTTCGAGGTAGGCGGCGATGCGTGGGCCCGCCTCACCCTGGCACACGACCGCCCGGCACACTCCCAGGCCGGGCAGCACCTCCGAGAAGTCCGTGTTCTTCTCCGAGCCGCCGAGGATCAGCACTACGGGAACGTCGAAGCTCTCTAAAGCCGCCGCCACCGCGGCCGGGTTGGTAGCCTTCGAATCGTCCACGTAGGTTACGCCCGAAATGTGAGCCGCTACCAGCATGCGGTGGGGCTTGGACTCGTATTCGAGCAGCGTTTCCCTGATCCCCCCGAGTTCTGTACCCAGCCTCTGTGCGGCGGCCGCCGCGAAGAGCGCGTTCTCGTGGTTGTGCGTCCCTGCGAAGCGCAGCTCGGTCACGTCAGCCAGGTGAGAGCCGCGGAGGAGTAGACGCCCGTCGCGCAGGGCCGTGTCGCCTTCGCCCACGACGAGGATTTCGGCCTCGAAGGCGCCGATAGCGGACCGGCCTACGGGATCTGCTGCGCTCACGAGGGCCAGATCTTCGGCCTGCTGTCCCTCGAAGATACGGAGCTTGTCGCCCGAGTACTCCTCGAAAGAGGAGTGCCAGTTCAGGTGATCCGGCCTCACGTTGAGGAGCGCCGCCACCTCGAAGCCGGGGTTCTGGAGATAGTGGAGTTGGAAGGAAGAGACCTCGAGGACGAGCAGCCCCGCGGTACGTGCCTCCTCGACACAGCCTGTCAGGCTTCTCCAGGAGTTGCCGGCGACGGTGTGCGGCACACAGGAGGTCTCGAGCATACGGTGGAGCATGTCGACCACGGTAGTCTTTCCGTTGGTGCCCGTGACGGCCGCCACGCGCGCTCCTTTACCGAGCAGTTCCAGGCCGAGCCCGACTTCCGAGACGATCGGGATGCCCTGCACCCCTGCTGCTCGTAAGACCGGATTGCGGGGACTGATGCCGGGGCTCGCTACGACCCTATCCATCCCTTCCAGTACCCCGGATCCGGCCCCGAGAACGCCGGGTACGTCGAGGGCGGCGAGGGTGTCTCGCAGCCGTTCGTCGTCTCTACCATCGGCCACGAGGACTCTTTCGCCTCTTTCGGTGAGGGCCCGCGTGGCCGCGACGCCCGACTCTCCGAGCCCGTATACCAGGGTCCTCACGGGCTCACCCCGCCGTGTTGTATAGGAAGATGTAGTAGAGGAAGAACCCCACGGAGGAGAAGGCGGCCTGGGCGATCCAGAACCGGACCACCACCTTGTTCTCGTCCCAAAGGAACTCGAAATGGTGGTGGATGGGAGCCATCTTGAATACCCTTCGTCCCGTCAGCTTGAAGATCAAAACCTGGACGATGACGGAGACGGCCTCGAGCACGAAGAGCCCGCCCACGACGGGCAGGAGGAGCTCGGTCTTGGTCAAGACCGCCGCCGCGGCGAGAACGCCGCCTATCGCGAGGGAGCCCGTGTCGCCCATAAAGATCTGTGCCGGGTGGGAGTTGTACCAGAGGAACCCGACGATGGCCCCTACCATCGCGCCGCAGATCACCGCAACGTCGTACTGGCGCTCCAGGAAAGCTATCGCCGTGTAGGACAAGAGCGCCATGGCCCCGGCCCCCGCCGCCAGGCCGTCGCAGCCGTCCGTCAGGTTGACGGCGTTGGTCGTGCCGGCGATCACCAGCAGCAAGAACACGCTGAAGAGCGCGATCCCCAAGACTCCCGGCCCCAACACCAGGCTACGGTCGAAGTAAGGCACGAGCACGGTCTGGGTGACGCCCACGTAGCGCACGGCGAGCACGTCCGCCAGGACCACCGCGAGGGTCAAAAGAAGGAATTTGTAGCGGGCGCTCAAGCCCTCGGGGCGCTTCTTGGAGACCTTCTGCCAGTCGTCGTAGAGCCCGATGCCGGCCACGACGGCGACGATCAAGAGCGTCGTCAACGTGGCCACGTTCGGCCGCGCGACCACCAGGAGCGCCCCGAGGAGGCCCGTGAGCATCACGATTCCGCCCATCGTCGGGGTGCCGGCTTTGATCAGGTGCGTCTGGGGTCCCTCCTCGCGGACGAACTGCCCGAACTTCCGGGACTGCAAGAACTCGATGAACTTCGAGCCGAGCAACACCGTTACGAGAAACGCTACCGCCGCCGCGAGTACAACGCTAAACAAGAGCTAGACTCTCCCTCAACTTGCGGGTCAGGGTATCGAGTCCAACCCCGCGGGAACCCTTGACGATGAGGTAGTCTCTGGCCCGCAGCTCCGTACGCAGGGCATCGGCGGCGCTCTCTGCGTCTGGGTAGAAGAGTACCTTCCCTGGGAAGGTCTCTGCATACCAGCGGGCCTCATCGCCGACGCATACGAGCAGATCTACGCCGACCTCGGCCGCCAGTTCGCCGGCCTCCCTATGGTAAGCGCGGGCGCAGGCCCCCAGCTCGAACATACCGCCGAGCACGACGACGAGCCGTCTACGCTGTCTGCGGGCTTGATCCGCACCGTATTCGAGTACGGCCGCCACGGCGGCGGGGGATGCGTTGTAGGAGTCGTCGTAGACGATGATGTCTTCCTTGAGGGAGTAGAGGTCGCCCCGCAGCCCCGTTCGCCGCAGGCGGGAGAGACCACGGGCGGCCTGCTCCAGGTCGAGGCCGAGGGCGAGCGCGCCGCCGAGGGCGGCCAAAAGCGGCTCAACCAGGTGCGTCCCGAAGACCGGCGAACGAACCTCGGCCGACTCGCCGGCTATGCTGGCCACAAAGCGGAGGCCCTCTTCTGTGCCTTCGATCTCTGAGGCGACGAGATCCGCTGTGCCGGCACGGGCGAAGGTAACACGTCCCAGTCTCCTGCCCGACCCCGTCGCCGTTTCGGGCGCGCCGGCCGGGGCGATGAGCGTGCCGGACTCGGGCAGGGAGAGGGCCAGTTCGCCTTTCGCGGCGGCGAGGTCTTCGAGCGTCCCGAAGGAGTCCAGATGGACCGGCGAGATGGCCGTCAGGATACCGATATCAGGCGGGGCGATGGCGCACAGGTACTGTATGTCCCCTACGTGGGTGGCTCCCATCTCGAGAACGAGAACCTCTGTACGAGGGTCGGAGGCCAGGATGGTGAGGGGAAGGCCGATCTCGTTGTTCAAGTTCCCCGACGTCGCCGAGACACGCCTCCCGGCATACCTGAGAATGGTCGCGAGAGCATCCTTGGCCGTAGTCTTGCCCACGGTGCCCGTAATCCCGACGACGGTCGGCGAAGGCGCGTCCTGGCGCAGAAGCGTCCAGCGTGCGAGCCTCTGCAGCGCCTCCAGGGGGTCGTCCACGACGAGGGTCGGCACGTCGAGCCGGCGGGTCGCCACCGTAGCCACCGCGCCGCGCAGGTGCGCCTCGGGGGCGAAGTCCGCGCCGTCGGTCCTGCCGCGAAGGGCGAAGAACAGGTCCCCTTCGCGCACCTTGCGGGAATCGGTCGCGGCCCCACCCACGAGGGCGTTTACGTGTGTGGTCTGGAGCTCCGCGCCCATAGCCAATGCAGCCTCAGAAAGCGTAGCAGGCCTCACCAGAGGGGCTCCTCTGCCACGAAGCCCCTACGGTCTGGCGGGACGTTGAAGTAGCCCAGCGTAAAGCTCATCACCTGGCGGAAGGCCGGTACCGCGACCAGCTCTCCCCAGTAGGAGGTCTGCGGATCGTCGACGGCAACCAGCATCACGTACTCGGGGTCGGTTGCCGGGGCGAACCCTACAAAGGAGGCTACGTACTGGTCACCGTAGGTTCCTGTTCTCGGGTCCACTATTTGAGAGGTTCCCGTCTTGCCGGCCACGGTGTAGCCGGAGATTTGGGCGAAGTGGCCCGACCCGTCGTCGACGACGCCCTGCAACATCCCGCGTACTATAGCCGAGGTCTTCTCGCTTATCACCCTGTGGCCCTGTCCCTCGGGGGACTGCTGCTGGGTGACGTGCGGCGTTACCCTTCGCCCACCATTGACCAGAGTGGCGTAGCCCGAGACCAGTTGCAGAGGCGTGACGGTGAATCCTTGCCCGAACGGGATGTTGCCTATCGAGACCCCGCTCCAGTCCTTGTAGGCAGGGACGATCCCCAGGTCCTCACCCCACAGATCCACGCCGGTTGGTTCGCCGAAGCCGAAGGCGCGAATGTAGTCGGAGAGCTCTTTTCCGCCGAGCTCTTTGGCGACCTTCGTCACCCCGACGTTGCTGGAGTGCTCGAGCACGTCCCCGGGCGTCATGACCTCGGTCATATGCGGTTGGGAGTCGTGGATGACGTGGTCGGCCACGGTCATGTGATCCGGGACCACGAACTCGCTCGACGGCGTGACCGCGCCTTCTTCGAGCGCGGACGCGACGGTGAAAGCCTTGAAGGTCGAGCCAGGCTCGTAAGGATCGGTAAGGACCCGATCCCGTTGGTACTCTGCGGGAACGTCGCCGAACTCGTTGTTGTCGTAGGCCGGGGTGTTGGCCAGCGCCAGGATCGACCCGTCATCGACGCGCAATACAACGCCGACGGCGCTCTCGGCCTTGCTCTTGGCGACGGCCTTCGCCAGGGCTTTTTGCAGCTCCTGCTGCACCGCGGAGTCCACCGTCAGGTCTACGTCCCCGCCTCGCTTCAAGGTGTCGTCGTAACTGGCCTCGACCCCGCCAAAGGGCTCGCCGTAGTCTCCCTGGTGCCCCAGGAGCTGGCTGGCGAGGGATCCGTCCGGATAGACCCTCATGGTATCTGGGGCCGTCGTGATGCCCTCTATACCCAGGGCCTGAGCCTCGGCCGCTGTCTCCGGCTCGACGCCCGTGGCGACGACGCTGTACCCACTGAGCCGGCCGTCCGCACCACGCCTCGTGAGAGAGGTCCTTATCTGCTTCTCGGTCATATCCGTATCTTTGCTGAGTATGGCGTGCAGCTCCCTGGCGGTCGCCCCTGGGTCTTCGATCTGGTAAGGGGTCGCTATCACACGGGCGACCTCGAGGCTGGTCGCTAGCTCCCTGCCGTCGGCACTAACTATGCTGCCGCGGGTCGGGGCGGCGACGGGGGTCGTTCCACCGACCTGCTCCTCGGCGAAGGCCCTGTAGTCCTCGTCCTCCGTCAGGCTTATGTGCACGGCCCTCCCGCCGAGGAGAAGTCCCGTCACCGCGAACACCGCCGCCACCATCCACAGCCTCCTGTGCCCGACCGTAGTCCTGGCTTTGGCGCCTGGCGAAGACGCGCGACGCGCCATGTTGGCACCGCGCTTCGCGCCGCCGGCCCGCCTCTGGCCGTGGAGCGGTATGACTTTGCCACCAGAGGACTTGCGTCTTTTGTTTGTGGTGCGAGGGGGGGTTTTCTTGCCGCGGCGAATCCTTGCTTTGCGAGGCCCTGGCCGGTCAACGCTACCGCGGTCTTCCCCCTTCCTGTGGTACCCCATCGTTCGTCCCATCCTCCGCTCTTGCTCCGTAGACTCTCAAAGTAGTGCTCTTCGGCTCGTGCATTCCGAGCTTCTCCGCCGCGAGGGCCCGGATCCTGTCCGCGCCCGAGAGTTCGGCGACTTTGACCTCGAGTCGCTCCCCTACTTCTGTGGCCCTATCGAGCCTGACGTCGAGCTCGGCGGCCCTGGCGTCGAGCCCCGCGGCGACCGTGTTCAGGTAGACGCTCCCCAGCATCAACAACACGGGCACCACGACCAGCATCGCAAACCGGCGACGCCGGCCCGCGGCTTTCCGCCTCAGGCTGCGATCCCGCGGCCGGTCCTTGGCGCGTTTGTGGAGGGGCCACGCCGGTTCGGTAGGGAGCGTAGCCTTGTACCTGCGCTGGGAGGCCGCCATCAGCCGTCATCCACCGGAGGCTCGGCGGTCCTTATCGCCGCCCGCAGCCTGGCCGAGGCGCTGCGCGGGTTCTCCTCGATCTCGAGCCGGGAAGGGGTCAGGACCTCGCCCCTCCGGAAAACGGGCTTTGCGCCACAAACGCACACAGGCAGCTCGGGCGGGCAGACGCACCGTCCCTCCCTCGCCGAGATGAATCGCTTTACGAGGCGATCCTCCCCCGAGTGGAACGTGATGACCACTAGCCTCCCGCCCGGCACGAGGAGCCGTTCTGAGGCCTCCAGGGCCCTACCGAGGCTGCCCAACTCGTCGTTCACCCTGACCCGCACGGCCTGGAAAATCCTCTTCGCCGGGTTGCCGCCCCTCTGCTTCCAGCCCACGGCCGCCCGTACGGCCTCGTAGAGGTCCGTCGTAACCGCGAGCGGTCGCCTCCGAACGACCTCCCGCGCCACACGCCCCGCCTCACCGCGCGGCACGTCGCCGTACTCCGAGAGCACCCTCGACAGCTCCCCGACATCGACGTTGTTCAAAAAGTCCGCGGCCGTCATACCCGACCGCGGGTCCATCCGCATGTCGAGGGGTCCCTCGCCCATATACGAGAACCCGCGTCCTGGCTCGTCAACCTGGAAGCTGGAGAGGCCGAGGTCGAACAGGATCGCGTCGGCGCCTCTACCCTCCTCGACCATCGCCCACAACGCCAGGTCGTAAGCGCCCGAGACGAACTCGAAGCGCGGGTCCTCAAGCAGATCCGATGCCCTCCCCGCCGCCTCGGGGTCGCGGTCGATGCCGACGAGGCTGCCATCAGGCCCGAGGCCGGCGAGTATGAGCCTGGAGTGGCCGCCACCGCCGAAGGTGGCGTCTACGACCGTGTCTTCGGGCGCCAGCCCAAGGGCGGCCACCGCCCTCTCGAGCATGACGGGACGGTGTCCGGTAGCCATCACCCGCCGAGATCCCTTCCAGCGAATTCCTCGACGATCTCGGAGAACGAGTCGTCGGCACCCGCAACGTAGCGGTCCCACTCCTGGGTGTCCCAGATCTCGAGGCGGTCGTCCACGCCCGTGATGGTCACATCGCGCTGTAGTCCCGCGTAGCTGGCAAGCTTGGTCGGGATCAAAACCCGTCCCTGCCTATCCAGCGTGGCCTCGAAAGCCATAGAGAAGAACATGCGCGAGAGCTGGCGCCCCCTGGCCGAGAGATCGGCATTGGCCTTTATGTTGGCCTTGAACGCCGCCCACTCCTCAGGCGGGAAGGCGAACAGGCACCTGTCCACCCCCTTGGTCACGACGATCCCACCCTCGAAATAGGAGCGGAGTCGCGAAGGGAGGGTCATGCGCCCTTTCTCATCTAGCGTGTGCTCGTACTCGCCTAAAAGGGCCAGGGCCGTGTCCTCCCACTACGCTCCACTTTGACCCACAACAGTGAAATTCTGGCATATGCACGGAAAATGCGCAATCTGGAAGCCCCGAAATGGCCCTCTGAGGCCGGGTTTCGGCGGTAAACACGGTTTTATCCCCCTACCCCAGGGTATAGGACCCCTATTTCAAAGTGATGATTTGCTGGGAGGGCGAAGGATTCTCTAAGGGTGAAGGCTGTAACGCTGGTGTAACATGTCGGGCGCGTTGGAGGCTGACCACAACATGTTGGGTGTATGGAAATAAGTTGGGGATGTGGGGAGCTGGCAGTTTCGGGCTATGCAGGTGGGCCCACCAGGACTCGAACCTGGGACCGTCCGATTATGAGTCGGATGCTCTAACCAACTGAGCTATGGGCCCTTGGCGGGAGGGCGGTGCCGCCTAGCTCCCCCGGCTGGACTCGAACCAGCAACCCTTCGGTTAACAGCCGAATGCTCTGCCAATTGAGCTACAGGGGAATGTTACAAGAGTGGATTATACGGTTCGAGGCCCGCCGCTTCAAGCTCCGGCGGAGACGGAGCGCAGCGCCTGTTTGAGACGTTGTATCTCCGAGTGCAGAGCATCCTTTCTGTCGTAATCCGGAGTCTCCCGTTTGCTCTGTTCGCGGCTCAGGATGGCGAGCCGCAGCCAGGCTTCGCGCACGGAGGTCTCGGAAGGGTAGAGGCTCTCCCCTTGGGAGGCGAGGGCCCCGATCTGGTCCATCATCGGCCTTACTCTCGGATCCGAGAGCACGGCGTCGAGGTCTCTTCCGGCATGATCTCTGAGCAGGAGGAAGATCTTTGCGTGGGTGTCATCGCGAAAGTCATCGCCCCGCAGCTTCAAGGGTTCGGTGAGACCCGGGATCTCTATGCCCTCTTTCAGGAGGGTGGCTGTGAGGTCGGGTCTGGCGAGAATCAGGGTGAGCACGGCCCTGCCGGCTTCCGTTTGTGGGTCGGTCGGGCCGCGATCCCGTGAAGACGAGCCGGCCAGTGTGGTGGGCTGCTGCGCCGCCTGCAAGACGTCCGGGCCAACGCCAAGGGATTCCGTGGCCAGCCGGAGGGCCTCACGGTAGAGGACCGGGTCTTTTATCTCCTGGATCATGTTCCTCACCTCCGGAACGGCCCTGGAGCGTTCCGTGGCATCCGCTCCCCTGGTACGGGCGACTATGCGCCTGATACCGTACTCGAGAACGGGCACGGAATCGTTCAACTTCTGTGCGAATTCGTCGGGCGAATGCTCCAGGAGCCAATCCGCGGGGTCTTCAGGTAGACGCAGGACCCGGAGATCCAGTTTCAGATCGGCCGCCGTGGCCGCCGCCCGTTCTATCGCCCTCTCTCCTGCCGCGTCGGGGTCGAAGAGGACGTAGATCCTATCTGCATAACGGCTGAGCATGCGCAGATGACCGGGCGTGGTCGCAGTGCCCAGGGTTGCCACGGCATTCTCGATGCCCGACTGGTAGAGCATCAGCACGTCCGTGTAGCCCTCGACGACGAGCGCCGCACGCTCTTTGCGGATACCTTCCGAGACCTGGGGGAACCCGTAGAGCAGATCCCGCTTGTTGAAGATCTCCGTTTCGGGAGAGTTGAGGTACTTGGGCTGGGCGTCACCGAGCGTCCTCGCCCCGAAGCCCACGATCCTCCCCCGCCGGTCCGAGATGGGGAAGGTGATCCTACCGGCAAAACGCTCCCCACCACGCGGCGACAACAGCCCGGCCGCGTCGAGAACGCTTCGGTCGAGATCCAACCTCCCAGCCGCAGCCATAAACCCCGAAACTTCGCGCGGTGGCGCGTACCCCAAACGGAATTCTTCTATAGTAGAACGCAGTATGTGACGGTCTTTCAGGTAGAGGCGGGCCTGTTGTGCTTCCGAGGTTTCGGACTTGAGGAGGTACTTGTGATAATAGATGGTGGCGGCGGCGAGGGCCTTGTGGATAGCGCGTCTACGGAGGTTGCGTTCCCTTGCCGCGTCCGGGTCTCCCCCGCCTTCGAACTGCAGGTCCACGCCGGAGCGGTCGGCGAGGTAGGAGACCGCTTCGGCGAAGTCAAGAGACTTGAGGTCCATGGCGAGTTTGATGGCGTCCCCTCCCCTCTGGCAGCCATGACAGTAGTAGAGGCCCTGATCCGGGGAAATGCTGAAGGAAGGGGTCTTTTCCTGGTGGTCGGGGTAGGGACAGAGGCCTGTGAAGCGGGTTCCCTGACGCTTGAGGGCCGTGAACTCGGAGGCGACTTCGAGGATGTCGGCCGTCTCCTTGACCTGTTCTATGCTGCGTTGTGAGATCCTCAATCCCGGCACCTCTCCCTCTTGCCGGTGTACAGTCATTCGCGCCTTGTGTGGTGTTGACAGGGGTAATGTTACTCTAATACCGTTCCGCTTTGTTGATGGCATAATGAAGGCATGGCAAAGATACTCTACCCACAGGTAATCACCGAAGACCTCGATGACCTCAAGGAACTGGAGAAGTACCATCGCTACTCTCACCTCTTCCAGCGCCTCAGGATGCTCGGGCTCCTGAAGTCAGAGGAGTGTTCCACTCTGGGAGAAGCCGCCCGGGCTTTGGGTTACTCCTGGCGTCAGTGCCAGAGGTGGTTTGCAAGCTACCAGGAGGGCGGCATCGAGGAGCTTCTAAAGAGCAGAGTACATGAGCGTGGTCGCCAGGAGTTGGTCACGCCCGAGGCTTTGGAGGACCTCAAGCAGACCATGAAGATGGGAAAGATCGCCACCATAGGGCAGGCCGATGAGTTCCTTAGAGAGCGTCATGGCATCGAGTACGCTCATCGAGATGGCGTCGGTCAACTCCTCAGGCGACACAAGATCAAGTTGAAGAGTGGTCGCCCTCGCCACGAGGAAGCAGACCCCGAAGAGCAGGAGGCCTTCAAAAAAACTTCGCGGGCAAGATCGAGGAGGTAAAAGAGCGCCACTGCGAAAACGGCAAAGCGCTAAAGGTCTTGGCTTTCGACGAGGCGCGATTCGGAGTGATCAACTGGCATAGGAGGCGCTACTGTCCTATGGGGTTCCGTCCACCTTATGTCGTGAAACGCGCTTACAAGTGGACTTACCTCTACGCGGCGGTCGAACCCACGAGCGGGGAGAGTTTCTGTATGTACCTGCCCGGGATGGATGAGGGATGCCTTGAGGTATTCTTGGATGAACTCTCAAAGAGATACTCCGATGAGCACCTCCTCGTCGTGCTCGACGGCGCACCAAGCCATCGCTCCGAGCAAATAGTGCATCCGGAGAACATCAGCTTCCTTATGCTCCCACCCTACTCGCCGGAGCTGGACCCGGTGGAGAGATGGTTTCAGGAGTTCAGGCGAAGTTTGTCGAACAGGGCTTTCGAGAGCGTGGCCCTAATACAAGATGCGCTGAGCAAGACGCTGCGCCCATACTGGGAGAGTCCTTCCCTCCTCAAGCGGCTCACCGGCTACACATGGTGGGTAAAGGCGGTGGAGGAGGCTCTATGACATCAATAGACCGGAACGGTATCACTAGTATGAATAACCGCGGCGGATCTACGACGGTGCCGAGTGCCGGGTACGCTGACCTTCCGCCCGGGATCGGCTTCGAGCCGAAAGACGAACCGCTACGGAGGGACATCAACCTCCTCGGGCGCGTGCTTGGACGGATCCTGATCGAGCAGGAGGGCGAGGAACTTTTCGAGACCGAGGAGGAGGTGAGGCTCCTCTGCAAGCGCCTGCGCTTCGACTACGACCCCGGTCTCGACGAGAGGCTCAGGCGGCGGATCGACGCCATGAGCGTGGACGAGCTGCGCCGGATCGTGCGCGCGTTCTCCGTGTACTTTCAGCTCGTCAACATCGCCGAGCGCTACCATCGGGTCCGGCGGCGGCGGCAATACGAGTCGGCACCGGACAATCCTCCCCAACGCGCCTCCGTGGCGAGCGCCCTCGCACGCCTCAAGGGCGAAGGGCTCGGCAAAGAGGCGCTGCGGAACGTACTCGAAGAGATGTCTGTGGGCCTTGTGATGACCGCCCATCCGACGGAGGCCATGCGGCGGAGCGTCAGGCGCAAGCATGTGAGGATCGGGGAGATGCTCGAGGCTATGGAGTCGCCCGATCTCACGTGGAAGGAGCGGAGGCGCCTGGAGGAGGACCTGGCCGAAGAGATCACTGTTCTGTGGCAGACCGAGGAGCTCAGGGTCCGTCGTCCAGAGGTAGACCAGGAGATAGAGCGGACACTACTGTTCTTCGAGAACCCTTTGATCTCCGCAACGCTCGAAGCGTACAGGGAGTTCGAAGACGAGTTGTCCCGCCAGTTCCCGGAGGATACTCCGAGGCCGGGTCGCATCCTCGAATTCGGCTCCTGGGTCGGCGGAGATCAAGACGGCAATCCTTTCGTCGAGCCCGAGATGATAACAACCGCGCTCGGTCTCCACCGCGACATCATCCTCGGGCGCCACCTCGCTTCCGTAGTGTGGCTGGCCGATCACATGAGCCAGTCTGCGGGCATGATCCCGGTCTCCGAAGAGCTGCGCCGCTCGGTCGGGCGGGACGAGGGGCTCATGCCCGACCTCGTCGGACGTTTCAGCGAGGTCGACCCGAACGAGGTCTACCGGCGCAAACTCCTGTTCATGTCGGAGCGCTTGAGGCTGGCCCTCGGCCAACCGGACTCCCCTTCCGCCTACTCCGGCGCGTCCGAGTTCCTCGACGACTTGTCCACGATCCGCGATAGCCTGCTGCAAAATGGCGGAGTTCGCGTCGCCGAAGGGGGCCTTAGGGATCTGATCCGCCAGGCCGAGGTCTTCGGCTTCCACCTGGCGAAGCTCGATGTCCGCCAGGAGAGCTCCACGGTAGTTGGGGCCGTCGCGGAACTGGTCTCGGGCGACACGGGTGAAGACCTACTGGCCATGGACGAAGCGGCTCGCGCCGCACTGCTGAGAAGGCTCCTCGCAGGCCCTTGTCTCTCGCTTCCCGAACCGGAAGACGTCTCGGAAGGGACCCGCCAAGTCCTGGAGACCTTCGGGCGCATCCGGCGTGCGATGGAGGATCACTCCGGTACTCCGGTCGAGACCTTCATCCTCAGCATGGCCCGCGACGCGAGTGACGTCCTGTGCGTACAACTGCTAGCCCGCCGGGCGGGACTGCTCGAGGTCGACGAGGACGGCTGGTGCACGGCCAACCATCTCGGGGTCACGCCCCTCTTCGAGACCGTCGAAGACCTCGGGCGAGCTCCCGGGGTACTCGGACGCCTGCTAGAGGACCCCTTCTACCGCTCCACGCTCAGCAAGGGCGACGACCTGCAGGAGATCATGCTCGGCTACAGCGACTCGGGCAAGGACGCCGGTTACGTCACGAGCAACTGGACACTTTACAAGGCGCAAGGCCTGCTCAGCTCGGTCGCGCGCAAACACGCAGTGAACCTCAGACTCTTCCACGGGCGGGGCGGCAGCGCGGGACGAGGAGGGGGGCCCAGCTACCAGGCGATCATGGCCCAGCCCCCCGATACGCTGCGGGGTAGGATCCGGATCACCGAGCAAGGAGAGGTGATCTCCTTCAAGTACAGCATGCGCGGCCTGGCCCGGCGCAATCTCGACACGGTGCTGGCCGCCGTCCTGGAGGCGAGCTCCGACGAGACCCCCGAGGAGCCAGAACCCCGATGGGTCGAGATCATGGAGGGGCTCTCGGCGAAGGCGCGCAAGACCTACCTCGACCTCGTCTACGAGGACGAAGACTTCCTGACTTTCTTCTCTGAGGCTTCTCCTATCGGGGAGCTCTCACTGCTCAATATGGGGAGCCGTCCGGCGCGGCGGGTGCAGAACCCCGCGGTCGACAGCCTCAGGGCCATACCCTGGGTGTTCGCCTGGACCCAGAACCGCTTTTTGCTCCCTTCGTGGTACGGTGCAGGAACCGCCCTTGGTGGTCACGCTTCCACCGAGAGGGGACTGGAGGTCCTGCGCGAGATGTACGTGGGCTGGCCCTTCTTCCGCACACTCGTTGACTTTATGCAGATGACCCTGGCGAAGAGCGACCTGCGGATTGCCGAGCACTACACATCTCTGGTCTCGGACCCCGCCACCCGCCGCCGTCTGTGGACGAGAATCTCCGAGGAACACGTCGCCTGCGTGCGGTCAATACTCCTGATCACGCAGAACGAAAACCTTCTCGACGACAGTCCCGTCCTACAGAGGTCCATACGCCTTCGCAACCCGTATGTAGACCCGCTCTCCTACGTCCAGGTCGCTCTACTGCGCCGGCTCCGCGCACTCCCTGAAACCTCCAAGGAGCGCGAAGGTGTCTTGAATACCTTGCTGCTCTCTATCTCAGGCGTCTCATCCGGTATGCTGAACACGGGCTGAGTCGCTCCGCAGCTTCGAGGGCCGTCCCCCGAGTGTCACCGGTTGCGCTTGTATAGTTCCGATCATGAGGAGAAACGGAGTCCTCGCAAGACTTCTGAGGTTGCACCACGTCCCGAAGCTGGTATTGTTGCGTCTGCGACATAGGGAACTGCCAATCATGGTGGGAAAGTGAGCGGGAACCGGCGTATCTTGATCAGTTCCGATCAAAACGAGCAGCACGAGCTCCGACCAGACTAGGGGAGGGAGCCGAGTGAATCGACCATTCATCTCGCTAACGGTGATAGCAATGATGGTCGGAACGCTCTTTGCCGGGCAGGAAGCCCTGGCGGAGGTCCTCACGGGCACCGCCGGCAAGGATACGCTCGTCGGGACCGACGGAGACGACCGCCTCGGCGGTCGCGGCGGCGACGACACGATCAAAGGCCGCGGCGGGGACGACGAAATCTTCCCCGGTGAAGGCGACGACGACGTATTCGCCGGCGCCGGTGACGACCGTATCTTCGCCCGCGACACCGACGGTAGGGATTACATAGATTGCGGGTCAGGATTCGACGTAGTCGAGACCATACACCGCGACGACCGGACCTTGCGTAACTGCGAGAGAGCCCCCGGCCCCCGTCGGGATGATGGCGCAACTACAGGCACCACAGGAACGACGGGCACAACCACGGGCACAACCACGGGCACAACCACGGGTACAACCACGGGTACCACTACAGGCAGGACAAGGAGTACGACCACAGGGACAACCGGTACGACCACGGGCACAGGCACCACGGGAACGACGGGCACCACGAGTAGGAGAACCACGAGTACCACCACCGGTACCACCGCGGGCACTAGCACCAGGGATACCACGGGCACCACGGGTGCTTCGACAGGAACGACCGGCGGCGATACGACCGGAGTTACCACTGGAGATACTACCGGGGCAAACACTACAGGAGCAGCGACCACGGGCGATAACAACTCGTCCAGGGACGACGTGATTCGCGACACGATCCCCCAGGGCGGGGAACTACCCAACACCGGCGGCCCTTCCGGGCTCGTTCCGGCGGTCGCGCTGCTGGCCTTGCTTATCAACGGGGCGGCCATAGGGCTGCTGTTCGTGCGCCGGCGTTAGCATTCTCCGTCGGAGTGAAGGAGGGCGTATGGGGGCCTCAGCGTGCCCGCTGAGAGCCTTGAGGCGCTTTACTCCCAGCGGACTAGCTGTTACGCGAAGATCTCACCCCTGGGCAGAAAGAGACGCCTGAACGTAGCCAAGGCGTATCTATCGGTCATGCCCGCCACGAAATCTATGGTCTCGGTGAGGGGGTCGGGATCGCTGGCCACCCGCTCCTCTGGGCGCTCCAGGTAGTATCCGAAGAGGTCCGTGACGACGCGGGCCGCTTTCTGGTTCTCCCGCGAGCCCAGCTTGTTGTCGTACACGTGCCGGAAAAGCCACGCCCTAAGCTCCATGAGGGCCTCGTATACCGGGTCCGAAAGGGATATCTCACCTTTTATTTTAGAGTTAGAGATCATATCCCTCACCAGGGTATCGATCCTTGCGCTCATCTGCTCTCCGAGAACGGAGATAGGGTTCGGCGGGAGGTCATCGCTGGAGATGATCCCCGCCCGCAACGCGTCGTCGACGTCGTGGTTGACGTACGCGATCCTGTCGGCGACGCGTACGATCTCACCTTCTCTGGTAAGTGGATAGCCCGTTCCTGTATGGTTGAGTATCCCATCTCTGACCTCGAAGGTGAGGTTCAGCCCGGCGCCCAGGTTCTCGAGGTGGTCGATGACACGCAGGGAGTGTTCGTTGTGGCGGAAGGTGCGTCCGTGGGCCGCGAGGGCGCCGGAGAGGGCTTCTTCTCCCGTGTGTCCGAATGGGGTGTGGCCGAGATCGTGGCCGAGGGAGATCGCCTCCGTGAGGTCTTCGTTGAGACCTAGAGCCCGGGCTATGGTGCGGGATATCTGCATCATCTCCAGGGTGTGCGTGAGGCGTGTCCTGAAGTGGTCGCCATCGGGGGAGATGAAGACCTGGGTCTTGTGCATGAGCCTGCGGAACGCCTTGGCGTGGATGATACGGTCCCTGTCGCGCTGGAAGTCGTTGCGGACACCGTCGGGAGGCTCGGGCCTGGGGCGGCCCACGCTGTGTTCTACGGCCCAGGCGGAAGGATCGTGGCGAAGGCCGACTCCGGGTCCTTGGGATCTCACGCGTGGCGTCCGGCGAGGCGTGGGCCGACCAGGGTATTCCCTGGCGCGTGGGCGAGGACGTGGGAGCGGACCACCCTGAGGACGCTCCCTTTAGGTCCTGTTTGTGCGGGTGCTTGACGGATGGGACTTTCGACCAGGGTTCTCAGGCTCTCCAGTGTGCCTGGGGCGAGCGGGAACGCGTCGCCGGTCGCGGGGCGGCACTCGTGGCACAGAACGCCCCCGTGATCGGGGGCGAAGTGGAGCGGCTCTGACGCCGCGTCGAGGTTCGTTCCGCAGGCCAGACACGCGTCGAGTTGCGGCGCGTAGCCGGCGAGGACAGAGAGTTTTATGCCGAGGGCAGCCTCGATGTTCTCGAAACCAGAATCGCTTGTTTCCAGCGTGTGCAGGGCATTGTAGAGCAGGTTGAAGACCCTGCGGTCTGCTTCGTCCCCCCCGAGAGGGCGCGCACGCTCCCGACCATACCCGCGGCGGTCTCGAATCGGGCGAGATCCTCCCTGATACCGTGGAAGCTGCGCAGCGTCTCCGCCTGGGTCACGGTATCGAGCGTCCTGCCATGGTAGGCAACGAAGTCGACGCAGGAGAGTGGTTCGAGGCGCGCTCCGAACCGGGACTTCGTACGCCTAATGCCCTTCGCGATTGCCGAGACCAGCCCAGCTTCCGTGGTGTAGAGGTCCAGGATCCGGTCCGCCTCGGAGTAGCGGATCGAACGTAGCACGATCCCCTTACTCTTGTAGACCGCCACCTTCGGCCTCCTTCATCACGGCGACGCTCGCGCTCATGCCGAGGCGCGAAGCCCCTGCGTTGAGTATGTCGAGGGCGTCCCTGAGGGAGCTGATGCCGCCCGAGGCCTTTACCGCGAGGCCCTCGGGGGCTTCTTCCCTGAGCAGGGCCACGTCTTCAGGCGTTGCGCCCATGGGGGCGAAGCCCGTCGAGGTCTTCACGAAATCCGCGCCGCTTGCGGCCACGATCTGGGTCGCCAGCCGCTTCATCTTGTCCGACAGGTACGCGGTCTCGAGAATGACCTTGACGACCACGTCGTTCAAGCCGTTGTTCATGGCCACAGCGCTTACCTCCTGGGTGAGGCTTGCGAGCTCGTCGGCGACGTAGCCGAAATCCCCGGAGAGGAACTTCGAGACGTTCATCACCACGTCGAGCTCCGAAGCGCCCCTGGTGACCGCCTCGCGAACGGCCGCAATCTTCACCGCGGTGGAATCGTACCCGAAAGGGAAGGAGATCACCGTCGCCACCTTTACGTCGGCACCACGCAACTCCCTGGCGGCGAGAGGGACGTAGGAGGGCGGAATGCACACAGCGGCGAAATGATAGTGGGCAGCCTCCTTGCAGAGGCTTACGATCTCCTGCTCGGTGGCCCCGGGCTTCAAGAGAGTATGGTCCACCGTCTTCGCGAACTCACGCACCCTCATCGCCAAAGCGTTACGCTCCTCTCTCGACACGACAGTTCAGGGTGATTATAAACCCAACCGCTCCAGAAACTGCCTGTCGCTTCTCCATCCCTGGCTAACCTTAACTTTCAGGTCGAGGTAGATACGGGTGCCGAGGAGTCGCTCGACGTCGCGGCGGGCCTCGGTGCCGATCCTCTTTATCGTCTTGCCGCCTTTGCCGAGCACGATCATACGTTGCGTGGCGCGTTCGACGTGGATGATGGCGTAGACGACCGTCACGTTCTCCTTGCGTTCTACGTCTTCGATCTCGACTGCGACGGCATGCGGCACCTCTTCCCTTAGCACGTTCAGCGCCTTCTCCCGAACGTACTCGGCTAGGACCAGAGACTCGGGGTAGTCCGTCACCGTACCTTCGGGGAAATAGCGGGGACCATGCGGCAGGAGGCCGACAACGGAATCCATCAGAGGTTCGACGTTGGTCCCGTTGGCGGCGCTGATCTGGAACACCTCGTTCCAATTCCCGAGCCGCGAGACCGCTTCTACTATCGGCAGGGCGCTCTCACGGGTGCGAAGTAGGTCGGTCTTGTTGATGGTGACGATGGCCGGCGTGCCCGAGCCGGCGACGAGGCGGGCGACGTAGCGGTCGCCGCTTCCGAGTCCTTCCGAGGCCTGCGGCGCGTCGAAGAGCAAGAGGATGACATCCGACTCAGAGAGGCTGTCCACGACCTGTTCCTGCATCCTCGCCCGCAAAGTGTCGCGAGGCTTCTGGGAACCCGGGGTATCCACGAAGATCGCCTGGTATCCAGGCCCGTTACGAACGCCCCGGATCGGGCTGCGCGTGGTCTGTGGCCTGGGCGAGGTAATGGAGACTTTCTGGCCGACGAGCCTGTTTACGAGGGTGCTCTTGCCGACGTTGGGCCTGCCTACCACGGCGATAAAGCCGCTGCGGAACCCGTTATTCTTCATCCCAGGTCCTCCGGACCGAAGGAGTTGGGAAGTATCTGGTCGAAGGGGTAGCGCTGTAGCCCGCGGCCGGTCTCCACGAGGACCTCTTTGCAACCGAACTCCCGCAAGACCTGCCGGCAGGCTCCGCAAGGGAAACATGGCGAGGAGTTCGGGCTGAAGACGGCGACGAGTTCGATCTCCCTGTCCTCGGGGTCCGTAGTGGCCATCCTTGTAACCGCGTTGCGCTCCGCGCAGATCGAGAGCCCGTAAGAGGCGTTCTCGACGTTCGCGCCCGGGTGTATAGTACCGCCTCTTGTCAGGATGGCCGCGCCGACGTGGAAGTTGCTGTATGGCGCGTATGCCCGCTTTGCGGCGTCGCGTGCGGTCCGCATCACGGTCTCGAGGTCCAAGGCTCCTCCTTTCATAAGAGTTGAAAGGCTGCCGTCGTAATGAGGACCCCGATCACGGCCCCCATTATGATCTGGTAGACGCTGTGAAGCCCGCTCTCGACGCGGCTCTGGCAGACGAGCAGGGCCATGAGGAGCGAGATCACGGAGATGAGCCCGGCGTAGGATCCCGCGCCACCCTGGACGGCTATGAAGCTCGCTGCGACCCACCCTGCGAAGGCGACCGCCGCGTGCCCGGAGGGCATCCCGCCGGCGAAGGAGTTCGGGGAGTGGGTCAACGCCTTGCCGAGGAGGACGATGAGTACGATCACGCCGAGGGTGACGAGCGTCAGGTGGGCCGGCTGGCGCCTTATCGTCTCCAGGGTCGCGAGAGAGAGCGGCCCCAGATCGTCCGCAAGGACGAGGTAACCGACGAGCACGGCCCCGACGCTGGAGACCAGGACGGCCCCCGCCGAGACGTCCTTGGCGAGCTTGGCAAGTGGATGGTATTCCCTTGTGGCAAGGTCGACGGCAAATTCCAGGGCCGTGTTGAATAGCTCTGTCACGAAGACCAGGAGTATGGTCAGAACGAGGACCGCAAGCTCCAGCTTCCTGACACCGACCAGCAGACTCGCTACGAGGACCAGGACGGCCACGATAACGTGGAAGCGCATGTTGCGCTGGGTGCGGACAGCGTAGATCATGCCCCGGTAGGCATGCTCGAAGCTGCGGGCTACGCCCTGCTGACTTTTGTCCGGGCGTTCACCCTTCCTGGCCACGCGACTCCTCCATTACGGCCCGCTGGACCCTCGCCATCTCGCTGGCTCCGAAGTCCTCTCCGTGGTCCATGCCGCCCAAGTGTAGCGCGCCGTGCACCACGAGTTCGTCGACGCCCATCCCACGATCGGCACACTCGGGGCAGATCACCACCTCCCCCACCATCTCCCCGTATGGCCCGTCCACCTCGAAGCTGAGCACGTCGGTAGGTTCGTCTCTATCTCTGAACTCTAAGTTGAGGTTACGGATCGTCTCTGGGTCGACCAGTGCCACGGAGACCTCGCCGATTCGCTCCAGGTCGAGGCCGAGGGTGGAGAGAGCGGCGGCGAAGAGGCGGCCGGCTCGTTTTGTGTCGAGTTCGGCATAGCCAACCTCATCGAGAACGGCGACAGGCATGGGAGGGGAGTTTCTCAGCCGGCGACTCTGTCCGTAGCGTCCACGTCCTACGTCGCCGCCTTCCCGTTGCGCGTATCGCCCGAGTCTTCGGGATACGCGATGCGCGGACCGAGGAAACCTATAAGCGCCTCGCGGATGGCCTCTCCTGCTTCGTGGATATCGTGCATGGTGAGTTGGCACTCGTCGAACTGTCCGTCCTGAAGCTTTCTCCGCACCGTGTCGGCGACGACGTCGTCGATACGCTTCGGGGTCGGCTTCGGCAAAGACTTCACGGTCGCCTCTATCGAGTCGGCGAGCATCATGATGCCCGCCTCCTTGCTGCGGGGCAGGCCGCTGGAGTAGCGAAAGTCCGACTCGCGGACCGCTTCCTCGTCGGGGGCGTCTTCGAGGGCCTTGCGGTAGAAGTACTCGATGCGGGTCGATCCGTGGTGCTGGGCGATTATGTCCAGAATCTCATGGGGCAGTCCCCACGCCTCACCTATCTCCAGGCCGTCCTTTACGTGGCGTTTGACCACCTTGGCCGAGAGCGCCGGGGAGAGGGCTGCGTGCGGGTTGATCTGGGCGATCTGGTTCTCGACGAAGTAGGCAGGATGTTCCATCTTTCCGATGTCGTGGTAGTAGGCGCCGACCTGGGCGAGTAGCGCGTCGGCACCTACTCTTTCTGCGGCCCTCTCGGCGAGCAGGCCGACCTGCATGGAGTGGGAGAACGTGCCTGGTGCGTTTCTGAGCAGTTTGTCGAGCAGGGGATTTCGGGGGTCGGAGAGCTCCAGGAGCTTCATCGGCGTGAGGATGTTGAAGGCGTCCTCCAGGAAAGGCAACAGCACCGTCGCTAGCATCAGCGAGAGGAGGCCGTTGCCGAGTCCGAAGACACCCAACCACAGGGCATCTTTCAGATCGCCGCCCCCGATCAAACCCACGGCGAAAGTCACGACGCCCATGACGGCAGCGATGACCAGCCCGGCTTTCAGCAACCGCTTGCGGGAATCCACCCGCACGGTGGAGTAGATGGCGAAACCGGATCCCAGCAGAAGGGCCGCGGTCAGGAGGAAGTTGTTGCCGCTAAGGATACCTACGTTGACGCTGGTGATAACCACCATCAGGAACATGAGCCTCGGCCCGAGGAGCATGGTTCCGATTATGGAGAGGCCTGCAAGAGGCGTGAGATAGGGATCGAATTCAAGCTCGATAAAGAACCTGGCGAGCGCGGTGAAGAGTATCGTGAGCGAGGCGGCGAGAACGAGCCTTATCGCCGAGTTGGTCTTGAGTATGCGCTCCCCGAAGCGTTCCAGGAAGTACCAGGCGATCCACATCTCGGCGGCGACGACGATGCCGACCCCGACCAGCGCCATCCACGGGTCAGACTGCTGCAGCAGGTCGAGCGACTCGAGCCGCGAGCGGTCGCTCGGGTCTATGATCCCCTGTGAGATGACGCGTTCGATCAGGGGCCGCGGTGCTATGCCCATGAGCGCCGTCAATGAGAGCCACGTCAAGACGGTAAGCCCGATGTAGAGCCTGACCTTCGGGATCCTCTCGATCCAGGCCCTGAAGAGCTCGAAGCGCGTCGGCGAGCGGTGGAGTTCATCGACACGCCTGCCTGGTTGTTTCTTGAGGCTTCTCTTCCCGAGTTTCATGGTCGCTCCCGGCCTAGGCTCTGTCGCCCTCTCCCGCGCCTTCGTAGGCATCGACTATACGCATGACGAGGTCGCTACGCACGATATCTTCACGCCTCAGCCTTACGAATGATACGCCTTCTACGCCGGTAAGTGTGTTCCTGGCGTCTTGTAGCCCGCTTATGCGGGCCTTCGGGAGGTCCACCTGGGTTAAGTCGCCCGTGATGACCATCTTGGAGCCGAAGCCGAGGCGCGTGAGGAACATCTTCATCTGCGGGGGGGTGGTATTCTGCGCCTCATCCAGGATAATGAACGCGTCATTAAGCGTTCTACCCCTCATGTACGCTAGGGGTGCTATCTCGATTATGCCGCGCTCCAGGTGCGCCTGGAACTTCGCCGGGTCGACCATCTCGTAGAGCGCGTCGTAGAGGGGCCTGAAGTAGGGATCCACCTTGGCCATCACATCGCCAGGCAGGTACCCGAGGGACTCGCCGGCCTCTACAGCGGGCCTGGTCAGTATGATCCTGGACACCTCTCCCCTGTTCAAGGCCTCGACGGCCAGGGCCACGGCCAGGTACGTCTTGCCCGTGCCCGCCGGTCCGATGCCGAAGACCACCTGATGCTGGCGAATGGCGTCGGTATAAGCCTTCTGGTTGCGGGTCTTCGGCGCGACCCGGCGCCCACGGTGCGTGAGGATCACATCCCCCAGCACCTCTCGTCCGCCGCCTTCATCGGCCATCTTGTAGAGTCGCTCGGCGGTCTCCGGGGTCGGGTGATGCCCCTCCTCGGCGAGGCCGACCAGACCGTCGAAGACGGCTTCGGCCCTCTCCACAGCCTCCTCGGTACCGTGCAGTACGATCTCATTCCCCCGCACTACGACCTCGCACTCGACGAGCTCCTCGACCCGCCTCAGCACGGAGTCGCGGTCCCCGTAGACGTCGAGCGTCCTGCCGGACGGTATGACGAGCTTGACTTCTACTCTGCTGCCAGATGTGGTTTCCGTGTGGCCTCCCTTCGGTCGGCGCTTGCCAGCATTTCAGCTTTCTGATGCCTGGAACCTGTTGTCTTCATTGTAGTCTGGTGCGGGCGAGCGCGGAGAGGGCGCGGCCTTCGGCACGGCCCTCCGAGAGTTCCATGGCACGCGCCATGACGGCTCCCATGTCTTTGATGCCGCTTGCTCCTGTCTCGCTCACTGCCCGGTCGACAATCTCTTCGAGCTCGTCTTGCGAGAGTGGCTCGGGGAGGTAAGTGCGGACGATCTCCGCTTCGGCCGATTCGGATTCCGCCCGCTCCTCTCGTCCGGCTTTGCGGAACGCTTCTGCTGACTCGTCGCGCTGCTTGAGCTGGCGCCTGAGGATGGTCTGCTCTTCCTGCTCGGTGAGCGGCCTTCCCGCCTCTATCTCGGCGTTTTTGAGCGCGGCGCCGAGCATCCGCAGGGCGCCGACGCGCGCCCTGTCGCGTTGCTTCATGGCGTCCTTGGTGTCGCCCTGTATGCGGTCCATTATCGTCACGGCATCCCCAGCTGCTTGCCGCCCATGACGTGCAGGTGGAGGTGGAAGACTTCCTGCCCGGCGTCGCGACCGTTGTTGATCCTGACGGCGTACCCGCCCTCGGTTACGCCGAGCTTCTCGGCGACCTCGCTGGCCACCTCGAAGAGCCGCTTGACAACGGTATCTGGCAACGCGCCGATCTCCTCCAGATTCGCGACGTGCTGCCTGGGGATGACCAGGACATGAACGGGCGCCTTGCTATTTATGTCTTCGAAAGCCAGCACATCGTCCTCGTCGCGAACCACCTCGGCATCTATCTCCCCTCGCACTATTCTACAGAATATGCAGTCGGCCTCGCTCACGGCCACCTCCCCTAACGTTCGACCCTGATCTCCAATGCAGCCAGCGTACGCGCCACCGCGATGATCCCTGCGGTCTCGCTGCGGAGCCTGTACGGTCCCAACCCGCCGAAAGTGATGCCAGCCTCCTCAGCGAGCCGCAACTCGCCCGCGCTCCACCCACCCTCAGGGCCTACAAAGAGGCTCGCAGGAGCCCCGACGACGGCCTCGACCGGCCGGAGGTCGGGGGCATTGTGGAGTAGGATACCGGTCCCTTCCTCCTCGGAGACGGCGTCCTCGAATCGTACTGGTTCGGCCACATCGGGCAGGCCTAGCCGCAACGCCTGGCGCGCCGCCGCCTCAGCCACCCGCCGCCAGCGCCCGACCTTCCCCTCCCGCGGGTTCACGACCCCACGCTCGGCCAACAGCGGCACGATACGCGTGGCCCCGACCTCCGTGGCCTTCTCGACGACGAGATCCATCCTTCCACCCTTGGGCACCGCCTGGTAGAGTGTGATTTCCACTCCTACTCCATCTGGCACCGCCAACTCCCTCACGACGGCCGCCTCTCCTCCACTGCGCAACCTGGCAGTGAAGAGCCTCCCCCCGCCATCCACGACCTCTATGAAATCCCCGTTCCTGCCGCGCAGGACGTTGCGAACGTGGTTGGTCTCGCCCGGTGGCAGCTCCAGAACTCCGCCCGGCTCCAGCTCGGAGTCGACGAAGATTCGGGTTATGGGCGTGCGCGTAACAAAGCCTCCTACCGGAAGACGCCCCTGAGACGGTCGAAGAAGGAGCCTCCACTGCCGTTGTACGTCTCTTCGCCGGTAGTAGCCTCGAACCTCTCGAGCAAATCCCGTTGCTCCGACGTCAGACGCGTCGGTACCATGACGTCGACGACGACCTTGAGATCTCCGCGCCCACGCCGCCGCAGCCGCGGCATCCCATCGCCCCTGAGCGTGAGCGTCGCACCCGGCTGGGTGCCGGGGTCCACCCTCACCTGTCTCGGTCCTTCGAGGGTGGGCACATCCACTTCGGCCCCGAGCGCCGCATCGACGAAGCTGATCTTCATGCGGTGGATCAAGTCCTCCCCATCTCGCATGAGCTCCTCGTCTTCCTTAACTTTTATCTTCACGTACAGGTCTCCCGGTGGCGCGCCCGGATCTCCTGCGTGTCCCCCACCCGAGACCCTGAGCCTCATACCGCTCTCGATCCCCTCGGGCACCCGCAACCGCCTCGTTTCTACCTCGGAGACTCTACCGCTGCCGCGACAGTTGTCGCACACGACGTCGATGACGCGGCCACGACCACCGCACGTCGAGCACGCCTGGGTCGTCACCATCTGCCCGAGGATGCTCTCCCGCACCGTTCTTACCGAGCCGGCGCCGCTGCAGGTGGGACAGACGTGGGACTCCGTCCCCCCTACGCCGTCGCAGACACCACAGTTCCTGACAACCTGAACGTTGACTTCACGGTCAGCGCCGAACGCCGATTCGTACAGGGAGACTTCTACTTCGACCTCGGCGTCGCTACCGCGACTGGGACCCTGCGCGGTGGAGGTACCGAAGAAGGAGCCGCCGAAAGAGCGGTCGCCGAAGAAAGCATCGAAGATGTCCTGGAAGCCTCCGAACGGGTCTCCTGCGCCGGGGTAGCCTGCTGCTCCCGCGCCGCGCGGTACCTGGTGGCCGTATGTATCGTAGGCGCTTCTGGCTTCCGGGTTCGAGAGTACCTCGTAGGCCTCGGTGAGTTCCTTGAAGCGTTCCTCGGCCGTGTGGTCGCCGGGGTTCGCGTCGGGATGGTGGGAGCGGGCGAGACGACGGTAAGACTTCTTGATCTCCGCGTCCGAAGCCTCCCTGGAAACGCCCAGAATCTCGTAGTAATCTCGCTTGGTTGCCAACTAGAACCTGGCGTCCAAACAGTTGGTCAGGGCCTCCGCGGCCGAACGGACCGTCGTGATCGCGGCGTCGTAGTCCATGCGCTTGGGGCCGATCAGGCTGACGACCCCGTATGGCCGCTCGTGGCGGCTGTAGGCCGAGGCTACGAGGCTCGTGCCGGTCAGGTTCAAGAAGCCGCTCTCTGTGCCGATGGAGACGACGACCCCGCTGCTCGAAACGGAGCGACGGAGGGCGTCGCCCATCAGGCGCAGCAACCAGCGCCGCCGCTCGAAGACCTCGATCACGGCCGAGAGGCTACCAGGGTCGAGGTCGTCCAGGCGACTGAGGAGGGCCGAGGCGCCCTGGATGAAGACCCCGCGCTCAGTGGCCCTTCCCAGCGCTCCAACGGCCTCGAGGACGGCGCCTACGGTCATCGGATCGTGGTCCGAGAGCGCCGTGCGTGCGGCGAGACCGAGCTCCAGGTCGATGCCGAGCGGGCGACTTCCCAGCCAGGAGTTGAGGGCCGCGAAGATGTGGCGCAATTCGTCATCCTCGACGGGGACGGGGAGAGTGATCGCGGCGCTCGAAGAGGCGCCGCTCTCCATCGATACGACGAGCAGGAGCCTTCCTTCGCCCAGTGGCAGATAGTCGACGCGGGCGAGCGACTCGCCCAGCACCGTGGGACCCGCGACCACGGCCAGAAGGCGGGTAACCTCGCTCATCCCCTCCGAGACGCCCCGGAGCAACTCGTCCACGTTGCCGTAACCTTCGAGGGCCGCGAACGCCGTGTCATCCTTCGGATTCGCCTCCATTAGGGCGTCGACGTAGTAGCGATATCCGCTGTCCGTAGGGACCCTTCCGGCCGAGGTGTGCGGATGGTCGAGCAAGCCCAGCGACTCCAGGTGGGCCAGCTCCGCACGTATCGTGGAGCTACTCGCGCCCAGTTCGTCGGACAAGGCATGGCTACCGACAGGGGCGCCCGTGGAGATGTAGATCTCCAGCGTCTTCAGCAGTAGCTCGCGTTGCCTCTCTGAGAGCTCGAGGTGCTTCATATGTGGAGGATTTTAACATGGGCACGGGCTGTCCCAAGGTCTCAGATTCGCAGCGCTGCCAGGAAGGCTTCCTGGGGTATCTCTACGCTGCCGACTTGCTTCATGCGGCGCTTGCCCTTTTTCTGTTGCTCGAGGAGCTTGCGTTTGCGGGTTATGTCGCCACCGTAGCATTTGGCGGTAACGTCTTTGCGGTAAGCGCGGACGGTCTCGCGGGCGATCACGCGCTTGCCCATGGTGGCTTGCACCGGCACCTCGAACTGCTGGCGTGGGATCAGCTCCTTGAGCTTCTGGACGAGCGCGCGGCCACGCTGGTAGGCCTTGTCGCGGTGGACGATGATGGAGAGCGCATCGACGGTCTCGCCGGAGACGAGGACCTCGACCTTCACAAGGTCGGAAGGCTCGTAGCCCAAGGGCTCGTAGTCGTAGGAGGCGTAGCCCTTTGTGCGACTCTTCATGGCGTCGAAGAAGTCCGTGATGATCTCGGCCAGCGGCAGGTCGTAGGTGAGCTGCACCCTGCGGGTGGAGATGTACTCCATCCCGACGGAGGTGCCGCGCCTTTCGTGGCAGAGTCCCATCACGGCCCCCACGTACTCCTTGGGGCAGATCACGGTCGCGCGCACTATGGGCTCCCTGATCTCATCGAAGATCTCCGGTAGCTCGCTCGGATTGGTGACCTCGACTACGTCGCCTCCGGTAACGACCTCGTACTTCACGCTCGGGGAGGACGCTATGAGGTCGAGGTCGAACTCACGCTCGAGCCGCTCCTGGATGATCTCCATGTGCAACAATCCCAGGAAACCGCACCTGAACCCGAAGCCCATCCTGGAGTTCTCGGGCTCGAAGAAGAGCGCGGCGTCGTTTAGCTGCAGCTTGGAGAGGGCCTCCCTTAGCCTTTCGAAGTCGTCGCCCTCCGTGGGATAGAGGCCGGAGAAGACCGTCGGCAACGCCCTCGCGTAGCCTGGCAACGCTTGAGAGGCAGGATCTTGCGTCCGCGTGACCGTGTCACCGACGCGTAGGGCTTCGATGTCTTTGAGGCCCGCGATCACATACCCCACCTCGCCCGTTCCGAGTACGGGGAGGGCCGTGGGTTTCGGTGAGTAGCAGCCGACCTCCAGTAGCTCGAAGTGCTCCTCGCTCCCCATCGCCTTGACACTGTCGCCCTTCTTCAGCTCACCGTCGAACAGGCGAGCGAGGGAGATTACGCCGCGATAGGGATCGTAGAGGGAGTCGAAGATGAGGGCCCGCGTCTCGTCGTGCTCGGTGTGCGGCGCGGGGACACGGTCCACGATCGCGTCGAGAACCCCCGTTACGTTCTCGCCGGTCTTGGCGGAGATCTTGATGATCTCCTCCTCTTCCACGCCGAGCAGTTCCACGAGTTCCTCCGTGACGGCCGGAACATCGGCTATCGGGAGGTCTATCTTGTTGAGCACGGGGATGATCTCGAGGTCGTGCTCCATCGCCAGGTAGAGGTTCGCGAGCGTCTGGGCCTGTATGCCCTGGCTCGCGTCTACGATGAGGAGCGCGCCTTCACAGGCCGCTATGGCCCGAGAGACCTCGTAGGCGAAGTCGACGTGACCGGGCGTGTCGATCAAGTTCAGGTTGTACTCGCCGTCTTCCCTCTTGTATAGGACACGCACGGCCTGGGCCTTGATCGTGATGCCACGCTCGCGCTCCAGGTCCATGGTGTCGAGGATCTGGTCCATCCTCTCGCGCTCGGGGACGGCCTCCGTTATGTCGAGTAGCCTGTCGGCGAGGGTGCTCTTGCCGTGGTCTATATGCGCTATGATGCAAAAGTTGCGGGTACGCTCGATGTTTTTCACCGGGAGATTCTACCATGATTGCCCCTTTGCTCTACTTGTGTTACATTCTTCCGGTCAGGTAAGTATCGGATCCGAGGAGCCAGCGTGCCCGCACCATCCAAGCGCGACAAGCAGAGCGTCAAGCGTGGCGCACACAACAAGGGCGTCAGGACCCGCCTTCGCAACCTCTCGAAGAGCTTCTACAGGGCCGTCGAGTCGGGTGACGAAGGGGAGGCCCGCCGCATCAGGGACCTCTCCGAGAGGGAGTACAACAAAGCCGCGGGCAAAGGCATAATCCATCCGAACAGGGCCGCCCGCAAAGTCAGCCGCCTCGACAGAGCACTCTCGGCCGACCGCGGCGAGTAAAGCTCCATCCCTAAACTGGACGAGGTCGTTCCCTTGGGACGATCGAAGGACGAATACGTCAGGATGTGCACCCTGACGAGAGGCGACCTCCTGGGAAAATCCTCGACTGCGCCGCAGGTCCGTCGAGCTTGAACGCCGAGCTTAGTGCAGAAGGCCACAACATGACTTCCTGCGATCCGCTCTATAGCATCACCGCGGAGGAAATTCGAGCACGCATCGACGCTACCTTCGAAACACTCGTGAACAACGCGCGGGTGGCGTACGACGAGTTCCCAATGGGTCGATCTCTCCCAACGATCAGCATGACGCCATAGACCCCTGCCCGTTGGCAACCGTTAATAGCGGGAGAGCGCGGAAGATGAAATACTTAACGTGTTCCAGCCAGACATTTGGAGGGTTAGGAGATGGGCAGAAGTAGAGGAACAGGCAGCCAACGCTTCGGGCTCTTTATGTGGATAGCCACGGCGCTGTGGCTCGCCGGGGCTATCGCTGCGGTCATAGACCGCGATACGCTCAACGCCGTGGCCTGGTTCGGCTTTACCGCGTTTGGGGCCCTGACCGCAAGCGGTAGCACGGAACGGTCCAGGGGATTGGCTTACCTGGCAATAGCGCTCCTGGTCGCTGCCATGGCGATCCTGATCGGGTTGTTCCTCGTAGACTAGGCGAGACGCCCCGTGGCCTAACGAACACTTGCGGGCGATGGTCAAAGAAGGGAGAAGATCATGGGCGAAGGTTGCCACCCGGCCAAAGAGGAGGCGGTGCGGAGACTCTCAGAGCCCGAGGGCGACCACGAGTTGCACTCCGTTCTGGAGCGCATGAAGGTGCACCACCCACACCTTTGGGACGCTCTCCACAGGGTGCACTTTTCACACGAGGCAGGTCCCGCACAGCTCGAGGATTGGCGAAGAGCTCCTAAGGGTAGCCAAGAGGATATCTGGGCCGAGCACTATGACGAAGCCATGGGCGTCCTGCAAATGGGACTTCAATGAATTGGGAATTGTGAACTAGGAGTTTGGAATTGGTCCATCACGGAGCCTTTCCTCATTCACAATTCCAACGTCACAATTCAGATCTGTATGGGTTTGGCCATGGTGATGCTCGTTATGTTGTAACCGAGCTTTTCGTAGAGGGCCCGCGCACCGCGGTTGTGGCCGAACACGTGTAGCTCTACGCTCTTGGCGCCGAGGTCTCTAGCCCTTTCCTCGACTAGCTCCAGCGTGCGGGAGGCGTAGCCTCTGCGCCTGAAGTCCTCGTGGATGATGATGTCGTAGATCCAGACCGACCGGCCGACGCCCGAGTCCCTTAGCGCAAACCATACGATCCCGACTTCAGCATCCGTGGAATCTTCCCTGACCGCATAGAGGAGATGACCCTGCGTAGCGGGACCTTCTGGCAGCAGTCCGTCTACGTCCCTGGCTGCGCGGCCCTCGGCCTCGGCTTGTGACCAGGCGCCGGCCCGCACTTTATCCGCCGCGTAATGGCGCACCAGATTCCTTTTGTAATCACGGTATGGCCCTTCCTCGAGTTCGACGAACCCGATGTGGTTCGTACCCTTCGGGGTCATGCGGAATCCTCGGAGAGGGCGAGCACGGTCAACTCCACCTGGAGTTCGTCGGAGAGATAGCTCCCTCCTTTGAGGCCGCCTTCGAGGTCCTGGATCCGGGCAAGGGCGCGTTCCAGGTCTTTCTCGTCGAGCTTTCGGCTCTGCTCCTCGAGTTTGCGCGCCACGAACGGCGGTACTTTGAGTTGGCTTGCAATCTCCTTCTGAGGGGTTCCGCGTTCGATCAGGGCGCGGGCGCGGGCGACGAGCTGGAACTGGCGACGGATCATGAACGTGAGGCGTAGCGGGGGCTCGCCCGTGGAGATCAGATCTTCGAGCAACGCGAGTGCTCTGTCTCGTTGCCCGGCGGCCAGGGAGTCGACGAAGGCGAAGATGTTAGACTGGACGTCCGGCGGGCACAGGGCGGCCACATCGTCGTGGGTAGGTGTGCGATCACCGACGTAGAGCGCCAGCTTCTCCGTCTCCTGCAGCAGACGCATCTTGTCGCCCGAGCAGCGTTTGGTAAGGTCTTCGGCGACGTCCTCGGGGAGATCCAGGTCCATCTTCTTCGCGTGTCCGACGAGCCATCTGACGAGGGCTTTGCCTGTGGGCTGATCGAAGGTATGGATCTCTCCCGAGTTCTTGACGGCCGAGAGCAGCCTCTCACGGGCGCCGAGCTTCTTGCCGAGCAGGATCAGGTCTGACCCGGGCGAAGGGTCCTTTAGGTAGTCGACGATCACCGCCTTCTGGGCCGCGTTCCAGGCGTCCAGGTTCTTCAAAACCACGAATGGCCCTTCCCCGAACAGAGAGAAGGAGTTGCAGGCCGAGACGAGCGTTTCCGGACTGGTCTCCGAGGCGTCGTATGCCTCGACCGTCCTTCCGGTACGCAGTTTCTCGACGCCGCGGGACTTCCTCTCTTCGTCGTCTCCGAGTAGCAGGTAGACCGTCATGGATGTATTGTAAACGCTGGGGGTACCCTCAAGTATTTGGTTAAGGTTTCAGGCATCAGGCGTCAGGATTCGGCTGCTCTGTGGCTTCGAACAGTTTGGAGCTGTCCGGGCGGCTGAACAGGTCGATGGTCCAGTCGGCGAGTACGTGCGCCCGGTTGACGTCGTAGCCCAGCTCGTACAGGTAGACCCCCTTCCAGATAAACGCCCCCAGCAGCCCACCGAGCTTGACTCCCAGGATGTCGACGAGGGCGCTACCCTGCCCGAGATCCACCAGCTGGCCTACGGAGCGGTAACGGAAGGCGAGCGGTGCCTGATTCTCGATCTCTGCTACAAGATTCGACGCCGCCCTCTTGCCTTCTTGTTCTGCAGCCTGGGCGAGGGCTGGAACCGGTGGTCCGTCGTACTGTATGCTCGTGCAATCGCCGACAGCATACACTCCTGGCCTGTCTTTCACCCGCAGATACCGGTCGATGAGGATTTTTCCGCGTTGGTCTTTTTGCACGTCCAGGTCGCCTACTAGTGGAGGGGGTTCGATCCCGGCGGCCCAAACGGTCGTCTGGGTCGGTATCGTGCGTCCGTCCGAGATCGACACGGCATCAGGCCTGACCTCTTGGACCCTGGCGTCGTTGATAACCTCTATACGCTGAGAGGCGAGCCTGCGGGTGGCCGCGTTTACCAGCGAGGAATCGAGGCCCTTGAGAATCTGGTCGCCGGCGTTCACCAGCACGACGCGCACACGGTCGAAGTCGACGTTGGGATAGTCGTCCTCGAGCACGTCGAAGATCAAGTCGTGCATATCGGCCGCCGCCTCGACCCCGGTGGGACCTCCGCCGACGACGACGAAGGTGAGCAGGCCGTCGGGAGCCTCCTCGTCGAGGTGCTCGGCTTCTTCGAAGTGATCTATCACGTGGTTACGTACCCGCAGGGCGTCTCGCAGACCCTTGATATCCATGGCGTTCTCCTCTGCGCCGGGGGTGCCGAAGTAGGTCGTGCGGCTGCCGGGGGCCAGGACGAGGTAGTCGTAAGGAAAATCGCGCTCAGCAGTCTTCACCCGGCAGGCCCCGAAGTCCACGCCTGTAACCTCACCCTGAAAATACTCGATCCCCAGTGGCCTGAGGATGCGTCTGAGGGAGTGGGCCACATGGCGCAACTCCGTGTTGCTCGGGATGACCGAAGGTACCATCGGCCAGAAAGTGGTGTAGTTCAGGCGATCCACCAGGGCGACGCCCACATCTTCGGTCCCGCAGAGCGCTCGGGCCAACTCTCTCGCCACAGAGAGGCCTCCGAATCCACCGCCGATGATGAGGATCCTGGTCGGGGCGTGCGCGTAGCTGCCCTGGAGCGAGACGGGTCTGCGTAGTCGACTGTAGGCTGCCCAGGCCGCGCCCAGGGTCAGGCCGCCCATCGCGAGTTTGCTTCTCATGCCGTCCTCTCCCTTCCGTATGGCTCTTGGAGGATAGCATTTCAGCACGCTGCGACCTTCGGGCTTCGCTTGTCAGCACGGGCCCTATCGGGCGCTCCTCAGCATTTCAGCTCGTCGCCCGGCTTCGCCAGGCGAGTTGTCAGATGACTCTTCCCAAGCCTAACCCTATGATGCGATGAGCCCAGCGACGATGCCGGCGATCACGACGAGAATCGAGCATTGACCCACTAGCCTCCTAGCCTCCAGCCGTGAGTCTAGCTCCAGCCGCTCCTTGAGTGTATCTTCCATAAAGTGAACAAGCTCTATGTTCATTGACCTCATATACTTCTCCTGTGTAGGTGGGATCGGAGAGTAAAGTGGTGTGCTGGCCGCTCCCGGGTCTGCTCCTCTCGATTCACTCTATACCGGCTTCTACTTGGCTCCCTTCCGTATCCCGTTGAACTCTTGTAACGTAGACAACTAACAGCGATACGTGAGAGCGGGCTGTGAATGGGCTTAGCCCGGATTATTCACGAAGGTAGTTGAAGAGAGGGAGCCTTCTCCGTTATGGTCGGGTTGTTCGAAGACGCAACCGCAGCCGAAGGAGGCTCCCTTAATGATCAATTGTGCCACAAACCGGATGCATTTCGAGACCCAAGCCGCCCTCGCCCTCGAAGCCGCCTTCGACGGGGGGCGCATCACCTCAGACGGCGGGCTCCTTTGGCTTTCTGAGGCGGAGGAGGAGCTTGGTTTGTGCGAGGCTATCTCCGAGTCGGTGCCCGAGTGGCGAAAGAGGCGGGGGCGCCACTCCCTGGCCTCGCTGGTTAGGCAGAGGATCTTCCAGATAGCGTGCGGCTACGAGGACCAGAACGATTCGGACTCCTTGCGCGAAGACCCACTGCTGAAGATGGTTTGCGGCTCCCTGCCCGAGAGCGGGGCGGACCTCGCCAGCCAGCCGACCATCTCGCGCCTGGAGAACGCGGCCACGAAGCGCTCTTGCTACCGGATAGCCGAAGCCATCTTCTGTCTCTACCTCAAAGAGCGGGCCGAAGACGGACGACCTCCCAAAAAGGTGCTCTTGGACTTCGACTCAACCGCAGATCCCACCCACGGCGAGCAGGAAGGGAGCTACTACCACGGCTACTACGAGCAGCACATCTACCATCCCCTGCTCGTCTTCGACGGCCAGACGGGGCACCTCCTAACGGCGCTTTTGAGGGCGGGCAACACCCACGGGAGCAACTCGGCTGTGGCCCTCTTGAAGCGCATCTGCGCCCTTTTGCGCGACAGGTTGCCCGAAGTGAGGATAGAGCTGAGGGCGGATGCTGGCTTCGCGGTTCCGGCCCTCTACGACTACTGCGAAGAGGAGGGCATCACCTATACGGTGGGGCTCGCAAGCAACCCTCGCCTCGAAGAGATGGCCGAAGATCTGCTCGATGAGGCCAAAGAGCGCTACGATCGAGAAGGCCAGAAGGCGAGGATCTTCTCAGAAGATCTCTACGGGGCCACAAGCTGGGAGCATTCTCGCAGGGTCATCTACAAGGCCGAGGCGATGCAGAAGGGGACCAACACCCGCTTCGTCGTAACCACCAGGAACGACGATCCGAAGGACCTCTACGGATTCTACGCAAGAAGGGGCGAGAGCGAGAACTGGATCAAGGACTTCAAGCTACACATGAAAGCGGATCGCCTCAGCTGCCATAGGTTCATCGCCAACCAGTTCAGGCTACTTTTGCACGCGGCGGCCTACTGGCTTATGGACGCCTTGAGGAGAAAGCTGGTGGCGATCGGAGCGCGCAGGAGGATGCAACTGGACACCCTGAGGCTAAACCTCATCAAGATCGGGGGGAGGGTCAGAGAGCTCCTCACGAAGGTTCGCCTGTATCTGGCCTCCGGACACCCAGGGCAAAGTTCATGGCACGCACTTTCGAGAGCCTTCGGAGGCGTTCATGAATAATCCGGGTTAGAATCGACTGAGAATTGTGGGGTCGCGTGGTTCCGGCTCTAGCGTTTGGCAGCGGCGAGGATAAAGCTCCTGATGTCGGGGTTGTTCACCTCTGTGTATACTCCGGGGTAACGTTCCGTTCCGCATTTGTAGTAGCCCCCGCTCACGATACCGACCTGTGTACGGCTGCCAGAGTCGAACAACGGCCCACCGCTGTCACCCACGCAGGCATTTACCTTATTGTTGCCTGCAGCGATCATGATCGGTGGGACGTAGCCTGAGGGTTCAAGCAACGCGTCGTAAGAACTCTCTGCGCGACGGTCGGAGACGACGGGAACCTGTGCTTGGCGCAAGCGGTTAGGGACGGTGCCATTGAAACCCACAAGTCCCCAACCGGCAACCGTCAGCTTGTGTCCTGGCGTCTCCAGATTGTTTTGATTCGCGGATGCGAGCTTGATCGGCTTGATGCCCTTTACCGGGCGCCTGAGCTTTAGGACCCCGACATCGTATCCACTCCCAAGGTAGCGAGGATGGATGAAGGGCCTACTGGTTCCTATCTCCTGGCCCCGGTTTTTCTTCCTCAGGTCCGACCGACCGACCACCACGACCGCACCCGTCGTGTTCCTGAGGCAATGTGCGGCGGTCAACACGCTGTCTTGGTCTATCAAGCTCCCCGCGCAGCTTGCGTAAGCTATGCCGTTACGGAATAGCTTTACGTACGTCACGAAGGGATACGTGCCGTTGGGCACCGAAGTACCGCCTATTATCATGGGGCTTTTGGGGCTTACGGAGGCGAATGGAGTCTGCTCACCGGCTGACTGCGGTGCGGCTTCTCCGGTTCGCGCAAACACGAAGAGAGTCACCACCATTGCGGCGACCAACGCCCCCACCAGGGTCGCCCGCAACGGGTTTCTAATGAACTTGTCTACCCACATATCGGGCATTCTCCTCTTCGAGTGAGGCGTAGGACGATGGGTGTTTGACTCCCGCTCCGTTCGCCTGATCACATCCCCGATGCTCGCTATGTGCGTGACACCGGTGCTCCCTTCCCTACGAGAACGTAGCCCTGATTCCGGCCACCTCAGTAAGGAGCGCCATTGTAGCAGGCATAGCGTGGCGCTACCTGGATGCGCCGGCTGTATACTTCTGAGAGTATTCTGTCTAGGGGCTACCGACCGAAAGAGGGATTCCCGATCATCATCGTACGACGAGAAGTTCCAGGGTCGTTCTCTCCCACAAAGAGAGGGCGATGCGGGATGTGACGAAGGGTGGGGCTTTCGTGACGGTAGTCGATGCTCACGCCTTCTCTGGGGCGCAAGGAGATGCTTAGCATATGAACGCCCCAACCAGGGTACTATTAGAACCGTCAAGAGGAAGGGTGAGGAGGCATGGCAGATCGCCACTGGCATTGCTCACCACTGTCAGCCTAGCACTCGTACTCAGTATTATGACGGTGGTGCTCGTGCAAGAGGGACCAGCTCAAGCCCAACGGCTCGGTTCTAACTCACCCGCGGCCGGCATCGTCAGGCTCACCTTCGACGATGGGCCGGTTCGCGCCAACACGCCCAGGGTCTTGGACGTCCTGGCTAACTACAGGGTCAAAGCCACGTTCTTTGTCATCGGGCAACGGGCCCGACGATATCCCCGTTTGGTGAAAAGAGAATACCGTGAGGGACACTCTGTACAGAACCATACCTACACCCATCCAGAGTTGACCACCCTTAGCCCGGTTGAAACAAGACAAGAGCTTCGCGCCACAAACCGGGCTATCAAAGCAGCCGGCGTTCCAAGGCCGCACCGCTTTCGCCCTCCTCACGGACACACCAACGCCAGGGTCCGTAGCGTAGGCGCCTCCCTCGGTTTGATCCAGACCCTCTGGAGTGTGGATCCTCACGACTGGGCAGACCCGCCAGCTTCGGAGATATGCAGCAGGGTGGTAACCAACGTGAGGGCAGGAAGCATCGTGCTCCTACATGACGGCTCGGGATCCAACACCGTGGAGGCCTTACCCTGCATCATCAAGAGGCTGCGGACGCAAGGATACCGGTTCGGCAAACTCTAGCGTTCTCCCCTCGCCCGGCAATTGCAGGCGATTAAGTACATACACCCGAGACCGTTACACGCTCCCAAGGGTTGGACCGGGCCTATGCGCACTCCGTAGAACTCCGTCACGCGACGTTCCGAGAACGTGTGTAAGGCGAACGTCGCAGTAACTTCCTTCCCTGACGTTGGGTGAATAAACCTTCGGCCGATGTGTCGGAGCCCGGCAGATGGCATCATGCAGGGTGTCGATACGTTGGAGCATACGCGCGTTGGCAATCTGCGAAGGAGATGGGAGTCCTGTGTCGGCCGAAGAGGGCAACAAAGCTCTCGTACGAGAATTCTTTGAGGAGGCATGGGTCAGGGGCAACGTGGCCGCCGTGGACGAATTCATGGCTGCTGACTACGTCGAGCACCCTCGCCCTTCCACGCTGCCACCAGGCACCGAGGGCCTGAAGCAGCTGATCGCCTCATACCGTACGGCCTTCCCCGACTTGAAGATGACCCTCGACGATATCTTCGCCGAAGGTGGGATGGTGGCGTTCCGCTGGAGCGTTAGCGGCACCCACCTGGGCGACTGGTTAGGTGTCCCCCCGACCGGTAATCACGTCATGGCAACTGGGATAACCATCTTCCGGATCGTCGGCGGGAGGGTTATGGAGAGTTGGACCAGCATCGACCTGAGTCCCGCAGAGGAAGAGCTGCAGTGGTTGACCGAAGGCGGCGGAGGACCAAGGAGCGGTGACGTTTCCTTGGCCGAGCGCGATATCTCCCCCGCGATCTGGGACGACCTAACCCGCAATCTTACCTGGCGCCTGCGGGTTGAGGAGGCCCGGGAGCGGGAACGCATCGAGCAGGAACTGCGCGTCGCCCGTCAGATCCAACAAGCGCTCCTGCCCGAGGTGACCCCGGAGCTTCATGGCTGGCAACTGGCTGCATACTACAAGCCGGCTAGGGAGGTAGGCGGAGACTTCTATGACTTCCTCGAGCTCGAGGATGGACGCCTGGGGCTGGTAGTGGGGGACGCTACGGGCAAGGGCATGCCGGCGGCTTTGGTGATGGCAACGACCCGCGGCATGCTTAGGGCCGTAGCCCAGAGTTTGGACTCGCCCGGCGAGGTGCTCGCGCTGGTCAACAACGCACTATACCCGGACATACCCTCAGGGATGTTCGTGACCTGCTTCTATGCGATCCTCGATCCGGCCGCAGGCCGGCTGCGATACGCCAACGCCGGACATGACCTGCCCTACGTGCACCATCACGGCGAAAGCACTCACGAACTAAGAGCCAGGGGCATGCCCTTGGGCCTGATGCCCGAAATGAGCTATGAGGAGAAAGAAGCCGTTCTGAGAGAGGAGGACAGCGTCCTGTTCTACAGCGACGGCCTGGTAGAAGCCCATGACCCCCACTACGAGATGTTCGGCTTCCCGCGGTTGGGATCGCTCATCGCGGAACATGGCAAGGAACGATCACTTATAGACCTACTTCTAGAGGAGCTTCGGTCATTCGTTGGGGAGGGTTGGGAGCAGGAGGACGACATCAGCCTCCTTACGCTACGACGCTCGACGACCCGAACCTGACCTTCCGAAAACCTTCGGGAGTAGGGAGGTGCTCGCCTTCGGCTCGCTTGGGGAGTAGGGAGTAGGGAAGAGCGCTTTTCCACTACTCCCCACTCCCTATCTCCCTACTCCCTATCCACCGAGGATCGGCCTATTCGCAAAGTGCCGTAGTAGAGCCCCTCAGCCCCGCGCCTCGACCTCGCGCCAGAAGGCCTCGACGCGGGCGTCGAACTCCTCCGGTACCTCCTGGAAGGGCTGGTGTGCCTCCCCGGGCATGACCTCGAAGCGTGCGCTCGGGATTCCAGCGGCGACCGATCGACCGAAGCGCGGCGGCAGGATGATGTCGAGCTCGCCCGAGAGGACGAGCGTCGGCGCGGCGATCTCCGAAAGACGATCCTGCGTGTCGTGCGCGAGGCAGACGTCGACTTGCGCTTGAAAGGCCTCGACGGACTGCTTGTGGGGGAAGCCCAGCGCCTCCTCCACGAGCTGACCCACCGTGCCGTCCGCGTGCGCCCGTGGCGTGTAGACCCACGTGAAGAAGCCCTCCAGGAAGGCGCGCTCGCTGGGCGCGACCTCTGCCAGCCAGCGCCAGAAGTCGAGCTGGGAGCGCCAGAGGGCGTCCGGACGAGCGCAGGTGCTGATGAGGGCGAGGCTGCGGACGATCTCAGGGTGCCGAAGGGCCAGCTCCTGCGCGATGGCGCTGCCCATGGAGTAGCCAGCGACGTGGGCGCTCGGAATCTCCAGAGCGTGCAGTAGCGCAGCGGCGTCGTCGGCCATCGTGGTCGCCGAGAGGTTCCTCTCGGACAGCGGAGTGCGTCCCACACCGCGGTTGTCGAAGGCGGTGAGGCGGTAACGGTCCGAGAGCCTGTCCAGCTGTGGCTGCCACGCTTCGGCGGGGTCGCCGAGCCCCGCGATGAGCAAGACGTCGGGTCCGTGCCCTCGGCGCTCGGTCCAGATCTCGGTGCCGTTGGCGTTGATTGGTTCGCCCATCTTCAGCCTCCCGGGTCGATTCCAGAAAGGGTAGCACTGCGGCCGCGAACAGCTCGGTGCAGCTGCTCGAATGTTGCTGGCTAGTAGCGAACTTCAGGAAAATCTCCTCCCAAGACCGTATGAGAAGTAGTTGGAGAAGTGCCGATGGTGGGTCTTCGGTAGCACGAAATACCAAGACATGCCTCTCGGAGACCGTACTCTGCGCTTGGTGGCGTACCGGTTCGACGCCTATCCGGAATTCTTATGCAGCCTCTCCAGGCACGCGGGTGAATAAGTACGAGGGAGGCGGGCGTAGCACTCCCGCCTCTGAGGCGACACAGGGTTTGCTATGTGTCATGATAGTT
>CAWKIM010000001.1:0-276757 GCA_963849745.1 uncultured Rubrobacteraceae bacterium | reverse complement strand
GGATATCGCGTGTCCTTACCTGTCCTGATGCGTGCCGGTCTGTGGCTTAAGTAAGCCGATTCGGCAAGGCTAGGATCATCATTCAATCGGGCTGTGTACCGTTGCGTACCAACCCGGTTGCAGTACGGGTTGCAGTAAATCGGCCCAGCGAACTTCGAGAAAATAGACCTGAACTCAGAACGAGTAGCGCCTTAAGTCGCACCGCACATCGGTCCCTTCCTAGGGGTGCCATTGTGAAAAGATAGATACCTATTGAAGGTAAAAATGAGTCGAAAGGCGACCGACTATGGAGCGAGAGCTACGGGAATGGGTGAAGGTGCCGGAGGCAGCCGAGTACTTCGGCGTGCCGCGCTCGCGGATGTAAGAGCTCATCCAGAGGGGTGAGCTGCCCGCGGTGCGCATACAGCACGTTTCAAAGTAGTTGACCCGTAGGATAGTAACCGGCGTGCTCGAAGAATCCCCAGGCATCCCGGAAGCTGATCGCGGATAACGCTTCGCCCAGCGCTTCGATGAGGGCCTCGCGAGTCCTGGCACACGCCCTGCGTAGGATTTCCTTGATCTTGGAGAAGGCCTCTTCGATGGGGTTGTAGTCCGGGGAGTAGCTGGGCAAGTACAACAAAACTCGCAGCCCCTCGCCTCGATCAGCTCTCTCATCCTGTTCGGCTTGTGTGCCGGCAGCTTGTCCATGATCAGCACTTGCCCTTCTTCCACTTCGGGAAGGAGAACCTGCTCCAGATAAGCCTCGAAAACTTCTTTGGTGGTCGAGCCCTCGACCGCAAGGGATGGTCCCATCCCCTCTAAGGTGATGCTCGCCAGCAAGGTCGTGTTCTTGCCTTGGTTACGCGCTACGGACAGCTTCAGACGCTCCCCTTTGGGAGAGTAACCATACAGCGGAGCCAGCGAGGTGTGAGTACCACACTCGTCGACGAAGACCAGCTTTGTGGGGTCCAGCACCCCGGCTACCATCACCCTCCAGGCACCCCTCAAGAACTCGTCGCGTTCTGCGGCCGATCTGCCCCCTTTTTCCTGGTTGCGTCCATCCGCTTTATGGCCCGGCACATGGTGGAGCGACTGACCTCCACAGATGCTAGCGTCCGCAGGTACTCACACCGCTGCTGCAGAGTGATGAAAGGGCGCTCCTCGAGATCCGCCTCAAGCAGCTTTCTGGCTCGCTCGTCTATCTTGGGTTTCGAGCCGGGCCTCTTCTTGGGCGCCAGCGAGCGGCCCTCCTGGGCCTTCTTGGCGTAGCGTTTTATGGAGGAGAGCGAGACGGAGAAGGTGCGGGCGGCTTGGCTCTTGCCCATCCCTCGTCTTAGCGCTTCGACGATCTTCTGTCTGAGGTCTTCGGAGTATGCGTTCATGCCTGCATAATGCCTATGGGTCAGTTACGCTGCAACCCGCTGTAGGCTTTCTCTGAAGGGCTCACATCAAGATGTTGCCTACCTTTCCTCTGCAGTAGGAGGGTCTGTATCCACGCTTTCCTTCGAAGATACCAAGGCCACTAACCGACTAACAGCGGTATTCATAAGTACTGAACCTCGACCTGGTAACCGCAGTGGTCAAACCACCCGGCGACATCGGCAGGGGTGACCTTAGAGAGTGCCTCCTCCATCGCCTCCAGCAGGGCTTCATGGGTGCGCGCACCAAGCTTTCTCAGGATGTTCTTGATCTTGGAGAACGCTTGCTCTATGGGGTTCAGGTCCGGCGAATAGGACGCCACGAACACTAGCTCGGCTCCCCTGGCCTCGATAAGCTCCCTTATCCTCTTGGGCCTGTGCGCTCCGAGGTTGTCCATCACCACCACCTGTCCCTCACAGAAAGCGAAGGAGCCAAGAAGTGCTCGACGTAAGCCTCGAAAGCTTTGGCATCCGTGGCCCCCTCGATGCACATCGACTCTCCCATCCCATGCAGGCTCATCGAAGCGATCAAAGTCAGGTTCTTGCCCCTGTTCTTGGGCACTCGGCCGTAAGCCCGTTCTCCCCTGGGAGCCCGAGAGCGTAGGCGATCCATCGAGATATGCGTCCCGCTCTCATCCACGAACACAAGGCGCCTAACGTCGAAACGAGAGGACAGCCATCGCCACAGAGCTCTCGCTCCCTCGTCGCGTTCTTGGGCTACCTTCGACTTTTTTTGAGTGGCCACTCGCCCGGAAGGCGGGCTATGTTACGGCTCATCGTCGCCTCCGAGACCTCCACGCCACTCTCATCCAAAAAAGCCTCGCAATGCTCCCTGAGGGTCAGATCGGAGTTTCTCTTCAGGTGCTCGGGCAGCCACTGCCTCAATGCCTCGCCCTTAACGGAAGGTCTACCGGGGATCAGGTGGATGTCGAGGTCCCCGGTCTGGCGCCTCCTTTTCAGCCAGCGCTTGATGGTGGAGCGGGAGATTCCGAAGAGTTGTTGGACCTCCCTCCTTGGGATGCCACGGTCTATGGCGGCAAGCGCCCGCAATCTTAGGTCCTTCGAATATGCGTTCATGTGGCACATTCTCACGCGGGTCCGCTACTTACGCAAGCCGCTGTAAGTCCTTGTAAGCGTCGTAGTGGGGGCATCAGAGATAGAGTAAGGGGTTTCTCCAGGGCGAGCCGAAGGAACCTCCTCAGACGTCTCGCGAGCATCAACCGGAGAGCCTTCAGAGGCCGAATCATCTTCGTGACGCTGACTTACCCTCACGAACACCCAAAGGACCCCGTCCTCTGCAAGAGCCAACTGAAAGCCTTCCGCAAGCGCCTTCAGAGGAAGTACAAATCATACCGAATCCGGATGAACGGTTCTCAAAACGTCATGCCGCCGCCTGGGGCCACCAGTCGAGGTCGCCCTCCCTGCCATACTACCGGCTTATAAGGGTACTCTTAGATCTGAAACAGCATCCGCCGGATCTGGAGCATGGAACGGACATAACCATATCGGGAGTGACCTTCGACCTGCGCCGCGACACGTCGCGCCAAAGAGAGGCACTTGCCCGTTACACCGACCCACCTAGCAGCTCCCTACCGGCCTCTTCCTGGGAGGTAGCATCGATTACTCTCTCACAGCCGGGCTTGACCGGCATCGTCCCGCTCTATGTAGAGCATCCAATAATAAGGGTCGTCGTTGAGGGTGTTCGTTACGCGGGTGCCCATGCTGCCGCCGCGCCGAAAACGGCTACCTTCACAGTTATCTGCCTCCTCCGACGATATCTTTAGTAGTACCTCGACGGACGCTCTCGAAGAAGTCCTGCCCGCCCATCTGTCCGCCCTTGAAGACGATCTCCATCCCCTCCAATGTACCTTCTTCCGAATAAACCCGGCACAAAGGCGCTCCGGGAGCGGCGGGAGCCACCATCTCGACGGCCCGGATGTCTAGCTGGCTGGCGATGTAACTCGAGGTGTCGCCGCCCGCCACCGCCACACGCTGGACGTCCGCCCGTTCCAGAACGGCCTGCAAAATGCTACCCGTGGTCTCAGCCAGGATCCTTCCACCCTTCAGCTTCGCAGCGAGTCCCTTGTAGCCCAGAGCCTCCAGGCGTTTTCCGGTGGCTTCACGTCGCGGGTCTTGCGGCCCTCGACAGGTGTGCGCGATCACGCTGTTTCCCTTGGAGATCTCATCATGCATTTTCTCTAAAGCAGCTTCACTCTCCTTTTCGACACCATCCGGATCTACCAACCAGGCGGGATCCAGGGGTACGTCAACGAACCCATGCCGAATGGCTCGTTCGATCTGCCCGTCGGTCACCGGTGAACAGCTCCCCGAGACGGCTACTAGCTGCTCGACCTCTCCCGCACCCTCGAACTCCTGTGGCTCCGCCAGCTCGCCGGTGGCCCTCCAGTGTGCGGTCAGGGCGGATTCCACGCCCGACGACCCGACCACGAACAGCGGGGTTTCTCGACTCGCCTGATTCCAGATCAACCCTCCCAAGGTGGAGAGCTGATCTTCGAAGAGCACGTCGAAGAGCACGATCTCCGGTCCGCTCTCGAGCACGGCCTTAAGCCGTTCTTCTGTATCCACCTTGTGGCCCTCGAGCTGCAAGATGTCGAAGAGCTCGATCGTCTTGGCAGTCTGTTGGGACAAATGTAGCCGCAGATCGCTCTCCCGCATCGGGGTAACGGGATGGTCACGCATCGGCGCGTGCTGATCTAACCGGTACGTTTTGCCGTCTACACCCGAACGCGCAAAATGGTTGCCAAATACCGTGTACCGGCCCAGCTCGGGCGCTCCCACCAGAAGGGGCACGAAAGGCGAAGCGAAGATCTGCTGCCCCAGGTCGGTCGCGCATCCGATGCTGCCTATCTCCGGGGACGAATCGAAGGTGGAGCACACCTTGTAGTGGAAGAGCGGGGCATCCAGGTCTTTGAGCTGGGAGAACGCTCCCGGCAGGGTTTGCTCCATATCTTCCGGCGTCATCGCCCGGCTGTCACCCGCAAGCCCGATCGCGCCCACGTCCGTAAAGCCGGCAAGCACCTCGGGGGTAGGGGGATTCAGGAAGAGTATCGTCCGGATCCCCGCTTGGGCGAGGGACTCCATGGCATCCGTAGAGCCGGTGAAGTCGTCACCGTAAAAGGTCAGAAGTAACCCGTCTGAGGAAGCCATCTATTGCCTCCTATCCGCAGAGCTGTGAAGTCTTCCAAACTTCTCGAGGCTTTGCATGAGCTCTCGATGATCTTCGGCATATTCTTGAAGTGGGATACCCTTTACCGCCCCTTCCCAGGCCTGGCAGATCGCCGTAACCCCGGCCGAAGGGCCCCCGGGGTGCGCCACGATCCCCGCACCGGCCAGGTATATGTAGTCGGTGCTCCCGGTGAGACGGTAGGTGTCCGGGGCTTGCCCGCCCCATTGGCCCGAAGAGAGTACGGGCATTGCCCTGTCGTCCTCCGCGAACATCGGCTCCAGGCACGCCTTGATGGACCTCACCACCGATTCGTCGGGCTCCCAGAACTTGCTCTGCAAGGCGTTGACGTGCAGGTGATCTACGCCCGCCAAGCGCCAAAGTTTCTGGTAGGCGGTGAACTCCATGCCGAGGTACGGGCAGCGGGTGAGCATCCCCCACCCGTTACGGTGACCGTGGATCGGCAGCTCGCTGTGGTGGTGCAGGTGCGAGACCCCGACGAGTCCCACGCTATTGAGGCTCACCATCACGCAGGTTCCCCCCGCACGGAGCACCGTCTCGTGATGCCGCAGCATCGCGTCTAGCTCATCAGTGATGTTGAAGGCGTACATGACCTTCTTGCCGGTCCTCTCAGCCACCTCGTTGATGACCTGCATCACCGCTTCCACCCGGTCTTCCAGCGGCGAGTGCGGCGGGTTAGCCATGAGCTCGTCGTCCTTGATGAAGTCGATCCCAGCTTCGGCGAGGTCGCGCACCAGCTCGGCCGTTTGCTGGGGGCTCAACCCCACGCTGGGCTTGATGATCGTGCCGATAATGGGTCCGTCGTAGACTTTGACGAGTTCTCGGGTGCCTTCGATACCGAACTTAGGGCCAGGATGGGCGTCCGCCAAGGCGGGCGGCACTTCGATGTCCAGGAGCCGCAGCCCCGAAAGCTCCCTCAGCTCCGAAAGATTGCCCAACACCGTAGACAGTAGTGTGGGGAGGTTCGTGCCCATGTTCTCCAGGGACCAGGAGACCGTCGCCTCGGCCCGGTGATAGCGTACGGGCTGTTCCAGGTCGTCGGGTTGTACCCCCGACAAACTTGGGGTCTCTACTGTTTCGAGTTCGTGGATCCGCTCTACTCGGGCGCGGAATCTTTCCTGTAGCTCCTCGGTCTCCCCCGGGACCCGCGTAATTGTGCCGGAGGACTGCTCGCCGGCCACAACCTCCACCGCATGCTCCACCGGGTACGGAGTTTCGACAAGGTAAGAGGCCAAGATGCGATCGCCGTCCATATATTCCAACTCCTCCCTCTGGTAAGTGGTGTCGGCGGCCGCCAGCGGGTAGGCTATGAAGACCGGTTCGACAGTTCGCTAGATGCTTGCGCCCGACTTCCCACTTCGAACTCTACCTTCCCGCTTGGAGCATCTTACAAGCCGACACCGAGGTCGTGTCCCTTAGTTCGGATACATGATTATTTTGCCGGACTCTCCTCGCCTGAGTAGCTGCATCCCATTCTCGAATTCCGCCAGGCCGAGCCGGTGAGTAATAAGCCACGACAGGTCCAGGCGTCCCGAAACGACTAATTGCGACAAGATCTCCCAGGTGTCCCAGATGCGGCGGCCAAAGACACCCGCCAATACCACGCCCTTCTTGTTGATGTATGCAGCAACGTCCAGAGGCACCGGCTGCCCGGGATGCCCAACGGTGACTATACGGGACTCTCGATCCACCGCATCGAGCAGCCACGGGAGAGCCTGCCGTGCGCCCGACGTCTCGAAGGCTACCTCCACGCCATGCCCACCGTCCATGTGCTGGCGAACCTCGTCCATGGACTGCTCGTTCGGATCTAGGGCATTGGCCCCTAAGTTCGCCGCCAGTTCCCGACGAAAAGCGTTCGGCTCCGCGGCAAACACTCTACTGGCGCCGAATAGCAGAGCGAGCTGGACGACCACCAGTCCGATGGGACCGCATCCGCTGACCAGTACGTCGCACCCCGCTACCGATCCCGCCCTCTGCAGCGCGTGTACCGATACGCCCGCGGGCTCGAATAGCGCCCCGATCTCCGGGGAAACAGACTCCGGAAGCCGAAAACATACGGAGGCAGGCAGTTTGACCAACTCCGCAAAGGCTCCGTCAAAGGTTATCCCGAGCACTCTCAGATGTTCGCAGTTGTGTGCTTTGCCCGTGCGACACAAGTAGCATCGTCCACAGAAAATATGCGACTCGGCTGCGACCCGGTCTCCGACCGACACACCATCGACACCAGGTCCCACCGCCACGACGGTACCGGAGCATTCGTGGCCCATCACGAACGGCAACTTCGGATCGAACCCCTGCGCGCTCTCCGACCACTCGTATAGCTCTAAGTCTGTCCCGCAAACGGAGGTTGCGGCTACCTCGACCACCACTTCCCCACTCTCGGGTACCGGTTCTGAGAGATCCCGGCTCAACCGCACCCCCGGAACCGGTTCCGCTTTGACTACGCCCTGCATAGCTCTCCTCAGCCCCCTTGCCATGCGATTGCTTGTATTGTCCGTTTCAGTTTGTACATACCCCGATTGGGGCTCATCCTATCCCCAGGGTCTCGCGGGTTTGCTCCGGGTTGGCTACCGGGCGTCCGAAGGTTTCGGCCAAGTCGGCCATGCGTCCCACCAGATCAGCGTTGGTCGGAGTGCCGAACCGGTCGTAGTAGTAGTCTCCGAGGCCGAGGGAGCCGTGCCCGCCCAGGGTTGTGGCCTACGCGGCGAGCGCCATCACGTCGCCGTTGTAGCAGATCACCGACCACGGCTCGCCGGGCGGCACCTGCTCCACCATGGCCCTGAGCCCGTCCATCGTGGGCGCCGCTCCCTCGGGCATCACCTCTCCGGTGAAGAAGAGGTAAACGAGGGCTTGCTGAGACACGAAGACATGAGTTGCGTAGCCTCCCCATAAGTGAGGAGGCTGCTCACAACCTATCCACCCGTAACCGAACCCCTTCCTACGGAATCCGGCTGAAGAGTTTCCGGAACATCATGCCGCCTGAGGCCACCAGTGGTAGTTGGTGAGATCCCTGATGGTCTCTGTCTGGTCGAGCAGTTCTAGACAACGCTCCATCAACGCCTCTTCAATCTCCTCGATCTCTTCGAAGAGCCCGTTGGCCACCGCCTCGTTGGTTAGAGGCCATTACCTCTCCGCCGGCACAAGCTCCGGTGAGCCCGAGGGCAGGAACTCAAGGTGTATCCCTTCCGGGACCTCGACCTCTTTGCCGGTGTGCCACCCAGCCTGATCCACCACCAAAAGGACGCGTTTGTCCTTGCTGGCTGCCACCTCTGTGGCGAACTCATTGAGCGCCATCGAGAAGAGTTCGGTGTTTACCGTGGGCAAGATCAGCCAGTAGACTTCTCCACTCTCGGGGTGCACGAAGCCGTAGAGATAGGTCCATTTGTAGCCTCTGTTGAAGCGGGCAACAGGCCTCTCTCCCACCGGCGCCCACACTCGTCTTATCACCGGCTTTAGGCCCAGACGCGCCTCATCTTCAGCCCACAACTGTATTTCGGCTTCCGGATGTGCCCGCTCGAGCTCCTCCAGTCTCACCGCAAGCTTTTTTGAAAGCCTCCCGCTCCTCGGAGTCGGCCCCCTGGGCATTTGAGGGCCTCGGAACCTGAGGGCTATGGCCCACCTTTCTGAGGTACTCCCAACCTCGCTGGGCATGCACCCTCTCCAAGCCTCTCTTCTGTTCTATCCACCTAGCCACCTTCGGCCCGCTCCACATCCCCCCGCCCGGTGGTGAACCCTTAAACGCTTGGTGTGAGTTTCGAGATCACCATCCGAGCAAGTCAGCGAAGGCCAGCCGGGGGCGACCGAGCTGCTCATTGAGCCAGATCGAGAAGTTGTGCAGAGCCACCCTCGCCGCCAAACGTGCTCGCAATCCCTGAAGCTCGTGGGGCCGCTCCCGCCACAGACCGAAAGCGTTAAAGAGCTTATCGTAGACGCTCTCCACGATCTGACGGATGCCGGCCACCCAGCGCCTCAAGCGCTTGGGCCATACCTCGCGGGCGTTGCGTTTGGGCGGGCAGATGAGCCGCGCTCCATAGTTATCAAGCCACCTGAGGTGGTTTTCGGCGCCTTCGAAGCCCTTGTCGACCACATACGGCCCCAAGGCCGCCGAACCCGCGCTCCCTATCCTGGGGTTCGGCCGAGCCCTCACGGCGAAGAAGCTCTCGGCCACCTGCTGATCGGCGGTGGAGGCGGAAGAAAAGCCGAAACCCGTCACCACTCCCGTCGGATCGACGGCAGCGAGCAGGCGAAAGCCCTCGTACCATCCCAAACTGTTGGACCACCCGACGTCGGCGTAACCCGCCAGCCATCCCGCACCCCTTCGCTTGGCGTCCCTTACGGGCATCGCCGAGCTATCCAGAGCTTCGTAAGGGCGCTCTCTTACTCCCAAAGCGTCGCCAGGTGCGAGATGAGGTCCTCGATGAGCCCTATGTGGGAACGCACCAGCCGGTTGAATTGCGAGCGATCCGGCAAGGTAGGGAAGGCCTCCCGCAGACAGCTCCTTGCATAGCGGTAGAAGTCCCGTTCACTTCCGAAGCGGTCCCACCGGGCGAAGATGGCCAAGGTTACCACCTCGCTCTCGGAGAGGGATGCCTTAGGGCCGGGCCTCCTTTTTGGCGGGTGGGACTGGCAGAAGTCGTCGATCATAACGTAAAGTGTGGTGAGGAAGGTGTCCACGTCGAGCATGAGGAGTCGGTTCCTTTCCCTTGGGGATCGGGTAGCAAGCCGACTCTAAACCGTGGGCACCTTCCGCTCAATATCCGCCCTGATAATTCACACCAAACGTTTAAGGGCTACGACGCAGCGGTGCGATTGCACATAACTCCGTCGCTTGGGAAGATCAAGGTGAAGAATGTTACCCCGACGCACCTGCGCACCCTGTATAGAGAAAGACTCGATGCCGGGCTCAGTCCCCGAACAGTACAGCTCGTCCACGTGACCGTGCGCAGGGCACTCGGCCAGGCCACAAAAGACGGCCTCCTCCCGCGAAACGTCGCTGAGGTCGTGGATGCCCCACGCGTAGTCAACAAACAGATGCAGCCCCTGACCTCGGAGCAGTCTAGGGTTCTTATGGAAGCGGCAAAGGGAGATCGACACGAGGCCTTGTACGTGCTCGCCGTCACGACGGGGCTTCGCCGGGGCGAGCTGTTGGGCCTCAAGTGGGAAGACATAGATCTCGAGGCTGCAGTGCTACGCGTCAGGCGTGCCTTGGCCTCCGACGCGAGGACGTTCGTAGAACCCAAGACCGCGAAGTCGAGACGAGGTGTAAGGCTGACCTCTTACTCACTGGAGACCCTCAAGGCGCATCGAGAACGGCAGCTGAACGAGAGACGATCGCTAGATGGCCTGTGGCGAGATCATGGGCTGGTGTTCCCTTCGAGGGTAGGCACGCCGTTGAACCCCGAGAACCTCGTCAAGCGCTCGTTCAAACCGTTGCTCGAGCGTGTGGGGTTGCCCTCGATCAGGTTCCACGACCTCAGGCACACGTGTGCGACCCTGCTGCTGTCCAAGGGCGTAAACCCCAAAATAGTGCAGGAGATGCTGGGCCACGCCAATATCTCCGTCACGCTCGATACCTACAGCCACGTCTTGCCGGACATGCAGGAGGTCGCCGTGGCTGCGATGGATGAAGTGCTCTCTTAGGAGACGGGTTGCAGTACGGTTGCAGTAAACGGCGCCGGTGAGAAGCCGGGGCTCTCCTTACTCTTTGACGTTTTACCTGCAAATACGGGAGTTAGAGGGGCGCGCTCGGCAGGACTCGAACCTGCGACCTTCTGATTCGTAGTCAGACGCTCTATCCGGCTGAGCTACGAGCGCATTGGAGATGCACATGATACCGCCGGGTGGGGCATCTCTCAAGGCGGGTACTCCTACGGTTGGCTTTTGTGGATATACTCTCTTGGTTGGCGTTTGCGGAGCGAAGGCGGGCGTGGAGTCTTGAGCGCATCTGTACTGCTTGTTATTGGGGATGACGAGGAGAGGTTACATCTGAGGCGGGCGCTCTCCGGGGAGGGGTGGCGTGTTATCCCCGCGGGATCCGGCTCTCAGGCGCGGCAGATGGCCGGTAGGGAGGACTTCGAGATCGCGGTCGTGGATAACCGGCTGCCCGATGAGCGGGGGTTTCAGGTGATCTCCGCCGTCCAGAAGCCGGGCGTCTCTACCGTGGCGCTCCTAAGGGATGAGGACACCATGGACCGTATAGTCGGGATAGAGCTCGGGGCCGACTACTACATGCGCTCGCCGGTCAACCCGAGGGAACTCGTGGCGCGCGTAAAGCAGATCTTCCGCAAGAGAGAGCGCGCCGGGGATGGGGATTCGGGTAGGATCTTCGTCGGGGAGCTGGAGATCGACCCGGATCAGGTCCAGGTCCTTAAGAACGGTAAGGAAGTCCTCCTCTCCCCCAGGGAGTTCAAGCTCCTCCACACCATGGCCCGCAGTCCTGGAAGGGTCTTCCCGCGCACGGCGCTCCTCAGGCAGGTGTGGGGCGAGGAGGAATACATAGACGAGCGCACCGTGAACGTCTACGTTCAACGCCTCCGCAACAAACTCGGCGACGACCCTACAGACCCTAAGCTGATAGAGACCGTGCGCGGCTTCGGATACCGGCTGGTAAGACCGACGAATTAGGTTTCAGGTGTCAGGTTTGGTGTGCTCGTCTCGTATCTACCGTTCGCGTTCTATATCCTACCGCCGTCCAACGATCCACTGTCGTCTCAAGCAAGCGTCGCTCCCCCAATCCCTACCTGAAGCCTGATACCTGTAGCCTTATGCACGGCGGATGAGGGCGCCACCCCTTATGGTCTCCTGGGGACGAACGTCGTAGTGGTGACCGACTATGCAGTCTTCCAGGTAGGCGCCGCCGCCCACGCTCGCGCCTGGGAGCAGGATGCTGCGTTTGATCGTGACGTTCGGCCTGATCCAGCAGTCGCTGCCGACGGTCACGTCCCCGAGGAGCTTGACTCCCCGCCCGACCACCGCATCCTTCCCTATCAGGACGTGCCCTTGTATCTCTGCTGAGGAGTGAATCTGGGCGTCTTCCCCGACCCACAGCCCCTCGTCACGCTTCTCGCCGGGGATCTTGACCCCAACCTTGCCCGAGAGCACGTCGTACTGGGCCTGGCGGTATGCCGCGAGAGTACCTATGTCCGACCAGTAGAAGTCCTCCTGATAACCGACGAACCGCTCGCCGTGCTCCAGAAACTTGGGGAACACGTTTTCGGCGAAGTCGAAGAAGGTCCCTTCGGGGATGTAATCCAGGGCCCGGGGCTCGAAGACGTAGATACCCGTGTTCGCCAAGGTGCTTATGGCCTCCTCGGGGCTTGGCTTCTCCTGGAAACCCTGGATATTCCCCTCCTCATCCACCTCGACCACCCCGAACTCCGAGGTGTCATAGACCCGCCGCAGGGCTATGGTGGCCAGGGCGCCTTTCTCCCTGTGATACTCCACCAGCTCCTTTATGTTTACGTCGGTCAGCGCGTCGCCCGAGACGATGACGAAGGTGTCGTCGAACCTGCCCGCCAGACGCTTCACGCCCCCCGCTGTGCCTAGCAGCTCGCTCTCCCTTTCCAGGCGTACGGTCATGCCGTTCACCCTGGACTCTTCGCCGTAGGCTTCGAGAAGCGTGTCTGCCAGGTAGTGGACGTTGACGTAGACCTCCTCGATGCCATGGCCCGCCAGGAGGTCGAAGATGTGCTCGATGATCGGGGTGTTCACCACCGGGGCCATGGGTTTGGGGATCTCACCGGTAAGCGGGAAGAGCCTGGTTCCCTTGCCCGCCGCCAGAGCCATCGCTTTCATAGATCTCTCCCTCCACCGTTCTGCAAAGCATTCATCGGTACTCTATATTCTTTCTCGTGCATGCGAACACTCTACACCGGCTCTTCCCTTCGGCCAAGTTCGACGAACCCCTGAAGCGCTACACGGCCTGGAAGATCGGGGGTCCCGCGGACGCCCTCCTCGAGCCGGGTAGCGTAGACGAGCTGATCTCAGCCACCGAGAAGGCCGCCGAACACGACGTCCCTGTCACGATCCTGGGCGGGGGCACGAACGTGCTCATCAGGGACGGCGGCATCAGGGGACTCACGATCCGGCTCGCCAAATCCCTGACGAACGTCGAGGTCGAAGGGACGCGCGTAACCGCCGACGCCGGGGTACTCTACCCCGTGCTCGCCAACACCACGGCGGGCCGCGGCCTCGCGGGCCTGGAGTTCGCAACAGGCATCCCCGGCACAGTCGGCGGCGCGGTCTACATGAACGCCGGCGCCTACGGCAGCGAGACGACCGAAGTCCTCGACTGGGCCGATATGTTCAGGGACCACCGTGTAGTCAGGATGGAGAACACAGATCTAGACCTGTCCTACCGCCACAGCGCCCTGCACGAGAACCCGGGCTGGGTCGTCCTGCGGGCCGGCTACACGCTCGTCCCGGGCGACCCGCTAGAACTGAAGGCCCGCATAAAGGAGTTCAGGACGCAGCGTATGAACGGCTCGCCAAACAGACCGAGTTGCGGCTCCACCTTCAAGCGCCCCAAGGGAGACTTCCCGGGCCGCGTGATAGAGGCTGCCGGCCTGAAAGGCACGCGTGTGGGCCGGATCGAGGTCTCCCCGGTTCACGCCAACTACCTCGTAAACCTCGGGAACGGCACGGCCCAAGAGGCCCTGGAGTTGATCGAACTCGTCCGCCAGAGGGTCATCGAGAGACTGGGCATCGAGCTGGAGCCGGAAGTAAGGGTAATAGGGGAGCCGTAGCGAGTCAGCAAGCCTGCGAAGCCCGAAGGGCTGAGCGTGCTGAAATGCTGAAATGCTGACTAGCTGACCTGCTGATCGCTGACGGCTTTAGGCGGCCCCGGCCGCCTAAACAGCTCCGGTATGTCTGCCAGGTCCGTGTGGGCGTCGCAGACGTCCAGGAGGGCCTGGGAAGTGCACTGGGCCGCGCTTATTACCTCGACGCGGATGCCTCTTTCGCTCTGGAGGTACTCGACGGCTTCGACGTAGTCTCCGTCGCCGGAGACGAGGACATAGGTGTCGGCGTGCCCTGCGAGGCGCATCATGTCCACCACAACGCCTATGTCCCAGTCGCCCTTGTGCGAGACGGTCCTCTCCCCGTCCGGGGTCAGGGTCTCGTGCACCATGAGAGGCTTGGAGCGTACCTTGTAGCCGAACTTGTTGAGGTTGTAGACGAAGGAGCGCGCCGAGGTCGTCCCCTGTCCCTCATCGGCCTCCTGCTTCTCGACGATGTAGAAAGTTGCCCGAAGTAACTTCCTGTCTTTGACGGCCGCCGAGAGGAGCCTGGCGTAGTCGAGGATGCCCTTGTAGTAGTTCTTGATCGAGTGGTAGAGGTTGGCCCCGTCGACGAAGACAGCCACCCGTTCTGTACTTCTCCCTTCCATCACGCCCGAATATTAGCAGAAAACATTGCATGCCCGTAAAAGGTAGGCGGTTTACCGGGCACACGAACTACGCTAATATCCATTGGCCGCTCTGCATCGGCTCTAGAGAGGAGTGAGCAGGCACGGACTTCGAGGCCAGCATAGCCGAGCATGCCGAGGGATACTCCGTCGTCTCGGTGCGGGGTGAGATGGACCTCCATACCGCCCCGAAGGTCGAGTACGCTATCGAGCGGGCCGTCGAGAACAAGGACGTCGGTGCCGTCGTCGTGGACCTGGGCGAAGTTGCGTTTATGGACTCGACGGCCCTCTCGGCACTCATGCGTTCCAAAGACACCCTAGGGCAAAGGGGGATCTCCCTCCGTCTCGCCGCACCCTCCAAAGCCGTCGAACGTATCTTCTCCGTGACCGGCTTCCAGGACTACTTCGAGATCTTCCCCTCCCGCGAAGCCGCCATCCCCGTCTGACTTTCGGGTAAACAACCCTTCTATGACGTATGGTATAACGTATGGCATGAAGAAGACCACGGTATATCTACCGGAGGACCTCAAGTCTGCGCTCGGGCGCCTTGCGACGGAGAGGGGGCGCAGTGAGGCCGAGCTCATACGCGAGGCGATCAGGGATCTGATCGAGGATGCCGAGCCGCCGCGTCCGCGATTGCCTTTGTTTTCGAGTGGGGATCCAACGCTGGCTGAGAGGGTAGACGAGGAGCTTGCCGGTTTCGGGGAGTGGTAATCGTCCTCGACACCAGCGGGCTGCTCGCCGCCATCGATTCCAGCCAGCGTTTTCACGAGGATGCCAAGGAGACGCTAGGCAGGGCAGTGGGACTCTTGATCCTGTCTCCCTTCGTGCTGGCAGAACTCGATTATCTGCTGGCTATGCGGGTGGGCAGAGAGGCCGAACTCGCTTTGCTTCAAGAAGTCGCAAGGGAAACGTACCGCCTCGCGGCGTTCTCGATCGGGGACGTGGCCGAGGCAAGGCGGATAATGGTTCAGTATACCGACTTGCGTATTAGCCTCGCCGATGCTTCCAACGTGGTGTTGGCGAACCGCAACGACACACTCGACGTGCTCACGCTCGATGAACGCCACTTCAGGACCTTGAGGGGGCCTGGCGGGCGTCCGTTTCGTGTTCTGCCGGCCGACGCCGGTTGATCTTCTGTGACCCGCGGTCTGTCGCGTACTAGAATCTGGTCATTATGATGGCCGACATAGAGAAGCTGGAGATTCCAGGATCTCTCTCGCGTCTCGGTGAGGCGTTCAGGGAGGCCGGGCACGAGCTCTACCTGGTTGGCGGGGTCGTGCGGTGGGCGTTGCTCCTGGGCTCAGATACGGACACCGAGTCGGAAGCACAGATCAATCGCCGGGACGCGGACGCGGCGACCGATGCGCATCCTGCTAGGATAAAGGCATTACTCAGGCCTCATGCCGAGAACCTTTGGACGGTGGGGGAGCGCTTCGGGACCATAGCGGCCACCATAGGAGAGTACGAGGTCCAGATCACGACCTACAGGACCGACCAGTACACCAGGGGGAGCAGGCATCCCGAAGTAAGGTTCGGAGATAGTCTGCGAGAAGATCTGGCACGCAGGGACTTCACGATCAACGCCGTCGCCGCCGATGCGCTCACGGGTGAGATCGTAGACCTTTTCGAGGGCCGCAAAGATCTGGAGCGGGGTGTGATCAGGGCCGTCGGCGATCCTCTAGAGAGAATGCGCGACGACCCCTTGAGGATGCTGCGCGCCGTCCGCTTCGAGACGACGCTTACACGGCCGGAGAGGCCGTTCGCCATGACGCAGGACCTCGAGGAGGCGATCCGCAACAACGCCGGCTGGCTGGAGAGCATCTCCGCCGAACGCAAGAGGGAGGAGTTCGAGAGGATCCTCCTCTCCGAGAACGTGGCGTCCGGTCTTAGGGCGCTGGTGCGTCTCGGACTCATGCCCTACGTCGTGCCCGAGTTTATGGAGACCCTCGACGTCGAGCAGGAGACCGAGTTCCACCACAAGGACGTCTTCGAGCATACCCTGATCGTGGTCTCCAGCATCGAGGCCGGGCCGATCTTACGCAAGGCGGCTTTCTTCCACGACATCGGGAAGCCGAGAACGCTAGTCTACGAGCATCGCTGCACCTACTGCGGGGCGAAGAGCACGAGGAAGAGCGCCGAGGAGGGGGAGTGCGAGCGTTGCGGAGGGCGCACCATCCCCAGGAAGATCCACTTCTACGGCCACGAGAACGTGGGGGCCGCCATAGCGCGCCGGGCGATGCAGCGCCTCGCCTACCCCAATGACGACGTAGACGCCGTCGCCCACCTCGTCGCCAACCACATGCGTCCTTACGGGTACGCCGCGAGCAAGGACCCGTGGAGCGATGCCGCTGTAAGGCGCTTTGTCAGGGATACCTACCTCGCGCGCGGCGACAGAGAGCTTGCGAACGTGGACATGCTCCTCAGGCTCGCCAGGGCCGATATCACGGGGAGCGCGCCGCGCCGGAGGCGCATCGCCGAAGAGTCCTGGCGCAGCCTCAAGAGCAGGGTAGAGGAGGTAAGGGCCGAGGACGCCGTCGAGAAGCTGGAGAGCCCCTTGAGCGGCAACGACCTCATGGAGCAGTTCGGCCTTGGACCAGGGCGTTGGATCAAAGGTCTCAAAGACTACCTGCAGAACGAGGTGGTCGATGGACGCCTCGGCAAAGACGACAAAGAAAGAGCCCGTGGGCTCGCCGACGCCTACGCCCGCGAGCACGACATCCTGGAGGAGTAGATGATAGAGAAACAGGACCCTCTCGTAACTACCGACTGGCTCGCCGCACATCTCGATGGCGAGAGGGTGCGCGTCGTGGATATCAGGGGTTATGTTGAGAAGACGGATCTCGGCGGAGGGCGCCAGAAGGCCGATTACCTCGCCGCCCGCGAGGAGTACGGCGAGGCCCACATCCCAGGCGCCGTCTACGTTGACTGGACCAGAGACATCACCGACCCCGACGACCCCGTGCCGGTGCAGATCGCGCCGCCGGAACGTTTCGCGGATCTCATGGGGTCTCTCGGCATCGGCGACGATACCAGCGTCGTGGTATACGACCATGCGGGTGGCCAGTTCGCCACACGCCTCTGGTGGGCCCTTACGCACTACGGTCACGATGGGGTCTTCGTCCTCGACGGCGGCTGGAAGAAGTGGGCGGCCGAGGACCGTCCGACCACCGCCGAAGTCCCCGAACCGGAGCCGGCCGTCTTCACCCCCGAGCCTCAGAGCGGCTGGCGGACGGACGCGGAAGGTCTCCTCGCCGCGACCGAGGGTGGCGAGGCTCTCGTTCTCGATGCGCGCGACGAGGGCCAGTACACCGGCGCCGTGACGCGAGAGGACGCCAGGACGGGGCGCGTGCCAGGGGCCGCCCACCTCCACTCCGACAGCCTCTTGGATCCCGAGAGCGGCACCTTCCACTCCGATGAGGAGCTGGCGCGGAGGCTGAAGGAGGCGGGCGTGCCCGAGGATAGGGACCAGCCCGTCGTCGCCTACTGCAACGGCGGGGTCGCGGCCACGGTCCCGCTCTTTGCCTTGCACCGGCTCGGTTACAAGAGGCTGGCCAACTACGACGGCTCGTGGAACGAATGGGGTACCAGGGAGGATCTGCCCGCAGAGCGATGAACGGGCGACCAGAGAGCGGGGAGCGACTTCGATGTTAGAATCTCCGGCGGCATGAAAACGTACAACGTCCACAGGTCGCGGGTAAGGAACATCGTTTCCTGGGTGCTGAGCCTGCTCATGATAGTGGCCGGCGCCGCGCTTATAGCCTCCTTCTTCCTGGCCGGACGCCTGGACAGTACCGCCACGAACAGTGACAATCCTGGCGGTTTCAACGTGCCCAAGCTGGAGACCACACCCGAAGAGAACACGAGCAGCACCGGGCCCAGCGACAAGACCCTCGAGCTTACCGTCCCCACGATGGCCAGGATCGAGAACGACGAAATACCCTACACGGCGGGGAACGACGAGGAGGCACTGAAGACCCACGCCGCCATCCACCTCGAAGGCACCGGCTTCCCCTGGGACAACGAGGCCAACGTCTACATCGCGGGCCACAGGCTCGGCTATCCAAACACCGAGAGCTGGCTGACCTTCTGGGACCTGAGCAACGTCGGCGGCGGCGACAAGATCTACGTCACCGACGCTAACGGTACCGAGTACACCTACAACGTCTTCAAGACCTTCGTTGTCAGCCCTGCTGCTACCCAAGTTACGGATACCCTGCCAGGCAAGAACATACTGACGCTCCAGTCCTGCACGCTGCCAGACTACGGCAAGCGTCTGATCGTACAGGCCGAGCTGACCGACACATCGGAGAAAGCGGCGTAGGATCCCACGCCGTGGACGAGGGACTCCTCGAAGGGCAGCTGGCCTACTACCGGGCGCGCGCCGGGGAGTACGACGAATGGTTTCTGCGCAAGGGACGTCACGACCGTGGTCCCGAATGGAATCGCAGGTGGTTTCTCGAGCTGGAGCGAGTCCGCCAGGAACTCGACCAGTTCGGACCGACTGGAAGGGTGCTCGAGCTCGCGTGCGGCACCGGTCTGTGGACGGTGGAGCTCGCGCGGCACGCGGCCGGCATAACCGCCATCGACGCCTCGCCAGAGGTACTGGATATCAACCGGGCCAGGCTGCAGGAGGCCGCTCCTCAGATACCCGTCCGCTACGTCAGGGCCGACCTGTTCGACTGGAGACCCGAAGAGTCTTACGATGTGGTGTTCTTCGGCTTCTGGCTCTCGCACGTGCCTCCAGAACGCTTCGCCGCTTTCTGGGACCTCGTCCGGGCGACGTTACGGCCGGGCGGACGCGCCTTCTTCGTTGACTCGCTGCGCACGGAAACATGGGCCGAGAAGGAGAGCGCCGGGCGAGCCCCCAGGGACCACACGACGCTAAGACGACTCAACGACGGGCGGGAGTTCAGGATCGTCAAGGTCTTCTACGACCCCGTAGAGCTCGAAGCGCGCCTCGCCGACATGGGCTGGCGCCTCTCGGTGCGCACGACAGATAAACACCTGCTCTACGGTTTCGGCAAGCCTGGTTAGGGAGTAGGGAGTGCTAGCTCCACTCTCTATTCCCTACTCCCCGAAGTTGAATTGCTGCGCCTTGAAACGCTCTCCCGTTACGCCTTTCGAATCGTCTGAGGCCAGGTACAGGAAGACGGCGGTGTTCTCTTCCGGGGTTATGCGGGTGGTGGGGTCCTCTTCGGGGTAGGCGGCGGCGCGCATCTCCGTGCGCATCCCGCCAGGGTCGACGGCGTTCACGCGGATCCCACGCCCCGCTAGCTCTGCGGCCAGGATCTGGGTAAGCCCCTCTATCCCGAACTTGCTAACCGAGTAGGCACCCCACTCGGCCCTTCCCTCGACGCTGACGCCGCTGACCACGTTGATCACGGAGCCGCCCTCGGGGAGGTGTGGGATCGCCGCCTTCGAGACCAGGAAGGGCCCGGTGAGGTTGGCGTCTATGACCTCTCTCCACTCGTCCTCGGGATACTCTTCAATCCCGACCCTGGGACCAAGCAGACCGGCGTTGTTGACGAGCACGTCTATCTTCCCGAAACGCTCGACCGTCTCGCCGACCATCCTCTCGACGTCGGCACCCTTCGACACGTCCGCCGCGAGGGCCAGGACTTCGGCACCCGTATCTTCGACCCCTTCGGCGACCGGGCCGATAGACCCTTCACTGCGGGCGTTGATCGCCACCCTGGCGCCCTCTCTCGCAAAGGCGAGCGCGAGCGCCCTGCCGAGACCCTGGCTGGCCCCTGTGATGAGTGCCACTTTGTCTTCTAGCACGTTACTTCCCTTCGGAGCATTTCAGCACGCTCAGGCTTACGCCTTCGCTCGTCAGCACTTCAGCTTGTCAGCTTAGTACGAATATCGGCCTCGCGCTTGTGTGTAAGGGATTCGCTCGCCATCGCTGGTTCATTGCAGGGATGACGTGCCATCCCTCCAAGCTTCTAGCTGAAGTGCAGAGAGGCGGCGCAGCCGCCGTGCTGACAAGCGGAGGCCGCAAGGCCGGAGCGTGCTGACTGGCTACCTTGCTACGTAGCCCCCGTCTACGTGCAAGACCTCCCCGGTTATGTAGCCTGCGGCGGGGGAGAGCAGGAAGAGGGCGGCGGGGGAGATCTCATCCGGCGAGGCGAACCTTCCGAGCGGTATCCTGGCGGTCGTCTCGGCCCTACGCTCTTCGTCTTTCCATAACGCTTCGGTCATTGCCGTGCTCACGTACCCCGGCGCAACCGCGTTGACCCTGATGCCGTACGGCGCCAACTCCACCGCCAACCCCTTGGTTAGCTGGATGACCCCGCCCTTCATCGCCCCGTAGGCCACGATGCCTGGCACCCCGACCGTGGAGGAGATAGAAGCCACGTTCAATATTGCACCCCCCTCCAACATACGCGGCGCGGCGGCCCTGCACGCCCGGAACACGGCCCTCAAGTTCACCGCGTGCAGCCTCTCCCAGTCCTCGTCGGACAGGTCTACGGCCTGGCCCCGCGCCTGGACCCCCGCCGCGTTGACCAGGAAGTCGATACGGCCCCACTCCACCATCGCCAGCCCGACCGCCGATTCAGGGGCGCCGTCTACGGCGAGATCTACGGCATAGGCTTCCGCCGAGAGCTCTCTTGCGGCCGCCTGAAGCGCCGGTCCGTCGCGGTCGACGAGCAGGACCTCGGCCCCCGATTCCGCAAGGGCTGCTGCGATGGCGCGTCCTATCCCGTTGGCCGCGCCCGTGATCAGGCCCGCTTTCCCGCTCATGTCGAGCCTCACCTGACGCACCTTTGCACCGCCGGCCCCATCATCCTAGAAGTTGCCTGGCGAGAACCTCGCGCTGTATCTGGTTGGTGCCTTCGTAGATCTGGGTGAGCTTCGCGTCGCGCACGTAGCGCTCCAGCGGGAGACCCCTGCTGTAGCCGCTCGCGCCGTGTATCTGCAGCGCGTCCACGGTGACCTTCATTGCCACGTCGGAGGCGCGCAGCTTGGCCATCGCTGACTCCGTGGTGTGCCTGTGGCCGGCGTCCCTGAGCGTCGCCGCCCTGTGGGTCAGGAGCCGAGCCGCCTCGATGTCTGTGGCCATGTCTACCAGCATCCACCTGAGCCCCTGAAAAGTGGCGATGGTCTGCCCGAACTGCTCCCTGCTGCCGGCGAAGTCCACGGCCGCCTCATACGCGGCGCGGGCCACCCCGACGGCCAGGGCCGCTATCCCGATCCTCCCCGTGTCCAGAGCCTTCATGGCAAGCCTGTAGCCCTGGCCAAGTTCCCCTACTACCGTACCCTTAGAGACCCTACACCCGTCGAGGTGGAGCTCCCCGACCGCGGTGCCGCGCTGGCCCATGGTGTCGTAGGGGCCTTCACCATTACTGAAGTCTCCCCGCTCGACGAGGAAGGCGGTTATGCCCCTCGTCCCTGCTTCCGGGTCTGTCTTCGCCAGCACGATCGCCCAATCGGCCGCCTGCGCGCAGGTGATCCAGGCCTTCTTGCCCTGGAGGACGTAGGAATCGTCCTCGCGCCGCGCCACGGTCTCTATCGCCGCCGCATTTGAGCCTGCCTGTGCCTCCGTCAGGGCGAATGCGCCGACTCTCTCTCCGGCCAGGAGGGGACCTATCATGGCCTTCTGCCCATCTGTTCCGTGCTCGTCCAGGATGAGCGCGACGAGGTCCGCACTGCACACGATATCCGCGACCGTGGCCGAAGCGGCAGCGAGCTCCTCGATCCAGGCTGCCCACTCCAGCGTGGTCCTACCCGCGCCCTGGGGACGGGCGAGGCCGAGAAGGCCTTCCTCTCCCATCCGGCGGTAGACGTCGCCGGGGAACGCGTTCTCCCTGTCTATGCTGGCGGCGCGAGGCGCCACCTCGTCGGCCACGAAGCGGCGCACGCGCTCCACCAGCTCAGCATGCTCCGAGTTCAGATCTCCGTAACCCCGTATCGTCATCGGAGCCGCCTCATCGCAACTGCACCTCTACCTCCTTTGCGGCTTCCCTCAAGAGCGGGACGAACCCTTCGAGCTCCTGCATGGAGAACCTGAACGTCAGGGTCGCGATGCTCAGCGCGGCCGCCGGGCGACCGTGGCGGCCGACCACGGGCACGCCTACCGCCCTGACCCCCTCTTCGTGCTCCTCGTCGTTCGTAGCGTACCCGCGCTCCCTGGTTAGGAGGAGTTCTTCGTGCAGCTCTTCTGTGTCCGTGATGGTGCGAGGCGTCAGCCTCTCCAGACGCAGGCGCGCGAGGATCTCCCCCCTCTCTTCCTCAGGCAGGAAGGCCAGGAGGCTCTTGCCGAGCGACGTGTAGTGGGGCGACCCCCGTGCCCCCGGGGCGCCCCAGATCTGGGCCAGGTGCTTGCTCTCGGTACGCTCGACGTAGAGTACGTCATCGCCGGAGAGCACCGCGAGCAGGGTAGTCTCCCCAGTGGTCTGGGTCACCCTGCGCATGGCCGGCAGCGCTACGTCAGAGAGCCTCCTCGCCGAAGCGACGCGCTGGCCCAGCTCGAAGGCGCGCAACCCGAGAGAGTATCGCCGGCGCTCCCGATCGAGGCTCACGAACCCGAGCGGCACCATCCCGGCCAACAGCCGGTGCGCCGTGCTGACGGGGACCTCGATATCCCTCGCCAGTTGGCTGACACCGGCGCCCTCTGGATGGTCCCCCAGTGCCACGAGGAGGCGCAGCCCCTTGCCGAGCATACCGTCGGCGGATCTCCTCTCCTGGGTCAAACGGTGTGCCTCTCTACGCCAGGAACTTGAGGATGTGCTGGGCCACGGTGCAAACCTCGCCGCGCTGGTTGGCGACCTCGATGTCCGCGCGCGTCCTGAGCTTCTCCTCGTCGATCTCTGCGATGGTGTAGGTGACCGTGACCGTATCCCCGATAAAGATCGGCCCCACAAACCTGATGCGGTCATAGCCCAAAGAGACGGCCTTACCCCCCGACTTCTCGATCATGAGCGTCGAGGTCGTAGAGGCGAAGCCTATAGAGAGCACGCCGTGGGCGATGCGCTCTTTGTAAGGCGTCCCTCCCATGACCTCTTTGTTCACGTGGTTCGGGCTGAAGTCGCCCGTAATGCCCGCGAACAGGTAAACGTCGGACTCGCCTACGGTCTTGGAGAACGTAACCGAGTCGCCGACCTCCAGGGGTATGGCCCGATGTACCGCCTCTTCTGGGTCAGTGCTCCTGTGCACGTACTACTCCTTCCGATTTCAGGTCTTCTATCTCCTCTTGCCCGTAACCCAGCTCGGAGAGCACTTCCTCCGTGTGCTCTCCGAGTTCGGGGGGCAGGGTGCGCAGCGGCGGCGCCTCCCCGTCGTAGCGGACGGGGTGGGAAAGCACCCGCACCTTCCCCGCCCTCGGGTGCTCGAAGGTCATTATCGCCTCGTTGTGGACGACCTGTGGGTCCTCCTCGACGTCCTCGTAGTCGTTGACCGGCGCGTACCAGATGCCGACCTCGTCGAAGACCCTGAACCAGTGCTCCGCCGGTCTCGTCCTGACGTGCCCCGCTATGTGGGCGTTCACCTCTTCCCTCCTGCGGAACTGGTCCTCCTCACTCCACTCGCGGAAGGTATCGTCACCGAACGCCTCGGCCATCTTCTCCGGCGGCGTAAGCGAGATGCAGATGTAGCCGTCGGCCGTCTCGAAGATGCCGTAGGGGGCCTGGTGAAACCGCGAGGAGACGCCCGTCTCGCTGCGGTCGTAGAGTTGTCCGTTGAGGTGGTAGATGAACGGCTCTATCTGAAGATCCAACGCCGAGCTCAACAGGTTGCTGTCGACTCGTTTCCCCTCACCCGTGTCCCGACGCTCGTAGAGGGCGGCGAGGACGCCAAGAGCCCCGAGCACCGCCGCGTGCTGGTCGACGACGGCGGAGCCGACCAGGGTTGGCGGGTCGCTCTTGCGGCCGTTGATCGTCGCAAGGCCGCTCATGGCCTGGCTCAGGAGGTCCTGGCCAGCCCTGTCCCTGTAAGGGCCGTCCGTGCCGTAGCCCGAGAGGGAGCAGTACACGAGGTCGGGCTTCTCCCCGGAGACTTTTTCGTAGCCGAAGCCCAGGCGCTCCATGGCGCCCGGCCTGTAGTTCTCGACGATGACGTCGGAATCGCGGATCAGACGCCACACGATCTCCTTGCCCCTCTCGGAGCGCAGGTCCACGCCCAGGCTGCGCTGGTTGCGCCCGCTGAGGAGGAAGAAGACGCTAACCCCGTTCAGATAAGCCTCAGCCCCCGACCAGTGTCGCTCCCACGCTCCCTTGGTTGGCTCGATCTTCACGACGTCAGCCCCTAGGTCGGCCAGGATCTGGACGGCGGAGGGACCTTGCAGGAAGTGCGTGAAACTAAGGACCTTTACCCCGTTCAACATCGTCTATCCGGTCCTTTCCGTGAGTGGCCGGCGAACATATCCACTACGTCTCATCCTCGGAAGTCCCCTCGAAACGCGGCTCGCGCTTCTCGAAGAAGGCCTGGATCCCCTCGGCGCAGTCCTCGGTCTTGAAAACGTGGTCGCTCAACTCCAGCGTCAGCCTGACGGAGTCCTCGCGGCTCGAGTGCAGCGACTCCCTCACGGCGCGTTTGATCGCCGCCACAGCCTCCTTCGGCTGGCGGGAGATGCTCCTGGCGATTTCGAGGGCGCGCGCGAGCGCCTCCCCGTCGGGGACGACTTCGTTGACCAGTCCCAAACGCTCGGCCTCGCTGGCGTCGATGGGTTCGCCCAGGTACATGAGCTCCATAGCCCGGGCGGGGCCGACGAGCTCGGGGAGGCGGAACAGGCCGCCGCTCCCTGGCACCACGCCGAGCCTTACTTCGGGGAGCGCGAACTTCGCGCCTTGGCCCGTGATCCTGAGGTCGCAGGCCATCGAGATCTCACACCCCCCGCCGTAAGCGAGGCCCTCGATGGCAACGATAACAGGCTTGGACAGGGACTCGAACCTTCCGAAGGCTTCGTTCTCCCTGGCCAGCTTCTTCTCCACCACCCTGTCGCGGACGTCAGCGAACTCCTTGACATCGGAGCCGGCGCAGAAAGCCTTCTCGCCAGCGCCCGTGACGACGACCGAGCGGACGGCGTCGTCCCCTTCCAGCCCGTCCAGGGCGTCTACCAGGCGCTCCGTCATCTCCAGCGTGACCAGGTTGAGCGGAGGGTTGTTCAGGGTTAGTTGCGCAACACCCTGCCCCACCTGTTCCACGAGCACGGGTGCTTCGGCCACGGCCTAGTACACCCCCATCAGCCCGGGGAGCCACAGCGAGAGGGCGGGGATGAAGATGAGCAACGAGATCACCACGAAGAAAACCACGTAGATGGGCAACGATTTGACCAGGGCCCGGGAGAAGGGGACCTCAGCGAAGGTTGAGGCAAGGAGCAAAGAGAGGCCGTAGGGGGGTGTGATCAGGCCGAAAGCCAGCGTTACGATGGCGACTACACCCATGTGGACCGGGTCTATGCCCCCCAGCTCGACCAGTACCGTTATGACCGGCAGGGAGATCACGATCGTGGGTATGGCATCTAAGAAGTCGCCGGCGATGACGAGCGCGACGACGATGAGGACCATAATGAGGGTACCGTTCGTGCCGGCGATGTCCTGGACCAGGACAGACACGGCTTCCGGGGCTTCCAGATAGGCGATCACGTAGGCGAGGGCGGACGCGCCGGCTACGGCCATCAAGGGGAGCGAGTAGAGCACCCCAGCGTGCATGAAGTCCCTGGGGAGGTATCGCAGGTGTCCCGGCACGAGGAGCGGTATCACGACGACGATGGTGTAGACGACCGCAACCATGCCGGCCTCCGTCGGGGTGAACAACCCGCCCAATATGCCCCCGACGATCATGAACGGTATGAGCAAAGGCAACACGCTCCCGCCGGCCGTGCGCGCCACCTCCCCGAACGACGAGCGCGGCCTCACGTTCTCGGAGAACCCGAAAAAGTAGCTGTAGATCATCAGCCCGAACCCGACCATCACGCCGGGCACGACGCCGCCGACGAAGAGCGCGGCGATGGAGACACCCCCGACCGCGCCGTAGACGATGGCCATGATGCTTGGCGGGATCATGTTGGCTATGGTCGAAGCCGCGGCCACGAGGGCGGCGGAGTTCGCGGGGTTGTACCCTTCCCTCTTCATGGGCGGTAGCATCACCCGGCCTATGGCCGCCACGTCCGCCGTGGAGGAGCCGGAGATCCCGGCGAAGAACATGCTGACCACGGTGACGACTTGGGCCAGGCCGCCGCGGATGTGTCCGACCAGCGCCTGGGCGAAGGCGACCAGCCGTTCGGTGACGTTCGAGGACGCCATGAGCTCGCCGACCAGTATGAAGAAAGGTACTGCGAGCAGGGGGACCGCGTTGATGCCGTTGAACATCTCGGCGACCACCGTGGTCATGCTGATATCTGTCAGTAGCACCCCGATTATGACGCTGGCCATTACGGCGAAGGGCACAGGCACCCCGAGCACGCCGAAAAGGACGAACAGGAACGCCATCATGGCGACTATCGCTCCCTCGTTCACTCTCCGGCACCCCCTTCCTCTGCGTACGTCTCGAACTGATCGTCTTCCTCGCTCTCGAAGCCTCCCCTCCAGCCGTTGACGAGTCTCTCCACGGTGAACAGGGCTATGAGCGCGCCGGAGACGGGGATAGCGGCGGTTATGACGGCCACCGGCGTCCCCGAGGGTTGCGAGTGGATGCCGAACCCGAGCAGGAAGAAGAGGAACCCGAAGATGGCCAGAAAGAGGGCCACCGCCAGCAAGACCAGGTGGCTGATCGTCTCCAGCACCAACCTTCTCCTGCCCTCCAGCGACCGCGCTATCCTGGCCAGGAGAAAATGCTCGTTGCGGCGGACGGCGACAGCCCCGCCGGTGAAGACCCCCCAGACGAAGGCGCCAAGGGTGACCTCTTGCAGCCAGAGTATGGGAGTCCCTGTGAACCTGGTCGTCACGTCGAGCAGCACGGTGACGGTGAAAACGGCGAGCAACAGCCCACAGAGCCCCATGAGAACGCGCTCCACGACGTCCAACGCCTCCCATTTGAGGTGGCGCTCCTTCTGCAGGACAACCGAACTACTCTGGCCGCCGACGCTCTCGCTCACCGCACGGAACCTCCGTCGTCGTAGGGGTGCGCTCGCAAGGTCACCCTAGCTCGCGCACGCGCTCCAGGATCCCGACCGCTTCCTCGCCCAGATCCTCGGCTATCCTCTCCTGGAGCGGAAGCGAGATCTCCTTGAAGCTCTCCTTGTCCACGTTCTCCACGAACTGCACGCCCTCGGCTTTGTAGTCGGCCCTGAGCTCCCTCTCCACCTCGAAGCCCCGCTCCGAGGCTGTTGTCTTCACCGCGTCGGCCGCCGTCCTGACCCACCCCCGCTCCTCTTCGGACATGCTATTCCAGGCTTTGTCGCTGACCCAGATGATCTGGGTGTTCCCCTCGTGCTCCGTCAGGGACATGACGGGGGCGACATCGTAATGACCAGCGCTGCCGTAGTACATGAGCGCGTTCTCGGCCATGTCGATAACGCCGGTCTGCAAAGATGTGTAGACCTCGCTGAACTGCATGTGCACGGTCTGGGCACCGTACTCCGCGAACGTTATGTCTTCGGTCCTGGTGGCCTGCACCCGCACTTTCTGGCCCCTCAGATCCTCGACGCTGGTGACCTCTGTGTCCCTCGAATACATGTTCCGCAGCGGTGAGGAGTAGAGGGTCAAAGCGTGACCGCCGTTGACCGTTGCCTGGGTCAACTCCCTGAAGACGTCGTTGATCCGTGTATCGGCCACTACCTCTAAATTGTGTTCTATGGAATCGTACAGATAGTGCAGCGAGAACACCCCCGCCTGAGGAACCAAGAGCGAGGCGTTCGCGGTGGAAGAGTTTATGAAGTCTATGTCCTGAGTGAGCACCTTCTGCAAGAGCCCCGGCTCCCCGCCCAGCTGCCCCGCCGGGTACACCTGGAGAACTATCGCCCCGCCGCTCTCCTCCTCCAGCCTCTCCTTGAAGATCCGCGCGGAGATACCATGAGACGTCTCCTCCGCCTGCTCGTAAGCATAGGTGAGCCTGCGCGCCTCGCCGCCACCGGCGCCGCAGCCCGCGGCGCCCAAAACGGAAGCCCCGACGAGCCCAGCCCCACCAAGCTTCAGGAAGTCGCGGCGACTGAACGCCCTCTGCCTGCGCACTCTCCCCCTACTGCCATCGTTCCCCATTTGGCGAGCAACTTTCCACCATACAGAATGCTTGCCCGTCTCGTGGAGAGCATAGGGAAGTTACGGGTCGGAGTCAAGCGTTCACCCGGTGAGCAGCGCCGCCCGGAAGGCGCCGTCTATGGCGCCCCTGGGCTAGCCATGTCTCCCGACGGCTGCGTCGGGTTGCTCCCTGCGCGGTCCTGGCAGCCCGGCTTCGGTTACTACGCGCTGGATCTTCTCCCTCTCCGCGTCGGGGATGCGCCGGAGCGGGGGACGTACGTGGGCCTCGTCGATCCTGCCCAGGATGGCCAGCGCCTCCTTCATCCTGTTGTGCCCGTCGAGGAACGGCTCGGCGTAGGTCGCCTGCACCACGGGGTAGGCCCTGGCTGCCACCCTGCGGGCCCCTTCGAGGTCGCCGCGGTTCACGGCCTCGAACATCTCCACGTGCAGATCGGCTATGACGCTGCCGTGCCCGGAGAGGATACCGTCGGCGCCGATGCACAAAGACGCCAACAGCGACTTGCTGAAGCTGGAGAGAACCGAGATCTCCTTGTCCAGCGCCCCCAGCTCGCGCCAGTTCCGCTCGTAGACGCCGATGTCGTTGGACCACTCTTTGACGGCGATGACGTTGTCGATCTCGTCGCAGATCCTCACCAGGTTTTCGGTCGGGATGTGAAGCCCCGACGTTACCGGGTAGACGAACACCACGATAGGCAGGCCCACGGCTTCGGCTATCTGGGCGATGTGCCCGTACGCCATCTCGGGCCTTAGCTGATGCCCGAAGTCATAGACGGTGGAAGGGAACACCAGCAGGCAATCAGCCCCCTGCCGTTCGGCAGACTCAGCTATCCTGGCCGCCTTGCTCGTTCCGTCCTGGTAGACGCCGCACACCACGGGCACGGTCCCGTTCACCTCATCCAGCGTCATCTCCAGAACTCGTTGTTGCTCCTCGAAGGTCAGCGTCGCAACCTCCGAAGCGTGGGCGTTGGTGGTGATGCCCGTCACCCCCGGCGTGTCGACCAGGTACCGCAAATGCCTGCGGTAGTTCTCCTCGTCGATCTCCAACCCGGAATCGAAAGCCATAAGATTGGCGGGGATGACACCCCTGAGAACAAGCTCGGGCCTCATAGGAAAACCTCTCCTCACTCCGCTCTTACCGCACCGATTACTCTAGCATCCGGGACCTACTCTTTCACAGCAAGTTGCAATGAGGATGAACCTCATTGCAAGCATTTCAGCACTTCAGCACGCCGTCTTCGACGGCTTTTCAGCTACTGTAGTTTTGGCTGACTGGCTGAAAGCTGAAGTGCTGAGCGTGCTGACCGGCTGACATGCTAGTAAGCGTCGACGGCACCCACGTAGCCTGGAATGTACTCGATGGGTGTTTCCACGACGGCCCCGTAGTAGGTCGAGGCGTGGATCACCGTCCCGTAGCCGGTCGCTATCCCGACGTGCGAGATACCGTAGCCTGCCTCGTCGAAGAACACCAGGTCGCCGGCTTTCCCGTAGGAAGGCGTACCGTAAGCGTACTGGGCGCCCGGGGAGGCGGGCAGGTACACGCCGAAGTCGGCGAAGACCATCGAGGTGAAGCCCGAACAGGTCATGCCCGAGGCACCATAGGGCGTACCGAGATAGGACTCGGCGTTGTCCACGACCGCCTGTCCCGAGTCACCGTAGTAGCCCTGGGCGTTAGCTTCGGACGGTGAGCCCGTTAGCAGGACGACCGAAAATATGGCACAAGAAAGCAGGACAGCAGCGAGTTGCCGCACGATATATCCCCCTCCAATTGTCTTGCTTGCACAACGGCGGTGGATGCTACCAGAACTGCGCGCGGTTGCAAGGCGAATACGGCACAATAATGGGCCGATCGCAGCGTGAAGACACCCAGTACAACTAAGGTGCTAACCCGATGAAGGTCGGAGATCTATGCCCGCGCAGACCAAAAAGAAGCGCGCCCGCGAGGGCCGCACGCTCGATGCAGAACTTGGGCTGACAGAACTTTCGAATCTAGAAAAGCAATCTCTGACTCGCCCAAAAACTATACCTGGTACTAACACCAGGTCGTCAGGTTTTCAGGCTACAGGAATCACTCAGAGGTCCCACAGGGGGCCGCGTCTCGCCCGCCGTCTTCGTCTCTGCCAGAACCCGACCTGCGCGGCGAGCCTGTCTCCGTCGAGGTCCAGATAGTCGGCGTATGTCCTGACGAAGCCGCGCACGTAGATAGGCTCCGGCATCGTAGAGTGGTCATCGCTCTCCAGTTTCTCCAGGTAGTCTCTGCGGATCCCGGTGGCCTGTTCGGCCTCCTCCAGCGACACTCCGCGGTTTACCCTTGCCCGCTTTAGGAGATAACCTATACCCGGTCTCCTTGCATCCTGCGCGCCGCATCTGTCTATCTCTCTCATCTTCGACCTCCGGGATGGTATTGGGTCGCGAATCTGCTTCCTCCACCGTAGGAGCATGGTTCGTTCTTCGGCCGGACAGGCATGCTTACTCCTCCGGTCGGGGGCGAGATGGAGCGTCTGATCCCGACCTTACAAAAGGCTCAGGTGCTGGTCTCCTCGGGCCAGCGTCCGCCGTTGTACCAGTAGGTGCGTATCGCTTCCAGCGGCCTTCCCTTGGTCTCGGGGGCAAGTGCGTAGACGAACGCGAACGAGACCAGGGCCAGGAATCTGGACCAAAAAGCCAAGGCCAACGACGAAGATGCCGGCCTTACGGAAACGCCCCTGGAAGAGCTCGGCGAAGGTCCCCTTCTCCTCGTAGCTAAGGTCGTGCTCGATCCTCTGGACTTCTTCTTCGGGGTCCATGTCGGGTTCGACCCTACGCAGGAGGGCGGTCGCCTCCTCGCGTTGGCCGTTCATCAGTAGCCAGCGGGCGGTGTCCGGCAGGCGGAAGATGAGACGTTGAGCCTCGACACGCTCCGCCCGCGCGCTGCCCCTTCTTCCACGGCAAACCTTCTTTCCCCAGAGGTCCCATCCGAGATGCTGGCATAGTAGCATAGTGGGCTAGGATCTTGGGACCCGACAAAACGCGGAGATGGTATCTTGACCCGGGAGCGTGAAAAGTTTGCACGTCTACTGTGACCCGGCCTCGAAGGGCCACGTAAACGACCTCGCCGCCGTGGAATCCCCGGAGAGGTTCCCTGCGGCCCTCGCAGGGGTCGAGAGGGCCGAGCAAAGCGGCGTTCACGTGGAGTGGCGCCCGTGTAATCCCGCCCAGAGAGAAGCCCTCCTCACTGTCCACGATGCAGCGTATCTGAACGGCCTGCGAGAGATGTCCGCGGCGGGAGAGGGCTACCTCAGCCTGGATACCGCGATCAGCGCGGGTTCCTGGGAGGCGGCCACTTTCGCGAGCGGGGCCGCCAGCTCGGCGGTCGAGAGTGCCCTCGCCGGCCAGACGGCCTTCGCCGTCGCCCGCCCTCCGGGCCACCACGCGGGGAGGGATTACGGGATGGGGTTCTGCCTCACGAACCACGCGGCTGTTGCGGCCGGGCACGCCCTTTCGAGAGGTCTCGACCGGGTCGCCATCCTGGACTGGGACGTGCACCACGGCAACGGCACGCAGGACATCTTCTACGGCGATGGGCGCGTCCTCTACCTCTCGGTGCATCAGAGTCCCTTCTACCCCGGGACGGGCGAGGCGAGGGAGGTGGGGGAAGGAGAAGGGCGTGGCTTCACGGGGAACGTGCCGCTGAGTGCCGGCTCGGGGGAAGACACCTATGCGGCCGCTTTCGCCGGGGTTTTCCTGCCCGTGCTGCGGGAATTCGGGCCCGAGGTGATCCTGATCTCCGCCGGTTTCGACGCCCACGCAGACGATCTTCTGGGGGGCATGGCGCTCGGAAGCGACTCATTCGGACGCTTCGCCGCCCTGATCTCAGATCTCTCCCGCGAGGTCGGGGCTGCGCCCCCTGCGTTCGTCCTGGAGGGAGGCTACAACCTCGACGCCCTGACCGAGAGCGTCGCCGCCACCATGCAGGGGGTTGGGGAGAGAGCCCCGGACTGGGAGTATGCGGGTGGGATAGGGCACATCCAGGAGAGCCGCGAGGCCCTCGCGCCGTTCTGGCGAAGCCTCCGCTGAAACAATGAGGATCTTCGCCTTTCCGCCATTCGAAGACCGCAGGGACGCAGGCCGCCGGCTTGCCGGGAAGCTGTCCCGCTTCGAGGGCGAGCGGCCCGTGGTCTTCGCCCTACCAAGAGGAGGGGTGCCTGTGGGGTACGAGATCTCGCGCTCTCTCAATGCGCCGCTCGACGTGTTCATCTCGCGCAAGCTCGGGGCGCCGGGGCAGCCGGAGTTCGGCATCGGGGCCGTGGCGGCTGGCGGCGTGCGCATCCTCAACCAGGACGTGGTCAGGCGTCTCGGCATCCCCGACGATTACGTCGAGCGGATCACGGCCCAGGAGCTAGCGGAGGTGCGGCGGAGGCTACGCTACTTCAGGGGGGATAGGCCAGAGACGGAAGTGGTGGGGCGGACCGCGATCCTGGTCGACGACGGGCTCGCTACCGGGGTGACGGCCCGCGCCGCCGTACAAGCCCTGCGGTTGCGGAAGCCGGGACGCCTCGTCCTGGCAGCGCCGGTATGCGCCGCCCAGACCGCGGCTCTCTTCGAGAGAGCGGTGGACGAGCTGGTCTGCCTGGAGACCCCCTCAGACCTCGGGGCCATAGGCTTCTGGTACAAGAACTTCGAGCAGACCTCGGACGGAGAGGTCGTCGAACTGCTCGAAAGAGCCAGGAGCGAGCAGAGTGCAGAAGGGAGCCCGTAGAAGCGTCCCGAGCCGCCTCAACCGGCCGGTGGGAGACGGGCCTCGGACCGGTACAATTACGGTACGTTCCCGGGCTTTTGGAGAGGTGAGAGATATGTGCGGCAGGTATACGCTTTCTACCCCGGCCGGCCGGCTGGCCGAGGAGTTCCGATTGGATGAAGGTTCGGTCGACCTTACGCCGAGCTACAACGTAGCCCCGACGCAGGAGGTCGCTGCGGTTCTGGAGGACGAAGGAGAGCGGCGTCTGGAGATGTTCAGGTGGGGGCTCATCCCTTCGTGGGCGGACGACCCCGGGATAGGGGCGCGCATGATAAACGCCCGCAGCGAGACGGCCGCGGAGAAGCCCTCTTTTCGCAGCGCCTTCCGCAGGCGGCGGTGCCTGATCGCGGCCGACGGGTTCTACGAGTGGAAGCGCGAGAACGGGGGCAAGCAGCCCTACTACTTCCACATGCAAGAAGGCCGTCCCTTCGCCTTCGCCGGGCTCTGGGAGAGCTGGGACAAGGGTGAAGTGGCCCTCCGCTCGTGCGCTATTCTCACCACCAGGGCCAACTCCGTGCTCGAAGGGATCCACGACAGGATGCCCGTGATCCTGCCTTCCGGCGCTTACGACCTCTGGCTGGATCCCGACGCCGACAGGGAGCAGCTCGCCGACTTGCTGATCCCCTATCCCGGCGACGACCTCGAGACCTACCCGGTGAGCCGCTACGTCAACAGCCCGCGCAACAACGACGAGCACTGCATAGAACCAGCCGCTTGAGCATCGAGATCAGGGCCGACGTAAGGGAGGCCCTGAGAGAAGGAACGCCCGTCGTGGCGCTCGAGTCGACCCTGATCTCCCACGGACTGCCCCGCCCCGAAAACCTGAACGTCGCCCGCGAGGCGGAGCGTGCCGTGCGCGCCGAAGGCGCCGTGCCGGCGACGATAGGCGTTATCGGGGGTACGGCCAAGGTCGGGCTGGAGGAGGCGGAGCTCGAGCTCCTGGCGGGCGCGGCGGACATCCCCAAGCTCTCGGCGCGGGACCTGCCCGTGGCCGCCGCGAAGGCGAGCCACGGGGCTACCACCGTCGCCGCCACCGCGCACCTCGCTACGCTAGCCGGGATAAGGCTCTTCGCCACGGGGGGCCTCGGCGGCGTGCACCGGGGGGCGCGCGAGAGTTGGGACGTATCCGCAGACCTCTCTACCCTAGCCCGAACGCCCGTTACCGTCGTCTGCTCCGGGGTCAAGTCCATCCTCGACGTTCCAGCGACGCTGGAGTACCTGGAGACCGTGGGCGTGCCCGTCGTAGGCTTCCGCACCTTACGCTTCCCTGGCTTCTACCTTACCGACTCGGGGAGCTCGCTGGACTGGTCGGTGGAGGACGAGGGGGAGGCGACGCTTGTCATCCAGGCTATGGCGCACTCGGGCCTGGGAAGCTCTGGGCTGGTAATCGCGAACCCTCTGAGCGAAGAAGAACAGCTCGACCGCGACCTCCACGACCGGGCCTTGATCTCCGGCCTCGAAGGCCTCGAGGACCAGGGCGTGCGCGGCAAGGACGTGACGCCCTTCCTACTGGACCGTTTCGCGACGGAGACGAGAGGGGAGAGCCTGCGGGTGAACAGGCTCATCATCCTGAACAACGCCGAGCTCGCGGCGCGCATCGCCGGGGAGCTATCGGGGCTGGCCGACGGGCGGTCTTGAGGAGTGGAGCGCTCCGGGGTCGCCCCACGGGTCGTCGTGATGGGGGACCTGCTCTACGACCTGCTCGCGAAGGTAGAGGGAGAGGTGACCTTCGGGACGGACACCTTCGTCCCGATCCGGGTCGCAGCCGGCGGCTCGGGCGCCAACGCGGCGGCCTGGCTCGCCTCCTCTGGAGTCGAGACCCATTTCGTCGGCAGGGTCGGGGATGACCCATTTGGGGAGTACCTGGCACGGGAACTGGAGCAGGCCGGCGTGAGGCCGCACCTGAGTCGGGATCCGTCCCTGGCTACGGGTAAGGTCTTCGTGCTCGTTGACGGTGCCGGGGAGCGGACCATGATCACCGACCGCGGCGCCGGCGAGGCCCTCAGCCCCGAAGACCTCCCCGAGACGCTCTTCGGCGGCGGACACCTGCACCTATCCGGTTACACCCTCTCCGGCGGCAGTCGCAGGGAGACCGCGATCAAAGCCTTGCGCCTGGCGCGCGAATCCGGGATGACCGTCTCGGTCGACCCCTCGTCCGTCCCACTGCTTTGGGACATTGGTACCGAACGCTTCCTCGGGTGGACCCGTGGAGCAGATTTGTGCTTCCCGAACCTCGAAGAGGGCGCGTTGCTAGCCGGGTCCGAAGACCCTGAGCGCATCGCGGAGACGCTGCTTGGCTACTACTCGGCCGTTGTCCTGAAGGTCGGCGCGGAGGGAGCCATCTACGCGGACGGAGAAAGGACGCACGTCCCTGCAGCGCCGGTACGAGCGTTTGACACCACGGGCGCTGGCGATGCCTTCTGCGCGGGTTTTCTAGCAGCCTGGCTCACCGGAGCACCGGTCAGCGAGGCGTTGCGGCGGGGCGTCGGGTTCGCGTCGCGCGCCATCGAGCACGCGGGTGGCCGCCCGAATAGCTGATCCCCTGCCGCCAGTCGCGGTTTGCAGGGCATCCTGCAGGGTTGGCGAATCGTCCGTATCGAGTTCAAGGATCCCCAAGACTGGCCTGGGGAGTAGCGAAGGGCCGGGGTGTATCGGCCTAAGCCTTTTGGAGGAGGAGATACAACACGTTCGGCTAATCGTCGTATGGGTAGGTACCGATGGCAGATGCGCTGACCTTAGGCGCGACGTACAGTAGCCCCAAGGGCGGGCGTGACCCCTCCCCATGGAGCACGCGCCCGCCCCCCTCACTACTGGCCGCGCCCTTCTCTCAAACTCATACGGCGTGGCCTTCGCTTTGCGCTTCGCAAAATGGGGGAGCGCCAACCCAACGCTCCCCCTTCCCCCTCCTTACGCTTATCAAAGCACAGAACCTCCGTGAAGAAATCGCCCATTTGGAGTAGAAAGAAATCACTCATTTGGGGTATGTGCTCCGACCCGACCAGGTACTACAATCTGATTATCGTTAAGCCGGGCGCCCTCTGAACCTTCCCCCCTCCCAGAGCGGCCCGGCTTTTCTGTTGCCTCCGCCAGCTCTGGTCCTTTATCGTGGTATAGTAAGGATGCAGTAGATAGATGTGGGTTTTATGGTGAGTGAAGCGCCGCCCTCAACGAGAGGAGCGGCTTTTTTGTTGCGGTGGAGCCCCAGAGAAGAAAGGCGGGCTCCAGATATGGCCCAAGGAACAGTGAAGTGGTTCAGCGACGATAAAGGCTACGGCTTCATCACGCCGGACGAGGGCGGTGAGGATCTCTTCGTGCACCATTCGGGTATAGCGGGTAACGGCTTCAAGAGCCTCGACGAGGGTGCCAGGGTCTCTTACGAGGCCACCCAAGGCCAGAAGGGCATGCAGGCGGACAACGTCTCCGCCATCTAGTCAGCCGGGCTATCGGCCGGTAACCACCTCGGTGGTTGGGCGCATGCCCCGAAGGGTAAAGACGCCAATAGATACACGCACCTCAGAGAAGGGCGATCAACATGGCCGACATAGGCAAGAAGGTCAAAGGGGCGGCGACTAAGGCCGCTAAGGACAAGGTATCCGGCGACAAGAATGGCAAGGGTACCGGAGGCTCGAAGAGCGGTGTGGACAAGGCCGAGAGAGCCCTCAAGAACCGTCTGAAGTAGAAGAGACTGTTATCGGGCCGGGGTCCTAGGTGGGCACCGGCCCTTCGCTTTGCCCCAAGGCATTCCTGGTCCGATGCCCTAAGCCCCTCGCCCCTTTGACAGCAGCGATGAGCCGCGCATCCTCCGCGGTCCTCGCGATCATCCCCCGATCCACGTTCGTAGCGCTTTAGTCACCCCCTCCACGTTTAGCCTAGTTATAGGCATCCCTTCGGCGGCTACACCAGGTGGCGGAGGATTAGCGAGGTGCCTTTTCACAAGCTAGTCCTCCTTGGGTCTGTCCCAGTAGTACACGGCGCACCCGCCGAACGGCGGGAGCCAGAACTCGTCCCTCGGGACAACCTCCCCGCGGTAGTAGTCCCTGGATCCCTGGACGCGCACTTCCATGTCCCTATGACCGATCTGGCAGCTAACGACCTCAGGTTGGATTTTGCGCTCATCTATCTCTAAGGTGCCCGTCCTCTCCAACAACCACAGGCCACCGACCAGCGAGAGACACACGACCAGCGACGCCACCAGTACTCTGTAGGCCACACCCTACATTGTCCCTCTTCTAGGGCCGCCACGTCGGCTCGTCAAACAATGCCTTCTCATAGAAGTTAGCCTGCAGGTCGCCTGGGGCTGCGAACCTGCTTAATAACATTTAATGCAAGACTAGCTCATTTTGGTGATGCGCCCGCCGATAGCCGTTGCTACGGTGGCTGCGTCGTTGTCCATACGGCAGGGCGAATGAGACCCGCCGGGGTAGGAGGTAGTGCGATGAGATCGTCTATCAATGGCCTGGTGCCGGAGCCAGTGCGCGTGGCAGAACTTAGCGACAGAGAGCAGGGACGCTTCTGGCGCGAGCGTCCCCGCTCCGTTGAGTTGCGGCGTCAGGGCCTCAAGAGCATGCCAAACGGTGTGCCGATGAGCTGGTTCGTGAGTGTCTACCACCAGGACCCTCTCTACATCTCCTACGGCGAGGGAGCCCACATCGTGGACGTCGATGGCCACCACTACCTGGACGCGAACGTGGGCGACATGAGCACCTTCTGTGGCTACGCCCCGCCCGCGGTGACGGAGGCGATCGCCGCGCGGGCGACGCGCGGGGTGCAGTTTATGCTGCCTGTCGAGGACTCTCTGTGGGTGGCAGAAGAGATAGGACGAAGGTTCGGGCTGCCTCGCTGGCAGTTCACCCTTTCGGCCACCACGGCCAACATCGAGGCGATTCGGCTGGCCCGCTTCGCCACCGGGCGTGGAGTGATCGTCATGTTCGAAGGTCACTACCATGGTCACGATGAGGAGTGGCTCTTCGAGCGGGAAGAGGGAGAGATCCGTGCTGAGTACCACGGAGTCGACCGCGCCAGGCAGAGCAACCTCAGCCTGATCCCCTTCAACGACCCAGATGCTCTCGGAGAAGCACTCGAACCTGGCGACGTGGCGTGCGTGGTAACGGAGCCGGTGCTCACGAACCTCGGTGTTATACAGCCGGAACCCGGCTTCCACGATCAACTGCGCCGCCAGACGCGCGAGGCTGGCACCCTCCTCCTGCTCGATGAGACGCACACGGCCATCTGCGGCCCGGGTGGCCTAACGGCGGCTTGGTCGCTGGAGCCTGATCTGGTCACGCTCGGGAAGTTCATCGGCGGCGGGGTTCCGATCGGGGCCTACGGCATGAGCGCCGAACTCTCCGACGTCTTCGAGAGCCCTGACCCTCATGAACCTTACAGGGACATCGCCTCCGGCGGGACCCTCTTCGCCAACGCTCTATCCATGACCGCCGCGCGCGCCACGCTGAGCAAGGTCATGACCAGGGAGGCCTACGCGCACGCCGCGCAACTGGGAGCCCTGCTCGCAGACGGCATCGAGCGCATCTCGCGGGGGGCCGGGTTCTCCTGGAGCGCGCACCGGCTGTATGCTCGCTCGGGATACACCTATGCGCCGAGGCTGCCGCGCAACGCGGCCGAGTACTACGAGCACGACAATGTTGAGTTGGACCTCCTCAAGCGCGTCTACTTTGCCAACCGAGGCGTGTGGGAGGCGCTCATCGGCGCGGGGCCCACGACCTCGGTGGCCGCCACCCGCGAGGACGTGGATCATTACCTGGCCGTGCTGGAAGAGTTAGTCGGTGAGCTTGCGGCGTGAGACGATTGCACGGACGCGGGTAATGTAGCTGTATCTGACGGCGGGGCGGTTCTTCAGAAGCTGATCCAGGAGCCCTTGTACTTGATCTCCGGTCTCTCGACCCAGCCGTATCTGTAGACGCCATTGTCGCCACGGTAGAAGCGGTGATCAGCTACCTTGAGCCCAGCGCCCCCGTACGGCGAGCCGTCAGGGGTGTACGTGGGGTTGCGGTAGTACGCCTGGTGCAGGTGTACGGGTCCGACCGGGAACTTATCGCCACCCGTCTTGCCCGCAAAGCCGATAACGGTGTGCCTGTCGATCTCTGCTCCCTTCTTGATCCCGGGGGCGAGGAGGCTCAGGTGCCCAGAGAGGTTCACGTAACTGCCGTTGGCGGCTTCGATGGAGACGAAGAGGCCGTAGTCTTTGTGGGTGATGTTGCGGCCCGCGAAGGTCACCGTGCCGCTCCCGAAGGGCGAGTAGATAGGATCTCCGCGGTTGAGGGGGTAGTCCACGGCGAACTTGTCGTTGGTGAAGTGTCGCCTGTTACAGCGACCGTACTCGTCGAGACCGCCGTGGGTGTACTCATTCCAGTAGTTGGGGCTGCCTACGATGCTCCAGCCCGTGGGGATGTTATCTTTGGGGTCGGCGTTGGCCGTGGACCCGTACTGCGTCTGGAAGAAGAAGTCGGGGTCGGCCTGCCAGCAACCTTCATCGATCATAGTCTCTTCCCCCAGCGACGAGGCCGCGAAGGTCGTCTTCCCCTCCGTAGTCGCTTTATGCATCGCCCGCCCACGTTCGGCGCGCTTGGGATCACCAGTCCCGTAGAGGAATTTCGCAGAATTAGCGACAGGTAGCCCGAGCGAGCTGACCGGGCTCGATGGGGGCTCGAAGCGCAATGTGGAGAGCAGTCTCTTGTCGCCTGCACCCAGTGTCTTCCCGTAGACGTTGATCTGGTACACCCGGCCGTTCACCGGAACGTACACTTCTGTGGAGGGCGTGCTGCCCGGGATGGGCCCGACCGCCACGCCTCTGTGTCCCTTCTCGGCGACGCTGACTTCCTCGCGAGTAATGGGGAGGTCGCGGTAGGCACGGAGCTTCTGTTGGACCGTCGCCTTGATCTGTCCTGGACGAAGACCGTAGGCCAGCGCGACGCGCACCGCAGGCCTCCCGCCATGGTCGTGAAGAGCGCCCGAGTCAGGCCCCCACAACGTGAAGCCGTAGGTTTGGTCGTAGGTGTACCGTTCGCGCTCGACGAACCATTTAGTGGGATGGGAGATCGAAGCCCCTACTACCTCACCTTGCGTCCTCTGGGTCAGCCCCTTGCTCCCCTGGAGAGCCTCAGCCGAGGAGACGAGTTTGCCCGTGGCCGACAACGCGGCAAGCGACCCCAAGATCCCAAGCAAGACGGCAAGACCTCTCAGGCCCCCATAATGGGTGAGGTTCAACCAAAAAACGCGCCGCACGGGGTCCCCCTCCGGTAGTACTTATTCCCCTTGATCGTAGGGCTCGCATATTAGGTTGCTTGCGGATAGGAGTCAATGGCTGTTCCGACGAACCGCCAAAACCCTGTGGACGCTGTCCGGGGCGCCCCACAGACTCCTCTCAGGCCGGGTAAAACGCTACCCAACCCTTGAGGGAACCGCTTAAAGAGAGGGAGTTTTGCGACGAGCTTTGCATCCGACGCAAGACTTACGGCACTATCCGGTGGTCCCCCCGACTTCAGACTCATGCGAGGTCTCGCTGGCGAACCTGGTCCTGAGCACGAAGACGGCCACAGCGAGGGTAGCCAGTGCCGTGAGCAGGCCGACCGTGGTGCTCCTGGTGAACCCGAGTACGATGAAACCGGCCATGGACGCGCCAGCGCAGACGAGCGCGTATGGGAGTTGTGTCGTGGTGTGATCGATGAGCTGTATGCCCGACCCTATAGCGGAAAGGATCGTGGTGTCGGACAGAGGGGACGTATGGTCGCCGAAGATGGCACCCGCTAGTACGGCGCCGAACGCGGGGATCAACAGCGAGAGGTCAACCGCGACCGCGATCTCGGCGGCTATCGGCAGGATCAGACCGAGGGTGCCGAACGTGCTCCCCATCGAGAAGGAGATGAAACAGGCCAGGAAGAACAGGATGACCGGGAGCAGGGAGATCAACCGGGTACCTTCCATGAGCCCGCCCATGTACTCGCCGATCCCTAGCAAGGCGATGATCTCGGCCGTTATCCACGCCATGAACAACACCGCAGCAGCAAACAACATCGACCTGACGCCCGACAGCCCGGCAGTCGCCACATGGCTGACGGGGGTCCTCTTCAACAGCAGCATCGCCCCCGAAAGCAGACACGCGATCAGACCGCCGTAGAAGAGGGAGATGATGACGTCGGTGTTCGCCAGTATCTGCATCGGGGTTATCGCCCCATCGGTGTTGGAGATCCCGATCCAGAGAGCCCCGATCACGGTGACTCCGATGAGCGTCGCCACCGGCAGAACCAGGTCTCTGACCTTGCCATCCTCTTGCATCGGCAAGTCCTGATCTGCCTCACCAGGGACGGCCCCGTGAGAGGTATCGACCAAGACCCCTTCCTCGAGCGCGCGTTCTTCATGCTTGCGCATCGGACCGAAGTTGAGACCAAAGAATGCGACGGCAAACACGAACAGGATCGCGGTGATCGCGTAGTAGTTAGCCGGGATAGACGATATGAACGCTTCGTAGCCGGTGTATTCAGTGATTCCGTTCTCGTTCAGGATGCTTGTCATTGTGGCGGCGATGAAGGCCGCCCAGCCGGAGATCGGCATCAGTATGATGTCAGGCGCGGCCGTCGAGTCCACGATGTAAGAGAGCTTCGCCCGTGAAATGCGATACTTGTCGGTGATCGTCCTGCTTACGTTTCCACCTACCAGACAGCTGAAAGCGTCGTCGAAGGAGATGGTGAGCCCCAGGATGTACGGGACCAGCTGGGCTTGAAAGCGTGTACGCACCTTCGTTATCGCCCATTCGGAGAAGGCCAGTAGTCCGCCAGATATGTAGATGAAGGACGTCAGGACTCCCAGTAAGACAACGAATACGAGGATGTACATCTCCTCTGCGATGGCGCCTTCGGCGATGATCAGGCCTCCCGCTATTTCGAGGACGAGCGAGACGCTGGCGAGGATATCCCACTGGGTGTACATCAGTGCACCGAGGACGATCCCGATCCCCAACGACAGCAGGATCCTCCTGGTGGCGATAGCCAGACCGATCGCGACGACCGGCGGAAGTAGTGACAGAATAGACGGTTCCATTGGCGGGACCTCCTGATGGTGCGAAGGATTACTTCGTTGACCTACGAGCTTCTACGGTCCGTGCCACGACGTTGGGCCGTGGACCCGAGCTGACAGAGCGCTCTTTGTCAGGCCACCCTGACCATCAGTCACCGCCTCCTCCCGGAAGATGCGTACCCACACAAGCAATAGTACCCAATGGTGCATGGTCCAAACTTCCTGCAAATCGACTCCATATACCGAATCTGGGTGAAAGGTTCGGTACGTCTGTAGGAAGGGAGTAGGGAGTGGGGAATAGGGAGTAGGGAGAAAGAGGATAGAACTACCAGCTTTGGACCCTCCGCATCTCCGGAGCCGACTACTGGTTGTGGTAGTGATCAACCGGATTCAGTAATAAGCAGTGGCCTCGGGCCTGGTCGTCCGAACACAACCGCGCCGCCAGATCCATAGTATCTTCAGCTTCGTAGATACCTTTGCCTGAGAACATAGGACGGTCGCACCTTTGAGTGCCGAGAGCCCGAGAAGAGAGTTCGAACAGAGTCTCATCAGACAGAAGCCCGACGTCGTGATCCTGCTCGGCATCATCTTGCTCCTCGCGGTCACATGCGGAGGGCAGGCCTCGGACGATTCCTCCAACGACTCGGGGCAACGGGAAGCTTCGAAGACCCAGGAGCAGGATGCCACAAGCGGCGCTTCCTCGGAGAAGAGCGTTGTCGAAGAGACTACTGAAGGTAAGACCGGCCCCTCCGGCGAGGCGGCCGAGCTCGCGCGGGCCGAGGTAGGGGAGAAGGAGATCTCCAACATGATGCCGGCAGGAGGGGAGAAGCCTGACGCGGCGCAACCTTTGCCCGAGAACCCTCCGAATGGGATAGAAGTCTATCCGGCAACAACCAACCATACCGTCGAGGGTTCCATAGATTACGAAAGGCATCCGCCGACCAACGGGGACCACGATCCACTGTGGCAGAACTGTGGCTTCTACGAGGAGCCCATCGAAGACAGGCACGCCGTACACAGCATGGACCACGGTGTAGTCTGGATCACCTACCGACCCAACCTCCCAATGCGGCAGGTCAAATCGCTGCGTCCCTACAGCAAAGAGAACTACGTCATAGTGAGCCCGTATCCCGGCCAGGATGCGCCCGTGATAGCCACCTCATGGAGGGTACAACTGGAGGTGAACGGCGCGGACGCCCCGCGCCTCAAACGCTTTGTAGACCAGTTCCGTATCTCCGAGCTAGCCCCCCTCTCGGGCAACCGCTGCACCTTAGGCGTGGGCAATCCGAAGGGGTAATTTGGGGAGTAGGGAATACACTCCCTACTCCCGCCGAATCCTTGCGGATTCGGCATCACCCAGGTATACCGGCGACTGCCGCTTCTATCTCCTCCTCCGAGTGCTCCAGGTTGAAGAGCTCCCCGGCGAGGTACTGCTGGTAGGCCGAGAAGTCGAAGTGGCCGTGGCCGCAGAGATTGAAGAGGATGGTCTGCTGCTCTCCTGCCTCTTTGGCCTCGAGCGCCAGGTCAATGGTGGCTTTGATCGCGTGCGTCACCTCGGGCGCAGGCACGATGCCCTCTGTCCTCGCGAACTTGACCCCGGCCTCGAAGGTGGGGTTCTGGGCGTAGGCCCGCGCTTCGATCAGTCCCTCGTGTGCCAGCGCCGAGACTATGGGGGATTCGCCGTGGTAACGCAAGCCCCCCGCGTGGATGCCGCTGGGGACGAACGAGTGCCCCAGCGTGTACATCTTCATCATCGGGGTGGTGCCTGCGGTGTCGCCGAAATCGTAGGTGTAGCGGCCTTTGGTTAGCGTCGGGCAAGAGGCAGGCTCGACGGCCACGATGCGCGTGTTCTTCCCGTTCTTCAGGTTCTCGCGGATGAAGGGGAATGTGACGCCGCCGAAGTTAGAGCCGCCGCCGACGCAGCCGACGACCACGTCGGGATACTCGCCGGCCAACTCCATCTGTTGGAGCGCTTCCTGCCCGATCACGGTCTGGTGCAATAGCACGTGGTTCAGGACGCTCCCGAGCGAGTATTTGGCATCGTCGTTCTTCACCGCGTCCTCGATCGCCTCGCTTATGGCTATGCCGAGAGATCCCGGCGAGTCGGAGTGCTCCTCTAGGATGTTGCGGCCAGCCTGCGTGAGGTCAGTAGGGCTCGAGTAAACTTCGGCCCCGTAGGTCTCCATCATGATGCGCCTGTAGGGCTTCTGGTCGTAGCTGACGCGGACCATGTAGACCGTGCAGTCGAGGCCCATCACGCCACAGGCGAAGGCCACGGAAGAACCCCACTGGCCCGCTCCGGTCTCCGTGGTGAGGCGCCTGACGCCCTCCTCGCGGTTGTAGTAGGCCTGGGGGACGGCGGTGTTCGGCTTGTGGCTGCCCGGCGGGCTGACGCCTTCGTACTTGTAGTAGATGTGGGCCGGTGTGTCCAGGAATCGTTCGAGGCGGCGGGCGCGGAAGAGTGGTGTCGGGCGCCAGAGGCTGTAGATCTCACGCACCTCTTCGGGGATGGGAACATAGGACTCCGACGTCACCTCCTGCTCGATGATCGCCTGCGGGAAGATCGGGGCGAAAGCCTCAGGCCCGACGGGCTCCATGGTGGCCGGATTCAAGGGCGGCTCTAGTTGGAAGGGCAGATCCGGCACCAGGTTGTACCAGCTCTCGGGGATGGCCTTCTCATCGAGGACGAACTTGGTAGTCTCCACGATAACCTCCAGGTTTCTAGCTGTCAGCTGACCGGCACTTCAGCTTACAGCTTTTCGCGGCGCGGGGTTTGCGGAAGGTCGAGCGCTCGATGTGTCTTCGAGGCTGACCGGCTTACTGCAGCAACACTAGCGCGTCTCCGATGGGCCGCTCGCCGGTAGGGTCGGAGGGGCGGTTCATGAGTTCGTCGCCGATGGTTATCGTCGTGGAGCCGCCGCCGTCGAGATTGACGGCCTCCTCGGCTCCCAGTGCCCGCATGATGCACGCGCTCTCCTCGAAGCTAGCCCCCACGCTGTAGCCTGGTTGCCTGCCGTCTACGGCGACGAGGAGAAGGGTCCCTTCCGGCGTGACGCCGGCGAGGGTACGCGGGTTGCGCCTGACGCCGAAGCGGTAGTAGAACTCGGGATTCTCGGGCCATACAAAGCCTTCAGCATAGGCTGTTATGTCGGGCTCGCTGTTGCTTAGGAGACGCGGGCCGCCGTTGACGACGCCGGTCCCAGGGGCGAGGGGAGCGCTGCCGGCGGTGATGTTCGTCGTAATGTTGATCGCCTTCCTTGGTTTGGCGTGGGCGAGCAGCCACCTGGCGGCCTTGCCCGTGCCCGAAAAGACGGAACCGTTCTCGGGTATAGTGCCGCCCCGTGTCCCACGCACTTCGATGACACGTCCCGAAGAGTCGAGCACCGTCTCGACCCCGGGGCCTGGTTCCGTGTTGGTGCCGAAGTCTGAGGTGAACAGGATCAGCTCGCTCGCGTCCGTGCAGGTGAAGTCGTGCTTGGGTTGCTCGGTCGGTCTGTCCCCGCCATCCCCCCCGCAGCCCCGGATCAGTCCTGGTTTCCGGTTGAGACCGTCCACCTCGCGCGTCGCGCCGTCCGAAGAGGTCGCGGTCATGGTGTCCGAGATGGCCGCGATGTCCGCTCCCTCGCCCGACCCTGGAGTAAGTATGAGGCTCGTACGTCCGTCCACGGCCTCGCTCACGAGGACGCCGTCGATCACCGAGATGCCCGCGAGATCCCCCGGCGTGCCGTCGTTCTCGCCGATCACGAAGTATCCTCCGTTCATGGCAGCCAATGAGTCGGTCCTGTCGGAGATAGTAGTCAGGGTCTCCGTCCCAGGCACGACCTCCGTTGCAAGCTCGGGCGTAATCGTTCCGTTGTAGAGATCAGGGTCGATCTCGAGCACGTGCACGACCCAAGGACCAGTCGTCTCGGTGCCATCCTCGCCGGTGTAGACGGTGCGCAATCCCGTGTACCCCTTCGCAGTAAGGTCGGCGCGCAGGGCATCGGCCCCACCCTGCGTCGGGAAGGAGCCGGTTCGCACCAGGTAGCCCAGGGGACCTGTCTGGGGGTCGTCCGGGGCGCGGCCCGAGACCTCGACGATCACGGGTTCATAGCCGTCGGAGCGTAGCCGCGCTGCTACACTCTCCGCCGCGGGTAGGTCAGACCTGAACGCCACATCAACGGTGTAGAAGTCGCTCTCGGATTGTTCGCCGCGCAAGATCTTGGTGTAGGTTACTCCGGGGGCTACCTCCTCGATGGCGCGGGTCTCCTGGAAGCCCGGTTCACCGAGTGGCAGCTCGCCCTGGTAAAGGTTGTCCGGCGCTGCGGTCGCGGGCACGCTCACAAGCAGGGCGGCGAGTACGCATAGCAAGAGGACGCGAAGGTTCATCGGTTTGTTCCTGGTGTTACCGAGGTGATTCACGGCGCGGTGATACGGCCTTCGATCTGCTGGCTGATCGGGCCGAACTGCCGGACGTATTCCGTTAGCACGTCGTAGAGCAACTGGTCGCTGTATATCACGGGGTTCGCGCCCTGCTGGAACGTCGTATAGTTGTCGCCGCCGTTGTACATGAAGTCGTTGGTGGCAACCCGGTACGTTGCATTCGGGTCTAGCGGCTGCCCCGTCGCTGCCACGGTGACGGAGGCAACGCGGCTGCCGACGGGCTGGTTCGGGGCGTAAGTGAAGCGCAATCCCGAGACCTGTACCATGCCCAACTGGCCTGAGGCGCCCTGCTCGAGCACATCCTCGACCTGGGCGCCCGTTAGCGTGGTGGTGGTGAGCACGTTCTGGAACGGGAACGCCTCGACGACCTCGCCGTAAGTGATGTCACCGGCGAGGATGTCGGCACGGATGCCGCCGGCGTTGGTGAACGCGAAGTCGACCGCGCCCTCTAGCTGGTCCGCTCTCCAGTTCAGCGCGTCGGTCGCCACATCGCCCAGGTTGGACTCGCCGCCGGGCGGATCAGAGGGCACCTGGACCCTCGTTAGATCCACGTTGGTGCGACCTACGACCTCGTTCTTTATCGGCGCGACGGCCGCGTTGGCCTCGTCCACGATCCGCTGCACTTCGGGATCGGGGGCGACAGCAGGAGAGCCGTCTGGATTCTCGTGCCACGTGCGCGTCACCTTTGCCGATGAGGAGACGACGTCCCCGGTACTGGCGCTAACCTTCATGTCCGTGTCTGTGTAGGCGGTGCCGTAGGAGTAGGCCTCCACGACGCGCTTGCCGTCGATGACGGTGTTGACCCCTTGGTGGGTATGGCCAGCGACGATCAAGTCCACCTCGTCGTCCACCTCGCGGGCGAGCTTCGCCGCCTCGTTCCTGGCGACGTTGTTCGGGTCTGTGACGAGCGCGTTGCCGTCGCAGCCCGGTTTCGGGCGAGGTAGGCACTGGTCGGTCCCGAGATGTCCCACGACGACGATCGTCTCGATGCCATTCTCCTCGAGTCCGGCGACCGCCGTGTTCGCAGTCTCTACCGTCGAGGCGAAGCTGAGGCCCTCGATGCCGCTGGGGTTGACGATGCCCGGCGTGGCTTCGGTGGTGAGGTTGATCACACCGATCTCTACACCGCGGCGCGCGAAGATCTCGTACGGCGCCGGGTGCAAGAACGGTTCCCCGGTGGTTCGGTCGATGACGTTGGCCGACCAGTACGGGAAGGCGGCCCAGTCCACCTGCCTGGCGAGCCTGTCCGTACCGGCGTCGAACTCGTGGTTGCCGAAGGTTACGTCGTCGTAGCCGATCGCGTTAGCCACATCGAGGGTCGGCCTGTCCTCGAAGGCGGAACTCTCGAACGGCGTCGCGCCGACCATATCACCGCCGTCCAGCAGCAGCGTGCCGTTCGGGTTCTCGGCCTCGGCGCGCCCCAGGTAAGCGGAGAGCCAGGCCGCCCCGCCCGCGGGCGCGCCGTCCACCGTCTGCGGGTTGAGCCGGCCGTGGAAGTCGTTGGTGGAGAGGACCTGAATCTTGACCGTTTGGTCCTTCGGGATCGGCCTGGACTCCGCGTCCGTAGTCCATACCAAAGTCACCGCGAGCAGCACGGCTGTCGCGAGCGAAGCCAGAATCCCCGTCAAGCGCATCCCTTTTGTCACCATCCAGACCCTCCTGTTCCGCCCTTGCCGGTATTCCCGCTCCTGAGGAGTTGGCTAACCCGGAACTTGCCGGGTCCGGAGAGCCGAACTACTAATTGTGACGTTTCAGCGCAGGCCATTGCGTTTGGCGACCTTGATCAGCAGCTCGTGGTCGTCGCTGATAATGCCGTCGACGCCCAGGTCGATCACCCGCTGCATCGTCTCCTCGTCGTTGATGGTGTAAGGGATGACCTTGAGACCCGAATCTTGCAACTCCGGCACCGTCGGGCCGTGGTAGTAAGCCGGGTTCTCGCGCAGGTACCAGTCATCAGAGACGACCGTGCCCTGGTTGGGGTCGTGCACCTGCCAGTTGGCCGAGACCGTGGAGGCGCCCACCCCGCGCACTAGCGCGCCGAGATCTTGGACCGCCCACCAGTCCTGGGGAGCCGTCCATGGGCTCTTCACGCTCGGGTCGTCGTAGACGGCGCGCAGGGAGCATTCGTCGGCCAGACTGCTGCACTCATCAGGGCCGTACTGCCAGACCAGTGCGACCGTCTGTATCCTGGGATCCAGCCTGCGCGACTCGCGCAGCGTGCGCCAGTCGAACGACTGGATCGTCGTCCGACCCGTCATCCCGGCTTCCTGTATCGCCGCGACGAGCTTGCTCGCGAAGACCTCTGGAGGGACGGTATCCCCAGGGTCGACAGGGCTGATCTTGGTCTCCACGTTCAGCCTGATGTCGCGGCGGCCGCTCTCTCTGACCGCTTTGTAGACCTGGGCGAGGGTCGGCATCTTCTCACCCGAGCCGCAGTCCAGGGTGCGGATCTGGCGGAGCGTCAGGTCGTTGATCAGGTCGCCTACGTAGGGGAATTCGGTGTCGTTGCGGGTCGCTGGAGCTGTATCCTGGCACACCCGCGCGTTGACGGCGCGGTCGTGGGCGACCACGAGATGGCCGTCCTCGGTGACGCCGGTGTCGAGTTCCAGCGTCGAGACGTCGGGGTTCGCCAGCGCATACCGGAAAGCCGCCAGCGTGTTCTCGGGCCTGTACGTCCTTCCGCCACGGTGAGCCTGTACGTCGAAAGGCGAAGCTACGGGACCTGGCAGCACGTAGCGTCGGTCGGCCATCACCTCGCGAAGCCTATCTGGGTAGTCGGTGATGAGGCCATCCACCCCGTCGTCCATGAGCTTCTCCATCGTCGGCCTGTCGTTCACCGTCCAGGGGACGACCTTCATCCCGGCCGCATGGGCCGCATCGACCATCTGGTCGGTCACGTAAGGCTGGTAACCAGGATCGGTGACCTTACCGTTCTGGGGGAAGCCGTGCACCGGGGAGATGGCGTCGGCGCCGAAGGAGTCGGCGGCCCTTACCAGGTCGCAGTCGTAGTCGTCGGCGTCTATACCGCCGAGCCAGGGTGAGGTGCCGGGCTGGCCGCACTGCAGGAAGTCCCTGTTGGTCAGGGCGATGATGGGCAGACGCGGCTCGACCTCGCGCATGCGCATCAGGGCGCCCCAGTCGAAGGACTGGATCGTCACCTGGTCGATCATGCCTGCCTCGCGCACGTCGTTCGCCACTACCTGCACGAACTGCTCGCGCGGCGCGGTCTCCTCGGGCGCGCCGGCCTCGACCTTGGTCTCGATGTTGAGCATGACGTCTTCGGCTCCGTAGCGCTTTACCAGATCAAAGACCTCGGTCAGAGTGGGCATCTTCGAGTGCGGGACCATCTCCATGGTATCCATGTAGGGGTCGTTGGGGTCAGTGGGCCTGCGGGTGCCGCAGTCGAGCGTCTTGACCTGCTGGAGGGTAAGCGTCTTTATGTACTTGCCGACGTACGTGTATTCGGGATCGCCGGGGTACGCAGGGGCCGTATCCTGGCACTTGACAGGGCTGATCTGTCGGTCGTGCGTAACGACGGCGACGCCGTCTTCGGTGATCTGGACGTCCAGCTCCAGCGTGCTGACCCCGAGCTGCATCGCGTTGCCGAACGCGCTCAGCGTGCTCTCCGGTCGCAGGCCCAGCCCGCCGCGGTGAGCCTGCAGGTCGAACTCACGCCTCGGCGCAGACTCAGCACTCGCCGCCCAGACCATGGCTACCGCTATCGCCAGGGCCGCGCAAAGAGCGGCCAGTAATCCCCTCCAACCCAACCTTCTACCAACCACCCGGCTCCCTCCCGTCTCCCTTTACCCAGGTCTTCTGTGGGCTCACGTCTCTCATTGTACGGTTTACAGTAGATCCCTCGCCACCGCGAGCACGACCACACGCGTCGTCTTACTCCCGTTGAAGTTGTCGTCGCTCACGCGCGACTGCGTCCCATCGGGCAGAAGAGGCCCGAGAGTAAGAGCCTCGAAGTTGCCAGGAGCGGGTTCGCCTGGATGGCCCCGGGTCTAACGCGTCAGTGGTCATTGCTGCTAAGCCAGCGGTACGCCGAGGCTCTGGTAAGCCGCGGCTTCGAGGTTACTCATGCCGAACTTCTCGGCAGCCTCGGCGAGCTCGCCCGAGACCACAGGGGCCATAAACTCAGGTGGCGCGGCGACGGCCATCTGGCGCTGTCGCCTTCTGTTCGTCCGCCGAAACGGTCCCCAGATGGCAAAAGTTATGCCGGGGTTCTGGAAGTTCACGAAGAAGGTGTTGCCGTCGGGGGAGAACGTGGGACCGGCGAACTCTGAGTCGTTGAGGCGGCAGCTGGCAAAGGGGTAGACCTGGCCATCAGGGGTGATGCCCATGACGCGGTTTTTGAAGTCGCCATCGATAGCCTCGTCTTCGGCGAACCAAAGGTCTCCCCAGGGTGTTACCACGACATTGTCCGGGCTCTCCATGTTGCCCGGTTCGGTGCCCTCGTAGAAGAGCTCCAGTGTGTTGCTTCTCGGCAGGTAGCGGAAGATCTGGCCGAGACGCGCCTCGCCGCCGATGGTGTCGTCGAACCAGAACGCGTCCCCTGCGAAGTATGCTCCCTCCAGACGGCCGAACCGCGCCGCTTGTAGGTCCTCGGCGCTCTCGTGCGGCTCCGCCGGATCCACGTCTTTCCAGACGATCTGGAAACGGTTGCCGGGAAAAGCCAGGTCCATGTTGTAGTCGGGCCCCTCATCTATGGTCAAGACCTGGAGCGTACCGCCTTCCTGCAAGGCGCCCGCCTCCTGGCTCATGTTGATCGGGATGTAGCGATACAGGAAGCTGACGCGCGACCCCGTGCCCGGCAGCCCGGTAGCCGGGTTTATCTCGTTGCTCGTGTAGTCTTCAACGACCTCCTGATCTGTACCCACGATGGCACCGCGGAAGTCGTCCTCGGTAAGGTAGGCGATGCCGGTCGCCGGGTCTATGTCAACCGCCTCGTGCGAGAAGTAGCCCATCCCCAGGATCGGGGTCCTCGACAGCTCGTTCTCGGGGTCGTTCGGGTCGACCTCGAAGACGTAGCCGTGGCCGGTGGTGCGGTCTTCCTCGCAGGTTAGCCAGGTCCCCCACGGCGTCGCCCCGCCCGCGCAGTTGTTGAGGGTGCCCGAGGAGGTTACAAAATCGCTTATCTCCGTGCGGTCCTCCAGGTTGACGACGATGCCGGTGGTCCCGCCGGGCGCCGCCGGATCATAGGGGTTGGCGCCGATGAGCGGGTTGGGATCCTCCACCCTCTGCTCGTGGTTGCGCACCAGAACGGCGGTGCCACTGCTCGGTCCCGGGAACGCGGCCATGCCATCGTGGTCGCCAGGTACAACGCCCAGTACGACACCGTCTCTGAAGAGCGACGAACCCTCCTCGGAGATGATGCGATACTGGAAGCCCCTCGGAAGGTCGATCAGACCGCCCTTATCGGGGACCAGCTCCCCGTAGCCTGCCGAACCGCTAGTCTGCGACAGCGCTCCTTTAGTATTTAGCATGAGCGCCGCCGCACTCATGCCTCCCAGGCGGAGGAAAGCCCGGCGGCTTACGCGCCGATCCCAGTTGCCGCTGATGCTCAAATCATCCACCTCCGTCTGCTCTCTCTTCCGAGAGCTATATACCAGTAAACCCAACCGGTGGTGTTACAGGTGCGTAAACCTTTCTGTAAACCTATCTGAAACCTCCTCCACTCCGATGAGAGTCGAGCGAAAGGATGTGACCACCTCCCGCTCTCGCTCTCCGTGATGGATCATCGCTACTACGCGGTCGTTACGACCAGCGTCTGCTCGCCGCTCGCTGCTGCCTTGACGAGGATCTCCTTGCCACGGTTGGTCTCGCGGACCTGGTAATCCTCGATGGGCGCGCCATTCAGGGTGACGGAGAGAATGCCGGCATCCCTCGGCACCGTGTGCCCGACCACGAGTTCATCCAGCGCGACGGCAGGTTCCACCCTGGTCGTGTATGCGCTACCCTCCACCTTCGCAAACACGGCGACCGATCCATCGCCCAGACGGATGTTCTCGCCAGAGATGTCAGGGGTCTGCGGCGGGAGTTGCGGGACGACCTCGAGTTCGCCGCGTCCCATGTCGGGGCGGACGCCGAGGTGCTGGTGGACGACCGGCCAGATCGTGCCGTACGCGCCCCACGCTTGCAACACCATCGCCCGCTCGTTGAACGGACGGTTTATGGAACGTCCGTAATCGGGGGACGGAGCGATCTCGGGCATCGCGCCGGGCTGCTCGTCGGGGATGAGTTGCAGGTCAGCGTTGGCGTCGGTGTAGTGCCGTTGCTGGTTCTCGCCGAGACGCCCGTAGTTGCCCTCGCCGACGGACATTATGGCCGTGTTCAGCGTAAAGATGTTGCGCTCGCTGGGGACTTCCGAGACGTGCCTGTCACAGCTCGGGCCTGGGTTGCCGGCCGCGGCCGCGGTGGGGCCCGTGCCTGTGTGGTACATCCCGAACTCGTCCGTGTAGCAGCCTAGCTCGCGTTCCGCGAGGGCGAGCCGCCCGTGTCCCGGGACGGCCAGGCCAGGGACCGCCTGGTCCTGAGCATTAGTCAGCTCGACCTCCATGGAGGTGGCCCCGATCCAGTGCCGCTGGAAGACTTTCTCGTTGCCCGGGTTGCGGAGGGAATCGGCGTACTGCGTGGCGCCCTCGCGACCGAACCACCACGATCCCTCGAAGCGCCGCTTCATGCCGCTGGCCTTATCCGTCGCCCACCTGGCCGTCGCCGGATCGTCCATGCTCCTCGCCATGTCGGCGAGGTCGTAGAGACCGCGGATGGTGTAGACGGTGTTGTCCAGCTTCTCCTCGCCCATGCCGTTGCGCTCCACGTTGCCGAGGCCCTCGGGCCAGCCGTCGTTGTCCTCGTCCAGCTCGCGGAAGATGTACTCCATGTTGGACTTCGAGAAGTCGTACATCTCCTCGAGGAATTCGTCGTCGCCGGTCCAGCGCCAGATCACGGCTACCGCCGAAGGGAACTTGGCCGTCTCGTCGGTGTTGCCCGCATCAGCGTTGGAGCCGAAGTACACCGTCCCGTCGGTGACGACCTCGTGGACGACCTTGCCGGAGTCGCCGTTGTCTATGAGGCTGACTTCTTTGAGCGCGCGCAGGTGGTCCTTTATGGGCTCGAACTGCCCGACCCCGACGCTGGCGAACGCGGTGTACTCGCCGTCGGTCCCGAAGAGCCACTGGTAGTCGGGGAAGCCCGCGCCCAGGAAGCGCATCTGGGCCAGCTCGCCTTCCGGAGCTGGATAGTTCTTGCCCGCGTTGGTCTCCCTGATCTCCAGGTCCTCCGCGATCTGCACCGAGTCGGCGAGGTTCTGCTTGCTCCAGTCTATGGACTCCTGCAAGCGCTCGTTTCCGGGCAGACTGAGATTAGTGTTCTCCTGCAAGGCGAGCCGATCAGAGATCTTCTCCTCCAACAGGCCCTCCGGGTCGGCGAGCACGGCATCGTGCTCCGCTAGAGCTTCGGCCTTCGCGTCGGCCGGGTTCTCCCCGTCGAAGTCCGCGCCGGCCACGGCGAACCACACGGTCTCGGTGCCGTTCGCCGGGACGCTCACGTCGTAGCGGAGCTGTCCACCCTTGCCCTTGCCGTAGGCGGTGTCGTCGCAGCGCGGGGGAGCAGGCGGCGCGTTCGGCCCGGAGGCCGGGCAGCTCACCGCCGGGTCTTGCGGGCCGCGGAAGTTATCTCCGGTCTCGCTACCCGTCGGGGTGAGGTTGGAGCCGACCACGGCGGCCCAGTCGTGGGGCAGGGCGTTCGGCACATCCTCCATGCTGTCCTGTTCCTGGAAGACGAGCTTTCCGCCCTCGACGGCAACAGCATCCTGCTTGTTGAAGGCCGTCTGGCTCGGGTTCGTCTCTCCCCACGGATAGGCGCCCATCAGCTCGGAGTGGGCGTCCATCTTCAGGGTGAAGTTCTGGTCGGCTCCTCCGGCCTCGAAGGTCAGGCCGACGAGGACCGCGCGCTCGCCGTCGGGGACGAAGTCCGTGCGGCTGACGCTCATGCCTCCCTGGCCCGGCAGTTCCATCTTCACGTGGCCGTAGCCGCTGGTGAACTCGGTTGCTGGCCCGATCCACTGTTCGTCTATCCCGAACCACAGGCCGTCGAGCAGTTTGATCGGGGGGCTCCAGATGCCCCCCATCTCCCCGCGGGTGTGGAAGCCCATCGCCGGAAAGCGTCCTGCTTCCGTGCCGACGATATAGGCCCTGTCCCCCGTCGTCACGTAGCGCCGTTCGTCGAGCCGATCCGTAACCGATAGCGTCGGCGAGTCTTGTGGCTCGGTCTGGGCCGAGGCGGGGATCGAGACCGCGATCAACGCCAGCACGACGAGTATGATTAGCCTCCCCGAAAGACGAACTCCCGCAAACATATGAACCCCTTCCCCTTCCGAGGCCTTCTGTAATGTTGCGAGCGAGTCTAACGATTTGTGCGTGGTGGGTCAACGAGTCCCAGGTGCTCGTCGAGGAAGGCGGCTATCTTAGGGTAGGCGTCGAGGCGGTTCTTCAGCTTGGCCAGACCGTGGCCCTCGTCTTCGTAGAGGAGATACTCGACCTTGCCGCCGTTCTTTTTCACGCGATCGACGATCTGCTCGGCCTCCCCGACGGGAACACGGGGATCGTTCTTACCGTGGATGACCATGAGAGGGGCCGTGATCTCCCCGGCCTTGTGGATGGGGCTCATGGACTCCAGTAACTCGCGGTCGTTCTCCAGCGAGCCGTACTCGGGCTCGCGCAGGCTCCGCCGGTAAGAGCCCGTGTTCTCCAGGAAGGTAACGAGGTTGGCGATCCCCACGATGTCCACTCCTGCGCTCCAGAGCCCAGGGTATGCGGTGAGGGCGGTGAGCACCATGAACCCACCGTAGGAGCCTCCCATTACCGCGATACGCTGGTGGCCGCGCTCCCTCAACCAGTGCGCCGCGTATGCCAGGTCCTCGACGGAGTCCATCCTCAGCCCCACGTCGTCGAGATGGGTGTAAGCCTTGCCGTATCCAGTCGATCCGCGGACGTTAGGGAAGAACACGGCGTAGCCCCTGCCGAGCAGGTACTGTGTCACAGGGGCGAACGTGGGTCGTGACTGGCTCTCTGGCCCGCCGTGGACGTTCACTATAACGGGCGCGTCCTCCGTCTCCGGCTGGTAGAAAAGGGCCGGTATCCTGCGATCGTCGAAGCTGGCGTAGCGTACGACCCGTGGCTTGCGGAAGCTGCGGGGCGGGATGCCTGCCGTCGAGGAGCGGGTAAGGCGCCTCGCCTCGCCGTCGGGTAGGTCGACGACCCAGACGTCGGGGTTGCGCTCCGGGGCCGTGAGGGTGAAGGCGAGCCGTCCTGAGTCGGGTGAGAACTCGAAGCCGCCCACGATCCCTTCCGGTATCCGTGGGTCAGGCATCCTTCGTCCCCTGCCGTTGAAGAGCAGTACATCTGAGTAGCCGTCCACGTTGCGGCTCGCGACGAGGTAACGGCCGTCCCTCGAAAGCTCGACGCCCTCGACGTCTCGATCGTCCGGTGTTAGGTACTCGAGCTCCAGCGTCGCGAGGTCGAGGCGGGCGAGACGCAGGAACTCCCCGTCGCGGTCCGTCGCCAGGTAGAGGCTTCCGCCGTCGGGCTTCACGTTCGCAGAAGAGAACCTGGCGTCTCCTTCGTGTCCGGTCAAGAGCGTCGCCTCGCCGGTTTCGAGGTTCAAACGGTACAGGTCGTTGTTCACGTTGGAATGGTGGCGGGAGACGATCAGGGCCCTCCCGTCAGGAGCCCAGTCCGCCACCGTGTGGTAGCCGGAGACCTCCCAGACCATCTCGGGCTCACCATCCGGAAGTTCCTGGACGAAGACGTCGAAGTCCGTCCCGTTTCGGCGGGTCGCCGTGTACGCGATGCGTCTTCCGTCGGGCGAGAAGCCTCCAGAGTAGTGGATGGCGTCGGGGGCGCCGGTAAGGTCTGTGACCCGGCCGTCTTCTAGGAGGAAGAGCTGCGAGCGCTCGTTGCCGCCGGCGTCCATGCCGAAGAGGAGCCCGTTCTCCGCCGGCGAGTTCAGGGCGCCCGAGATGCGCTCCTCGTAGAAGGTGAGTTGCTCGGGCCAGGAGGGAGCTTCGCTGGAGACCTCCCATACCTGGGGCACGCCGGTTATCTCCGTCAGGAAAGAGAGTCTCTGGCCGTCGGCAGACCAACTCGCGCCCCAGGCCCCCCTGACTTTGAGATAGCGGGCGAACTCGTAGGCCAAAGTAGGTCCCTTCTGACTCGGTGGCGGAGAGCAGAATAAGAGCATGTTAGCATTTCAGCATGTCAGCTCGTTTGGAGAGCGGCCCGAGATCGTTTTGCCCTGCGGTGGATAAGGGCGCGCAACGTTTGCTACGGAGCCAGGCTGTCGGACACTTGCTGAAATGCTGACTAGCTGAAGTGCTGAGCGACCGAAGGGAGCGTAGGGAAGGGCTTGGTTCTAAGACGTCTGAGGAGCATCTTCGGAGGGTCTGAGCGGCCTACGGGCGAGCCGTCACCCCTCTACGGGCTCGAAGAAGAAGAGCGGGCGAAGATCGGGACGGAAGAGGACCCGCTTCGCGACTTCGAGGCAGCGATGCAACGCAACGAGGAGGCCGAGCTGGCCGTCAAGGGCGGCGACACCGATCGGGCCATCAAGCTTTACGAGATCAGCATCCGCGAGGAGTTCGTCGGAAGCCACCCTTACGAGCGCCTCGCCTCCGTCTACGAGAGCCGGCGTAATCTCACCGAAGCTCTCAGGGTATCCGAAGCCTTCACAAAGCTCGCCGCCAGCGGAAAGATGCCCCGTGGAGCCCAAAACTCCGCCGACCGCAAACTCCCCGAGTTCGAGGCCCGCATCCAACGCTTCAGGCGCTCGCTCGACGAACGGCGATAGTTCCAGAAGCCCAAAAACACCCCTCATCCGGAGAGAAACCACCGTATGTAGGCGAAGAGCGTCGCTGACCCCACATGATGTAGATCCGCAGTCTATGTAACTGGTTCACAAGTAGACGCATAAAACGATATGTAGCGGCTTGTAACTCAGTTGTAACGTAGTAAGGTCTTGGGCTTGTTGTGCAAGCGATCTGGAGGGGGACTCTTGAAGTCTTGTCTCAAGATATTGTTGGTGGCTGGCGCTTTCGCCGTATCGTTGGCCGCTTTTCAGGATGACGCCCTGGCCGACACCCAGCTGGCGAGCTGGTACGGGCCTGGGTTGGAAGGTAATCTGACGGCGAGTGGGGACGTCTTCGAGCCCTACACCGAGTACACGGCGGCGTCGCCGTATCTGCCCTTCGGCACGGACTTGTTGGTGACCTACGGAGGCTACTCCGTGGTCGTCGAGGTCACTGACCGTGGGCCGTACACTGGTGGCAGGGAACTGGACCTCTCCGCGGCTGCTGCCGAGGAGATCGGGCTGACCTACACTGGTGTCGACTACGTTGACGTCGAGGTCCTCAGCTACTAAGAGCCTTCGCCAAACTACTGGCGAAACTCGAGAGCGGGCGCGGCAAGATGCCGCGCCCGTTTTTCATTGGGCTGATCATCACACCCTTCGGCATTCCGAGTAAGGAAGCAGATCTTTCGATGGGCTTCTTGCACGGTGGGCCGGGACGGAATGCGGGCGTATAATCTCGCCAGGGGCTTCGAGGCTGAAGGGGTGATGGGATGATGGAGGAGACGCTTCAGGGGATCAGGTTCTTCGAGTTCCTGACCGAGGAGGAGCGGGAGGAGTTCGCGGAGGCATCGGAGCTCGTCTCCTTCCGGCCGGGCGAGAGCATCATCGAAGAGGGCGCGGATCAGGAGAGTTTGTTCGTGCTCGTCTCGGGCGCGGTCGAGGTCAGAAAGGGATTGCCGGGAGGAAGGAGCAGGCTCCTGGCCGCGATCGACGCCTCACGCGGGCGGACAGTCGTGGGGGAGAGGGGGCTTCTCGGGGAGAGCGGGGCGTCCGCTACGGTCATGGCCACAGGTGATGTCGCGGCGATAAGGATCCCACGCGACACCTTCAGGAGCATGGTTGCAGAAGGCAGGCCTGCCGCCTTCAAGCTCTCCTACCGCATCGCCCGCACCCTCGCGAGGAGGCTTACGCGTCTGGACGAGGAGGTGGTCGAGGCTATCCGGGAGCTCGAGAACAGGGGGGAGACCGACATGGAGGCCTTCCGCGACCGGCTGATAACGGACTGGTCTGTGTAGGGGGTTCTTTATATGCGACAGACACCAGACCTCAGCAACGTGCCGATCTTCGAGCACCTGAATGAGGACGAGCGAGCGGAGTTCGAGGAGCTTTCGGAACCGGCGAGGTTCGAGGCCGGGCAAATGATCTTCGAGGAAGGCGCCCCGGAGGAGCGCTTGTATGTGATCACCTCTGGAACCGTCGAGGTCTACAAGAGTGTCCTCCCCGGACGCCGGCAACGCCTGGCGACCATCGAGGCGCCTTCCGTGGTCGGCGAGATGGGCCTCCTCACCGAACCCAGGGCCGCCGCGAGCGTCGAAGCGACGACCATGGTAGAGGCGCACGGCGTTGGTAGGGACCGGCTCCTCGAGATGCTGGATGCCGACGACCCCGCAGCCTGCAAGCTAGTCTACGAGATCGGGCGTACCCTCGCCGAACGTATGGCCGCAACCAACGAGACCGTCGCCGAGGTCATCTTCCGCCTCGAGAACACCGCCGGAAGATCCGAAGATGTAGACGTTTTTCGGGACCAACTTATTCAGGACTGGAGTTTTTAGCGTAGGGGCGGGTTTCAGGCATCAGGGGTTCGCGGCGTAACTTGTGGGCAAGAATCACGCCGCTTTACGTGGCTGGCTCTTGATAACTGTTGGTCGTGTCTCTCAGCCGTCCCGTCTTTGCTCAGTAGCTAGTCTCTCTACGGCGTTCACGAGGTCTCCCATGCCCTTGCGCCTTACGAGGCGGGTGTCTTTGTAGAGGAACGGGTTGAGCCTCCAATGACTCCGGTATGAGTCACCTGTGAGGTCTTTGTAGCTGACGGTAACGTGAATTCCGTTCCTGAGGTCTTTCGAATCCAAGAAAGGCAACAGGGAGTCGAGCTCGTCCCAGTAGCAGGTGATCTCACCGTTCGGCGGCAGAAAGTCGAGCCCGTATTTGAAGTAAGGCAACTCTGAGACGACGAAGCCGTTGGAGCTCTCGATGGGCTCAGAGAACTCGAACACTATGTCCCTGGCCGCGCCTTCGCTCACGTTGCGGATGGCCACGTCGAGCTCGGGCAAGCTTTCGTAGTCCTCCTGCACTATTACGAGCGGACGGCCCATCGCCGTGCGCTGGGCCCGCATCTCCTCCAGCGTGGTCTGGCTTACCCGCCAGGTGAAGTAGTAGCCGACGGCGAGCACGATCACGAACAGCAAGTTGGTCACCGAGGTGACGACCTGCGCCAGGGTTGCGACGTCCACGGTCCGTACATTATCTGAGGCAGGAACCGGAAACAACCGTCGCTGTAGGTTTCAGGAATCAGGCATCAGGTAAAGGCCTGTTGTGGCCACAGCCTGGCAGCGCGGACGCGGCAGGGACCACTCGCCAAGACTCTCCTTTTGGGGGCTCTATAGCGCCTGAAGCTTCGCCGCGAGAGGCGTTACCTGATACCTGTAGCCTGAAGCCTAATACCCCGGCACCGGTACTTCGTCGAACATCTCTTTGTTGGCGCCGCAATCCGGGCACTTCTCGGGTAGCTCGCCCTCGACGCGGTAGCCGCAGTAAGTACACGCCCAGTTGAGGGGCTCGGCCTCGCCCTTCACCTCTTGCGAATCGTCGGTCATTCTTGCTCCTCCTCTGTGTCGTCATAGGCCATTATGGCGCCGGTGAAGTCAGGGATCACGCCGGTGCTAGACTATCCGCGCCGTGGCCACGCCCGGAAAGGTTGTCGTTACGTTGCCTGACGGCCGCTCTATCGCTTCACGCTTCTCGGATTGGCTTCGGGGAGCGCCACCGACGGCTCTCGTGGTCTTCCCCATATTCTCCGTCCAGCTCGGGGCCGCCGTAGCCAAGAGTCTTTTCGACTCTCTTGGTCCCGGTGGGATGGTCTTCTTGAGGATCATGTTCGCCGCGCTCGTGCTGTTCCTCCTGGTGCGCCCGAAGTTGGGTGGGTACGACCGGGCCGGCTATCTTGTTGCCGGGCTCTTCGGGCTCACGCTTGCGGGGATGAACTTCTCGCTCTACCTGGCCTTCGACCGTATACCTCTAGGCGTTGCCGTTACGCTCGAGTTCGTGGGTCCTCTCGGTGTGGCCGTCGCCGGCTCCCGGCGGTTGCTCGACCTACTATGGGTCGTGCTCGCCGCGGCCGGCATCCTCCTGCTCGCTCCTCTCGGCGTGCTCGGGGGGATGGACCTCGACCCTATCGGTGTGGCCTTCGCGCTGCTTGCGGGATGCCTGTGGGCCTGCTACATTCTCCTCTCCGTCCGCACGGGGAACGCTTTCCCTGGCGGGACGGGGCTTGTGATCGCGCTCTGCGTAGGGACGCTCGTCCTCTTTCCCTTCGGGATAGCAGGCGCAGGCTACGCTTTGCTCGACCCGAAGCTCCTCCTCGCCAGCTTCGGCGTGGCGATACTCTCCTCGGCCATTCCTTACTCGCTGGAGCTCGAAGCCCTGCGCAAGCTCCCCGCCCGCGTCTTCGGCGTCCTGATGAGCCTCGAACCGGCCGCGGCCGCGCTCGTCGGCCTGGTCGTGCTGGGCGAACGGCTGGAGATGCGCGCCGTGGCGGCCATACTCTTCGTGACCATCGCCGCAGCCGGCGCCTCGCTGTTCGGCAGACATGAAGAGGGCTGATGTGAACGGGGTGGCGAGATCCTCCGCCGCCCGTAGAATAGTGAGACCGTAGGGGCTTTGGAGGATCGAAAGGGGATCTCTGTGACTGCGGGGACGCGAGACATTTCGGTGGTGGTGCTGATTACCGGCGGTTTCTTCCGCGACAGGGAGTCCCTGTGAGTACGCGGGTCCTGACCCTCAGGGAGCTAAACCGGGCGACGCTCGACCGACAGATGCTGCTAGAGCGCCAGACTATCCCGGCCCTCGACGCCGTAGAGCGCCTGGCCGGCCTCCAGGCCCAGGTGCCGAGCCCTCCCTACGTCGGCCTGTGGACCCGCCTCAGGGACTTCCGGCGCGAGGAGCTCACGCGCCTCATGGAGGAGAGACAGGTAGTCAGGGCGACGCTAATGCGCGCGACGTTGCACCTCATGGCGGCGGAGGATTACCTGCAATTGCGTCCCGCCCTGCAGCCGGCCCTCACAAGGTCCATGAATTCCATCGCCGGGAAACGATTGGAAGAACTGGACCTCGACCGGATCGTGGGGACCGCGGGAGAGTACTTCGAGAGCGAGCCGCGTCCCTTCGCCGACTTTCGTCTCCTGCTCGCCGAGCTCGAACCGGACAGGGACCAATCGGCCCTCGCATATGCGGTGAGGACCCAGCTTCCGCTCGTACAGGTGCCTACGGGTGGCGTGTGGGGCTACTCGGGGAAGGTGCCCTTTACCACCGCCGAGAAGTGGCTGGGCAGAGAGCTCTCGGGTTCCGAGAACCCGCGCGGGCTCGTGCTCAAGTATCTCGCGGCGTTCGGACCCGCGACGGTGAGAGACGTCCAGACGTGGTCTGGCAGGATGCGACTCAAGGCGTCGGTGGAGGAGATCAAACCGGAGTTGCGGATCTTCCGGGACGAGAATGACAACGAGCTGCTCGACCTTCCCGACGCTCCGCTGCCTGCTGGGGACACCCCGGCCCCGCCCCGCTTCGTCCCCGATTACGACAACCTGGTGCTCTCCCACGCCGACAGGGGGCGTGTGATCTCCGACGAGCACCGGAAGAAGGTCTTCCTCTCGGCGGCCAGGGTCAGGGCCACGTTCCTGATCGACGGTTTCGTGCGTGGCGCGTGGAAGGTCGAGAAGACCAGGAGAACGGCGACGCTCGTCATCGAACCCTTCGAGCGCCTGTCCAGGGGGGATCGCGACGCCCTCAACGAAGAGGGCGAGCGTCTCGTCCGATTTCTGGCGGAACCGCAGGGCGCCGAGACGTTCGACGTCCGGTTCGTGTAGCCGACCTCGAAGGGAGCCCGGGGTCCGACGCGCCCTGCCCGAGACGGTCTGATCTTTCGCGGCCTGTGATATGGTCTCGTCTTTCTACGGTGTCAGAACGATAGAGAGAGGAGCCGAGGTCCGTGAGGTTTCGCCTGGTCGTCATGGCCCTCGGGACGTTCGCGATCGGGACGGGCAGCTTCGTCTTGGCGGGACCGCTCGAAGCGGTGGCGAGGGACCTCTCGGTCCCGGTCGGGACGGCGGGGAATCTGGTGACGGTCTTCGCGATTACGTATGCGGTAAGCTCCCCCGTGCTCGTTACGCTTGTGGGGAGCGCGGCGCCGAGACGGGTTCTGGTGGCGGCGATGGCAGTGTTCGTGTTGGGCAACGCGGCGGCTGTGGCCGCGCCGACCTTCGGCCTGTTGATCTTGTGCAGGATATTCGCGGCGTGTGGGGCCGCGGTCTTCACGCCGACGGCGCTCGCCGTGGCGGCCGGCCTCGCGTCGCCACGGGAGCGGGGAAGGTCGCTCTCGATCGTCACCGGAGGGATCACGATCTCGTTCGTGATCGGGATACCCTTGGGTTCGATCATCGGCACCTACTCGGGCTGGCGGATGACCTTCGTGATGGTGGCGGTCCTGGGCGTGGTCGCCCTGGTGGGAATCCGAGCGCTCCTACCTGATGTCGAGGGTCCCCCGGTCGTGGGCTTCGGCGACCGCGTTTACGCCCTGGGAAGGCCTGCGGTTCTCGTAGTGCTCTGCCTGACCACGCTCGGACTTATGGGAGGGTTCGTCGTGTTCACCTACTTGGGCCCGCTGCTCGCCCGGATCACCGGCTTCGGTGGCGCGGGCGTCAGTGGACTCTTGTTCCTGTTCGGGGTCGCCGCCATCTTCGGAAATAGTCTTGGAGGTTACGGCGCGGACCGCTTTGCCTACGCCAGGCTGATGACGGTCATCCTGATCCTGCTCTCCCTGGCCCTACTCGGCTTCTCGGTGCTCGTCATGTTATCGGGGTCGGCGCTCGCGGTCCCAGGCACCCTGGCCGTGCTCGCGCTTTGGGGGGTCGCCGGGTTCGCGTTCGTCCCACTCCAGCAGTACCGAGTCGTCCAACTCGCACCCCAGACCAGGAACGTCGCCCTATCACTGAACGCATCCGCGATCTACCTCGGCCAGGGTACTGGTGCCGGACTCGGCGCCCTCGCCCTGGGTTACGGCTCGCTGGCGAGCCTGGGATGGACGGGTTCCATCTGCATCCTGGCGGCGCTCGCAGTGCTCATAGTTACCAACAGAAAGAAGTGATCGGATGTTGAGGGTGAGACAGAGTCTGTTTGAAGAGGAACGCGGACGGGCTGCGAAAGCACATGGAAGACCTCCCGCACGTCACGCACGTCATTACCGCCACCTCTCCTGTCATTCCCGCGCAAGCGGGAATCCACGACGAGTAGTAGGTAAGTGGAAGATGGCTGGCTCCTTCATGACGTTGGCATTCACCCGGACCTTGTATGAGATACACGGAGCCGCGGTTGTTCCTCACGTGAGAGAAGGGCCGGGGCCGTTATGCCTCGGCCCTTCCGTGCTTGGGCTGTTGAGCCTCTCCTACTTGCGGATCTTGATAACGACGTACATGCCGGTGGCTGCGTGGTCCGCGGTGGCCCCGAAGGGGTTGACCCGGATGGTGAACTTCTGGTTCGCCGCGGCGTTGTTCGGCACCTGGAGGTTGTAGATGTAGCCCCCATCAATCGGACGCATCGTCTGACCGATATCGGCCGCCAGGACCGACGTCGTCGTCACTGTCGTGCTCCCGGATTCAGTCTCGGGCGAGACGTTGCCGCCGAGAAGCCGGATGTGGGGAGTCAAGTTGGTCAGGTTGGTGGTGCCGCACCCGACGAAGATCTCCACCGGGATGATCTGACCTTTCTGGACCATGTTGGTGGAGCCGTCAACAAGCGGAAGACTGAAGGCCCCGTCGTACACGCTCACGGACTTCGTGACCTGGGGCGATTCGGCCGACACGCCGCCGTCCTTGTCGATGGCCTGCGCTTCGACGGTGTGGGTGCCGCAGGTGGAGAAGTAGAGCTGGTTGTTGGCGCCTCCGACTTCGAAGGTGTTGGCGTTAACGGCGCCGAACGGGCCGTAAGCGCCTCCGTCGATCGCCCACCGCCAGCCGAACCCGGCGGCTAGGTCGATCGGCGACACGTCGGTCGTCGTGCCGGTGAAGGTCACGGGGTTGAGAGTACCTACCAGGGCGTTCTGCGAGGAGCTGCTGACACCTGTTAGCGCGGGAGCGACGTTGCCGACGCTAACGCTCTTGGACTCGACGTTGCTGAGCTTGTCACCGTCGCTGACCCGTACGCTGATGTCGACCGGGGTAGGCGAGATCAGGCCGTCGAGGAACCCGCACTCGAACTGGCCGTTGGTGGGGCTGATCTGGACGCTCCCGGCGACGAGCTCACCCTTGCCCGGCCCGCCGCAGTCGATTGAGGCAGTGAAGGTGCCGCTATCCACATCGGCGATGTCGAAGGTATAGGTCTTGACATCGCCCTCGTTGGCGGTGCCATCACCTTGCAGATTGCCGACCGTCGGCGCGTCGTTTACGGCGGCGACGTCGACGGTGAACGTCTGCTCGGCGCTCTCGTCAACTCCGCCGTTGGCGATGCCGCCGTTGTCCTTGAGCCTCACGGTAACGGTTGCGCTGCCGTTCTGGTCGGCGGCGAGCGCGTAGCTGAGCGTACCGTCGGCTGCGACGGAAGGCTGAGTAGAGAACAGCCCGGTGTTGGTGTTGGTGACCTCGAAGGTCAATTGCTGATCTGACTCGTCGGCGGGACCAGCGGAGATGCCGCTGGCCCAACCGGGGAAGCTGTGAGGTCCAGAGTCCTCAGCCACCGTCTGGTCGGCGCCCGCCGTGAAGCTAGGCGCGTCGTTGACCGGGCTCATCGTGACGTTCACTATCGCAATGGTCACAGAGCACTCGCTCGGGCTGCCGTTGTCGCAGACGGTGTACTCGAAGCTCGCCTGTCCGCTGAAGCCGGTAGCCGGCGTGAAGATGATGTTGCCGTTCTCGCCAAGAGAGACCTGGCCGTTGACCGCCTGGTCGACGGCGGTAACCGTCAGGGTTTGGCCGTTCTCGTTGGAGGGTCCCGGAGCGTCGTTGCCAAGAAGCTGGCCGGTCGCGAAGACCAGAGGCGTATTCTCGTTGGCCGACATGGTGTCGTTAGTGGCCACAGGTGCGTCGTTTACGGTGCCGACCATGATGCTAACCGTTGCTGGATCGCTGTCGGCGATCCCTTCGGAGGCCCTGAAGGTGAAGCTGTCAGGACCTCTGTAGTCGGCCTCCGGCGTGTAGATGAGGTTCGCACCCGTGCCGCTGAGGGTGCCGTGCCGCGGAGCACTCACGATGGTGTAGCCCAGGGCGTCGCCCTCTACATCGGAGGCCTTGAGGGTAACTTCCATGACCGTGTCCTCATCGGTGGTGACCGACTGGTCGCCGGCTACCGGTGCGTCGTTTACGGGGCTGACCGGCACGTTGACCGTTGCCGTCTGCACGGAGCACTCTCTCGGGCTACCGTCGTCGCACACCAGGTATCTGAAGGCAGCGTCCCCACTGAAGTCACCCTCTGGTGCGAAGGTGATGTTGCCATCACTACCGAGGATGACTGTGCCGGCGGTGCCATCATAGACCTCCGTGACGGTCAGGGTCTGGCTAGACTCGTTGTCCGCGCCCTCATCATCGTTGCCCACGAGGTCGCTAGACGGGAAGACCTGTTTCCTGTCCTCAACGGTCGCCAGGGTGTCGGCACGGGCGATGGGCGTGTCGTTTACGGCGGTGATGTTGATGGCGAATCTCTGCTCGGCACTGGTGTTCGCTCCGCCGTTCAGCGTGCCACCGTCATCGCGGAGCTTCACGGTAACGGTCGCGCTGCCGTTGGCGTTGGGTGCGGCCTCGTAGGTGAGCTTGCCGCTAGCGTCGATCTCGGGCTGCCCTCCAGCGGTGAACAGGTTGGTGTCACTGGTGGCCTCGAAAGTCAACCTCTGGCCATTCTCGTCGGCGCGGCCCGCAGAGATGCCGGTAGCCCAAGCGTCGATCTCCTGCGCCCCGGAGTCCTCGTTTACCGTCTGGTTTTCGCCCTTCTGGAAGGTAGGCGCGTCGTTTGCAGGGTCGACAGCGATGGTGAAGGTCTGCTCGGCGCTCTCGTCCGCTCCGCCGTTGGCCGTGTCACCTTCGTCGCTGAGTTTCACGGTTACCGTGGCCGTGCCGTCAGCGTCATCGGCTGGGGTGTAGATAAGCGTGCCGTCGGGGGCGACGGAAGGCTGCCCTCCCGAGGTGAACAGGTCGTTGTTGTCGTTGGTGACCTCGAAGGTCACCCGCTGGCCGGACTCGTTTGGACCGGCAGAGACAGCGGTGGCCCAATCGGCAACGCTCTGCGCTCCGGCGTCTTCATCCGTGGTCTGATCCGGACCCTTGGTGAAGCTGGGGGCGTCGTTTACGGCGTCGACCGTAACGGTCACGGTCTTCCTGGCGCTGATCCTGGCCGCGGCGCAAGGAGGGTTGGCTGCACTGCATTCGTCCGGATCGCCGCGGTCGGTGGGCGTATAGTCGATATTCACGGTGCCGTTGAAGTTGGCAGCTGGGGTAAACTCGCGAGTCGAACCTGCTCCACTGAGCGAGCCCTTGGCAGGATCAGTGATGCCATAGGTAAGGTTGGCATCGGAGGTCTCCACATCGGAGAGCAGATCACCGAAGTCAATGGAGAGCGGTCTACCGTCCTCGCTCATCGTCTTGGTTTCGTCGGTGGCCACCGGTGCGTCGTTGACGGGATCAACCAATAGGGACACCGGAGCAGGGTAGCTGCCCTCGGTGCCGTCGTCGGCTTTGAAGCTGAAGATATCAAAGCCGTTGTAGTCTTTGTCCGGCGTGTAGGTGACGTCCGCGGAGCAGGTCCTGGGTACCGTACCCGAGCACGTGAGCGCTCCGATCGGCCCGAGGGTCCCATGGCTCGGACCCGTGACGATAAGGAAGAGCAGGTTATCGCCGTCTTCGTCGTTGCCGCTCAGGGTGATCGTCTGGGCGGTGTCCTCGTCGGTGCCCACGATCGGCTGGGGTTGCGCCTCCGGAGTCTGCTTCGCCGAATCAAAGTGCGCGATGAGGTCGGTAATGTTGCCATTGGTGCCGCTCGGGTCCCCGGAGAGACACGCATCGTTGGCAACGGTGTTGCCGTTCTGGTCAGACCAATGGTCGAATACGAACATCGAGCCGGTGGGCACGGACACGGTGCCGAGCCTCATAGACCCTTTATTGGGGATACCTACGGACGTGCCAGTGAGATCGGGGGAGATGGTCCTGGATCCGTCAGTGCCCCCTGTGGCGCAAGAAGTGTTGCGGTTAGCGTTCCCACCGCCATGCGTCCTGTAGTTCACGGTCCAGCTCGCAGGAGCGGGGAATGTGCGGCGGAACGCTACTTTGTCGTCGGTGAAGGACGTCGTCGCCACGCCGGACTGCTCACCCATGGCGGTTACCTGGTAGGTTGCCGCGAACCCTTTAGGGACCTGGAACCGGACCTGTATCCGACCGCTCGCATCGGCCATTGCGCGTACGTTACGGCTCCAGGTCTTGCCCTGATCGTCCGTTAGCTTGATATGGACGGACTCGCCCGGCTGCCAGTTGGCCCCAGTGAGGGTTACGGTCTTGCCCCGCGCATCGTTCGACTCCTCGATCCGGATCGCCTGCGCGGGCAGTGTGTCGGCGCTCGGGGCGCCTATGTTCGCTTCCTCGTTCTGGATCGCGGGCGCGGGCGATGTCTTACCGCGCGGGTTGGCGCTCGGGTCGGCCATGTTCGCCCCCTCGCTCTGGATGGTGGGCGATGTATTGTTGCCCAGGTCGGTAATGAGAGCCATCACTATCGCCGGTGCGGCGAGCAGCGTCCCACACGCAACGAGGAGGAGCAGGAGATTGCTCCTCAGCCTAAACAGCCTTCCCCTCGTTCTTTGATGCATACGCTACCCACCTGTTGGCGGAGCCTCATACTTGTTTGTTGTTAAGGTTCTCACAGCTTGCTTCGCTACAGCAAGTACAGACTATCGGGTAGGGAGGGTCGCGGCCTCTGCCAGGTGGCCATTTCTGGAGAAATCCGTGGGTCGAGGTATGCCAGGAGTAATCTGCTCAACGCACATAGTCGCCCACTTCATCACTTCCTCCACTCGCGGGAGACTTCGACCTCGACCTGGACGGGCACCTTCTCGAGGATATCCTCCCCCGCCCTGACCATCGCCGCCTGCGTCTTCTCGGAGACCTCGGTGGCCTGTTCTTCGGCGCACTCGATGACGAACTCGTCGTGGATGGAGTTTATGAGACGTGCGTCGAGGCCTTCGACCTCCTCGCGGACGTAGACGAGGGCCAGCTTGGCGATGTCGCTGGCGGCCCCTTGAATTGGATAGTTCATCGCCTCGCGGCGCATGGCGCCCCTGTCGTCGGCCACGGGATCGTTGCCGAACTTGCGCACCCGACCTGCGAGCGTTCGGAGCGTGCGGTCCCGCACGGCCCGGTTGGCCGTCCGCTGCAAGAAGCGTTGCACTTTGGGGTAGTTGGCGAAGTACTCGTCTATTAGCTGGCGGCCGCGTTCCTCGTCCGTGCCTAGCTGGGCGGAGAGACTGCGGGCGCCGCGTCCGTACATCAGGCCGAAGTTTATGCGCTTGGCCGCCGTGCGCTGGTCTTTGGTGACCTCATCCATGGACACGTTGTACATCGTGGCCGCCGTAAGGCGGTGGAGGTCCATGCCCCTCTGGAATGCCCCGACGAAGGCGGGATCTTCTGAGACCTCGGCGAGGATCCTCAGCTCTATCTGCGAGTAGTCCGCTATGACGAGCGTGTTGCCGTCTTCGGCCACAAAGCAGCGGCGGAACTCGTCTTCGTGCGGTATCTGCTGGATATTCGGAGCCGTACAGGCGAGACGCCCGGTCGGAACGCGGCACTGCAGGAAGTTCGCGTGGATGCGGCCGGTCTTCGGGCTTATGAAACCAGGGTATGTTTCGAGGTAGGTACCAAGTTTCTTCTGTAGTTCCCGATACTCGAGCAGTGCCTTCGCCGCCGGGTGGTCCACTTTGAGGAGGGTCCAGACCTTCGTGTCAGGGAGCTCTATCCCCAGGGTCTGGAAGGCATCGGTGATCTGCTTGGGGCTGTTGAGGTTGAGTCGCGGCCCGAGGCCCTCGAGCGGTAGTATCCCTTCGGGTGGCGGGAAGAAGGACTCCAGGTGGTCGGCGGCCCGGTCACGTCGGTCGCGCACCCTCACCTCTAGCTCCTTCCAGCGGGCTACGTCGAGCTTGACGCCGGCGAGTTCCATCTCTGCTATCGCCGCGACGGCCGCGAACTCTATGCGCGAGATCCGGCCGAGTCCGTCCTCTTCCAGCGAAGCCGCAAGTCGTTCGCGCAAAGGCAGCAAGACCCTGGCGTCCCGCGCGGCGTACTCCAGCTGTGCCTCGCTCAGCTCTCCAGACCAGTCACTCCTCTGTTCGGACTTGTTGAGCGACTCTTCGAGGTAACGCTCCACCACGGCTTCCAGGGAGTAGGATGCCCCGTGGTTGCCTCCGTCGAGGATCTGGGCGGCGAGCATCGTGTCGAAGAGGGGCGAGAGCGAGATCCCGTACAGGGCACTAAGGAACTGATAATCGAACTTCAGGTTGTGCCCCGCCTTGACCGGCCCGTCTTCGAGCACCTCTGTGAGTGGTGAGAGGTCGCCTACCTCGAAGATATCGATGACGAACGTCTCCCCTGGGATGGCGAGCTGGAGCAGGCGCACCCCTCCGTCTCGGGGGGAGAGGGCCGTGGTCTCGACGTCCACGCCGATGGCTTCGGCGCTTTGCAGGGTCTTCGCGACAGCGTCAAGGTCATTCGCGGTCGTAACGAGACGGTAGTCCTGGGTGCGTTCCTCCACCCCTCGATTCTAGCAGGCAGAGGGGGTATACAGCATTTCAGCAAGTCAGCACGCTCCAGCCTTGGGCTGTCGCTTGTCAGCATTTCAGCTTTCGCATTGGCGAGTCCTTGCTGACTTGCTGACAAGGCGGCGCAGCCGCCGTGCTGAAGTGCTTGTACATTGCCTGCCTGCGGGTGGGGTAAACTCAACGCAATGGGTGGATCTTTCAAGATAGGCAGTGCGTTCGGTATAGACGTGAAGGTCCACTGGAGCTTCTTCCTGCTGCTGGCCTTCTTCGGCTATCTCGCTTTCGGGGATTCAGGCAGCTTCGTGGACGCGCTCGTCACCGTCGGCGTTGTGGTCTTGCTGTTCATCTGCGTCTTGCTTCATGAGTTCGGCCACTCGCTCGTGGCCATACGTCTCGGGAGCGAGGTTCAGGACATCACGCTCCTGCCCATCGGCGGGCTCGCCAGGATGAAGTCCCTTCCGGAGAGACCCATCGACGAGGTGAAGGTCGCCGTAGCCGGGCCGCTCGTCAACGTCGTGTTAGCCCCCATATTCTTCGGGCTTGCCCTGCTCTTCGGGGGCAACCTCTCGGTTCCGACGGACATACTCTCGGGGGTAGGGTCCCTGGGTCAACTCTTCGCCACGCTAGGCATGATCAACGTCGCCCTCGTGGTCTTCAACATGATCCCGGCCTTCCCGATGGATGGTGGCCGTGTGCTGCGCGGCCTGCTCGCCACGCGCCTCGGGCCCTTGCGCGCCACGGATATCTCCTCGACCGTGGGGCAGGCCTTCGCCGTCCTCTTCATCCTCGTGGGCTTCTTTAGCAACAACTTCCTGCTCGCCATAGTCGGCTTCTTCGTCTTCCTCGGCGCGAGCGGCGAGGCAGGGATGGTCCGCCAGAGGGAGCAGATGCGCGGGCTCACGGTCTCTGACGTGATGGGTACCAAGGGCCGAATCGAGACGGTAACGCCCTACCACAACTTCGGCCAGGTCCTCGACTCCGTCATCCACGGCTACCAGGAGGACTTCCCTGTCCTCGACGAGGAAGGAGATCTGGTCGGCATCATCACCCGCAACGAGATCATGGCCGCTGCCCACTCCCCCGGCCGTTACGCCGCCGTCCGCGACCTGATGAAGACGGAGTTCCCCACCATCTCGCCCGACGCCGATCTCTTTACAGACGGTAACCGTATCCTGCAGGAGAGCGGCTTCAGGGCCCTGCCCGTCGTCAAGGATGGCAACCTCGTGGGGATGTTGACCGTGGATGATGTGGGCCAGGCCGCCCTGCTCCGCGATCTTCGGAAAAGGCGGTAAGCGTAGGGGGCTTCGCATGCATGGCGGGTTTGATACCAGCCCCTACATTCGCACCGGCGGGGCCTATTCGCTAGACTCTCTGCCATGAAAACGGTGGTAGAGGAGATCGAGGAGCACATCGCCAGGGTCGGGACGCACCCTGTTTACGGGTACGTCCACTGCCTGAGGGTCTTCGCCCTGGCCGAGGAGCTAGCGGCCCTGGAGGGAATCTCCTACGACGTGGAGATTCTGCGCGCGGCCGCCCTGCTGCACGATGTTGGGCTCTACAAGGCCTACGCCTTGCGGGAGCCACCCGACCACGCCAAGCGCTCGGCGATGGTGGCCGGCCGTATCCTCAAGGACTGGGATTTCCCCCCGCAGGCGAGCCAGGCGGTTATAGAGGCAATCGAACACCACCCGCCAGGAGCGCCCACCGGCACTGCCTCTGAGACCGTGCTCCTCAAAGACGCGGTCGGCCTCGACTACCTGGGCGCCATAGGCATCTCCCGCATGCTGGCCATGGTCGGCACGGAAGACGACGTACCGGATATACGGGCGGCGATCTGGAACGCGGAGAGCCTGCGGCGGAAGATCCCCGACCTCCTCGTCCTGGAGAGCAGCAAGGATCTGGCCGCCCAGCGTATCCGTGAGATGGATGCTTTCGTCGAAGACCTCAGATACTCCACGGCGAAGCTGAAGTTGTTGTAGCCGGCCCCGAAGGGGCACTCTCTTACCGGCTAAGCCCCCCCGGCATCTCCCACGAAGGCGCGCCTGGTCAGCTGTATGCGGTAACTTTACATCGGGTCAATTTACACTATGTAAAGTGTCGAGGAAGGATCGTGTATGGAAGCTGAGAAGGGGAGCGGAGGGGGAACTTTTCTGGTCGAGGACGTATACGACACCCGCCTGAGCGGCTTTGTAAGGGGCGGTCTGAGTCGAGGACCCGGGGACTTCGCCGATTACGTGCGCGGTGCCGCTGCCCCGGGCGTGTGGGCCGGGATCCACTAGGGGGTGCTTGTCGATGGGAGGTTTTCTGTTCGCGCTGACGTTCGTTGCGGCCCTTGGATGTGGTGTGGTGGCCGGGGTCTTCTTCGCCTTCTCGGCCTTCGTGATGGGGGCTCTCGCCCGGCTGCCGGCCAGGCAGGGCATCGCCGCCATGCAGGCAATCAACGTGGCGGCGATCACTCCCGCGTTTATGGTGGCGCTCTTCGGAACGGCCCTGGCTTGCGGCGCGTTGATCGTCTCGTCGTTCTTGGTGTGGGGCGAGCCCTTCGCTGGGTACCTGCTCACAGGCGGCGCGTTGTATCTGCTTGGTACGATCGGGCCGACCGGCGTCTATCACGTGCCCCGCAATGAGGCGCTGGCGGAGATCGAGCCATCCAGCGTGGGTGCCGAGGACCACTGGTCACGCTACCTTAGGGGTTGGACCACATGGAACCATCTGCGGTTCGCCGCGGCTCTTGGTGCGTCCGCCATGCTGGTCATCGCTCTCAGGGTGCCCCACGTCTGATCCCCGGTCGCGTAGGAGGAGTCATAACATGCCACAGACACGGATCGAAACCATGGGCCACGAGGCTCCCCGGGCGAGGATTCTAGGTTCGGCCGTCCGCACCCTCACGCTAGCCCTGGCCACCCTGGCCACCGGCCTCGTGGCCGGCGTCTTCTACGCGTATGCGATCTCGGTGAACCTCGGCCTTGCGGCGCAGCCCGACGCCTCCTACGTCGCTACGATGCAGGCCATAAACGCGAGGATACAGAACCCCATGTTCTTCGCCGGCTTCTTCGGCGCCGTGCTGTTCTTGCTCGCGACGCTCGCCGCCCACATCCCGCGGCCCAGGTCGGGCCGTTTCTGGCTCGTTGCGCTGGCCTGCGCGCTCTACATCGTGGGCTGCTTCTTACTCACGGTCTTCGTGAACGTACCTTTGAACGAGCAACTGGCCCGCGTTGCTGACAATGCACCGCCAGACGAGCTGGCCGGCGCGAGGGCCGCCTACGAGGACCCGTGGAACTTCTGGAACGGCGTGCGGACGGTGTTCTCGTCCATGGCGTTCCTGGTCCTCATCGGCGCCTGCCTCTTGCGCGAGGACCGAAGCGCATCCTAACCCTGTCCGTTGCTCCTATCGCCAACCATCCGGGAGAGCAGGGTGCGGAAGCGTGGGTCGGCGTGCAGGGGCGCGAACTCAAGCGCGCTCCTGAAGTGTTCGAAGTCGCGCTCGCCGGCGTCGACGGCCTTCTCGATGTAGTCAAGCGCGTCGCCGTATTCGCCGCGGCGAGCCTGGATGCTGGCGAGCGCGGAGAGGGCGGGAGAGTATCTCGCGTCGGCGGCTATGGCCCGCTCCAGGATCTCCTCCGCCACCTCCAGGTCGTCGGCCGTGTAGTAGAGGCTCGCGTACGAGTAGAGCGCGCGGGGGTTCGCGGGATCCGCCTTCAGCGACTCCACAAAGTGCTCTTCCGCCCGCCCCATCTCCCCCTTGCGCTCGCTCAGGATGCCGAGCTCGAGGTGGGCCTCGGGGTTCTCGGGGTCGAGGGCCAGAACCGCGCCGTAGGCTTCGGCCGCCCCGTCCTCGTCCTCCAGGGCGAGCCTGGCCTCCCCGAGGGTTATGAGGTGCCGGATCTCATCCCGCCCCAGCGCCACGGCCTCCTCTGAGAGCTTCAAGGCCTCCGGCAGGTTCTTCCTCAGGGCGAGCAGATGGGCCGCCAGCTCGTCCCTGATCTCCGGCGAGCCCGGACAGTCTTCGAGGCCCTGCCTGAAAGCGGCCTCCGCCTTCTCCAGATCACCGTTGCGGGCGTGGCAGATCCCCAGGTTCGCGTGGGCCTCCCACCACTCGGGCGCCGCCGCTATGACCTCCTCGTAGGCACCTACGGCGTCGGCGTAGCGGCCTAGCATATCCAGGGCGTTGGCCCTGAAGGTCCGCGCGCCGCACTTCTGCACGTCGTCTGCGGCGGCCTCTATCCCCTTCTCGAAGAACTCGAGGGATTCGGCGTAGTCGGCGGCGTCGAAGAGGGTCAGGCCGGCGTTTATGAGCATGTCGGCGTCTTCCGGCACACGGTTCGTCCAGCGCTCGAAGGTGGCCTTCGCCAGCGCGGGCTCCCCCATAAAGCCGTAGTAGCGGCCTAGCTCCACGTACGCGTCGGGGTATCCCGAGTCCGTCTCTATCGCCCGCTCTAGGTGGTGCACGATCTTGAACGGTTCGTCGCGCGAGAGCGCGACCATCGCGAGCCCCATCCGCGGCGCGACCCACTCGGGGTCCAGCTCCAGGGCGTCGAGGAAGCTGGCCTCCGCCTCCTCGAGCCGGCCCAGGTTCAGTAGGGCGCGTCCCACGGCCTCGATGACCTCGGGGTTCTCGGGGGCGGCCTCGAGGGCCTGCTCGAAGCGCGAGAGCGCCTCCTCTACGAGGCCCTCGCTCGCCAGTGTCTCGCCCTGCTCCAGGTATGCGTCGTAGTCCATAGCACCCATTAAATCAGATGGGACGCGAAGAGGATGTGTACAATCTTCTGCGAAAACCTACAGGAAGGGAACGCCCCAGTGAAGAACCCTCCCGCCCTCACGCACCTCGAGATCCGCTACGGGGACCTCGACCCCTACGGCCACGTCAACAACGCCGTCTACCTGGAGTTCTTCGAGAAGATCCGCATCTGCTACTGGCGCGTCCTCGCGGAGACGGCCGGCATCGAGAAGCTCGAAGCGGGCGACGTCCCCGGCGCCAGGTACGTGATCGCCGAGACCACCGTACTCTACAAAGCCCCGATCTTCTTCGAGGACACCCTCCACGGCGCGGCGCGAATGCGCACGGTCGGCAATCGCTCCTACACGATGGACTTCGAATTGCGCACCGGCGAGACGTTCGAGAGAGGCGCCCTCGCCGCGGAAGGCTCTGCGGCACACGTCTTCTTCGACCCCGCGGAGAACACGGTTCGACAGCGTCCTGACTGGTTTCTCCCCACCGTAGCGAAGCTGGAAGGACGCCCCGAAGCGTCATTCTCCCCGGATGACTACTAGATCTAGAGGAGGTCACGATGGAGTATCTGAGGATAAAGAACGCGGAGGTCCCTTCGCTCGGGCTCGGCACTTACAGGCTCACGGGAGAGGCATGCGTACGGGCCGTCGGGCGGGCCCTCTCCATGGGCTACAGGCACCTGGATACGGCCCAGATGTACGGCAACGAGGCCGAGGTAGGCCGTGGCATCGGAGACTCAGAAATAGACAGGGAGGAGATCTTCCTGACCACCAAGGTCTGGCCGAGCGACTTCGCCCACGACCGCGTCATACGGAAGACCAGGGAGAGCTTGAAGAAGCTCCGCACCGAATATGTCGACCTCTTGCTCATGCACTGGCCGGGCGATGGCGTGCCTCTCGGCGAGACCCTCGGTGCCATGCGGGAACTGCAGGTAGACGGTAGCGTGTCGCACATAGGGGTGAGCAACTTCTCCCCTTCGCAGGTCGAAGAGGCGTCGGAGCACGCGGAGATCTTCTGCAACCAGGTCCAGTACCATCCCTTCAGTAGCCAGAACGCACTACTCGAACAAGCGCAGGAGATGGATTACTTGCTGACCGCCTACACGCCCCTCTCCCGCGGGGGCGTCGGGCGGGACAAGACCCTCGGGGAGATAGGAGAGGCGCACGACAAGACGGCGACGCAGGCGGCCCTGCGCTGGCTCCTGCAGCAGGACAAAGTCTGTGCCATCCCCAAGGCGACCGGCGAGGAGCACCTCAGGGAGAACCTCGACGTCTTCGATTTCGAGCTCTCCGACGAGGAGATGGACCGCGTCTTCTCCCTGGGCCGCTGAGGCTGCATGCGCGCCCGCGAGCTTGGAATAAGGGTAGGGGATCTCTCGCCGGGGCCCCAAAATGCCATCACCGACGTCGAGGGCGTGAGGGTGGGGCACTCGACCATCGTACGCGGCGAGGGCCCGCTCGTCGTCGGAAAGGGACCTGTGAGGACCGGCGTTACGGTCGTCTGTCCCCGCAAGAGGCTTGCGCGGGATGAGCCTGTCTTCGCCGGCTCTCACACCTTCAACGGCAACGGCGAGATGACGGGGCTGGAGTGGATCAGGGAGGCTGGCATCCTGGCGACGCCCGTCGCGATCACCAACACCCACAGCGTGGGTGTGGTGCGCGACGCCCTGGTAAGGGCCGAGATGGAGGCCCGCACCAGCGAGGAGGACTACTGGTGCCTCCCCGTCGCCGCCGAGACCTACGACGGCACCCTGAACGACATCAACGGCATGCACGTCACGACGGAGCACGTATTCGAAGCGCTCGATTCCGCGACTAGTGGGCCGGTTGAGGAGGGCTCCGTCGGCGGCGGGACGGGCATGATCTGCCACGAGTTCAAGGGCGGCATCGGTACGGCCTCGCGCAGGCTCCCCGAAAACGCAGGCGGCTGGACGGTCGGTGCCCTGGTGCAGGCGAACTATGGACGCCGCAGGATGTTGCGCGTCGACGGGCTCCCGGTGGGGCGTGTCCTGAGCACGGAACGCGTCCCCTCGCCCTACGAGAGCGCCCTGGAGACTCGACCGGCGGGGTCCGGTTCCATAATCGTGATCCTCGCCACCGACGCCCCGCTCCTGCCTACTCAGTGCGACCGTCTAGCGATGCGTGCGGGCATCGGCCTCGGCAGGATGGGGGGCGGCCTCGACGACGGGAGCGGCGACATCTTCTTCGCCTTCACCACGGGCAACCGCGGCATCCCGTCCGAAGGACTCCCGGAACCACCGGCGACCGTGCCCTTGCAGATGGTGACCAACGCCTACATTACGCCGCTCTTCCACGCGGCCGCGGAGGCCACAGAGGAGGCCATCCTGAACGCCCTCCTGGCGGCCGGCGACGTGACGGGTCGTGACGGCATTACGGCCCACGGCCTGACGCCGGATCTCCTCCTCGGCGCGCTCGAAGAGGCCAGGAAGGCCTCGAGATGACACCACCCTCATCTAGACGAAAGCGGTAGCGATCCGAACCCTCCTGTGCCTCCGCGCTTCTGAGCGGGACCGGTAACCTGATTGAGCGCCGGCCATCGCGATCTCCCAGGTTAGCGGAGCTTCTCGCCGGCGAGGAGGAGCTCGTCGCCGAGATGTGCAAGAGGTTCGAAACCGCCAGGTCGGAGGACCGCTTCCCCATCCTCTCCGCGTTGCTAACCGAGACCTCGGACAAGGAGAGTCCAGGCTGATTGGCGGGGGAGGTGAACGCGGAGTACAGGAGGAAGTAGTATTCTGATCGACAGTAGCCCGCACCGCCGATCTCCACCAGTAGGCAAGCAGCGTCTTGTGCACAGAGCACGCTGCGCGATCTAGCTCGGAGCGTACTTCTAACTTCGGATGTACGCAGTTCTGGGAAGTTCGGCGTAAGCAATAAGGGTCTTGACACGCCTGCCACAGTTGCTACTATGTGCACTTAGGCAAGGAACAACCCGAAGTAGAGGCTTTGAAGCCCGCCCCAATTATGGGCGCTTAAGAGACGGGCAGAGCCAGTAGCGCAACCGGCTACCTCCTAAGAGAGAGGAGATGGTCGGTTTTGTCTTTGCTTCGGGGCGTAAGGGAAGGGAGGTGATGCTGCAAGGTTTGCTGAGCAGGAGATACTGAGTCGGCAAGGGCCGGACGCTTGTTTTGGCTATGAGAACACCCTTACAAGAACGCCCAGCCCCCGCATATAGGCATTCTACAACCTCTTGGGCGGGACGGTAGATAACCACGTCCCTAAAGAGAGCGGTAGAGGCCGACCAAGTAAAGGAGAAAGACCTTAATGAGGAAGATCGGCATCATTGCCGTACTTTCGTTGATGGCGCTGGCCCTCGCGGCTGTACCCGCGCTGGCCGTCACCAACTTCGACAATGCGCCATCGGGTGCGCACTACAGGAAGGGTTCCGCTGAGCCGGTGTGCACGTCTACCACCACCCCGACCACCGGTGCGATCACGGTCAGATGCACTGGGACGACAATCGGAGGGGTCGGCAACACAAACGCGGACCTTCTCTTGTCGGTGACGGGCACGGCCGACTTCGTTTGTCACAATCCTGGCAACGATAACATTGTCGAGCCGCACAGCGCCTCCGTCGATGAGGACGTTGCCGCAACTCTTGTGCCGTCGAGGAACGGCCAGCTGATCGTTCCTGCGCAGTCGGTAACGATCTCACCGGAGGAAGCGGCGGCGCAATTTACATGCCCCAACCCGAACTGGAGGGAAGAATTCACAGGCTTTAGCGACCTTAGCTTCACATACAGTTTGACCTTCGTGGGCTTCGATCAGCCAGCTATCCTCATCACAGGCTGATAGACTCGTCGCAGCGCTGAAGATTAACGAGCGCCCATCACGGAGGAGGCGATCCGTAGCGGATCGCCTCCTCTTCTCTTGCTCAATGCTTTATTCACCGCACTGCGTGGAAGTGGGATTCTTCGAACTTCGCATTGACGCAGTATCTCCGAAGGTCGCTGCAAGAAATAGCTACATGGCACACAAAGATAGTCCAGAAGGAGGATGCGCCTAGCACCTCATGCTTGCTAACGTTACCCCGGTAGCTGACTTGGGTCGGCCTTGCTGGCCGACCTACACGAAGGGAGGTAGCGCTAATGAAGCGCTATGTTGTGATGCTGGCAGTGATGGCGCTATTGATGGTGGCTCTGGCGGTGCCAGCTTATGCTCAGGCGTCAATCTCATCGGGTGGCGGCGCTGTGATCACCAGCAGCAAGGTCCTTAGCGTGCCTATCACTGCCAGTTGTGACCCTGTGGGGCAGGAAACCACGTTCATCCTCGTTACGGTGACGCAGCCACGAGGCGGAGGCGCCTTCGTGGAGGGCGAGGGCTCCGTTGAGCCGGTTATCTGCGACTCGACGTCCCACACCTACAATGTCACGGTTCCCAGGACTGGGCCTGATGGAGGCGCATGGCGACCCGGTGCCGCGTCCCTCACCGCCATCATCAGCTACTGCGCTACGGAGAACGGCTCGTTTAACTGCACTACTCAAGCCTTCATCCCACAGACAACGATCACCTTGGTCCGACGCTAACCTCGCCGTCAAAGGAGGAGAGAGTGCGGGAACGGTCGAGTCCCAAGGGACTACGGCCCTTCCTTAGCCTCTCCGAGAACTGCCTAGTTGAGCAATATGTGAGCGCAGGCAAGCTGAACGAACGACAACCAGTTCTCTGCCTTCTTCGCCCACCGCGTGCGGAGGCCGCGACGCTTGACGAGCCACGAGATCGTACGCTCCACTAACCACCTCTTCGGCAAGAAGGGCCTGGGCCCTTTCCGGGGCATGAACTTTTTCGCGTCGATGGCCACCCCCTCTTTGTCGAACTCCCTTACCCCCATGCCCTCATCACCTCTTCGGGAGCCAGCATCTTAGAGTGTCGCACGATCTCTGCCGTCCATCCCAAGACCTTCTCCACCCAGCCGGCGCCTCTGTCCTCCTGGCCGGTGTAGCCGGCGTCCAGCCACAGGTGACAGAGGCGGGGTAGGCGATCGGATAGGGAGGGCCCCAGCAGGAGCTTGATCCCATCCCGATCCACCACTTTCGCGCTGTGGACCCTCGCTTCGAGCACCAGCCCCTGCGTGTCCACCAATAGATGGCGCTTGCGTCCTTTGACCTTCTTGGCCCCGTCGTATCCGCGCTCTTCTCCGCCCACTCCGGTCGTTTTGACCGACTGAGAATCGACTATGCCAGCACTAGGCTGCGGGTTCCTCTCCAAGCGTACCCGCACGCGCTTGCGTAGGGCCGAGTGCATCCTCTCCCACGTTCCGTCCAACAGCCAGAAACGGAAGTAGTGGTAGACGGTCCTCCACAGTGGGAAGTCGTGCGGCAAGAGTCGCCAGGCACAGCCGCTCTTTAGCACGTAGAAGATGGCGTCGAGGATCTCACGCGGGCCGTGGAGGCGAGGACGCCCGGTGGGTCGGGGAGCGGGAAGGTGGGGCTCCAGGCAGCTCCATTCGGCGTCCGAGAGGTCGGTCTGGTATGCTCTTCTCATGCTCGGTATCCTACCGAGCGAGCTCCTCAGAACCCCTTTTCAGACAGTTTCTGTACGGAGTTCTACGAAGTTCGCTCCCAAGCGTAGCCAGAGCTGGCACATTAGCTAGTCCATTTAGGGTGGGAATGAATACTGCGATTGGGCGATTGTGCTCGCCCGCCTTCGATGAGTTGGGGATCCACACTCATCCCACCACCCCATGTAGCGGTCGAGTACGCGACTGTTTGTGGCCAGCTACTATGACCGTGGTCGGATGATGGATGCGGAGGGAACATGTCTAATTACGTAAGGCGACCGTCCTCCTCCACGCCATACAAGGAAGGATGGAGGGGATGAGAAGGACCCTTTTGTTATTGCTTTCGATGGCTGTAGCTCTTCTCCTTGCCAGCGGGGCCGTACTGGCATTGCCGTCGGAGAAGCCGGACGACACCCCCATGATCGACGGACGCGTCAGGGCTATCGAGCAGGTCGGCACCAACATCTGGATCGGCGGCCACTTCTCCCGGGTCGAGCAGCGTAATGGCACGGTCTTGGGTAGCGTAGCCAACGTGGCGGTCTTCGACTCCAAGACGGAAAAGTACAGAAAGGGTGTGGCGCCGAATCTTGGGGGCACGGGGGACGAGGTGTTCGACATGACCCTCTACGGTGACGACGTGCTGATCGCTGGCAACTTCGCCGGGCCCAGCAGTACGCAGAAGAATCTGGTCCTGGTCGACGGCAAGACCGGGCGGGTGATCCGATGGTACAATGCGCCTTCGCTGAAGTCGGTGCAGGGTGCGCGCAAGCTCGGGAGGGTCTACGTTGGAGGGGTGAGTCTCTCGGCATTCGAGTTCTCTACGGGCAAGAGGCTTTGGACCAAAGCGAAGACCGAGGTAGACGTCATGCGCGCCCACGACAGTAAACCGGCCTACCGCGACCTCGAGCTCGACGTCAACGGCAAGACGATCTGGGCTGCGTGCATCTGCGACAAGGTTGGCGGCAAGGCAGCCAAGGCCCTGGTCAAGCTCGACCTCCAAGGCAACCACGACGCCTCCTGGCTCACCCAGGCGGGAACGGGAACGTTCGGACAATCGGTAGTGGACCATGATGGGAAGCTCTATCTGGCGGCAGGGGGCAGCGACTTTCTGGCCGAGCTCGACAAGAGGTCCGGAGGCGAGCTCGGCTGGAAGCAAGACACCTCAGGCTCGGCACAGACAGTGGCGGTCTATGACAGGAAGCTGGTAGTCGGGGGACACTTCTACTACGTCGGCGACGATAAAGCCGATAAGTGTGGGGCCGGGCGTCCAGGGGAGGCTCGGCTCGACCCGAACGGAGATTGCCAGCTGCGGCAGGGCATAGCAGCCTACTCCTTGGGCGGGCAACTCGACCCGGACTGGCATCCGGCCTACGCTGGCAGGTACAGCCTGGTGTGGGAGCTGCACGTGGAAGGAGCGAGGCTGCACACCGGGGGAGAGTTCAAGACGGTAAGCGGTGTAACCCAGACCTCCTACGCACGCCTCTCGCCGGATTCTATCGAGGGCACTATCAAGGGCAATAACAGAGACAACATCCTCGTCGGCACCCCTGATAGTGAAGCTATCTACGGCTACGGTGGCGCTGATCGTATCGACGCTCGGGGCGGCCCAGACACGTTGCGCCTCGGCGGCGGCATGGACAAAGGACGCGGGGGGCGTGGCAACGACCAGATCCACGCGGTGGACGGAAGCAAGGACGACATCTCCTGTGGCCCTGGCGCTGATCGGGTCAGAGCCAACCCCGGAGACAACGTTACAGGGGGGTGTGAGAAAGTCAAAAGGGCTAGCAAAAGGGTCGGCTAACCCCCCCAGGAGAGCAGGGAGGAGAGAGTAGGTGCTGTAGCGGCGAGTGCACTGATGGCTTTTGCTCGCCGTGTGTATAACTGCATGCTAGGATTGATGACTCGCAGAGGAGCGTCAGACTACGCCAACTGCGGCGAGCAACCCATCTACTGGGCACTTGGGTGACTAAGGGCAAGAGGGAGGGCTGGGGTACTACATCGGGAGCACGGCCCTCCTTCTCTCCTCTAATTCACCAACGTCCTAGAAGGGAACCTCTCGGGAGTTCGCATTGAGCTGGGGGTTCGTGGCATCATGGTAAGGGTGGATAAGGTTAGAACCCGCCTTTAGAGAAGCCAGAGGAAGGAGATCCTTATGGACGCTGCTCTTTTAATAGCCCGCCTGCTGCTCGCTGCAGTTTTCACCCTCGCTGGTGTGGCCAAGCTATCGGACCTCAAAGGCTCCCGCAAGGCCATAATAGAGTTCGGCTTGCCGGCCCTCCTGGCTAGCCCTCTAGCACTCTTGTTACCACTGGCCGAGTTAGCGGTTGGCGCTGCCCTCATCCCAGCCTCTAGCGCTTGGTGGGGTGCCCTGGGGGCCCTGGGGCTGCTGCTGTTGTTCGTGATGGGCATCTCCATCAACCTGGCCCGCGGCAAGAAGCCCGAGTGTCACTGCTTTGGGCAGCTGCACTCAGCCCCGGCCGGCTGGAAGACGCTAGCCCGCAATGGAGTACTCGCAGCCGTGGCTGGCTTCGTCCTCTGGGAGGGCTACGATGTAGCAGGTCCCAGCGCTATCTCCTGGCTCGGAGCGCTTTCTGCGCCCCAGCTGCTTAGTCTCCTGGGCGGGGTCCTCGTGCTCATCCTCTTGGCCGGACAGTGGTGGTTTCTGGTGCATCTGCTGCGTCAGAACGGGCGGCTTCTGGTGCGCCTGGAGATCTTGGAGGAAAGCGTTGCCGCGGGCGGCAGCATAGCGCCATCGCAGAACGGCACCCCCATCGACCAAGGGGAGGGGCTTCCGGTAGGCTCTACGGCCCCGGAGTTCGGCCTTTCGGGCCTCCACGGAGAGAGCCTCACCCTCGAAGCGTTGCACGCCTCAGGCAAGCCGGTGCTGCTGTTCTTTACGGATCCTGGCTGCGGTCCCTGCAACGCGATGCTGCCGGAGGTGGGTCGTTGGCAGGAGGAGCATGCTCAGAAGCTCACCCTCGCGCTAGTCAGCCGGGGCGAGGTGGAGGAGAACAAGACCAAGGCCTCTGAGCACGGCCTTAAGAACGTGCTGCTACAGAAGGACTGGGAGGTCTCTGAATCTTACGAGGTTCGCGGCACCCCGAGCGCGGTGCTCATCGGCACCGACGGTAAGATCGCAAGCCCCGTGGCCGGCGGGGCGGAAGGCATAAGGACCCTCCTCTCCTACTCGGTGGGGGAGCACGCTCAGCTTCCGATGCAACCCCAGCAACGGCAGGCCCAGGGGCAACCGTGCCCCGACTGCGGCAAGGTCCACGCCGCCGCTCCCACAGTACCTGCGGCCCAGAAGGTCGGCGAGCAGGCTCCAGAGGTGAAGCTGCCAGACCTCGATGGCAACACCGTGGAGCTAGCCGACTCCAGGGGCGAGCAGACCCTGGTGCTCTTCTGGAACCCAGGGTGCGGCTTCTGCCAGCAGATGCTCCCAGACCTGAAGGAGTGGGAGGCAAACTCTCCGGAAGATGCTCCCAAGTTGCTGGTCGTCTCGGCGGGTGCAGAGGAGGCAAACAAGGAGATGGGGCTTGCCTCCCCCGTGCTCCTGGACCAGCAGTTCGCCGTCGGACGGGCCTTCGGGGCTTCTGGTACGCCCTCTGCGGTGCTCGTGGACGCTGAGGGCAAGGTCGCATCGGAAGTAGCCGTAGGAGCCCCGGGGGTCCTTGAGCTCGCCGGAGCCGATCGGACGAAGACGTGAGGCGCTTCTTCCGGACCCAGCGCGTGTCACTTTAGAGCCCTGTACACCCCTTGTCTGAGACGCCTTTAGAATAGCCGGGCATCGTTCGACCCCCTAACCTACGGAGGTTCTAGAGAAGATGGCGCAGGAGTCCCACCAGCCCAAAGAAGAGCCCGTCCCCGACTACCAGCAGGCACTCTCCAACCTCTCTAACCCAGAGCTCCTTAGCGCCCTGGACCTGGCCCTGCTGGAGCTTGAGAAGCGCCTCTTTCGCTACGCCAAGGTAGGTCCCGAGCTCCTTGAGATGGCCGACGAAGGGCTGGTGCTTGCGGCAAGGGCCAGAGCGAGGCTCGGCCAGTCCCTCTCAGCGGCCCAGCACACCGAGGGACACTTGCAGGTCGTGGGGGTGGGCGAGTGGCGGCCCACCAGCACGCGTCCAGCATGGAACGCCGAGCCTCGCATCCCTGATTCTGAGGAGGACTCGTAGCTGGAACCCTAGCTCAGAAGCAGAACGCAACGGGTTTATTCACCGAGTGCGTGGGATGATGGATTTTCTCGGAAGTTTGCCACAGCTAGCAACGACGAAGTAACAGCAAGAAGCACTCTTTTGAGAGTTGCGCCTGGTAGCTGCGACTTGCTAAGGTAGTAGCGTCGTACAACTCTAGGCGGGGCTGATCAGCCCGCCCTCTACGTGTGAAGGAGGTAGGCCATAGCTATGTACGTTGCGGTGCGGCGCTACGAGGGCGTGACCGATCCGCGAAAGGTGGCGCAGCTGGTCGAGGAGGACTACGTGCCCGTTATCAGCGAGATGCCGGGATTCGTGGCTTACTACTGCGTCGACGCCGGGGACGGCGTGATGGTTTCGACCAGCGTCTTTGAGCATAAGGAAGCTGAGGAGCAGTCGACCTTTAGGGCGGGAGAGTTCGTGGCGCAGGATGTAGGTCAGTTGGCCCCGAACCCACCGCAAGTCACGGCCGGTGAGGTTGTCGCATACAAGGCGACGTCGTAGGCGAGTCACGGAGTACGAGAGCTAGATGTGTTATAGGGCCGGTGCTGTTAGGAGCCTCGGCCCTTCCACTTGTCCTTATTCACGAACGTCGGGGAAGAAGCGTTCTGGGAAGTTGGACTTCCGCTTTACGGGGTTTTAGGAAGTTCGCTATGCGCTAGCAACCACAAGCAACGGCAAAGATACGCCGTTTGGGTGATGTGCCAGAATGCACAATGCTGGTACGGTGCCTCCCAATAGAGCGGTCAGAGGCTAGGAACCAAGCCCCCGCGAACGTGTACGCGAGGTTGGGAGTTAGAGGATGGCAGAGTCGGCTAGAGAAGGGCTGTTGGTCGATGGGGCTGGTGCTCCGCTTGCTGAGGAAGACTCGGGTAGTATCGAACTGCTAGATGGTACGAGCGTCGCGTACCATGCCATAGCGCCGGACAACGCCTCAGCCCTCCAGCGCTTCCACCACCGCCTGAGCGAGCGTTCGATCTACCTGCGCTTCTTCGCGGCCAAGCCGGAACTGAGCGACAGGGAAGCGGTTTACTTCACGAACCTCGATAAGATAAACCGCTTTGCTCTGGTGGCCGTCGATCCCGAGCGCCCCGAGGAGATCGTCGGCGTGGTGAGTTTCGATCGCGAGGGGACGACCGAGCGAGCAGAATACGCGGCGGAGGTGGAGGACAGCTGGCAGGGAAGGGGGCTCGGGCTGGCGCTGACCAGACGCCTGATAGGGGCGGCCCAGAAGAGGGACGTCAGAGTCTTCACGGCCTTCGTGCTCCCCCAGAACCGCGGGATGCTTCACTTGCTCAGGAGTCTCGGACTGCCCGAGAGGTTGCGCTACGAGGAGGATGGCACCGACTACATCGAGATTGCCCTCTCACCCCCGCAAAACGCTTCTGATCCTACGGCAGGGACGAGCGGCCCCCAAGGCTGAGGGCCTCACCTCCGAAGAGCACAGGAGTAGTAAGGGCGGAGATCTCAAAACTCCTAAGGATGAGATCCTTCCCTGAGGAGAGCCAGGCTCTCTTTATGCCCATATTCACCGGAGTGCGTGGAAGCGCCCTACAGCATCAATTAGCTCGTTCGTGGGCTAGTCTTCCGTGGGAGAGGATTGGGGGGATGCGCCTATGGACGCAAGTCACAGCGTAGACTGTACCCTCTAGGCGCAGGTGGTCGAAAGGGAGGTTCGTTCTCGTGTCGGAAAGCTTTCAACAGCTAAGGGAGCTGCGCGATCAATTCATCCGTGCCGTCTACGATCTCAGAGATCCCAACACAGGCCAGGTTATGGCTAACGAGATCATGCAGCGTATAGGTTTAGAGCCCGACAATTCCGACGATGAGGTTCGTTACGCTGAGATTGCGCAGTATTTCGACGAAATTGGCTACATATGGCCAGTAGCCAGCGATTACAGTATCGTCTCCATGAGCGAGCTGGGCATCAAGTACGCCGAGGTCGAGGGCGATCTGCGTCGTGAAGAAGAAGGTTGAGCATAAAGTAGCTAATGTTCACAACTATGTGGTGAGAGCCCGTTGGGCAAGGTGGCTGGGCTGATTGGGGGTCAAGAGCAGCCACGTCCCTTGCGCACCCTCTTATCCTCTCTATGCACCGAAGTGCCCAGAGAATATGAGTTCTCCGAAGTTGACATCCCCACATTATGCGTAGCTCCGTCCCTATGCGGTAGGAATTCTTATGTAGAGATCATAGGCTCATGGCCCTGCGTACATAAGACTCTGTCCGGGGCGGGCGATAGAACAGAGCGAACTTCGCCTTTACGCATTCTCGGTAGTTCGCCCCCAGAAGTAGCCCCCAGGGATACAAAGATTGTCCAAGTGGGGGATGCGCCGGCCCTTGTAACCCATCATACTTAACCCCGTTGTGCAAAGTGTCGGGGCTGACGAGTCCCGATCCTTTATGAAAGGTGTAGAGCAGTGGCGTTGAGAAAGAGGCTGGCGGTCCCTTGGTTTGTGAAGGCTCTGTGCCTCGCGGCGGTGGTGCTATTCGTCCCGCAGGTCGCGTGGGCGAGCTCGTACGAGGCCGGTTCTCTGGTCCGGGTGTCGGGGACGAGCCCGTTCGCCGGGTCGAACTGCGGTCTCGCGGGCCAGACGGGAAAACACTTCCTCAACAGCGAGGTCGAACCCTTCGTTAACGTCAACCACGCGAATGGGGACAACATCATCGGTGTGTGGCAGCAGGATCGCTGGTCGAACGGCGCTTCACGCGGCAACGTGGTGGGCGCGAGTCTCGACGATGGCCGAACGTGGAAGGTGATAAAGCAGACCAAGAACTCGCTGTGCACAGGTGGCACCCCGGCCAACGGCGGCGGCTACGAGCGCGCCTCCGACCCCTGGGTAACGATCTCGCCCAACGGTAACGCCTACCTGATGAGCTTGTCAGTGGACCAGGATCCCAACTCCCTCGGCGACTTCAATCCCGACGCCATGCTGGTGTCCAAGTCCACCGACGGCGGGCTCACATGGAGCAACCCCTCAACGCTCATCCGCGACGCCAACCCCAGCCGCTTCAACGACAAGAACTCGATAACCGCCGATCCAAACGACTCGCGCTACGTGTACGCAGTCTGGGATCGGCTCGCCACGACTGGCCCTGTCGTTCGGGGGCCGACGCTGTTCACGCGAACCACCAACGGCGGGAGAAGCTGGGAGGATGCGCGCGTCATCTTCAACCCGGGCGCCTTCGCGCAGACCTTGGGCAATCAGATCGCGGTGCGTCCGCAGGGCGAGCTCATCAACATCTTCAACCTCATCCGCAACGTTCGCAGGCCGGGTGCTCCCCAATTGAACGTGACCGTCATGCGCTCCGAGGACCACGGCCGGACGTGGTCTGGCCCCATCCGGTTCGAGAGGATGGTGAACCCCGGCGTGGTCGATCCAGACGACGGTGGCTCGGTCCGCACCGGCGACATCATACCCGACATCGCGGTCGACCCGAGCAGCGGCCAACTCTACGCCGTCTGGCAAGACAAACGCTTCTCCGACGGCCGTTTCCGCAGGCACGACAGTATCGCGCTCTCGACCTCGACCGACGGCGGCCTTACCTGGTCGTCCGCCGTGAAGGTCAACAACACGCCGACCAACATCCCGAGTGGCAACCAGCAGGCGTTCACGCCAGCCGTTGACGTGGCGCAGGACGGGACCGTTTCGGTCACCTACTACGATTTCCGCAACAACACGCCTAATCCGAACACGCTGCCGACAGATTACTGGATGGTCCACTGCCACGCTTCGCAGACGGGCGACTGCTCGCGGGGCTCGCAGTACGGCGCCGAGCTTCGGCTGACCAACGCCCCGTTCAACATGGAGCGAGCCCCGGTGGCCGGCGGATACTTCGTCGGCGACTATGAGGGCCTTGCGAATGACGCGGCCGGAGAAGGCACCGACTTCACGCCGCTCTTCTCGCGGCCGCAGGGGGTGGATCCTGCCACCATCTTCTTCAGGAGAGTCGGTCCCTAAGAGCCCGTTGGGTGAATCGAGGGACCTCCCGCCCCTCTATTCACCCGAGTTCGTGGAAGATCGTATTCGGCAACCTGCATAGATTGCCTCATTAGATCGACATTAGACACCTTCGACTGGTCATTGGGCCTGAGCTCGGCACTACGGGTAGTAGTGGCGCATAAGTATTCGCCATGGTGAATGATATCTCCCTTGCAGCAGGCTGAGGATCCTCCTTATCTGATACACAAGAAGTGCCACGAATCTCCTGTGTCGAGATACCGCTCATCGCGAGACGATGTTGTGCTGAGCTTGTTTGGAGGATGTTGTCACGAATCACCCTGTCGGGTGCTCTGTGCATCCCTGAAGTGTTAACCAGAGAACAGGCGCACCACCTGCAGGCTCTCTGAGGCGGCCCGCGGGCTGGGCATCTCTGCCGAGTGGCTGAGGGCGGGGGGAAGGAGGGTCCGTAGTTGGGGAGCAGGGCACATTCTCGGGACGTTCCAGGATGCCATCGCTAAAGTCGGCGGACACCGCTGCCTAAAATGGTGGTGTGGAACTGAGGGACTTCCAGGTGTTCGGCGAGCCGGGGACCATTGTGTACCTCGCGGACTGTGTGGATCTCATGAAGGTCATGCCCTCGGGCAGCGTAGACGTGGTCTTCGCCGACCCTCCTTACAGGCTCTCCAGAGGCGGCGTTACGGTCAAGAGCGGCAGGCTCGCCCCGGTGGACAAGGGTGCCTGGGACAGGTCCATGGGTTTCGCAGAGGATCACCGCTTCAACGTCAGGTGGCTGAAAGAGGCGTGCCGCATCCTCAAGCCCGACGGCACCATCTGGGTCACCGGCACCCACCACATCATCTTCAGCCTCGGTTTCGCCCTGCAGACGATGAAATTCAAGCTAATAAACCAGATTACATGGGCGAAGCCAGACCCGCCTCCGAACGCCCTCCACACCGCCTTTACCCACTTCAAGCACACACCTCCGCAGGCGCGTTGCCAGGGGGGATCATAGGAGGACAACGTTGCGCTCGAAGTGCGTGCCGGGACCCTCAGATTACAACGGGCGCCAGAAGGCCCGCGATTAACGCAAGGTAAACCCTAACGCTAGGGGCGGAGGGTACTACCGCAAGAAGATGGCGGAGGGCAAATCCCGTAATGAGGCGCTGCGGTGCCTCAAGAGGCGCATCTCCGACGCTGTCTTCAGGAGCCTCATGGCAGATTCGCAGGTGCCTTTGCGGAGTGTCGCTTGACAAAGAGGAGCCGAGACATTCCCTTCCAGGACGTTGGGTGAATATCCCCTAGTTCAGTGCTTTCAGGTTCATGCCCACACCTCCTTGATGCGACCTTGAGGACGACCCAACATCCGGTTATGAGAAAAGCGTAAGGGTAGGCCGCTATCTTGGCTGCGATCCCGTCGGCTCACAAGCGGCGGATGAAATCAGCGATCTGGCCCATGGCGCTTTCAGCCTCTGGTGTTGCGACCGCGGCCTGGTAGACGTGTGGGAGTCCTTCCCCGACGTGCAAGGTGATGTCCACGCCGGCTTCAGCGGCCGCGCTCGCGAGGCGTTCGGAGTCGCTGAGCAGCAACTCGGCGCTTCCGACCTGGACGAGCAGGGGCGGCAGTCCTGCCATCGATCCGAACAGCGGCGAGGCGGCGGGCGTCTTGGGATCGGCGTCGCCGAGATAGGTGGGCGCCATACTCTTGATCAAGTCGGGGGTGAAGACCAAGTCCTCGTCGGCTCGCTCGATAATCGAGGCGCCCGACGCGGTCAGGTCGAGCAGCGGCGAAATCAGCACGGCGCCAGCGGGGAGAGAATCTCCAGCGTCACGTAGCGTCTGCAGCAGCGCGAGAGTCAGTCCGCTACCCGCAGAGTCGCCGGCCAGGACGACGGACTCCGCGGCGATCCCGCGCACGCCCCGGAGCCACTGCCAGGAGGCCAGCACGTCGTCGAAGGCGGCTGGGAATCGGTGCTCCGGTGCGAGCCGGTACTCCGGGAAGAACACGTGCATTTCGGTGGTGCGTCCGATCTGCGCGGCCAGCTCACCGTCGCTGCGAAGCGAGCCGAGGGAGTATCCACCGCCGTGCACGAACATCAGCACGCGGCCGTCGCCGGCGTTCGGGATGTGCAGCCAATGGGCCGGGACTCCATCTGCGTTCAGGTCGGTGACGCTCACGTCCGCGGGCAGCGGATTCACCTGGTCGGCGAGGCTGTACGGTCCCAGTATCTCCTCATACGTCTGGGCGGCTGGCTGGAGGGTGTCTCTCGGCGCTGCCTGAGACGGTTGATGACCTCCTGCATCTGAGGGCTGGGCATGATGATACCTCCACTGGTTGGTATGGACGAGCTGCGCCTGGCGGGCGTCGTTCCGTAGCGGTAGCAAGTTCGGTTGCGCCGCCTCTGTTGGACCTACGCTCCGCCTACTTTACCTGCACCAAAGCGATGATAGCTCTACGCCTCCTTTTAACTCCCTGCAGGTACCTCGGCACCCTCCCATCCGTGGCTGCGGAGGTAACGCTCGAAGGTAGTAAGCTCAGGATACTCTTGCTGCAAGGCAGCGATGTCCGCCTCATAGCCTACGTCGTTGATCCACCGTGAATTGAGGGTGACCTCTGTGCCCACCTGCTCCTCGAACTGGTCCCAGGGCACCTGGTAGTAGCTAACCTCTCTCCCTATGACGCGGCTGAACGTATCGGCTATCTCGCTCATACTCTGTTCGTCCCCGGCAAGATCTACCTCTCGTCCGATCCAACGATCAGGGTTCTCAAAGGCTATGGCTGCGAAGGCCCCTATGTCCTCTACGGCCACCTCCTGGAACGGTTTGTCCGGATCAAACGGCTGAGCCAGTGAGCCTCCGAGGATCATCTCGCGCGTCCACTCCCAATTCTGCATGAGGAAGACAGGGCGAAGTATCGTGTAAGGAAGCTCGATCTGGCGCACATGCTCCTCGATCTCCCACTTGCTCTCGAAGTGAGGGATTCCTGTCTGCCTGTGAGCGCTGCCCACCGAGCTGTAGACTAAGTGCTCCACACCGGCAGCCTTGGCCGCATCAGCAACCGTCTTGCCCTGCTGTACCTCGCGATCGTAGCCGGTCTCCCCGAAGTTCTGCACGGAGAAGATGCCGTAGGCTCCTTCCAGCGCTCGCTCCATGGAGGAGCGGTCCTCCATATCGCCTTGCACAACCTCGGCGCCCTGATCGGCTAGAGCCTGTGCCACCGGCTTCTGCGGGTTGCGGGTGAGCGCACTAACCTGAAAGCCTCTCTCGAGAAGACTACGTGCAACTGCACCTCCCTGCTTGCCGGTCGCACCGCACACCACGATCAAGCGTTCTTCGTTTTGCTTGTTGGCCATGTCCCTTGCCTTTCCCTTCTCTGACCGTTGTCGTACGCTGCTGTACCTGGCTAAGTGCGAAGTTCATAACACCCTCTCAGGGGTGAACCTGCGAGCCGTAGCCGAGGTCGAGACGGATCGACTGCATGACGTGGAACGTGGTGCTCTCGGTGAACACGTCTGCAGCCGCGATCTCGCCGGTGTACTTCTCGATCACGGGCGCGGCTGCCGTGGCGGCGATCTCGTCCAGGTAGCCCTTGAGCGCCGCCCAGACGTTCTCGCCGTACTTCTGGAAGTAGCGGCGTGGGATCGACGGTGTCGATCGCCTTCCTGGAGCTGTCGGCGATGTCCGCCATGTACTGCTGGTGCAGCGTCACGTGGTCCCGTGTGCCGAGCCGGCCGTTGTGACCGCCGATGAAGTGCTTCCACGAATAGGCGAGCGCGTTTGTCGGCGCCTCGAGGTAGCCGGGGATGTCCTCGGTCAGGTTGGAGAGGTAGATCGGCGCCCAGCCAGGGTTGACGATGTCGATCAGCATCAGGGTGTCGTGGTCGGGCAGGTGGATGATGATGTTGTCGGGCGAGTGGTTCGCCCCGTGCCAGGCGAGGTCGATGCGCTCGCCGCCGATCTCCAGCGTGCGCCGATCACCGAAGGTCTCCTCGTTCGGCGGCCTGGCCGGATCGTCGTCCCGCAGCAGCAGGCGTCGCGTCTCCTCGTGGCCGATGCGGGTGACGTTCTTGTCGAACAGCGATGACGCGCCGACGTGGTCGGCGTGATGGTGCGAGTAGATGAGGTGGGTCACCTTGTTGCTCACGCCGTTGGCTGAGGCGATCTCGTCCACGGCACGCTGAATGTTGTTCCCGATGGTGGGCGGCGCGTCGAGCAGGACGACACCGTCCGAGGTGGTCAGGAACGCCGACTGGTAGGTGCCGTCGGTGATCCAGTAGAGGTTCCGCTCGACGCGTCCGACGTAGTACCCCTGCTCGTTGAGCGCAGGCCCGAGCGCCGACCGAGGGATCGGAGCGTAATCCGGCAGGTTTTTCGCGCTGCTGGGGCGCGTGTCGGCAAATGCCTCATTAGTCGTGTCGTCCGTGCTCATCGCTCCTCCAGTGTCGGTCAATAGTCAATCGCTTGCTTGAGCTTATCGCAGGCCGCGGATCTTGTCAAGCAACTGATTAAATTGTTTGGGCGCAGGAGCCTGTCGCGGTGCCTCGTTTCGCGACTCAGCTGGAGATGGCGCCGCGGAAGGCTCCGGCGAGCACCGGGACCAACAGTCGCTCGAGTTGCTTCTCGGACTTATTCCGGAGCTCAGCTCCGACGGGTGCGAGGGCCAGCCAGTTCAACATCCCGGCGACGCACCGCGTACGGAAGTCCAATTCTTTGTCCTTGAGATCGGGGACGTTCGCCTTGAGCACGCGAAGGCAATCGGCGCGAATCCGATCGAACCTGTCGGCAAGCCGATCCCATCGTTGTGGAGGATCGATCCCCGCCCGCGCCACGATCCGCATGAGGTCCAGATCGCGACCCCCTACAGCCAGCGCGCGCATCATCGGCCCTGCGAAGGCCGCCGCCAGCTCCTCGAGCGAAGCCTCCACACCCAGCGCGCTCACCGCTTCCTCCTGGGCGTCCAGGTAGCGCTCCAGCGCATACTCGATCGCCGCGTCAAAGAGCGACTTCAGCGAGCCGAAGTGGTAGCTCACAGCCGCCACGTTGGCCCCTGCAGCATCCGTCAGTTCTCGGAGAGTGACGCCCTCCTCGCCGCGTTCTGCGAGCAGGTCCAGAGCCGTGTCCATCAGTCGCGTTCGTGTCCGAAGACCAGCCTCACGACGCTGATCCACCCTCCCCGATCCCATCACGTTATTGAAACCATCACGTTATTGAAACAAACGCTTGAAAAATAAGCAACCGCTTGCACGAGATCTACGCATGGGTGCTGGCCGAGCTGGCGCGCGTCGCGACCTCGGACATCTGGCTCCCTGATCCGCGCGCCCACGGCTGGAGTTGGGCAGCTCTGGCAGGCGGTGCGCAGTCTTGGGGCCGCGCACCACATCGACCAGGAACGGCTCAGCGCGCGGCCTTGGGCCCGGCAACCGCCGACGCGAAGTCGGGCATCACACGCCAATTTGCGCGTACATGGTGCTGACCATGACGTAGCAGTCGAACAACTCGATCTTCCCGTCGCGTAGGTACCAGAAGTCGGCTGTCGGCACGTCGACCTTCACTCCTGTCGGCTGAACAATGCCCGCAGGCGTCTCCAGCGGCCCGAGGAAGGTGCCCTGAATCGACACCTCGACGGCGACCGTGTCGCCAAGCACGTTGACGCGGTGCAGCTCACGATGGACATCGGGGAATAGCTTGGCGATGAAGAGTACAAGATCGCCGAGTTGCTCGCCCCGATAGCTCTCCTGGCCGACTCCGCTATGTTCTAGGCCAGCGTGGCCCAGGTTGATCACGCCGTCCTCGGCGAAGCTGCCGACAAACCCGGCGACGTCCAGGACATCGCCCTCCGCAATGTGGTAGGCGTGCCGAACGATTGCCTCGTTGTCGTACGTCATCTCGCCCTCCTAAGCTCGCGGTCTGCAATACAAATCAAACAGTTGCTTGATTTTATTGAAGAGCACACTCTCTGTCAAGCAGACGATTACCTTGTTAGGGAGTGGAAGCGGCCCTTCGCGTCAATGCGCGCTTCAGACGGACGCTGTTGGCGCGTGGGTTGTCGTTTGCGACGCGGTCGCGGCGGCAGCGTCGGATTTGGTTCTGGTGCCTGGCTGACGGTAGAGGGCCACTCCTCGATGGAGACCCGCCGCCTCGAAGCAGCGCTTCCAGCGCGCACTGTATGCGTGCCTGCGTCGGCTACCTCCGCGTTCCCGCCGCCGGAGACGGCGAGACGCTGTTCGCCCTGCTCAACTTCAGTTCCGACGCGCCGCGCATCGTCTTGCGCGACCTGGGGCAGCCTCTCGGCCCGGTCAATGACTAGTTCTGTCGGACCGTCCTCTTGTGAGCGGACCTCTCCAACCCCAACGCTCAGCGAGTCGTTGAGCCAGCGGTAGCGCTCGTCTTCGCTCAGGTGCGTCGCGCTCACCACCACCTGCCGCTTGCCAACTGGATAGGCTCGCCCGTAGCCTCTGTAGTCGAAGAGAACCTCCGCTCCATCGTCTGTCTCGATGACGCCCTGGAAGTCGGGCAGGAAGGTGCCGTCGCTGCGGCGGTGGGGGTGATTTGCGCCTATGAAGCGTCCTGCGATGCTTCCTTCGCAGCGGCCCTCAGCTAGAAAGAAGAACTGGCATTCGGCGTTATCTGGACCTGTCAAGTCCGCGCCCCAACTCCCCGAGTAAGAAAACCTGACACGATAGAGAGGCTCCAGTCGCGCAGCACATCACCACAGTCGAGTCGTCCTGTCCCATGAGCACGAACTCTAGCGTGTTACTTTGAGCCCTTCTCGGTCTACTTGCGGGCCTCGCGCAGCTAGAGCACTACCTCGAGCGCTATCTGCTGCCCAGAAAGCAGAGCGCGGAACGTTAGGCTCACCGTTGTCCTAACTTGCGTGGGCCCACGCCCACGAGACACTGCTGTGGGCAAGCAAGGGAAGCAGATCTCGCTATACCTTCAACTACGACCTCATAAACAGCCAAGACCCATCCGCCCAGCTCTCCTCCGTCTGGCACATCCCTTCCGTGCCGAGGAGGGAGAAGCGCAACGGATACCATCCCACCCAGAAGCCCCTGCGCCTCCTGCGCCGCGCCCTTCTAGCCTCGAGTAGGGAGGGGGACCTGGTCTTCGACCCTTTCTGTGGATCAGGGACGAGTGGGGTAGCGGCAAAGGAGCTAAATCGCTTCTTTGTGGGAGCAGAGAAGGAGGAAGAGTATGCAGAGCTCGCTGCTCGCAGGATAGGGGCTGCGGTGCGAGGGGGAGTGCTGCGAGAGATCGAGGAGGCTCGACCCGGCGTCTGATCTTGGACGAGGTGTCCTACGATGCGACGTTTCCAGACGACGACGTTGTCCGCAGGGCGGTGCCCTGGTCGCCGCGCCGACAACAGAGACCCTAGCCAGTTCGTCCTGTGCTAGGATGCCATGGCTCAGAGGGAAGATCGCTCGAATCCCTCCACGGGTTACGGTATCTGGGCGGGCCGAAAAGGAAGGTGACCCCATGATTGTTGAGCAGCGGAACCCTCTACGTTTACGATATCGAGACGAAAGAGCTGCTCGCCCGTTTTGAGACGGGGGAGGGCGGGTTCATCAACGACGTCGCCATAAGCAAGTACGGCGACGTTTACTTCACCGACTCCATCCGCCCCTTTATCTACCGGGTCAGCGAGGAACAGGTTGAGGCTGGCGGGGGAACCCCCGAAGCCATCCCGCTCACGCCTGAGGTTGACTACCAGGGATTCCCCAACGCTAACGGCATCGGGGTCACCCCCGACGGCAAGTACGTCATCTTCGCCAACACAAACGACGGCAAGCTCTACCGCATGGTGCCGTCCGAGGTTCCGACGGAGCGGGAGATCAGCGAGATAGGGGTGCGCGGCCGGACGGACAGCCCCGACGGGCTAGAGCTGCACCGTCGGTTCCAGACTCTTTGCGAGACCCGTCCACTTTCCGACTTTGTGGAATTCAGAGTTCGTTAGCGGATAATAGGGGCCCGGGGCGTAAATGTGGCCCCGGCCCTTTCTCATTCAGCCCCTATTGATGAACGAGACGGAGAGAAGCGTCGTCGAGATAAGATCGCAGCCCCACTTGGAAGAATCTTGTGACAAGTCGGGCACATTTTTCTTGTACTCACCGACAATTCATCCCCGATTCATCGCCACGGTGTACCGTCGACCCTCGACGGTATCCCGAGAGACCAAGGAGGCGCGAGCACCGTGACGGAGAGGCTACGCATCGCTACGTTCAACCTGGAGAACCTAGATGACAAGCCGGGTGAAGAGCCCTCCCTGCAGGAGCGCATACCCCTCATGCGTCCACAGCTGACACGGCTCGCCGCCGACGTCTTGTGCCTTCAGGAAGTCAACGGCCAAGAGGAGGACGATGAGCCCCGTGGCCTCCTGGCCCTGGAGCAGCTACTCGAGGGAACACCTTACGCTGGCTATCACGTGGCGCACACCAAGACCCAGGGTGGCGAAGCCTACGACGAACGCAACCTCGTCGTATTGAGTCGCCGTGAGATCCTCGGCCAAGAGCAGTACATGAACCGTTTCTGCCCCGCTCCTCTATACAAGAAGGTGACTGCCGACCCGCCGCCGGCCGAGCCGGAGCCTATAGGGTGGGAGAGACCTATCTTGCACGTAAGGATCGGTCTCGAAGGAGGCAAAACCTTACACATATTCAACGTGCATCTGAAGTCCAAGGCGCCCACGGACATAGTTGGCCAGAATAAGGATGTTCCCGACCCCAAGCTACCTCCCTTCGCCTGGAGGACGGCCTACGGCTGGGCCGAAGGCTTCTTCGTCTCTTCTATGAAGCGCGTGGGGCAAGCCCTTGAGGCCCGCATTATCGTGGATAAGCTCTTTGAGCAGGACGCGAACGCCCGCATCGTCGTCTGCGGGGACTTCAACGCCGACTCCGACGACGTGCCCGTGCAGGCTATCAGGGGCGATGTGGAGAACACTGGCAATCCAGCCCTCTCACAGCGCGTCCTAGTGCCTTGCGAGCAGAGCATTCCCGAGTCTGCCCGCTACTCCTATCTCTACCATGGCAAAGGAGAGATGATAGACCATCTCTTGGTTTCCAGGAACCTGCTTGAATTCTACAGGGGTTCGGAGATCCACAACGAACTGCTGCACGACGAGTCGGCTTCCTTCGCCGTGGACAAGAAGTACCCTGAGAGCGATCACGCCCCGGTGGTGGCCCACTTCGACCTGCTATAGCCGGGACCTGTGGACACCACCTACTGATAACACGCGTGAGGGCGGTGCCCACTTTGGCAGTCGTCGGAATCGGCGTCTGCCGACGCGGGGTCGGTCGCGACAACGGCTTACGCTGGCTCCTGCGCACTGGGAGGATGCCTGCAGGAGATGCTCGAAACGCCACGCAAGGCGTAGTCCTAGCTCGCGGGGCGCAGGATAGGGGCCGCGGTGCGAGGGGGAGTGTTGCGAGAGCTCCCCGACCTCAGCGCGAGAGATAGCTAGCCCCAAGGCTTCGATGACTACCCGCATAGGTATAATCTTGGGTGAGTTGATCGGTGTGCTGAGAAGAATGGCGGCGCCTCTGTATGGAGTTACTGTCGTTGTGGCGTCATTCGTTATCTGCCCCACGCTCGCAGCGGCCCAAGGCTCGGATACGGTGTACGACGAGGCCGGGGCACTCAGCGGTCCCGAAGAGCAGCGCGTGCAGCAGGCCTTCGACTCGGCGCAAGAGGAGACAGGAGAGCCGCTTTACGCTTTCCTGGTACCGAACGAGGGTGTGGAAAGCCAGAAGGCGCGGCAGGAACTACTGAGCAGGGAGGCCACCGAGGCGCAAGTCCCGCAGGATGCCGGGGTAGTCGTGGTTGCCACAAACGATGGCTGGGGCACGACGTACAACTTCCCGCAGGACGCATACAATACAATGGTCCCTGACTTTCGGGAAGGAGACTTCGCTGCTGGGCTCGTGACCGGCGCACGAGAGATTCAGGGTGAGCCTGCGGCACAGAACGCGCAAACCGATCCTGATGGTGGTGCGGGCGGTCTGCTGGGAGGCGGTCTACTCCTTCTAGCAGCGGTGGCAGGAGCTCTACTGTTGTTCAGGAACCGGCGCGCGAAGAAACGGCGTATCGAAGAAGAACGTCGGAGCGCTGAGGAAGAGTTCGCCGACCTCACCGTCCACCTGAACGAGTTCGACGAGAACGAGCGGCTCGCCGTAGGCTACCTGGAAGCCCAGCGCCCGCTGTTGGATCAACGAACGGAGGAGTGGATAGAGAAGCAGATCTCGGACGCTAAGACGACCGGTTTCGCCCGGGAGTTCGATGAGGCCGCATCCCGGCTCACTTCCGATCCCATCTGGGCACGCGAGCGGGTGGAGCACGGACGCAATCTCCTCGCAGAGTCCATGCAAATGCTCCACGAAGCCGAGAGTACCATGGACGATTACAGGGCCGCCGACGAAGCTCTGGACGGCAAGCTTCGTGTGTCAAAGGAGGAGATACGGGCGGCCGAAGAAGCCGAAGAGACTGCGCGGGCCGAGGGCGTTGCCGTCGAACCTCTGAAGCTGCGCCCGGAATACGACCTGGTGGCCCGGGAGGCCGCGGATCGCGCCTCCCGCCGGCACGAGTTCGATCCCCGGCATAGCCTCGCCGCGGTCGAGGCGCTCACGGAGCGGGCCCGCGGGCACAGGAAGGCACTACAGGACGAAATATCCGCACGCGACGCACTCCCCGACGAACGCTACGCGACGGAAGGGGCGCTTCTGGGGGCGCGAGAGACCCTCGAAGAGTATCGCGGAGCCTACGAGAGGGCGCTGGGCGAGTTCGGCCAGGCCGCCCTCGGAGAGGTACCGAATCCCGGCGAGCTTTCCTCGGGCCTGCTCGAAGCCCAAGGGTATATGGATCGAGCAGCCCGCGCCGCGTCCTCAGGCCGCTTCGGCGAAGCTCGCTCCCTGCAGCAGGGAGCAGCCGAGTTCGCCCGAAAGACGATGCAGTCTCCGACACGGCTGAAGGCGGCCACGGCGGAAGCCGACCGCAAGAAGCGCGAGGGCGAGGAGAAGCTCCAGGAGCTCGAAGCCCGTCTGGCGCAGGCGAAAGCGAACGAGCACCTCATGGATCCCCACCAGCGGCAGAGGCTAAGAGAATACGAATACCAACTGGGTAGCGCCCGATACGGTTTCTTCGGGGCAGACTGGCTCACTGCGCTGTTGCTCTTCGAGGCTCTGGACAACGATTACATGTACGTGGGCGACCCCTCATCCTTCGATGTCGGAGACTTCGGTGGTGGCGATTGGGGCGGTGGGGGTTTCGGAGGAGGAGACTTCGGTGGGGGAGACTTCTAGCGCTCCACGGCGTTCTTGCGCCCACATCATATAGGGGACTAACATAGATCCCTATGAAGTCGATTGTCGGCACTGGAGGGGTTCGGTATAAGGACCTGATGAAGCCTCGGACCTTGCTCGGACCAAGAAGTGATACGTCGCCACGGAGGGTGCCTGGGGATCGCGCGATCTGTACAACACCCCTTCACTGTGCCAGAAAGCATCGCCGCCACAGGGCCCGGCTGGGCATCTTTGCGCTTGTATTCATCTTCGGGGCGGGCTGGTCGTTGTTGGGGTTAGGGGAGAAAGGGATAGCGGCGCCGATGGGGCCTTCGACATTCGTGGCTGAATGGTCCTGGCCTTCCAATGCAGCCAGCGAGGTATCCCTTACCAAGGAGGATGGGGCCTCGAAGGGGCAACAGACGAAGGAGGAACCATCCAGTTCAGCGACGACCTGCGATGATGTGAGAGTTCTGGTAGACCGCACGCACTCCCTCTCCCCCGACTACGTGCCCAAGGACCTCGTCCCGCTGCAAGATTACGGGGTCACCACCCTGGGTAGCGATGTGCTCCGGCTCCGGCGCGCGGCGGCCGAGAGTCTGGGTCACCTCGTGGAAGACTCCGAGGCAGACGGAGAGGAGCTAGTGGTGGCTTCAGCCTATCGTTCCTACGAAGAACAGCACCTCTCCCACGAAAGGTTGGTGAGCATCTTCGGGGCGGACGCCGATGTGATGAGTGCGGCACCCGGACACAGCCAGCATCAGCTCGGTACCGCGATCGATTTCACGAACGCGGCCGCAGGCTACCAGGTCTGGATGCCCTTCGCACAGACGAGCGCTTACGGGTGGCTCGAGCATCACGCCTGGGAGTACGGGTTTGTCCTGGCCTATCCAAAAGGCAAAGAGGAGCAGACCGGGTACCAGTGGGAGCCCTGGCATTACCGTTACGTGGGAGTGGATGACGCGAAACGACTCGAAGAGAAGAACCTGAGCCTGCAAGTGTTTCTGGAGCGCGAGGGAACCATGTCCCACTGCTGAACCTGGAGCCCATGCCGATGTGCCAGTCACCGTTGCGCCATGGACCTGACGACGCGGTAGGGCTAGAGACTACTCCAATAGTATTCGATGAGGCGCATGTACTTATTCCAGTTCCAATAGTCGCCCGGATCGGTGTGGCAATGGACCCCGCCGCCGGAGCCGGAACAGCCGGGTACTAGATCGTGACCGATTATGTGCTTGCGGTCTATGGGGATCTCATACTTCTTGCAGCACCACGCCGAAAGTCTCGCCGAAGTATGGTACATACTTCCGGTAAACCAGTACGGGTTGTCTACGTAGCCCGCGTGCTCGATGCCGATGCTGTGTGTGTTCGTGTCCCACCAACCGGCGTGCCAGGCGACGTCCTCGTTGCGCACACACTGCGCCACCGTGCCTTCCCTGCTGACGACGTAGTGTGCCGACGCCTGGGCGGTGCAGTTCTCGAGCCAGCTTATGGTCCCTGAGTAGGAGCCCTCTGCGACGTGGATAACGATCTTTCTTACATCGTGGGAGCTCTCCCGCGTGGAGTTAGTGTAGTTGCATGAGGCAGCCGGACGCCATACGGTCTCCGGGTAGTCGACGGCGTCGCTCTTGGCGGCGTAGACCTGGGGTACTTCGACGTCTTGGGGCGAGAGCTTCAGGCGCTCACCGGTCGAGATTGTCAGTGAGGCCCCGCCCTTGAGCACCCTGTAGACCTGGCTGGCGTACAGGTCCGTGTCCGCGTACCGGGTAAGCGCCTCCCGCCAGCCATCCAGTCTCTTCGGCTTGGACTTTCCGACAAGGTCTGAAAGGAAGGCCGCGCCGCCCTCGATGTTGGCAGAGCGATCGTTCTTGAGTCGAGCCTCGGAGAGACCGGTTAGCTTCGCCGCCTCGCCCAGAGTGTTCCTAGACGGGTTTCGGGTGAGCTGCATGATCCCGTAGTCGCCGCGGCCTCCGAGATCTCCCTTCCGGTAGGCGCTGGCGGACGGTGGCGGCATCTCCCAGAGGGTGTTGTAGTAGCCCATCGCAAGGAGCAACTCGACGGGAACCTCGTACTTTCTGGCTGCAGTCTCGAACTGTGCCTTCAGAGAAGATCCCGTCTGCGCCAGAACCCTGCCACCCGCCGTTCCGAGCAGGGTGGCACCCGCAAGTCCCGCTCCGCCCAATCTCAGGAAATCTCGACGGTTCAAAGTCGTGAACCGGTTCTCAGAATGCATATCCCCCTCCACAGGCGCTCTCTCAGGTCCCTTCCACAGAGACCATTATCCACAGTTTTGGATCTGTACGCAGAGATCGGTAGTAGGAGGCTGCCGCAAAGCGCGCTATGAAGGCGAATCATCTGAAGGCAGTCCTGGTTACGGCAACCTATCTCCTACCTGGGCGCGATCCTGCCGCAGCTCGTCGACGAGGGCAACAATGTTTGGATGCGCCAGGTATGCGGTAGAAACATAAGTCTTGAACGGGACCACTGCCGACGGAGGTGTCGAAAGTGGCCGCGACCATGATGGGTGGGACGTATTTCGAGGATCAGAGAGAAATCGCCGAGAGTAACTTCGATAGTGCCCAGCAGAGCGACTGGGTCTGGTAAGCTTCCACCGAGGGGAGCAACACGTTCGCCCAGAAGATTAGTAGGACTATGAGTGAGGGGAATGGAGGGGAAGATGAGACGAACCGTTCTCGTAATCGCGACAACGATGGTGGCGGCGATGTTCGCGGCTTGCGGGGTGGCGATGCTTGCGGAGAAGGAACCGGCCCAGGCGGCTTACCCGGGACAGAACGACCGGATAGCGTACGTATCCAACTCACCGAGTGGGCTCCACGAGATCTACACCATGAACCCCGACGGCACAGAGCGCAAGAAGTTGACCGACAATCAAGCGTACGATACCTCGCCTGCCTACTCGCCAGACGGCAAGGAGATCGCCTTCGTGAGCCAGCCAGAAGGTCAAGAAAGCGGCAAGGTCTACACGATGAATGCCGAAGACGGCACCGACCAGAGAAACCTCAGTGGCTCCACGGATGGCAAGGACCCCGCCTACTCGCCTAACGGCGAGAGGATAGCCTTCGTGGGCCAGGGCGAAAACGAAGACATCCTGGTGATGAGCGCCAAAGACGGTTCCGACGAGAAGAACCTCACTAACACCCCGCCCGTCAACGGTTACGAAGTCCGAGAGAGGGACCCTGCCTACTCGCCGGACGGTACCAAGATAGTCTTCTACAAGGAAACCTTCCGACCGCGTGACGTGGACCTCTACAAGCTGAATACCAAGCGGACGGGGGCAAAGCCAGCTATTGTGCAGATAACAGACTATTCGGGGAAGGAGTATTCTCCTGACTGGTCGCCCAACGGCCACAGGATAGTCTTCTACCAGGAAACCAGCGCCAAGGGTTTGCGCATCTTCACGATAAGACCCGACGGCACGGATCGACAGCTGGTCGTTCAGGATGGGAAAGATCCCGTCTGGTCGCCCGACGGCCGCAAGATAGCCTTTACCCGGGATGGTAACGTCTACACGGTGAACGCAGACGGCACCGGCGAGCTCCGGGTGCCCGGTACTCCGCAAGAGAACGGCCCGAGCGAGGTCTTGCCCAACTGGGGACCTAAGAGCCCGTGAACTCGAAGTAGCGACCTTCAGGGAATCTAGGGCCCGAGGCTCTTTGCAGCCTCGGGCCCCCTCTTTTTGCCCTCTTTCACCGTCTCCCCACGGCGGCCACCCGGTTCTTGCCCGCTCTCTTGGCCCGGTACAGCTCATCGTCCGCCTTCTCGACGAGATGCTCCAGGCTCGAGACGTCTTCGGTAAGAGCGGCGACGCCCACCGAGATCCGTAGTGCGAGCCTGTGGGCGGAGAGTGTCAGCGCGGGCGCCACTCGCAGCGCTAGAAGGATTACGAGGCCACCCACAGCGGCGGTAAGGGCGTCGAAGGCGATCTCGAAGATGTGCGGCGAGACTAGCACATTGGCCATACTATCCCCATGTTAGCAAGAGTGCTAGAAAACCTCATTCCGGTCCCAAGAACGGCCAGGATCTTGCTACTTCAAATTCAGGACGATTGCAGTATGCTCAGATCAGGTACCGGCAACCCGGAAGGGACTAGAGCAGGAGAGCGTATGAACCTGAAGATCGTACTCGACGTGCTTTGCCCAGAAGACATACTGATAGCAAACGAGTCTCGCGCTTGGGCTCCTACTCTGGAGGCCGTTTTCTATGTGTAGGAACATAAAGACGCTCTTCAACTTCGCGCCACCGGCAACCGATGAGGAGATAAATGCAGCTTCGCTGCAGTACGTGAGGAAGTTAACCGGCTTCAACAAACCGTCCAAGACAAACGAGGCGGCCTTCTACTCCGCGGTCGAGGATATCGCGAGGCTCTCGGAGCGTTTGCTCGCCTCGCTCCAAACCACTGCACCGCCCAAGGACCGGGAGGAAGAGGCGGCCAAGGCGAAAGCGCGCTCAGCCCTACGGTTCGGCGAGTGATCCCTCCGATCTTCGCTTCACCAACGAGCCCGTACCTGTGAGCGTGCCAGCGCCGCCGAGATAAAGCAGGCAGAAAGTGGCTTCCGAAGCCAGGAGACCGGATCGGGAGCAGAGGGTCGAAGAAACGTGGCCCCTACCCCCGATCGCTGGCTAAGCGTTGCGGGAGTAGCTGATCAGTTCAGCACGGCTTCCGTTGCCGTCCGTGTGCACGCTCAACAGTGGGCCGACGTTCGGGGCGTAGAACTTCAGCTCCTGGACCTTGGGTTCTGTCGGCACCAGGTCACGCGTCATCAGGATGCCACGGTCGAAATAGCCGAGGGGCACCTGGACCCGTTCTTCTCCGATGGTGATGACTGCGGCCCTGTCCTCGGCTTGGCCCTTGTAGTACTCCTGGCGGTAGGAGAGCCCGGGATCCGGGTCGGCCGGCATGGCGATCCCCGGTTGCGCCCCGTCGACACCCGCCTCGAACGAACCGCCGTGGCCGACGACCTTGCCGTTCTTGTAGTTGGTGACGTACTCGCCGAGGTACCAGATGTTGCCGGCGTTGTCCTGGGCGTACCAGTCGTCGGTGATCTCGACCGGCGCGCCGTCCTTGGTGACCGTGTCGCGTATCACGCGGGCCTCTATCCCGTTGGCTATCATCTTCGTCTCGTCGGTGACCTCGACGACGACCTTCTGGTTGGTGCCCCTGGTGTCCGTCTCTCTGTAGACCCACTCGCTTCCCGGAATCATCGGCCAGTAGGGATTATCTATGCTGACCGAGAAGTCGTCCGGGTCGAGCCTTACGGGCTCGCTTCCCTGCGGCATGCCTCCCCGGCCGCCGGGTCCCGAAGCCTCGCCGGTCGAGCTTGCTGCCGTAGTCGAGCTCCCCGGGCCCTTCTCTGTAGTCGTACTGGTCCCACATGCGCCCGCCACTGCCAGACTAACCGCCAGCGCGAGTGCCACCACCCCACGCATCAGGGGTCTCGCACGCCTTCCATCCATCGTTCCTCCTCTTCGATCGCTGCCGTTCGCAGTCGTCCGCGCGCGGCGCCTTTTCCTACCCTTCCTCGTTCGTTGGCCCCTTTTTCAGCCCCTTTCACAGACCATCGTGTACGCGAAGCGTGAAAGCAGCATTACAAGCAAACGTAAGGACGGGTTGAGCGCGCGGTGAGAGCAGGATTAGATCTCTGTGAACTTCCCAATATCAACCCTTGGAAACCGTCCGTACTCTTCGCCTTTTCGGACACCGCAGGGATCAACATTCTCCAGGACTCTCTATTACGAGAGAGGAAAGCCGATCTTACGGTCCTTGCCCGAGGTGGACGCTGGCAAGCTCGACCCCGACCAGCTGTGCGTACGGATCTAGCGAGATCATATTTAAGGCTACCCGGTCTGGCGGCAACTGCTGCACCGCCGGAATTTCAGCGCACGATTCCCGAGCGGTGCGTCAACAGGCTAAAGCAGCGGCGGGGTCTGCCACCAGATACGAAAAGCGGGCTGTCGTTCGGCGTGGATCCGGCCTGCGGCGATGGCGTCACCGTATTCCTCGAGGGCAAGTTCGCGCGAATCGACGTACACGCGCAGCGACGCAGCGTCTCGTCGTCGATCTCCCGCCTTTCAGGCACCGTGTCACCTCACGTGCGCTGCCCCCAGTGGTATCGGTGAGAGTAGCCTCAGCCTCCGGTCGGTAACCCAGCCGCCCCCGTGTCAATGCGACCAGCACAACCGCCAATGCACCAAAGCCGCCCAGGATAGGCAACAGGCCGTAGTCGCTCAGGATGGGAGCGGGAAAGAGCGGAGCCAAGATCCCAGTAACAGACGCATTAAAGCTCGCGTGCAGCAAGACGGCGATGAGCACGCTGCCTTCCGTGTTGTTGAAGACCCACGTGTACATGATGGCCAAGCAGGTGGTCGCAAGGACAAACACCACGACGTTGAATGCAGTGAGTTCATTCCAAGGCGTAAAGAACAGGGGCAAGTGCCACAGCGCCCAGAGGGGACCGAGGATCAGGGTCCCGAGAAGAGGACCGTGCACCGACTGCAGCCGGGGCAGCGCAAAACCGCGCCAGCCAGGCTCTTCGCCAAGCGCTCCTCCCAGGAAGAGTACGTAAACAAAGATACCGAGCAAGGACAACGGGGCCAGGGCCCCGAGACCTTGAAACGATCCCAGGACACCCGGTATGACGACCACACTGAGCACCGCAATCACGGGGACACCGACGAAGGTGAACAGGTACCACCTAAAGCCCACCCTCCACAGCACGAACCGACGCAGAAAGGGGCCAACTCCCTCCCTCCCTTCGATCGCGCCCGTCATGACGAACGCCGCCAGGAACGGACCCATGAAGATGGTTAAGGGTGACGTCCATATCAGCAGAGGGCTACTGAATGGCAGCAGCCCAGAGCCATCTTCGGAGAGCACATACGGTAGCTCGGTGGCCATGTACCGGCGAAGGCCAGCACGAAGAAGGAAACCAACGGGTGGCGGGCAAGCAGAGCCCTGATGCCCCTGTGGGGAGCGGCTGGCTGCACGGGAGCGGCGGTGGCCATGGCGAGAGTCCTTTCAATAGGGCGAGGCTCCTCAGCCCCGCCGTGTTTCATAACGCTACTACCGTAGCAAGCCTCGTTACCAGGCGCATCCCCCAAATGCGTGATATTTGCAACTTTGTAGGCGAATCTCCACGAGAAGGCACCTTCTGTCAAGGCCGACTGCCCTCCTACACCACCGATCAGGCTCAGCGGTTCACATCGCACATTCTGGTTAGAGATCACGACATCTCGTGCCAATGGCGGACGGCGCGTACCCCATCTCGTGGGCTGTCGCAAGCCTCCTGTAGAGCGAGTATCATCTTTACCTGGACGGCGTACGACAAGGTGCCACGCGTAAATGTGCAAGAAGGGATAAGAAATTGGCGCGTCGGTACACGGTAATAGAAGCGGCTGCAGATTCGGCCTGGACCCCGGTGAACGGCGCTGTTTACGGCTCTGGGCGCACTTGGCGGCCCCGCGTGTTCGGGGGTAGTGCTCGCGAACGAGGCGGCTTATAGGGCTGTGTTCGACGCCGTTGTTATCACATTGACTCGCGTACCTTACGTCGTCGCGATCATGGCCGCAGTCGTCCTCTCCTACCTGGCGTACCGACGTCGACCGAGGCCGCCGAAGTGGGGGATGTGGCCCGGCATCTTCGCGGTGCTCGCGCTGTATGGATTCCTGGCCGCATTGGCACCGGCCGGATGGGACCAGCCGCTCGTGCTGCTGGGGATAGGCTTCGCCGCCCTGTCGGGATATGCCTGGCTAGATCCCGACAGAAGGAGGCCTTCGGCGGGTGCCGGGCAAACTTCCAGGGGGCGCGGGTGGTTCGGTTAGGGGGAGTCTGTTTCACGGGTGAGCGTACTGTGGGCAACGGAGAGTACCCAGGTCTATATTAGGCGTCGATGATGGAGCTACCCGAGAGCGCACAACACCCGCAGAGGATGCTCCGCACACCAATCATGATGGCGGTCATCGCCGTCATGATCTCCCTGTTCCCGCTACTTTTCGCCTGTTCTTCAGAAGGATCCAAAGATCAAGCCGGCGGGAGCCGACAAACCGACGAGGGCCGGCAGGCCGGCGCGACGAGCGGAGGGCAGACCGGAAACGCTGGCGACGGGTCCAAAGGCGCCACCCGCGCCGAACCACGGGCGTCCCTCGTCCCGATCGCCCACCTGAGCTCGACCGCGGAAAACATCAGCACGCCAGAGCTTTCGGGGACACGAAATCTGGCCGTCGGGCGCGGGTACCGTGACGAGGCCGAAGAGCTTGTAGACAGCCCGAAGTTCGAAAGCTTCGACTCTGGGGCCGCCGTGGTCGACCACGTTAGCAAGACACCCGGGGCGCTCGGACTCGTACCCTGGGATGAGGTTGGCCCAAGGGTCAAGGCACTGTCGGTAGACGGTGGGTCGCTACTGGACTCGGAGGGTAGCGGAGACTATCCCCTTGCGCCGGAGGGTGCGACGGTCCCTGATCCGCAAGAGTTGCGGCGCATGGTTATCGGGGGCGACATAGTGCTCGACCGCGGGCAGTACTACATGATCATCCAGAGGGGGATGGGTATCGACTTCCCGCTCGACGGGGGCTACGCTGCCGTAACGAGCCGCGTGCCGGAACAGAGCATCTACTCGGAGACGGGGATCATCCACCAGTTCACGGCCAGGCGTACCGGGAGGGCGGGCGCCGTCAGAGAGTACCTCTCGGGCGCCGACCTTACGCTTGCCAACTTCGAGAACCCCGTCATAAGAGACGCCGTCTATCATCCCGACGCGACGACCTTCACAGGCCACCTACAGTTGATGCCCGTGTTGGATCAGGCCGGCCTGGACGGCGTTACCCTGGGCAACAACCACATTCTGGATGCGGGGACTACGGGGTTGGACGAGACGATGCGGCACCTGGATGACGCCGGAATAGCCCACGCTGGGGCGGGGATGGATCTTGCGGAGGCCCGCAAGCCCATGGTATTCGACCTCGGCGGGACGAAGGTCGGTGTCCTCTCATACCTGGACGTCCCCTCCTACGGCTGGGCCTGGGCTACCCGGACGGCCCCCGGCACGGCGCCACTCCTCGAGAACGTCGTAAAGGAGGACATAGAGCGCTTGCGTCCGAGAGTAGACCTGATCCTCGTAATGCCACATTGGGGCAAGGAGTACATTGCGACCCCGGAGCCGCGACAGGTGGATCTCGCCCACACTGCCATAGACGCCGGTGCCGACCTCGTAATCGGCGGCCACGCCCACTGGCCCAAGGGGATCGAAATGTACGAGGGAAAGCCGATCTTCTACGGCGTCGGCAACTTCCTCCTCGACCAGTCATGGTCGGAAGAGACCTCGACGGGGATCTTCGCGGAGATCACATTGTACGGGGACGATGTGGTCCAGGTCCGCCCCGTCCCTTTCATCATGCTCGACTACGCCCAGCCCAACTTCCTCATGCCAGGAGCGGGCGGGGATAGGGCGTTGCGCAAGATCTTCGCCGCATCCCTCGGTCCAGAATTCGAGGCCTACGGGAAAGCCGCCCGCTGACAGGACCTTCGCGCCCTTGAGAGTTCCGCGGGCGATGGCGTGCCAATTCGTGCCGTTGGCATCCATCCGAACTTGGTATGATGCCGTTGTTACGACTGCGCCGGGGAAAGGAGGCCGTCCTATGGTGACCGAGGGTGTTTTTACGCCCGCCCACGTGTTGGCGGAGGCCATACGGCGACGAGAGGTATCGTCGTTGGAGATCGTGGAAGCCTACCTGGCCCAGATCGTCCGGCACAACCCGGACTTGAATGCTGTCGTGACTCTCGACGAGGACGACGCCAGAATAAAGGCTCAGAAAGCGGATGCGGCGCTTGCGCGGGGAGAGGAGTGGGGTCCGCTGCACGGCTTGCCGATCACCCTGGAGGATGCCCACTCCACCTCGGGGATGCGTACGACCTGGGGCGGGTTACCTCGTCTGGCGGATTACGTCCCGGAAGAGGATGGTACCGTCGCGGCCAGGCTCAAGGCGGCCGGGGCCATCCTCCTGGGCAAGACCAGCGGGCCCGAGATCTGGCCCGATTCTATTTTCGCCAGAACCAACAATCCCTGGGATCTCGCCCATACGCCAGGAGGCTCTAGCGCCGGCGTCGGCGCCGCGCTCGCCGCGGGACTCACGCCGCTGGATATCGGCCTGGATACGCTGGGCTCGATCCAGAATCCGGCCCACTACTGCGGCGTCTATGGGATGCGCCCTACGGAGCACCGCGTTCCCATGAGTGCTGTGTTTATCCTAGATCCGGCCCGCAAGCTACGCGTGATGTCGGTCGCCGGCCCCATGGCGCGCACCGTTGAGGACCTGCGCCTCGCGCTGCGCATTATCTCGGGGCCCGACGGTCTAGACAGCCACGTGCCACCCGTCCCATGGCGCGATCTCGAGCAGTTCAAGATGAGTGACCTCAGCATCGCGTGGTCGTCAGAGTTCCCCGGGAGCGACACCCAGGATGAGATCCGTACCGTGGTGGAACGGGTGACAGGACAGTTAGCGGAAAGGGGTGCGACAGTCGAACAGAGCATGCCTGATGTAAATCTGGTACACCAGTACGAGCTTGGCGAGGAACTCTTCGACCTGCTTGCCGGTACCTTCCCGGAGGAGCCTTCCGCATTCTCAGAGGAAGTGAACGTAACCCCGAAAGGGCACGACTCCCTGGAAGCCTACCTGACAGCCTTGCATCGCCGTGACGATGTGATGAGAGCCTGGGAGGAGTTCTTCGCCGACTGGGATGTGCTCATAATGCCGGCTGGAACCAGAACAGCCGAACTCCACGGCGAAGAACTCACCGAACCACAAGAATATCCCTATGCCCTCTCGGCCCTCTCAGGCTGCCCGATGGTCGTCATCCCGGCCGGAGTCGATAACCAGGGCCTACCTTTCGGGCTGCAAATCCTAACCCGCCGCTGGGATGATGAGCGGCTTCTAAGTATCGCTGAATCTGTGTCTGAGCTGACGGGTGGATTCCGACGACCGCCGGGATATTGAGGTAGGAGTGAGGAGGTAGATGTTGGACAGTAGGAGCTTCCGTTTCGAGATAGGCGAGTTCGAGTGCGTCTCCGTAAGCGATGGAGCCCTTAACTGCCCACCCGAGAGCTTCTTCGCGAACGTGCCTTTGGAGCGCGTCGAAGAAGCTCTCCGCGAGGGTAATCTACCAACCTCACGGATAATGACGCCCTATACTTGCCTGTTCGTCGACACGGGTGAGCACCGCGTGCTGATAGACGTTGGGGCTGGCGACCTGGGAGCAAATGCTGCCCGGATGTTCCCGGGCCTCGATCATTCAACCTCGGTTACTGGCCTGTTACTCGAGAACCTGAGAGCTGCAGGAATGGAGCCTTCCGAAATCGACACGGTCATCATCACCCACGCCCACCCTGACCACGTCGGCGGCATGTTGAATGAGGAGGGACGACTCGTATTTGCCGATGCCCGATACTTCATCTCGCAAGAGGAGTGGGATTTCTGGAATTCGGACGATGCCATGGCTAAGGCGCCGACCTTCATGGTCGATACAGCGCGCCGGAACCTGAATCCTCTCGAGGATCGGCTTACCTTTGTCGACGATACCTCCGAGATCGTGCCCGGTGTTCGCGCTGTTGCCACGTTCGGACATACACCAGGACACATGGCGCTATCCATCGTCTCGGGCGGCGTGCGGCTACTACACGTCTCCGACGCCGTGCTCTACCCGCTCCACCTGGAGTATCCTGAGTGGACCCCGGTCTTCGACATGCTTCCCGAGCAGGCATCTGCCAGCAAGCGCCGGATCTTCGACCTTGCGGCAGAAGTGAATGCCCTGGTCTTCGCCCACCATTTCCCTCCCTTTCCCAACCTGGGGCATGTTCGCAACGACGATCAGAGATGGCACTGGCAACCGCTCGAGATGTTGGAGTAGCCGGCACGATCTGCGGACGTTCTAAGCGTTTTCGACCAGGGAGCGCATCCGTTCTGCGGCGGTGGCAGTATCTCCGTGCTCGACAGCGAGACCCTCCATGTCGAGCTCCAGCATTCATCGCTGGCGGCGCGAGACCTCGGGCGATGTTACGCTGGATTCATCGAGTCCGGGGCGAATGTAACTTTGCGGGAAGGATGGGTACGTGCACGAGCAGGAAAATCTCAAGACGATACATCAAGTCTACGCGGCTTTCGGAGAGGGCAACATCGAGGGCGTGCTGGGCATGCTGGCTGACGATGTGCGGTGGAGAACCCCTGGCCCCCCCGATGTCATCCCCTACGCCGGTTTGAGGACCGGACACGACCAGGTAGCCGGGTACTTCAAGTCGTTCGGCGAGGCGGTAGAGACCACGGAGTTCGAACCACAGAGGTTCTTCGCCCAGGATGATATGGTCGTGGTACTCGGGCGATACGCACTGCGCGTTGTGGGCACGGGCAATGCTATCGACAACGATTGGGTCCATACGTTCAAACTGACCGAAGGCAAGATCTCAGCCTTCGAGGGTTACGAGGACAGTGCTGTCGTGGTCGCGGCATTCACGGCGAAACCGCATTGAGAGCCGCAGAATGCGGGGCGTGAGAGGTCCCAAAGCGAAGGGGCCGTTCATGTACCGGCGATCCGCGTGAGTTTGGTCTGCTCACGGTCGGTTCGCATTCGGGTGTTCCGTGTAGGGGCGCATCGCGATGCGCCCTACTACAGGGTACCGCTAACCAACTACCGTCCCTACCACGAACCGCCCCTTATTCCCTCGGCCGGTAGATCACCATGTCTGCGACACGATCCGTTCTCTGGTAGTTATCGTGTATCTCCTCGAGCATTCTTGGGGTCCACCGGTCACGCTTTATCTCTCTTGCGAAGGGTGGGCTCCAGATCATTATCATGGAAAACTTCTGCTGGTCGATGTCTTCAAGTATCGGCCTCTGGTCCCAGTCACCGTCAAGGGTGAGCTGGGTCATCTCGAAAGGCTGGAAGTAGATCCTCCGCCCCTGCTGCGGCAGGAGTCCCATGTAATCGTCTGTGAGCACGGGCCCGTCCGCGCTCGCAACCATACGGGAGAGTTGCGCTACCTCGCCCCGCTGCTCGATAACATAGTTCTGCAACCCCGCAGGGACCCTAGACGATTGGGCTAGCGCCAGTACCTGAACCGCGAGAAGTGCAATAAGGACGATCCGTAACCGCGGCCGTCTGCGCTGCCAAGCGATAAAGGCCCCGGTCGCCAGGCCGAGCGCCGCCGACAGCTCCAACAGATAGTTCACGTCGGAACCCACCTTGCCGACCAGCACCGCGGAGGGGATGCTGGCGAGCAGATAGGGTGCGACGAGCCACCAGGAACGATTCCCCTCGCGCGGCGTAAGCGCCAAGAACGCGAGCGAGCCGAGCAGTAGCAACGGGCAGGCAAGGAGGGCACCGAGGGCGTTGAGGCTAACCCGCTCCCAGCGGAAGTCGTTGAGGTTGGCGGTTATGGTGTTGAGGAAGAACCCGCCTCCGGTAAAGATGTTCAGCAGCGCGAACACGATCAGGCCTGCTCCTCCGGCTATAGCGGCCGTCTCCAGCGCCCGGCGCCGCTGGCCCTGGGCAGCTAGCCACACGAAGGCCGCAAGTGGCGCGGCCAGGATGTAGGTCTGGCGGGTATAGACGGCCGCGACGAGAAGCAGGGCCGAGACGAAGACGCTCCAGCGCTTCTCGGGCCAGCGCGCGACGACGAACAGGCCGGCCCAGGAGAGCGCCAGACCTAATGAGTCGACCCTGGAGAGCGATGACCAGCGCACCACGTAGGGTATGGCGGGGAAGATCAGACCGCCCGCTATCGCCGCGATCCTGTCCTTGGTCAGCGCGTGCAGGGTCAGCCCCACAAAGAGCGCCACAGCCACGACGCTGAGGAGTGAGATCAGACGCCCGTACCAGAGCGCAGGCCCGAACAGCCACACTAATGGCACCTGGGCGAGCATGAAAAGCGGTGGATAATTGGAGATGACGTAGGGCGAGACGGCGAGGTCGGTCCTGTAGATGTTCTGGAACTGCGCGAGCCTTACGGACTGGTCGAGCAGCGGACCCTCGCCGTAATTGAGCGGGTAAGGGAAAGCGAGCGCGTCCCATCCGTGCCGCAAAAATAGCAGCGCGGCGAGACCCTGGGCAAAGAGCAACATCGCGGTGGCGGCAAAGAGCGCGACCCGGCGCGTCCGCCCGCCCTTGTGGGCTGCTTTCTCTGAACCCTTACTCGTCGCCAGGCCCTTCCGTGTACGCGAACTCAGGCCCTGTATCCTACCGCTTTTGGCGCCGGCTACGCGCGAACGATGCCAGGCGCTCTCTGCGGAGCGTTCCGAAGGACCCCACTCCGGGTTGTGCGGCCAACCGCACCGTGTACTATGGAGGCATATCGCCCTAACATTCAGGAGGGTTTTCTGGTGGAGACGCTCGGCGAGCAGGCGCGGGACCTTACGGAAGGCATCGCTCGGGAGGCGTCCGAGCAGTTCAAGATCGACGCCAGGGACTTTCTCTCGGCGCGGGAGCGTGGCGGGACCACGGGGACTCGGATAGACCAGCAGACGGCCGCCCTCTCCGACGCCGCCGAGATCGTCAATCGCAGTTTCCCTACGCTGGAGCCCTCGGGGAAGTTCATAAACGCGATCTCACCCGTCGTCATCCCTAACCGCCAGTCACTGTTCTGGCGCCTGATGCCTATAGGGATGATGGTCATATTCCTGTTAGTCGGCACGCTGGTGACGCTGGGTATTGCAGGCTTCGTCGGCGGTGGGCTGGCGCTGGCGCTCTTCGGGCCGCACGTGTGGCTACTTCTGATCCTGCTGGCTTTCTTCTCCTGGTGGCGCCAGAGTGTGGTGATGGTACCCGACGGCTGCAGGGCCGTCGTCACCCGGTTCGGGAAGCTGGAGGAGGTCGTCGAGCCAGGACGGAAGCTGCTCTTCAACCCGTGGAAGCAGGTCAGCTACATCGTCAACACCACGAGGGAGTACCCTTACAACGCCCCCATAAGGGAGGCTCCGACGGCGAGCCGGGTCAACGCGAGCGTCGACCTGTTTCTGCAGTTCAGGATCGAGGACCCCGCCGAGTTCATCTTCACGGTAGGCGGGGTCAAGGGGTACTCGGACAAGCTGGAGAACGCGATCAGCGAGGTCACGCGGGCCCTCATCTACGAGCAGCGGGCCGAGGACATCTACGACCTCGTCGGGGAGAGCACCCAGAAGTTCCTCGACTCCCTAAACGAGCAGTTCCTCCCCGCCGTGCGCTTCACGAACGCGAACATAACGCACGCCGAGCCCTCGAGCCAGGAGTACAGGATGGACCTCGCGGCCCCCGAGATGGTCAGGGTGGCGAAGGGGGCTTATACCTACGAGTACGAGCTCAGGCTCCGAAAGGAGCAGGACGAAGGCGAGCTCAGGGGCGAGTTGGCGTCGCTCAGGGAGACGCTCTCCGCGATCAGGGCCGAGATAGCGACTTACCAGGCCCAGATCGACACCGCCCGCGAGCGCGAGACGAACCGCGCCAACTCCAGCGCCCGGGAACGGATGGTCGAGGCCGAGAGCGAGGCGAATGCGAACGCCGCGCTGCTGGAGGCCCAGGCGCTGGATATCAGGGCCGTCAGCAGCGCAGCAGCGCCGGAGATCCTGGAGTATCGTTTCCAGCAGGACGTACTAGAGAGGCTCGCCACCGTAGCCGACAGGCTGCCGCAGGTGGTGCAGATCGGGTCCGCGGGCGACGACACGGTGGACTTCCTGGAGATCTCGCGGCGTATGATCGGGACCGGAGACGAGCCTCTGTTCACGCCCGAAGACATGCAGGCTATAAGGGACAGGATGGAGGAGATACAGGCCCGCATCCGTGAGCGCGCCGGCGAGCTCGAAAGCCTCGCTGACGGCCATGGGACACGCCTGGAAGAGGAGTCGCACCAGGCCGAAGAAGAGAACGCAGACAGGATCGAGGAGATCCGGCAGTCCGTAACGGACGAGGCCTTACGCGAGCGCGTAGAGCGTATCGGCCACGAGGGAGACGGTGAGGAGCGATGATGACCGAGACGCTGGAAGCGCGGTTTCAGACGCAGACCGTCGCCAGGACGCAGGAGTTTTCCAGGATCAAAGAGGTCGTCTCGGGCTGGTCCGGGGTAAGGCAGTACCTGAGGGGCGGGGACGAGGGCCAGATCGTACCCGTCGTCATACCGAAGGACCGCAGGCGCTACGGCTGGCTATTCTTGCTCGGTGTGGCTGTCTACATGCTAGGCTTCGCGCTCTTTTCGGGGAGCGCGGCGCTCGCCGGCCTGGCCGTGCTGGTCGCGGTCTTCTTCCTCGCCCTCGCGCTGCTCTGGCTGTGGCGGGGCGCCATCGTCGAGATCGAGCAGGGTACGACCGGCGTGCGCTCGCGCTACGGGAGGATCGAAGGCACCCTCTCACCTGGCAGGCACTACCTCTGGCGGCCGTGGGACAGGGTCGAGTTCGTCGTCGACACCGCGACGGAGATCCCTTACCTCGCGCCTGTGGCCGTCTGCCCGACGCGGGAGAACGTGCCGCTCAAGGCGATAGAGTTCTTCCTGAAGTTCAGGATAGTGGACCCTTTGGCCTTCGTGCGCATCATCGGCGCCTCGAACTTCGACCTCGTCCTCTCCAGCGCGGTGCAGGATGCGATCCGGCAGCGCAGCCGTCAGGTAAGCACGGAGAAAGCCTACGATCTGCGCGGCAGCGACGTCGGGGACATGCAAGTGTACCTGAACCGCCAGCTCTCCCACTACGGGGTGCGCATCATCGGCGCCAACATCCCCGACGTGCAACTCCCCGACCAGTACCAGCAGCACCTCGCCACCCGCGAGCGCGTGGCCAAAGAGCTCGCCGCCTACGAGCGAGAATGGGAGCTGACCCGCAAGCAGCGCATCGACACGCTCCTCCTGGATATAGAACGCTCCAAGAAAGACCGCGACGCCCGCCTCATAGAAGTAAAGGAAGCCCGCAACCGCGCCCGCCAGGACGTCGCGCGCATGCTCGAGGAGCAGGAGACCGAGGCCCAGCGCGTACGCCTGGAGATAGAGACGCGCGGCCGCGCCGCCCTCACCGAGGCGGAGAACGAGGCCACGGCCCTCCGCCATCTCGGCCAGGCCCACAGGGACAACCGCGCCGTGGTCCGCTACGAGCTCGCCCGTCGCAGGGTCGAAGTCGGCGAGAGGCTCATGCGGCGTGCCCCGCGCCCCGTCCTCATCCGCGGCGAAGGAGGCGAGCAATCAGCGCTCTCCACCCTCATCCTCGCCCGGCTCCTCCCGCAACTGACCGCGGACGGCTCGACAACGGAGAAAGCTACTGAGGCGCTGCGCGAACTCGGCGACGGCGAAGGGTAGTCTTACCGAACCCGGGTGAAGGGTTCGATAAGTCGGTTGGGGTGTAGGGTTGTAGGGGCGGGTTTCAAACCCGCCCGCACCAGGGAGTAGGGAAAGTAGGATGCTAACCCGCGATTATCCTCCTGTAGGCGTCGGCGTCGGTGGCACCTTCGCAGTTGAAGATAAGGACGCGGGTCTCCTCACCCACGCCTAGCGCTCTACGCGACTTCTCTTCCTCCCCTGCACGCACGAGCTCCAGTAGACCGCCTAGTCCGGCCGCCCCGGTCTCTCCTGACTCGATGCCCGATTTGGACGCGAGGCGCATGGCCTCGCGGGCTGGGCCGTCGTCGATAGTGACGAGGAGGTCGATGCCCCTGGATACCGTCGGCCAGGCGACCAGTGAGGGTCTGCCGCAGTCCAGACCAGACATGATGGAATCATGCGGCCCGGGCACGGACACTAGGCGACCGGCAGCGACCGACTCCAGCAGGCAGGCAGCGCTCGCCGGCTCGACGCTCATGAGCTTCGGGTGCGACGACGCCCAGGGGCTGCGGTAGTGGCGGGCCACGGCGGCGGCGAAGGCGCCGACGCCGACCTGCACGACCACGAGGTCGGGTCCTTCTTCGTTTCTCCTCTCGAGCGCGTCGTCGATCTCCCACAGCATCGTCGAATAGCCTTCGATCACCCAGAGAGGTATACGCTCGTAGCCGGGCCAGGACATGTCCGAGACCAGGAGCGCTCTCTCTCCTTCTTCCGCGGCCGAGAGCTCGACGGCCTCGTCGTAGGTTCCATCTACCACGATCACCTCGGCGCCCTCTTCTGCGATGGACTTGCGGCGCGCCAGGACCATGCCATCTGGAACGAAGATCTTCGCCCCGAGTCCCAGTAGCCGCGCCACCCATGCTACGGCGCGCCCGTGGTTGCCGTCGGTGGCCGCGACGAGCGAGAGCGGCCGCAAGGGTTCGAGTCGCTCTTCGAGCTCCCCAATCTCCTCCCAGTCCCCGAAATCCTTCCCAAGACGCTCCTCCAGGGCCCTGTAGACAGCCCACGACGCGCCAAGGACCTTGAAGGCGGGCAGCCCGAGCCGGCTCGATTCGTCCTTAACGAAGACCTTCCCGACCCCGAGGGCCTCGGCGAGCTTCGGAGCGTCGATCAATGGTGTCTGCTCGTAGCCCGGCAACCGGCGGTGGAATCGCAGGGGTGCCAGATCCGGGCGAGGGCCATCGAGTATCTCCCCGGCGTTCGGGTTGATGAGCGTCCTGATGCTCACGGTGACGGCAGACCCTTCTCGAATGCTACCTGGAGTCCGGGCGTGGGATCATACGAAATCCGGAATGTCGCGTCCGCTTGGAGGAGCGCAGATCCTAATGTGCCGTGGATTCCCGCTTGCGCGGGAATGACGGCATTGCTTTGAGTGAAGGACTAGTAGATGTGCTCGCCAAGGTGGTCGTACGCCGTAGGAAGCAATCATGCGGATTCCGTATCATGCCTTCTTCTTACCGCGCACGCCGAATTCGAGGCCGTCTACCAGGGCTTGCCAGGAGGCTTCGATGATGTTCTCGGAGACCCCGACTGCGCCCCACATACTCTTGCCGTTCGTCGAGTCTATGAGGACACGGGTCGTTGCGGCCGTGGCGCGGTGCTCGTCGAGGATGCGGACCTTGTAGTTGGAGAGGTGTATCTCTTTCAGCTCAGGGTAGTGCGGCCCGATGGCCTTCCTCAGTGCCTGATCGAGGGCGTTTACGGGACCATTGCCCTCCGCTGTAGAGATGACCCTATGGCCGCCGACGGAGAGCTTTATGGTCGCCTCCGTGGTCGTCTCCCCGTCGGTGCGCTTTTCGGAGATGATCCTGAACGTCTCCAACTCGAAGAGGGGCCTGTCCTCCCCGGTGGTCCGCCCTATAAGGAGCGCGAGGGAGGCGTCGGCGGCCTCGTAGTGGTAGCCTTCGTACTCGCGCTGCTTTATGGCGCCCAGTATGCGGGTCGCATCCCCGGCCTCGAGCCCGAGCTCCTCAGCCTTGGTCCTGATGGAGTTCTTCCCCGAGAGCTCCCCAACCGGCGTCCGCCTTACGTTCCCTACCGCCTCGGGCGCGACGTGCTCGTAGGTCGCAGGATCCTTGGAGATACCGTCGACGTGCAGCCCGCCCTTGTGGGCGAAGGCGCTACGCCCCACGTAGGGACGGTGCGTGTCAGGCGTCAGGTTCATTAGCTCCGAGACGTAGTTGGAGACCTCGGTAAGGCGCCGCAACCTCTCGTCGTCCATGACCTTAAGGCCCATCTTGAGTTGCATATTGGCGATGGTCGTGACGAGGTCGCAGTTGCCGCACCGCTCCCCGATACCGTTGATGGTCCCCTGTACGTGCGTCGCACCGGCCTCTAGCGCCACCAGGGCGTTAGCCACCCCACACCCCGAGTCGTTGTGGGTGTGGATGCCTACCTCCACGGCGGGGAACTCCCGCACCGTGCGCGCCACGACCGCTTTGAGCTCCGTGGGCAGGGTCCCCCCGTTCGTGTCACAGAGGACCAACGTCGTGGCCCCTGCTTCGGCGGCGGCCTGCAGCACCGCGAGAGCGTACGCGGGATCGTCGCGGAAGCCGTCGAAGTAGTGCTCGGCGTCGAAGATGACCTCTTTGCCGGCACCGGCCAGGTAGGCGACGGTGTCGCGCACGGACTCGAGGTTCTCCTCCGGCGTGGTCCGCAGGACCTTCTCCACGTGCAGCTTCCAGCTCTTGGCGACGATGCAGGCTACGGGCGCCGAGAGGGAGGGTAGGAGCGTCACGGCGGGGTCGTCCTCGGCCCTGCCTTTCGGGCGCCGGGCCCGCGTGAAGGCGACGAGCTTCGCGTGGGAGAGCGAAGCGTCATCGAAGCCCTCGAAGAACTCCAGGTCTTTGGGGTTGGAGGCGGGGAAGCCCGCTTCGATGTAGTGGATCCCCAAAGAATCCAGCTCGCGGGCTATGCGGGCCTTGTCCTCTGCGGTCAGGCTTACGCCCTCTCGCTGGGTACCATCGCGTAGCGTCGTATCGAAAAGCCTTATGCTCATGCCACACCCTCTCCCGCCGCGACCCACTTGCTCACGGCCTTCGTCACTTCTTCGGTCGTCTTCTTTCCGCCTACGTCGGGGGTCAGGAAATGGGTCTCCAGGGCGACGGAGACGCCCTGCTCGATGGCCTCGGCCACGTCCGGACGACCCAGAGAATGGCGGAACATCATCGCCGCTGAGAGGATGGTCGCGTAGGGGTTGGCCTTCCCCTCTCCCGCGATGTCAGGGGCCGAGCCGTGGACGGGCTCGAAGATACCAGGGGAGCCGGGTTCACCCAGAGACGCGCTCGGAAGCATCCCCATCGAGCCTGGAAGCATCGCTGCCTCATCGGAGAGGATGTCCCCGAAGAGATTCTCGGTAAGGACGACGTCGAACCTGGTCGGAGCCTGAACCAGGAACATCGCCGCCGCGTCGACCAGGATATGATCGAGGGATACCCCAGGATAATCTTCTGCCACCTCAGAGACCACCCTGCGCCACAGCCGGCTCGTCGCCATTATGTTTGCCTTGTCCACGCTCGTTACCCGCCGCTTGCGGCGCTTCGCCGCATCGAAAGCGACGCGTGCGACCCGCTCTATCTCCTCCCGCGTGTACACGCAGAGGTCGCTGGCCCTCTCCTCCCCCTCTTCCTTCTCCCCGAAGTAGACCCCGCCTGTCAGCTCCCTGACGATGAGCACGTCGACGCCGTCGACGACCTCGCGCTTGAGGGGCGAGGAGCCGATGAGCGCCGGTATGGCGGCCACGGGCCTGAGGTTGGCGAAAGCCCCGAGGCTCTTCCTGAGTTTCAGCAGTCCTGCCTCAGGACGCACCGGAGCGTCGTCGAAGTCGGGGTGCCCGACCGCGCCGAGAAGGACCGAGTCTGAGGCGCCGGCGGCCTCCAGCGTCTGTGCGGAGACGGGCTCGCCTTCCTCGCGGATGGCCGTGCCCCCGATCCTGCGTTCCTCGTAGCGCACCTCGATGCCGAAGTGCTCGGCCGCCGCGTCGATCACCTCGCGCGCGGCCCCGACCACCTCGGGTCCGATGCCGTCGCCGGGGAGAAGTAGTACATCGAAAGACTTCCTCATAACGGCTCCTCCCGAAACTCCGGCCTCGACACCAGCCACTCCCTTCCGCCTGGACCCAGAGCCTCTCCTAGTAGCTCCTCGGCCCGCTCCTCATCGACTATCTCGTCTTCTTCCCACAATGCGTGGAAGACGCGTCGCAGAAAATCCTCTCCGAACTCATCGAGTGCCGCCGCGCCGAGCACGAGCAGCAGGTTCTGGAACGACATCTGATCCCCCGCCCCCGCCGGCCCGCGAAAGCCCCGCACGGTGAATCCCTGGTCTCGGTCTATCCGCGACAGATGCTCCTGCAGGGGCAGACCGGCCCTGCGGGCGACCGCCGCCGAGGCGGCCTGGGGCACGAACTCCCTGAACCACACCGGGGTCCTGACGACCTCCCGGCCGAGCAGGAAGGCGTGTGACAGCTCGTGCCAGACGGTAAGCGGCAGCGTGGCCGTGGTGCGCGGCCTGAAAGCGGTGGATAGCTCATCCGGCAGCACCAGGGCGGGAGGCACGACCGAGCGTGTGAAGTAGGGGAGTCCGGGCGGATAGGGGCGCGCGTTGTCGCGCGGGGCCCTTGTCCAGTCCTCGTCAGGCACAAGATAGGCGACTATCTCTGGAGGCTCGGCGGAGAGTATCTGCCCGAGCGTCCTGTAGCCCAGCGCGAGATGGTCCCGAACTCTTGTGGCCTTCCCGGCCAGCCGTGGGGCGTAGAAGAGGGGTACCCCCACGTCCAGGCGTTGGTAACCTGGTAGCGTGGCCCCCCGTCTCCCCGGGGAGGCTACGGCGCTACCTGCGCGTCCCACCTGGCTCCGACCACGCCGGCCGTGTAGACGTTGACGGCCCGCACGTAGGCGCGCGCCGCCGCCTCGACGACGTCCTGGGAGAGGCCCCGCCCGGCATAGTCTCCCCCCTCGAACTCCACGGAGACCCTGACCTCGCCGAGGGCGTCTTTGCCCCCGGTCACGGCGTCGATGCGGAAGTCCGTCAGACGGCCCTTTATGTTCGTCGCGGCGTCGATGGCGCGGAAGACCGCGTCGACGGGCCCCTCGCCCTCGGCCTCGGCCTCGAACGTGCCCTGTTCGGCGTGGGAGATGGTAACGGCGGCCCTGCTCTGGCGTCCCGTGGCGGCGACTACCCTGAACGACTCCAGTACGAACTTGCCCTCGAAAGAGCCGACCTCATCCGCGGCTATAGCCTCGAGATCTGCGGCCGTTACGGTCTTCTTGTGGTCTGCTATCTCCTTGAAGCGCGTGAAGGCCCGCTTGAGTACATCACCCTCCACGTAGTAGCCGAGCTCTTCGAGGGCGTCCTTGAGGGCGTGGCGGCCGGAGTGCTTGCCGAGGAAGATGTTCGTACCTTCCAGGCCGATGTCTTCCTTGGTCATGATCTCGAACGTCCGCCTGTCCTTGAGCACGCCGTCCTGGTGGATGCCCGACTCGTGCAGAAATGCGTTGCGCCCTACGATGGCCTTGTTCGGGGGAACATCGTAGCCTGTGATATTGGAGACCATGCGGCTCGTGTTGGCGAGCTGGCGGGTCTCGACGCCCACCCTCGCGCCGTAGAAGTCCGAGCGCGTGGCGAGCGCCATCACGACCTCCTCCAGCGAGGCGTTCCCTGCCCGCTCCCCAATGCCGTTGACGGCCACCTCGACCTGCCCGGCACCGACCTCGACCCCAGCGAGCGAGTTGGCGACGGCCATCCCGAGGTCGTCGTGGCAGTGGACCGAGAGGACGCGCTCCCCGAGCGCGGGCACCCGCTCTTGCAGCTCTTTCAGGAAGTCTGCGAACTCCACCGGCGTGGTGTAGCCGACCGTGTCGGCGATGTTGACCACGTCGGCCCCCGCCTCGACGGCCGCGGCGACGATCTCCGAGAGGTAGCCTATGTCCGTGCGGGTAGCGTCCATCGGGGAGAACTCGACGTTCTCGCAGAGGCTCTTCGCGAAGACGACGGCCTCGCCGGCCCTCCGCAGGATGTCTTCCCGGTTGGAGCGCATCTGGTGTTCTATGTGCAGGTCGCTGGTGCCTACGAAAGTGTGGATGCGTGGCCTATCAGACCACTGCACCGCCTCCCAGGCGCGCACGATGTCCTGCTCGTGGATGCGGGCGAGGCCCGTGATCCTTGGGCCCTTTACCTCCGAGGCGATGCGGCTGACTGATTCGAAGTCCCCCTCGGAGGTGATGGGGAACCCGGCCTCGATTACGTCCACCTTCAGGCGGGCGAGCTGGCGGGCTATCTCTACCTTCTCCTCTACGGACAAAGAGATGCCCGGCGACTGCTCGCCATCACGGAGGGTGGTATCGAAGATCTCTACTCGACGCATGTGTCTCGTCCTCCTACGTTTGGAAATCTGTCGAAGAGATGCGACTCGGAGCTGGTGGCCGCGGACAGCCGGCTAGATACCGGGGCTGGTAATTCGCCCGGCGGCCACCCTGGTTAGTCGTAGGTTGTGGCGAGAAACGCGCAAGATGTCTAGAAGGTCTCCTTCATGAAGGGCGGCAGTATCTCATCCCGCCGCCCGCTCCGCAACCTCTACGGCCACCGTCCAGTCGGCGTAATCTTCCCACTCGCCGCGCGCGGCCTTGAAGTACAGCTCCTGCAGGCGCTCGGCGACGGGTCCTATGCTGCCCGTCCCGACGGGACGGTCGTCCACCTCGACCACGGGCGCGATCTGGAACCCCGTCCCCGAGAGGAAGACCTCGTCCGCGGCGTAGAGTTCCGTGCGGTCCACCGCACGCTCTACAACAGGCATCCCGAGCTCTTTGCCGGCGAGCTCCATAACGGCGTCGCGCGTAATGCCCTCAAGGATGTCCGCCGTTACGGGCGGTGTGATGAGCTGGCCCTTCCTGACCAGAAAGATGTTCGCCGCGCTCGCCTCGGAGACCTGGCCGTCCTGGGTGAGGAAGATGGCGTCGTCGTAGCCCGACATGTGCGCCTCGTCGACCGCGAGCGCCGTGTTGACGTAGGAACCCGTGCACTTGGCGCGGGCCGGGATGGCGTTATCCGGCGTGCGCCGCCAGGAAGAGACGCAGACTCTCAGACCCGTGAGCTCCACGTAGTTGCCCATGGGGACCGTGAAGATAGAGAGTTCGGTCTCACCCTTCAGGTTCACGCCCACGGACGCGGCGGACTTGTAAGCCAGGGGACGGACGTAGGTGTCCTCGCGCGGGGCGTTGCGCCGCAGGATCTCCAGCGTGACGTCGCAGAGCTCGTCGACAGTATTGGGCAACTCAATGCGTAGCAGCCGGCAGGACCTCTCGAAGCGCTCGAAGTGCTCGCGCACCTTCAGGACCTGCAACGTCCCGCGCCGCTCGCTCCAGTACGCCCTTATGCCCTCGAAGACGCCCGTGCCGTAGTTCAGGGCGTGGGTCGCGGGTGAGAGGCGGATGTCGCCGACCCTCACTAGCTCGCCGCCGTGGTAGGCCCACTCGGCGTCCGACGCCGCGAAAGCTTTACGACTCATAGGTTCTCACCTCCAGCGGAGCCGGCGGGCGTCTCGATACCCTCGGCCGCGAGCGCCCGCAGCTCCTGTCCGACTTTCTCCACCTGCGACCCGGCCTCCCTGCGACGCATCGCGAGGAAGCTGGATCCCCCTGCCTGGTTCTCCAGAACCCAGTCTTTGGCCCACTTGCCGCTCTGGATGTCCGCAAGTATCTGGCGCATCCTCTCTTTGGCAGCCTCGTCGATAATCTTCGGCCCCGCCGTGTAGTCGCCGTACTCGGCTGTGTTCGAGATCGAGTAGCGCATCCCCGCAAGCCCGCCCTCGTAGATCAGGTCGACGATCAGCTTTAGCTCGTTTACGCACTCGTAATAAGCAAGCTCGGGCTGGTAGCCCGCCTCGACGAGCGTCTCGAACCCGGCCGTAAGTAGGGCCGTCAGCCCCCCACACAACACCGCCTGCTCTCCGAAGAGGTCCGTCTCGGTCTCTTCCGCGAACGTGGTCTCGATGATGCCGGCGCGGCCGCTCCCTATGGCGCGGGCGTAGGAGAGGATCACATCCCGTGCCTGCCCCGAGGCGTCGTTCTCGACCGCGAAGAGCGAAGGCATCCCCTTGCCGTCGACGTACAGGCGCCTGAGCACGTGACCTGGTCCCTTGGGCGCGACGAGACCCAGGTCGACCTCGGGGGGGACGACGATCTGGTTGAAGTGGATGTTGAAGCCGTGGGCGAAGAGCATGAGGTCGCCCTCCGAGAGGTTCGGCCCGACCTCCGCCTCGAAGACGGCTGGCTGCTTCTCGTCGGGGAGCAGCATCATTACCACGTCCGCCCCCCTTACGGCTTCAGCGATTGTCTGCACCTGCAGGCCGTCACCTTCTGCCTTGGGCCAGCTCTTCGAGCCCTCGTAGAGCCCGACTCTCACGTCGCAGCCCGACTCTTTCAGGTTCAGGGCGTGGGCGTGGCCCTGGCTGCCGTAGCCCAGAATCGCGACCCTCCGGGCCGTGATCTCATTCCCTATGTCTCCCTCACGGTATACCCGTGCCATCTAGACTCCTCCCCCGCTTCCGGACGGGCCACAGGACCCAGCCGAACCACGTCTTCGACGCCGTCACCAAGAGCGGCGAGAAAGGCTTCCACCTTCTCGGGCGCGCCTGATGCCACGACCGTACCACCGTCCTCGTGCGCTTCGATGCCCGACCGTTCCGCAGGCTCGCGCCAGTCTTTGGAGGTCTCGATCAGGGCGACCTCTACAGCCTCAGCCGGTCCCGCCTCACTTACGTCTTCGAGGGCCGAGATGAGGGCCGTGAAGCGCAGCGCCGGCTCGGGTGGGCAGTCGAGCAGGATGGTGGCCCGCATTCCGTCGCTGTCGCTCCCTAGCGTGAAGCCTGCGACGGGCATCCTCTTGTTCTGGAGCGTCATGAGCAGCCTGTTCAGGGCGAGCATACCGCCTGTGAAGCGGACCTCGATGGTGTTCAGGGCGACGCCCGTTGCCGACTCAGGCACCGTCTTCCTCGATCATCTCGTTGACGGACATGCCCGATGGGATCATGGGGTAGACGTTCGCCTCGGGATCGATGTGGAAGTCCAGGATGGTGCAGCCTTCCTGATCTTGCGCCCATCGGACCGCTGCTTCTACGTCGTCGCCTTCGCTGACGGTGCGCCCGGCGAGCCCGTAGGAGGCGGTGAGTTGCTCGTAGTCGGGCCCGGTTATGGGCGTCTCGGAGTAGCGGCGGTTGTGGAAGAACTGTTGCCACTGACGGACCATCCCCAGGTAGCCGTTGTTCAGAACGGCGACCTTTATGTTCAGCCCGAAGTCCCTTATCGTGGCGAGCTCCTGGATGTTCATCTGGATGCCGCCGTCGCCGGCTATGACCCACACTGGGTCTTCCGGATAGGCGAAAGCCACGCCCATCGCCGCCGGCAGCGCGAAGCCCATGGTGCCAAGGCCTCCGCTCGTGATGTGGCTGTTGGCCTTGGTGAACTCGAAGAACTGCGCCGCCCACATCTGGTGCTGCCCCACGTCAGTGACGAGCCGCAGGTCTGGGCCCGCCGCTGCCTTTATGGCCTCCATTACCTGTATGGGACCGTACTCGTCCCGCGCCGACTCCTTGCGGCGCCTCTCCGGTTCCTGGCTCTCGGCCAGCTCCTCGCGCCACTGTTTGCATCCCTCGCCCGAGTCGGCGGCGTTATCCAGGTGTCCGAGGATCGAACGCATCGCCGCCTTCGCGTCCGCGGCTATCCCCACGGTCGGCTTTATGACCTTGCCGAGCTCCGAGGGGTCCACGTCGATGTGGATGATCTTCGCGCGCGGCGCGAACTTGTGGGCGGCGCCGGTGATCCTGTCGTCGAAGCGCATCCCGACGGCGAAAAGCAGGTCGGAGCGGTCTATGGCCCGGTTGACGCTGGCCTGCCCGTGCATCCCCGGCCAGCCCAGGTACAGCGGGTGACCGTCGGGGAAGGCGCTTATGCCGAGCAGCGTCGTCACGACGGGGATGCCCGTCCGCTCAGCGAGCAGCCTGAGCTCCTTCTCGGCGCCACCGAGCGTGACGCCGTGTCCGGCCAGGATCAGGGGCCGCTTCGCGTTCCGCAAAAGCATCGCTGCCCGCTCCAGCCCGGGCGACTCCACGGGGGGCGGCGCTTCTCGCAGACGCCGGTAGCCGTTGTCGCCCGTGGCCGCGAGCTGCACGTCTTTGGGGATGTCCACGAGTACCGGTCCGGGCCTTCCCGAGCGGGCGATCTCGAAGGCCCGCCGCATCGCCGAGTATAGTTCGTCGGGATCTTCGACCAGGAAGGAGTGCTTGGTGAACGGCAGCGTCATGCCCATGACGTTCGTCTCCTGGAAGGAGTCTTTGCCCATCGCTGGCCGGCCGACCTGGCCCGTTATCGCCACGAGCGGCACGGAGTCCATCTGGGCCGTGGCCAGCCCTGTTACCAGGTTGGTAGCCCCTGGCCCGCTCGTGGCCACGCACACCCCGACCCCGCCTGTGGCCCTGGCGTAGCCGTCCGCCGCGTGGGCCGCGGCCTGTTCGTGGCGGGTGAGGATGTGTTTCAGCGGGTAATCGGGGAGGGCGTGGTAGAAAGGCATGATCGCGCCCCCAGGGTATCCGAAGAGGTACTCGACCCCTTCATCGAGTAGCGCCTCGCACATGGCTTCGCTACCCGTACGCGGCTTGTATTCGATGTTGAATGCTGTGTTTTCCACGGTTTGCCCCATTCCAAGTAAGAGATCTTGACCCGACCTTGCCGAAGAACGGGATGTTCCCGTCTTGCGGCTCTAGGCGGACCGGAGGACGCCGTCCCGGCCCGCCAGGCTAATTAGTCGTAGGGCGGACGGTACGGCTACCGTGGATACTCGCGGGTGGATGGGCGGAGTGAGCAGGCGCGAGATCTTGAGCATCAAGCCCGAGATCCTCTTCCTTCGCGCCGTTTGTGAAACCTCGCTCAAAGCGTTCCTCACCTCACTCGCTCGCAAGTGGAGTGAAGGGTCGCACACTGGTAGAGGGTTGTCAAGGTGCACATAGCTTCAATCCCGCACAGATTAAAGAAATGTGGCGAAGCACACTACGCGTACAGCAAGCTTTCCAGGCTATCTCGAGGCTAGTTTGCCAGTAGGCCCACTTAAGCGCATAATTCTTATCGAACCGTGTAGGAGAAAGGAAGAGGAGAATGGAGAACAACGCAAGAACAGAAGGTTCATCTGGAGGAGCGGCGATAATCGACAGGAGGCGGTTCCTCAAACAGACGGCCTTGGCCACTGCGGTGGTCTCCGTCCCTTATCTGGCCGGCAAGACCGTGGCTTTCGGGAAGCAGGTCGGAAATGGTGCTGATGCTGCGCTGGATCGTGCGCTCCAGGAGCTTGTCGCCATGGAAGGCGGGCCGCCTGGCGTCATCTCCGTCGTCCAGCGCGGCAAGCAGCGCAAGGTACACACCTTCGGGGTCCGCAACATAAAGGGCGGGCTGCCCATAAGGGTAGACGACCGCATGCGCATTGCGAGCGTCGCCAAGGCCTTCAGCGGGGCCGTCGCACTCTCTTTGGTGAGCAAGGGGGCACTCTCCTTGAACAACACCATCGGAAAGCTCCTCTCAGGCTTGCCAGAGCCGCCTCCCGACGCTTGGGCTGACATTACCCTAAGGCAGCTCCTCAACCACACCAGCGGCTCGCCAGACCTCTTAGAAGACCCGGACTTTCTAAAGGCGTTAGGGGCCAGCCCCAAGAAAGCGCCCCCGCCGGAGAAACTGCTTACTTACTGTATAACAATGTGCCGCCCTTGCGCTTCCCTCCTGGTTCGAAGTACCAATATTCCAACTCGGATAACATAGCCGTGGCCCTGATGGTCGAGGCGGCCACTGGCACGAGTCTACGAGGACCAGCTCAGGGAGCTGGTCTACAGGCCTCTTGGGCTGAGAAAGACCAGCCTGCCCCGCGGCCCCAACCTGAGGAAGCCCTTCATCCACGGCTACGATAACGACCCCTCCCAGCAACCGCCCGAAGATGTAAGCGAGCCTGTGGCTGCCGGATGGGCATGGGCTTCAGGGGGCATAGTATCCACACCCGCCGACCTGAACACCTTCATCCGCGGTTACGTGGGCGGCAAGCTCTTCGACGAGCGGACGCAGGCAAAGCAGAGAAGGGTCATCGAGGGAGGAAGCTCCGAACCGCCCGGTCCTGGGATGAACTCGGCTGGGCTGGCCATCTTCCGCTACGAGACGCGTTGCGGGACGGTGTGGGGCCACACGGGGAACATCTTCGGCTACACCCAGTTTGCGGCCGCGAGCGAAGACGGGAAGCGTTCGGTGACGGTGTCCATCAACGCACAACACACCCTGGTCTCCGGCAGTCTGGCGGTCTTCAAGGCGCTGAGGCGTGCGGAGGGACGCGCCGTGTGCGCCGCGTTGGCCGGCAGCTAGGCCGAGGAGCATTATAGGCAGCCGCCTGAGGAAAGCCAGGCCTACGGCGGACGTTGGGGCCCGCACGTTTCTTGGTCAGCTATGGGCTGCTCTAGAGCACTGGCACGGGACTCAGTGCGGAGACCTCTTCCGGGGGCTCTACCCGCGCCCCTGCGAGGTCGACGTCGAGTGCCCAGGAATCCGCCACGACACCTCGCGCCTGGAATGTTGCTTTCATGGCTGAGGCTATCTCCCCGGCTCTGCTCTGGGGTGCGAAGGCGAGGACGGTAGGACCTGAGCCGGAGAGGCATGCGCCGTAGGCGCCGGTCTTTAGGGCGACCTCTATAACATCCTCCAGTCCTGGGATGAGGTGGGAGCGGTAGGGCTGGTGGAGCCTGTCCTGCATAGCGACGCGCAGAAGATGGTACTCGCCCGTGGCAAGGGCCCCGAGCAGTAGGCCAGAGCGGCCGACGTTGAAGGTGGCGTCGCGGTGGGGGACCGAGTCTGGAAGCGCGCGGCGGGCCGCCGTGGTGGAGACGGCGAAATCGGGAACGGCGACGACGACCTTGAGGTCTTTCGGCTCGAGGCGTACGGCGCTCACGCCGAGGGGGGTGAGGGTTCCGATCACGAGCCCTCCGAGGAGGGCTGGGGCCGCGTTATCGGGGTGGCCGTCGAGCTCGCAGACGATGTTGAGCAGGTCTGGGGCGGCGATCTGACCCCCGAACAGGTCGTTGGCGGCGACGGCCCCGCCGACGAGCGCGGCCGCGCTCCCACCCAAACCCCGAGTCGGCGGGATAGAGTTCTCCTGTACGAGACGGAACTGGGCGTCTGACTCGCCGACCAGTTCTGCTACGAAACGGGCCGCCCTGTAGGCGGGGTGCTCGGGCCCGCGCGGGATGAGATCGGCACCCATGCCTCGTATCTCTATCTCCGGATGGGGCGACCTGTCCAACCCTATCCTCATACTTAGGGAGAGCGCGAGCCCCACCGCGTCGTAGCCTGGTCCGAGGTTCGCGGAGGTGGCTGGGATGCGGACGGAGATCACCGCGCCTACCTCTCCATGGACCCGGCAACCGCTTCGAACGTCGCGGGGACGGGATCGGGGAGTTGCACGCGGCCGAGGATAACATCGGGGTCCTTGAGCCCGTGCCCGGTCAGAACGCTCACGATCGTACCTTCAGGCCCCCTGCCTTCGGAGGCGAGCTTCAAGAGTCCTGCTATGCCGGCAGCGGAGGCTGGCTCGCAGAAGATCACCCTCTTCCTGGGCCAGCATCTCCTGGGCGGCCAGTATCTCCCCGTCTGTAACGCTCTCTATGAGGCCACCGGACTCGCGCGCGGCCGAGAGCGCCCCCTCCTTGCTCGCGGGTGAACCTATCCTGATGGCGCTCGCGACCGTCTCGGGACTCTCGAAGTCGTGGCCCGCCACCAGCGGTGAGGCGCCTTCGGCCTGGAAGCCGAGCATGCGGGGGGCCGAGCCGGTGTGCCCCGTCCCTCTCCACTCACAGAAGCCCTTCCAGTACGAGGTGATGTTGCCGGCGTTCCCTACAGGCAGGGCCAGCGCGTCGGGTGGATCTCCGAGAGTTTCCGCGACCTCGAAGGCCGCGGTCTTCTGGCCCTCTATACGGTCGGGGTTTACCGAATTGACCAGCGTGACGTCGCCGAGCTCCTCGGCGATCCTCTTGGAGAGCTTCAGCGCCGCGTCGAAGTTGCCCTCGATCTGGACTATCCGCGCCCCGTGCGCGAGGACCTGTACAGCCTTGCCCAACGCTATCTTGCCCGCGGGTACGACGACGAAGCACTCCATGCCCGCACGCGCCGCGTAGGCCGCCGCCGAAGCCGCCGTGTTCCCCGTCGAAGCGCAGACGCAGGCGCGGCTCCCTGCACCTGAGGCTCTGCTCATGGCCACCGTCATACCGCGGTCTTTGAACGAGGCCGTCGGGTTCATCCCCTCGAACTTCAGGAACAGCCTGGCCCCGACGCGATCCGAGATCCTCGTGGCCTCGATCAGGGGCGTCTCCCCCTCGCCTATAGTGGCTATGGCATCATCCGGAATCTCTGGCAGCCACTCACGGTACCTCCGGATAACGCCCTGTCTCGATACCCGCGTCTGAACGCTCAATACAAGCCTAGCCTTTCGCTCGAAATCGGGCTGGTTCGACTCTACGGACCGAGATCCTGCCGCGAACGGTCGTTAAAGCCAGAGACCACAGCGTAAGAAAAGTATCACGCACCGACGCGGCGTTTCAAGAATTTGGCGACCCCACGATGGGTCTAGTAGGCTACAGGACTCAGGCCTCCGAAAAACCTGAAGCCTTAAAGTAGAGGAGCGCATTGCAGAGAGAGAAACCAACCATCCTCGTCACCGGCGGCGCCGGCTTTATAGGGGGCAACTTCGTCCTGAGGGCGGTCGGAGACTACAGGGTCGTCAATCTTGACGCTTTAACCTACGCCGGCAACCCAGAGACACTGGCCACTGTCTCGGATCATCCAGACCACTTCTTCGTGCAGGGGAGGATCGGGGATAGGGAGCTGGTGGACCGCCTGCTCGCCGAGTATCGGCCCTCGGCCGTCGTCAACTTCGCCGCCGAGACTCATGTAGACCGCTCCATCGACGGTCCGAAGGCCTTTGTACAGACCAACGTGGTCGAGACCCACGAGCTACTCGAGGCCGCGCTCTCCTACTGGAGCATCCTCGAAGTGGAGGACCACGACGCCTTCCGTTTCTTGAACGTCTCCACGGACGAGGTGTACGGGACACTGGGGCCCGAAGGCTACTTTACCGAGGAGAGCCCTTACAGGCCCAATTCCCCCTACGCCGCCTCCAAGGCGGCCTCCGACCATCTCGTGCGGGCCTACCACCACACCTACGGGCTTCCCACGCTCACTACCAACTGCTCGAACAACTATGGGCCATTTCACTTTCCCGAGAAGCTCATACCGCTCATGATCCTGACCGCCATGCGAGGAGAACCCTTGCCCGTCTACGGCGACGGGCAGCACATCAGGGACTGGCTCTACGTAGAGGACCACTGCAGGGCTATCGTCGCTGTGCTAAGGCGCGGCCGTCGCGGGGAGACGTACAACGTCGGCGGCCACAACGAGCGGACGAACCTGGAGGTCGTCAAGACCATCTGCGCCCTGCTCGACCGGCTGGTCCCCGGATCGCCGCACGAGTCGCTCATCACGTTCGTCGCGGACAGGCCTGGCCACGACAGGCGCTATGCCATAGACGCGGGGAAGATAGAACGCGAGCTCGGCTGGAGGCCCGAGGAGACGCTGGAGACAGGCCTGGAGAAGACCGTGCGCTGGTACCTGGAGAACCGCGGGTGGTGCGAGGCCGCGATCTCGCGCGGCTACAGGGGAGAGCGACTGGGGTTGGGCAGCCGTGGAGGGTCGGGGTGAAGGGGATCGTGCTCGCCGGAGGCTCGGGGACGCGGCTGTATCCGCTCACGAGAGCCGTGAGCAAGCAGCTCCTCCCCGTCTACGACAAGCCGATGATCTACTATCCGTTGACCACGTTGATGCTCACTGGCATCAGGGACATACTGGTGATCTCCACCCCCGAAGACCTTCCCCGCTTCGAAGATCTGCTCGGCGACGGTTCGCAGTGGGGTGTAGATTTCAGCTACGCCGCGCAGCCCAGGCCCGAAGGCCTGGCCCAGGCCTTCGTCATCGGGCGGGAGTTCGTCGGGTCCGAGAGCGTCTCCCTCGTCCTCGGGGACAACATCTTCTTCGGACACGGTTTCTCCGAGCTACTGGAGCGTTCGGCGGGCAGACAGAGTGGTGCCACCGTCTTCGGATACTACGTAAGGGACCCTGGCCGCTACGGCGTCGTAGAGTTCGACGGAGACGGGACGGTCCTCAGTATCGAGGAGAAGCCGGAGAATCCCCGCTCGCACTACGCAGTGACAGGCCTCTACTTCTACGACAACAGGGTGCTCGATGTGGCGGCCGACCTTACGCCTTCGGCGCGGGGAGAGTTCGAGATAACAGACGTCAACGTCGACTATCTCGAGCGCGGGGAGTTGCAGGTCGAGCTCATGGGCCGCGGGATGGCGTGGCTCGACGCCGGCACGCACGAGTCACTGCACCAGTCATCCAACTTCATCGAGACCATCGAGCAGCGCCAAGGCCTCAAGATCGGGTGTCCCGAGGAGATCTCCTACCGCAAAGGCTACATCGACGCCGAAAGCCTCGAACGTCTCGCCTATCCGATGAGGAAGAACGACTACGGCCGGTACTTGCTCGAGCTCCTGAAGAGCGAGGAGTACGTCACTTGAACGTCCTCGAGACGGAGCTGCCAGGAGTACTCGTCATCGAGCCTGATGTCTTCGGCGACGTCCGCGGTTTCTTTATGGAGAGCTGGAACGGCGCCCGCTACGAAGAGCACGGCATACCGGACCGCTTCGTGCAGGACAACCTCTCGTTCTCGGCCCACGGTGTGCTTCGCGGCCTACACTTCCAGAACCCCCAGGCTCAGGGCAAGCTCGTCTCCGTGTTGCGGGGCGAGGTCTTCGACGTCGCCGTGGATATCAGGGTCGGCTCCCCGACTTTCGGCGGGTGGACGGGCTCGACCCTCTCAGAAGAGAACAGGCGCCAACTCTGGGTCCCTCCCGGCTTCGCCCACGGTTTCGTCGTCACGGGCGAGAGCGCGCTCTTCTCCTACAAATGCACAGACTACTTCGCTCCCAAGTACGACCGCTCCATCCTGTGGAACGATCCCGAAATCAGGATACAGTGGCCCATCCAGACCCCGAGTCTCTCCGACAAAGACCGCGCAGCCCCACCGCTGAACGGTATGCCAGAAGGAGCCCTGCCGCACTATAAGGACGCCTGAGACGAGCGAAACCGGTCCGTTCGAGGTGCTCGAGGGACATTGCTACACGCGCATAATTACCTACCGCAAGCACTGTGGAGCACCGCACTTCGGGAAGCTCTAAGGAGGGCGTACAAGGGCCCTGGCGGCGCAGGATATTCGGTAGCTGAGGTTCTGAGAGTGTAAGAAGGGTCGATGAACCCCTGCGCACGCCGTTCGGCCGGCGCTACACGTTCACCGCCTCAGAGAAGGCACCGACAACCCGCCGTGGTGGCGAGAGTGGGAGGTCGGTGAAGCTACTCAACCCACCAAGTGACAAGCCCAACACCCGCGTACGTGAGGCCGATCTGATCAGCCACCGCAACGGTGACGTCCAGGTCGCGCCCGTACACGTAAGGCCCGCGGTCGATCACCGGAACATCGTAGGCACACCGTCCTGCGTAGCACACCGTAAGCTCGGTTCCAAACGGCAGGGTACGGTGCGCCGCACCCCACGTCGACGCCGTCATCACCTGCCCCGAGGCCGTGTAGGCTCCTGGCATTGAGTACCACGATGCATACCCGGTCTGGGCTTCTGCTTTATGTTCGGACAACCCGACGGAAAACAGCAGCGCTATCAGAGCGCACAGCATGGCCAGCGACAATCGTCGCATATGGGAACCCCCTCCAAACGAGGTGTCTTGCACAACAGTAGGGAGGGTAGCAAAGGTGCTCCGCAACTTTGTGTGCAGGGTCCTACACACTTCGGGCCATTTTTGGCCCTTGGAACCCGTCAGGGCCGAATCGGTACCCTCAAGGGCTGGGTCCGAGGATCCAGCCCCTTCTCTTGCCCTTATTCACCCGAGTGCGTAGAAATGGGGCCCTACAGCATCAGTTAGCTCGTTCCTGGGCTACCCTTTAGATAGAACTAAGAAGGGGGAGGCATGGTCGCGCAGGACGGGATCGTCGTGGCGGGAGATGCCCGAGGAGTACGGCAAGTGGGAGAGTGCCTACCGGCGCCACGAGCTGTGGGTGAAGCAGGGCATTTGGCCGCGCATCCTCCGAGAGTTAGGAGAGGAAGATCTGCTGGGACCGTTGACGAAGGAGCCTAACTGATGCTGTGGGGTACTTCTAGCACTCCGGTGAATAGGGGCTTGTAGAATCGGGTACGAAAGTTCGAAAGACACAAGGAGAGAAGGGAGCTTGGCGACACGTCTCCTCCTGTTGGTGGTGGTCATGGTAATCTTCGCGGCCCCCTACGGCTGTGCCGACGACGCTGCAAGAGACCGGCAGCCAATGAAGAGGGTAAAGGAACCTACCATGGCCGGGATCGCTCCGCACGCGCCGGAAGAATCGGACGACCATGTAAGGCGGGTGAAGAAGGCGGGTGTCGTGGTGCGCGCTGGAAACTCCGCAGTAGTAGCACGGGCTGGGGAGGCCATGGTGCGAGTTGGAGGTTTCAGAACCGCCAAGGCAGAGGGTGCCGACGCCACTGCTCCCTCCGGAGAGGTCACGCTGAAGATCGAGGGTAGCCCAGGAACCGAGTTCTCAGGCACGTGCATCATCGGGGGCGAAGAGGAGAAGAAGCTCAGCGGAAGAGTCCCAAAGCGGTTCATCTACGATCTAGACGGGCAGCGGCTCGAATGCGAGATAAGCAAGCAGAGCTCGAACTCTGGGCAGATGAAGGTCGAGTTCAGCGCCGGAGGTCACACTAACTCCGTCCAGCAGACCAGCACCCAAGGTCGCTCTCTAACCCTCCGGTACGACGGCCACGGGAGCACCGCTCTCGTCTCTTCGTCCACTTCTGTTTCGGGCGATCAAGCGAACTCTACTTCGCAAGTGAGCGTCTTGCAGAGCAACGCGGCCTCTGGGAGAGATTCACAGTAGGCTGCCATCCAACCAACGTCACGAGCAGATTTAGCCCATGGGGGACTTTGGCGAGGTTAGGGCCACACGGCGCGCCGAGCATCGTCGATGATGCGAAGTAGGAGGCTCTTGCGCAGGGTCGAGATGCCAGTTGTGGTGAACTGGGGCGAGGAAGATCGCTACCTCGGGACGGAGCTCGCCGAGCCGGAAACGAGCGGGGCGCCGAACGTGCGGGTCGAACGTCTACCGAGCACGAGCCACTGAGTGCAGCAGGAAAGCTTCCACAGGGTCAATGCCCTGCTGCTCGAGTTCCTGCGTGCGCCTGATAGAAGCGGCCCTACGAGAAATGTAAACACATCGATGAGCGATCCCAGGGCTGGTCTCGCCGTCGATAACCAACCAGCTAGTGCGGAGTAAGGAACGCTACTTAGGCCCTTCATCCGATCCGGTCGGGATGGAGGGGAAGCCCCGGCCGGACTAAGTTCTACCGAACCCAACATTCTACGTGCTGTTCTACCTCCATCTCCATGAGTGCCTGGGACGGAGCAGGCGGAGTGTAGCCGCCCCGGCCTACTTCTCCCCTTAGTCACCCATGTGCCCAGGCGGTGCTTTCTAAGAAGTTCAGTCTTGCAACGCCCCAGGCCACAGCCACTGACAAAACACCACAAACGTCATCCTTTATCTATCCTCGGCCAGTTTCTTTAAGGCGTCTATGTCCTTGACCACGATGCGCCGGTCCTCTACCTCAAGAGCCCCATCTTCCCTTAGCTTGGAGAACGCTCTTGTTACCGCCACCCGCTTGCAGCCTATGATGGAGGCAAGCTGCTAGTGGGTGGGGATGCGGTAGCGCTCGCGGCCGACCACCCCCTCGGAGTCGACCAACGAAAGGATCTGGGTGGCAAGCCTGGCCGGGACGTCCTTGGCTATCATGTCGGCGTAGCGGGCCTCGGAGTCGTGCAGCCTCTGGGCCAGATCGCGCACCAGCCGCAGGCCCACCTCTGGCTTCTTCTTGATCAGATCCTCTAGCTCCTCGCGCCTCAGAGAGACCACGGTCGAAGGGGTGAGGGCCCTCACGTAGAGACCGTGCAGGCTCTGGCTAGTTAGGGCCATCTCCCCAAAGACGTTGCCATCCTCAACAACAGATAGAGTGATCTCGTCCCGCGTTCGGTGTGTCAACCCTGAAGAGGCTCTGCGTATTCCACGGATTGGGATACTTAAACCCATATTTAGCCTTTATCCAAATCCCTAGAAAGGTGATCATCCGAATTTCGCCTTGACGGGGTTCTAGGAGGTTCGGCCTAGATGGTAGGGGAGTCAGTGCCCTTCCTGCTGCTCTCTACACGCTCCATGAGCCACGCTACCTGCTCGGCCGCGAACCGGGCCGGGCGATCCTCGGGAGTTAGCTCGTCTATGTGCTTGTGGTGGATCTCCTCTCCTATCTTGAGCGAGACCATCCCCTCCTGGGCCATACGCTGGTCTTCTGCGGCTATGCGCTCGAGTTCCTCCTGCGACTCACCCGGCAGAGCATGGCCGAGGCGTGCTCTTTTAGTCGTCCGCGCTACAGCTCCATGAACTGCTCGAAGGTGTCGTGCTCCGGCTTTGGCCTGTCGTCTACGCGCGCTCCTCTCTTCTGTGCGAGATGCCCCCACATTATGAGCTATTCACCGATGCTCGTAGAAGGTAAATCCTCCGAAGTTGGACTTCCGTTTCTAGGTTTTTCTGCGAACTTCGCTTTGAGGGGCTTCTCCGAGGTTCGGGTCCACGCTAGACTGCCCGCATGTTGAGCGCGGTGATCTTCGACGTTAGCAGCACCCTCGTAGACTGGCCAAACTGGGAAGAGGCCGTAGAGCGCTTCGGGGAGGGCTTCGTCAGTGACACGTTCGAGCGCTCGCAGCCCGACGAGGTGGTCTCGCTTCCTCGCACGCAGCTGGTTTCCAAGCTCGAACGCTCCGGCCTCATGTACGTGCTCGTGGACGCGCCGCCTGGCGACCAAACCCAGCCCGAGACCCTCCCGGTAATGCCGGCCTGGGAGTTCGCGGAGGGGCTGAGAGGAAGGTAGGGGGTGATCCCCTGAGAAGCAACGGTCGGCCAAATCCTGAGCCCGATGTCGCCAACCTCGGGCTCGTGCGTCCTCCACTCGTCTACCTTAGCGCAATCGCACTCGGCCTCGCGATCCACGCCCTGTGGCCGGTGCACTTTGTGCCGCCTTCCCTTGGGGCACCCGTCGGCGTTTTTCTCACGCTCGTAGCGGTCGCTCTCTTCCTCTCCGCAGTTCGCACCTTCCGGGCGGCTGGAACTCCCGTCCCGGGCAACCGCCCCGCGACAACCATCGTCCGCACGGGACCGTATCGCTTCAGCCGGAACCCCATCTACCTCGCCTTTTCGCTCCTCCAGCTCGGACTTGCGTTCTGGGTCAACAGCCTCGGCATGCTGATCACGCTCGTTGCGGCCATCGCGCTCATGTCGTTTGTGGTCATCCCGCGAGAAGAGCGGTACCTCGAGGCGCGGTTTCCCGCGGAGTACGTGCCCTACAAGGCATCGGTCCGTCGCTGGCTCTAGTGGGCGGCCGCCCAACAACCGAATGCAGCCGACGAACCAACGCTTGCCGCGTCGAGCGTGGTAACCTTCTGGCGGCGGTGACACGGGTGCATCGTACTGCGGTGGAGGCGGTTGCTCGCCGCTGATCCGCCAGTTCGTTGTGCTCTCTTGGGATTCGCCACTCAATTCGTCAGTTAGCTTGACGCTGACGAAGATGGGTAATCGCACGTCAACTCTCTAGTTCGCGCTCTCGGTGCTGCCGGTTATCCTCCCGCTGGCGCTCCTGTTGCTGCTGGTTGAACTACAGCCCACCCCCGGCGATCACCGCAGGTACGATCAGCAGCTTTATCCAGTCCCACAGCATGATGCTCTGAGTCGAGGAGGCAGAGGTAGGAGTATTTGTCGCCTATGTCCAATGCGGCTGTCATCTTTGGATGCTGTTTGCTACCATCCATGGTGGGCCGATCCTCCTTCCATATTGGGCGTTTGAGCCCGTCAATCTTTGCAGACCCTCGCACAGGGTACTGCGTATGGGGGTTCGGCCTTCTCATCTCATCTTCGAAGTACTGCGTCAAGGCGAAGTTCAGCATAGCCCCGCCCAGATAGGCTAGGGCCGCCGGCGATGCCCGGCCTTACTGGAGATCCGGGAGGCGGCGCTTAGGGAGTCGGCCGGGCCGAGAGCCTGCACGACTTGCGCGCGGCGTGATCGAAAACGGCGCCCCGTCCGTATACCTATAAGAGAGCGGTAGCGTAGCAAGTATCTGCGGGGCGCTCCCTACCTCCTTACAGCACGCCCCGTCCTCCGCCTCGGCCCGGTCTCTTCATCCGCCGGGTCGGGGCTTTCCTTTGCCTCTCGAATGTTCGCTGCGCACAAGAGGAGAGGGGGTATGCGTCCTGTCAAGTATGTAAGAGTCCCGTGCCGCTCCACTCCTCATCGCTCGTTAGCCCGCCACCTGTTGCGGCCGTTCGGCCAGCTGCTCCTCCCTTCGATCCAGCTTCGCCAACGACCCGGCGCTGAAAGGTGACGTTCGGAGACCTGCCACTCGTGGTGCTGCTCTAAGAGCACCGAGCTCACAAGCCTTATCACCGATCCCTCGGTCAGCTTCTGATCGAACGTGCGTAGCGCCTGCTGTAGTGGATCCCTTCTCCCCGCGTTCGCGGGGACAGGTCCCGCGGGTATGACAAATGTGAGGCGCTACCATGCGTGTCCGCAGCCCGAACGCGGTCTCGTCCAATCGGTCTCGGTATGACGGTACTGCCGGGAGCATGGGGGTAGGAGTTGTGCTCCCGCGGGAGTGATCAGGCGGATTCCGTATGAAACCTGTAGCCTGACGCCTATTTCGCGAACAGCGAGATCCCTAGCTTCGCCAGGGCGCGGAGGGTGAGCCCGGCGAGAACCATCGCGCTGTAGGCGCCGAAGGGGCCGTGGACGCCGTGTTTGCGGTGGTAGAGGAACGCGCTCTTGTGGAGGAGCCAGATCGCCTTCGGTTTACTGCGGCTGCTTGCGCCGGTCTGGTGGACTATTTCGACGTGCGGCAGGTAGTAGACGAGCCAGCCTGCCGCGCGGGCCCGCCTGCAGAGGTCGGCGTCCTCGAAGTACATGAAAAAGCGTTCGTCCAGAGGGCCCACGTCTCGCAATGTATCCCTGCGGACAACCATGCAGGCGCCGGAGACCCAGTCGACCGGGGTCGGGCGGGACTGGTCCGTGACAGCGGGGAACTGGCTCATAACGATTGAGCTCTTGGGGAAGAGGCGGGTCAGGAGAGAGGTGCGTCCGAGAAACCCGGAGAGGGCGCTAACCTCTCGCCTTGCCGAGAGCTGGAGATGACCTTCCGAGTCCACTATCCTCGGCCCGGAGATCCCGGCTTTCGGGTTGTCTGAGACGAATGCCTTTAGCTGCTCGAAGAAGTCCCTCTCCACCAGGGTGTCGGGGTTTATGAGCACTATCGGATCTCCGCTCGATGCGGCGATGCCCCTGTTGTGGGCGCGCGCGAAGCCTATGTTCTCCTTGTTCCGGATCAGACGCACCCAGGATGGAAGCTCGGGCGGCTCCACACTGTCGTTGTCGACGACGAAGACCTCGAAGTCCCCGTAACGCGTCTGTTGCAGGGACTCGATGCAGCGCAACGTCAGGGGCCAGGAGGCGTAGTTGACGATGATAACCGAGAACTTCATCGCGACACGACCCTATCTCGCAGCCGGCGCGCGATGCTCGCCGTCGCGGCGAGTGATGACTCCCTGAGGACCCTGCGGACCTCGGCGTCGGAGAGTCTCTTCTTCTTCTGTATCATGGCCCGCTTCCCGAGCATGAGCGGCAGGTGGCGCCACGCGCCCGCGAGTCCCTCCAGGTGCGCCCGCAAAGAGCCCGTCACGGCGGCGGTGATCATGCGCCCGAGTTGTCCCGCGGCGAAGAAAGGCAGTATGTGCGGTACCACGGAGAGGGGCAGGTTCTTGACCAGCAGGCTAAATGAGTTGCGGCTACCGAGCCTGGTCGCCGTCGGGCTACGCTTGCCGCCGGTCGAGGCGCTTCCCATGTGGTAGACGACGGCGTCGGGGACATAGAAGCAACGATAGCCAGCGAGTTGGGCGCGGAAGCTCAGGTCTCCATCCTCGCAGTAGGAGACGAAGTCCTCGTCGAAGGGTCCGACTTCATCGAGCATGTCCCTGCGATAGAGCGCCGCCGCTGCACACGCCCCGAAGACGTAGTAGGGCCTGTCGAACCCGCCACCGTCGCGCTCGCCGTGCCCGAGGCGGTAAGGCAGACCGCTCAGACGCATGGCGTCCCCGGCCCCGTCGAGAATCGTGCGGTCGTGGAAGTCGACCAGCTTGCTCGCAAAAAAGCCGGCCTCGGGATGATCCTCAGCGCCGCGAACCAGCGCTTCCAGCCAGCCCGGGTCCTGCTCGGTGTCGTTATTGAGGAGTACCACGTACTCCGCCTTAGACGCCTCGATCCCTGCGTTGAAAGCCGCGGCGATGCCCCGGTTTTCGCCGAGCGGGACCACGTCGACCTCGGGGAAGTGTTCCTTGATAAAGGTCACCGAGCCGTCGACGGAGCCGTTATCCACCACGATCGTCTCGAAGCCTCTGAAAGACTGGTCTCGCAGGGAGCTAAGGCAAAGCCTCAGGAACCGCTCACCGTTCCAGTTAGGGATGACGACCGTGACGCGGGGAGGCACGGCTTCAGACTGGCCTCTCCTGCCTGCCCTCCGGATTGTGGATCTCGACGTCGGCGGGCAGGTCCACCAGGCTTCTGACCGGGGCGAGAGCCCCGTCCTGGGTTATCTCGAAGGTCGCCGCGTTCTGTGTGCGGGCCACATCCGAGCCGTTCGCTTGCGGGTTAGTCAGGGACGCGTCCACGTTGTAGGTGCCGGATCCCAGCGGCACCGCGAACGTAAAGTCGACCGCCGCCTGCTCGCCCGCGTCCTTCCGCCCGAGCGGAGCGCCTTCGAGCGCCGTATCCGTCGAGAAGACCTCCACACCGGCTCTCTCGCTCTGCAACGTGATGCCCAGGGTGCTGTCCTCCATGGTCTCGTCGTAGCGCAGGCGCACCCGCACGATCAGGATCGCGCCCGAGGGCAGCGCGCCGGCCGGTTGCCCGCTCTCGTCGAGCAGTTCGAGGCCGAGGATCTCGGCCCCTCCCACGATCCCGCGGGTGTTCGGGGTCTTCCCAGAAGTGCGGCCGTGGTCCTTGGCCGGCGTATCCTCCTCGTCTTCGTGCTCTATCTCGTAGTCCAGTAGCTTGTCCAGTTCGCTGGGGCGGGCGTTCTTCATCTCCTGAGTCTTCGAAAGCATCTCCTCGTAGTGGTCGACCACCTCCTCGGGGCTGCCGGTGGTTACCAGCCTTCCCTTGTGGAGCAGCACGGCCTCCGTGCAGAATCGCTTTACCATCCCCATGCTGTGGGAGACGAAAAGGACCGTGGAACCGGAGTCCTTGAGGTCGTACATCCTCTGGATCGCCTTCTTCTTGAATGCCGAGTCGCCCGCAGAGAGGGCCTCGTCTATGACGAGGACATCGGGCTCTACGTTGATCGCGACGGCGAAGCCCAGACGGCTACGCATCCCGCTCGAGTAGGTCTTGATCGGCTGGTCCATGAACTCCCCGATGTCCGCGAAAGCCTCGATGTCGTCGAAGCGCTCCACCATCTCGTCGTGCTCTATGCCAAGGATCAGACCGCTGAGCATGGCGTTCTCGCGTCCCGTAAAGAGCGGGTTGAACCCGGTCCCGATGCCGAAGATCGCCGACAGCCGGCCCCGGACCTCGACCTCTCCCGTCGTCGGCCGCAGGACGCCCGAGATAATGCTCAGAAGTGTACTCTTCCCGGCCCCGTTGCGGCCCACTACGCCCAGGGTGGTGCCTGGTTCCACGTCCAGGTTGAAGTCCTGCAGCGCCCAGAACTCGTGGCTCCGTTTGGCCTTGCCGAAGCTCAGGATCTCCCCCAACCTCGAAGACCGGCTCGGGGAGATCCTGTACTTCTTGCCTATTCCCCTGAGGGAGATGGCCGGCGTCACAGGTGGTCCGCAAACCCTGGCTTCACCCTGACGAACAGCGCGAAGCCGGCGAGGAACAGGGCCAGGGAGAACAGGGCGAAGTAGAGCGTCGCCAACCCGCCAGGGAGCGTACCCTCGAGGATCATATCCCTGTATGCGCCAACCAGGTAGGCCAGCGGGTTGTAGTCGTTTATGAATTGCAGGTTCTCAGGCAACGTCTCGGGCGGCCAGAGGATCGGTGTGATGAAGAAGGTCCCCCTGATTATGGGCCTTAGGACCTCGCCCATGTCGGGCACGTAGGTTCCGACTACCGCCATGATGTAGGTCAGACCCAGTGTAAACAACAACTGCAGCACGATGATCAGGGGCAGCAGCAAGACCTGCCAGTGCAGCCTGTGTTGCAGAACGAAGACGATCAATACGAGCGCACCAATGCCGAAGAGCTTGTCGAACAGCGAAGCTACCACGTTGGTAAAGGGGAGCAACTCCAGCGGGAAGACCACCTTCTGAACCAACCCCGCGTTGTTCTTGATGCTGTTAAGTCCCTTGGTCAGCGCTTCGGAGAAGGCCATGAATGGGAGCAGACCGCAGTACAAAAACAGCCCGAAGTTGAGCGTGGGATCGCCCTCTACCTCCCTGAACCTCAGGCCGACCACCTCAGAGAAGATCAACGTCAGGAAGAAGACCCAGATCAGGGGTCCCAGTATCGCCCACGCGAGGCCCAGATAGGACCTTTTGTAGCTACGGGTCACCTGGCGGCGGACAAAGTACCTGAGCAGCCAACGTTTGCGGTAGAAAGACGCCAGGGAGTCGAAGAACTCCCCAGCGAAGCTTCTCTTACCGTTGTACGTGTACGTGGCCAATTACGTCCCTCGCATCGTAGGCGGCGCCGCCAGTAGTGTAAGCCATGTGCCCGAGAATGTGGGCGGCGGCAAGTTTACATAAGCAAGCAAGGGCTTGCCAGGTTGCGGCGCTAGATTATCTCACGGCGTTGGCGGCGTCGATCCTGCCGTGCCCGTAGCGGGGATCCTGCCCCGCGGGACCGAGATCCTCGGCGGTGGCCTGCATGCCCTGACGGACCGAGTCCGCGGACATGCCCTGGGAGGCGAGCAACCCGGCGAGGCCGGACACGAAGGGCGCCGCCATGCTCGTCCCGCTCTGCCTGTCGTAGCCTCCCGAATTGCTGGTGGAGATTATATCCGTCCCCGGCGCGGCAAGATCCACCCATCTGCCGCGGCCGGAGAAGGAAGCGAGCCTGTCCTCCGTGCCGATGGCGCTCACGGCGATCACCTTGGAATACGCCGCCGGGTACCGCGGCTCACTCACCCCATCATTGCCGGCCGCCGCCACTAGGACGGCGCCTTGGCCGTGCGCGCGGTTGACCGCCGTCCTCAGCACGCTGGAGTCCGCCGGCCCGCCGAGCGAGAGGTTCACGACGTCGGCACCCTGGTTCACGCTCCAGTCGATGCCCTCCACTATCCGCGAATCCGTGGTGAACCCTCCGAAGCCCATAACCTTGCCTATGATAAGCCCGCACCCGAAGCATCCCCCGGCCACGCCCTTGCCGTTGTCCGTGAGCGCTCCCGCTATGCCCGTTACGTGGGTGCCGTGCCCGTAGTCGTCGTCGGCCACCGCGTCGCCCTCGACGAAGTCTCTCTGGGCTACGATCCTGCCTATATCTGGATGCTCCGAGTAGACGCCCGAGTCCACGATGGCGACCTTCGCCCCGTCGCCCTTTGCGTCGTTCCACGCGCCCCCGAACCTCGTGCTGGCGAGTCCCCACTGGTTGGCGAGCTTCGGGTCGTTCGGCATGAAGAAAGGCTCGCGCAAGTAGTTGTAGTCAGCGGCCACGACCCCCGCTCTGTGCGCGAGATACCCCAGCGCCCGTGCGAGGGCCCGCTCCCGCGCAGCCTCGGATGCCTCGCGCCTGATCGCCGGGAAGGAGACGAGCCTCACCTCCCCCGGAAGATCCTTCAGGGTCCGCGCTCCCGACTGCCTGACGACCATCTCTTCGGCCTCATCGGAGGTTCCGGGCTCGTAGGCGACGAGTAGCTCACCGGCGACGTACGGCGCGCCCTCGGGGTCGTCGTCCACCCCGGGCTGCGTGGCGAGTTCCGCCTTCGACCCCGGAGCGAGGATTAGTAGGAGGACCGCCCATAGTAGAGCAGCGGCGAAAGTGTACCCTTGAAGACGACCGTCGCCGGCTTCCATGACTTTGACCCGCAAACATCCCCCCTACAAGAAGACCATACCGTTGCGCAAGGCCACATTATCTAACAAAGACGGAGAATTGTTAAGGGGTCTGGTGATCCATTGCGCGAAAAGATGCACGGGTCACGCGAGGGTCGGCGCCACTAAACGGGGCGCTGTCAGAGTATAATAGCCCATCGCACGTAGATAAGTCTTATGGGAGCAGATCGTTGCGATCACCTTGTGGCCGACGAGCCCTCAGGAGGGTTTGGGAGGAACGATATTGACGCCGAGGTTCAAGCAGGCCTGGCGGCGCGCGGTAAGAAAGGGCGAGTCCCTCCGCTCGCGGGCCCGACGACCGTCGCGTGGCATGAGGCCGGAGAAGATCGTCTGGATCTTCGGCACGGGCCGCAGCGGCAGCACGTGGCTCGGCTCCATGATGGAAGGCCTCGAAGGATGCGCCATGTGGAACGAGCCGCTCGTAGGAAATCTCTTCGGCAACTTTCACTACTTCAGGGTGGGGGGGCGCAAGTCGGGCAGACAATACATCCTGGGAGAGCCCTACAAAGAGACCTGGCTCGGGCCTATGAGGGATCTGGTCCTCGGCGGGGCGGCCGCACGCTTTCCCGAGGTGAGCGGCTACCTGATAATCAAGGAGCCGAACGGCTCAATAGGCGCGCCGCTGCTCATGGAAGCCCTCCCCGAGAGCCGTATGATCTTCTTGATCCGGGACCCCAGGGACGTTGTCGCCTCGAGTATGGACGCCCGTAGCGAGGGAAGCTGGCTCTCTGAGCGAAGGGAGGCCCAGAGAAGTACGTCGACAAAGCAGACCAGGAACCCGAACGTCTACGTGAGGAAGCGCGCGAACTCCTACGTGCAACAGATAGAGAAGACCAGGCAGGCCTACAGGGCCCACGGGGGACTCAAGGTCCTCGTCCGTTACGAGGACTTGAGGGCGGATACTCTGCAGACGATGAAGCGCATCTACTCGGAGCTGGAGATGCCCGTGGAGGAGGCCGAGCTTGCGCGCTCGGTGGAGAAGAATTCCTGGGAGAAGATCCCGAGCGAACAGAAGGGCGAGGGCAAGAAGCGGCGCAAGGCGAAGCCGGGAGGCTGGAGGGAGGACCTGACCGCAAGGCAGGTCGAGATAGTCGAGGATATTACGGCTCCGCTCTTGAGAGTGTTCTATCCCCACACGGCGAGTACGCGGGGGGCGCTGTGATCCGGGACGCCTGGCGCAAGGTAAGGGGTAGAGGGATGCCGGAGGAGACCGGCGGCATGAGGCCGGAGAACCTCGTCTGGGTGTTCGGTACGGCGAGGACGGGAAGCTCCTGGCTCAGCGCCATAATGGGCGAGGTAGGGGGGTACAGCAGGTGGCACGAGCCGCTCGTGGGGCATCTGTTCGGCAACCTCTACTACGAGCGGGCGGGCCACCGCAGCGAGGATGAGCATTTCATCCTCGGGACCCGCCACAGGGAGCTCTGGCTCGGTACCATAAGGAGGTTCGTCCTCGACTCGGCCGCCGCGCGCTTTCCCGGGGTAGCAGCCAAAGACGGAGGGTACCTGATCGTCAAGGAGCCGCAGGGGTCGATGGGGGCCCCGCTGCTCATGGAGGCTCTGCCCGAGAGTCGTATGATCCTGCTCATCCGCGATCCGAGGGACGTCGTCGCCTCCAACCTCGACGCCCACAAGGGAGGGACCTGGACCGCCGACCTGATGAAGAAAGGCGGCAAGGAGAAGCCGCCTTCGCTGGCCGAGAGCAGGCCGGATGCCTTCGTGAAGGGTCAGGCAAGGAGGTACGTACGGGACGTCGGAAACGCGAAGAAGGCCTACGACGCCCACGGGGGACTCAAGGTCCTCGTCCGTTACGAGGACTTGAGGGCGGATACTCTGCAGACGATGAAGCGCATCTATTCGGAGCTGGAGATGCCCGTGGAGGAGGCCGAGCTTGCGCGCTCGGTGGAGAAGCACTCCTGGGAGAAGGTCCCGGACGAACAGAAGGGCGAGGGCAAGTTCCACCGCAAGGCGAAGCCGGGAGGCTGGAGGGAAGATCTGACCGCAAGGCAGGCCGAGATAGTCGAAGGGGTGGCAGGCTCCCTCCTCAGAGAGCTCTACCCCGTCCGGAGCACAGCGTAGGAGGCTCCTGGTGCCCGTCTTCAGACATCCTAGAGTCTCCGGTGTGGCGCGCAGGATCAGGGCCGTCCTTGGCCTCGAGGCCGGCGTTACCCGCGGTGCCTTGGTAGAACGGACCGGCACCGGCGGGCGCTCCGCCGGTGGTGTCGCTCCCGAGAACATGATCTGGATCTTCGGCACGGGACGCACCGGGAGCACCTGGCTCGCCGCGATAATGGAGGAGCCAGAAGGTCATGACGTGTGGTTCGAGCCCAGGGTCGGGACCATCTTCGACCCCCAGAGGTTCCAGCGCCACGGCGGGAAGCACTTTATCCTCGCGTCCCAGTACAAAGACGTCTGGCTCCGTTCCATCAGGAACTTCATCCTGGACGGGGCCGACGCGCGTTTCCCCGAGCTGGACGGCGGATACCTCGCGGTCAAGGAACCCGGCGGCTCGGTGGGTGCGGGCTTGATCATGGAGGCCTTGCCGGAGAGTGGGATGGTGCTCCTGATCCGTGACCCGAGGGACGTCGTCGCCTCCTGGCTCGACGCCACCAGGAAGGGTGGTTGGCAGACCAGGCGAAGGGGCGAAGGGGGCCGTCGCGCTGAGTCTCTCGCCGAGACGAACCCGAACGCTTTCGTGAGGCGCCACGCCGACGCCTACCTGCAGCACGTAGGGAGCGCCAGGCGGGCCTACGAGGCGCATGAGGGCCGCAAGGTGGTGGTCCGCTACGAGGATCTGAGGGCCGACACCCTGGGGACGATCAAGCGCATGTACGGCGAGCTGAACGTCCCCGTAGAGAAGGCAAAGCTAGCCAAAGCCGTGGAGAAGCACGCCTGGGAGAACATCCCGGAAGAGGAGAAGGGGCGGGGCAAGTTCTACCGTAAGGCCACTCCTGAGGCGTGGCGCGAGGACCTTACGCGCCGCCAGGTGAAGACTGTCGAGCGGATTACGGCGCCGCTTCTCGAGGAGTTCTACCCCACGGGACCGGCGGAGCAGCAAGGATGAGGAGCGAGTCCGAACGGAGGATGCCTGTGTCGACCTCTAGGTACCGTGACGTACTCCGGTCCTTACGCGAGGGGTCAGCGCGCCTGGGACCTGTCGTCGACAGGCTCAGGGTGCGCCACGGAAGGCAATCGTCCAACGGGAGGGCCTTCCGTGATAAAGAGATACCGGTGTTCTTCGTCGTCGGGCTGGCGAAATCGGGGACCACGTGGATGATGAAGACCCTGGACGCCCATCCCGAAGTGCTATGCAAGGGCGAGGGCCGGTTCTTCGGCGAGGAGTACAGGCGGGAAGTCCTGGCCCAGACGCAGACCAAGCAGCAGCCCAGCTCGCTGTACAACGCGTTGCTCGGCTCCGAGTACCTGAGGCTCTGGATCGAACGGTCTGTGTGGAGCCGGGATGGACACACAGACGAGCACGTCAGGGATCTCGTCAGGCTGGCCACGGACTACTTCCTCACGCAAGAGCTCTCTAAGAGCGGCAAGAAGGTGGTAGGGGACAAGACGCCCCTGCTCGGACCGAAGTTCGTGGAGGAGATCTACGAGATCTACCCTGAAGCGAGGGTGATCCACATCATAAGGGACGGAAGGGACCAGGCGGTCTCCTTCCTCCACCAGCAGGGCAACCGCGCCAAGCGGGGCCGCACGCACAGGCTCTCACCCGAGGAGCTGGCAAAGAGCGAGGCTTACCGCAGGAGCCCTGGGGAGCTCGCGGAGAAGGGCGAGGGGATGTTCGCCGAGAAGACGCTGAGGAAAGCCGCCCAGAACTGGGCCCTGAGGGTGGGCCGGGCCATCGAGGACGGACCGGCCCTGTTCGGAGACCGCTACACCGAGGTGCGCTACGAAGACCTGCTGGAACGCCCCAACGAGGAGGTCGGGAGGTTGCTCGGTTTCCTGGGGGTGGATACGGACGAGGCACTGGTGGAGCATTGCGTGAGCTCGGCGAGCTTCGAGAAGCTCTCTAAGGGGCGCGAGCGGGGCCAGGAGGACCCCGCTTCTTTCTATCGTAAAGGCGTTGCGGGCGACTGGAAATACCTGTTCGACGAGCGCGACAAAGAGATCTACAAAGAGGAGGCCGGGGAGCTCTTGATCCGGCTCGGCTACGAGAAGAACGGCGGATGGTAGGTTTGGAGATAAGGAAGACGAAAGCGGGCCTGCCCGGTGTGCTGCGCAAAGGCCGTCGCTGGCTGGCCGGCAAGTACAGGGAGGTCCCCCTTCTGGCAGCTTCGCTGCGGAGGAGGTTCGACGGCGGCCCTGTTAGCGGCGTAAGGCCGGAGAACATCGTCTGGATCTTCGGCTCGGGACGCAGCGGCAGCACGTGGCTCAGGAGCATGATGGGAGATCCGGGCCGGCATCTGGTCTGGGAGGAGCCCATGGTGGGCCAGCTCTTCGGCAACTTCCACCGCAGGGCAGAGAAGGCGAACCTCATCCGCCCGGACTTCGTCATGGCCGACGCGACCCGTAGGGGTTGGATCCACTCCATAAGGAACTTCGTGCTCGACGGCGCACGCTACGCAAGACCCCGCCTCGGCCCCGACCATTACCTCATAATCAAGGAGCCGAACGGCTCGGTCGGGGCTCCCCTGCTCATGGAAGCCCTCCCCGAGAGCCGCATGGTACTCCTGATCCGGGACCCGAGAGACGTGGTCTCCTCGACGCTCGACGGGGCCCGCAGGGGAAACTGGCTCTACGAGCGCAAGGACAAGGGCGGATGGAAGCGCGATTCGCTGCCTGACGAAAACCCCGACGCGTTCACCAGGCGCTGGGCGAACGTCTACATGCAACACGCGGGGAACGCCAAGATGGCCTACGACGCCCACAGAGGTCCGAAAGTCATGGTCCGCTACGAAGACCTCAGGGCAGACACTCTAGGCACCATGCGGCGTATCTACTCGACGCTCGGAGTACCCGTGGACGAACGTGAGCTGGCGCGGGCTGTGGAAAAGCACTCCTGGGAGAACATCCCGGAGAAGAAGAAGGGCGGGGGCAAGTTCTACCGCAAGGCGACCCCGGGAGGCTGGCAGGAGGACCTCACCCCAAAGCAGATAAGGCAGGTCGAAAGGATAACGGCCCCCCTGCTCGAAGAGTATTACTCTGGTAGAACGCTGTAACATTGGCCAACCAGGTCTCGGTCGTTATACCCACGTTCGATGCGGGCCCAGGTTTCGGGGAGCTGCTGCGCAGGCTCGACGCCCAGGAGGGAGATTTCGAGCGGGAGGTCATCGTCGTCGACTCGGGCTCGACCGACGGCACCGCGCAGCTCGCCGCAAGGCACGGCGCGATCTTGCACAACGTTTCGAAGTCCAGTTTCGACCACGGCGCGACGCGGGACCTCGGGATCTCGCTCTCGTCCGGAGAATACGTGGCCCTTACGGTTCAAGACGCCTTGCCGCTCGACGAACGGTGGCTGGCCGCCATGGTCGAGAACCTGCAAAGTGACAACCGGATCGCCGCGGTCTACGGCCGCCACGTCCCCAGGCCCGACGCCGGCGTAATGACCAGGGCGCTGGTCGGCAACCTCGCCGTCGCAAACACCGAAAGGCGGGAGCAGAAGATCCCCGACACCTCGCAGTACCTGTCGCTGCCACCGGCCCAGAGGCGCCGCATCGCCGCCTTCGACAACGTGAGTTCCTGCTTGCGCCGCTCGGTCTGGGAGGAATTTCCTTTCGGGGAGGCGTACTTCGCCGAGGACCTGCGTTGGGGCAAGAAAGTGGTGGAAGCGGGGTACACAATCGTCTACGAGCCGCGCTCGGTCGTCGTCCACTCCCACGAGCGCGGCGCACTCTACGACCTGAGACGCCACTACGTAGACCAACTCGTCCTCGACGAGCTCTTCGGGGCCCGCCCGGTGCCGAACCTGCCGCGTCTGATCCTCGGCATACCCTACGCGACCCGCCACGTCTATCGCCTCCTCAGGCGCGAGGAACCGGCCCCCGAAAAGAGGCCGAAGCTCCTGCTCGACGCGGCAACTTACGCCCTCGCCTCCCAGCTCGGCGCCTACCTGGGATGCAAACTCCCTTCCCTCTCCCACCCGACCCCGAAACTCCACGCGAGGCTGCACACCATCCTCGGCGGAGGGATATGATCCTCTATACTCTCCGCCATGAACCTCGAACGCGTCGTCGAGCGCCTGCGCGACTACCGGCTGAAGAACGAGCGGTTCGACCGGCTGGTCGGGGCGGTGCTCTCCAACGAGATGGCCATGAGGGCCGCGAGCGCCACCGTCGCAGCGGCCCGTTCCGTCTCCCGCAGGGGCCAGACCGTCGCCGCGGGAGACTACGATACGGTGTTCTTCGTGGCAGGAGAGATGCGCTCGGGGACCTCCTGGTTGCGGCACAGCCTTAGCGAACACCCTGAGATCGCCTGCGGCCAGGAGGGCAGCTTCTTCGGACGCGGATACGACCGTGAAGAGATACCGGTCTACACCGGGCCCGTCTCCAGCCTCACCCGTGCCCTTGCACTATCCAGGGAGTTGAAGATCTGGCATGCTCTGCCCTGGAACCTGTGGTCGGACGGCTACGATGAGGACTTGAGGAATCTCTCTCGCCTCTGTGTGGACTACTTTCTCTCCAAGGAGGTGGCCCGCACGGGGCGCAGGATAGTGGGTGACAAGAGTCCCCAGCACACCGAGAACCTGGACGAGATATACGAGATCTACCCCGACGCCAGGATAATCCACATCGTCAGGGACGGTAGGGACGTGGCGGTCTCGGCGATGCACCACTGGTGGCGGCTGGCCAGGGACAGGGAGGGTGGCGTCTTCGAGCTAACGCCGGAAGAGCTCCGCATCCGCGACGACTACGCCGAGGACAGGGAGCGGTTCCTGTCCGAGGGGCGTTCGATCTTCACGCAGGAGCGACTGGCCCAGTTGGCCGGCCGGTGGGAGTACAGGACGGGGAAAGGTAGCCACGATGGGAGAACCCTTTACGGTGAGAGATACCTGGAGATCCGGTACGAAGACCTCCTCGTCGATACGACCTCTGTATTCCGGAAGATCCTCGAGTTCTTGGGGGCCGGCAGCGAAGATCGGGTAATAGAGCGCTGCCTGCGGTCGAGCAGCTTCGAGCGGGCCTCGAGCCGCAGGCAGGGCGAGGAGGATTCGGCCTCTTTCTTCAGGAAGGGCGTCGCCGGCGACTGGAGGGACGTCTTCACGGAGCGAGACCGAGAGCTTTACAAAGGGCTGGCCGGGGAGCGATTGGTGGAGTTCGGGTACGAGAAGTCGTATGACTGGTAGGACGTGAGGATCCTCTTCGCGGCGCACCAGTTCTTCCCCGAGCATTACGCCGGCGTCGAGACCGTCACGCTCTCGCTGGCGCAGGAGTTCAAGGCGAGGGGACACGAGCCCTACGTGCTGGCCCCCAAGCGGAGTATCCCTGGCAACGACATCGAGCCAGGAGAGGTCGAAGACTACGAGTTCGGGGGCATACCGGTGCGCAGGGTGGGCCGTCCCAAAGAGGGCGTCTCCCGTCCCTACAGCCTGGATTACGAGAATGAGGTCATGGCCTTTAGGACCCGCGAGTACATGCGGAAGATTGCTCCCGACATCGTTCATGCCGAGCACTTTCAGGGGCTCTCGGCGAGTGTGATCCCCGCCATCAAGGAGTTCGGCGTGCCGCTCGTGTACACGGCGACGGACTTCTGGACGTTCTGCCCCGTCGTCGACCTCAGACGCCACGACGGGGTGATGTGCAGGGGGCCCGAGATCTCGCACTGCACCCGCTGCATAGCGAGCAGATACCCAGGCACCAGGATGAAGCAGGCCGTCGACCTGACGCCCCCGGCCGCCATAAAGATAGCCGGCGCCCTCTCGGAGAGCAGGCTCTCTGGACTCTCCCACTCGCTGCGCCAGGTGAGGGCACTCAAAGTGCGCCCCGGACGCATAAAGAAGCAGATGGGGTTGGTCGACCACGTCATCGTCTACACCCGCCTCATGCGGGAGTTGTTGCTCGCCAACGGCATAGGAGCGGGCAAGATCGAGGTCTCCCACTACGGCATAGACACTTCGGGCATACGCAGGGAAGACAGGCCCTTCTCCCCGCCGCTCCGGGTCGGCTTTGTGGGGACCCTGGCGCCGCACAAGGGCTGCGACATCTTGATCCGGGCCTTCAGAGACCTCCCGTCCGAGCTGGACGCGACCCTCGATATCTACGGTAACCTGGAGAGGTTCAAACCCTTTGTGGAAGAGTTGCGCGCGCTGGCCGGGGAAGACGGTAGGATAATCTTCGCCGGCCCCTTCGCGCGCGAGGAGGTGGGCGACGTCCTCTCGGGGATGGACGTCCTTGTCGTGCCCTCCCGTTGGTACGAGAACGGTCCAGGGGTGATCTTCGAGGCTTTCGCCGCCGGTATCCCGGTGGTGGCGACGAACCTCGGCGGGATGTCCGAGTTCGTGAGGCACGAGAGAGACGGGCTGCTCTTCGGGTTGGAGGACCACGGCGACCTCGCGCGTCAGCTCAGACGCCTCGTCGAGGAACCGGGCCTGCTCGAGAGGCTCCGAGCCGGGATCGGACCGGTCAAGACCGTCCAGGAGAACGTGGACGAGCTCGAGGTCCTGTACGGCGGACTTCTGGCGAGGGTCTAAAGTGCCGGAGGTCCTCGTAAGCGGCTCGGGCGGCCAGCTCGGCCTCGAGCTGGCCGCCCTCCTCCCCCGGCGCGGCCACAGAGTCGTCGCGCTCTCGAAGGGAGAGCTCGACGTGGCCGACTTCTCTGCCGTGCGACTGGCGTTGGAGGAGCATGCTCCAGATGTCGTCGTGAACGCGGCCGCCTACACCAACGTCGACGGCTGTGAGACAGAGGCCGACCTTGCTTACAGGGTCAACACACTCGGTCCGAGGAACCTGGCCCAGATCTGTGAGGAGCTAGGTTGCGATCTCCTGCACGTCAGCACGAACTATGTCTTCGACGGCGAGTCGAGCCGACCCTACCAACCCTTCGATACGCCGGACCCGATCAGCATCTACGGCCGCACCAAGCTCGCCGGAGAGGAGTACGTCAGGCAGCTCACCAACCGCTGGTATGTCGTCCGATCCGCGGGCGTCTACGGGAGGGGCCACAATTTCGTGCGGACCATGCTGCGCCTGGGAGCGGAGAGGGACGTGTTGAAGGTCAAAGACGACGAGTTCATCTCGCCGACCTACGCCGCTGACCTCGCGCGGGGGATCCTGGGGGTGATCGAAGACCGACACTACGGTCTCTACCACCTCACCAATTCGGGCTCCTGCTCCTGGCACGAGTTCGCGAAGGAGATCTTCTCCCTCGCCGGCGTCGAGGTAGAGGTCGTCCCCGTCCCCGGCTCGGAGTATCCTCTCCCAGCGGCGCGGCCCGCAAACGGCGTACTCTCTGCCCTGGGAAGCCCAAGGTTGCGCCCCTGGCGCGAGGCCCTGGAAGATTACCTCAAGCGCGAGAAGGTTATTTAGGCGCTACGTCCTCTGCGGCGCGGCAATCTTCCCCGTCGCAGCCGCGCAGCGCGTCGAGGCGCGCGCCGAGCTTCGAGATGAGATCCTTGTCCGCCGAATCGTGCAGGTTGTGCAGCTCGTAGGGGTCTTTCCTGAGGTCGTATAGCTCTCGCTCCCCGGCCGCGTACTCGACGTACAGGTATCTCTGCGTCCTTACGGCCCGGTAAGGAGGCACGGGCGCTACCGCCCGGTAAGTCGTTTCGTTCCTCTTATTGTCCCAATTGCGGATCTCGAAAGCCGTGCGCCAGGAGGTCGGATCGTTACGCCGCGACCTGTCGAGCAGGGATGCGAACGAGCGGCCATCTACGGAGGCCGGAGGCGGCAAGCCCGCCAGGTCCGCGAAGGTCGGGGCGAAGTCGTTGTTCAGTACCATCTCGTCCCTGCTGACCCCCGCAGGCAATCCGGGTCCCCGAATCATCAAAGGTACCCTTATGTCCTCTTCGTAGGCGCTTTGCTTGCCAAGCCCGAGTCGATGCTGGCCCATGTGATAGCCGTTGTCGCTGGTGAGGACAACGTAGGTATTGTCTAGCTTCCCGGTCTGTTCGAGCGTCCTTAGCAGCCCGCCGATCATCTCGCCCACCGCGGCCATCGTCTTTAGCCTCTTGCTGTAGAGCTCGTCGATACGTTTCTCCACTGCGGAGTCGAGCTTTGGGTCGCGCACCCACCCTGGCTTGTCGGAGACGTCTGCTTCGTCGAAGGAGGGAGTACGGGGCGCACGCATGCCCTCGTACAGACCCTCATGCCTCCGGGCGGGTTTGGCGGGCGCGTGGGGGGCGTGAACGGAGAGATACACGAAAAACGGAGCGTTCGTGCGTTCCTGACGTCTCACAAAGTTCTGGGCGAGACCCGAAAGCGCATCGTCGAGGTAGGTGTCCGCCCGGTACCTGACCAGCCGCCCGTTCTGGTTCAGCTGAGCGTTCCCTACGGCCCCGTACCATTCATCCCACCCCGCCGGAACGTGGTTGCGGCCAGTGTCGCCGTAGCCGTTGAGGTACTTGCCGAACAGGGCCGTCTCGTAACCTGCGTCGTCGAGCCACGTGGCCAGCGTGGATCTCTCTCGTCCGAGATCGCGGAACGTCTCGAAACCCCCGCGCGGAGGGACGTTGGTCCTGACCAGATGGTTGTGCGGGTACTGTCCGGTCAGGATCGTGGCCCTCGAGGGACAACACAGCGCGGAGGTGACGAATGCGTTATCGAAGGCAATGCCCTTCTCGGCCATGTACCCAGTGAGGGAAGGTACCTTCGAGACCGACGCAGCGTCCAGGTCATCCGTGACTATGAAGATGATGTTGGGCCGGCCCACTGCTTCTATGGACCCCCGCTCTAACTCTCCCGGCAGGAAGAATCCGAGCGCCAGGCACGCCCAGGACAACAGCAAGACCTTGCTTACCCTACCCATGATGCGGGCCGCCACGACGTGGTTCTACCAGTCGAGGTCGTCCTCGTATCCGAGCCGGATCAAGAGCTCCCCGGCTTCCTCCTTGAAGACGCGCCTGTCCTCCTCCGAAAAGTGGTTCTTCCAGTCGCCCGCTATCCCCTTGCGGTAGAAAGAAGAGGGATCCTCCTGACCACGCCGGCGCCCCTTGGAGAGCTTCTGGAAGCTCGCAGAGCCCACGCAGTGCTCCACTAGTGTCTCGTCGGTGTCGACCCCCAGGAAGCCCAGCAACCTACCCACCTCAGCGTGGGGGTGCTCCAGCAGGTCCTCGTAACGTACCTCGGTGTAGTTTGGCCCGAGCAAGGCAGGGCCGTCCTCGATGGCCCTGCCCACAAGGAGTCTCCAGTTGCGGGCCGCCTGCCGCAGCCACACCTCGGTGAACACGCCCTTCTCTGTCCGTTCCTGCTGGCCCTCACGCAGGGCCTTGCCCTTCGCCAGATCCTCAGGCGAGAGCCTGTGGAGGTTGCCCTGACTGGCGCGGCGCCACCCGCGGTGCATGGAGGAGACCGTCCTGTCCCTGCCGTCCCTTATAATGTGGATGACCCTGGCTCCCGGATACACGGCACCTACTTCCCGCATGAACCCTTCGTCCACGAGCGGCGACTTGTCCCCGACGAGCCTCTTGCCGCTCTTGGAGAGCTCTTCCGTGAGGAAATACTCCGTGGCCAGCCGCATGAGGGCGTTAAGGTGCCTGTCGGTATTCCCATCCCGGCTCCACACGGAGCGTTCGATCCAGAGCCTCAGGTACTCGGAGTGGGTCAGGGCGTAGTAGAGGGAGCTCGCGATGGCCCTATCGTTCGTGGGGTCGAGGTTCGCCCGCCTCCAGTTCGCAGAGAAAAAACGCCCCTCACCCTTACATAGCACCTCAGGGTGGGAGTCCAGGATCTTGGTGAGCCAGCGGGTCCCTGATTTGCCGAGCCCCGTGACGAAGAAGACGGACGTGCTATCGTCTGCCGTCCGCGCAACGTCCGTCTTCTTGCCGGGGGTATTCCGGCGCCACGTTCCCCCGAGCCTGCTCACCCTGGCGTACGACGCTCCCAACCAGGGCGGTACGAGTTCCCTAGCCTGGTTTGCTATCATCTCGTCCTCCAAACGTGCGTCCGGATATCGTTCTACCAATCGAGGTCTCTCTCGTAACCGAGCCGGATCAAGAGTTCCCCGGCCTCATCTTTGAAGACGCGCCTGTCCTCCTCCGAAAAGTGGTTCCTCCAGTCACCTGCTATCCCCTTGCGGTAGAAAGAAGACGAGGCTTCCTCGCCCTGGGTCCTGCCGCCGGAGAGCTGCTCGAAGCTCGCGGCCTCCACGCACCCGCGGGCGACCTCCTCATCTGAGTCCGCCCCAAGGAACTCCAGCAGCCGCATGACCTCACCGACCGGCTCGGCCAGGAGGTCCTCGTAGCGTATCTGACAGTAGTCGTCGCCAAGAAGAGCAGCATCAGCCATCGCCCTGCTGACCGACTTACTCCAGCTCCTGGCTATCTCCGCCACGTGTTCGTCGGCAAAGATGCTCTCCCCTGAGGCTCCGAAGGTCTCGGGGTCTTTGCGGTAGGCTTCACGCTTTGCAACCTTCTCGCGCGAGAGCTTACGGCGCCCGCCCTGGTCGATCGCATTGTTCCACTGGTGGTGAACCGAGGACACGGCCACGTCCCTACCGTCCCTGACTATATGCACGACCTTCGCACCGGGACAGAGAGAGGAGATCTCCCCTACCACGCCGGGGGTGGTGAACGGGCTCTTGTCCCCGACGATCTTCTTGTTCGACTTCCTGAGCTTCTCTCGCATGAGGTAGTTTATGGTATTGGCCACGATGTCATCGATGTCGGGGTCATCATCCCGGAGGGTCCAGGGGTTGTGGCCCAGCCACCTCTTCAGCTCCTTCGAACGGGCAAGGGCGCCGTATAGGGCGTTTGACTTACCCTCACCGAAGAACTTGCCCTCCCCCCTGCAGAGGATCTCCGGATGGGAGTTGAAGAGCCTCATCAACCAGGAGGTACCTGATTTCGAACGCCCTACGAGGAAGAACATCGGTACGACCTCGTCCGTAGCGCCGCCGCGCGTGGCGCCCCTGTCCGGGGTGGGACCCGCCCGCAGGCCGTTACGCCCTTCGCCGACTACCGGGCGCTGGGATCCCCCTGATCCTGCATCGCGGCTCTCTGGCGTACTCCGACTCCCGTTGCGGCTTAAGCCTACCTCGAGGTTTAGGAACACCTTTATGTTCCGAGCTATCTCGAAGACCGTGCGGTACTCGAAGATCGGCACCTGATCTTTCTCCTATCGCGCTACGTTGATGCTACAAAATACGATGCTCTCACAAAAACCCGATTCCTACTAGTGGTGTCGGAGCCGTAGCCTCCTCTTCCTGCGGGACTGTGTCTCTGGCACATCTTGATAGACTGTCGCCAGTCGTCGTTGTTCGCCGGGTCGAGATACCGTTTGGAGGCGTGGGTGAAGCTCTCGTTGTGTATAGCGACGAAGAATTCGGCCGAGTATATCGAGAAGCTCTTGCGGGTTGGAAGGAGCTTCGCCGACGAAGTCGTCGTGGCCGTCGACGCCTCGAGCGACGACCTCACCGAGAGGATCTGCCACGAGAACGCCGACAGGGTCTTTAGCGTAGAATCGCCCGGCTACGTGGAGCGGATCCTCCCCTGGCTCAACGAGCAGTGCGGGGGGGATTGGATCCTCCGCCTCGACGACGATGAGCTCCCCAGCGAAGGCCTGGTCGAGATCCTGCCTTCTCTCATGAACGACCGCGAGATGACCCATTACCATCTCAGACGGCGTACGATGATCGGGGAAGATAGAACGCAGTGGATAGCCCAGCGTCCGTGGTGGCCAGATTGGAAGCTAAGGTTGTTCCGCAACATCCCTTCGATCGTGCGCATTCCCGGCCGCCTGCACACGGGATACGAGGTCAAGGGGGCCTCGCGCTTTCTCTACAGGGGTTCGATCTATCACTACGACTTCGTGTATCACAGCGAGCATCATCGCAAGGAGAAGGTGCGCCAGTACGAGATCATATCGCCCGAGAAGAGCGGCAGCCATCACTATGCCCTTCCCGATGAGGACTCGATGATCACACGCCCGATCCCGGCCGATGATGTGCCCGCACAAGACCATACCGAACGCAGACCGCCAGCCGCGCGGGCCCCGATCAGGCACGTGGACCTGGCCGAGATCGACCTGGCGGCCGTTCAAGAGTGCGACTACGGCCCGGCCCTGTTCAGGGCGCGTCTGGAGTGCATAGATTGTCCGCGGCTCATGGAAGCGGGACGGTGGTACAAGGTGGACGTCGATCTGCTCAACGAAAGTCCAGTGGCGTGGCCTTTGCCCGAGATGGGCGCGCCGGACGTGCGCGTTACCTACCACTGGCTCAGGGATGATGGTGAACTCTATGATTACAAGGGCCGCCGGACGGTGCTACCGCACATGCTGAGGCCCGGCGAGAAGACCAGGCTGCCCGCGCCGGTGCGCGCCCCCAAAGAGCCGGGAGACTACATCCTCCAGTGGGATATGGTCATCCCGCAGGTCGCCTGGTTCTCCGGGCAGGGATGGCGAGGACCCGAGATCCCGGTTAGCGTGGTGGGTGCATGATGGCCTCGTCAGCCCGGGTAGAACTCCTTTAGCAAAGCGGCCGATACCTGCTCCACTATCTCCACCTGGCCGGGGGTGAGGTCTTCCCTCCAGCCGCCCGGCGTCGCCTTGCGGTAGAACTTCCCCTGTCCCTTCTCTTTCTCCGGTATGTTCTCCCAGGCGTGTTTCTCGACCGCCCGTGCGAGTTCTTCCCCCCCGACTTCGATCCCCAGCGTCGAGTACAGGCGCTCCATGGTGCCTAATGTATCGTCGCGTAGTTCCTCGTAACGGATCAGGACCTTGGGACCCTTGTGGGCCTCGTAGGCGTCCCTGGCCTTCCCGGCGTGGCGCACGTAATTCTGGGCCCGGCGCCTCACCCAGACATCCGGCTGGTTATCTGCCAGCGCCTCCCGCTTCCAGCCGCGATCCGCCGCGTTCTCGTACTGCCAGCTGCCCTTCCTGGCGGCGTCCAGGCCGGAGGCGGCGACATCCCTGGGGTCGCGTACGAGGAAGATCACCCGGCTCGCCGGCATCGCCTCGGAGAGCAGCGGCGCGCCTATTGAGCCGTTTGGCTCCTTTATGATCAGGTAGCCGCCCTCGGCGACCCCGGGAAATCGTGCGGTCGCTTCGCTGAGGACGAAGGATTGGATGGACTCGAGCCAGCTCCCTTTGTGAAAGTCCCCGAGAATGTAGTGCTTGACGTTCTGGTGGCCCGCCGCTCCAGCGTAGTACAGGTCGCCGAAGAGCTTCCCGACCAGCGGCTCGTTCCACACCTCGTGGCCTTCGACCTCGCCCATCATCGAGCTGAGCCAGGTGCTGCCGCTACGGTTGGAGCAGAAGATCCAGACGACGTTCTCGGGGTCGACGCCGCCGGCCCTCGAGGAACGCGCTGACAGCCTCTGTTCTAGCCCGGCGATCTCTCGCTCTTTCTCTTCGAGCCGCGTGCGGAACCGCGCGAGCTCGGAAGCGGGCGGTTCCTCGACGCCCGGCGCTCTCGCCGGTATCTCGCCGCGGGTAAGGCCGGCTTCCAGGTTCAAGAACGCTCTTATGCCCCGCGCTAACTCGATAACCGTGCGGCTGTTGAAGACTGGCATCAGGGGTCCTTCCTGTTGCGAAGCGTCGTTTCAGCGGGCATCATGCTAGATCTACCAATCCAGGTCTCTCTCGTAACCGAGCCGGATCAAGAGTTTGCCCGCCTCCTCTTTGTAGATCTCCTTGTCGCGCTCGGTGAAGTAGTTGGTCCAATCACCCGCGACGCCTTTACGATAGAACGAGGACGTATCTTCCTGCCCCCTCTCACGCCCCTTGGAGAGTCTCTCGAAGCTCGCCGAGTCTATGGCTTGCTGCACGGCTTTCTCGCTGGTATCGGCGCCGAGGAATCTTGCCAGCCTGCGTACCTCCTCATCGGGGCGCTCGAGCAGGTCTTCGTAACGTACCTCGGTGTAGTTTGGCCCGAGCAGGGCCGGGCCGTCCTCGGCGGTCTTGCCCACCCTCGCATTCCAGCTCCTGGCCGCCCCGCGCAGCCGTTCCTCGGTGAACACGCCCTCGCCCGCTTGAAGGAGCTTTTTCGGGTCTTTGCGGTAGGCTTCGCGCCTCTCGAACTCTCCGGGCTTCAGGGTCTGGACGCCGCCCTGGTCCGTGGAGCGGTTCCAAACGTGATGCAGCATGGAGACGGCCTGATCCCTACCGTCTCTTATGATGTGGATGACTCTGGCCTCGGGGTAGACTCTGCTCACCTCCTGGATGAAATCCTCGTCAAGCAGCGGCGACTTGTCGCCGACCAGCTTCTTGTCGGTCTTGCGGAGCCGCCCCACGAGGAAATGCTCGGTCGCAAGGCGGGTCAGGTTGTCGAGGTGCCTGGCGGCGTCGCCCTCCCTGGCCCAGACGGAACGCTCGACCCACATCCTCAGGTACTCGGAGTGGAGCAGCGCGTAGTAGAGGGAGCTCGCCAGGGCCTGCGTGCCCTCGGGGTCGAAGTTCGCCCGCCTCCAGTCGGCGGCGAAAAACCGCCCCTCACCCTTGCACAGTATCTCGGGATGAGAGTCCAGCATCCTCATCAGCCAGGAGGTGCCAGACTTGCCCACCCCCGTAACGAAGAACACGGGGGTCTTGGATCCTCGTTCCAGGCGCGCACCTTTGCGTCTCGCCGACGTAATCCTGACCGCTCCTCCTGGCAGGCGCGCGGCCGCTCTCGCCAGCCGGGGCACCCTGCCAAGGCGCCCTCTTGCCACCCCTTCGAGGCCCGTAACACCCGCCTCCAGGTCGATGAACAGGCTGGAGTTTCGCCCTAGCCTGAGCGTTATCTTCTTCTTCAGAATAGGCATCGATCTCTCCATTCGAAGTCAAAGGCCCGGCGCCATCACGCCCGCCCTTCACCCGCTGGTTAGCCCCATTCATGGATCGAGATTCTTAACCCTCCCGTAGGGGTTGCTCCACCGAGGGTAGAACTCGTCTAGGATGGCGACCGTCAACTCCTCTACTATCCTGGCCTGCTCGGGGGTGAGGTCTTCCTTCCAGCCCCCCGGGGTCGCCTTGCGGTGGGGTTTGTCCGGCCCCTTCTTGTTCTCGGGCACGTTCTCCCACGCGTGCATCTGGACTACCCTGGCGAGCTCCTGTTCGCCGACCGGGATATCCAGCGTCGAGTAGAGTCGTCCCATGGTCTTTAGGGTGTCCGCTCTGAGGTCCTCATAGCGGACGACGGCCTTGGGACCCTTGTGGGCCTCGTAGGCGTCTCTGGCGTTGCCTAGGCTCACCGTGTACATGTTTGCCCACTGCCGCGCGAACTCGTCAGGGTCGGTGTCGGCGAGCGAATCGCCACCCCCGTTAGCCCGCCACCCTTCGCCCCAGCTACCCTTCCTCTGGGCTGCCATGGCCGAGGAGACGACGTCCCTGGGGTCGCGGACCAGCAGGATCATACGGCTCTCCGGGAAGGCTTCGGCAAGCAGCGGCGCCCCGATGGAGCCGTTGGGCTCTTTGATCGCCAGGTAGCCGTTCTCGCCGAGCCCCGAGAAGCGCGCGTTGGCGCCCTCCAGCACGAAGTTGCGGATGGAGCGGATCCAGGCCTCCCTGTAATCGTCCCCAAGGGCGTAGTCTTTGCGGCCCCGCATCCTGTCTCCGGCCCTGAGGTAGTAAGCCGAGCCGAAGAGTTCGCCGACGTACGGTTCGTTCCACCTGGCGTGACCTTCGAGATCCGCCATCATCGTGCTCAACCAGCTGCTCCCCGTCCGCCCCGAGCCGAACATCCAGATCATGTTCTCCGGCTTTACCGCTCCGCCGGGCAGGCCGAAACTCCCAGCGGCCAGCCGGGAGCGCAGCCTGGCGTTCTCCCCTTCCTTCTCCCTGAGCTCTCGACGCAGTTGCTCGATCCTCTGGTCCTGCCCTGCACCGGAAGGCCTCGGTGCCGCGCCGGGCGCACCGGCTCCCGATTCGGGTACCCCGCCGCGAACGACCCCGGCTTCCAACTTCAAGAAAGCCTTCACGTTTCGGACCGCCAATGCTGCGCGCTGGCTGAAGACCGGCATCCTAGGGTCTCCTCATTCGTGGACCGCCTTCTTTGCGACGACCGCGTACTCGCCCGTCTCGTAGCGGTCGACCTCAACCTGGCCCTTCCCGTTGGGGTGGAACACGTAAGCGCTCTCGAAGCCCTTGATCTCGCAGAGCGCCAGCGCCACCTCGGGGAAGAGAGGATGCTGGTGGGTGGGGTCTACCCAGAAGGTCTTCAACGCGGGTACGGAGTGCGGGTTTACGGTCTCCAGGATAAAGAGTCCTCCCGGCCGGAGCTTCTGCAAGCCAAGTCCGTAGAAGCGCAGGAGCTCCTCGTAGGGCATGTGCTCTACCACCTGGGCGCAGAAGATGGCGCCTATAGAATCGTCCTCACACTTCTCCAGGTAGGAGTTCGCGTCCGCGACCTCCACACGCTCGTGCCCCTTGGCCCTGCACCTCCCGACCATGTCGGGGTCCGGGTCTATGCCGGCGTACTCCAGGCCCCGCTCGCGCAGGAGATCCAGAAACTCCCCGCGTCCGCACCCGATGTCCAGCACGGGCTCGCGGTCCCCGAGGATGTCGAGATAGCGACGCTGGCGGTCGCGAATAAAGAGCTCGGGGCCGCGGAAGATGTCCTCGAACGCGTCGTAGGTCCCCCCGCGTTCGGGATCACCGTTGCGGCGGCCGTAGCCCTGGACGCGCCCGGCCACCGGCTCCTCGAAGATCTCGAACGGGGAGCCCGATACGTAAGGGAGCGCGCGGGTCTCGGCCACCAGCCGGTCTGCGGCCTCTACGCGGGGGACGAGACCGCCCAGCTTCTCGCCGAGCGTGCGGACGGCGGCGAAGAGCTGGTCGTTTATCTTCTGCTGCTGCGCCGTGAACGGCGTGATAAGACGGGATATCGCCTGCCTGGAGAAGCCGCCAGTACCCGCCGCTTTCGGACCTGGGTCGTCCGATTGTTCGCCGACGCTACCGGTCTGTGGGACCGGTGCGTCTCCGGCCGCCTCGGCCAGCCGCCTCTCCAGGCGGTCGAGTCGCTCATCGTTCGTCCTGGCCTGCTCCCTGTTGTGGTTTACGGCGCCCAGCAAGTCGGCGCGGTCTTTCGCGTAACGTGACTCGAGCTGGTTGAGAGCGGCGCGCAGGCCCTGATCCGCCTCCTTCGTCGTGGCGAGGAGCTCTTCGTTGACCGCCCGCTGTTGCAGGGCGAAGGGCCACATCAGCTTCAGCAGGACCCGCCGAAAGGGGGCGAGGGCCCTGCCGAGGGTGGAGCTCGAAGTCGCCGGCTGCGGGGTGGTCGCGATGCGGTGCGTAAGCGGGTTGGTGTCGAGTCCCGCCTGGCTGTGCACGTGTGGCCTGAGGGCGTCGGGTCCTGCGCCGCGCCGCGCCCTGACACGCCGGATGCGCTCCGCCATCGCCCTCCCCGCGGCCTCGGCGGAGTGGTTTCGGCGGAGGTCCTCCGCGGCCCTCAGGCCTCGCTCGGATGCTTCTTCGTGGTCCTCGAAGACGCGGCGCATCAGGCGCGCGGCGTGCCCGACATCGGGCTCGGCCCACTCGCCGGCGGCGGGGTAAGGCCCGGCGGCGTCGCCGATGGGTCTTAGCGCGTAGTCGACGGGGTAACTGTTCTGCTGAGTCATGAACTCCATGTTGCCCGAGTACCCGGTTGCGATCACCGGCTTGCCGAGGTACATGGCCTCGGCGAGGGTGTTGCCGAAGCCCTCCGAGCGGTGAAGCGAGACGTAGCAGTCGCAGCCCGCGAACATCGCGTTCTTCTCGGCCGCAGTGACGTAGCGGTCTATGACGTGGATATCCCCGTGTCCCTTCGCGGCCTCCATCAGCCTCCCGTGCTCTCCCTGGTAGTGCTCGCTGTTGATGGACTTGAGCACAAGGGAGGCCCCCGAGTCCTCGGGGAAGGCCTGCTCGAACGCCTCGATAAGGGCGAGCGGGTTCTTGCGCTCGAAGACGCTGTGGTAGTCGAAGACGAAAAGGAAGACGAACCCCTCGGGGAGCCCGAGGTCCCCGCGGTCGAACTCCTCTATCTCCGGCATGGATACGGGCATCGTCATCTTCACGACGGGGACCGGCGAGACGGCCGAGATCGCGTCGGCCACGAAGTGCGAGCCGACCCAGACCTCGTCCACAGGCTCGAAGGCCCTAGAGAATCGATCCGGGAACTCGCTCGTCTCCCACCACCACAGGCCGATGGTGTAACGGTCGAAGAAGAACCCCGGTCCTGCCTTCTCGGCGAAGGTCGGGAGCATGTCGGCGTTTACGCAGATGAGGTTGACCGGGAAGGTCGGCCCGATCGCGTCGGTCTCGTACGCGTGCTCCTGGCGGCTCGCCGAAGCGGAGAGGCCGACCGTCGCCACCGGCATGTCTACCCTCCCCAGTGCATCGACCACCTGCCTTGCGGTCTCGCCGACGCCGAGCTCGGCGCGGAAGTACCCGGCGACGTTTACCCCGACGGGCGAACCAGAGGTCTCGGGCGTCTCGTGGCCGTCTTGCTCTGCGGAGGGGTGCACGGTATAAGGCAGCTTCACCTGCCCGTGGATGCGGTGCCACTCGATGAGACGCATCGCGTCAGGGCCGTCGAGGTTGGGGAACTCCTGCCTGAGGTCGGGGCGGCCCGAGTAGATCTCGTAGAGGTAACGCGTAACGCCGTGCTCCCCGCCTACGGCGGCCGGCTCGTTGAGCCAGGCGACGAACCTGTCTGCGCCTACTGGCGTGAAAATGGACCCCCGCGGAGCCCCCTCGCCCTTGCGGTAGAGCCTGTGCATGCCCGAGTCCAGCGTTACGCCGTTCGGCAGCACCCCGAAGGAATAGGGCCAGTTCTTCGCCTGTCTGTAGCCGTTTGCCAACAACTCGTCCGCGTAGGCGTTACAGGCGCGTGCCAGCGCGGAGCCGCGCCGGATCTCGATGCGGGTTTGGTGTTTGCTGAGCCGCTTTCTGTGGTCGGGATCGAAGCCGGAAAAGTGGAAGAAACGCAACGGCCGCCCGTCGACGTAGTAGCGGCCCTTGCGGTAGGTCAGCTCTCTGCCGTGCAGGTTCCAGTAGGCCACGTTGTAGGAAGGATCGCGCAAAACGTGGAAGTCCGGCATGACGCCGTGCACGAAGTCCATCCACCGCTGGTCGACGAAGTAGCCGGCATCGGGGGCGACCACGCAGTCCGTCTTCAGGCGCTCGGACCACCAGTCGAGCAAGGCGTCCGTACTAGGGCTTCGTTTTAGGGAGATGAAGCCCAGGTTGTAGGTGCCCGAGATCAGGATGTCGGCCTCGGAGGGCCTCTTCCCGTCGCGGGGCAGGGGGGTGGTGACGTGGGGGATGAGGACGAGCCCGTGCTCGCTGGTAAGCCCCTCTATCTCGTCCAGCCTGTCGTAGATGCGGATGTCCGGGTCGAGGTAAGCGATCCGCTCCAGAGAGCGCTCCTCGAGCAGGTACCGCAGCAGCCACGGCTTCACGGCGGTCGAGAGCTCGAGCACGTCGTAGATCGCGGCCATGTGCTCGTAGTCGTCGATCTCTAGTTGGGCCGGGGTCACAAGCTCGAACGCCTCCGAGGAGGCGTCTATGTAACCTTCCGTATCGTCTATGACGAGCACGTGGCACGTCCCCTCGGGGTGATGCTCCTTGTAGGACTGCGCCAACACCCTCGCGTGGGCGATATAGTTCTTGGCGATGATCGTGCAGATATTCATAGCCGGCATTGAATCATACTCGGCCTGGCACTTCGCAAAATGGCCAGGAACCTGATACGGTTCAACTATAAATCAGTGAACCTTCAAGGTGTAAAATATCTTCGTGGATACCATTGAATAGAGCGCCGAACGATTCGAAGACGCAAAGTATGTGGTCCTTCACGATCTGAGAAGATACCAAGATTCTGGGGGGAAGGGTGATCGAAGCGCGAAACCGGGCCAAGTGGAAGAACAGGGAGGGGCTCTCGGAGTACGCGGTCCGCTGGAACTGGGCTGAGGACTCCTCGGACTCGGGGTTCACCGCGGTTTTGAGGGTCAAGGACGAGGCCAGGTCTTTGCCCTTCTCGCTGCCCGGGGTGCTGCGCTGCGTGGAGCGGGCCATAGTCGTGGACAACGGCTCGGGCGACGGGACCCCTGAGGTGGCCCTCGGGGTGGCCGAGGAGTCGGGCTACGCAGACAGGCTGAGGGTCCTCTCCTACCCCTTTTCGGTCTCTAGGTGTGGGCCTGAGCACCTGTGGACCTACCCCGACTCGGTGCACAGCCTGACCTACTTCTACAACTGGTCGTTTTCGCACGTCCGGACGCGCTACGCGCTGAAGTGGGACGGGGACATGGTGCTGACTCCTGAGGGGGAGGGGGTGCTGCGCGATCTCTCCTGGCAGCTCCAGGGTATCGACGGTACGGTGAAGATGTGTCGCTACCCCGCCTACGTGGAGAGTGAGCGCGTCGCCTACGTCGACTTCGGGCAGACGCCCTACGAGCCGTGGGGCTGGCGGAACACCTCTGACCATACGTTTATCAAGTGCTTCGATTGGGAGCACGTGAGGCCCGACGCCGACTTCTCCCTCCAGGCGCCCGACTGGACGTGCTTCGAGCTGAAGTGGTTGGATGCGGACGAGTTCGGGCACTGGTCGCACACGGATTTCAAGGTCGAGATCAACAGGCGCAAGCGGCGGGAGTGGGATCTGTTCCACGCCCTCAGGGAGGGGGTCTCTTTGCCCGAGGGGGTCGTGCGGGTGGAGAGCCGGGAAGGACTGCACGTCATCGAACACCTCCGCCGCAACTACGTGCCCCTGGTGCGCCGTCATGCTCGCACCGAAGCGATCCTCCGCGGTCTCATCGAGATAGAGGATAGGCAACCCCTGATCGAGAGTCGCGGCGCGGCTACCGTACTCGCCGGTCAGGATGCTGCCTCGACAGCGCGACCGGAACACAACGGGAAGGGAACAGCGCGTGAGTAAGCACTTGCTGCTCGTCGCCGGTTCTGGCCGTAGTGGCACCAGCCTGTTCTCGAGTGTCGTCGGAAACCTCGGCTTCCACGTGCCCAGGCCGTGGGTAAAGCCCGACGATAGTAATCCGCGAGGTTTCGGCGAGCCGCAGTGGGTGGTGGACAAGCACATCAAGCTCTTGCGCCAGGCCAACGTTCACGCCTCAGACGCCCGTCCTACCGCCTGGGCGGACGCGGCCAAAATCTGCCTCGACGAGCAGGTCAGCACAGAGGTGCGGGTGTGGTTGAGCGAGCAGTTCGCGGGCCACGATCAGGTGCTGATCAAAGACCCCAGGCTGTTGTGGTTCCTACCGCTGTGGCGCCGGATCGGCGAGGAACTGGGCGCCACCGTTCATGTGGTAACCATGCTCCGCCATCCGGCGGAGGTGGTGAGGAGCAAGCTGCACTGGTACCAGAACATGACCCTGTTCGACGCCAACCGCGCGGCCGGCTGGCTCAACACCATGCTGTTCACCGAGCGGGCCACCCGTGACTACCTCAGGGCCTTCATCCGGTTTGAGGATCTCCTGGAGGACTGGACCCAGCCGATCGCACGCGTCAGCTCTCAGCTCGAGGTTCCGACCCTGGTCAATGCGCGGGCCAGGGAACAGCTGTCGGCGGACGACCTCGTCGACAGCTCGCTTCACCGTTCGAAGGCGACCTGGGAGGATCTCGACGTTCCCAAGGACCTGATCTACCTCACCGAGCAGGTGTGGGAGGAGTTGCTTTCGCTCGCCGACCCCGAGGCTGACGGGGACGAAACGGTGCTAGATCGTCTGGACGCGCTCCGCGAGGAGTACGTATCTTATTACCGTCATGCCGAACACGTCGCCCAGTCGACGACGCTTGCGGCGACCCGCCCAATGCTCCAGAACAGACCTCCCAGGCCTGTCGCAACGAAGCCGCCCGCCCCGGGCGCACCGGCCATGCTGGCCACACCTCGACTCCGGCCGCCCGCGAGCAAGCAGGCCCATCCGGAGCCGCCTCCGAACTCGCGGTTGGGCCTGGCGCGACGGCTGATCCCTGCCGGTGTGCGCGGCCTTATCCCACTTCGACTCAAGCGGGCATTGGCGGAGCTGTTCGGATGAGGTGCAATCCCGAGAGATCTGCAGCGTGACCGAGAAGAGCCCGCCGAAAGTGTGGAAGAACAGGGAGGGGCTCTCGGAGTACGCGGTCCGCTGGAACTGGGCTGAGGACTCCTCGGACTCGGGGTTCACCGCGGTTTTGAGGGTCAAGGACGAGGCCAGGTCTTTGCCCTTCTCGCTGCCCGGGGTGCTGCGCTGCGTGGAGCGGGCCATAGTCGTGGACAACGGCTCGGGCGACGGGACCCCTGAGGTGGCCCTCGGGGTGGCCGAGGAGTCGGGCTACGCAGACAGGCTGAGGGTCCTCTCCTACCCCTTTTCGGTCTCTAGGTGTGGGCCTGAGCACCTGTGGACCTACCCCGACTCGGTGCACAGCCTGACCTACTTCTACAACTGGTCGTTTTCGCACGTCCGGACGCGCTACGCGCTGAAGTGGGACGGGGACATGGTGCTGACTCCTGAGGGGGAGGGGGTGCTGCGCGATCTCTCCTGGCAGCTCCAGGGTATCGACGCGGCGATCACGATGCGGCGCGATCCCGTCTACGTGGAGAGTGAGCGCGTCGCCTACGTCGACACTTTGCCAGGAAAGCCCGAGCCGTGGGGCTGGCGGAACTCGCAGGCCTACACGTTCTCTAAAGCCTTCGACTGGGAGTTGATGATGCCCCGGCCGGGCGATCCCATCACGAGGCTGCCGGACTTCACGTGCTTCGAGCTGAAGTGGTTGGATGCGGACGAGTTCGGGCACTGGTCGCACACGGATTTCAAGGTCGAGATCAACGACCGCAAGCGGCGGGAGTGGGATCTGTTCCACGCCCTCAGGGAGGGGGTCTCTTTGCCCGAGGGGGTCGTGCGGGTGGAGAGCCGGGAAGGACTGCACGTCATCGAACACCTCCGCCGCAACTACGGGACTCACCGTCAGGCGGCCGAAGTGCCGGCGATCTCACCGGTGCTTTGAGTCGTGCTGCTCGCTCCCGGTAAAGGCTTCGTCTTCCTCTCCACGACTAAATCCGGTTCGACCTCGATCGAGACCGCCTTCATGGCGCATTCACAGATGGTTCTCTGGAAGCCTCCAGTCGTCAAGCACACCACCTACGCCGGGTTCCAGCGCTATCTGCAGCCGTACCTGAGGTCGAAGGGCTTCCCGCGCGAGTCCTATGAGGTGGTGTGCGTGTTCCGGGAGCCGATAGACTGGCTCTCTAGCTGGTGGCGCTACCGCTCGCGTGAGAAGCTGGCGAACCCTACGGATCCGAAGCACCGCAATTACACGGGAGAGATCTCCTTCGAGAAGTTTGCCCGCGCGTACATGGAGGGCAGCGAGCAGTTTGCGCAGGTTGGACGCCTGTCGAAGTTCGTGCAGCCACGCTCGGGACAGGCCGAGATGGATCGGATCTTCCGCTACGATCGTCTGGACCTGTTGGTGGACTTTCTGTGCGAGAAGGTGGGCGAGGAGGTCGAAGTGGGCTCTGCAAACACTTCGCCGGAGCGCTCCTTCGCCCTCTCGGAAGAATGCGAGATCGAGTTGCGCAAGTTCTTCGCCCCCGAGTACCGTATATACGAGCGGGCCATCGGGGGATGAGGACCGCCGTAGGGTTTTGGAACCGTTTGGACGCCTGCACGGTTGCCCAATCTACCGGGGCGCGCTATCCTCTCCGGCTCGGGCACAGCGGAGTGTAACCTTTGACATTTTGTCCCCGGGCCAGTAGCTTTGTGTCCGAATCGTAGAATGGCTGTGTCGTAGAGAAAGGGCGAGATCTGCCAGTGTTCAGCATCAATAGAGCTTTCGGCGTCGGGCGAGACGCAAAGGCCTTCTTGAACATGCAGGGTGGTCTCACGCGAGGGGAGGTACCGAATCCCGAGCATCACGAGGAGCAGGCTCGAAGACTCAGGAAGATCGTAACGAGGCAGAGGAAGGCGCTGCGCAGAAAGGACCAGCAGATCGAGGAGCAAGCCGTCACGCTCGAGACCCTGCGGGAGAGGCGGCAACGCGAGATCAGGCTGAGGAAAGAACTCAAAGAGACCAGACTGGAGATCTTTCACCTAAACAACGAACTCGACGCGATGAAGGCGTTGGTAGAGAACGCCGGGGACGTTCCCTCGGCCGAGCAGGTATCGGGTGAGCCGGAAGTAGGGGCGCTACCCGACTTCGTCATCATCGGAGCGCAAAAGGGTGGGACCTCCTTCCTCTACCACCTGCTCACGCTCCACCCGCTCGTAGAGCCTGCCGCTCGCAAGGAATTGCACTTCTTCGACAACCCGGAACTTTTCGACCACGGCGCCGAGTGGTATCGGCGGTGCTTCCCGCGACTGAACTCGAAGGACGGGCAGAGGTCCATGACAGGAGAGGCGACTCCCTACTACCTGTTCGATCCGCCCGTCGCAAAGAGGATGGCGCAGATAGTCCCGCAAGCGCGGCTGATAGCGTTGCTCAGGAATCCGATCGACAGGGCCTACTCCCACTACCAGATGCAGGTAAAGAGGGGAACAGAGCCTAGAACTTTCGAAGAAGCCATAGAGCAGCAGCACTCATCGTATATGTCCAGGGGCATCTACGTGGATCAGCTTCTGCGCTGGTTCGAGTTCTTCGGCAAAGAGCAGATGCTGATACTCAAGAGCGAGGACTTCTTCGCACGCCCCGTCGAGACATTGAAGGTCGTCCTGACCTTCCTCGACCTGCCAGACTGGCAGCCCGAAGCTCCGGAACTTCAACAGAGACGGCACTCGGGCACCTACATACAGAAGCTGGACCCGTCCACCAGGCAACGGCTGGAGGCCTACTTCGAGCCCTACAACCAACGGCTCTACGAGTGCCTCGACGTTGATTTCGGGTGGTAGCGTCGTTCGGAGCGCGATGACTTCGAGGCAGCCGGCTTGACGATCCTTGCGGCGTCGGTATTACCCGCCCGCTATCCTGGTCCGGATGCTGCTGATCCTCTCTATTAGCTTCCAGGTCTTCGAGCTCCGAAGCTCATTGAATCTCCGGCGTCCGCGTTCCCTGTCGCGCTCCAACTCTCTGACCTTCTCCTGGAGTCGCCAGGTCCTGGCTTCCGCCTCGTCCAGGGAGGTTGCGAGCGCGGACTTCGAGGTTCTCTGGATGTAGAGTCCCGGCTTTGCCCATTGTCTTTCGATGCGATCGAGAATCCACGCTTCGGCGGCCCGGTTGGCTTGCTTCTGTATCAGGGATCGCCTCTCCCCTGACCTCTCGGGTGGCGGAACTTCATCCGAGAGCCCCGCCGTTAGGGTCTCGTCGAACTCCAGCTCGAGGAAACGTGAGATCAGGGGCGCGACGGTCTCGGTCCTGTAGAGGAAGTCGTGGTAGTCGATTATCAGTACTCTCGGAATCAGGCTTTCTCTTATGAACCTCCGCGTGCCCTGCAAGCCCCTGTTCCAGGTACGCACCGCGCGCCCGAAACCGTCATCGCCATTCTGGCGGCCGGCGGCATCTTCCGGCTTCCACGACTCAGCGACCTCTTCGATGGGACGGTACATGACGATAAAGCGCGCCCCGGGGTTGTTCGCTGCCACCGATTCCATACGCATCAGGTAGTCGGAGTTGCTGGCGCCGATCCACTGCAGCCCGGACGGATCCCTGTCCGCCAAAAGCTCCGCGCGTGGCTCGACGAGACGGTCCCCACCGTTGTGTGGCGTTGCGTCCCCCGGCTCCTTCGGCAGAGGATCTAGCATCCGCTCGAACGTAGTGGGATCGAGGGTGATCTCCCCCTGCTCTGTTGTCTCTGGGCTTTCCTGGCAGACGAGTATCTTGGGATGCCGGTTCAGGTAGTCCGCGAGTGCCGTGGTCCCGCTCCTGTCGCTGCCACAGACGAACAGAGCTCCCGGTTTTCTCGGGCTTTCGAACTCGTAGCCGAAGTACTCGATATCTCTCTTGAATCTCTCTCTCACGATCAACTCGGTGTCGGGGGTGTAGAACGTACTGTAATGCTGGTGGCCGGAGCGATTCCTGTGCGGGACCGTCTCTAACTCGAGTCCTAGCCTACGGAATACCTCCCTGAGGTCCTTGTCGAAGTTCTCGAGTCGGCCTATAAAGTCGACGAGCAAATTGCCATGGTCGTCCGTCACGTAATCCAGTTGGTTGTACGCGAACGAGTAATGGACGCCACTCTTTATCTCTACCTCGTCCGTGCAGTTGTATATGAACTCTTCGAAGGTCGTGCTGTTATCGTGCACGTACCACCATAGTTCGTTGCCATCTTTTGGCATCGTCGTTACCATGCTGTACCAGGAGACCAAACGATCCCACGGATTTCTCACGAAGGCGAACTTGAAGTATTCGTCCCAATCGTCCTGCTCATCCATCCCCAGTCTCGCAAACCCGTGCCTGACCCCGATGCGCCGTAGATCGGGGATACGCTCATTCAATAACCTGTCCACGGTGAGTCCACCCGTCTTCTGAATGTGGACGAAGACCACCTTACGGCTATCGGAGACGAACACTCCTGCCCAATCCTCCCTCTGGACGTTCCTTACCCGCTTAGTCTACTTTGCAGAGGAAAGCTCTTTCAAGTGTGAGTCTCGGATACCCGACCCCGCTGGCAGATAAATTACGTATCCTCCCCTGAACATCCCGCTCTGTGCCGTCTTGCCTGCTGCGGAGACAAAGGGCAATATAGTCTCTCCACCGCAGATCCCGAGCGGTCGGCACGGCCGGCTCGAACCGGACTGGGTAGTATAAGGGATGCGGACGAAGACCGAAATGTGCAGAGATCCGCGCACGGACGCGGGGGAGATAGCGAATGCCTAACTTACAGCAGAGCGCGGTGTTGGATGTGGCCGGAGACGTGAGGGCGTACTTGAGGTTCGAGGTAGGGATAATCCGTGGCGAGGTTCCCGGCAGACCACAGGACCTCCTGCGCGAGCAGCTCGCCTCCAGAGACCGGGAGATCTCCCGGCTGAGGGCGCGCCTCGCCGCAGGAGGCAGCGATGCCACCGCCGGCGCTATCCCTCCCGAGCATTTCGTCTGGGTCTTCGGCGTCGCGAGGACCGGCAGTAGCTGGCTCGGCGCCATGATGGGAGACCTGGACGATCACGCTACGTGGTACGAGCCTTACGTGGGAGACCTGTTCGGCTACGCGTATTACATGCGTGCCGGGGAGCAGCAGCGGATGAGGGAGGACTTCATCCTCGGCGACCCTTACAGGGAGGCCTGGATCAGGTCCCTGAGGACGTTCGTCCTCGAAGGGGCCGACGCGCGCTTCCCCAGGCTGGGCGAGAACGGCTACCTGGTCGTAAAGGAACCGAACGGCTCCGTGGGCGCGCCGCTCCTCGTAGAGGCCCTTCCCGAGAGCCGCGTGATCCTGCTCGTCCGCGACCCGAGGGACGTTGTCGCCTCGCTTCTGGCAGCCCAAAGAGGAGGGAGCTGGGGAGCAGGCGAGGACGCAATGGCCGACACCGACCCGGACGAGTTCGTGCGGCAGCGGGCCAGGATGTACAACGCGAGCTTCGGGAAGGCCTGGGAGGCTTACGAGGCGCATAGTGGGCGCAAGGTCGCGACCAGGTACGAGGACCTCAGGTACGACGCTCTCGGCGGGCTGCAGAGGATCTACTCCTCTCTCGCAATCCCCATCGAGGTAGAGCAGCTCCGGAGGGTCGTCGAGAAGCACGCCTGGGAGAACATCCCCGAGAGGCAGAAGGGGCCGAACATGCCCCGCCGCAAAGCCAGGCCCGGCGGATGGCGGGAGGACCTGACGCCGGAGCAGGCGAGGATGGTGGAGGAGATAACCACCCCCGTAATGAACGAGTTCTACCCTGGCTGGGAGCGTGCCGGGGCAGCACCCTCCGATTGACGGCCTTTCACCCTTTCTGGTAGTTTAGCCCCGCAAGGCACGCGGCAGGACAAGGAGATTCGATGCACCAGAGAGGAATAACTACGGTGCTCTTCCTGGCCACGATCGTCTTGATACTCATCACGGGCTGCGGTGGTGGCGATCGGTCGGGGAGTGGGTCGCAGCAGGACGGCGGGTCCCAGGCGGAGCAGGGCGAAAACGCGCCGGTGGAGCAGGGCGAGAACGCGCCGAAGAAGCAGGGCGAGAACGCGCCGAAGAAGAAGGTGGTGTTCGGCACCGTCACGTTCGTGAACCCCAAGACCGAAGGGTTCAGCGTGCGGCCGACCATCGAGGAACAGGGCAAGAAGCCGGTGGTTTTCAGGCTCGCTAATGAGACCAGCATCACGCTCGACGGCAATGAGGCGAAGCTGGAGGACATGAAGAAGGGCCAGCAGGCGCAGGTCGAGTACGTGGAGAGGAACGAACGCAACCGGGCCCGCAGCGTGAGACTTTTCGAGACCGGCGGAGGCTCCCAGGGCGACCAGGGCGGTGAGAAGACAGGCTGAAAGGCCATAAAGAGGTACGTACCCGAGAGCCAGCACGTCCCTGGGCCGGATGAGGATACTCCTCACAGGCGCCACGGGCTTGCTTGGGGGCGCGTTACTAGAACTACTGCTCGCCCGGGGACATGAGACGCGCTGCCTCGTTCGCGCCGACAGTCCCAATGCTTCCAGGCTCGACGGGCAAAGGGTGGAAATCCTATACGGGGACGCGGCCAGGGAGGAGGATCTCTACCGGGCGCTCGGGGATGCGGAAGCCCTCCTGCACGTCGCAGGGATCGAGTACGCTCCCCCCGTCGTACGGGCTGCCGGCCGGGCCGGCGTCGATAGGGTTCTCATCGTCGGCAGCACGAGCGCGCACTCGGCCTACGCCTTCCGTTCCGGTCCTAAGCTCAGGATGGAGGAACTCGTGCGCGGGAGCGGGCTCGCGTGGACGATACTTCGACCTTCGATGATCTACGGCTCCGAGCGGGACAAGAACGTGCACCGTCTGCTTCGCTTCCTCGACCGCTCGCCCGTCTTCCCCGTCTTCGGTCCTGGTACGAACCTCTGGCAGCCCGTCTACCACGAAGACTGCGCCCGCGGCGTACTCGAGGCACTCGAACGCCCCGCGTCCGTACGCCGCAGCTACGACCTGCCGGGCGCCGAACCCCTGGCGTACCTCGACCTCGTGAAGACCGCGGCAGCGGCCCTTGGTAGGAACCCCCGCATCCTCAGGTTGCCTATCGAACCGGTCCGCCTGGCTCTAGCCGCAGCGGAGAGGCTGCGGCTACCTCTGCCCTTCGACTCGGGCCAGGTGATGCGGCTGCGTGAAGACAAGGCCTACCCCTACGAGAGGGCCGGGCGCGACCTCGACTACGCGCCCCGTCCCTTCAGGGATGGTGTCGCACTCGAAGTCGCGCGCCTGCGGAGCCTCGGGATGGTGCGGTCGTAGTACGTAGGGTGCTATGCTGAAATCGTGTGGCGAGAGAGGAGTGGGCGTGGCCAGAGCCCGGCGATCGCGGTGGACGAAGGTAGGGTGGGCAAGGTTCTGGAATGCGTGCCCCACGGACTCCTTGTCGAGGGTATCGAGAGCCCGTTTGCTTAGGAGGCGGAAGCCAAGATGACCGGGGTGGTCGCCGGTGGCGTGGCATTCCTAGTCGCCGGGGCTTTCGTACCACTGCTCGTGCGGTTCGCCGTCGGACGGAACCTGCTCGACGTGCCCAACCTCCGCAGCTCGCACGAGGTCCCGACGCCCAGGCTCGGGGGCGTCGCCATCTTCCTTGGGGTGCTCGCAGGAGTGGCGCTCCTTCGCCCGGAGGGACTGTGGCCGCTGCTCGCGGCGGCGGCCCTGGTCTGGGCCGTAGGGCTGGCCGACGACCTGTCCAACCTCCACTTCGGCGTGAAGGCCGTCCTGCAGGCTCTGGCCGCCGTAGGATTGCTGCTGTTCTATCCTCCGACGATCGTCACGCACGCCCCCGGAGTGCTCGGCGCCCTGGTCTTCGTCGTAGGGGTGTTCTGGATCGTGGCCCTGAGCAACGCCTTCAACTTCATGGACGGTATAGACGGTTTTACGGGGGGCGTGGCGATCGTCAACGCGCTCTTCCTCGCTCTGCTCGTAGGACCGGCGGGTGGTTTTTTGTCCGCGCTCATCGGTGCTACCGCGGGGTTCTTGATCTGGAACATAAACCCCGCATCCATCTTTCTCGGGGATTCAGGAGCCTACTTCCTCGGCTTCAGCCTGGCCGCGGTAGCACTCTACGCCCCCGCGCTCTCGGGGCAGGAGTGGACGCCTCTGGGCTTCCTGGCCTGCGTGGTCGTCTTCACGCCCTACCTCTTCGACACCGCATATACGCTGCTCCGCCGACTGCGAAGCGGGGCCGGGAAGAACATCTTCCTGGCGCACAGGGAGCACATCTACCAGCGGATCACCCCGACCACGGGCATGCACAGGCGTACGAGCAATCTCTACTACGGGGCGAGCGTCATCGCCGGTTTCGCCGCGCTGCTGATCTCCAGGGGAGACGTCCTGTCCTTGGCAGGCGTCGCGCTCGTACTGGCCTGCTGCGCCCTGCTTGCGGCACTACCGAAGCTGATAAGCTAATGGCCGGATCCATCCATAGAAGCTAAAATGTAGGACTATGTGGCTTCTACAGAGGATGGGCGAAAGGCTCCTGGGCCGCGTGGACCGGTTGCAGAGAGCCTTTCACCGCTCGCCGCCGGCGTTCAGACGCGGGGCGGCTATGCTCGTCGACGCCCTAATAGTTATCGAGTCTTTCGCCGTTACGCTCATCGTCCGCGTCGCAGGAGACACGGCGGGGGGTCCCCCGTTCTGGCCGTTCTTCTGGCCGTTCGCGGTGTTCTCGGCACTCGCGTTCGTGCTGCTCCTGAACGCCAACGGTGTCTACCAGAGCATCCTGCGCTACACCGGCATCTACCAGGGTGTGCGGGTTCTGAGCGCGACTGCGATGGCGGCCGGCGGCCTCTCCCTGACGGTAATCTGTGTGGGTCCCTGGGGTTTTGGCCTCATGGACTTCAACCCCGTCCCTCTCTCTGTACCGTTGATGGGGTCCGTACTCGCCTATGTGCAGCTCGTCGCCGTGCGACTCTATCCTCGGGTCTTCTACGAGATGTCCCTGAGGGAGGTCGGGCGCCGGACGCGGACGGTTATCGCCGGGACCGGCGAGCCCGGCGTGGCGCTCGCCGGGCACATCTGGCGAACGGCTGCGTCCGAGACACAGGTCGTCGGCTTCGTTAGCGGGTCTCCCGTCGAGGTAGGCAGGCACATAGAAGGCTCGCCGGTCCTCGGGGTAGTGGAGGACCTCGAAGGCCTCATCGCCCAGCACGGCATAGACCAGGTCATCATAGCCATGCCCCAGGCCAGCAGGGAGGAGATGGATTGGATCTGGCGCACCTCCATCCGCGCCTCCGCTGAGGTGAAGGTCATGCCAGACCTCGGGGAGTATCTGGCCGAGGGTGCCATCAAGCTGCGCGAGCTTCAGATCGAAGACCTCCTCGGACGCGAGCCGGTGGACATAGACCTCGATGCCCTCTCGGACTACATCAACGGTAAGCGGGTCCTCGTGACCGGCGCAGGGGGCTCCATCGGCAAGGAACTCTCACGCCAGATCTCACGCCTCGGCCCTGCGAAGCTGATCCTGCTCGACCGGGACGAGAGCGGCCTGTACTACCTGAACACGGAGCTGAGGCGCGAGGACTTCTACGACACGGAAGTCTTCGTCGGCGACATCACGCACTCGGAGCGCGTGAGCTTCGCCTTCGAGACATTCAGGCCGCAACTCGTCTTCCACGCGGCCGCCTACAAGCATGTCCCCATGATGGAGCAGCAGGCGACCGAGGCCATCGTCAACAACGTTTTGGGTACCCTCAACGTCGCCCGTGCTGCGGGGGCCTACGGGACGAGCAAGTTTATCAACGTCTCGACCGACAAGGCCGTAAGTCCCGTCAACGTGATGGGCGCGACCAAGCGCCTGGCCGAGATGGTCGTCAGGGAACTCTCCCTGGAGTACCCCGAGACGATCTACGCCTCCGTCCGCTTCGGGAACGTGCTGGGCAGCCGCGGCTCCGTCGTTCCGACCTTCCGCCAGCAGATAGAGGCCGGAGGCCCCGTAACGGTCACGCACCCCGACATGATCCGGTACTTCATGACCATCCCCGAGGCTGTCTCCCTGATCCTGCAGGCCGGGGCGATGGCCGAAAGTTACGGCACCTACGTCCTCGAGATGGGCCGTCCCGTCGCCATCACCGACCTGGCACGCAAGATGATCGAGATAATGGGCGCGCCGAACGTCGCGATAAAGTTCGTCGGCCTGCGCCCCGGCGAGAAGCTGAAAGAGGAGCTCTCGGAGGAAGGGGAACAAAGGGACACCACGGCCCATCAGATGGTCTTCAGGCTCTCCTCGGAGAACATGAGCCCGCCCGGTGACTCGAACCTCTCCGAACTAATCGATGCTATGGTCTTTCACGCCCGTGGCCAGGAGGGGGGAAGGGCCCTCCAACTTCTGCGCCGCGCCGTCCCCAACTACTCGGCCGCGGACCTGCCCGAAGTCACGGAGAGCAGGCTCGACTACCCATTGTAGGCTTCAGGTAAGCCCTGGGACGCGATACTCGATAGTGACTACGTTGTGTTGCCGGACGGCGTTCAGTGTTACGAGCGGTAGATGTGAAGCGGGCACAACAAACCTGAAGCCTGTTGCCTGATACCTGAAGCCTACCGCCGCGTCGCTCTTCGACCTCTGATGCCGAGGTAGGCAAGGTAGACGCCGATGGAGAGCCCTATAACGACGAGCGAGAAGTGTACGGCGGGCGCGACCAGCGTCCCCGCACGGAACTCAGAGAGGAAAGTAAAGACCCTCGTACCCCAGGTGAGCAGCATGTAGACGCCTATCGCAAGTAAGATGTTCGCGGTGCGCCTGCTGAGCTTCATGGGCGTCAGGAGTGTACCAGACCTGCCTCTCCCGAACTAGCAACATAAAGGCGCAAAGGGTATACTGACTGTAATAGTTGGACGGAGATTGTAACAGTAAATATCTGATGTATAGAGTATTCGGAGGGAAGGATATTGGCTGAGTTAGTGCGGCGCAATCTCGACGAGGTAAAGGCGCTCAGCAGGGATGAGGCTGTGGAGGTCATGCGCCAGGCCGGCATCGTCGGGGCCGGAGGCGGTGGTTTCCCTACTTACTTCAAGTGGAAGAACCCGCAACCGAACCTGATCGTAAACTGCACCGAGTCGGAGCCGGGTTATTGGGCCGACAAGGTGCTCCACAGGGTGTACTTCGGCGAGTTTCTCGAGCTCTTCGACGTGATGAAGACGATCTTCGGGATCGAGCGCGTGATCATGGGCGTGCACTTCAAGGACGAGGAGTGGTTCTCCCGCTACGACGAGAACACGGACGGTCTCTACGAGGTCGTCCACGTGCCCGACAAGTACTCGATGGGCGAGGAGAAGACGCTCATCAAGAACATCTTCAACGAGGACAAGGGGAAGTGGGTGCCGCGCCGCGTGGAGTTGCCCGACGGCAACAAGCGCCCCGGTCTTCCGCTCGACGCGGGGCACATCGTCAACAACACCGAGACGCTCCTGAACATCTACAACGCGTTCTTCCTCGGCAAGCCGGTGACGACCAAGTACCTCCAGGTCTTCGGTCCCGACCTCGAGCTCGAGCTCTTCGAGGCGCCATTAGGGTCTTCGGCCACGGAGCTCTTGAAGCTCTCTGGCGTCGATGTGGAGGCGGAGGCTGGCAAACTCTCCGTTATCGACGGCGGGCCCTATCTGAACGAGATGGGGATAGAGTCACTCGGTGAGAGCGACGCCTACGTCAGGCGTACCACAAACGGCTTCCTCGTCATCCCCAAGGACGTCGCTTCCAAGGAGTACGCGGGTATCAAGACCAGGCGTCCAGAGGGCGTCACCTCACTAGTAGGCAAGGTCAGCGGGGTTAGCATCCCGCTCGGCGGCAGGTTCCTCAAGCCTGCTACCGCGCTCGTCTCTGAGGGGGACGAGGTCACCTTCGAGCAGAAGATCGGCGAGCCTGTCGATGAGGGCTTCTCTATCGGTGTCTGGTCCGGTATGGACGGCCCCGTCTCCTCCATCGAAGAGGACATAGTACAGATCTCCGGCGGCGCGATGCCGACGGAGGATGCAGAGGCCGAGACGGAAGCCGAGGCGGCAAGGTAGGTTTCTTTATAGGCTTCAGGTAACAGGCTTCAGGAGGCCGGGGTTTACGCCCCGGCCCTTCTTACTCGTAGTCCTTGAAGCCCGTAAGTGAGATGCGCTCTACTTCGGGGAGGTCGGATAGCTCGGCGAGGACGTCGTGAACGTTGGCGGACGGGTGCAAGCGCACCTGAAGCTTGTAGCGGACGCGTTCTTTGCTTATTTCGGCATCCATGCTGCGGATGCTGATGTCGTGGCGTTTGAGGAGTTGGAGTGCGTTCGCGGGACTGCTTTCACGGTCCTTGAGGCCCAGTTCCAGGCCTGCGGAGTCGAGGCGCAGGGGAGAGATGATGGAGGATCTGAAGCGGCGCAGGGCGTAGAGCGTGGCCACAGCGAGAAACGTTGCCGTCGTCGCGCCGAAGAGATAGCCCGCGCCGACGGCCATACCGATAGCGCTCGCCGCCCAGAGGCTCGCGGCGGTGGTCAGGCCCCTCACGTCCCCGCCCTGCCTGATTATGGCGCCAGCCCCGAGAAAGCCGACGCCGGCTATGATCTGGGCGGCGATCCTGGTCGGGTCGAACTGGAGGCCTCCACTTCCGAGCGCCGCCCGCGTGAACGGCTCGAAGCCGTAGGCCGAGACCAGGGTAAAGAGCGCCGCGCCGAGGCCGAGCAGGATGTGTGTCCTGAACCCGGCCGGCTGGTCGCGGGTCTCCCGCTCGAAACCGATCGCGCCGCACAGTAAGGATGCCAGGACCAGGCGCAGCACCACTTCCCAGAGAGGGATGGTCAGTTCGGACAATCTGATCTCTCTTTGAAGGCATCAGGCATCAGGCTACAGGTTTCAGGAATAACTACGTGTGCGAAACCCGTTCGACCCTTATCGGGAGATCTCTCTACCGATCCGGTTCGTACTCCGTTTTGGAGGTGTGTCCCAAGGCCCTGAAGCCTTTTACCTGAAGACTTATGCCTATTCATCCTCTTTGCGGGGGAGCAGGTTCTGGGCCTGTCCGTAGAGGCGGGCGCGAAGGTCCTCGAAGGTGATGCCGTTCAGGGAAGGCAGCTCGAAGTCTTTGAGCATCCGCGTCAAGACGCCGCCGCCGCCGAGCTCGATCCACTCCTCCACCCTCATCTTCGCCAGCGTCTCGACGACCCTGACCCAGCGCACAGGGGCGACCATCTGCTCCTTGAGCGCCTCCTTGACGGCGTCGGCCTTGGTGAGCACCGCACCGTCCATGGCGCTGACTATCGGGACCTGCGGCACGTGGAACTCGACGCAATCCAGGACCCCCCGCATCTTCTCACCGGCCGCCGCCACGTACGGAGAGTGGGCGGCGAAGGAGACGTTCAGCGGGATCTTGCGACCCCTGATCTTGGAGACGGCGTCCCCGAGGGCGTCGCGCAGTCCGGAGACGACCGTCTGGCGCGGTGAGTTGTAGTTGGCGACCACGGGCCCGCCTGGTCCGCCGAGCGCCCTCTCGACCTCTGCGGGATCCGTCCTGAGTATCGCGACCATCCCGCCGGGACACTCTCTGGCCGCCTCGGCGAGGAAGTGGTCGCGCTGCGCCACGAGCCAGAGGCCCGTCTCGAAGTCGAAGCAACCGGCCGCGTACGCCGCGCCGTACTCGCCGAGAGAGTGCCCGGCCACCACGTCGGGACTCACCTCCATAGTGCGGCTCTCGTCGGCGTCGTGCGCCGCGCGGACGAAGATCTTTACCTGGTCGGGGATGCGCTCCCCGACGACGCGCTGGATCTCCGGCACCATCTCGGGAGCGGGTTCGGATACCCCGCCCCCCTGCCCAGGAAACACGAACGCTCTCATCCCTATGCGCCAGTCCTCGATAACACTCGGAGATACGACTCTACCCTAAGGAGTAGGAAAAGTTGTACCACAAGAAGGCGGGTTGGGAAGGTTCACTTTCCCAACCCGCGCTGGTCAGCCAGTCAGCATTTCAGCCCGCCGTCTTCGACGGCTTGTCAGCTTCTTGTTGCTGAAGTGCTGACGAGTCGCCTGGAACAGGCGACTTGCTGACCAGCTGACAAGCGGAGGCCGAAGGCCGGAGCGTGCTGAAATGCTATGGTGCCAGGATTCGTAAGGACCCTGGCAGCACCCGCGCCTCGAAGTGGCGGGTACGCGCGAGCATCTCACCGTCTACGTGCGCCGGTATCGCTTTGGAGAGTTCTATCGCGATCTTCCGCGCGCGGGCAGTATGCACCTTCCGATGTCTTGAGAGAGTGCCCCCTAACGCCGCCGGTATGAGCCGCAGAACCTCGATCCGGTTCACCTCTTCGGACCAGATCACATCGAATAGACCATCGTCCAGTACCGCCCCGGGCGCGAGCCGGAACATCGAGCCGTACGTGGTGCCCAGGGCCACAGCGACGAGTATGGTCTTGGCCTCGACGACCTCGCCGTCGATAACTAGCCTGGCCTCGTGGCACCGGAAATCCTTGAGTAACCGCCCGACCGACCACAGGTACCTTCCCGTCCCTCCGAGATACGCAGGCGCCAGGGCGACACCGGCCGCGACCTCGGCATCGAAGCCGATACCGAGGCCGTTGTTGAACGGGACCCCGTTAACCTCCGCCGTATCGACTATGCGGACCTTTCCCTCGACGAGTACCCTCAGCGCCCGCCGCAGATTCGTGCCCACCCCAAGAGCCTTGACGTAGTCGTTACCGCTGCCAGCGGGCAGCACGCCCATGGTCCGGCCCGTTCCGGCGCACGCCGCCGCTACCTCGTGAACCGTACCGTCTCCACCGACCGCCACCACAGGCGCCTCTTCGGGCAGCCCGTACACGATACCGCCCGCGTGGCCAGGCCCACGGGTAACGTGCCAGACAGGCCGCAACCCTCGCTCCTCGAAGAACCTCGAGACCGGCGTCCGTAGCCTTCCCGCGCGCCCCTTGCCGGCCGACGGGTTGAGTATCAGATGTGCCTCTCCTAGGGAGGAGAACATAGCCGGAAAATACCAGAACCTTTATCCAGCGGCCCGATCGAGGGTTTTTCAAGCTCTGCTCGAGATATAGATTGCTACGAAAGTCGGCCCACAACGGCCGGGCCAAAGGAGCCGCCCAAGGACGGAGTCCGCAGAGCCGGGACAATCGTACTGGGACTATTTTGCAGGTAGAATAGGAACCCTGACTCTCCCGAAGCACTACCGGGGGCCATCCTAAGATCCCTGCCACGATGGACTTCCGTTTAACGTAGAGTTAAAGTCAAGCTACAGAGGGACTTCGTGCTCGTTGTGAGAGTCGCGCAGGGTTGGGAAAGGAGTACAATACTGACCCACATGGCTGACCCGATCGAAGCTTGCCTGCACCCGGAGGGCCTGAGGGTTACTTCCGGATCCGAATATTGCTGTCCGGTATGCGAGGAGTGCCTGGACCTCGACGGCGTTGGGCGGTGGGTTCAGAAGGCAGAGAAGAGCCGGGATGAGGTTTACTCTTTTGTCGAAGGTGACGGGTTCGGAGAGATAGCACGCCAGGAGTTGCAGCGGGAAGTCTACCGGCGACGGAGGATAATGTACGAGCTAGAGAACGTGCCCCGGGTGGTGACGGCGAGGCCGGAGATGATCCTTGTAGTTCACGACGCTGTCGAGGCTACTTACGAGTGCCGTATTTTCTACAAGGAACCGCGCCCTGCGGGTGTTGTGGAGCAGGTGAGCGTTGGGGCGTTACTCGACGCAATTCTGGAGCTTCGCTCCGACCCCGACCCTATCGTAAGGTTGATCTCCGGGAAGATCGAGGAGTTTCACGTCTTCCGCTCGAAGCTCACTGAAGGCGGGGAGCCCGCGCCGGAGCGCAGGGTTTTCTACGCGAACGAGCTCTGAAAGCTCTGAGGCGCTGGCGTACTCGTCCGGCAACGGCTAGAATTGACCGCCAGATGGATACTTATCTAAGAGGCGCGGTCGCATGAGCGGGAGTACCTTTATAGCCCTTGTCGTGATGATCCTGATCCTGCTCTTCATTATCATGTCCATCGGGCCTCTGGTTAGCGCTTTCTAGAAGGAGTAGGTTTCAAGGACGGAGTAGGTAACTCCGCTTCCCTCTGGCACGCTCTCCACCAGATCCACGCCGGATACCGTAAAACGAGGTGTGGGCGGGGAGACGCTTGCGTCCTCGAGCTTCGCCGCTCGGCCCCGCGACCGGCCAAGGGTCAGGTGGGGCACGTAGGACCGCTTCTCTCTCCCGAATCCGACGGGCTCCAGGAGATCGTCTACGCTCTGGGCCACCACGCGAAGTTGCTCGGATCCTTCTCCGACGCCGGCCCAGAGGATACGGGCCTTCTTCCCAGAGGGGAAGGCCCCGAAGCCCGAGGTCTCGACCTCGAACGGTACGTGCCTCCCGCGAAGTTGCCTGAGCGCCTGCCTCACCCGGATCAGGTCGTCTTCGGCCACATTACCCAAGAACTTCGAGGTAATGTGGAGCTTATCGGGGCCGATGAGACGGAACGCTTTGCTCGCCGGCAGGTCGCGTGCCGCGCGAAACAGCGCTTCCCTCACCTCGGGCGGCGGGAAGACGGCGACGAAGGTTCGCACCGTGGTCCTAGCCGGACTTGCGGCCGGCGGCGGCGCGGTTGGCGATCAGGGCCGCGGTGGCTCCTGCGCCGACGCCATTATCCACGTTGACGACGGAGAGACCGGGGGAGCAGGTCTGGAGCATGCCGAGGATGGCTGCGGTCCCGTCGCCGCCGAGGCCGTATCCGGTGGAGGTTGGGAGCCCTATCACGGGCACGGCGACGAGGCCGGAGACCACGCTCGGCAAGGCGCCTTCCATCCCGGCGGCGACCACCAGGCAGTCGGGATCGAACGCTCTCAGCTCCTGCAACGGGCCGGCGAGGCGATGGACGCCGGCTACGCCGACGTCGTGGAAGCGCATCACGGATGCACCCATCTCGCCGGCCACGGCGAGCGCCTCCTCCAGGACGGGCAGGTCCGAGGTGCCCGCGCTCAGGGCTCCCACGCGGCCTCCGCTCGCCGCCGGCTCGCCGCTACCGATCACCAGTGAGCGTCCGGCCCACCGGAGTTGGGTGTCGGGAAGCGTCGCGCGGATGGTGGCTTCATGCTCGGGGGTGGGGGTGCTTACGATCACGCGCTCGCACGACTCCAGCAGTGTCGCGCAGATGCTCGCCACCTGGGAGGGGCTCTTGCCGCCGGCGTAGACGACCTCGGGGACGCCCTTCCTGATAGAGCGGCCGAGGTCGAGGGCTGCGAATTCGTCGAGGTAGCGGACCTCACCCCTCTTCAAGCGGCTGGCGGCCGATTCGGGAGAGAGTTCGCCGCTCGCAACCGCTGCCAGGGTTTTTTCGAGTTCGTCCATGCCCCCCGCTTCCGGGTGTAGTAAGCTCGCCAGCGGGTAAGAATCTAGCACGTTCCTACCCTCCAGTGGCCGTAAGGAGTGCTCTTGACGATAATCGAGTTGGTCCTGGCTCTGGCGGCGATACTCGGTGCCGCGATCCTTTTCACCAACGCTGTAGAGATCATGGGCGACCGGCTGAACCTTGGGGCGGGGGCCGTGGGTAGCTTACTCGCGGCCGTCGGCACGGCGTTGCCTGAGACCATGATCCCGCTGGTCGCTATCTTCGGAGCCTTACTCCTTGGTTCGGGCAGCGCCGCCGCAGGCGAGATAGGTATCGGCGCGATCCTTGGCGCGCCTTTCCTGCTCGCGACGCTGGCCCTGTTCATCGTGGGGACGGCGGGCATAGCCTACAAGGGCCGAAGGGAGACGGGGAGTGAGATCACAGCAGACAGGCAGACCGCCATCCCCGACCTCGTATTCTTCCTGGTCTGCTTTATCCCGGCCGCTGCGGCGGGCATCCTGCCCCTGCCTCTGGCACTGAAGATAGTCCTCGCTGTGGCGCTGCTGGTCGCTTACGTCCTCTACGTGGTACGTACGGTGAAGAAGGGTGGTGAGGCTGAAGATGATGCCCCCGCCAGGCTCACGCTCTGGCCCTTTAGCTCTCAGGGGCCGACCTGGGCCGTGGCCGCGCAGCTCGTCGGGACGATCGCCGTGATGGCCTTCGGAGCCCACCTCTTCGTCGGCGCCGTGGAGCATCTCTCAAAGTCCGTAGGAATTCCAGCAGGCTTGATCGCACTCGTCCTCGCGCCACTGGCGACGGAGCTGCCGGAGAAGTTCAACTCTGTTCTCTGGCTCAGGGACAACAAAGACACCCTGGCCATCGGCAACATCACAGGGGCGATGGTCTTCCAGAGCACCATCCCGGTCTCTGTCGGGGTGCTCTTTACGCCGTGGCGACTCGACTTCATTACCGCCGTCGCGGCCATCTTCGCCATCCTCTCGAGCATAGTCTTCCTCGGATTCCTGCTGCGCAAGGCCCCACTCAAGGCGTTCTACATGCTCGGCGCCGGATCACTCTACATAGTCTTCCTCGTGACGGCTATCGTCTACCTCGTCGGCGGCTGAATTGGACCCGGCCTCGTACCCGGTTCTCCCCTTTCCTGATAAGATACGTAGCCTGTCGTATGGTCGAGGAGGAAGCCGACTCAGATGGAATTCATGACGGGAGAGTGGTTTGGCCGGCTCCTTGGTGTACTGGTCGTGAACCTGATCCTCTCCGGCGACAACGCTGTGGTCATCGCGATGGCGGCCCGCACCCTCGAAGGGGCCAACCGGAAGAAGGCCATTTTCTGGGGCGCGGCGGGGGCCGTCATTCTCAGGCTGCTTTTCGCCGGCGTTATTACCTTGCTGCTGGAGGTGCCTCTACTGCAGGTGGTGGGGGGATTGCTGCTCGTCTGGATCGCCTGGAAGCTGATCCACGAGGGTGACGGCGGTGAAGGCGACGAGGAGAAGGTAAAGGCCGGTTCGAGCACCTGGCAGGCGGTGAGGATAATAATCGTGGCCGACGCGGTCATGTCGCTGGACAACGTGATAGCGCTGGTCCAGGCTGCCAGGATCGGGGGCGAGGTCGACATCTCGCTACTCGTCATCGGGCTGGCGACGACGATACCGCTGGTGATCTTCGGGGCCGCGCTGCTGACGTCTCTGCTAGACCGTTTCCCTTTTCTCGTCTACTTGGGAGCCGGTCTGCTCATCTACCTGGCCGTGGAGATGATCTTCGCCGACAAACTAACCCACCCCTATCTGAAGCATTACCACAGCATAGAGTGGATTATCGGCATCGGCGCGGCCGTCATCTTTATGGTCGTGGCCTGGCTGTGGGCGCGAAGATCGAGCAGCGAAGAGGCAGGGTAGGGAGTCGCTCTAGCGGTTCAGGAGCCTACTTAGAAGCCTCCTGTTCCTGAGGCGCTCCAGCTCGGAAGAGCTCTTTTCCAGCTCCTGCTCGACTCGGGATATGTGCTCGATGCGCTCCATGAGCATAAGCCTCTCCTCGGCCGCCGCCCGCAGCTCCAACACCTCTTCCGTCAGGCGCCTGCGCTCCTCGACCGAGTCTCTGAGCTCTTTCTGAAGACGTACGTTGGAAGCGCGAACCTCCCTTAGCTGGCCCGACAACCTTCCGACCTCCTCGCGGGCGCCGGCCAGTTCCCTCGCTATCGTCGCCGCCCCGGCCCGGCTCCTCAAGATCTCCAGCGGAACATTATCCTGGGCGTCGGCGAGCTTTCTGGCTTCCTCTTCCGGAACGTCCAGAAAGCGGGCCGCTTCTGAGACAGAGACGGAGGGTTCGGGCATGGATCAGTCCACGTCAGGGTCGGCGCCGGGGGAAGGTTCGGCGTTGTGGCCTGCCTCCCTTATGGCACCCTCGATACCCCCGAGCTCATCCTCCCCACCCTCGTAGGAGACGGCTACGAGCCCCCTCTCCGAGTCCACGTTCACGAGCTCCACGAACTCCAGGCGGGTAAGAGCCCGCTCCAGCTTCTCGGACTCCTCGGCGCTCGTTACGTCGCTAACCACGAAAGTCACGTCGGGCACTGTCGCTCCCTTCGGTCGCTCAGCATTTCAGCTAGTCAGCACGCTTCGGGCCTTGCGGCCTTCGCTTGGCAGCATTTCAGCTTTCTGTCGGCGAGACTGCCACGCCGCTCTCTCGAGAACGTAAGTTTGGTCTATCCTCGTCCGGTTGTCATCCTGGTGTTTACCGCATGGTTGCCGAATTACAGACGGAGGGGAACTCAGGTTCCGTGCTCTACTCTCCGGGCTCGGCTCTCGCCACGACTCTTCTTCTACCTTCACCACACTATAATTTTGCAACCCTGATCTTCAGTTTCTTGCGCCAATGGTCGGCCCGCCACTTTTAGGATCGCTTCAGCTACCTCGCGTGTGCGCTCACGCCGCCGCTTCCGCGCTGGGCACGCTGTGTGTTTCGGGGCCTGCTCCTACTAACGTGATGCTCTCTGCTAGGAGAGCCGGGCGTAGTAGTTCTGGGTAACCCCGTTTACGGTGAGGAACTCCCCTCCTGTGTGCAGTCTGCTGCCTTCCACGTGCAGCGCCCACACGAGACTGTACTTGCCCGCGTACAAAGGGTCCCAGTCAGGGTCGAGCACGCCCTCGAACGAGTAGGCGGCTATACCCTTTCTGGTCTGGCACTCGTCGTTGGGGTCGAGCTCAGGCTTCGAACGCCCATGTCCGCAAGAGTCGTCCGGCTGGTCGGCCGGTTGGCCGGCGACCTCCCAGAAGTGCCCGCCGATCACCAGCTGGCTGTCCATCACCTCAACCACCTGCACCGAACCTGAGGTGTCGCTCAGCCAGGTGATCCTGCCGTCTGTCTTGGAGAACTCGGCCAGGTAGTCGCTGCCTCCCGCCCCGAGGTACAGAGCCCCATTGGCGTTGACCAGCGACAAGCCCCACGAGGGGAGGTCTGCCGCGGCGCGCCAGGATGTGACATGGACCCCGTCAGTTCTCAACTTGACCAGGGCTTTGGCCGGGTTGCCGTCTACCGCGTCGCAGGCGCACGCCGCCCAGATCGTCTGGCCGTCGGCGTCGAGCTCGAGGTCGCGGTAGCCAGGCGTCGGCGCGTCAGGGTATAGGGCAGTGTCGACGGTAGTCTTCGCTTTGGTCCACAGCTTATTGCCGCCCAGCTCGAAGGCCGAGAGGCTCACGCCACCACCATAGACCCTGCCCAGATCGGGTGCCGCAAGAGCCGACTTCAGCGAAGGCGCGTTGTACCACCGGATCACCCGCCCAGCCTCGGGGCCTGCGCCCTTCACCAATACCAGGTTATTCTGGGTGCTGCTAGGCCCGGAGAACTTGCCAGCTATCAGCACGTTCTCGTCGCCCTCTATCTGCTTGTTCTCGTCGTAGAGGGTCATGTCCCACACCTCAGAACCCGAGCCGCCAAGCTTAGGAAGGTTGATGTTCTCGTACTGGTTTGTCTGAGAGTTGAAGACGGCCAGGTTCGAGACGTTGGCCACGACGGTGCCGTCGCGCTGCTTTACCTGGGTGAACTTGCCGCCCACCCAGATGTTGGTTCCGACGTGTTCGATGGCTCGTACGGTCCCGTTGACCATCGGGGTCTGCTCGGGTGTGTCAGAGGGTAAGGCCAACGCCACCCCGCTAGCCACCAACAGGGTTAGGGCCATGGTGGCCAACAACACGATGGTGCGTCTCATAAGGAGACCCCCTTCTGTGTAAATGGGGCGGGGTGAGTAGCGTAGTGAGGCTGGACTCACGGCGTCCCTCTATCAGTAACATGCGTACAATACTCCCTTATCGGCGCAGGTGTATCACTCAAATAGACTATCTTTGGTGTTGCTTGGGCATTGCTTGCGGATAGCGAACTTCTATGAGAGGGCACTGTGTCGCTTCAACGACATCCAGCGTGGCGTCTCGTCGGCATTGCTCGTCAAGCGGCTAAGAACCCCCGAGCACACCAGCCTCATCGAGCGGCGCTCGCTGCCGAGCGGTGGCCACGAGTATGCTCTCACCCAGCTGTCTTGCTATTCTGCAGGCTGTTCTCTGGGTCGCACGGAGAGCGAGAGCTCCTTGTTACCTCGCAGCACGCGCAGCGTGGCGTCATGGCCGATGGACGATGAGTCGAGCAGGTTGAGGAGATCGTCGTTCGATCGGACGGTCTCTCCTTTCAGGCCGATAATGACGTCTCCCGGTTTCAAGCCGGCCCGCTCTGCCGGGCTGTTCGGGGCGATGTTTCTCACGCCGGCGCCACCCTCGAATTCGCCGCGCGCCTGGCGACTCTCCACGACCACCCCGAGGTAGGCGCGGCGCACCCGTCCCTCCGTTACGAGCGTGAAGATCACGCGGCGGAACGCGCCAGAGACGGGGACGGCGAAGCCTATACCCTGCGCACCGCCGATGATCGCCGTGTTGATGCCGACGACCCTCGCTGATGCGTCGGCCAGCGGGCCTCCCGAGTTACCTGGGTTGATCGCCGCGTCGGTCTGGATCACGTTCTCTATGAGGCGGCCGCTCTCACTCCGGATAGAACGTCCGAGGGCGCTCACCACCCCAGCCGTGACGCTCCGCTGGAAGCCTAAAGGGTTCCCGATCGCGACGACGAGTTGGCCGACTACGAGATCCCCCGCATCGCCCAGCGTTGCGACCGTCGGTTCCTCCTCGGTGTCGAAGCGGACGACGGCGAGATCACTCGGCGGATCGTCGCCGAGCACCTCTGCCGAAACCGATGACCCGTCCGAGAGCGTGACCTGTATGTCTCCGCCCGGATTGCCAGCCCTGCGGCTACGCAGGCCGCGCACGACGTGGCTGTTGGTTATGGCGGTGGCCGAGTCGCCTTCGAGGCCGAGGATCACCCCGCTCCCGCCACCGCGTCCGTCGGGTAGGCCGACCGAGATCACGGCCGGCTCCAGTCTCTCTGTTACGTCCCGCACCGCCCGCGAGTAGGCGTCGAGCTCCGCCCCTTCGAGCCGCGAACTCGCCGAGAGGTTCTCGAAGATCTCCATGCGCTATTTGTACCGCACAGCCGGGACCGCGCCACCCGGAAGAACGGCCAGGTATCGCCCGGGTGAGAGGAGGGAGATTATGCTAGTTTTCGCCGATGGAGACGTCTGAAGCCTGCGTGGCATGCCGGTGAAGGCTCGGTCTCCAGATGGATCAGCGCAACGGAGTAGCGGCTTGACTCGTCTGAGATCGCCGGACGCGCTCGTTTTGCTCTCGTGCGCGGCAGCCGTGATCCTGCTCCTTCCCCTGAGAGACCTCTCAGGGTCTTTCCCTCCCGTCGCCTTCGCCGCCACCCTCGTACTCTTCGCGGCGCCGGGGTTGCTCCTGTCACGCTGGCTGGTTGGGGACGAAATGTCGGGAATGGCCCTGGTGCCCGTGGGGTTCGCGATCAGCACCGGCATCTTCGGGCTCCTTGGTGTGCCGGCCCTGATCCTGCACTTTAGTACCGAGAAATATCTCCTGGCCGCGGGGGCGCTGCTCGCCGCCTTTCTTGCGGCAGCGGCGTGGAGAACGCTGCGCCCGAAGGAACACTCCTCTCCCGAGCAGGGGGCTTCTTACGGTCCCCCGGCGGGCTGGTTGTGGGCGCCTTTCGCGTTGCTCTGCGGGGTTCTGGCGTTCGTGGGGATCAGGCGGGTACCCAGCAGCTACGACGACATATGGGTCTACCTGTCGTGGGTGAAAGACTTCAGGGACTCCGAGAGGCTCGCTTTGCTCGACCCTTACTTCGGGGAGAGGATCGCCGAGTTCTCCCGCGCGAAGGTAAACGGATGGTTGCTCGAGCAAGCATCCCTCTCCCGCGTCTCCGGCCTGGACACGATCGACCTGGTGCTCAGATACCTGACACCCACGCTCGCCATAGTGGCCCTGTTGATGGTCTACGCCCTTGCCCTTGCCATAGTCAAGAGCGAGCGGGCCGCGGTCCTCATCGCCACTGTCTACGCCCTGTTCCACATCGTCTTTATTCAGCCTTCCGTGCACAACGTCGGGGTGGAGCTGGCAGCCCGTATCTCGGAGGACAAGTACGCGGCCAGGTTCCTGATCCTGCCCGTAACGCTGCTCTTCGCCTTGCTCTTCGTGGAGCGCAGGAGATGGAGGCATCTCGGCCTCTTCACGTTCTTCTGCTGGGCCGCAGTGGCCGTGCATCCTTCCGTCCTGCCGGCCATCGGACTGTGCATGCTCGGCTTCGGGGTGGCGCACGTGGCGGTAAACTTGCGCCTGAGGGCCGCCTGGACGGGGATGGTAGCCCTCGCGCTCGCGATGTGGAGCGTCGTCCTCGGGCCACTCGTACTCTTGCTGTTTGCGGGCAGATCACCGGAGGCCGTGCTGTTCTCCGCCGACATCAACGCGACACCTCCCAAGGTGCTCGAATACACGGTCTTCATAACGGAGAGCTGGAGGCACATCTATGAGCTCGGCGACGGCTCCTACATCATGCACCCCTGGTTGCTGCTCAACCCAGTGATACTGGGTACATACGTGTTGGGTGTGCCCTTCTTGTTGTGGCGGGTAAGAACGAGCGTGGCCGCCCAGCTCCTCCTCGGTGGCCTCGGCGTCGTAACCGCGGCCGTCTACGTTCCTCCCATCGCCACGTTCGTAGGGGATCATCTCATCGTCCCTGGTCTCCTCTGGCGTCTCGCGTGGCCCATACCGCTGCTCGCCCTGATCACCACTGGGTGGATGATGTGGGAGACCATCGGTTACGTCGAGTCGCGCTTGAGAGGATTAGAGATCGGTCGCAGCGTTACCAGGGTCCTGCCACTGGCGCTGGTGGCCCTTCTGACGGCCGCCGCGGTGCCGCCATCCGTGGAGAAGGCCGTCGGACTGTACCGCAAGTTCGACGTCGCGCGAACGACCAATTACGACCCTGATCCCATCTATCCCTGGATCAGGGGCCACGTGAAAGACCGTGGCGTCCTGCTCGCGCGCGACAGCGCGAATAATATCGTCCCCGCATACACGACCTCGCTGAACGTGGTAAGCCAGCGGGGCGAGGGCATGATAAGAGACCGCGATGAGCTTGAGAAGCTGGCCGGGTCTCCCATCGATATCCCCCAAAGCTACCTCGACGTACACCATTTCTTCTTCGGACCTACCCTGGACAGAGAAGCCTACGACATACTGCGCCGCTACCGCGCGGATTACCTGATGGTCTACGCCGGCAGTCCGCTCGACGAGCGCCTCAAAACCCTGCCGGGCTTCTCCCCGGTAGAGAATGCCCCCAGAGAGAAATACAGCCTCTACGACGTGGACCTCGAGAAGCTAGGCAAACCGGCCCGGGGTTCCGCCAGACCTCGCGACACAGCCCCACCTGCCTCCGAGTCATCCTGAGGAACCAGGGCTCTGGTGGGATTGGAGAACCTGTAGAGAGGTGCTTCCGCAAGATCCATCCCAGAACCATATAATCCGCGCCATGGGCTCTCTACCCGACCCACGTCTCTCGGTCGCCATTCTGGCCGCGAGGTCGGCCCGGCTCGCGAGCCTGGCGCTGAAGACGGGAGGTGGTTCGACAGTACCAGGGGTCGTGGCGCGCAGGGTGGACCCGAAAGTGTTGACCAAGCTCTCCCGGCGGCTGCGGCTCGGGTCGGCGGCGATCACGGGCACCAACGGCAAGACGACTACGACCAGGATGGTCTCCAAAATACTCCAGGCCGCCGGTGTTCGTGCCGTGAACAACTCGACGGGGGCGAACCTGGTTACCGGTGTGACCGCGGCCCTCGTCTCGGACTCGGACCTGGCCGGGGCGCCTCTCTCGGAGATGGGGCTCTTCGAGGTGGACGAGGCGAACGTCCCGAAAGTAGCCGCGGAGGCGGAGATCGGGATCCTGGCGGTCCTGAACCTGTTCAGGGACCAGCTCGACCGCTACGGGGAGCTTGCCTACACGGGCAAGGTCATAGCCTCGTCCTTCGGGGACCTGCCACAGAGCGGCGCGGTGGTCCTGAACGCGGACGACCCCCTCGTCGCGAGCCTCGGACGGTCTGCCAGAAGACCCGTCTTCTACGGCGTGGACGAGCCTTCTCTTGATACCGGGCGCCTGCAGCACGTCGCCGATTCCAAAGACTGTCCCGTGTGCGGAACAGCCCTCCTCTACGAAACCGTATACATGGGACACGTCGGCGTCTACGACTGCCCCCGCTGTGATTTCTCGCGGCCGCAGCTTGCTTACCGAGCTAGCAGGGTGCGGCTCCAAGGATCCCACGGCTCGGAGTTTCGGCTCTCGACCCCGAAGGGCGAGTCTGACATGAGGATAGGACTCCCCGGTCTCTACAACGTCTACAACGCCCTCGCCGCTGCCGCGGTGGCCGGGGAGGCCGGGGCCGGACTCGCGGAGATCTCGCGTGGTCTCGGGGAGTTCAGGAGCGCTTTCGGGAGGGTCGAGCGGGTAAAGGCCGGGGACAGAGAGGCCTTCCTGCTGCTCATAAAGAACCCTGTCGGGTTCAACGAGATCCTGCGTACCTTCGTCACCGGCGCCGACGCCAAGAACGTCCTCATCGCCATAAACGACAACGACGCAGACGGCCGCGACGTCTCCTGGCTCTGGGACGTAGACTTCGAGATGCTGGCTGACGCGAGGAAAGAGGGCAAGACCGTGGCCTCCCCCTTCACCGTCAGCGGCATCAGGGCCGAAGATATGGCCGTCCGCCTCAAGTACGCCGAACTCCCCGTAGGCCCCGTGATCCCCGACCGCGGGGAGGCCATCAAGTCTGCGCTAGCGGCGACACCACCGGGCGAGACGCTCTACGTGCTGCCGACCTACACGGCGATGCTGGAGATACGCAAGATGCTGAGTGACATGGGTTATACGCACCCGTTCTGGGAAGACAGGTAAGGTTCCCCACGCTTTTGGGTGTCCTCGCTCGACCGTGTCCGAACGGCGAAAGGGCCGCACGTCCTGCGGCGGCAATACTCCCCGCGTACCGATGACGATTGCGACACGAGCCGTGGCAGTCTACTATTCTCGCAGAACGAATGCATTGTATGGAAAGGAAAAGTGAACGCCTCGGCCCTTTGGAAGAGGCTGGGCGTCCATGGAGGCTATCCGCGCGAAACCTTTCGCGGCCGGAAGGGAGCGCATCTTGCCAGACGAGAAGAGGACAGAGAAGAAGGCTGCCGGAGCGCCGAGGAAGGGGCTACGGCCTACCCCCATCCGGATCTCGAAGCTGACCCGGAACGTGCTCGTGCTCGTTGGTCTCATCGTGGTGGCCTACGTGATGTGGGCGGTCCCGGCCGCCCCGATCGCTATCGTCGGTGGCTTCGCACTGGCCCTCGTGCTCTCCTTCCCTGTACGGGGGCTCTCCCACCTCATGCCGCGTGGCCTGGCCATCTTCGTCTCGTTCATGATCCTGGCCGGGCTTATCCTGGTGGCGCTCTTCGTCGTGGTACCGCTGCTCCTGCAACAGCTCTTGGCCCTCGCCAAGGCCCTGCCAGGCCTCATCGTCAACGCCGAGAAGTACGGACTAGTGGGCCTCCGCCTGCTCAGAGACGCCGGTTTCCTGCCGGGCTCGCCCCAGGAGACAATATCGACTGTAGAGCAATACATCGCTGACGGCGCCACCGGTATCTCCAAGAATGCCCTTGGTGGACTCTTCGGTTACATCACGGGAACGTTCAGCTTCGTGCTGTCTCTGTTCGGGATCATCTTCGTCGCTGCATACCTGCTCGCGGACGTCCGTAAACTGAAGGCCGCTTATCTCTTCGCGGTACCTCACGGCTACCGACACGACGGGCGGGATCTTTGGAACGCCTTCGGCTACTCGCTCTCACGCTACTTGAGCGGGCTCGCGCTCGTGTGCGCCATCCAGGGGGTGCTCTCGGGCATGGCCCTCTACCTGCTGGGCGTGCCCTACTCCCTCGTCCTCGGAGCCTGGGTCGCCCTGACGGCCCTCATCCCCCTCCTCGGGGCTTGGCTCGGCGCGATACCCGCGGTGATAGTAGCGTTCACCCACTCGGTCGCGGCAGGGCTGCTCACGATGCTACTGTTCCTGATAATCCAACAACTGGAGGGCAACGTCCTGACGCCCCGGATCCAAGGTCGGGTGATGAGGGTGCACCCGATCCTGGTCTTCTTGGCCGTGATCATCGGTGGTGGTCTTGGGGGAATCGTGGGCGTGCTACTCGCCGTTCCGACCCTCGCCGTGCTCAGGGTCACCTTCGACTTTCTGCGCCCCAGGCTCCGCACCGACCCCGGAGATGTGCGTTACGATGCTCCCAAGGCCACCGAGCCGGATACAGGGCCGGTCAGGCATCCCACCGTGGAGGAAGGAGTGCGAGACCTCCGAGACTAGATCGTGCCGCGCAAAGAAGGCTGGAACAAAGGATGAGGTCCTCCTCCTGACCAAGGATGCGGTCGAAAAGCACCTGAGGAAGGGCGGAGCATAGGCACGTCCGCAGGCGCTTCGAGGGTGGGATCTATGGCCATACTTCTGGTGTTTGGCGAGAAACCCGAAAGGGGTGCCGTGCAACGGAGCAAGCTGACCGTCCACCACCTGTACGCCGACATGATGAACCTCTACGGCGACAGGGGCAACGTTATCTCCATCAAGAAGCGCTGCGAGTGGCGCGGCATTCCCGTTGAGGTCGTCGACGTCGGCCTCGGCGAGAGGGTCACACCAACCGGCTGCGACATCTTCCTCTTCGGCGGAGGTCAGGACAGGGAGCAGGCCCTGCTCGCAGAAGACCTCTCTGGCTCCAAGGGCGCGGACCTGAGATACGTTGTGGAGGACGGCGGCGTGGTTCTCGGGGTATGCGGCGGGTACCAGCTCATGGGCCACTCTTACGAGACGCCCGAAGGTGAGAGGCTGCCTGGAGTAGGCATCTTCGATCTGCGCACGGAGCCCAGGAAGGCTGACGAGGAGCGCCTGATCGGGAACGTGCTCGTTCGGGTTCCTGCTCCCGAGACCGGCCAGACGCGCGAGATCGTCGGCTTCGAGAACCACGGCGGTCGCACCTACCTCGGCGAGGACGTGAAACCCCTCGGCGAGGTCGTGGTCGGTTACGGCAACAACGGCAGAGACGGCACCGAGGGTGCGCGCAGGCTGAACGCCTACGGCACGTACCTGCACGGATCCTTACTCCCCAAGAACCCCTGGCTCACAGACCAGCTCATCCTGAACGCCCTTCGCCGGGCGGACGAGAACTTTGAGCTCGAACCCCTGGACGATACGGTGGAGGGTCGCGCTTTCTCATCGGTGGCCAGGCGCGTGGCCGGCAGGCGCTAGCGTCACCGCATCTCCAGAAAACCTAGTAGGGGCGGTTCGCGAACCGCCCTCGCCACGAACGGCCTAGAAATTCTCCACCGAGGGCCGCAGGTCCGCCTCCAGAGTCCAGGCGATCCTACCCTGCGCGTGGAGTTGCCAGTAGGTCTCGGCGATGTCGTCGGCGGAGACAGGGAGCGCCGTCGCCCTCTATGTCCTGCCGTATCTCCGCGAGGCTCTCTTCCCGGCGGGACATCATCGCGACAGCGAAGCCCTCGCCAGCGAAGCGGCGGACGACTGCAGCCCCGAGTCCTGGGCCGACCCCGAGTACCGCCGCAACTCTTCCGTTCATGGGATGCTCCTCTCTTCCTTGGTCCAGGCGCCGCCCGATGGAAACTCGAACTCGTTCAGGGACTCGGGTTTCATCTCGGCGGAGTAGCAGGGGGCCTCGTTCATGGCGTCGGAGCCGGAGAGATCCAGCGACGTCGGGAAGCGGATGTCGCGGTCTACCACCCTGATTATGGTGGTCACATCGCACCTTCTCTCGAACGCTTGCTGGCCAGGACCCAGAGCCAGGTCTCCGTCTCGTCGCCCGTACCCCCGCCTGTGCGTGGCTCGGCGTACCTGATCTCGAAGCCGGCCTCCCGCAGCATCGCCACGTTGGCGTCCCTGCCGTAGTGGCTCCACACCATCGGCGCCCCCCATCCTTCCCAGTCCTCATCACGACCCTCGTAGTCCGCTACGGTCATGGTCGCAAGGAGCGCGCCACCCGGCCTGAGCCAGCGGTGGATGCGCTCCAGAAGCGCGGGATGTTCGGTGCGGGGCACGTGGATGATGGAGTGGAAAGCTACCACAGCGTCGAAGGACTCCGGCCCGAGATCCACTTCGGTCATGTCCGCTCTTAGGAAGGTGCCGTCCGGAACGAATGTACGGGCCAGTTCCAGTTGCTTTGCCGAGACGTCGACACCCGTAACGGCGAACCCTCTGTGGGCGAGCCAGCGTGTCACCGGCACGCCGGCGCCGCAGCCAAGATCCAGTACGGCGGCTTCTGGTGGCAAGAGTGATGCCAGATCCTCAAGGGCTCTCAGGGCGAGCGGGTCTTCGGTATCCTTGGTGGCCAGGTACTGTTCGGCCATCCGGTCGTAGCCGGACTCGACCGTGCGCCTGTGGGGTTCGTTCACCTGGCTGTTATGCCCCCGTCCACGATCATGCACGCCCCGATCACCGACGCCGATTCGTCTGAGGCGAGGTAGGCCGCCATCGCGGCGATCTCCTCCGGCGCGACGAACCGGCCGTGTGGCTGGCGGGCTTGCATGTTACGGCGCGCCTCTTCGGGGTCGTCGTATCCTGCGGTGATACGGCCGATCCAGGGCGTATCCACGGTGCCCGGCGCGATGCAGTTGACCCTCACGCCTACTTCTATATGGTCGATGGCAGCGGCGCGGGTTATGGCGAGGATCGCGCCCTTCGCCGCGCTGTAGACGGCCCTGTCGGCTATCCCGACGAGCGCGGCCACCGAGGACAGATTGATAACCGACCCGCCACCCGAGTCCCCTATGGCCGGGATGGCATATTTCATCCCGAGAAACGTGCCCCTGAGGCATACATCCATCACCCTCTCGTAATCCTCTTCCGAGGTATCGGTGGTGGTGCCGGCCACGCCCAGTCCCGCATTGTTGACCATAACGTCGAGGCCGCCCCACTCTTCGACCGCGCTCCCTACCAGCGCCTCGACCTCGCTCGAGTCGGTGACGTCAGCCGTGCGGACGAGGGTCTCGCCGTTGGCTCCGTCCTTTGCTTCGGCCGCCACGCTCGCTGCCGCCTCTCCGTCCACGTCCGAGACGACTACACGGGCCCCCTCCTCGGCGAACCTGAGGGCGATGGCACGGCCGATGCCCGACCCCGCGCCGGTTACTATGGTCCTCTTTCCTCTCAGGCGTTCCATCTCACCTCCGGATAGCAGAAACGGTCAGTATAATGACGCCCTGACCGGCGGCGCAAACGCGCCGCTCGCAGGGAAAGGAGCCGCTTTGAACCCTTACGCGCGATGGATCCAGAACCTCCCGCAGGTAGACACGCCCTTCGAAGGTTTGGAGGGGCGGATGATCTCCGGCCCCGACGGACAGGCGGTCTTCTTCCGGGCCGCAGAGAGGTTCGAGGTCCCTCCCCACGCCCACGGCGCACAATGGGGCGTAGTAGTGAGCGGCCTGCTCCACCTGACCATCGACGGCGAACCGGCGACCTACGAACCCGGCGAGACCTACGACATCCCGGCCGGTGCCGAACATTCAGCCATCCTCGAAACCGGAACCTGCGTCATAGACGTCTTCCAGGACCCCGACCGCTACAGCCCGAAGGAGTGACTTCGCCGTTCGACGGCTACGAGTGGGTCGACCTCTCCCACACGCTAGTGGAGGACATCCCCGCCTACCCTACGCACGCCCGCTTCGGCAAGACCCTCTACGAGTCGTACGAATACGGTGACGCCGCCCGCCACTACGGCCTCACGATGAGCGAACACACGGGGACCCACATGGACGCGCCCCTCCATTTCATCTCCGAGGGACCCGCCCATTACGGGACGGACGAGATCCCCCTCGACCGCCTCGCGGGACGCGCCGCTACCATCGAAGCAACAGACCTCGGAGCAGACGATCTGTTGGGTGTCGGACGTATCGAGGCGTGGGAGGTGGAGCACGGCCCCATCGAGGCGGGAGACAGAGTTTTGATCCGCTACGGATGGGACCGCTGGTGGGCGACAGGCCCAGACGGACGCCGCTTCCTCGAAGACTGGCCCGGCCTCTCCGGCGAGGCTGCCGAGTACCTGGTCGAAAAGGGCGTGTCTCTCGTCGGTTGCGACACGCTCGCGATCGACGCCACCGTTTCTACGGAGAACCCTGCCCATTACACGCTGCTAGGCGCTGAGGTGTACATCGTCGAGAACCTGAAGAACCTGGACCGGTTGCCGCCGTTCTGCTGCTTTCTCGCATTGCCATTGAAGATCCGAGGCGGCTCGGGTTCGCCCGTTAGGGCCGTTGCGCTCGTTCCGCCCTGATCGCACCGCGACGGGCTCGGGAGTAAGATAGGTTATCTGAGACGTTCGCAACGGGAAGGTGGAAAAAATATGAAGGGGATCGTGTGGCACGGGCCTGAGCAAATGTCCGTGGAGGAGGTACCAGAGCCGGTCGTCGAGCCAGGGACAGTCGTTGTCCGTCCTACGGCGGCGGGGATCTGTGGCTCGGAGATCGAAGGCTACCTCGGCAGGATGGGCAATCGCACTCCGCCCCTCGTGATGGGCCACGAGTTCGCCGGCACCGTCACGGAGGTCGGTGAAGGGGCCGACGAGGATCTCCTCGGCCGCCTGGTGGCCGTGAACCCGCTTTCCTCCGACGGTACGTGCCGCCTGTGCCAGGCAGGGCTCTCCAATCTATGTCCGAATCGCAGCCTGGTCGGCATCCACTCCCCTGGCGGCTTCGCCGAATACACGCTCGCGCCGGCGGCGAACGTCTACCCGCTCCCCGATAGGGTCGAAGCGCGCACGGGCGCCCTCGCCGAGCCCCTGGCCAACGGCGTGCACGCCGCGAGGCTCGGGCTCGCTGATGGTCGCGCGGAGCACACCGTGGTGATCGGGGCTGGCACCATAGGCCTCATGTGCCTGCAGGCTGCGGTCCTGGACGGCATCCCCGAAGTACACGCCGTCGAGCCCGTGGAAGCGCGCCGCGAGCAGGCGCTCGCCCTCGGGGCTGGCGCGGTCCACGAGTCCGCTGAGAAGGCGCGCGAGGCGCTGGAGGAGCCTACGGAAGGCCTCGGTGCGGACCTCGTCATCGACGCCGTCGGCGCCGAGGTCACACGCAGGATGGCCCTCGAACTCCTGCGGCCAGGCGGCCGGGTGGTATACGTAGGGCTGCACGACGACGAAACCACCCTCGGGTTCCACGATGTCGTGCGGGGTCAGCTCGACCTGCAGGGCTCGTACGCGTACACGGCGGAGGACTACGAGCAAGCGCTCGAATGGCTCGTAGAGGGCCAGGCCGGTATCGGGGAGCTGCCGCCCATCCTGCCGTTGGAAGACGGGCCTGAAGCGTTCGCCGGGTTGGTGCGTGGTCCCTCGGCGCAGATAAAAGTCTTCCTCGCAGAGTCGGTGCAGTAGTGGAAGGCGCGGACCTCTCGGGGAAGACGGCGCTAGTCATCGGGGCGAGCAGCGGTATCGGGCTCGCCACGGCCAACCTTTTCGCCGACGCGGGGGCGACAGTCCACGCCGCTGCCCGTCGCCGCGAGGCGATAGAAGAGGGCGCAGTAGGACGCAACGTTACGGCTCATGCGCTCGACATCTCGGACAAAAAGGCCGTCTGGCGGACCGTCGAAGAGGTGGGGGAATCAGACAAGATAGACATCCTCGTCGTCGCCGCCGGGATGAACTTCCCCGAGCGGAGGCTGGAGCAGCTCACGGCTGATGGATGGGACGCCATGATCTCGGTAAACCTGAGCGGCGCTTTCTACGCCATCCGGGCGGCATTGCCCTATCTGCGGGCTTCGCAGGGACTGGTTGTCCTGATCAGCAGCGTCTCGGGACGGTGGCCCGACGCCTCGGGCCCGGCCTACCAGGCTTCGAAGGCCGGTATGGTCGAGCTGGCGCACGCCGCCGGTTTCGAAGAACACGTAAACGGCGTGCGCTTCACCTCGATCCTGCCCGGCATCGTAGACACGCCCATCCTGGACAACCGTCCCGAGCCGCCCCCGAAGGAGGTCCGCGACGCCGCCCTCAAATCCGAGGATGTGGCCCAGGCATGCCTTTTCCTCGCGACGCTCCCGCCCCGCGCCTACGTCCCCGAGTTGACGATGGTCCCGACCGCGATACAGGCCCTCGGCAAGACCTCGACGGCGACACCTCCGGTCTCACAGGGAGATGAGTAGGACGAAGATCCGACAAGGAGATATTTATGGCTTCAGATAACGGCCGACCTGCGCGCCGGTTCCGCTCGCGCGACTGGTTCGACGATCCCCATCGCAGGGACCAGAGCGCGCTGTATCTAGAGCGCTTTATGAACTATGGGATCACACCGGACGAGCTGCGCTCCGGCAGGCCCGTAATCGGCATCGCCCAGAGCGGAAGCGACCTCTCGCCCTGCAACAGGCATCACCTGGAGCTCGCGGACCGCGTGCGAGACGGGATACGCGACGGTGGGGGCATCCCGATGGAGTTCCCCGTGCACCCCATCAATGAGAACTGTCGCAGGCCGACAGCCGCGCTGGACCGCAACCTCTCATATCTTGGGCTCGTGGAGATCCTCTACGGTTACTTTATCGACGCCGTTGTGCTCACGACAGGCTGCGACAAGACGACCCCGGCGGCGATAATGGCCGCCTCGACCGTGGACATCCCCGCCATCGTGCTCTCCGGCGGTCCTATGCTAGACGGTTACTTCGAGGGCGAACTCGTAGGTTCGGGGACGGCCATCTGGAAGAGCCGGCGCCGGCTGGCCGCCGGCCAGATCGACGAGGAGCAGTTCTTCGAGACAGCCCTGGCTTCCGCGCCGTCTGCGGGTCACTGCAACACCATGGGTACGGCTTCGACGATGAACGCCCTGGCCGAGGTGCTCGGTCTCTCGCTACCAGGGTGCGCTGCCATCCCAGCGCCTTACCGGGAGCGTGGCCAGATGGCCTATGATACGGGTAAGCGCATCGCCGAGATGGCCTACGAGGACTTGCGCCCTTCGAAGATCCTGACGCGCGAGTCTTTTTTGAACGCGATCGTCGCGACCACGGCCATAGGCGGATCTACCAATGCCCAGCCGCACATCATGGCAATGGCGCGCCACGCCGGGGTAGAGATCAAACCCTCCGACTGGGAGCAGGGCTACGACGTGCCCTTGCTCGTCAACATGCAGCCTGCGGGCGAGTACCTGGGAGAGAGGTTCCACCGCGCTGGCGGCGTGCCTGCCGTCCTCAGCGAACTTCTGCAGGCCGGCAAGATCGATGGCGCGGCGAAGACCGTCACCGGAAGGTCGCTGGCCGAGAGTGTCGGAGGGCGCGAGAGCAAGGACCGGGAGATGATCGCGGCCCACGACGAGCCGCTTCAGGAGAAGGCGGGTTTCAGGGTCCTCTCCGGCAACCTCTTCGACTTCGCCATCATCAAGACGAGTGTGATCTCGGACGAGTTCCGTGAGCGCTACCTGGGGGATCCTGCCAAAGGAGACGTGTTCGAGGGACGCGCGGTCGTCTTCGACGGCTCTGAGGACTACCACGAGCGCATCAACGACCCCGACCTGGACATCGACGAGACCTCTATCCTGGTGATCCGGGGCGCAGGACCCGTCGGGTGGCCCGGCTCGGCCGAGGTAGTAAACATGCAGCCCCCCGACTCGCTCCTCAAGCGTGGGATCAACACCCTGCCCACCATCGGCGACGGCAGGCAGTCTGGTACCTCGGACAGCCCTTCGATCCTGAACGCCGCGCCTGAGAGCGCCGCCGGTGGCGGCCTGGCCTGGCTGCGGACGGGGGATATCATCCGCATCGACCTGGGTACCGGACGCTGCGACATGCTGGTCTCCGACGAAGAGATCGAACGCCGCAAACGGGAGGAAGGCATCCCTGTCTATCCCGAGAGCCAGACGCCCTGGCAGGAGATCTACCGCGCCTCCGTAGATCAACTCGACGGCGGCGGGGTGTTCGAGAGCGCCCTGAAGTACAGGGGCATCGCCACAAAGACACCCCGCCACAATCATTGATGGGGTCCTCAGGGAGGGATAGATGCAAAGCGCCGGATTCATAGGACTCGGGGCGATGGGCGCCCCGATGGCGAAGAGGATCGTCTCCGCCGGTTTCGACCTCTCGGTCTTCGACGTGAGCCCCGAGAATGCGGGGCCTCTTGTCGAACTGGGGGCCAGGCAGGCGGACTCGCCGCGACGGGTAGCCGAGGGAGCCGAAGCGCTCGTCTTGATGGTCGTGAACGCGGGGCAGGTGGAGGAGGCCCTGTTCGGAGGCGAAGGCGCGGCCGAGACCATGTCTTCTGGGTCCGCCGTTGTTGTCATGAGCACGGTCGGGCCAGAGGCGGTTCGCGGGATGGCGGGGCGATTGGCCGGGCGCGGGGTACGGTTGCTCGATGCGCCCGTAAGCGGCGGGGTGGCGCGGGCCGGGCGCGGAGACTTGCTCATCATGGCCGGCGGTCCTGCTGACCTGTTCGAGGAGGTCAGGCCCCTGCTCGCGGCGATGGGATCGACGGTCGCGCATTGCGGCGGGTCGGTGGGGGACGGACAGTCCGTAAAGCTCGTCAACCAGTTGCTCTGCGGGGTGCACATCGCGGCGGCAGGAGAGGCGCTAGCTTACGCGGAGGCGCTGGGCCTCGATCCCAGGTCGGTGTTCGAGACGATCAGGCACGGCGCGGCCAACTCGTTTATGCTCGAGGACAGGGGTGAGCGGATGCTTCGGCGCGAGTTCGTCCCTGCGAAGAGCGCCCTCGACATCTTCGTCAAGGACATGGGTTTGGTGCGGGAGGTTGCGGGAGAGCAAGGCTTCCGAACGCCGCTCACCGACGCCGCGCACTGGTTATACGAGGAGGGATCCTCGCTCGGGCTCGGCGGGGAGGACGATTCCGGAATCGTGCGCGTCTACGATTGGGCGGACCGTGCAGGAGATTCTCCTGAGATCTAGCTCAATTGCACGACGTGTATTCCGCCCCTTCTCCGTTAGTGTTGTGCTCGGACGGTTGGTATGACGGAGGACGGCGAGGAGGTGTCGCGATGGAGCGGGTAATGATAGTAGAAGACCACTCGGCCTTCGCGCAAGCCCTCGAGCTCGTTCTCGGGCAGGTGGACGGCACGGAAGTCGCCCTGGCCCGCACACTGGAGGAAGGGAGAGCCCTGATCAGGGACAGCGCTCCTTTCGACGTGGTGGTGCTCGACCTGACGCTCCCCGACGGTGAGGGGACCGACCTGATCGCCGAGCTCAGGCAACGTCGCCCTGAGACACCCGTCGCCGTCCTGAGCGCCAGGAACGACGTCGATGAGGCCGCCTCGAAGGCCGGGGCCGATGCCGCAATACACAAGGACACACCCCTACCCGACATAATCTCTTCTCTCAAACGGCTTGCAGGATGAGGGAGCCTCTGAGCGCTGTGGCTACCGACAAGCGGGATGATTGCTACGAGAGGATCGTCGCCAGTATACTGGCAACCGTCCTGGACAGGGGCAAACCAGCCGGATGGCCAAGACGCAAAGCTACGGGACGTTTCCAAGAGGAGGCATCCGTGCCACCCAAAGGATAGTGCTAGTGGGATCATTCTACTCTCCCTGTACTAGATCGGAGACAGGTCGCTCTGGAAAGGTGTTTCCAGGCGGGCTGCTTTTGGCAATGTTGCTCTGTGCCCTGTTGGCCTCTGTCGCGGCTGTTCTGGCGTCCTCCGCCAACTCTGCGCAGGGTGCCGCAACGCTCCCGCCCAACTTCACGCGCTCACAGGTCGTCGGTGGCCTGGCGAGTCCCACGACCATGGAGTTCGCACCCGACGGTCGGCTGTTCGTGGCAGAACAACGCGGCACGCTGCGAGTGGTAAAGGCGGGCGGGAATCTGGCGACGTTCTTGGATATCTCTGGCAGGGTTCACTCGGCGGGGGAACGTGGCCTGCTAGGAATCGCTTTCGACCCTGCTTTCTCCAACAACCACTACGTCTATCTCTACTACACGCAGAAGGCGACCGGAACCACCCAGGCCCACAACCGGGTGATCCGCGTCACTGCCCGTGGTGATAGGGCCGTTGCAGGCACTAAGAAGCTCATCCTCCGGCTGGACAACCTGAGCAGTGCCACAAACCACAACGGAGGGGCCATACACTTCGGTGAGGACGGCAAGCTCTATGTGGCAGTTGGCGACAATGCCAAGAGCGACAACGCGCAGTCCCTGCGCAACCTGAAGGGGAAGATGCTGCGCATCAACAAGGACGGCTCGATTCCCCGGTACAATCCCTTCTACAAGCGGGCTACGGGGAGAAACCGCGCCATCTGGGCGCTCGGGCTTCGCAACCCCTTCAGCTTTGCGGTTCAGCCACACACCGGCAAGGTGTTCATCAACGATGTCGGTGAACAAACGTGGGAGGAGATCGATCGGGGGGCTGCTGGAGCGAACTACGGGTGGCCTCGATACCAAGGCCCCGAATCGGACCCTAAATACCGCAATCCTGTGTTTGCCTACAGGCATGGCAGCACGAAGTCCACCGGTTGCGCCATATCCGGTGGCGCCTTCTACAATTCCACCACCAGGCAGTTTCCGAGTGGTTATGTCGGCGACTACTTCTTTGCGGACTTCTGCAGCGGGTGGATTAGGAGGCTCGATGCTGCGACAGGAGACGTCACCGGGTTCGCCACTGGGCTAGACAACCCCGTCGCCCTCGAGGTGAGCAAGGGTGGTGGCCTCTACTACCTGAACAGGGGCACGGGTTCGGTCGGAAAGTTTCGCTACACAGGCACCTAGACGCTACACCCTTCGTCGACGGGATCGAACCTGCGGGGTTGCCCGCGTTGCTTTCTCCTTCACGGCGAACCTCCCAGCCGCTCTCTTCCGCGCCTTCATCCCGCCGAAGCATGGCGGATGGCACGGGCAAGGAAACCACCGTCTTGCCCACCCGGTAGAGCCGTGACTCTCCCACGTCCCCAGCGTTGTTTTCCCCACCCGGAACCAGTATGTTGTCTGGAGGATAGCTCGTAGTAGAACCCTTACAGGGAGGTAACGGTCGGATGGCTTTCTCGGAAGAGGTCGCGTGGGTGACGGGGAGCAGCACGGGGATCGGACGGGCTGTCGCCGTGGCTCTCGCCGGGCAGGGGCGCCGGGTGGCGGTCCACTACAACGCGAGTGAGGACGAGGCGCGGGAGGTGGTCGAGGAGATCGAAGCTTCGGGCGGGGAGGCTACGCTCGTCGGGGGCGACGTCTCCGACGCTGGCGAGGTTGGGCGGATGGTCGGGGAGATAGAGGACCGTTTCGGACGACTCGACGTCCTGGTCAACAACGCGGGGTCGCTGATCGAACGCAGAAGTCTATCCGAGATGACCGATGACCTCTGGGACCGTGTAATGGACGTGAATTTGAAGAGTGTCTACCTGGTCTCGCGGGCTGTGTTGCCGATCATGAAGCGGCAGGGGAGCGGCAGGATCATCAACATGACCTCGATCGCGGCCCGCAACGGTGGTGGTCCTGGCTCCATCGCCTACGCCACGGCCAAAGGCGGCGTAAGCACCCTGACCCGCGCGATGGCCAAGGAACTCGTCTCCGAGAACATCCTCGTCAACGGGGTCGCCCCTGGCGTCATAACGACCCCATTCCACGACCGATTCACGCCCCCCGACGTACGCGAGAACCTGAAGAATGCCATCCCCATGGGACGTGAGGGCACTCCCGAGGAGACGGCAGGGGTCGTCGCTTTCCTCGCTTCTCCGGCGGCGGATTATCTGGTAGGTGAGATCATCGAGGTCAACGGCGGCCAGCTGATGGACTAGTCGCAAAACAGGAGGGAGGGTTGGCCCTCCCTCAGCTAGCCGGTGGCTTGCTAAGCGAGGATCTCGCCCCCGTAGTGGCGGGCAAGGTTCCCTACTTGCTCCATCTCTGCCACAGTAGGTGGGCCTTCTGGCGGGGACGGCAGAGTGCCGGAGGTAGCGATAAGCAGCTAGCAACCCACTTTCCGGAACTCCGTCAGGGCGAGTTTTCCAGAGCGCCTCAGCGGCCCGATTTGTAGGCGCAATCAGCTCGATGCTACCTTTTTCGACAGGCAGGCAAGCCTACGGTCCCTTAACCTGCGGCTCAGGTGAACCAACCATCGGTGTCCAGTGTCCGCCCGGTCGCCATGCGAGGCTGGTATTGCTGGGCGAAGACCTGACTGACGAGCTCTCTGCGGCTGCGAACGCCGACCTTGTCGAAGATGGACTTGAAGTGATCGCGCACCGTGTTAGGCGTGATGTAGAGTTCGTTGGAGACTTCGGCCGTGGAGAGCCCACGCAGAACGAGCCTCGTGATCTCGCCCTCGCGCTTGGTCAGGCCGTAAGCGTCGACGATCAGGGGTGCGATCTCCGAAGGACGGGCCTCCTCGAAGATGACCGCTATCTGCCCCTCGGCATCTGCTGTCCTGAGCCTCGAGGCGTGCAGTACCAGCCACCGCCCCGAAGCGGTCCTAAGGCGTACCCTCAGCATCAGGTCTGATGGTGCATAGTCGCCACCACGCTCTAGCGCGAGTAACCGCGCGGCGACGGTGTAGACCGCCCCGGGCAGCTCGCTGGAGCTAGTCCAATCGCTCTTTGCCACCTCCGCCAGCCACCCCTCGGCCGCTGGTGTTACAGCGGCCAGTGAGAGATCATCTCCAAGTAATAGCAACCCCGGCCCGTCCGGCGGCAGGGAGGTCACTCGCGCATCGCCGATCAGCAGGGCGGTGCGCAGACCCTCGGCCAGGTGTGGGGTGAGTTTCGCCAGGAAGGCCGCCTCGACGGGCGTGAAGTTGGGGCTGGAGCGCTCGCGGTGCAGGCACATGAAGCCCCAGCACTTGGAGCCCACGACGAGAGCCGCCCTCAACTCGTCACCGAGGTCCATCGGGGCGAGGATCTCCTGGTAGCGTGGGCTCAAGATCAACTCACCTCGGGTAGCCGCGCCCAAGCTCTCGACCGGCGAGCGTCCCCTCGCCAGACGCGCAAACTTGACGGCGTCCTCTCGCATGAACTCGTTCTCGAGGAACTGGGCCGTGGCACTCGCCAAGACGTCGTCGAGTACGGCTCCCGTAAAGAGCAGCGTCGCCGGGTCGGCGGTAGCGAAGAACGAAGCATCCACAGGGATGGCCTTCTTCAGACGCTTTACACTCTCTATCCTGAATGTCCTGGAGTCCAGCCCGGCATGACAGAGTCGGATGATCTCTTTCCTGACGAGCTCCACCGTCCTGCTTGTGTTCATGGTGCGGCCATTATACAAGTAACCAGCGTTCCAAAATATCCCACATTTGTGGGATTACTTTCGCATCTCGCCTGCACTACCGTCCATCTAGTGAGACTCAGGAGAAAGCAAAGGAGGTCCCGAGATGTCGGCGGAGGAGAACAAGGCGCTGGTGCACCGGTTCGTGGAGGAGTTCTGGAACCAGGGAAAGACGACCGCTGCGGACGAACTGATGGCGCCAGACGCCGAGATCCACATGCCCACCGGAGAGGTGTTCGATCCTGATGAGCTCAAGAACTTTGTAGGTACTTGGCGCGAATCATTTCCAGACTGGCATTCCACCTTCGAGGAGCTGATCGCGGAAGGGGATAGGGTGGCGGAACGGTGGACCGGTCGGGGCACACACCTGGGCGAGTTACATCTGGGTGAGCTACAGGGCATCCCTCCCACCGGCAAGCGCGTCGAAGCACCGGGCAGCGTCTTCTACCGCATCGTCGGTGGGAAGATTGTGGAGTTCAGGGGCCAATTTGACATGATGGGCCTTATGCAGCAGTTGGGCGTGATAGCGTCACCGCAGCAGGCCGAAGCTTGATTCGTGAGGCCAGGATCACTTCGCCTTCCTAAACCAAGATGTGTTCCTAACAAGCAGGAGGAGGTACGTCGATGGCTACCAAAGCCGGGGTCGGCATGAGTCGCCATCACGATCCCAACGTCGCGGGTCGTGAGGCCGCCGGGCAAGCTCTGCAGAAGGCGGGGGTCGGCAAACCGGATCTCGTCTTCGTGTTCGGCTCGATCGGATACGATCAGAACTCCTTGGTGCGGGCGGTCCGCGAGGCTACCGGAGGTGCACCCCTCACAGGTTGTTCGGTAGAGGGCACGATAGACGGAGACGACGCCGATGAATCTAATTTCTCGGTGTTGGTTACGGCAATCTCTTCGGAGGAGCTACGGTGGAACAACGGCTTAGCGAAGGGACTAGGTGCCGACCCCTGCGCCCTTGGGCAGCGGATAGCCAAGGACCTGCTGCCCCACCTGTCCACTGACACCATCGGACTGTTTATCTTTCCTGATGGGCTCACGTACGACATCGACAACTTCTTTGCGGGGCTGGAGGGGGATCTCCCGAGCGATCGATTCCTCCCAATCTGGGGTGGGGGAGCCGGCAACAACCTAAATTTGGGGAAGCCAACCTACCAATATTGCGACGACGAGGTCGTATCCGACGGAATCTCCTACGCGCTGCTCTCGGGCGAGGCACGCCCTGCTTGGGCCATCAGTCATAGCCTGATCCCAATAGGTGGGGAGCGCATAGTGACCCGCTCCCAGGGCAACGTCATCTACGAGATAGACAGTAAAGCGGCCACAGATGTACTAAAGGAGTATTTACCAGAGGATGCCCTCACTGAGGATCGCGACTGGCTGCGTTACGCTATATCGCTCGCGCTCAGTTTCAGAGCCCCTAGCTACATGAAGGATGAGGAGTACGTTGTTCGAGGCGTACCTCAACTGAGCCTGACCGACGGCTCCATCACCGTACAAACGGAGGTCCAGGAGGGCACGAGCATCTGGTTCTCAAGCCGAGACAAGGAGAAGATCACCACTGGCTTTGATCGGATGGCCGCCCAGATAAAGGAGCAACTAGACGGTGCCCAACCGGAACTCGTTTTCCACTTTGAGTGTGTGACCAGGGGCAAATTGATGTTCCGTGAGCAGGAGAAGCTGCAGCTGCTCAAGCGGTTTCGGCGATCCGTTGACCCGGAGGTGCCATGGGTGGGTTTTTACACCATAGGAGAGATTGCTCCGGTTGAGGAGCACAATGGCATTAATCGATTCGCCTCGATCATCCTTGCCCTCAGTTGACGATGAGAGGGACCATACAGATCCAACCGATCGGATGGTTGGGCAGGCGCGAGACGATAACAGCGCCGATCGTGGCGTAGTTGAACTCCTCAAAGCCCGCGGGAGAATAGAGAAACAACATCCTGGCGGGCCCCGACTCGACGGTGTAGCGGTGGGGGACGTCCTTGGGACCAAAGAGGAACGATCCGGGAGAAGCCTTGATCGTCTCTTCGCCGACCTCGAACGTCAGCTCCCCTTCGAGAACCCAGAAAGCCTCGTCATCGTTGTGGTGCACGCGCAGCCCTAACCGTTCGAGGACTCTAGCGCGTCTATGTGCTCCCACAGTTCGGCTGGTATCCGATGGGTGGCGAGATCCAGCGTTTGTTTCACCCTCTCGGGGCGACTCATGCCGACGATGGTCGAGACTATGCGGGAGTCTTTCAGTGAGAATTGCAAGCCTGCGGCTGCCAGGGGGACATCGAACTCGAAGCAGGCATCCTGTATGGCGCGCACCTGTTCGACCATCTCTGTCGGTGCTTCGCTGTACTCGTAGCGGGCGTAGGCGTCGGGGCCTTTGGCCAGGATGCCGCTGCCGTATGGGGCGGCGTTGAGCGCTGCTACTCCGCGTACGGCGGCGACGTCGAAGAGAGGGTCTGCGGTACGGTTCACGAGCGTGTAGCGGTTGTGGGTGATGACGGCCTCGAAGAGGTCCGTCTCGACGAACCGGATCATGAGATCTATCGGGCCCCCTGCGACGCCGAGGTGCTGGATCACTCCTTCTTCCTTGAGGCCCGTCAACACTTCGACCGGACCGCCGTCGGACATCATATGTTCGAAGCTCTCGTGCTCCGGGTCGTGCAGGTAGACTAGCTGGAGGCTCTCCATGCCAAGCAGCCGCAGGGAACGCTCGACGGAGCGGCGCATCTGCTCTCCGGAGAAGTCCCCGGTCGTGAGGTCCCTATCCGCCTTGGTTGCCAGTACTACGCCCCCTGGCAAGCCACCTATCTCCTCGAGTACCCCGCCGATTCGGCGCTCGCTCTCCCCGTCGCCGTATGAAGCGGCCGTGTCGAGGAAGTTGATCTGGCTCTCCAGGACGGCCCTCAGCGTCTTACGAGCCCTCTCTTCGTCTACCGAAAAATCGAAGGTCTCCGGCATGTCCCCAAGTGGCGCGCATCCGACACATAACGGCGAAACGGAGAATCCCGTACCGCCCAGGGCCCTCCTCGAAGAGGGGTCAACGACTCTGTTCTCCACCATTCCTCCTGTGCAGGCTTTCTACGCGCCTTCTGCCGCCCGACGCGCCGCGGCCTCTGTGTCCTCCAGCGCCTTCTCCACGCTCTTGTTACCCAGAAGCGCCTCCCTGATACCCTCCCAGATGGAGTCTTCGACCGCGGGATAGTTCGCGTGCTTGGGTGGGATGAGCGCAGCCTCCTGAGCTTTCTCAAGCAGGTTCCAACGCCGTTCGGCGAGCGGGCCGGCTTCGGAACGGACGTCTTGCAAGGAGTCACTCCGTGCGGGAAGAGTGCCCAGGCTGGCCTCGTAAGCCTGCGACTCGCGCGAGGTCAGGAAGCGAAGGAGCTCGACGGCGGCCGGACGGTCGCTGGCGGTGACAGGGATGGCGAAGGTGTGCGAACTCGAGTAAATGTGACGCCCGGCCGGCCCTTCTGGATAGAGAGCTACGTCGAAGCGGTCCATGATGGCGCTCTGTTCGGGGTCGAGGTACGTGTAGAAACCGCCGGGCCAGTCGGTGCTCATTGCGGCCCTTCCTTCGCGGAAACAGGCGGCTACCTCGTCGTAATGCCAGTCCGGGGTCTCCAGGGGCGCTGCCCCCTCATAGAGGTCTTTGAGCAGCCCGAGTGCCCAGCGGCCCGCATCGTCGTCCAGGCGCGGAGCTGGCGGACCTTCATCCTCGAACATCCTCCCTCCGGCCATGGCGTGTAGCTCGAAGAAATGACCGAAGAGTCCCGACTCCTTGCCGGGGAAGGCGAAGCCGTAGAGGCTGTCGGACCTCAGCCGCGTCGCGGTCTCCAGCAGGTCCTCCCACGAGGAGGGCTTGTCTTCCAGGTAGTCGGTGCGGTACAGGAGGAGCTTCACGTCCAGGTTACGCGGAACGCCGTAGAGCCTCCCGTCTATCCGAGCCAGCTCCAACGTGCGGGAAGTGAAGGATTCCAGCTCGCCATCGTCCAGGTCGTCGTCGAGCGGCGTTAGCCACTGTCTCTGGCTCGGGGCGTATTTGGTGTGCGTCGAGATCAGGTCGTAGGAGGTTGCTCCTGATTCGAACTCGACTTCGATCCGCTCGTTGAGGTCGGGATGTGTGGGGGTGACTACCGTCTCGACCCTCAAGCCTTCGCGCTCCTCGAACTCCGCGAGGCGCGAATACAGGGGATCGTACATCGGCCCGCCGACCAGCAGGACCCTCAAGCTTCCGCTCATCCGAAGATCTCTCCTATGCGGGCGGCGACGGCCTCGCCGAGTTTTCTGTGCTCGGGGGCGTCGAGGTGGATGCCGTCCACGTCGCTCGAGACGATGACCCGGGAGGCGTCGAAGAACTCGCACCCGTGCTGCTCGGCGAAGCGCTCGTAGTGTCCGCTAAACTGCCTGGATTTCTCTTCCGCTCCCTCGAACATCTGTGCCATGTCGGTGAGCGTTGCGACTACGGGAGGGGAGATCAAGAGTACGACGGGAGCGCCGCTATCCGGCCCGCACCCGCTTCTCAGCATCAAATCGGCAAGACTTGCGGCCCCCTGTGCGATGTCCGAGGCAGAGCTGCCGAAGCGTGCCTTGAGGTCGTTGGTGCCAAGCATGAGCGTAACGAGATCTAGGGGACGGTGCGACTCCAGACACGCCATCAGGTAAGTCCTGCCGTTTTTGTGATCCCCCTCGATGGGATCATCCCTCACCGTCGTCCTGCCAGGCAAGCCCTCCTCGATAACACGGCATCCCTCACCGAGCATCTTCCTGAGCACCCCAGGCCAGCGCACGTCCTCCGGAAACCGCTCTCTCGTCTCGGGGTCAGAGCCCCAGGTGTTCGAGTCCCCGTAGCACAGTATCGTTCTCACAGATTCCCCTCTCGCCCCAAAGATATGGCGCTAATTGTTGGCGGCATTCCAGATCCGAGTCAACCGCAGACCATCCGGAGAAAGGGACAAAGGACGGATGTTTGATGCCTCAAGTCGCCATGATATCCCTGGAACCGTCCACTATAGTCGAATAGGTCCTATGTATCTGTTGACTCGCGCAATCCGTTCGGGTAATGTCGGATTCAGAGGGCGAGGATAGCTGAGCGGGGCGGGGAAGGGAGCATAGGGATGGTTGCCGGTCATCGGGTAGCTGGTGAACGGGCGGAGCCACTTTCCGCGGTTCTCGCGGAGAGGGCGATGAATCGCAGGGACTTCTTGCGGATGGGCGGCGTCGGTCTCGCCGGGGTCGGCTTGCTCGGCCTGGGGGCTTGTGGAGGAGGTGGCACCTCAGGGGCGTTGCGATGGTCGATGTGGTCTGACACACCTGAGGAGACCAAAGTTTGGAGAGGTCTCGCCAAGGACGTACACGAGAAGTACCCGGACATAACAGTCAAGCTGGAGACCGTCACCTTCGCGGACTACTGGGACAAGCTCACCACGCAGATAGCTAGCGAGAATGAGGCTGACATCGTCGCCATGCAGAGTCTCAGGATGCCGGGCTACGCCGCGCGCGGCGCTTTGCAACCGCTAATGCCCTTTATCGAGGACGACTCGGACTTCGAGGTAGATGATTTCTTCGAACCCATCAGGCAAGGTCTATCGGTTGGCGACGAGTTGTACGCCCTCGGGTATGACATAGGCCCGATCATCCTCTACTACAACAAGGATCTCTTCAGGAAAGCTGGAGTAGAGCCGCCGCCGGCCGAGACGCCCATGAGCTGGGAAGAGTTCAGGAAGAAGGCCGAGCAGCTGACTAACCCTGGCGCCAGGGAGTACGGGTTCGTCGAGCAGCCCGTCTTCGACTTCATGGTCCCCTGGCTGTGGTCGGGCGGGGGAGGCTACATGAACGCGGCACAGACAGAGTGCACGCTCGATACCCCTGAGTCAATAACGGCCATGGAGTTCGTTATCGGTATGATCACGGACAAGATAGCCGCGCCCGTCACCGACCTTGCGAACCCGAGCTTCGCGGTCGAGGAATTCTTCGGCGGGAAGATCGGGATGCACGTTGACGGGCCCTGGCAGTTCATAAACATAAGGGAGAACTCCGACTTCGAGTGGGACGTTGCGCCGATGCCGGCGGGCCCGGCGGGGAGCGTGACGTGGGCCGCAGGTTCCGGATTCGGCATCTCCAACACCACCGAGAACCCCGGCGCGGCGTGGACGGCACTAAAGACCATAACAAGCACGGGGTCGCTGGAGAAACTGGTCGAGGCCGGACGCGGCTATCCGGCCCGCGAGTCGGCGGTATCGACCTTCGAGAAGCCCCCACCGCAGAACGTCGACGTCGTCCAGAAGATACTCGTCAGCGACATCGGCGAGACCAGGCCGTTCGTGACTACCACGACTTGGCAGGAGACGACGGTCATGCTCACGCGCGACTTCAGCCCCGTGTTTCTGGGCAAGCAGAGCGTCGACGCGGTCGTAAGCAAGGTCAAACCGCAGTTCGACGAGCTCCTAAAGGAGAACCAGGAGATCCTCGAGCAGCAGTCGTAGTGCGGGAGGAGGTTCCGTGGCTGGCACGGCGCAATCCGGGCCGGAGAAGGTCCCCTGGAAGGACCGTGAACATGAGGGACTGGCGGCCGGCCTGTTCCTGCTGCCGAACCTGATCGGGTTCCTCATCTTCACGGCCATACCCGTTGGCGCGGCTTTCGTCCTCGCGTTCTACGATTACGACCTGCTTCTAGGAGCCAGTTGGGCGGGTCTTGAGAACTTCCGCGAGATGTTCACCGTCGACAGGGTCTTCAGGGCCGCGCTCTTCAACACGGTCTACTTCACGGCTGTCAGCGTACCGCTCTCGGTCGTGCTGGGGCTCGCGACCGCGATACTCGTCAACCAGGCCCTGCGCGGCGTAGTGATCTTCAGGTCAATCTTCCTGCTGCCCTATGTCACTGTGACCGTGGCGCTCTCGCTGGTCTGGAAGTGGCTCTACCTGCCGGATATAGGGTTGATCAACTCCGTGCTAGGCGCGGTCGGCATCGACGGTCCGGCGTGGCTCACCAGCCAGATCTGGGCCATGCCTGCCCTCATCTTGATGAGCGTCTGGAAAGGATTCGGGTACAACATGGTGATCTTCCTGGCTGGCTTGCAGGGCATACCGGATCACCTCTACGACGCGGCCAAGGTCGACGGGGCGACGGCGTGGCGCAGGTTTCTGAACGTCACCCTGCCGCTACTCTCGCCGACTACCTTCTTCGTCGTGGTCATCTCCGTGATCTCCTCTTTCCAGGTCTTCGACCAGGCCCTGATAATGACGAACGGGGGCCCCGGAACCGCGACGACCACCCTCGTCCTCTACATATACCAGAAGGGATTCCAATCCTTCGACATGGGCTATGCCGCGGCCGTCGCCCTGGTCCTGTTTGCGGTGATCTTCGTCTTCACCGTCGTCCAGTTCCTGTTCCAGCGACGCTGGGTCACCTACGAATAGGCGTGACGAGCGCATGAGTGTCCTCAACTCGATCGGTGCGGCCCTCAAGGGCAGGGCTGGCGCGCCCCCTGGCGGAAAGCCTTACTGGCCCATACTAATCTACGCGACCCTGATGGCGATGGCCTTCCTGACGCTGGTTCCGATCATCTGGATGGTACTGACCGCTTTCAAGTCAGCGCCTGAAGTCGCGGCCAACCCGCCGACCTGGTGGCCAAGGGAGTGGCATCCCGAGAACTTCGCTGCGGCCTGGAACTTCGCCCCCTTCGGCAGGTACCTGATAAACAGCCTGGTCATGGTCGGGGGCATCACCATCCTCCAGACGGTCACCTCGGCCCTTGCCGCCTACGCTTTCGCCCGACTGCGGTTCAGGGGGCGAGATCTGCTCTTCCTCCTGTACCTGGGCACGCTGATGATCCCACCCCAGGTCACAGTCATACCGCAGTTCATCCTCATAAAGGAACTCGACTGGGTGGACACTTACCAGGGCCTCATAGTCCCCCAGGCGTTCACCGCGTTCGGGGTCTTCCTCTTGCGGCAGTTCTTTCTCACCATCCCTTACGAGCTGGAAGACGCCGCCCGCATCGACGGTGCGAGCCGCTTCGGTTGCTTCTGGCGAATCATACTTCCACTCTCGGGGCCGGCGCTCGCCACGCTCGCCGTATTCGCTTTCCTCTTCCACTGGAACAACCTGCTGTGGCCACTTATAGTCTCGAATTCCGACGCGACCATCCCTGTCGTCGTCGGCCTGAGGAACTTCCAGGGCCAGTACGGGACAGAGTGGAACCTGCTTATGGCCGCCGCCGCCATCGCCACCATCCCGACCGTTATCGTGTACCTGTTCGCCCAGCGCTGGTTCGTGCGGGGAATTACCATGTCAGGTTTCGGCGGCAGGTAGCGATCAACGTCCGTAGATAAGGAGGAGCCTTGACTCAGGAGGAGCTTGGACGGACTACCGCCGCCGACACAGAGTGGTTTACGCGCGACCGCTTCGGCCTGTTTATCCACTGGGGGATCTACGCCCTCCCCGCCCGCCACGAATGGGTCAAACAGCGCGAGAAGATTCGCGACGAGGACTACCAGAGGTACTTCGACCACTTCTACCCCGACCTCTACGACCCCGAAAAGTGGGCCAGAGAGGCGAAGAACGCGGGCATGAGGTACTTCGTCGTCACGACCAAGCATCACGACGGCTTCTGCCTCTGGGACTCGGATCTCACGGATTACAAGGTAACCAACACGCCCTGGGGCGAGGACCTCATAGCCCCGATGGTGGAGGCGTTTCGCGCCGAGGACATGAAGGTAGGCTTCTACCACTCCCTGATAGACTGGCACCATCCAGAGTTCCCGGTCGACGGGCTGCACTCCAGGCGCGACGACAAAGAGTACATCGAGGCCAACAGAGACCGCGACATCTCCCGCTACCGCGAGTACCTGCACGGCCAGACCCGCGAGCTCCTGACGCGCTTCGGCCGCGTCGACGTCATGTGGTTCGACTTCTCCTACTCGGACCGGGTCTGGGGCGGCAAAGGCAGGGAGGATTGGGGCTCAGAAGAGCTTATGGAGATTGTCCGCGAGCTCCAGCCAGGCATAATCGTCAACGACCGGTTGGAGATCGGTGGCGACCTGAAAACCCCCGAGCAGTACCAGCCGAGGAGCTGGCCCGAGGTCGGAGGGGAGCGGGCCCTCTGGGAGGCGTGCCAGACCCTGAACGGTTCGTGGGGCTACGACCGCGACAACCTGGACTGGAAGCCTACTGATATGCTCGTCAGGATGCTCGTGGATACCGTCTCCAAGGGCGGCAACCTGCTCCTCAACGTCGGGCCGAACGCCCGCGGCGAGCTCGAGACTCGTGCCGTGGATAGACTACGCGACGTCGGGGAGTGGATGCGGTTGCACGAGCGCTCCGTAAGGGGTTGCACGGCGAGCGACTTGGCACCACCTCCCGACTGCCGCTACACGGAGACCGGTAACAGGCTCTACCTGCACCTCTTCGGCTGGCCCTTCAAGCACGTCCATCTCGAAGGGCTGGCTGGGAGGGTGGTGTACGCGCAACTCCTCAACGACGCCTCGGAGATAAAGATGCAGGTCATAGACCCTGCCCAGCAGGCCCAGAACACGACCGTGGGCGGTATCCCTGAGGGCACGCTGACCCTGGAACTGCCCGTGCAGAGGCCGCCCGTCGAGGTGCCCGTCGTCGAACTATTCTTGAAGGGATGATCGGCGTGGGCGGGCTACGGTTCAGGCAGGTCCACCTCGATTTCCACACTTCGGCAGCTTGCGAAAACGTAGGCGCTGATTTCGACCCCGAGGTCTTCGCACAGACGGTAACGATGGGACGAGTAAACTCCATGACGGTCTTCGCCAAGTGCCACCACGGCTTCTCCTACTACCCGACGGAGGTAGGCACACGGCACCCCAACCTCACCGTCCCGGATCTCATGGGTGCCCAGATAGAGGCGCTGCACGGGATCGGGGTGTTGGCACCGATCTACGTCAGCATCATGTGGGACGACCTGGCCGGCGAGGAGGAGCCAGGCTGGGTCATAGCCCGCAGGGACGGGAGCCTAATGATCCGTCCCCCCCTCTCCAACGAGTCGCCCCTGGCGGGGGGATGGGGGTGGACGACGCTCGACGTCTCCACCGGATACGGCGACTACCTCGTGTCGCAGACCGAGGAGATCTGCGACAGCTACGACGTGGACGGCTTCTTCTTCGACATCTGCTTCCCGGTCCCGAACTACTCTCCATGGGGACAGGCAAGAATGCGCGAGGCCGGGGTCAGCCCCGAAGACGAGCAGTCGGTACTGCGTTTTGCCGAGGAGAGGTTGCAGGGTTTTCTCGAAAGGCTGAGCGAGGCGGTACGGGCGAAGGTCCCAGGGGCCACGATCTTCTACAACGGCACCGTCACCCCGCGGATGGCAGAGACGCTCCCCTACCAGACCCACTTCGAGATTGAGAGCCTGCCTACCTCCTCGGGGCTCTGGGGGTACCTGCACTACCCTGTCATGGCGCGTCAGGCCCGCACCTACGGGGTCGACTTCCTAGGTATGACGGGACGCTTCCACAAGGCGTGGGCCGACTTCGGCGGCCTGAAGACCAGCGACCAGCTCGACTACGAGTGCGGCACCATCCTCGCCGCAGGGGGCGAGATCTCCGTCGGCGACCAGCTCCACCCGCGAGGCGTCCTCGACCCCGCCGTATACCGCCTGCTCGAGCATTCCTTCGGCAAAGTCGAGAGACTCGAGCCCTTCCTGCATGGGGCGAAGCCCACGGCCGAAGTGGCGATCCTGTCAAGGTACGAACCCTCCTCCCTCGGGAGCGTCCCCACGAACGCGCACGTCGCCGAAGTGGAAGGAGCCGCGCAACTCTTCCTGGAGGCGGCGATCCAGTTCGATATCATCGACTCCTCGCACGGCGCCTTCGAGAACTACGCGGCGATCGTGATCCCCGACGGAACGACTGTGGAAGGGCAGCTTCGCGCGAAGCTGGAGAGCTATGTGTCAGCCGGCGGCAGGCTTATCCTGGGCGGTACGGCCGCCCTCGACAGGGAGACGGGCGAGTTCGGCCTCAGTGGCGTCCCTGTCGCTTACGCGGGACAGGCACCGACGGTACCCAGTTACCTCCGTCTCGACGAGGCGCTCGCTGACGATACCGAGTTGGCCACAGACTACGACTACGTGTTCTACAACAGGGCGCACCTCGTTCGTCCGCTCGAAGGCGCCACGGCGCGTGGGGAACTACGCCGTGCGCTCTTCGACCGGACCTGGGAGCACTTCACGAGCCACGCCCAGGCGCCGGTCGCCGAGTCGTTGGACTCTCCGCTCGTGGTAGAGGGCGAGGACGTTCTATACTTCGCGGCGCCGCCCTTTGGGGCCTACCGCGACCACGACTACTGGGTCTACAGGGAGGTCGCTATGAACGCGATCCGCGCTTTCCTGCCCCAGCCAAAGCTGAAGCTCTCCGGGCCCGGATGGTTGGAGGCTACAATGCACGAGCAGCCTGCGGACGGCGACCATCCGGAGCGGCTGCTCGTACACCTCGTCGCCTACCATCCCCGCCGCACCACGCAGCCCGTACAGCACGTGGATCAGTCGTGGATGACCTCAGGGCTGGGCGTCGATGTCCTGACGGATGGGAGAACGATAGGACGAGTGTATCTCGCGCCAGCGGGCGAGCCTCTCACCTTCGACGTGGTGGACGGTTACGCTCGTATAGCGCTGCCGCCGGTCGGGGCGCACGCCGTGATCATACTAGAGTAGAGAAGAGCGGGCCGGTATACGCACAGTACCGTCTCGATAGTAGGGGCCGGCCAACGTCGCTAGAGTTCGGTCGAGATTGAAACTCGTTGCACTATCCGGTACAGGGGTTGTATCCTTATACGATGGTGTTAGGTTAGTGTAAGCTGGCAACTCGAAGGCGAGCAAGGGAAGGAGATCTGTGGAGCAGAGACAGGAAAGTTCGGGGATCGATTCCACCGTATTCTTGGTGGCAGCCATTATTTCGGCGATATTCATCCTGTGGGGTATTCTCTTTACGGACAGCCTGGCCGCCGTCTTCGATGCGGTGCTATGGGGCTTCCTGGTACCCAACTTCGGCTGGGTGTTCATACTGTCATCGTTCGGCTTCCTGGCTTTCTCACTGTATCTGGCTTTCAGCCGGTACGGTAAGGTCCGGCTTGGCGGGCAGGACGAGCAGCCGGAGTTCAGCACCGTGTCGTGGGTGGCCATGATGTTCAGCGCGGGGATGGGCATCGGGCTGATGTTCTTCGGGGTGGCCGAGCCCTTGTCACACATGACCTCACCTCCCGGCGGAACGGCGGAGGCCGGTACCAGGGGGGCCGCCCAGGTGGCGATGGAGTACTCCTACTTCCACTGGGCGTTCCACCCGTGGGCGATCTACGCGGTGATGGGGCTGGCCCTCGCCTACTTCGTCTTCCGCAAGGGTATGCCCAACCTTATCAGCACGGCGTTCTATCCGCTTCTGGGCGACAGGGTCTACGGCCCGATAGGCAAGACCATAGACATCCTGGCTATATTCGCCACGCTGTTCGGATCGGCCACTTCGCTGGGGTTGGGCGCGCTGCAGATCAACCAGGGCCTGAACGCCATGTTCGGTTTCGGGGGGCAGGACGCGGTAGGACTGGCGATAGTGGTCATAGCCGTCCTGACTGCGGGGTTTATCCTCTCTGCCATCTCGGGGGTGCACAAAGGCATCCAGTGGATCGCCAACACCAACATGGTCCTGGCGGTGTTCCTGCTGGTGTTCGTTTTCCTACTGGGGCCGACGGTATTCATCCTCAACACCTTGACCGAGTCGCTCGGAGGTTACCTGGCCAACCTCATCCCGATGAGCTTCCGCACGGCGGCCTTCAGCGACGGAGCGTTCGTCTCCGGCTGGACCGTATTCTACTGGGCGTGGTGGATCTCTTGGGCCCCGTTCGTGGGCACCTTCATCGCCCGTATCTCCCGCGGTCGTACCATCCGCGAGTTCGTCTTCGGCGTGATCCTGGCCCCCAGCGTGGTGAGCTTCATATGGTTCGCTATCCTCGGCGGGACCGCCATCAACCTTCAGCTTTCGGGTGCGGCGAACATCGCCGAGACCGCCGCGAACAACCAGCCGGCGGCGCTGTTCCTCCTCCTGGAGCAGTTCCCGCTGTTCTGGCTTATGGCAGGCATAACGATCATCCTGGTAGCGCTGTTCTTCGTCAGCGGGGCCGACGCGGCCTCGATGGTGATGGGGATGCTCTCCTCGAAGGGCAACCTGCATCCGAGGGCGTGGAACATCATCGTCTGGGGCGTCTTCACCGGGGCGGCGGCGGCGATCTGCCTGCTGGCCGGCGCGCTTCAGGGCTCGGTGGACGCCGCGCTCTTAGCCCTGCAGGCCGTGGCGATCGCGTCCGCGGCGCCGTTCGTGCTCATCCTGATCGGGCTGTGCTTCTCCATCATGAAAGCGCTACGCGAGGAGCAGGTGCCCGGCGCGGTACCAGGACTCGAGGCGCCCGAGCCAGGCAGGGCCATGTCCCGTCAGCCTGGCACCACGGCACCGCAGCAGATGGCGACAGAGAGACCCGAAGAGCAGCGCGGGCCCCGCGATTAGAAAGCCTTTGGGGATCTAGACAACTCTCGAGAGACGGCCTGGGCGGGTGGCCAAAGCCACCCGCCCATCGTATCGGAGTGGCTGAACACAGAAGGAGGGAAGATGGGCAGGACACGCAACCCATTTCGGGGGCTCATGGACCATATGAGCGAGATGGCCAGGATGCGGGAGTACGCCGAGGGCGGGGGACAGGAAGACCAGAGAAGGACCCACGCGACCGCCTGGATCCCCACCGCCGACATTTTCGCCAAGGGTGACGATCTCGTGATACGTTGCGAGCTCGCCGGAGTAGAGCGGGAGGACGTAGAGGTCTCCCTCTCCGGCGGCGTTCTGACCATCGATGGGCAACGCAAGGGCGAACCGGAGGATGTAAGTTACTACGCCCGAGAGCGCTACTACGGGCGCTTCAGACGGACGATGAACCTGCCTGAAGGCATAGTCGGCAGCAGGATAAGCGCCGACTTCGAGAACGGTTTGCTCGAAGTCACCGTGCAGGGCGGAGCAGATCACCCGGAGCCCGAGCGCATACAGATAGCGAGCCGGACCAACTAAGCTTCGACTGCGGGATGAGGAAGGCTAGCCTTCCTCATCCCCGCGCATTTCAGCAAGTCAGCACGCTACAGCCTGCAGGTGCTGCTCGTCAGCATTTCAGCTTTCGCATACGCGAGACCTGACTTGCTGACAAGGCGGCGCAGCCGCCGTGCTGACTAGCTGACAAGCGAAGGCGCAAGCCTGAGCGTGCTGAAATGCTTCTTGACTCCCGCGCCAGCCTGTGTTAGTTGTGCCGTATATAGGAAAACGATTCGCCATGCGCAACAAGACTCGGATACGTCCTTGTGGGTTCTTAGGTCTTCTGGGACGTTGGGCGGCGGCAGCGGGGCTTGGAGTGATGTATGGAGAGTAGTGCGGGGTGCGTGATCATCGGGGCCGGCATCGTCGGCTGTAGTGTGGCCGAGCATCTGAGCCGGCTCGGCTGGCGGGATGTAGTGGTCTTGGATCAGGGGCCGCTCTTCGAGGCTGGCGGGTCCACTTCCCACGCTCCTGGGCTCATGTTCCAGACCAACCCGTCCAAGACGATGACCGACCTGGCCAGATACAGCGTCGGGCGCTACGTGGAGCTCGAGGTGGATGGCGAGCCGTGTGGCTACCAGGTGGGGGGCATGGAGGTCGCCGAGACCCCTGAGAGGTGGCGGGATCTCGAGCGCAAGCACGGGCTGGCGACCTCATGGGGCCTCGAATCCGAGCTTATTTCGCCGCAGGAGTGCGCGGAGCGAGTACCGATTCTGGATCCGGGCAAGATCAGGGGCGGATTCTACGTCCCCACAGATGGCATCGCCAAGGCCGTCAGGGCGTGTGAGGCGATGGCCCGGCTGGCTGGGGAGCGCGGCGCGAAGTTCTACGGCGAGACCGAGGTCACGGGCATCGAGGTCAAAGATGGTCGCGTGAGATCCGTCGAGACGGACAGGGGCCGCGTCGAGACGGATCTCGTCGTGAGCTGCGCGGGGATGTGGGGGCCAAGGATCGGGCGGATGGTCGGCATGAACGTACCGCTCATGCCGATGCAGCACCAGTACGCGTGGACCACACCGCTGGAGGAGCTTGCAGGGGAGACGCGCGAGGTGGTCCATCCTATCCTGCGCCACCAGGACTTCTCGATGTACTTCCGCCAGAGTGGTGACCACTACGGCATCGGGACTTACAGGCACAGGCCCATGCCCGTCTCCGTCGACGACATCAAAAGGGATTACAGGGGGGAGGGGGAGTTTCCCTCGGTCTGGGAGTTCACGCCCGAGGACTTCGAGTCCTCCTGGCAAGAGGCGCGCAAGATGCTTCCCGCCCTGGAGGGGGCGGAGATAGAGCGGCCGATGAACGGGCTGTTCTCCTTTACGCCCGACGGCGGACCATTGCTCGGCGAGTCGAGGGAGGCCAAAGGGTTCTGGATCGCAGAGGCGGTCTGGATCACCCACGCCATCGGCGTCGGCAAGGTGATGGCCGAGTGGATCACCGAAGGTGTGCCGAGCATGGACATCAGCGGCGCCGACGTCCACCGCTTCGAGCCTTACGCCCTGAGCCCTTCTTACATCCTGGCCCGCAGCGCGCAGTCGTTCCGAGAGGTCTACGACATCATCCACCCCCAGCAGCCGATGGAGGAGCCGCGCCCCCTGCGGGCCAGTCCCTTCTACCCGCGCCAGCAGGCACTCGGGGCCTACTTCCTCGAGGCTTCAGGCTGGGAGCGGCCGCAATGGTTCGAGGCCAACGAGTCGCTACTCGAGGGGCACGAGGTTTCGGACCGCGGAGAGTGGGCCGGAAGGTTCTGGTCGAATATCGTCGCCGCCGAAGCCCTGGCCACCCGCGAGCGCGTGGCCCTCTACGACATGACCTCCCTGAAGAAGGCCGAGGTAACAGGACCCGGCGCCCTGGATTTCTTGCAGAGACTCACCACCGGACAGCTCGACAAGCCAGCCGGCAAGGTGACGTATACGCTCATGCTCGACAGTGATGCAGGGGTCCGGAGCGATGTGACCGTCGCTCGGCTCGGCGAGGACCATTTCCAGCTAGGCCTCAACGGCCCGCGGGATATCGAGTGGATGGGGCGCCACCTGCCCTCCGACGGCTCCGTTCTCGTGCGGGATATCACGCCGGGGACCTGTTGTATCGGGGTGTGGGGTCCCGCCGCCCGAGATGTGGTGCAGAGCCTCTCTGAGGATGACCTCTCGAATGAGGCTTTCGGGTTCTTCAACGCCAGGCGGGCGTACTTGCGCGAGGTGCCTGTTACGGCTCTAAGGCTCTCCTACGTAGGAGAATTGGGATGGGAGATCTACACCTCAGCGGATCTGGGGTTGAGGTTGTGGGACCTGCTGTGGGAGGCCGGACGGCCCTACGGCGTCTTCTCCGGTGGACGCGGCGCCTTCAACTCGCTGAGGGTGGAGAAGGGCTACCGCGCCTGGGGCACCGACATGACCACCGAGCACGACCCTTACGAGGCGGGTCTCGGATTCGCAGTCAAGGAGGATAAGGGCGACTTCGTCGGCCGTGAGGCGCTGCTAGAGCGCAAGGAAGCCGGAGTGCGCCGGAAGCTGGTGTGCCTGGTGCTCGACGATCCGGACGTGGTGGTCATGGGCAGTGAGCCGGTCTGGGCCGAGGAGGCTGTCGGCTACGTGACCAGCGCCGACTTCGGGTACTCGCTCGGACAGAGCATCGCCTACGCCTGGGTGCCGCCCGAGCACGCCTGGGTGGGGACCACTCTGGAGATCGAGTACTTCGGTGTGCGCCATCGGGCGACGGTCACCGAGGAGCCGCTCTTCGATCCGGCGATGAAGAGGATGAGGGCATGATGGAAGATTGCGGACCGAATTCCGAAAGGAGAAATGTTCGATGAACGATAACGTCAATCCCGACCCTGGCATCCTGCAGTACACGAGGATATTCAAGTCCCCGTACTTCTACGGCTCGCGCCGGCACGGGGTCCAGAAGTACAGCGTCTACAACCATCACTACCACCCGCGCTACTACAGGGACCCGGTCGAGGAGTACTGGCAGCTCCTCGAAGGCGTTACCCTCTGGGACGTCGGGGGTGCCGAAAGGCAGGTCGAGATCACAGGTCCCGACGCCTTCGAGTTCACCAACATGCTAACCCCCCGCAATCTCAACAAGTGCGCCGTAGGGCAGTGCAAGTACGCCTTCATCACCAACGCCGAGGGCGGCATAATCAACGACCCCGTGCTGCTGCGTCTCGACGAGAACCACTTCTGGCTCTCCCTGGCCGACAGCGACGTGCTTTTGTGGGCGCAGGGGCTCGCTTACAACATGGGGCTGAACGTCGAGATCGAGGAGCCAGACGTCGGCCCGATGCAGGTGCAGGGACCGAAGTCCAGGGAGGTGATGACCGACCTCTTCGGCGAGGAGATACTCGAGGTGCCATACTACTATATGGTGCACAGGGAGCTCGACGGGATGGAGCTCGTGATCTCCCGCACCGGATACTCCGGGGAGCTGGGATACGAACTATACCTGAAGAACGCGAGCCGCGACGGGCTCAAGCTCTGGGACCGGGTGCTGCAGGCCGGCGAACCGCACGGGATCTCCCCGATCGGCCCTTGCCACATCCGCAGGATCGAGGGCGGCATCCTGGCCCTGGGCTGCGATATGTGGTACGACACCAACCCCTACGAGGTCGGCTACGGCTACAAGTGGATGGTCGAGCTCGAGCAGGAGCAAGACTTCGTCGGAAGGGAGGCGCTAAAGAAGGTCAGCGAAGAGGGCGTCAGCCGCAAGCTGGTCGGTGTCGAACTCGGGGGTAGCAATGTCGGCTCGTACAACGACGGCTCCATGATCGACTACTTCCCGGTCCATAAACACGGCGAGAGGATCGGCAAGGTCACCTCGGCCTGCTACTCGCCACGCCTGGAGAAGAATATCGGGTACGCCATGGTGCCGGTCGAGTACAGCGAGATAGGGATCGAGCTCGAGGTAGAGCGGCCCGGGGAGACGGTCTCCGCCACCGTGGCCGACCGGGTCTTCTTCAAGCCTGAGCACGCCGAGCAGATTCTGGACGCCACCAGTTCGTCCAAGGGGGCCTAAGAAGAGCGGCGCCACCCTGTGGCGCCGGGGAAGAACGTGTCTACGGAGCAGAAAACCGAACTGAGACAGAGGGCGAACCGGAGGCTGGCGGAATTTCTGCGGCACCCCGGCTACGATGTGATACCCCTCCAGGGGACGGAAGAATCGGTAGTCGAGCATGTCCCGAAGGACATAGCCCTCGCGGTCACGGCGTCGCCGAGTAAAGGAACCAGGGCCACGGTAGAGCTCGCCGAGCGGTTGGCTGGACACGGCTTCGGCGTGGCGCCCCACCTCTCGGCGCGGCTGATTCGGGACAGGGTGGAATTGGGCGAGATACTGCAGAGATTGCGCGAGGCCGGCATAAGAAGCGCTTTTGTGGTCGCCGGCGACGTCGATGAGCCCGCAGGGGAGTTCGAGGGCGCGGCCGGGCTGCTCCTGGCGATGTCGAAGATCGGACACGACCTCGACGAGGTCGGCATCACGGGCTACCCTGAGAGCCACCCCAAGATCAGCGACGAGATGACGATCCATGCGATGTACGAAAAGGTGTCCTACGCCACCTACATTATCAGCCAGATCTGCTTCGACCCTGAGGTGACCTCGGACTGGGCCAGGCGGGTGTGGGCGCGGGGTGTGAAACTGCCGATCCGCGTAGGCGTGCCAGGCTACGTGAACCGCCAGAAGCTCGTGCGAATCTCCGCGGGCCTCGGCCTCGGCGAATCGGCGCGTTTCTTGAGAAGACAGCGCAACTGGCTTCTCAAGCTGTTGTTGCCCGGTGGCTACAGCCCCGACCGTCTGATCGAAGGCCTGAAGCCCAGCTTTGCAGACCCTGAAAGCAACATCCAGGGCCTCCATATCTACACCTTCAACGAATTTGAGAGGACCGAGACGTGGCGGCGCGAGATGCTGGAGCGCGCCGAAACGTCCGCTTGACCGAGAGGGTAGCCTTGTCACCGGAAAACCCCACGTCGGAGTATCTGGATCTTCCACTGAACGAATTCCTCGAACTCGTGGCCTCGGGCAGCCCGGCTCCGGGCGGAGGCTCGGTGGCCGCCGTGGCCGTGGCCCTCGCCGCAGGGTTGGCGGGCATGGCCGCCCGCCTGTCCGCCGACCGACTAGCCGATGCTCCCGGGTTGGCCGATCGTGCGGATGCCTCGAGGCGGAGGGTCGCACCTCTGGCAAGGACCGACGCGGAAGCCTACGGGCGCGTTCTCGAGGCCTATCGTCTCCCGCGCGAGCCCGACTCCGAGGCTCGCACGGAACGCATCAAGGATGCCCTCTCGGGGGCCGCCGACGTGCCGCTGGCCGTCGCCGAGGCCGGCAGCGAGGTAGCGGGTATCGCGGCCCGGCTGGTGGAGGAGGGCAACCCCAACCTCGAGGGAGATGCGATGACCGCACTCTTACTCGCTGACGCCAGTGTACGCTCCGCAGCAGCGCTGACCGAGATCAATCTGTCTTCGGCGAACATGGAGGACGACCGTCTCGGGCGGGCGAACGAACTCGCCGACGAGACCGCCGCGACCGTACGGCGGGCCACGGAGGATCCTGGACCAGGATGAACGTGATGAGGGCTTGTAGTATAGTTTACAAACAACGTTTCTAAGAGAGGGGTAGTTCATGCCGGAGAGAAGGACGCCATTCTACGATTTCCACCACCGTGCGGCCAGGAACCTGGTCAAGGGAGGCGGGGACTTCATGTTCCCCACCTCCTACGCCTCGTCTTTGGAGGAGCACCTGAACGTGCGCAAGAACGTGGGGATGCAGGATCTATCGACGATGGGGGAGGTGGACATCAAGGGGCCTGGCGCCGAGAGGCTGGTGAGGCGTCTGCTGGTGAACGAGGTCCAGGACATGGAGCCCGGGCAGCTAAGGTACTCGACGATGTGCAACGAGGCGGGCGGCATCGTAGACGACGTCACGGTCTACAAGTTCGACGACGAGCACTTCATGATCGTCACCAGTTCCGGGCCGCGCAAGAAGGCGTTTCGTTGGATCTCCGAGCACGCCGTTGGCTCCAGCGCCTACGTGTCAGACATGACGGCGGCCGTCGCCCTGCCCGTGGTCCAGGGACCGCGTTCGCGCGCCTTCCTCAAGACCGTGGTCGAAGGTGTGGATCTCGACGAGCTAAGGTTCTTCCGGTTCGCGCCGTGCCGGATCGGGGACATAGAGCTGTTCATCTCACGCTCGGGCTACACAGGCGAACTGGGCTACGAACTGTACACACCGGCGGATCAGGCGGCCGCGTTGTGGGAGCATATCCTGCAGACATCTCAAAAGTTCAACCTGAAGCCCTACGGCCTGGAGGCCATGCAGTCCCTGCGCATCGAGAAGGGTCTTCCCCTATACGGCCCCGACATAAGCGAGCAAGACACCCCCTTCCACGTGGGTCTAGGTCGCTGGGTCCGTTTCGACAAGCGCGACTTCGTAGGCCGCGAGGCCCTGCTGCGGGTCCAAGAACGTGGCCTGGAGCGACGTTGGGTCGGCCTGACCCTGGAGAGCGAGGTCCCCGCCAACGCGGGCGCCGGGGTCTACGGCATCGCCGATGTTGCCACCTTCAGGGAGTTCGTGGAGACCGGCGCCGAGGCTGGCGAGCAGGAGGACGAGTTCATGCCCGGCGAGAGGCAGGTCGGGCGCGTAACCTCGAGCGCCATGGGGCATACCGTCGGCAGGATGCTGGCCATGGCCTACCTGGACACCGCCCACTCCTGGCCCGGCAACAATCTGATCGTCGCGTTTGGCGGCAGGCCCGTCCCCGCCAGGGTCGCCCAGACACCCTTCTTCGACCCGGAGAACGCTCGTGTCAGGGCCAGGCCTAATGAAGACGACCAGCTCTCCGAACTGGTCCCCGAACCGGCGCGGCTGACGAACGCCAGACCCAGGACGCCCGTGAGACAGTCTCCGAACGGGAACACCAGATAAATGAACGTCGACTACTCCGGTCGTTACGACGCCATCGTGGTCGGCGTGGGGGGGATGGGCAGCGCCACAGCCTACTACCTCGCCAGGAGGGGCAGGCGGGTGCTTGGCCTGGAGCGGTTCGGCATCCCCCACGCGATGGGCTCCTCCCACGGGCACACGCGCATCATCCGCCTGGCCTACTACGAGGATCCGTCCTACGTGCTGCTCCTCAGGCGCGCCTACGAGCTGTGGCGTGAGATCCAGGGCAATGCCGGCGAGAAGCTCCTGCACATCACGGGCTCCATAGATGCCGGACCGGAGGAATCCTGGGTCTTCAAGGGCTCGTGGGAGTCCTGCAAGCTCCACGACCTCCCGCACGAGGTACTGACGGGTGCGGAGCTCGGACGGCGCTATCCAGGCTATCATCTCCCCCCCGCACACCTCGCGCTCATCCAGCCCGAGGGAGGTTTCCTCACGCCGGAGCGGTGCATCGTCTCCTACGTGATGGCGGCGCAGTCCTTGGGAGCCGAGATCCACGGCCACGAGCAGGTCCTTGAGTGGGAGCCGCTCGAGGGCGGCGTACGCGTCCGTACCGACCGCGGCACGTACGAGGCCGACAGGCTCGTGATGACCGCCGGCGCCTGGAATGGGGATCTCATCGATGTTTTGGGCGGGCTCGCCGTGCCAGAGAGGCAGGTCCTCGCCTGGCTTCAGCCCTCCAGGCCGGATCTCTTCCGGCCAGACTCGTTCCCTGTCTTCAACCTGCTCGTGGACGAGGGCCGCTTCTACGGCTTCCCTGTCTTCGGCGTGCCAGGCTTCAAGTTCGGCAAATACTTCCACCTGGGCGAGTCCGGCGAGGCCGACGAGATCGACCGCCAGCCTCACGACTACGACGAACAACTCCTCAGGAGCTTCGCCGAACGATACTTCCCCGATGGCTGCGGCCCAACGATGGACCTGCAGACCTGCATGTTCACCAACACCCCGGACCACCACTTCGTCTTAGACCTGCACCCCGACTACCCGCAGGTCTCTATCGCCTCGCCCTGCTCCGGGCACGGCTTCAAGTTCGCCAGCGTCATAGGTGAGATTATGGCCGACCTGGCCGAGAAGGGATTTACTCGCCACGATATCTCTCTCTTCCGCCTCGACCGGCTGAGGCGACAGGCCACCTCATACCAGCCGACAACCGCAGGGCAACCGGCGGAACACTCCGACGGTCGTCCTCGCTCCTTCACCAGGATGGGAGACATAAGAACGCTCTGGTAGCCGCGGGCTAGCCTCTCGCCAACAGGACGCCGCCAAAGCAGATCGCAAGCCCGATAACGGCGAGCAGGCCGATACGCTCTCCGGCCATCAGGTATGCCCAGACCACCCCTACTCCACCTTCGCGGCCCGCGTGTTGACTATTACCACGCCGAGGATCGCCACCGCCCCACCGGCCAGGGACACGATGGAAGGCACCTCCCCGAGCCAGAGATAGGCGATGAGGATCGCCGCTGGCGGGATCAGGGACTCCAGTGTGACCGCCCTCGAGGCCGGTAATCTGGAGAAGGCATAGGCGGCAGTGGCGTAGGAGAGCGGAGTAGAGATCGCCAGGTAGACAACGGCCAGTGTCGGCTCCAACTGTGCCTGCCTAATCTGTTCGAGGAGCCCCAGCGTGAACGGTAGCAGCAAGAGCGTCCCTGCCCAGATGGCGTAAGAGGTGAACTCGAAGGCCCCGTACCTCTCCAGGTACGGCTTTTGCAAAGCGAAGTAGCCGCTGGCAGAGAGGGCGGCGAGCAGCACCAGGACTGCTCCGGGATCGGCACCGAATCCTTCTCCTTTGCCGAAGGAGATCAGGGTTACCCCCAGAAAACTCACCACGATCCCCACCCACCCTTTCACCCCGAGCCTTTCTTCGAGGAACGCCACCGCCCACAGCGCGGTAAAGGCCGGGATCGAGGCGATCAAAAGGCTCGCCGTCCCCGCCGGAACGCTCGTCTGCCCGTAGCCCAAGAGCACGTTATAGACGCTGAAGGCCAGAAAGCCAGCTAGGGCCACCGCCGGAAGATCCCTCGCAGCCGGAAGGCGTATCCCCGAAAACACAGCGTAGATGGCGAGCACAAATGAAGCCACCAGGAAACGCAACAAGGCAAGGTGCCCGGGGGAGTAGCCCTCGAGGCCGGCCGAGATCCCAGGGAAAGCCGAGGCCGCAAGAAACACCGCAGCCACCACCGCGATCGAGAGCCTTGCGTCCATCCGCGAGCCCATGAACCCTCCTCACCAACTCGAGATCGCGCCTGCACAGCGCTCTTCGGTGTCTTGGCCAACCATCTTACACTCGACGATAATAAGGGAAGCAGGCCGTGGCGCAGGGCAGACCGAGCCAGGATACATCGGGTAGTGTAGGATCTGCGCTTATGTGCGCTGTAGTACGTAGGAGTCCCTCGGTACAATCGGTCGACAGGGCCGTCTCCGTCATGGAGTTCTTGTCGCGCCGCGGGTGGTCGGGCGTGACCGAGGTCTCCAGGGAGCTGGAGATCCACAAGTCCACTGCGTACCGGCTGCTCACGACGTTGAGAGACCGGGGATTGGTCGAGCAGGACGCGGCGACCGAGAAGTACAGGCTGGGCTTCGGGCTGGTGCTACTGGCGAGGGCGGTGAGGGCCGATCTCGACATCCTTGGCTGCGCCAGGCCAGTCTGCGAGCGTTTGAGCGAGCGTACCGGGGAGACCGTCACCATCGCTGTCCTGGAAGGTGATGACGCCGTAGTCATTCATCAGAGTATCTCGCGGGCGTCCGCCCTCGGCGTCGACTGGACGGGACGCCACACGCCGTTGCACGCTACGGCCGCGGGGAAGATCTTTCTCGCGTACATGCCAGAAGATCAACTCCTGCGCATCCTGGAAGGACCGCTGGAGCGCTTTACCGAGAACACCATCGTTGACCCGGCGAGCCTGAAAGGCCACGCAAGAAAGATTCTCGACGCGGGGCACGGATATACCGTCGAGGAACTGGAGACGGGACTGAACGCTGTCGGGGCGCCGATTCGCGGTGCCGACGGCACGGTAGTGGGCGCGGTGAGCGTGTCGGGCCCGGCCTTCCGTCTGCCCTCCGATGCACTCCCCGAGATCGGCGAACTATCCAGACGGACCGCCGCCGAGATCTCCCGGTGCCTGGGATTCCAGGGCTGAACCGGGCAGCGGAGGCTCCCGACTACCGGAAAGGGGACAACGTGAGTGGTTACGAAGATTTCGGGAGCAGCCTGCGGGATCTCCCGCGCCTGAGAAGCAGCCGCCGTAGACGGGCATCGAGCTGGGACCGCTCCGGCGGCAACGACGACCGGTTTCACCTGGAGCCCAAAGCGACCGCGACCCTGGCCGAAATGGGTGGCGCCGGCTCCATAAACCACGTCTGGATCACCGTCGCCAACGAGCACATGGACAGGACCCCGAATGCTATCGAGCCTGACTTCCTGCGCAGGCTGCTCCTCAAGATGTACTGGGATGGAGAGGATGAGCCGAGCGTGCTCGTGCCCTTGGGGGATTTCTTCGGCGTTGGCCACGCCCGCACGACGAACTTCGTCTCGGCACCGTTGCAGATGAGCCCCGAGAGCGGCAAGTCCTTCAACTGCTTTTTCCACATGCCTTTCGCCGGGGGTGCCAGGATAGAGGTGGTGAGCGAGCTGGAGCACGAGAAGGTCCTCTTGTACTACTACGTGGATTACGAGGAGTTCGACACGCTCGAGGAAGGACTTGGCCGTTTCCACGCCCAGTGGCGCAGGGAGAACCCCACGGACAGCGTCGGGGAGGAAGGTCAGAGCAACGAGGAGTTCTTGTTCGGCGGCGAGAACATCACGGGCGAGGGTAACTACACGATCCTCGAGGCCGAGGGGCACGGCCACTACGTCGGCTGCGTGCTCAACGTCCACAACCTCCGCGAGACCAACCAGTGGAACTGGTACGGGGAGGGGGACGACATGATCTTTATAGATGGTGAGAGGTGGCCGCCTTCCCTACACGGGACAGGCACCGAGGACTACTTCAATACTGCCTGGTGCCCACAACAGAAGTACTCAGCGCCCTACCACGGCATTACACTGGGCGGAGGGGACAACTGGGGTGGCCACGTTAGCCTCTACCGGTTCCACGTGGAGGACCCGGTGACCTTCGAACGCTCTATCCGGGTCACCATCGAGCATGGCCACGCCAACAAGCGCTCAGACGACCTTTCGTCGGTCGCCTACTGGTACCAGGCCGAACCGCACAGAGCGTTCACCATCGAACCGGTCGAACGGCGCGTGCCCAGGTCAGGGTAGGCGAGACGCGACCGGTCGCGAGTTGCGGGTGGATGGGCCGTATGGAACGATGTACAGACCAGGTGTGAGGAAAGGGAGGAGAACTGGCGCGAGTAGGTGTTAGAAGTTCGCCTGAAGGGAGTGCATCTGACGCTTGAGGCGCGACGCAACGCGTGATTCGATAGGAGGTGGGGATGCCATCAGAAAAAGCGCAGACGGAGGGGGTACCAGAACCGGTCGTCAGGTTGCGGAATATCTCGAAAGAGTTCCCCGGAGTGCTCGCGGTGGATGAGGTCGACCTGGACATACTACCCGGCGAGGTACACGTGGTCGCCGGGGAGAACGGTGCTGGCAAATCCACGCTGATGAAGTTGCTCTCCCAGGTAGAACGCCCGAGCGGCGGGGGGATCGAGATCTCGGGCGAAGAGGTCGCGTTCCACGGTCCGCGGTACGCCCAATCCCTCGGCGTGGCCATGGTCTACCAGGAGTTCGCCCTGGCCCCCGACCTCTCCGTCGCCGAGAACCTGTTCATGGGCCGCGAGCCGGGGCGCTTCGGGTTCGTCAACCGCAGGGCGGAGACCAGCGAGGCCGGGGAGCTGCTCGGGCGCGTGGGGCTCGATCTCAGCCCGACCAGGCCGGTCGCCGGCCTCGCAGTCGCGGAGCAGCAGCGCGTCGAGATCGCCAAAGCGCTCGCCATCGAGGCGAAGGTCATGATCCTGGATGAGCCCACGGCCACGCTTACCGAGCGGGAGATAGACGAGCTCTTCGGGGTCATCCGGAGCCTCACCGACGAGGGCATAGCCGTCCTTTACATCTCCCACCGCCTGGATGAGATCTTCCGCATAGCCGACCGCGTCACGGTCATGCGCGACGGGAAGGTCGTGGATACCGTGCCGGCCGGCGAGCTGGACGAGAACAAACTGGTGCGGATGATGGTGGGACGGGAGATCACGGACCTCTACCCCAAACACGAGGTGGAGATAAAAGACGTCGTCCTGCGCGCCACCGGCATAAGCCGGGGCAGCGTGCTGAAGGACTGCTCGTTTGAGATGAGAGAGGGGGAGATTTTGGGCTTCGCCGGGCTGGTCGGCGCGGGACGCACGGAGCTGGCGCGGGCGGTGTTCGGCGCCGACCGCATCGAGTCCGGCAGAATCGAGCTGGAAGGGAGAGAGGTCGCCGTCAGCTCACCGCAGAGGGCGATAGAGGCCGGCATCGGCTACCTCACCGAGGACCGCAAGGGCGAGGGCCTCGCCCTGCAACTCGGGGTGGACAAGAACATCACGCTCGCCAATCTGCCGACCAGCTTCGGGTTTATAGACCTCGGTGCTGAGCGGCGCGTCGCCGAGCGCCAGCGCGAGAGGCTGGACATCAGGACGCCTTCTATCCGTCGCGCCGTGCGGATGCTCTCCGGGGGCAACCAACAGAAAGTCGTCGTGGCGCGTTGGCTCGAAACGAAGGCGCGGGTGCTGTTCTTCGACGAGCCCACCCGCGGTGTTGACGTGGGGGCCAAGGCGGAGATCTTCCAACTCATCGGGGGGCTGGCGGAGGAGGGGCGTGCCATCGTCCTGATCTCCTCCTACTTGCCTGAGCTGTTGAACATGTGCGACCGCATCCTGGTGATGCGGGAGGGAAGCGTGTCAGGCGAGCTACCGCGTGAGGAGTTCTCCGAAGAGAGGGTCATAGCGCTCGCCACCGGAGCAGAGGAGGCTTCATGATCTCGAACGTGCTCGCTAGCATCACCGAGCGGCTACCGGACGCGGTGCGTGACAGGCTCTACGACGCCGTCTCCCAGCTCGCAGCCGGTGGGGCGTTGCTCGTTATCATCCTGTTCCTCTCCATCGTCTCGCCGGACTTCCTGACCGCCGACAATCTGTTCAACGTTGGCTCGCAGGTCGCCTACACCGCGGTAATGGCCATCGGGGTAACCCTGGTAATAATCACGGCCGGCATCGACCTCTCGGTAGGCTCGGTGGCGGCCTTGTCGGGCGTGCTCGGGGTGATGATGATGGGGGACCTGGGACTGCCGGTGCCCCTGGGCATCCTTGGCGGCACCCTGGTCGGGGCGGGGGCCGGGCTCGTCAACGGGCTCCTGATCTCCGTCGCCGGCCTGAACCCGTTTATTGCGACGCTCGGAATGCTCACCGTCGCGCGCGGACTGTCGTACATCGTGACCGACGCGGTAGCCGTCTTCGGGGCGCCGGACTCCTTCCGGCTCCTGGGACAGGGCGTTCTCGCGGGCGGCATCCCCATACCCGTCCTGATCATCATCCTGGTGGCGCTCGCGGGGTACGTCGTGCTCAACCGCACGCGCCTCGGACGCTACGCTTACGCCATAGGGTCCAACCTGGAGGCCGCCCGGCTCTCCGGGATACCGGTGAGGCGCTACCTGACGTCGGTCTACGTCATCTCGGGCGCCCTGGCGGGCTTCGGGGGCATGATCGCCGCTTCGAGGGTCGCATCTGGGCAACCCAACTTCGGCATCGGGCTGGAGCTGGACGTGATCGCCGCCGTGGTCATCGGGGGGGCGAGCCTGTTCGGAGGGCAGGGCACCATACTGGGGACCCTGATCGGGGCGTTCCTGATAGCCCTGATCCGCAACGGCTCGGTGCTCCTTGACGTGAACACTTACTACCAGCAGATCATCATCGGCGTGGTCATATGGCTGGCCGTCTACTGGGACCAGTTCCGCCGCAAGCGCCTCGCCGCCGAGACCGAGTAAAGGAGAGAGACATGAGCAAACAGATCGTGGCGATCCTTCTGTCCGCAGTCCTCGCGCTGGCGGCGGCCGCCTGCGCCGAGGTCCGCGAGTCGGGCGGAGGGGGAGGAGCCCAGGGTGAAGGTGGGGGGAAGCAGGGGCCTGTGGAGCTGGCAGTGGTTCCGAAAGCCGTCGGCTTCGACTTCTGGGAGCAGGTGCGCATCGGGGCCCAGTGCGCGGCCGACGAGTCCGAGGGACAGGTGGACATCTCGTGGGACGGCGTTACCGCCGAGACCAACGTGAGCGGACAGGTGGACCTGCTCACGAACTTCATCACCCAGGGCGTCGACGGCCTGGTCTACGCGGCTACCGACGCCAAGGTGCTCTACGATGTCACAAAGAGCGCCAAGGACAACGGCGTGACCGTGGTCAACGTGGACTCGGGCACGAAGCCCCAGCCGGAGGACGTGCCACTCTTCGCAACGGATAACGTCGCCGCCGCAAGGAAGGTCCCCGACCTGCTGGCCGAAGAACTCGGCAAAGAAGGTGGCGACGTCGCCTTCATCCCCTTCCAGCAGGGGACGTTGACCAACGAGCTGCGCGAGCAGGGCTTCAAGGAAGGCCTGAAAGACCACCCGGAGCTGAAGCTGGTGGCGGAGCAGTCCAGCCAGAGCGACTACAACACCGCCCTGACCGTCACCGAGAACATCCTGACGGCCAACCCCGGTCTCGACGCCATCTTCGCCGCAAACGAGCCGGGCGTGCTGGGAGCCGCCGAGGCCGTGCGCCAGGCCGGCAAGGCCGGAGACATAACCATCGTCGGCTGGGACGGGAACCCGAAAGAGGTCGAGGCCGTCAGGGACGGTCTGGTCAGCACCCTCGTCGTCCAGAACCCGTTCAGGATGGGCTACGACGGCGTGAACGCCGCGGTCGAGATAATCCGGGAAGGCAAGACCGTACAGGGCGGTGATACCGGCGTTACCTTCGTCAACAAAGACAACGTCGATGACCCGCAGGTCAAGTCCGTCCTCGACCCGACCTGCGAAGACCCGCCACTCTAGGGAAAACTAGAGGAGGGGAGACTACCACCTCCCCTCCTCTCAGCGCTGGCTTATCCGCGGAGCGTTCCGTCGGCGTCGAAGCGCATGGGGTGCGGACCTTCGAGGACCGTCAGACCGTCGCTCTCCACCTCGCGAAGCAGCGCTTCCGACACCCAGATCCTCCCTAGCTTGAGGGTGTTCTCTATGCGGACGAGTCTGGCCTCGGCGGGGTCGACGCCGGCGCACATGGTAAGCGCGGCGGCGACCGCCATCTCGTCCGTCGGCATGACCATGGGCGTCTTGACGGGCGCCGGTGTGGTCGAGGTAAGGGCGTTCATGTAGGTGGAGGGACGATCCACCGACCCGGCGAGGCGCTCGGTGACGACGTCTGCCATGCCGAGGCCGTTTGCGTTGCCTTCGGTCTCCTCTGTCAGGCCGAGGTAGACCATGCGCTCCACCGAAGGGCCGCCCGAGGCGGCGGTCGTCGGATAGCGGCCCGTGACGTTGGGGTCGGCGCCGTCACCCGAGATGTTCTTCCCGATCTCATCGACGATCAACACGTCGATATTGTCGAAAGGCAGCCGAGCGAGGTTGCGCTTCGCCTCTTCGAGGAGCGGCGCTTCGGCCTCCTCCAGCTCTCCGGCGGGGATCGCGACTATCTTGCACGGCTCTTCTTCTGCGTTCTCGACGGTGGCGAGGCCGAAGGCGACCTTGCCGCTCTCGACGGCGACGCGGGCCGCCTCGGGGATGGTCTGGTGGATGTTCTCCCAGCCCGCGGAGTGTATGGAGTGCGCCCCCCGTTGCTTGCCGAGTCCGATGGCGAGCATCTTCGTCGGCCCGCTCTCCACCGCTCCCCTGAACGCGGTGTGGGGCTTGACCCTGTTGACCACGATGACCGAGTCGGCCTCGTAAGCGTTACGGTCCATGTAGACTGCCACGCCCGAAGGCGTCTCCCCGATTTTCACGCTCTCCATCGTCGCCCGCACGGGACACCCGACCTGCTCCTCGCTAACTCCGAGGTGCGCGAGCACCCGCGCCTGGCCCTCCGCGGTCGAGGCGCCGTGACTCCCCATCGCGGGGACGATGAAGGGATAGGCGCCGGACTCCTTCAGGGCTTCGACCAGCGCCGCGACTACCTCCCCTATCCTGGCGACACCCCTGCTCCCGACGCCTATGGCTACGGAGCCGGAAGGCAGCCCCACGGAGTTCAGCGCTTCCCGGACGCCCTCCCTGATGTTCGCGAGCGCCTGCGGAGAATCTATCCGCTGCCCAACGAGCGCGACTCTGGGGAGTTCGACAGCGCGCAGGATCTCCTGTATCTCCTCGTAGACGGGGTTCTCTGTCTGCACTCTCTCACCTCCGTAGAGACCACCTTTTCAATGCTAGTCCGGCGGGCCACCCTGCTCGAACCGGGGCAGCCCGTCGTCGACGCCCTCCCAGGCGAGTTTGTCTTCCAGCCATATGTGGCGTGTTGGAGGGAACTCGTCGGGACGGTCCAGGCTCGCCGTGGTCACGTCGATCGAGTCGGGCTCCTCGTCGTGCCTGTAGGTGAGCGACGTGCCGCAACTCTGGCAGAACGTCCTGCTCACCTCGTCGGAAGACCGGTAGTCGGCCGGTTCACCGTGGACGAAGGAGAACTTTCTGTGGCGGAAGGTAAGCCAGGCGACCGACTGTGCCCCGGAAGTCCTGCGGCACGATACGCAGTGACAGACCGCGGACCCCAGAGGCCTGCCAGCCACCCTGTATCTCACCCTCCCGCAGAAACATCCGCCCTCGTGGGGATCACCGCTCATCCCTTCTCCCTACCCTTCTCGGTATCCGCGACCATTCTAGCAGCGCATCACGGAGCCGGGTCTGTTGGCGTTGCTATACTCTACGCGGGAAGCAGTCACGAGTTGGAAAGGTCGTGGAAATTGAGGGTGGCACTATTCGTGCCGTGTTATGTCGACCAGATCAACCCCGAGGTCGGCGTTAGCGTGGTGCGCGTACTGAGGCGACTTGGAGTAGAGATGACCTACCCCGAGGGCCAGACCTGCTGCGGGCAGCCCGCCTTCAACTCCGGCTTTTTCGACGAGGCCCGCACTATCGGGCGCCGCTTCCTGGACGTTTTCGAGAGGGAGCGCTTCGATTACATAGTCTGTCCTTCCGGATCCTGTACCACAATGGTCTCCCACTACTACCCTTTTATCTTCAAGGACCTACCGGAAGAGCGCGAGCGTTCCGAGATCCTCGCGGGGCGCGTGAGGGAGTTCTCGGACTTCCTGGCCAACGTGATGGGTGTAGGGGACCTCGGGGCACGGCTCGAAGGGAAGGCTGTCTTCCACTGCGGTTGCCACCAGCGGCGCGAGCTCGGCGTGCTGGAGGAGCCGCGCGAATTGCTTTCCCATGTCGAGGGACTCGGCCTCCTGGATTGGGAGAACGAGGAGCTGTGTTGCGGGTTCGGGGGGACCTTCGCGGTGAAGATGCCCGATGTCTCTACGGCGATGGCGGATGAGAAGATAAGAGCGCTGGACAAGAGTGGGGCCGACACCTTGATCTCGGGCGACTCCAGTTGCCTGATGCACCTCGAAGGACGCCTGAGGCGCACCGGGCACGACACCCGCGTCCTTCACCTTGCGCAGGTGCTCGACGCCGACATCGGAAAGGCTGGCTGAGAGCGTGGAGACAGGGAAGCCAGCGCGCCAGCGCGAGACGGAGGACCATCGTCCGGAGGGCCTGAGTAGCGGGGTAGAGGGCTTCAACGACAGGGCGCGCAGGGCCGTCGCGGACGAGCAACTACACGACTCCATAGAGCTCTTCACCCACAAGTCCGTAACCGGGCGCAACGCCGTCTTGGATGCCCTGCCCGAGGCGCCCGAGCTCAGGGAGCGGGCCTACCGCACGAAACAGGAGACGATGGCGAACCTCGACCGCTACCTCGGGCAGATGGCCGATGCCGTCGAGGCGCGCGGCGGCAACGTCTTCTTCGCCGGGGACGGCGAGGACGTCGTCCGCTACATAGGGGATCTCGCGCGGCGTAAGGGCGCGAAGGTCATCACCAAGTCAAAGAGCATGGCGACAGAGGAGATCGAGCTGAACCGCCGCCTCGAAGAAGACTACGCCGACCTAGGGCTCGAGATAGTCGAGACGGACCTTGGGGAGTGGATCGCGCAGCTCGCCGGGGACACACCCTCGCACATCGTGGGGCCCATCCTGCACATGAACAAAGAACGGATCACGGAGATCCTCTCCGGCGTCTCTAACGAAGAGTTGCCACCCGATGTGGGGGCCCTCGGCTCCTTCGCCCGCAGGCGCCTGCGCGAGAAGTTCCTGGCCGCGGATATTGGCGTTACCGGGGCTAACTTCGGGGTCGCCGAGACGGGCACGATCTGCACCGTCACCAACGAGGGCAACGCCAGGCTGGTGACGAGCGTCCCTCCCGTCCACGTCGTCGTAATGGGGATAGAGAAGGTGATCCCGAAGTTCGAGGACCTCTCGACGTTCGTCCAGCTTCTGGCGAGGAGTGGGACGGGGCAGAAGATCACCGTCTATACCAACTTCATCACGGGACCCCGCGGCGAAGGCGAACTGGACGGCGCGCAGGAACTCCATCTCATCCTGATGGACAACGGACGCTCCAGGCTTCTCGGCACGGAGTTCGAGGAGGCCCTTTACTGTATCCGCTGCGGCGCCTGCCTGAACGTCTGCCCCGTCTACCGCCAGACCGGCGGCCACGCCTACGGCTCGACGTACTCCGGTCCCATAGGGGCAGTCATAACGCCCCTTCTCAAGGGCCACAGCGAGGCGAAGGACCTCCCCCACGCTTCGAGTCTTTGTGGGGCGTGCTGGGAGGCCTGTCCCGTAGGCATCCCGCTGCACGACCTCCTGTTGAAGCTCCGCAACCAGCAGGTCGAAGAGGGGCTTGCCGGCAAGGCGCAGGAGATAGCTTTCAAAGGCTTCGAGAGCACGATGAAGAGGCCGATGCTCTACAAGATCTCCTCCAGAGCCGGTCGTGTGGCCCAGAAGCCCCTCGCTAGGGACGGCTCCGTTAGACCCCTTCCCGGACCCTTGAGCGCCTGGACGGACTTCCGCGAGTTGCCGCCGCTGGCCGAGAAGTCCTTTCGGGAGTTGTGGAAGGAGGGGATCTAGGTGTCGGGCAGGGCCGAGTTCCTCGAGGCCATCCGCCACCGTACTCGCAGGGGACAATACAAACCCACGAAGTCCCCCGACTCGGCGTGGACTCCGGATGCGGGCCGTCCGAAACGAGAGGAGATCGAAGACCCTCCGGCCCGGTTTATCGAGGAGCTCGAGTCGCTCGGCGGGCACGGCAAACGAGCCGGGAGCCTGGAAGAGGCCCGTGAATACGTCCTGAACTTGGCGCAAGAGCGTGAGGCAACTCTACTCGTTCGCTGGAACGTCGATTACCTCGACGAGCTCGGCGCAGACGGGCCTCTGCGAGAAGCAGGCGTCGAGGTCGCTCTGTGGCGCGACCTGCCTGACCTCAGGGAGATAGCCGGGCGCGCGGACATCGGGCTCTCGACAGCCACGTGGGCCATCGCCGAGACGGGATCGCTAGTGCTGGAGCATGGTCCGGGACAGGGGCGCTGCGTAACCCTCCTGCCGCCGACTTACGTGGCGATACTTCCGGCGGATCGGGTATTGCGGACGGTCCCAGAGGCCATTCGAAAGTACGCTGACGGCACCCTACCTGCGAACGTTTGTTTCCACACCGGACCGAGCCGTTCTGGGGACATCGAGATGTCGCTCGTGGTCGGGATGCACGGACCGGGCGACGTGCACGTGATCCTGGTAGGTAAGTAAGACAAAGCCCGGCTGCAGGCAGTTGTCCGGTAGCCTGTTCTCTTACTCGCGCACCACGAACACGGGGCAGTGGGCGTGCCTGATCACCGACTCCGAAACACCGCCCATCAGCGCCCTGCGTATGGCGCCCAGTCCTCTGCTTCCGATCACGATCGTCCCTACTTCCAGCTCCTCGCTCAGCCGCACGATCTCCCTGTCTGGCTTGCCCGTCTCGAGGTGCGTCTCGGCAACTTTCCCACCGGACGCCTCGACCTCCTTGGCCTGCTCCTCGAGCAACTTACGAGCCTCCCCTTCGGCTTGCTCGAGGACCGACTGCATGACCTCCGCAGAGTAGACGTGATGTCCCCTGAGCTCCGTGAGAGACGGGAGCACGTAGGCCACGTGTACCTCCGAGCCGGAGTTCTTGGAGAGCTCGGCGGCCGCCTGTGCGGCCAGGCGGGCCTCTTCGGAACCGTCGGTGGCCAGGAGTATCTTCGTCGGAAATATGCTCATCTCTTCATGCCTCCTTAGTGGATTTCCCTACGAGAGCAACCCCAGCAGATAGGCGATCGTGATCAGGACGCAGAAGATCACCATGGCCAACAGGGTGGTTATCCTGAGCCGCTTGAACACCCCGGTTACTCCCCCTTACCCCCCCATTCTCCCGGGCCCGCTACAGTTGTCCCGTCAGGGCGGCGTTGACGTACCAGTAGACCAGATACATCGAGAGCACCGCGAAGACGGCGAACGTTATGGCAACGACGATCAGCCTGGCGCCTTTGATCTTGATGGGTTCGGGCAGGATTCGGCGGTTGAGCCAGATGAGCATCCCCGAGTAGAGGAACATCACCACCCCGCCTCCTGAGGAAGCGATGACCAGCAAGAAGAGCGGCTCGATGCCAGACCATATGATCGCTGAGCCACCGATGCACATGATCCACGCGGCCACGAAGTAGAGCTTGCTCTCGCTCCAGAACTCACTCCTGGCCAGGTAGCCGGTCTTGAGCGAGTCGGCGGTGAGCCTCGAGACGTAGTCAACGATGCCGATGTTGGTCGAGAACAGGATCGCGAAGGCGGCTATGTAGAAGAAGTACTCGAACCAGACCCCGATCTGCTCGCCGAGCACTATCGCCTCTTCCTTTATAAAGTCGATGCTCCCTGGATCTCCGTAGGTTCCTTCGCCAAGGACCGAGGCGACCAGCACGGAGAGGCCGATGAGCGTCAGCAACCCAATGGTGACGAAGGTTAGGAGCTGCTCCCTGTTGGCGACCTTCCACCAGCCGTCCCAGCGGCGCAGGTTCTCCTCGTTCACCTCGAACGAGTATCCGGTCGACGGCCTGGCCTCTTCTTCACCGGTGATCGGGGAGACTATGCGGGGGATATGGACTCCCATGCCCATGCCCTTGTCCCTGATGTAGTTGCTCTGGCAGAGGTTGTTGGCGCCACCGGCTCCGGCGAAAGCTATGGCCCCCAGGATAGTCGCGATACCGATCTCGTTTACGTACCTGGGGAAGTTGGCGATGCCCTCTGGAGCCTCGGTGACGATCCCCGTCCAGGCTGACAGATTGGTGGCTATGGCTATCGCCAGCAGCAGAAAGACGATGATGATGATGACGAGCACCATCTCGACCCTCTCGATGGTGTTGTAGACGACCGGGGAGACGGTTATAGCGAGGCCGATGGAGAGGAGCAGTACCGTAACTAGCCAGGGAATCGTGCTCTCACCCCAGCCGGTGAGGAAGGTCAGCGACGTGGCTGCGCTCGCCGCCCATCCGGGGAATGCGTTCGGCAAGATAGCGCCGAGCGCGAATACTATCCCCCAGGGTTTCCAGAAGCGGCTGAAGCCTGTCACGGCGGTCTCGCCGGTCGCCAGGGTGTAGCGTTCGATCTCCATGTTGAGGAAGTACTGCGACAGGAAACCCAGGGTTGCCAGCCACAGCAGCCCTACCCCCGCCTGAGTAGTGATGTAGGGCCAGATCAGCAACTCGCCTGAACCGAGTGCCGTGGCCAGCAGGATCACACTCGCCCCTATGAGCTTGCGCAGCGGCAGAGGTTCCGGCAGCTCCCTGACCTCTAGCGGAGGCAGGTTCTTGGTCGGCTCGTTCCAACCATCGGCCGACGCCTTGCTGCTCACGGTCTCGGTCATGCTTATTTCCTCCTTGTCTCCCTAACCTTGCGTGGCATGTTATTGGAATCGATACATCGTGTCAATCGGCATCTCCAAGGTATCTTTGCTCCTTCTATTTGCGCGTCGCACGCAGGTTTGACGGGCCGAGCATCACGATGATAGGTTGTGGATGAAAGATACGGTTAGAGCCAAGAACGTCAGGAAACGTAGTACCCGCAGAGGGTGCGACGGAGGAGGTAGCGTGACGGAGGCGACAGCGCAGGGACTCGGCAGGTTGCGTGGGAAGGCGACCGTAGTCACGGGGGCCGCAAAGGGTATCGGAAAGGCGACAGCCGAGCTCTTCGCCAGGGAGGGGGCGCGCCTCGTCGTCACCGATGTGGACGAGGCCGGTCTCTCGCGGGTGCGCGAGCGGCTGGCAGGGTCTGGCGCGGAGGTCGAAGCCGTCGTGGGGGACGTCTCTGTGGTGGAGGACGCTCGACGCATGATAGGTACGGCCGTCGAGAGTTTCGGGCGCATAGACGTGCTCGTGGCCAACGCCGGTATCATCCCGCTGAATACCATCGTGGAGGCTACGCCTGAGGACTGGGACCGCGTGATGGCCGTAGACGGGCGGGGCATGTTCCTAACCTGCAAGTTCGCCGTCGAGGCCATGCTAGAGCAGGATGAGCCGGGAGGTTCCATAGTCTGCCTGTCCTCGATCTCGGGTCTCGCCGGACAGGCCCAGCAGTCCACCTACGGGCCCGCCAAGTTCGTCGCCTCGGGGATCACCAAGCACCTCTCCGTCGAGTGGGCCGCAAGCGGCATTCGCGTCAACGCCGTGGCGCCGGGCACGATAGCGACCGAGGCCGTCGTGGAACTGCCCGAGGAGTACATAGCCCCGATGAGGGAGGCCCACCCGGTAGGGAGGCTCGGCCAACCGGCCGAGGTTGCGAACGCGATCCTCTTCCTCGCCTCCGACGAGGCCTCGTTCGTAACGGGCGCGATCCTCTCCGTGGACGGCGGGTATATGGCGAAATGAGGTTTCAGGTTTCAGGCTTCAGCTTGTTTTCGCCGGGCCAGGCTTTGACCTTGCAACAGAGTCTCGTTACAAAGCGGAACGTATTTGTCGGTCGGCGGCTCTTGGCAACCCACACCTGAAGCCTGTAGCCTGAAACCTGATGCCTGACTTAGCTGTAATCGCCGACGATCTTACCGGCGCTGCCGATACCGGCGTCCAGTTCGTCCACGCCGGTTACCGGACAGCGGTGTTTTTCCGCGCGACGGAGGTAATCGAAGATGACCTCGACGCCGTAGTTTTCGATACCGATTCCCGCGCGATGCCAGCAGGCTTCGCCGCAAAGCGCGTTGTGGACGCGGCGCACGCGGCCCGTGAGGCACGCACCGTGTACAAGAAGTTCGACTCCACCTTGCGAGGAAACGTCGCCGCAGAGCTTGCTGCGGCGTTGGGTGGTGCGCGTCGCGAGCGGGTCGTCGTCGCGCCAGCCTTTCCGGCCGCCGGGCGTACCACGGTTGGTGGCATCCAACGCGTCCACGGCGTCCCCGTCGACGAGACCGAGATAGCGAATGATCCCAACACTCCCGTCAGGGAGGCCCACATTCCGAGCTTGCTCGCCGACGCGTTCTCATCGGTCGGCTTATTGAGCGTCGAAGACCTCGCTGACCCTGACCTCATCCGCAGAGCTCTGGAAGATTACGAGTGCGTCATCGCCGACGCTGAGGGTGACGCTGATCTGGAGTCCATTGTGCGAGCCGTGCCAGACCCCGCCAGCGTACTCTGGGCCGGCTCTGCCGGGCTCGCGCTCGCGCTGGGGAGCGTCTACCCTGGACCCTGTGCGGGGACCGCGGGAGTGCAAAGAACCCAGGTTCGTCCTGTCCTCGTGGTTGTGGGTAGCCTGAGCGGCGTCGCGCGGGAGCAGGTAAGGCGGCTGGTCGAAGCGTACGGGGAGGTAGATGTACCTGTCGATGGTAAAGTGCCCGACGCTGTGCGAGAGGCTGCAGACGCTGCCAGGAGGGCTCTTGCCGATGGAACGTGCGCCGTCGTTCACTCGCCCGAAGAGAGAAGCGCTTCCAGCGAATCGGTCCTCGGGTCGCTCTCCGAGGTGGCCGCGTTTCTCTCGGAAGAGGGGCTATTCGAGGGGCTGGTCTTGACCGGGGGAGCGACGGCTGTTGGTGTTGCGCAGCGGCTCGGGGCTTCCGGGATCAGGCTCGAAGGAGAGGTGGAGACCGGTGTTCCGATGGGCATCCTGGCCGGACCCAGACCTTACCCCGTTGTCACCAAGGCAGGAGGCTTCGGCGGACCGGATACACTCGTAGGAGCAGTAGAGGCGCTCAGCATGGAGGAGAGGAACCCATGAAACAGCCCTTCATAGCCTTGACGATGGGGGACCCGGCCGGGATCGGGCCCGAGATCATCGCCAGGGCCTTCGGCGAAGAAGACTTTCGGGAGGAGAACCGGTCCATCGTCGTAGGCGACGCCGGGATTCTGGAGCGGGCCGCGCGCCTGTCGGATCTGGCGCTGCGCGCGAACGTCATTGCGGAACCCGAGGATGCGAGGTTCGAGCCAGGCACCGTCGATGTGATCTCCGAGACCGAACTGCCCGGGGATCTACCTTTCGGTGAGCTCGACGCTAGGGCCGGTGACGCGGCCTTCCGCTACGTCGAGCGGGCGACCGGGCTGGCAAGTGCGGGACGCGTCGGGGCGATAGCGACCGCGCCCCTCAACAAGGAGGCCATGCATCTTGCAGGCCACAAATATCCCGGGCACACCGAGATCCTGGCCGAACTGACGGGCACGAAAGACTACGCCATGATGCTCGTCACAGACGAGCTGAAAGTGATCCACGTCTCCACCCATGTCTCCTTGAGGGAGGCCATAGAGCGGGCCAGGCCCGAACGAGAGCTGGCCGTTATCCGGCTCGCCCACGAGTCGCTCGGGAAGCTAGGCGTCGAGAGCCCGAGGGTGGCCGTCGCCGGCCTTAACCCCCACGCCGGGGAGAACGGGCTCTTCGGGACCGAGGACGCCGAGCAAATAGCGCCGGCCGTGGCCGCCGCCGTGGAGGAGGGCATCGACGCGACGGGCCCGCATCCGCCCGACACGGTGATGATGCGGGCCAGGACGGGTGCGTTCGACATCGTCGTCGTCCAGTACCACGACCAGGGACACATCCCGATAAAACTCATGGGCTTCGACACTGGCGTAAACGTGACGGTAGGATTGCCGTTTTTCAGGACTAGCGTGGATCATGGTACGGCCTTCGACATTGCGGGGACGGGACGGGCCGACCCGGCGAGCCTCCGCGCCGCCATCGACCTCGCCCGCACTCTGGCCGGGGCCGAGGAGCGGGCGGAAGAGAGGAGTTAGAAGTGGAGTTCCCGAAAGTAGTCAAGGTCAGGCAGAGGTTTCCGAGGCCGCGCGTCGAGAGCGTCGAGGCGGAGCTGCGGGAGCAGTTGGGCAGGGAGGAGATAGCTTCCACCATAAGGCCAGGTATGAGCGTGGCGCTCACGGCGGGGAGCCGCGGTATCGCGGAGATAGACGCGATCCTGCGCTGTCTCGTCACGATCTTGAAGGAGATGGGGGCGGAGCCGTTTATAGTGCCTTCTATGGGGAGCCACGGCGGCGCTACGGCAGAGGGACAGGTCGAGATCCTGGAGTCTCTCGGCATCACGGAAGAGCTTTGCGGGGCGCGGATACGCTCCTCGATGGAGGTCGTTGAGCTCGGGGAGACGGAGCGTGGGATACCCGTATACATGGACAGAATAGCCTCCGAGGCCGACGGCGTGGTTCTCGTCAACAGGGTCAAAGCGCACACGGACTTCCGCTCCACTATAGAGAGCGGCCTCATGAAGATGGCCTCCATCGGACTCGGAAAGCACGAACAGGCGCTCGCGCTGCACGGCTACGGCGTCGAGGGCATACGCGACTTCATGGTCGAGGTGGGAGACAAGGTGCTCGAGTCCGGCCACATCCTCTTCGGCGTGGCGACCGTCGAGAACGCCTACGACGAGCCCGCCACAATCGAGGCGATACCCGCGGCAGAGATCCATGAGCGCGAGGCCGAGCTCCTCGCCGGGTACATGGAGATGATGCCCGCGCTGCCCGTCTCGGACGTAGACGTCCTCTACGTCGATGCCCTGGGCAAGAACTACTCGGGGACGGGCATGGACACGAACGTGATAGGGCGCTTCCGCATCCTCGGCGTCGATGAGCCGGAGGTGCCGGACGTCAAATACGTAATCGTGGGCGACATCAGCAAGGAATCGCACGGCAACGCGCTCGGGGTGGGCCTCGCCGACCTGACGACGCGTCGCCTCGTGGACCGGATCGAACACAAGGCCATGAACGCCAATGTCGTCACGAGCACCTTTATCGAGCGGGCCAAGGTGCCAATGGTCCTCGCCAGCGACGAGGAGGCGCTCCAGACGGCCGTCCGCTGCAACTGGGGCGTACCACCCGAGGAGACGCGCTTCGTCCGCATCCCGAACACGTTGCACCTCGAGCACCTGTACGTCTCCGAGAACCTCCTCGACGAGGTGCTAAGGAACGCCGAGGCCGAGGTAGTCGGCGACCCGGAAGATGTGCGCTTCGATGCCGAAGGATATCTCGAAGGATTCTGAGGGAGGAGCTTTGGACTTCGCAACGCTGGCGGGAGCGAGGGTCGTGGATCTCTCGCTGACCTTATCGGAGCGGCTGCCCGGTACGTGGCCGGGACACATGACCTACGCCCACCACAACTGGAACTGGTTCGCCGAGGTAGAAGGGCCGACAGACAAGACCCGCAGCACAGCCCCCTACCAGACCAACTTCGTCGTCATGGACGAGCACTGCGGCACACATTTCGATGCCCCAACTCACTTCGTTCCGCCCCCCGGCTCGGGCCTGTATCTCGCAGGACCGCTCGGGGATCAGACGGGAGATAAGGTACCCCTCGAAGACCTGATGGGTCCTGCGGTCGTTGTGGACGTACGTTCTCTGGCCGGAGAGGGTGAATCTGGCGTGAGTCCTTTCATCACCCCCGACCACGTTCGCCGTTGGGAGGAGGAGCATGGAGCGCTCCGGGCCGGCGAGGTCGTGCTCTTCTTGACGGGCTGGGACCGCTACTACGTAGAGGGCGAAGAGGGCGAGAGATACATGCACGGCTCGCTCGTCACGGGCAAGATGCCGGGCTGGCCCGCTCCCCCTCCCGAGACCGCCATCTATCTCTACGAGCGCGGCGTGAAGACCATGGGCATCGACGCCCCCAGCATCGGGAGCGCACACGACGCTGTGCCTGTTCACCAGGCGGGGCTGAGCCGCGGGATGCGCTACATCGAGATCCTGACCAACCTCGACGAGTTGCCGGCGCGTGGCGCCTACTTCATCTTCATGCCGGTCAAGATCGCCGGCTCTTCCGGTGGACCAGGCCGGGCGATGGCGCTGCTGCCGGAGTAGAGTACTGTATGGTAGCGTGTCGGCAAGCAAACGATAGGTTAGTCGAGGTGTGAAGATGCAACTTTTCGAGAAGCTGATCGAGTATCCCGAGGCCGAGCGGCTGGTGTTCGAGAGCACGCCCCGGCTTCCCGTCGATTGGACGCCGCTAGGGGAGGCTCTGGGGCTCGCGCTCGCGCAGGACCTCACGGCCACCACCGACTCGCCGCCCTTCGATAACTCGGCGGTGGACGGGTACGCGCTGCGGAGCGAGGACGCCGAGGCCGGACGCGTCTTCGGCGTGGTCGACGAGGCGCCTGCGGGGCGCCCGGCGAAGAGGCGCGTCGGAGAAGGCGAGGCCATCAAGATCTTCACCGGCGGCGTCATCCCCGAGGGGACCGACGCGGTGGTGATGGTCGAGAACACCTCGGGCTGGGGCGAAGAGTTCGAGCTGAAGAAGGCCCCCTCTCCCGGCGACAACATCCGCGCTGCTGGCGAGGACACGCGCGAAGGAGACGTCATCCTGACTGCAGGAACCGAGATCGGGGCCCCCGAGATAGCCCTCGCCGCGACGCAGGGTTACGGTTCGCTCCCCGCCTACCGCAGGCCGAAGGTGGTCGTGTTATCGACCGGGACCGAGCTCGTCGAGCCGGGGACGCGGGACCTCGACCCGGGTGAGATCTTCGACTCCAACTCCTACGCCATCGTCGCTGCGGCCCGCGAGGCCGGTGCTGAGGCCCGCCGCCTCTACGCCGCCTCGGACGAGGCGGATACCCTTAGTGCGGCGATAGAGGAGGCGCTGGAGACGGCCGACGTGGTCGTGACGAGCGGCGGGGTCTCGGTGGGTGAGAAGGACCTCGTCAAGAGCACGATGCTGGATCTTGGGGTGGAGCAGGTCTTCTGGGGCGTCAAGTTCAAACCCGGCAAGCCCCTATTCTACGGTACGCGCGGCGAGACCCGCCTGTTCGGCCTTCCCGGCAACCCGGTCTCCGCGGTGGTCTGCTTCGACCTCTTCGTCAGGCCGGCCTTGATGGGTATGATGGGCCGCGGGGACAAGAGCAGGCCTCGCGTCGAAGTCTACTTCGAGCGGGACATCGTCAACAAGTTCGGCAGGCTGCACGCCATGCGGGTCAGCCTGAAGAGAACGGAGAAAGGCTGGCTTGCCGAGTCCGTTGGGGCCCAGGGCTCGGGGCTCGTCAGCTCGCTGACGAAAGCCGACGCCCTCGCCCTCGTCGGCCCAGCCTCGGAGGGCATTCCCGCCGGAGAGCCCGTCGAGGCAATAGTTTTGCGGCAGGAAAAGCTTGTCAGCTAGTCAGCATTTCAGCTAGTCAGCTTTCAGCTTGCGCAAGTCCTGGCAGGCATGCTGAAAGCGAGGCCGAAGGCCCGAAGCGTGCTGAAATGCTGACTAGCGGAGGCGAAGCCGGAGCGTGCTGACATGCTAAAATTACGATCCGATGTTCGAGTCAGACCTCGAAGATAACGTCTTCCGCAGGCGGTTGATGAAGGAGGTGGCACCGGGGGTTCCGGTGCACTTCTCTTTTTATTCGCCCTCGGTCAAGGTACAGGTGATGCACCCTGCGGAGAATCTTCCGGGGGCCAGCGGCCGCTACATCGGCGACGCCGTCACCATCGAGTTCGTCCCCGACGACGCCGCGGCCGTCGAGCGGGTCCGCGAGTACGTCTGGCACTGGGAGGGCTACAACGCCTTCACGGCGGTGCGCAAGATCAACCACCTCAGGCGCGGCGTCTGCCCCGAGGGTGTGCGGGGCGTCCTGGAAAGGGTCCGCGGCATAGACAAGAGGGCTGCCGCGAAGACAGCAGAGGTCTTGGATCCTGAGGAGTTGGGGGAGTTACTCTCCAGGGGGGACTTCAAGACGCTGGCGCGGCTGCCGGGCATGGGCGAGAAACGGGCCCGTGCCGCCGTCGAGTTCTACGAGAACGAGAGGGACGACCGGCGCTTTCTGTACGCCGCCAACCGCAACGACCGTTTCCGGGGCAAGCCGGTGATCACGGAGCTGGACCTCTCGGAAGACCTCGAGGAGCAGGTGTGGGAACACGCCGTGCGGGCGCGAAGACTGGGTGTCCCCGACCCACTCGGGCCCGAGGAGCCTCCCGGCCACACCACCGTTCGCAACGCGAACCTCATGCACCCGCTCCCTATGACGCCTTCTCTGATGGGCCGGGGCGTCTACTACCCCGAGCAGATCGGGCTCTTCGCCGACACGTTGAGAGGTGTCCTCGTAGAAGGGGAGATTCTGGCCGGTGTCGGATCCCTACGCATCCAGCGCGGCAAGCTCTTCCACACCACCAAGATGGCCGGCGTCGGGATGAAGACGCGGGCCAGGATCCTTGCGAGCGGGCTGCTCGACGACGAGTACACTTACGAGAACCTCACCGCCATCCCCGGCGTCACGGAGGCACAGGCCAGGACGATCGCCAGCGCCGCAAGGGCCGTGAAAGATGGGCCTGTCCCAGCTTCGCTCGGGGCGGCGCGGACGGAGGTCCGTGTCTCCTAGTCTCTACGGCTTCGTGAAAGAACACGAGCCTGTAAGCCCGGAAGAGATCTCCACCGAATTCCTCTCGCTAACGAGCCCGAACGGTGATGCCAGGGCCCTCGTCGAGAGGCTAGTCGGAGGAGATTCCAGGTTTATCTGGGAGGGCGAGGACTTGAGGACCGCGCCAGCCGCCTCGCTCGCGCTTGGGGAGGCTCCTTACGTAGTCTTCGACGTGGAGACCACCGGTTCTGCGGCCGGGAAGGGGGGTGCCATCACGGAGATCGGAGCCCTCAAGCTCGCGGGAGGGGAGGTAGTAGACCAGTTCTCGACGCTCGTCAACCCGGGACGCCCGATAGACCCCTTTGTGGTGCGCCTGACCGGCATAACGGACCGCATGGTCTCGGATGCCCCTTCCATCTCCGAGGTCATGCCACGCTTCGAGGAGTTTGTCGAGGGTTGCGTGCTCGTCGGGCACAACGTCCATTTCGACTGCTCCTTCGTCACGGCCGCAAGAGGCGGCGCTCCACTCCCCAACGAGGTCCTCGACACCCTGAAACTCGCCCGTTGCCTGGTGCCAGGGCTCAAACGCTACCGTCTGAGCGCGCTCGTCAGCCACTTCGGCGTGCGCCAGGCGCCGAACCACAGGGCCCTCTCCGACGCCGCTGCGACGACGGAGGTGTTCCGCAGACTCCTGAAGCTCCTGGACTCCGCGGGCGTAAAGAGCGTCGGCGAAGCGCTCGCCATCCGCGGGGGAAGGGGCCGCATCAAACCCCAGAAGCAGCACCTGGCGAGCGGGGTGCCCAATACGCCCGGCGTCTACTACTTCATCGACAAGCACGGCACTACCCTCTACGTCGGCAAGGCGAAGGATCTGAAGGCCCGTGTCAGGACCTACTTCAGCGGTGGGGACGGACGCCGCAAGGTCGGACGCCTCGTCGAGGAGGTCGCCGAGGTACGCGTCAGGGAGACAGAGAGCGAGCTTCACGCCCTCATCCTCGAAGCCAGGGAGATCAAGCGCCTCTTGCCACGCTACAACTCCATGGGCAGGGACAACAAGGCGAGCTGGTTCGTAAGGTTGGATCTAGGCGAACCCTACCCCGTACCCGAGCGGGTCTCAGAGAACCCGCCTGAGGACTCCCTCGTCCACCTCGGCCCTTACAGGAGCGCCGGGGTACTGGATACTTGCATCGAGGCGCTGGGCAGGATCTTCCCGCTCAAGAGGTGCTCTGGGGATGGGGAGATCTGCTTCTACGGCCAGATGGGACGCTGCGCGCCGTGCATGGGCATGGATGAGCAGGAATACCGCGAGCAGGTCGTAGACGAGTTGGTCGCGCTCCTGCGCGGCGAGGGGGGCGAGGAGCACGTCAGGGCGCTCGTCAGGGAGCGGGAACGTCTGGCCGCCGGGCTGGAGTTCGAGGCCGCCGCCAGGCTGCGAGACCTGATCTCCGGCATCGAGCGGATACGCCTCTCCAGAACGGTGGTGGACGCCGAGGGTGTGCAGGCTATTGTCGCCCCTTCGACGGAGCCAGGTGTGGTCGAGGTCTTCATCCTGTGCGCGGGACATCTAATCGCCCACCGCGGCTTCGAGCCGGGCGACGCGACCGGACTAGGGCGCTTCGCCGACGAGGTGTTGGCCAGGCCCAGGGAGAACGGCTCCAGTCCCGAGAAGGAAGGCTCTAACGAGGCGCGAATCGTCGCGGCTTATCTCAGGCGCCGGCAGGCGGTGGTCGAGGCCGTGCACTTGAAAGAAGCGCAGGATCTTCTGAAGGCGGCTGAGCGGGTGGCCGCGGTCCCGCTGGCTTGAAGACCTTTCGGATCGGGAGGCTTCGTACTCCATCATGCTAAAATACAACCGTGTCGGATTGACGGTTATTGAGTAGTAGAAGAGAGTTTGGCCGGCGATGGTACAAGATCTACAGGGAGTGACGCGCAAGATACTTCTGGTCGACGATGAGCCGTCGCTCCAGAAGATGCTCACGCATGCCCTCGAGCGCGAAGGATTCCAGGTCCAGGTCGCCGGTGACGGCGAGGCCGCCTTGGAAGCGTTCAAGGCCTTCGAGCCGCACCTGATGGTGCTCGACATCATGCTCCCCAAGCTCGACGGCACGGAGGTCATAAGGAGGATCAGGGCGCAGAGCGACGTGCCCGTCATCATGCTGACCGCCCGCGACGACGAGATAGACCGGGTCGTCGGGCTCGAGCTCGGGGCGGACGACTACGTCACCAAGCCGTTCGCCGTCAGGGAGCTGGTGGCCCGCGTCAGGGCGATCATGCGCCGGGCCGCGGTGCCGGCGGGCCAGCGTCCTGACGAGTTGACCTACGACAGACTCAGGATCAACCTGCCGAGCCGGAGGGTGTCGGCCGACGGTGAAGAGGTGGACCTCACCTACACCGAGTTCGAGCTCCTGGTTACCCTGGCCTCAAGTCCAGGCAGGGTGTTCTCGCGCAGCGCGCTACTGCGCAGGGTGTGGGGCGACGAGTTCCGCGACGAACGCACGGTGGACGTCCACATCCGCCACCTCCGCGAGAAGATAGAGCGCGACCCCAGGAACCCCGAATTCATCCACACCGCGCGGGGTGTCGGATATGTTTTCCGCTAAGGAACGGTCGAGCCAGAATCTAGACTTCAGGCGAAAGGCCGGTAAACTGCTCGCCTCGAAGACGGGGGTCGAGTTCAGGCCACGCCTGAGCATGCGCATCTGGCTCACCGCGCTCTTCGTGCTCGTAACCGCCTTCGCCGCGATAACCGCTTACGAGATCGTTCATCCCATCCTCTCTGAGACGCTCAACCGCTCTAGCGAGGCCGCCTTCAAGCAGGTCGGGGACCAGTTCGAGGACCAGGTCAGGCGTTTGAGGGAACGCGGCGAATCCGTGACCGAGCAGCGCATCAACGCGTTCGCCCGCTCCCACGGGTTGCAGTGGGGCATAGTCAGGGCCGAGGACGGCCAACAGACGCAAGGGGACCTGGAGAACTGGTCCTCGGGGCCGGTGAGGCGTGCCGTAGAGGAGCCCAGAAGGCCGAGCGACGACATGGAACCGATCGAGACGGGCGTCCACAAGGGACAGTTGCAGGCCACTTACGCCTATCCGATCAACGTGGATGTCAAAGGCAAGGCCGAGCCCCAGCCTCGGGCCCTGGTCTTCGTCAAGTTCTTCACGGAGGGCGACATCGAAAACGTGCGGGCGGCGATGAGGAACATAGAGCGATTGGCCCTTCTAGCCGGCGCCCTGGCACTGCTCATCGCCGGGGTCGCAGGGTACTTCGCGGCTGTCTTGATCTCCCGGCGCGTCAGCCGCCTGGGGCTTGCCGCCGAGCATCTGGCCGCCGGCAACTTCGACGCGAGGATAACGACGCGCGTCGAGGATGAGGTCGGCTCTCTCGGCGCGACGTTCAACGCTATGGCAGTCTCCCTCAAAGGGGCTTTCGATCAGATAGAACAGGAGAAGGAACGCGGGAGCGCCATACTCGACGGCATGACGGACGCGGTCGTCGGTGTGGACCGAGACCTGAACCCGGTCTTTTTGAACCCCCGCGCGAGGAAGCTCCTCGAGTCCTCCGACCATGCTTTCCACAACCGCCTGCAAGAGGTGCTCGCCAAGACCCGGTACAGCGGTCCCGCGACAGAGTCAGGTGCGAAGGCCGGGGACAGGATCATCGAGATCAGGGCCGCCCCCTTGGAGGACGGCGCGCTCGCCATCCTGCGCGACGTCACAGAGGAGCACCACATGCAGCGCGTCAAGGCGGAGTTTATCGCCAACGCTTCCCACGAGCTCAAGACACCCCTGACCGCCCTCTCCGGCTATCTGGAGATGCTCGAGGACGAGGAAGATGAACGAGTCAGGGCGGAGTTCCTGAACGACATGCGAGCCCAGACCGTGCGCCTGCAGAGCCTGGCGCGCACCCTGCTTGACCTCTCGCGCCTCGACGCCAACGCCGTCACCTTCAGGACGGAAGAGGTCGACCTCGAAGACCTGCTCCACGGGCTGCGCAGGGACTTCGGCTATACGGGCCGTTCGCTGAACATCAGGGCCGAGGAGGACGTGCCGCCCGTAAGGACAGACCCGAACCAGCTACACAGGGCCATCGCCATCCTCGTGGACAACGCCCTCAAGTACTCGGATGAGGACTCTACCGTCGACCTGGGGCTCTCCCTCCAGGATGGACGGGTCGTTATCAGCGTAACGGACCGCGGTTGCGGCATCCTGGAATCCGAGATACCCCACATCTTCGACCGCTTCTACCGGGCCCAGGGCTCCTCACGCGCCGATGGTACAGGCCTGGGACTCGCCCTCGCCCATGAGATCACCGACCACCTCGGTGGTGATATCCAGGTGCACAGCCGCCCCGAAGCCGGGAGCATCTTCTCCGTTCTCCTCCCCCTGGCTGCAGACCCCCCTGGCAAGAACGGAAGCCGGTCTCCTTAGTCTCTACCTGAGCTTTAGCTTACGCTTTAGCGGATTTGGGGGTAAAATATCCCTAGGGCAGCATGGCCTCCGTAGATTCTCCCCCCTCCCTACGGACCGTGCTGCCCTTTATGAGCAATTCAGCACGCTCAGGCTCTTAGCCTTCGCTCGTCAGCCAGAGCTTTCACGTGCGCTAGCTGAAATGCTGACGAGTCGCCTGGAACAGGCGACGTGCTGACATGCGCGCCGTGCCATAAGGCCTTATGGCACGGCGCTATAGAGGTCGAGATCCGCTTTCACGACCATCTCTTCGGTGTCGCGGCGGAGGTGGAAGCCGAGCTGCTTCGAGATGCGCTGCATGGGGCGGTTGTCGAAGAGGATCTCTGCGGTGATACGGCTCAGATCCTCGGCGCGGCCGACTTCGAGCAGGTGCTCTAGGAGCAGGGTGCCGATGCCCCGGCGCTGGAAGCGGTCGCTGACGAGGACCGAGACCTCCGCCTCATCGGGGGCGGCGCCGCGGCGGCTCAGGCGGGATACGCCCATGATCTCACGTTCCCCCGTCTCTGGGTCGGTTCGCTCGGCGACCAACGCCATCTCGCGGTCGTAGTCTATAAAGCAGATGCGCGTCAGGCGCTCGTGGGCGGTACGCTGGTCGAGGTGCATCATGTGGAAGTAGCGCATGTAGACGCTCTGTTCCGAGAGAGTCTCGTGGAAGCGCACCATCAGAGGTTCGTCTTCCGGCCGGATCGGGCGTATCGTCACGGGCGTGCCGTCGCGCAACACTTCGTGGGAGACGTACTGTTTCGGGTAAGGACGGATCGCGGTTCGTGGCAGGGCTTCGTCCTTGGTCTGGGGGTCGTGCAGGACGATACGGGCGTCGAGTGCTATCAAGCGCTCCGGCGAGGCCAGGAGCGGGTTGATGTCGAGCTCTTTGATCCAGGGCTGCTCGACGACGAGTTGGCTCGTGCGAACGAGCAGCCTCTCCAGGGAGCCGACGTCTACCGGCGCCCTGCCCCTGACGCCCCCCAGCGCCTCGAAGATGCGGGTCCGTTCCATCATCCGCCTGGCGAGCGTGGTGGTCAGCGGCGGGAGGGCGAGGGCCCGGTCTCTGTACACCTCGACCAGCGAGCCTCCTGACCCGAAGAGCAAGACAGGACCGAACTGCGGGTCCAGGCTGCTTCCGACGATCAGCTCGTAGCCGTCGAGGCTGACCATCCTCTGGACGGCGGCGCCGCCGAAGTCCTCGGGCCCGTAGTTCTCCCTTATGGAGGACTCCATCTCCTCGTAGGCCCGCCTGACCTCGTCGGCGCTCTGCAGGTTCAGGCGCACGCCGCCCACGTCGGTCTTGTGGGTTATGGTCTCGGAGTCGAGCTTGAGGACCACGGGGTAGCCGAGGCGGTCTGCCAGTTTCACGGCCTCATCGGGGCTGCGCGCCACCTCTGTCCGCACGGTCGGGATACCGTAGGCGGCGAGGACCTGCTTCGCTTCGAACTCGGTAAGGATGGTGCGACCAGAATCGCGGACGCTGGCTATGATCTCTTCTACCCGCCCGCGGTCCGAACTTTCCTCTTCGGCAGGCTCGGGGGTTTCGTAGATGCTGCGCAGGTTGTACGTGTACTTCCACATGTTCGTGAAAGCTCGGGCTGCCGTATCGGGGTAGTCGAAGGTAGGGATGCCCGCGCCGTTCAGGATCGACTCCCCCGCCGCGACGGCCGGTCCACCCATCCAACTCGCGAGCACGGGCTTCCTCGTTCCGTTCGCGTAGGGCGCGAGCCTTTCCGCCGTTGCCGTCGGGTCGGTCATGTCCTGCGGCGTGAGGATGACGAGCAGCCCATCGCTATCGGGGTCGCCGGCCGCGGTCTCGAGCGTCTTCGCGTAGCGTTCGGGGTCGGCGTCGCCGAGCACGTCCACGGGGTTGCCGTGGCTCCAGGGAGCGGGGAGGAACTCGTCTAGAGCTCCCATCGTCTCCTCGGATATCTCCGTGAGCTCGCCACCGTTACCGATAAGGGCGTCCGTCGCGAGCACCGCGGGACCGCCGGCGTTCGTCAGGACCGTCAGGCGCGGTCCCTTGGGGCGCGGTTGTTTGCCTAGCACCTCGGCCATCCCGAACAGCTCCGAGATCTCGTCAACCCGCAGCACGCCGCTGCGCGAGAAGGCTGCGTCGAGCACCTCATCCGAGCCGGTCAGGGAGCCAGTGTGGGAGGCCGCAGCCTTACCCGCGGCCTCGGTTCGTCCGGCTTTGATCACTATTATCGGTTTGGTCAGGGCTACTTCGCGGGCCGCCGAGAGGAACGAGCGGGCGTCGCCGACCGACTCCATGTAGATGACGATGCTCTTCGTTTGGGGGTCGTCGCCGAGGTAGTGGATCAGGTCTCCCCAACCTACGTCCATCATGGAGCCCACGCTGACGAGCGCCGAGAAGCCGATGTTCTCCATAAAGCTCTGGTCCAGGATGGCGGTGAGCAAAGCCCCACTCTGGCTCAGGAGCGCCACGTTTCCGGGACGGGCGATGGCGCCGGCGAAGGTGGCGTTGAGGCCTGTTGGCGGCTTCATGACGCCGAGGCAGTTGGGACCGACGATCCTCATCCTGCCCCGCCTGGCCTCCTCGAGGACCCGGCGCTCGAGCTCTGCCCCCTCGGACCCCGTCTCCCTGAAACCGGCCGAGATGATCACGGCGCCCCCGACCTCCGCCTCCGCGCACTCGCGGATGATCTCCGGCACCGCGGGAGCGGGGGCGACGATGACCGCGAGATCCACCCTGGCCGGCACTTCGGAGACCGAGGGGTAGGCCTTTATGCCCAGGACGTTGGGCCTGCGCGAGTTCACGGGGAAGACCGTCCCGCCGAACGGGCTGCTCACGAGGTTCCACATGATCGTGCGCCCCACGCTACCAGGACGCTCGGTCGCCCCGACTACAGCCACCGTCTCGGGACGGAAGATGGCATCCAACTGCTGCCGTTCGTAACCCAGAACGTCGTGGGCCGGGTCCGCGCTCTTGGACCGCTTCATTGGTCGCTCCCTTCGGTCGCTCCAGCTAGTCAGCACGCTCAGGCTGACGCCTTCGCTCGTCAGCATGTCAGCTTTTGTAACACCGGGCGTAAGATTGGGTCGTGAACCCGCCTACGGTAGGTCCTGAGCGGGACGTTTTTGGCTGACGCCTGAGTCTGCTTGGGACCGGCCTGTGTGGTCGTATCCTTCGCTCTGTCCCGGAGATACGCGCCCGAGGATGTAGAACGGAAAACCCAGGCAGTATATGATGCGGTGTGCATCGCGACGTTCTGAGGGTTCCCGAGCACAGGGTCGCCGGTCGATCTCAGAACACGATGGATGGGGAGAGTACCATGGGTAACAGGGCGCTCGGCAACGCCGGCGGCGCGCCGACAGACAGCAGTGGGGAGCCCGGCGCGGTCATTCTACGCCGTGCTAGCGACCGGACTTCTGCCGAAGGGGCGACCCTCAGGCGCGGCAGGTAGGGCGACTCTGCTGTGCGACGTGAGGGTCTAACCCGCAGTTTCGTGGGGGACCCGCTCCTCAAGGTCGGGGCGGGCGCGATGGTTCTCGCTGTGGGTTTCGCTATCGTGGTGGCCTTCGCCGCCCACCTCGACCGGCCGATAGAGCCTGCGGCCGCGAAACCGGAGGTGAAGTCCGCCACCGGGCCGCTCGCCCGCTCAGACCCCGGCGTCGACCCGTGGGTAGAGAAGGACATACCTCCGTCCAGGTACCGGGCAACACCCGTACCAGCCCGCCCATCGGAGTCAGATAGACCGCCGGATCCCGGACCAGGCCAACCAGCTCAGAGCGGGTCTGCATACGGGTCATCTCCCGATCAAAGCCGCCAGACCATCTCCCCGAATGAATACGATTACCCTCTGCCGACGGATGGGCAGCTCAGGGCTGCCAACCGACCAAGGCACTACAATCTGCCTCCTGGGGCCGTCATGGGCCTCACCATAAATGCCCTGGATCTAAGGAACGTCCCCATAATCTCCTCCGACACTACCCAAGCCCTGGATCAAGGGGTGATCCACCTGCCGGGCACTTCCTATCCCTGGTCTGGCACCCTGGAGAGGAACGTGTACCTGGCCGGACACAGGCTGGGATGGCCTGGTACGGGAAGCCACCTCGTCTTCTACCGCCTCAACGAGTTGGGAGGAGGGGAGAGGGTAACATTGAGGGACCCTCGAGGCGGCAGATACCACTACAGGGTGATAGAGAGCTTCGTGGTGGGGGCCGAGGACGATTGGGTGACGGGAAGAGTGCGAGGCAGGGATCTCTTGACGTTACAGACGTGCACGCCGATCCCGACCTTCGAGAAGCGCTTGATCGTGCGGGCAGAACGCGTTTGAAGAAAGGTATCAGGCTACAGGCATCAGGAAAAGCGCGTGGGAGATCCTCCCCTTAGCCGACGGCACCTGTTCTCCCGGGTCGTAGCACGAAGCTCTACGAAGAGCGCCGAGGGATGGGCGGGACCATCAAGGGCGGGGCATCACCGGCGGGTCTAGCTCTCTGCGTTCGGAGAAGACCTGAAACCTGTAGCCTGATGCCTGTAGCCGCAGTTTGCTGTGCAAACCGCACGAATTCACGCTGCTTGTTCTTCCATCTCCTCCGAGTAGTCGCCGGAGCGCGCGGCGCTGTTCATCTTTGCCCTGTGGTGGAAGGCCTTCTGGGCCGCTTCGACCTTATCTACGTCTCCGCCCCAGATCTCCATCGGCTGTCCCTGCAGCGCCCGCGCGTAGGAGAACGAGAGCTCCCACGGCAGACCCCCGTACAGGGAGTTCATGGCGTTGAGGTGGGCCGTCGCTTGCCGGTCGGACTGGCCTCCGGAGAGGAAGACTATGCCAGGCACCGCCGCCGGGACCGTCCTGAGCAGGCACTCGACCGTCGCTTCTGCTACCTCGTCCACGCTGGACTGTTCTGGCGCGTCCTTGCCCGAGATGACCATGTTGGGTTTCAGGAGCACCCCCGAGAGTTCGACGCCGTGCTCGTATAGCTCGCCGAAGGTCCGGTTCAGCATCCACTCCGTGGCATCGTAGCACTGCTCGATGGAGTGATCCCCGTCTATCAGGACCTCGGGCTCGACTATGGGGACGAGGTCGTGCTCCTGGGCGAACGCCGCGTAGAGGGCGAGCGCCTCGGCGTTGGCCTCAATGCAGCTCTCGGTGGGGATGCCATCCCCTATGGTTATGACGGCCCGCCACTTGGTGAAGCGCGCCCCGAACTCGGTGTATTCGGCGAGTCGGTCGCCGAGGCCGTCGAGACCCTGGGTGAACTTCTCCCCTTCCGAGAGGGGCAAATCTACGGTGCTCTTATCCACCTTGATACCGGGGATGACGCCTGCGCCCTCGAGCGCTTGGGGCATCGGGGTGCCGTCCGAGGTCTCCTGGCGGATGGTCTCGTCGAAGAGGATCACACCGGAGAGGAACTCCCCGATGCCCTCCGTGGTAAACAGCAGCTCCCTGTAGGCCCGACGGCTCTCCTCGCTTGACTCTATGCCGACGGCCTCGAACCGCTTGCCTATGGTGCCGAAGCTCTCGTCTGCGGCTAGTATGCCTTTACCCGGGGCTACTAATTCGCCGGCCGTCTCTTCGAGCTTCCGAACATCCATCGCCGATCTCCTTCCTCAAACCCTTACGACAGAGGCCCCGGACCGCGGTCCGGGGCCCGTGATCATAGAATTTTGGTGGCCCCTTTCTTAGGCCTTTACCAACGCGCGGTCCTTTTTCGCCCGGCGCTCCTTCTCCTGCTGTTCGCGGCGCCTGCGTTCTTCTTTCTCCCACTGCTCTCTGCGGGCCTCTTCTTCCATCCGGCGATCCCGGTAGGAGTAGCACATGGCCGCTGCCTCCTCGCTCACGTTTCCCTATACGTATTCTGTCTACCCGCATCTTGACGGGCTAAACATTGCCCACCCGGGATAAACAACGCGGTATCCGAGCCCTCGTTCTATACCCGGCGCGGGCGCCAGAGGCTACGGACCCGAGGAGAAGCGCAGGATACCGAACCCCCGATCCATGATACGTTAGAGTAAGCGGCTAGACCCCGTTTCGGGAGGTGAGAGGCTGTGGCCAACAGGCTGGCGAGTGAGACGAGCCCGTATCTGCTCCAGCACAAGGACAACCCCGTGGACTGGTACCCCTGGGGCGAGGAGGCATTGAAGAGGGCCCGTGAGGAAGATAAACCCGTCCTACTCTCGGTCGGCTACAGCGCGTGCCATTGGTGCCACGTCATGGAGCGCGAGTCCTTCGAGGACGATGAGACCGCGCGCATGATGAACGAGCACTTCGTGAACGTAAAGGTAGACCGTGAGGAAAGGCCCGACATCGACTCCATCTACATGGCCGCCGTCCAGGCCCTCACCCGGCACGGCGGCTGGCCGATGACCGTCTTCCTCACCCCCGAAGGTGCCCCCTTCTACGGCGGCACGTACTTTCCGCCCATCCCTTCGCGTGGCATGCCCTCCTTCCAGCAGGTCCTCCTCAGCGTCGTCGACGCCTACGAAAACCGGCGTGAAGAGGTCCTGCAAAACGCCCAGGCCGTACGCGACTACCTCCGGGCCTCGACGGCCGCCGTCATGCCCGAGGCGGAGTCTGCGGGAACCGAGCTGCTCGACCGCGCGGCAAGCGCCCTCCTCTCTCAGCTCGACAGGCGCTTTGGTGGCTTTCGGGGCGCCCCCAAGTTCCCCCAGGCGATGAACCTGGAGGTCCTGCTCCGCCACTACCACCGCACGGGAGAGAGGTCCGCGCTCGACGGCGTGGAGCTCACGTGCCGGCAGATGGCGAATGGTGGCATCTACGACCAGCTCGGCGGGGGCTTCTCCCGCTACTCGGTGGACGCATACTGGCTCGTCCCGCACTTCGAGAAGATGCTCTACGATAACGCCCTCCTCTCCAGGCTCTACCTCGAGACGTACCAGGCCACGGGAGACGCTTTCTACCGCCGCATCGCCGAGGAGACGCTCGACTACGTCTTGCGCGACATGACGAGCGAGGAAGGGGGTTTCTACTCCGCCGAGGACGCCGACTCCGAGGGCGAGGAGGGCAAATTCTACGTCTGGACGCCCGATGAGCTCGCGGCCGCACTCGACCCCGACGAAGCGAGCCTCGCGGCGCGCTACTGGGACGTCACCGAGCGGGGCAACTTCGAGGGCAAGAACATCCTGCACCTCGCCCGCCCCCCCGAGGCCGTCGCCGATGAGTTCGGGCTATCGACGGAGGAACTGTGGGCCCGTATAGCCGCGATCAGGGCGAAGCTCTTCGCCGTGCGTGAGGAGCGTGTCAGACCGGGACGCGACGAGAAGATCCTGGCCGCCTGGAACGGCCTCATGCTCCGCTCCTTCTCCCTCGCCGCCCGCGTTACGGGCCGCGAGGACTACCGCGAAGCCGCCCAAAAGAACGCGACCTTTATCGTGGAGAGACTCAAGGAAGACGGCCGCATCCACCGCTCTTACAAGGACGGTCGGGCGAGGTTCAACGGCTACCTAGAGGACTACGCGATGGTCGCTGACGGGCTCGTCGCCCTCTACGAGACCACCTTCGAGACGCGCTGGCTCATCGAGGCCGACGCCCTCCTCGACGCCGTCTCAGAGCTTTTCTGGGACGAAGGGAAGCGTGCCTTCTACGACACCCCGGCCGATCACGAGGAGCTCGTCACCCGCCCGCGCGACGTCTACGACAACGCCTCACCCTCAGGAACCTCCGTCGCCGCCGAGGTCCTCCTCAAGCTCGCCCTCTTCCTCGACAGGGGCGACTACCGCCAGCGCGCCGAGGACGTCCTAGAAGAGCTCGCCGGCGGCATGGAGAAGGTCCCTAGCGGGTTCGGGCGTCTCCTCTGCGCCCTCGACCTGTCCACCTCGGAGACCCGCGAGGTAGCCATAATCGGGGACCTTGAAGCACCGGATACGAGAGTCCTGTTGGAGACGGTCTACTCTGGCTATCTACCCAACAAGGTCGTCGCGGGGCGCGGCCCCGATGACGACGAGGCAGGAGGCCTGATCCCCCTCCTCGCCCAACGCCCCGCCCGCGAAGGCAAAGCCACAGCCTACGTCTGCGTCCACTACGCCTGCCAGACCCCGACAACCGACCCCGAAGAACTCTCGCGGCAGCTCGGCACCTGACAAGGTACCTCGGAGGGCGCCGTGGCGGAGGCAGACTACAGATCGGAGGAGTTCCATGAACCGGCCTCTCAGCCACTCTCGCCGCGTCGCAGACGCTCGAGGATCTCGTCTATTCGCTCTTGGGCCACCGACTTCTCTATGAACTCGTAGTAAGGTTCGCCGGCGGACGCGATGCCGGGCACCACAAGGTCGAAATCGAGGGTGCGGATCAACTCAAGGCTCTCGATGTAGCGCTCCCTGTCGCTGACCCCATCGAGCACCGCCGCCCTCCACCTGCCCCGGATAAAGAAGACCGTGTCGCCGGTGAACAGTACTCGATGCTGTCCCGTGTCCCACAGGAAAGCCGTTGCCCCGCCTGTATGTCCCGGGATGGGGATGATCTCGAAGTCTTCATCGAGCTTGTGGCGCTCGGAGAAGGTCTCATCCACGTTGCAGACTTCGGAGGCGGCCCGCGCATCAGCCTCGTGGATGTGAAGCGGCGCGTCGAAGGTTCTACCAACCCAATCGCAGGCGGGTGAGGCTTCGTGATGGTGGTTCAGGTACTGGCGTGTGATGCCGCCGAGGTCGGCAACGGCCTCTACGTCCTGCTCGAGGGTGGCGGCCCTGTAGATGAGCAGGTTGCCCCGCTCGCGCTGTAGCAGGAATGCGCGGATCTCCAGCGAAGGGCCGAACCCCAATGGCTCGGGCGCAGAAGCGTGAAGCCCGGGTATGATCGTTTCCATAATTGGTTCTCCTTGTTCTCTACCTCTGCCGGCTACACTGCCACAGGGAGCCTCACGCCGACGTGTTCAGAGAGCCGTCCTGCCATGGGAGCGTATGGCCCGAGCGCTACGACCCGGCGGCCTCGAACCGGCGTGCCACCTCGTCCCAGGCGACCACGTTCCACCAGTTCTCGATGTACTCGGGACGCCTGTTCTGATACTTCAGGTAGTAAGCATGCTCCCAAACATCCAGGCCCAGTATCGGCGTCTTGCCTTCCATCAGCGGGCTATCCTGGTTGGGGGTGGTCTCGATGCCAAGAGAACCGTCCGGTGAGACGATCAGCCACGCCCAGCCCGAACCGAAGAGCGCACCCGGTGCTGCGGCGGAGGCGAATCGTTCCTTGAAGTCCTCGAAGGAACCGAAAGCGGAGTCTATGGCGTCCGCCAGCGCACCGGCGGGCTCTCCGCCCCCGTTGGGGACCATGATCTGCCAGAACATGGTGTGGTTCGAGTGTCCACCACCGTTGTTCCTAACCGCGGTGCGGATGTCATCGGGGACGGACTCTATGTTTGCGAGCAACTCTTCGACGTTGCCGGGGTCGGCCTCGGGGTGTTTCTCCAGAGCACCGTTGAGATTGGTCACGTAGGTGTTGTGGTGCTTCTCGTGGTGGAGGTGCATGGTCTCTTCATCTATGACCGGCTCCAGGGCGTCGTAGTCATAGGGAAGGTTTGGAAGTTCGTAAGCCATTGCGCGGTCCTTTCTCGGCTAACGGTGGTGGTAGTTACGTTCTTTCTGGGTCCTGGTCCTAGGAGATCATCTCCCGGTAGATTCGGACGCCGCGCGCTTTTCGGCGCGGGCATGTGCGCGTTCGTAGTTCATGCGGAAGAGCTCGATCACGGCCTCCGAGTCGCCGGGACCGTCCATCCTTCGTCGCACCCAACCCGAGTCGGGCAGCGGCGGATGCACCGAAGCCCGTCCTTGGGCTATCAGCTCGTCACGTATTCTCTTGGGAAAGGGCAGGTCAGCGAAGCTCGAACCGTGTAAATGCCCGAGCTCCACCTTACCGTAATTGAGCTGAAGTCCGCCTCTGCCGGTGTCGCCGGTAGTGACCCCCGGCCAGCTCACAACCTCGCGCGCGATCGTTCTCAGCGGTTCGTTGTTCATCAGATCCCTCCTTCTATGAGCCTACCTCTTTATAGTGCAGGGAGGGGACTGATGCATCGTGCGCAGGAACGGTTTTCGGCCTGGACCTTCGTACAGGCTGCGTGCGCTACCGTTCGGCTTGCCCGTCCTTCGGAGGCCTGTCGGGTCGCAACCAGAGTGAGACGTGGGCGGGCTGCATCGTCTCCCTTATCACGCCAGCAAGGTCGTTGTTCAGCGACTCCAGATCCGTCTCTTCGCGAAGCCTGGCGGAGAAGGCTTCCAGCGTCTTTCTAGCGTCGTACTTGCGACGGTAGAACCGGCGGTCGATAAACGACTGGATGCGGCGTCTCAAGGGGTTGAATAGCGCCGCTATCGCGAGGGTGGAGACGACTATGGCGAGTTGCGATTGCTCCGACTGGCCCGTGAGCGCGCGGAGGATCGTCTGGGTCGTTGCCACGCCTCCGAAATAGAGCGCGACCAGCATGGCCGTAAGGGAACCGTAGACCAGCGTGAGGTTGATGACCACATCTATGTCGTAGAGCCGGTGTTTCAGGACGGCCAGGCCTATGGCCACTGGGACTCCGGCGAAGCCGAGCGTCCCCAGCCAGAAGAGAAGCTCGACCCAAAAAGGGGTCTGAGGCAGTCTGCCGTCGCTCCCCAGTACGATGACCACCTGGCCGATAACAACGAGAAAGTACATGAGACCAGCGATCGAGGCCACGAAGGTGAACCACTTGATCTGCTGGCGCTCCTCTCCCCTCGAACGCCGGAAGCGCAACACCATACTCACTGCCGAAGCGAGGATGCAAAGAGGCAGCAGCGGGAGAATAATGTAAGACACAGTCACCAACCAGGGGAGCGCCTCGATGCCGAACGGGTTGCGCACCCCTCCCTGGTTCTCCAACGGTCCGGGAGCGAGCCCTTCGGTGACGCTCAGCACTACGATCATCACCCCCGAGAAGAGGGCCAGCGGACGCCACCTCCTTGAGGGGAGCCTCCCGTCGGGGAACAGCAGGATCAGGTAGATCCCGAGCAGCCCCACCGCTGGCACCCATAGCCACTGGTTACCTATCGTGCCGACCACCACAGGAAAGGGCACCGAGCCTTGTTGGGCAACGCCGTAGATGCTGTAGCTGTCGGTGACCGCGAGGAGCATAAACAAGAGGCCACTTGCGAGGCAGATCCAACCTATAGGGTTCTCGGGACGCCTGGAAGCGACCAGGGCACCCACGATGGGGAAGGCCAGAAACAACGTCCAGTCAGCCAGGAACAAGACCAAGTCGACGGGGAACTGCGCGGGACGAGCGAGTACGTGCAGTACGCCGCTGGCGACGAACATGGCCACAGAGAACGCGGCAAGCGTCCACGCCAGCCATGTGGCACGGGTGCTCATTCCGCCGGTTCCCCGTCCTTTGCTCCTTCCGTCACCATTCCACTATACCGGAGGACCGTCTCCCAAACGTTACAGCTGGCGTTACGAGGGAGGTGGATCTTGGACAGTTACCCGAAGATGGCCAGGGGCAAATACGAGGAGACGATCCAGTTCGGCTGGTCTACTATCTCGGAGATCTTCAGGTCGACCACCAGGCTTGCCAGCACATAAGCCTCGACGGGCTCGAGCCCGTAGGTCGCGCTTATGTGCTCGACCATCGCCCTTAGAGATTCTTTCGCTGCCTGCATAAGATCCTCGTTCACGCCCATCGTCGCGTACCAGCCTGCCTCCTCGACCAACGGCGTTAGCGGTCCCGGGGTCTGGAACTGGGGCGCCGGTATGCTCCTGCCCTTGATCAGGTCGAAGCGCAACGCGGCGTACATGGGGCTCTCGATGCCGGTGACGCAGACCTCGCCGTCGCCCTGGGCCGCGTGGGCGTCGCCGCAGGAGAAGAGCGCACCCTTATGCTGAACGGGCAGGTACAACACGGAGCCCTTGGTGATGTGACGGGTGTCCATGTTTCCGCCGAATGGTCCAGGAGGCATGATCACTGGCTTCTCGGGACCGGTCGGGCTAACACCCATCGTCCCGAAGAAAGGTTCTATTGGGATGGCGATGTCGTCCTTGAACAGCGTGTAATCGCCGTTGGTGAGGTCGAAGACCTTCAGGTAGGCATCGGGGAAGTCCTCGGGCAGCAGCCCGAAGCCTGGCAAGACGGCCGTCCAACCCCAGCCTGCGGTATGCATATCCAGTACCTCGACCGCCAGTATGTCACCCGGCTCGGCGTCCGTCATCGCGACGGGGCCGGCGAGCGGGTAGAGGCTGTCCCAGTCGAGATCGGAGAGGGCGTCCACGGTGGAGTCTGGCCCTATCTGCCCGTCCGAGACCTCGCGGGTGTGGTAGACGACCGTGTCGCCGGACTCGACCGTCAGCACCGGCTCCTGCTCGTTGTCCCAGACGTAGTGGACCCGATCTTCTGGGAAGTAATGCGTCTTCGGCATGCCCCGAACCTCCTTGTCGTCCCTTGCCCTAAACGTACTCTCTCAGGTTGCGGCATCTCTTTCCAGTGAGACGGCTATTCTGCAAGAGGTTCGAAACCGCCAGGTCGGAGGGCCGCTTCCCCATCCTCTCCGCGTTGCTAACCGAGACCTCGGGCGAGGATCTCGAGGAGTTCTTCCGGTCCGGTTGGGCTCGGATGGCACTGCCTCCGCGCGAATCGTCCGTCCGACAGCCCTGCGATGTATCGCCCTGGGAAGGCGATCTGGAAGCCTACAGGGAGGACCTCTACGCCGGCATGGCCTTCGGTATGCACGACATGCGCGCCTTCGCCCGCGAGTGGCTCGAGGAGTTGGTTCGCGTCGGCTACCACGGCATGGAGAAGTCGCTAGGGCTGCCCCTCAAACAGCAGTCTGAAGACTTCTTCTCGCCGCCCGGATCGCGCCCTATCCACGGACAGAGCTACCCTGCGCGGGTGGGAGAGGTCGGGCAGATCGTCTGGCTCAAGCTCGATGGCCCGCGCTCGCCGGAGCGCGGATACCGGGAGATCTCCGTCTCCGACGAGCCTCTGCGCACCGACGCGGCCATCCTTGCCGCGCTGACTGCCCTGGAAGGAAGACCGCTCGACGTGGTCGCCTTGCGCAAGGTCCTGGCGAGGATCCTGCCGCTCCGCGGCGAGTCCTTCTTCGAGCGTTTTGCGAAGACTCTGGAGGACAGGCAAGTAAGAGAAGACCTGCGACCCACTCTGAAGGATCTGCCTCACCACCAGACCCTCGATTACGCCTTGATGCTCCTTCGCTACCACAGCCCCGGCTTCGATGAGATGGCCCTCGAGGAGCGCGCGGATTTCATAGCGGATACCTGCGCTCACATCAACGAGTTCGTGGAGGCCTTGCACAAGCTGATGAGATTCCTCGAACACGGCAAACCCAACCGTAGGGGACCCGCAGCCACCAAGGTAGCCGCAAGGGACATCAAGGCAGCCGTTCTCAGGGAAGTAGATGGTCTCACCAACCGTCAGATCGCGGAGGTGCTTTGCATCAATACTCCCTCAGACTTTCCGATCAAGGGGGATCATCCGAGAGTGCGCAAGATGGTCGGACGTGGCAGGAGGGCCCTGGTGGCCGCCCTAGGAGAAGAAGGTTGGCAAGCACAGGTCCAAGCGATGAAAGACGAGGCCCAGAGGTGGCGCTCTAGGAGCGAGATCGAACGCCGTGGCGAACTCGAAGCCGAAGCATTCGGCGTCCCATACGATGAAGTCCTTGGGCGTTTGGAAGAAGAGTCCAGGCGGAGCGGCGGGGACATCGCATACGGATTACAGGAGGAAGTAGCGTTCTGACCGACTCTGCATCCTCAATGGCGATCTCCACCGGTACGCAAACAGGCTCCTCTGCATGGCGCACGGCGTGCGTTATAGCTCGAAGCGTTCTGCCAACTTCGGATGTGCCGCGTTCTGCGAAGTTCCGCATAGCCCCGGCCTTATGCGCAGAGATTCTTATGTAGAGTAGCGAAGGTTCGTGCACCAGCATACATAAGACACATGGTTCCTCACAGGTTAGGCCCTCCGGGGCGGGGCTATGGGGCAGGCCGAACTTCGCATGTACGCAGTTCTCAGAAGTTCAGATGCAGGATCCTGCATCGTCCCCACGCCAGGACGCTCTCAAGAACCAAAAATGTACGGGTATCCGATGGTGACCGCCGCCGCAATCAGCCCCACCCCAACGAGGATGATAAGCCACCGGGGCGGTGGTTCTTGAGGTCCTCGTCTCATCTCGCTATCTTACCTCCGAACACCCTACGCCACTACGGACGCTACATCCGATCCAGCAGCCTCGGCCCTTCTTCATGCCCTTATTCACCCAAGTGCGTGGAAGGGGGAGTCTCCGAAGTTCACTTCGACGTCGTGTGAAACTTCGCGTCGGGCGTCCTTAAGTCTGGGTCGCCCACAACGTCAGCCCGACGAAAAGGATCTGCATGGGGATCCTCACAAGCAGCGGGGTCGGCGCCCTCCCGCGCATCGACACGCCCCTCCTTGCTGCACTGACGTTGGCCGGTAACAGCGCCACCAGCAAGAGTACCAGGCAAAGACCAGCCAGCCCCCTGGTCGCGGGGATCAGGAGCCCTACCGCGCCCAGACCCTCAAGGACACCCGTCAGGCTCACCAGCAGAGCCGGCTTGGGAAACACTCCGGGAACCATGGCGATGAGATCCTCTCTCGTCCTGGTGACGAAGTGGGAGCTCGCCGTGAACAAGAACATCGTCGCTAAGGCCCATGCGACCACTTCGTGCCAAGTAGAAAGGGCGCCAACGCCCAAGGCTCCCAACCCGCCGAACAACACCAAGGACACCAACAGCACTACCAAGACGACCATAAGGTCCTACCTTTCCCGCCTCCTCCCGCGTGCGAGCGCAAGACATTCTATGTTCGCCCAGTTTACATACGAGAGAGTATTCACCCGAGTGCGTGGAAGGGGCGTTCTCAGAAGTTCGCCCGCGGGCCCACCCTAACGAAAATGGGAAAGGGACTACCACCCCCGGTTCCTTTTGCCGTGGACCCCATCCGTACAAGGCACCCGACGCGTATATGCTTTATACGTCCGCAAGCCGGACGTAGTAAATTGCCCGCCACAAGGAAGAGAGTGGAACCTTCATGACAGCAAAGAAGCGTACGAATGCGACCCCAGGAGGAAGTATTCTTACGCACCAACGACCGTCCGCCGTGCGCCTGTTCGCGCTAGTCAGCCGCGCTAGCCATAGTGCTCGGGGCGACGCTCTCGGCGGCCCATGCCGCGCCGGTGGGCAAGCTCAAGCAGTTCAAGGTCCCGACGGCAGACATCCAGCCGAGGAGCATCACCAACGGCTCCGACGGGAACCTCTGGTTCACCCTGAGCGATCCGAACGCGAACGTGCCCTCGCAGATCGGGCGCATCACGCCCGCCGGCGTCATCACCGAGTTCGATCCGGCGTGCAATGGCTGCATCTTGACCGACATCATCCAGTGGCCGGGCGACATCCTGTACTACACGTCGAACGATCCCTTTCTCGGGCGTATCACTACCTCTGGCCAGATCCTAGATCCCATCGCAATGCCGGAAACGGACGTGCTCGCCGGCAACCTGGCGGTGCACGACGACGAGATCTGGTTCACCGACTTCAACAACGACAGCCTCTGGCGCTACGACGTGGTCTCTGAGCAGTTCACCCAGTTCCCCGTCCCCGAGCCGAGCGATGTCGTCGTCGACGAGGCCGGGATCGTCTGGTTCACCGCTCCCCTGGAGCCGGGGATCGGAAGGCTCGACCCGGCGACCGGCGCCGTGACGGTCACGCCGACCACCCTCGTCCCCCGGCAGATCACCATCGCCGCCGACGGGGACATCTGGTTCACCGCGCGCTTCACCCCGCAGGGGGTCGGGCGTCTGGTCCCGGCGACCGGGGAGGTGACGGAGTTCCCGCTGACCGACGTGGGCCCGGAGGGCATTGCGGCGTCGCCAGACGGCACGGTCTGGTTCACCCAGACCACCAAGGGCAACATCGCCCAGATCACGGACTCTGGTGTCATCACCGAGGGCAAGGTCGTCAAGAACAGCGAGCCGTTTGGCATCACGGTCGCCCCCAACGGCGCCCCCTGGTACACGATGATGAGCGCGAACAAGATCGCCACCTTGCGGCTGAGGTAGATGCGTCGAGGTAGACGGCGAAGGGCTGGGGTTGACGTGCGAACCCCGGCCCTTTATTCACCCAACCTCGTAGAATAGCAATTCTCGGAAGGTCGCGGTCCCGGTCCTATACAGCACGCTTTCTTATGTAGAGTATCGCAGGTACATAGCCCCACGTACATAAGACACGGATAATACCTGCCCATATTATGGCCACTCCTGGGCAGGCCCTCCTGGGCGGGGCGATGCGTAGTTGAGCTATACCCGAGCGCCAGTGGTGGCGTCGGCTGTTCGGTGGCTAGTAGGGGAGCCAGCCGTCTGCAACCTCGACGGGGTAGCCGCAATGCTGGCATGTCACGCGGATTTCTGGCATCTGATTGGTGGGCTCGGGCACTTCCTCAATGTAGTGTATTTTCCAAAGTACCCGATGCTCATAGCGGTGATCGTTCGCGCACCGCAAGGGTGTGAGCCAGGTTTCCTCTTTCATTGCCATAGCCTCTCCTTACTCTACGAGGACAGTTGCCGTACCTCAGTATGCGCCAATCCCCCAACCGTGCGGAAGGGCTGTTCCCTGCTGCTACTGTCGCGAGGAGAGCTGATAGCCCCGTCCCGATGCCTTAAGCCCTCTCTCGGCAATGAGCATCCCTTCGACGGTCCTTGCCCTATCGGGCTAAGCTGAACTTCGCCCTAACGCAGTTCTCGGAAGTGTGGGCGCTTCCTTTGTGCTCTAGAGCATATACACTTGCCTCACATAGGAGTAAGCTGCGAGCGTGTCTAGGAAGATGATGTTGCTGCTGGCAGCGATCGTCGTGGCCGTGGTGCTTAGTGCGGCAGCAACGGCGCTCGCCGCTGGCCCGAGCCACAACAACTCCGCTGAGGGCAACTCAGGCAAGAATAAGGATTTCGCCGGCCTGGTCGATATCGGCGGAGGCCGCGAGATGTATCTGGAGTGCCAGGGCAAAGGCTCTCCCACGGTCGTGCTCGTATCCGGCTTTCGAGGCGCACATGATGACTGGACCCATGTGATTGACTCCGGTGGTGAGCCGAAGCCAAGCGGGTCTGCGATGTTCCCCAAGGTTGCCAAGTTCAGCCGGGTGTGTGCCTATGATCGTCCTGGAACCACAAGTTTCGACGGCACGCTGTCCCCCTCCACCCCGGTGCCGCAGCCGACCACGGCACAGGACGGAGCCGCAGATCTGCATGCCCTGTTGAGTGCTGCCAAACAACCGGATCCCTATGTCCTCGTCGCACACTCCTGGGGCGGCTTGAACGTCCGGCTCTACGCGAGCACCTACCCCGAAGAGGTGTCTGGCCTTGTCCTTCTGGACGCCGGCTCGGAGTTCCTGCAGGACACGCTGACACCCGAGCAATGGGCAATGTTCGTCCAGGGTGCAAAGGAGCTTGGCGAACCCGAAACCTTGGAAGCGGCCGACTACCAGCCCAGCGTCGATGCGCTCCGGGCCGCCCCTCCGGTAGGCGAGATCCCCGCTGTCGTGCTCACCTCAGATAAGTGCTTTGCATTTGTCCCTGGCGCTGAGGCGGAGGCGACATGCTCGGCGTGGCAGGAGGCTCAGGATCTTCTCGCGACGCTTCTGGACGCTAAGCACATCACCCATACGAAAAGCGGCCACTTCATCCAAGGGGAGAATCCTCAACTGGTGATTCACTCGGTTCGTAAGGTCGTAGAAGCCGCTCGCAAGAAGGCGTGTGCGCTCGGGGTAAAGAACCACGGTCAGTGCATCAAGGCGGAAAAGCATGCACGGCGATAGATAGAGCAGCGGCTAGGCGCTACAGAGTCGGGGTTCGTATGAGCTCTGGCCCTTCCTTATGTCTCTATTCACCGGAGTGCGTGGAATATGACAGCCTGTTGAAAAACTCCCTCTATGTCCGCTTCGACCCCAGAATGGGCCCCTAACACACCGTATTTGGGGCTTCTTGGAGATCCTGGAGCCCGATTCGTAGTCACTTTCAACTCAGCGCCGACTTTTTCAACACGCTGATGAATTCTGCGAACT